>NZ_LT606950.1:0-1200000 GCF_900095195.1 Polynucleobacter necessarius
GATGAAGGTGGTCGTCACACTCCATTCTTTAACAACTATCGTCCACAGTTCTACTTCCGTACCACGGACGTAACGGGCTCGATTGAGTTGCCAAAAGACAAAGAGATGGTGATGCCTGGCGATAACGTCACGATTACCGTCAAACTCATCGCGCCAATCGCGATGGAAGAAGGCTTGCGTTTTGCGATCCGTGAAGGTGGCCGTACTGTTGGCGCTGGCGTGGTTGCCAAGATTTTGGCTTAAGAAGTAGGTATTACTAGTAACAATATTTAGCGGTTTGCTAACCGGTGACATCAGTGCTGCTGATGTCACCGTGCCCTTTAGAAGTATAACGTGGCAGCACCACACCGCTCTTTGGAATTAATATGCAAAACCAAAAAATTCGTATTCGTCTTAAAGCGTTTGATTACCGTTTGATCGACCAGTCAGCAGCTGAAATCGTAGATACAGCTAAGCGCACTGGTGCGGTTGTTAAGGGTCCAGTACCTTTACCAACTCGTATTGAGCGTTTTGACATTCTGCGTTCACCACACGTAAACAAGACTTCTCGTGATCAGTTGGAGATCCGAACCCATCTGCGTTTGATGGATATCGTTGATCCTACAGAGAAAACGGTTGATGCCTTGATGAAATTGGACCTCCCAGCAGGTGTGGACGTCGAAATTAAGTTGCAGTAATTTGTTTTTTCCAGTCCTGGCGCTTGCCAAGACTGGGTTTTCGGGATAGAATCCAAGACTCTGCTGAATGAAATTTGGCAGTTTTTGAGGTTTTATTAGCATTAAAAACGTTGTAAGTTATTGATTTAGAAGTACTTTTACTTGTAAATCACTTAAATTAATTTTGCCGACCAATCGAAGTCGGCGTGGAGCATGAATATGAGCTTAGGCTTGATCGGCCGCAAGGTCGGCATGACCCGTCTATTTACGGACGAAGGGGAAGCGATTCCTGTCACCGTAATTGACGTGAGCGACAACAGAATCGCTCAAATCAAGACACAGGCAACTGATGGCTATGACGCTATCCAGCTGGCACATGGCACACGGAGAGCTACTCGCGTTAGTAAATCAATGGCTGGTCACTTTGCTAAAGCGGGTGTTTTGGCTGGTAATGCACTCAACGAATTTCAATTAGATGCAGCAAAAATTGCAGAAATGACATTAGGACAAGTAATTCCTGCTGACGCTGCGTTTACTGCTGGTCAAAAAGTGGATGTACAAGGCGTAACAATCGGTAAAGGTTACGCAGGTACCATCAAGCGTTATCACTTCGCTTCTGGTCGCGCATCACACGGTAACTCTAGATCACACAACGTACCAGGCTCTATTGGTATGGCGCAAGATCCAGGTCGTGTTTTCCCAGGTAAGCGCATGACTGGCCACCTTGGTGACGTTACACGTACCGTACAAAATTTAGTCATCGCACGCATTGATGCAGAACGCAATCTCATCATGGTTAAAGGCGCTATTCCAGGTGCCCCAGGCGGTAAAGTTATTGTTGCTCCAGCGGTAAAAACACCGTTGAAGAAAAAATAAGGAGAGCGAATATGGAACTTAAGCTTCTCCAAGACAACGGTACTTTAGGTGCGGGCGTACAGGCTTCGCCAGAAGTATTCGAGCGTGAATATAACGAGGCATTGGTACACCAGGTTGTAGTGGCTTACCAAGCAAATGCACGTAGCGGTAACCGTGCACAAAAAGACCGTGAGCAAGTGAAGCACACCACCAAGAAGCCTTGGCGTCAAAAAGGTACTGGTCGTGCCCGTGCTGGTATGAGCTCTTCTCCGCTGTGGCGCGGAGGTGGTCGTATATTCCCGAATTCTCCAGAAGAGAGTTTCAGCCAAAAAGTTAACAAGAAAATGTACCGCGCTGGTATGAGATCGATTTTGTCTCAGTTGGCTCGCGAAGGTCGTTTGAATGTGGTTGATCAATTCAATCTCGATGCTCCAAAAACCAGAGTTTTAGCCGAAAAAGTAAAAGTAATGGGCTTGGATTCAGTCTTGATCATCGTTGATCAAGTTAGTGAGAATTTGTACTTGGCATCACGTAACTTGCATAAAGTTGCCGTGGTTGAGCCACAGCACGCTGATCCATTGGCTTTGGTTCAATACAAAAAAGTATTGGTAAGCAAAGCTGCGATCGCAAAAATTGAGGAGTTGCTGAAATGAGCCAAGTCCGTAAAAACGATCACAACCTGATGAAGGTTCTGCTTGGTCCTGTTATCTCTGAGAAAGCCACTATGGTTGCAGAGAAAAACGAACAAGTAGTTTCCCAAGTTGCTCGCGACGCTAACAAGACCGACGTGAAACAAGCAGTTGAATTGCTCTTCAAAGTGCAAGTTGACTCAGTTCAAATCGTGAATCAAAAAGGTAAGCCTAAGCGCTATGGCCGTTTTGAAGGTCGTCGTGACCACACTAAGAAGGCCTACGTGAATTTGAAGCCAGGTCAAGAAATCAACTTTGAAGCGGAGGCGAATTAATCATGCCTTTGATGAAAACAAAACCGACCTCACCAGGTCGTCGCTCAATGGTCAAGGTGGTCAATCCTGACCTCCATAAAGGCAAGCCTTTTGCACCATTGTTAGAGCCACAGTTTCAAAAAGCAGGTCGTAATAACAACGGCCATGTCACTACTCGTCATAAGGGCGGTGGTCATAAGCATCACTACCGTGTTGTTGACTTTAAGCGCAACGACAAAGATGGTATTCCAGCAAAAGTTGAGCGCTTGGAATACGATCCAAACCGAAGTGCCAATATTGCATTGATCGTGTTTGCTGATGGTGAGCGTCGTTATATTCCTGCTGCTAAAGGCATGACTGTTGGTCAGGCAATCATGAATGGCTCTGAAGCGCCAATCAAGTCTGGTAACAACTTGCCAGTTCGTAATATTCCAGTTGGTAGCACGATTCACTGTGTAGAAATCCTCCCAGGCAAAGGCGCTCAAGTAGCACGTTCTGCTGGCGGTTCAGCAGTATTGCTGGCACGTGAGGGTGTTTACGCGCAAGTACGTTTGCGCTCTGGTGAAGTTCGCCGTATGTTGATTGAGTGCCGTGCCACTATTGGTGAAGTTGGTAACGAAGAGCACAGCTTGCGTCAAATCGGTAAAGCAGGTGCAAATCGCTGGCGTGGTATTCGCCCAACCGTTCGCGGTGTGGCAATGAACCCAGTAGATCACCCACACGGTGGTGGTGAAGGTAGAACTGGCGAAGGCCGTGTACCTGTATCTCCATGGGGCACTCCAACCAAAGGTTATCGCACACGTCGCAATAAGCGTACAACTTCGATGATCGTTCAACGTCGTCAAAAACGTTAAGCGATAAGGATAAATAGATATATGACACGTTCAGCTAAAAAAGGCCCATTCTGCGACGCCAGCTTAGTAAAAAAAGTTGAAGTTGCACAAGCCAACAAGGACAAAAAGCCGATCAAAACTTGGTCGCGCCGTTCAACAATCCTCCCAGACTTCATTGGTCTGACGATTGCTGTACATAACGGTCGCCAACACGTTCCGGTTTATGTATCAGAAAACATGGTGGGTCATAAGTTAGGCGAATTTGCCTTGACACGTACTTTCAAGGGTCACGCTGCTGACAAGAAAGTAACGAGAAAGTAAGGGGATGATGATGGAAGGTAAAGCTATTCACAAGGGTGCCCGCATTTCAGCGCAAAAGACACGTTTGGTTGCTGACCAAATCCGTGGTTTGCCGATTGCTCGCGCATTAAACATTTTGAACTTCAGCCCCAAAAAAGCTGCTTTCATTGTAAAAAAAGTCGTTGAGTCAGCGATTGCAAATGCTGAACACAATAAAGGTGCTGACATTGATGAGCTCAAGGTATCAGCCGTGATCGTTGATAAGGCAACATCCTTGAAGCGCTTTACTGCGCGTGCTAAGGGTCGTGGCAATCAAATTGAAAAACAAACTTGTCACATTAGTGTGACCTTGAGTAACTAAGGAAAAATATGGGCCAAAAGATTAACCCTACCGGATTCCGACTCGCGGTAACGAAGAATTGGACATCACGTTGGTATGCAAACAATACCGACTTCGCAAAGATGCTGAAAGAGGACGTAGATGTTCGCAGCTATTTGAAGAAGAAGTTAAAGAATGCATCAGTTAGCAAGGTTGTGATTGAGCGTCCCGCAAAGAACGCACGCATCACTATCTATAGCTCACGTCCAGGCGTTGTGATTGGTAAAAAAGGCGAGGACATCGAAGTGCTCCGTCGCGAATTGCAAAAACGCATGGGTGTTCCAGTTCACGTGAACATCGAAGAAATTCGTAAGCCAGAAGTTGACGCACAATTGATCGCTGACTCTATTACTCAACAGTTAGAGAAGCGCATCATGTTCCGTCGTGCGATGAAGCGCGCAATGCAAAGTGCTATGCGTCTTGGCGCACAAGGCATCAAGATCATGTCATCTGGCCGTTTGAATGGTGCTGAGATTGCACGTCGCGAATGGTATCGCGAAGGTCGCGTTCCACTTCATACATTGAAGGCCGACATTGGCTACGCAACTTCTGAAGCAGAAACCACTTACGGCATCATCGGTGTCAAAGTTTGGGTCTATAAGGGCGATACATTGGCTCGTGGCGCAGAAGCTCAAGCGGCTGCTCCATCTGCTGAACCCGCTGCCGAAGAAAAGAAAACTCGTCGTGCTCCAAGTAAAACAGCTGCTCGTAAACCAGCTGCTGGTGCTGACAAGCCATTAGTTGCTGCTAAACCAGCAGTAAGGCGTGTGCGCAAGGTTGAAGCACCTGCCGCCGATACGCAGAAGTCAGGAGAGTGAGCATGCTACAACCAAAGCGTCGCAAGTATCGTAAGGAACAAAAAGGTCGTAACACTGGCGTGGCAGCTCGCGGTAGTTCTGTAGCCTTTGGTGACTTTGGATTGAAGGCCGTTGGCCGTGGACGTTTGACTGCTCGTCAAATCGAGTCAGCACGTCGCGCAATGACCCGCCACATTAAACGTGGTGGTCGTATCTGGATTCGTATTTTCCCAGATAAGCCAATTTCACAAAAACCTGCTGAAGTGCGTATGGGTAACGGTAAAGGTAATCCAGAGTACTACGTAGCAGAAATCCAACCAGGCAAAGTGCTCTATGAGA
Source organism: Polynucleobacter necessarius (assembly GCF_900095195.1). Taxonomy (NCBI): domain Bacteria; kingdom Pseudomonadati; phylum Pseudomonadota; class Betaproteobacteria; order Burkholderiales; family Burkholderiaceae; genus Polynucleobacter; species Polynucleobacter necessarius. The sequence goes on from NZ_LT606950.1 coordinate 5,103, forward strand.
TGGATGGTGTAGACGAACAATTGGCGCGTGAAGCGTTCAAGCTCGCTGCAGCGAAGTTGCCATTGCAAACCACTTTCGTAATTCGCCACTGAGGTTGATCGGAATAGAAATTATGAAAAATAAAGAATTAGCAGTGAAGGATCTGACTGCCTTGAATGCAGAACTGACAGAGCTCTTGAAGGCAAATTTCAAGCTCCGTATGCAAAAGGGCACTCAGCAACTTACAAATACTAGCCAATTGGGTAAAACGAAGCGCGATATTGCTCGTGTGAAAACGTTTATTGCCAAAAAGACCGCGCAGAAATAAGGAAAAAGGGATATGACCGAGTTATCTAAACCCTTGCACCGCACCCTGGTGGGCCGTGTTGTTAGCGACAAAATGCAAAAAACTGTGACCGTGTTGGTTGAGCGTCAAGTAAAGCATCCAGTGATTGGTAAGTATGTTGGCCAGTCCAAAAAGTACCATGCACATGACGAAGCAGGCACTTACAAGATAGGCGATACCGTGGAAATTGCTGAATCTAAGCCAATTTCACGTACTAAATCTTGGGTTGTGACCCGCTTGGTTGAGGCTTCTAAGGGTATTTAAAGCATTTTTAAGGGATTTTGGCGAAGATCCTTCCCAAATCTCTGTTTTGCGTAGTAGAATGGATGGTTTCTCTAGTTTTATTGAGGAGCAGTGTTTTTCTTTAATTCCGGGTTTTAGCATTCGTTAAGGCCCATAGACGGAACCAAGACTGTTTGCCTTTGGCTAACAAGTTGGGGATTAGAAATGATACAAACTGAAAGTAGATTGCAGGTTGCCGATAACACAGGCGCCGGTGAAGTTTTGTGCATCAAGGTATTAGGCGGCTCTAAGCGTCGTTACGCCAGCATCGGAGATGTGATCAAAGTCAGCGTTAAGTCCGCTGCTCCACGTGGCCGTGTAAAAAAAGGTGATATTTATAACGCTGTTGTAGTGAGAACAGCGAAGGGTGTTCGCCGTCCAGACGGTTCATTGATTAGGTTCGATGCAAACGCTGCGGTATTGCTCAACGCTAAGTTAGAGCCAATCGGCACACGTATCTTTGGACCTGTCACACGCGAACTGCGTACTGAGAAGTTCATGAAGATCGTTTCACTCGCCCCCGAAGTTATTTAAGAGGCTGATATGAAAAAGATTCGTAAAGGTGATTCCGTCGTTCTGTTGACTGGCCGCGATAAAGGCAAGCAAGGAACTGTAACGGCTGTTCTCGATGACAAGTTGCTCATCGAGGGTGTCAATGTATACAAAAAGAGCGTTAAACCTAATCCTGCTGCTGGTGTTACTGGCGGTTTGATTGATAAGACTATGCCTGTTCACATTTCAAATGTGGCTGTGGTTGACGGGAACGGCAAACCATCACGCGTTGGTATCAAACTCGTGGACGGTAAAAAGCAACGTTTCCTTAAAACCACTGGCGCGACATTGAGCGCATAAGGGGCGGAGAGAAATTATGAGCACACGTTTTCAAGAGCACTACCAACAAAAAGTTGTAGCTGATTTGATCAACAAATTCGGTTACAAGTCTGTGATGGAAGTTCCACGCATTACCAAAGTGACCCTGAATATGGGTCTAGGCGAAGCTGTGAACGATAAAAAAGTAATCGAAAATGCCGTTGGTGATTTAACCAAAGTTGCCGGTCAAAAGCCCGTTGTAACCAAGGCTAAAAAAGCGATTGCAGGTTTCAAAATTCGTCAAGGGTACCCAATCGGCGCCATGGTGACACTGCGTGGTCAGCGCATGTACGAATTCTTGGACCGTTTCGTGACTGTTGCATTGCCACGCGTACGCGACTTCCGCGGTATTTCTGGTAAAGCATTTGATGGCCGTGGTAACTACAACATTGGCGTTAAAGAACAGATCATTTTTCCTGAGATTGAATACGACAAAATTGATGTCCTCCGTGGTCTCAATATCAGCATTGCGACGACTGCTAAAACCGATGAAGAAGCAAAAGCTTTGTTGGCGGCATTCAAATTCCCTTTCCGCAATTAAGAGGCTAACGTGGCAAAACTATCCCTAATTGAGCGCGAAAATAAGCGCGCAAAAACTGTAGAGAAGTACGCTGCCAAGCGTGCTGAACTCAAAGCGATCATTGCTGATAATTCACGCAGCGATGAAGAGCGCTATGAGGCTCGTTTGAAGCTGCAGGCTCTTCCACGTAATGCAAGCCCGATTCGTCAAAGAAATCGTTGTTCATTAACCGGTCGCCCACGTGGCACATTCCGTAAATTCGGTTTGGCCCGCGGTAAGATTCGTGAAATCGCCTTCCGTGGCGAAATCCCCGGTTTAACCAAGGCCAGCTGGTAAGCGGCGAAAGAATTAGGAGAACTCATGGGTATCAGCGATCCAATCGCCGACATGTTGACCCGGATCCGCAATGCGCAAGCAGTGCAGAAGCCTTTGGTCACAATGCCGTCGTCAAAAGTGAAAGTAGCCATTGCAAAAGTATTGCAAGACGAGGGCTATATTGAAAGTTTCGAAATCAAAGGTGAGTCAGCTAAACCAGTGCTCCACATTGATCTCAAGTACTATGCAGGCCGCCCTGTTATTGAGCGTATTGACCGTGTATCTACACCAAGCTTACGCATCTATAAAGGCCGTCATGACATTCCAGAAGTCATGAATGGTTTGGGCATCGCCATCATTTCAACCCCTAAAGGCGTAATGACAGACCGCAAGGCACGTGCAACAGGCGTGGGTGGCGAAGTTATTTGCTACGTAGCTTAAGGAGCGAAATATGTCCCGCGTAGGTAAATCACCAATTCCAGTTCCGAAGGGAGCTGAAATCAGCATCAACGGCGCAAACATTACTGTTAAAGGCCCATTGGGTACATTGACATACAACTTGCACCCTTCTGTTGGTTTGAAACAAGAAGATGGCGTGTTGACAGTTGTATTAAATGACAACACTCCAGAGGCTGGTGCCTATTCCGGCACAGCACGTGCTTTGGTTAATAACATGGTTGTTGGCGTAACTACTGGCTTTGAGCGCAAGCTCAGCTTAGTTGGCGTTGGTTACCGTGCTCAAGCTCAAGGCGAAACATTGAAATTGCAGTTGGGTTTCTCACACGACATTATTTACAACCTTCCAAAAGGTGTAAAAGCAGAGACTCCATCGCAAACCGAAATCATCATCAAAGGTTCCAACAAGCAACAAGTTGGCCAGGTCGCAGCTGAAGTTCGCGCATACCGTTCACCAGAGCTATACAAAGGCAGGGGTGTTCGCTACGTGGATGAGGTTGTGCATCTGAAAGAAACTAAGAAGAAGTAAGCGAGATTAGAAAATGAATAAAGACGAATCTAGACAAAGACGTGCTCGGCAGACTCGTATTCGCATCGCTGAAGCAGGTGCAAATCGCTTAACTGTTATCCGTAGCAATTCCCATATTTCTGCACAGGTATATAGCCCATGCGGAACCAAAGTTGTAGCTGCTGCTTCAACAATGGAAAAAGATATGCGCCAAGCAATCAAAAATGGCGGCAATGCAGATGCAGCTAAACAAATCGGCAAGTTAGTTGCTGAGCGTGCTGTTAAGGCTGGCGTTGTGGACGTTGCTTTTGATCGCTCCGGTCACCGTTACCACGGCCGTATTAAGGTCTTAGCTGAAGCTGCGCGTGAAGCCGGCTTGAAGTTCTAATAGGTTTAGGAAAAAACATGGCAAAAATGCAAGCTAAGATGCAAAACGAAGAGCGTGATGATGGTCTTCGCGAGAAGATGATTGCTGTTAATCGTGTAACTAAAGTAGTTAAGGGTGGTCGTATTCTCGGCTTCGCTGCACTCACTGTAGTTGGCGATGGTGATGGCCGCATTGGTATGGGAAAGGGCAAAGCAAAAGAAGTTCCAGTTGCTGTGCAAAAGGCAATGGACGAAGCTCGTCGCAAGATGATCAAGGTGCCTTTGCGTAAAGGTACGTTGCAACACTCCGTGCTTGGTCAACATGGCGCATCACACGTTTTGATCTCTCCAGCGAAAGACGGTACTGGCGTTATTGCTGGTGGCCCAATGCGCGCTATTTTTGATGTGATGGGTGTAACAAACGTTGTAGCAAAGTCACTTGGCTCAACAAACCCATACAACATGGTTCGCGCAACGATTGATGGCTTAAGCAAGATGAGTACTCCTGCTGAGATTGCTGCTAAACGCGGTAAGTCAGTAGAAGAGATTCTCGGCTAAGACCCATATTAGGAATCTACAAATGACAAAATCAAACCCCAAAGTCAAATTGCAATTAGTGCGCAGTTTGATCGGTACACGCGAAAGTCACCGTGCAACGGTGCGTGGCTTAGGCTTGGGTCGCATCAATTCAGTTTCTGAATTGGAAGACACTCCAGCTGTTCGCGGCATGATTAATAAAGTTTCTTATCTAGTGAAAGTCATTGGTTAATAACTAGCTAGTAAATAGGCGAAGAATATGCAACTCAATACACTCAAACCCGCAGAAGGCTCTAAGAAAGCACGTCGTCGCGTAGGTCGCGGCATTGGCTCTGGTCTTGGTAAAACTGCTGGCCGTGGTCACAAAGGTCAAAAATCCCGCTCCGGTGGTTTCCATAAGGTTGGATTTGAAGGCGGTCAGATGCCTATGTGTCGTCGTTTGCCAAAACGCGGCTTCGTATCTTTGACACGTCGTCACGTTGGTCAAATTACATTGAACGATTTAGCAAAAATCAATTTGCCAGAAGTGGACTTATTGGTTTTGAAGGCACACGGCTTTGCTGGTGAGCAAATCAACGCAGTCAAGGTTATCAAGACTGGTGAGCTCAAGATTGCAGTAACCATTAAGGGCATCACTGCAACTGCTGGCGCAATAGCAGCAATTGAAGCGGCTGGCGGCAAGCTTGTTGAGTTGGCTTAATAGGTCTTGTCGGGTCATATGGCATTAGCACCTACCAATAGCGCAAGCACTGCAACAGCAGGAGGCAAGTTTGGCGATCTTCGTCGCCGCTTGGTTTTCCTGGTGTTGGCGTTGCTCGTCTATCGTTTGGGTGCCCACATTCCAGTTCCTGGCATTGATCCAGACCAATTAGTGCAATTGTTTGCTGGTCAAAAAGACGGCATCCTGGGAATGTTCAATTTGTTCTCTGGCAGTGCTTTATCGCGCTTTACGGTTTTTGCTTTGGGAATCATGCCGTATATTTCTGCATCGATCATCATGCAGTTGATGATGATCGTTGTTCCTTCTTTGGAATCTTTGAAAAAAGAAGGTCAAGCAGGTCAACGCAAGATTACTCAATATACCCGTTACGGTACTGTGTTCTTGGCGACCTTCCAAGCGCTCGGAATTTCTGTTGCATTGCAGGTTCAACCTGGCTTGGTAATTAACCCAGGCTTGATGTTCGAATTGAATACTGTTGTAACGTTGGTTACAGGTACGATGTTCTTGATGTGGCTTGGTGAGCAGATTACTGAGCGTGGCTTGGGCAACGGTATCTCCATCATTATTTTTGGCGGCATTGTGTCTGGCTTGCCTAATGCATTGGCTAGTCTTTTAGAGCTGGTTCGTACCGGTTCGATGAATATTATTTCTGCTCTATTGATCGTGGTGATCGTTGTGGCAGTGACCTATTTTGTGGTCTTTGTAGAGCGTGGTCAGCGCCGTATTTTGGTGAACTACGCCAAGCGTCAAGTTGGCAACAAGATTTATGGCGGGCAATCTTCATACTTCCCATTGAAGTTGAATATGGCGGGCGTTATTCCTCCCATTTTTGCTTCCTCGATTATTTTGTTTCCGGCAACGATAGCTGGCTGGTTTACCTCGGGTGAGCCAATCAACATGTTTGCCAGAATCATTAAAGATCTGGCTGCAACACTGGCTCCTGGCCAACCGGTTTACACCATTTTGTATGCAGTCGCGATTATTTTCTTCTGTTTCTTCTATACCGCTTTGGTATTTAACAGCCGTGAAACTGCTGAGAATTTGAAGAAGAGCGGCGCGTTTGTTCCCGGTATTCGTCCCGGCGATCAAACGGCGCGCTACATCGACAAGATTTTGGTACGCCTGGTCTTGGCCGGTGCAATTTATATGGTTCTGGTTTGCTTGTTGCCAGAATTCTTGGTGTTGAAGTACAACGTGCCGTTCTATTTCGGTGGTACTTCATTGTTGATTATTGTGGTTGTTGCAATGGATTTCATGGCTCAAGTTCAGTCATTTGTCATGCAGCAGCAGTACGGCTCTCTGATGAAAAAAGCCAACTTTAAGATGGGCGCTTAACTGAATGTCTAAAGATGATGTAATTCAGATGGCGGGAGAAGTTGTAGAGAATTTGCCGAACGCGATGTTTCGCGTGAAGCTAGAAAACGGACATGTAGTTCTTGGGCACATTTCCGGCAAAATACGGATGCGCTACATCCGTATTTTGCCGGGAGATAAGGTGACGGTGGAGATGACTCCTTACGACCTGACGCGCGCCAGAATTATTTTCCGTGCGAAGTAAAGATTAGTAGTACCTATTTTTAAGGGGTGAGTTATGAAAGTTTTAGCATCCGTTAAGTGTATTTGCAGAAATTGCAAGATCATTAAGCGCAAACGCGTTGTGCGCGTGATCTGTTCTTCAGACGCACGTCATAAGCAGCGTCAAGGCTGATCTGGTTAATTAAGAGGAAATCTCATGGCACGTATCGCTGGGGTAAACATCCCAAATCATCAACATACTGTTATCGGTTTAACAGCAATTTTTGGCATTGGCACAAATCGTGCACGTCAAATTTGCAAAACCACAGGTATTGTAATTGACAAAAAAGTTAAAGATCTTACTGACGCTGACTTAAAAAAGTTACGTGATGAAGTAGGTAAGTTCATCACCGAGGGTGATCTTCGTCGTGAAGTAACTATGAGCATCAAGCGTTTGATGGACTTGGGTTGCTACCGTGGCGTTCGTCATTGTAAGGGCTTGCCAGTACGTGGTCAACGTACTAAGACCAATGCGCGTACTCGTAAGGGTCCACGTAAGTCCGGTACCGCACTGAAGAAATAATCAAGAAAGTTTATTGACATGGCACAACAAAAATCCGCTGCAGCTGCTTCACAGCGCGCTCGTAAGAAAGTTAAAAAGAACGTTGCTGACGGCATTGCACACGTTCACGCTTCTTTTAATAACACCATCATTACGATCACTGATCGTCAAGGAAATGCGCTTTCATGGGCAACTTCTGGCGGTCAAGGCTTCAAAGGCTCACGTAAATCAACACCTTTTGCTGCTCAGGTAGCTGCAGAAGTTGCTGGCAAAGTAGCTATTGAATGCGGTATCAAGAACTTGGAAGTTCAGATCAATGGCCCAGGTCCTGGTCGTGAATCAGCGGTTCGCGCATTGAACTCATTGGGCATCAAGATCACTGAGATTCAAGACGTAACTCCAGTTCCTCACAACGGTTGCCGTCCTCCTAAGCGTCGTCGTATCTAAGTTTAGGAAGTTGGTAGGAAAAGTTTTTAGTCGTTTTTTATTAAAGCCCACTGTTCGTCTGATTTAAAGGGCGAACTCACCGCCGGTCGAAAGACTGCGGCAAAGAAAGGAAAACATCGTGGCACGTTACTTAGGTCCTAAGGCCAAATTAGCACGTCGGGAAGGTACCGACTTATTTTTAAAGAGCGCACGTCGCGCTCTGTCAGACAAGAGCAAGTTAGATACTAAGCCTGGTCAACATGGTCGTACATCTGGCTCAAGAATATCGGATTACGGTAATCAGTTGCGTGAAAAGCAAAAGGTTAAGCGTATCTATGGCGTATTAGAGCGTCAATTCCGTCGCTACTTCGCTGAAGCAGAGCGTCGTAAAGGCAATACTGGTGAAACATTGCTCCAGTTGTTAGAGTCACGTCTCGATAACGTGGTCTATCGCATGGGCTTTGGTTCTACCCGCGCAGAAGCACGTCAATTAGTTTCTCACGGCGCAATTATGCTTAACGGCAACGCGGTAAACATCCCGTCTATTCAAGTTAAGCCGGGCGACGTTGTTGCTATTCGTGAAAAAGCGAAGAAGCAAGCGCGTATTACCGAATCACTTAATTTGGTTCAGCAAATGTCTGCAGCTACCTGGGTATCAGTTGACGCAACTAAGCTGGAAGGAACATTCAAGCAAGTGCCAGACCGCGAAGATATCAGCGGTGAAATTAATGAAAGTTTGATCGTCGAATTGTATTCACGCTAATTTAGGCACTCTCAAGGAAAAAATATGCAAACAAATTTGCTCAAGCCAAAGATTATTTCTGTTGAAGCGCTTACTGCCAACCAAGCTAAGGTTGTTATGGAGCCGTTCGAGCGTGGCTATGGTCACACCCTCGGAAATGCATTACGTCGCGTACTCTTGTCTTCAATGGTTGGCTATGCCCCAACTGAAGTAGCGATTGCAGGTGTAGTACATGAATATTCCACTTTGAATGGCGTTCAAGAGGATGTTGTTAATCTCTTGTTGAACCTCAAAGGCATCGTATTTAAATTGCAGTCTCGTGATGAAGTTACCATCAATTTGTGTAAAGAGGGCCCAGGCGTCGTTACTGCAAAAGATATTGATTTGCCACACGATGTTGAAATCGTCAATCCTGACCATGTGATTGCTCACTTGTCTGCTGGTGGTAAGTTGGATATGCAGATTAAGGTCGAAAAAGGTCGTGGCTATGTTCCTGGTAACGTACGCCAATACAACGACGAAACCTCTAAGATCATCGGCCGTATCGTATTAGATGCATCGTTTAGCCCGGTTAGCCGTGTTAGCTATGCTGTTGAGTCTGCTCGTGTTGAGCAGCGTACCGACCTCGACCGTCTCGTTATGACGATTGAAACCAATGGTGTGTTGTCTCCTGAAGAAGCAATTCGTCAAGCTGCAAGCATCTTGGTTGACCAATTGGTGGTATTCGCAGCTCTTGAGAGCAGCGAAGTTTCTGGCGATCTTGCACCAAGCCGCTCTTCAATGGTTGATCCAATGTTGATGCGTCCGGTGAATGATCTTGAGCTCACAATTCGCTCTGCAAACTGCTTGAAGGCTGAGAACATTTACTACATCGGTGATTTGATCCAACGTACAGAGAATGAATTGTTGAAGACGCCCAATTTGGGCCGTAAGTCCTTGAATGAAATCAAAGACGTATTGGCTGCTCGTGGCTTAAGTCTCGGCATGAAACTCGAAAGCTGGCCTCCAGCAAATCTCGAGAAATAATTAGAAAGGAAGCATCATGCGTCACGGAAACGGCTTACGCAAACTAAATAGAACCTCTTCACATCGCTTGGCGATGTTACGCAATATGTCCAATTCTCTTTTGGAGCATGAAGTGATTAAAACCACTGTGCCAAAAGCAAAAGAATTGCGTATGGTTGTTGAGCCTTTGATTACCTTGGGTAAGAAAGACAATTTGGCAAACCGTCGCTTAGCGTTTAATCGCACCCGCGATCGCAATATCGTGACTAAGCTCTTCACAGAACTTGGCCCACGCTACGCAACCCGTCCAGGTGGCTACCTTCGTATTTTGAAGTTTGGCTTCCGTCACGGCGATAACGCCCCAATGGCATTGGTTGAGCTGGTTGATCGCCCAGAAGTCGAAGAAACGGCAGCTGTAGCTGAAGAGGCTTAAGCCTTAGTTTTGCGGTAAATTAAAAAGCCAGGTTTCGGTCTGGCTTTTTTCATTAATCAGTTTATAAATACGGAATGTCCCAGACCACCCTACTTAACTCTAGTAAGCTTTTGGTGGTTGTTACGAGCCTTCCCGGCATGGAAGTTGCTAAGGGCTTGGCGCGCGCTCTGGTTGAGAAAAATTTGGCCGTTTGCGTGCAGTTAACGGAGGGTGTGCAATCCATTTATCGCTGGGATGGAAAGCTTTTCGAGGAGCAGGAAGTTCTGCTATCCGCAAAAACGTCAGCGAGCAAGTAGGCAGAAATATTGAGCTTTATTCAACAGCATCATCCTTACGATCTTCCAGAGATTTTGGCTTTCTCACTTGAGCAATATTCGCAGCAGTATGGTGAGTGGATACAAGCTGAGGTAAGCAAAATATGAAAGTCCAATCAGTTTGGAAATGGCTTATTGCGCTAGTGGTACTTTTCTCTGCTCAGTTTGTTGCTGCAACGGATTTTTTGCCTCCAGAAAAAGCATTCAGGGCTGGGGCAACTTGGTTGGAAAACTCCAATCAAGTTGAGCTAGAGTTTATGCCTGCTAAAGGCTACTACATTTATCAAGAATCACTTCAATTTCAGGCAGGTTCTGGACCCGATAAGCTATATAAAATAAGGCCTGCGCTGCAATTTGGGGTCGAAAAGTTCGATGACACTTTTCAGAAAAAAATGCAGGTCTATAAGCAGCCATTCATGGTGTTGCTAGATGTTAAGCCGATAGCCGGAAAACCCATTTATATCGAAACTACGCTGCAGGGTTGTGCGGAGGCTGGGATCTGTTATCCGCCCATGACGTTAAGATTTCTACTAGCTGCGCCGGGGGTAAAAGCGGCACCCACTCCAGATATTTTAGAGGGCGTATCAGGGCAGTTATCAAGTCAAGGCTCAGAGCCCTCTTTTGATTTGGCCGATTTATGGCGAGAGCGCGATGATGTGGGCGCCATTAACCGTTTTTTACAAAACACTACTACAGCGTATTTATTTCTTGCCTTCTTTGTTTTAGGGCTGGCCTTAGCGTTTACGCCATGTGTCTTGCCGATGTTGCCGATTCTTTCAAGCGCGATTTTCGGAATTTTCGGAACGGAGGATGGCAAGCCGATTTCCAAAGGACGCGCAAGCGCTCTAGCAGTTGCTTATGTTTTGGGTATGGCTTTGGTTTACGCTATTGCTGGCGTCCTCATGGCGGCTCTTGGCGGTAGCGTTCAAAGAGTGCTGCAAAGCCCGGTTGCTTTGGTCGTATTTGCAGTGCTACTTCTAGCCTTGTCGGGCAGCCTATTTGGTCTTTACGACCTGCGCTTACCCCAAGCCTGGCATCAGCATATTGATCGACTGGCAGGGCGACAAAAAGGGGGTAGCGTCTTTGGTGCCTTTGCCTTAGGCGGCATCTCTACCCTAGTAGCCAGCCCTTGTATTACCGCTCCTTTAGCGGGCGTTTTGGCGTTTATCACCCAAGCGGGTTCCCTAGCTTTGGGCGCGGGACTACTCTTTGTGATGGCCTTGGGAATGGGCCTGCCACTACTCCTCATCGCAATAGAAGCGCGCATTTTGATCCCATCGACTGGTATTTGGATGGTTTGGTTACAGCGAACCTTGGGGGTCTTATTGGTTGCAACGGCTATTTGGATTGCCTCACCATTGGTTCAAAAAAATGATTCCGCAACCACCCTAAAAATGATTGATGGCCAAAGCATTCATCAGGTTGGCGAGTTAACGTTTGTTGTTATTCACTCACCCACAGAATTGGATGTGCAACTTCAAAAAGCAAAGAAAGAGCAAAAATTGGTATTACTCGATTTCTATGCCGACTGGTGCATCTCCTGCAAAGAAATGGAGGTCAACACTTTTGCAAACTCTGCGGTGAGCAATGAGCTGAAACAGCTTGTTCTATTGAAGGCTGATGTGACTCGAAATAGCCCAGAAAACCAGGCATTGCTTAGACACTTTGATTTATATGGACCACCAGGGATTTTGATTTTTAATCAACGCTCGGAAGAATTAAAAGAGCAGCGCGTAATCGGCTACATGCCGCCCCAGCGTTTTGTAGAGCGACTGCGAAATATGCTAAAAAATTAAATCCTTTCAAGGATTACTTGGCTGCATGCATTAGGCGCGCAGCCTCGAGTGCAAAGTAGGTCAGCACACCATCAGCGCCCGCCCGCCTAAATGCAAGCAAAGAATCCATCATGACAGCGTCGTGATCGAGCCAACCATTTTGCGCAGCAGCTTTCAGCATGGCATATTCGCCGCTCACTTGATATGCAAAGGTGGGGTAATGAAACTCCTCTTTGACGCGTCGAACGATATCGAGGTAGGGCATTCCTGGCTTGACCATTACCATATCAGCACCCTCGCTAATATCCAGGGCAACCTCCCGCAAGGCCTCGTCGCCATTGGCGCAATCCATTTGATACGTTTTTTTATCAGCTTTGCCGAGATGCTTGGCTGAACCTACGGCATCCCGAAATGGACCATAAAAAGCAGAAGCATATTTTGCTGAATAGGCCATGATGCGAGTGTGAATCAGATTTTTGTGCTCAAGCGCGTCCCGAATTTTTCCAATGCGCCCATCCATCATGTCTGAGGGTGCAACGATGTCAACACCAGCCTCTGCTTGAGCAAGTGCTTGCCTAACCAAAATGGCAGTGGTCTCATCATTCAGAATACGACCTTGCTCGTCAAGCACGCCATCTTGTCCATGGCTAGTGTATGGATCAAGCGCTACATCAGTCATGATGCCTAAATTTGGAAAGCGATTTTTAAGTTGACGAACCGCATTCGGAATAAGACCAGTAGGATTAAATGCTTCTTGGCCATCTGGCGTTTTTAGGGCGCTATCAATTACCGGAAATAGTGCCAGGACTGGAATGCCAAGATCAACGCATTCTTGCGCAATTGGCATGAGCAAATCTAATGAGAGGCGGCTGACGCCAGGCATAGATGCTACCGCTTCCGACTTGCCCTGACCATCGAGCAAAAAGACGGGGTAGATCAAGTCACTGACAGAAATCCGGCTCTCTTGAATGAGTCGACGTGACCAATCCTCGCGACGCATGCGACGAGGGCGGTGTGCAGGAAAGCTGAGCAAAGTATTAGCGTGTGATTTCACCTTCATGTGTTTCTGCTTCAAAAAGCCATTGAATAATTAAATTATCTGCTTCTTCCAAGCCAATTCGCTTGGTGCTTGAAAATAATTGTGCCGTAAGCTGCTTCGATTCACCATTACCATTTGTGGGTGCGGGATCATATTGTTGCAATTGTTCACGCACCGCTTCCAGGGCGTGTTTGCACTCGCTTTTATTGAGTTTGTCACACTTGCTTAGTAAGACATGAATAGGTTTGCCGGTGGGGACAAACCATTGGATCATTTGCTCATCGAGGTCCGTAATCCCGCGCCGAGCGTCCACAATCAAAACCATGCCGACGAGTTGTTTGCGTTCTTGTAAGTAATCACCGAGAAGGCTATTCCAGTGATATTTGGTCTCATGGTTAACGGCAGCATAGCCATAGCCAGGTAAGTCCACCAAACAGGCCAAAAGGCCGTCTTTTGAAAAAAGACCGAAATAGTTGATGTGTTGGGTACGGCCAGGGGTCTTGCTGGCAAAAGCCAGCCTTTTTTGGTTACAAAGCACGTTAATCGCGCTGGATTTGCCAGCATTGGAGCGCCCGGCAAATGCCACCTCCCGTAGGGGTGCTGCAGGCAGGCAATGGGTGTCATTGACTGTAGTAGCGAATCGGGCTTGAAAGAGTTTAGACATGTCGAGAAGCTATTGTAAAATCACGCAAAATCATGAAATATCTCATGGGGTTGGGTAAAAGGTTGCAAATGTAGGGCCCAAACACTTTTAGGAATTTTTGCCAAGGTAAACATAATGCGTCAAACCTCCAAAATCTCCAAATTCACTAGCTTGCGTGCTGGTTTTGCAGCCCTATCCATTTTCGCCTTGATTGGCGTATCTGGGGTAGTCTTGGCGGCAGATGCTGCACCAATGACAGCAGAGGCTAAAGAAGCCGTTTCAGGCAAGCCAAAAGTTGATCCAGCTGCTGGTGGTGAGGCCCTTTACTCTAATGGCGATGCAAAGCGCGGCGTAATCGCCTGTTTAACTTGCCACGGCCCAAAAGGCCAAAGCGCAACGGGCACATGGCCTAAGTTGTCGGCTCAGCATGCTGCTTACACAACGAAGCAATTGAAAAACTTTAAGGATGGCACTCGTGCTAACCCAGTCATGATGGGCATGGCCGCAACATTGACAGAGCAAGATATGCAAAACATTTCTGCATTCTTGGCTAAGCAACCGATATCACAAGGTGTAGCGGTTAATAGGGACACTATTGAATTAGGACAGAGCATTTACCGTGGCGGTATTGCTGCAAAAGGCGTTCCTGCTTGCGCCGCTTGCCACAGCCCAACCGGCGCCGGTATCCCAGCGCAGTACCCGCTTTTGGGTGGCCAGTGGGCTGAATATACCAATGCGCAGTTATTAGCATTCCGCGATGGCGTTCGTAAGAATAGTAGCCAAATGACAACGATCGTTTCCAAGCTTTCTGATTTAGAAATGAAAGCTGTTGCAGATTACATCGCTGGTTTGCATTAAATAATTTTTAAAGTAATAAACCAAAACCCCGCTCATGTAGCGGGGTTTTTGTTGTCCATTGCTCGCAGTGAAAATGCTAAGAAAGTTTTCTTACTTTGGTAAAACACTTTCGCTAGCAAACAGATCATTCGTTTTCTCTCGAGCGCAAATGACGAAAGCATTTTGTCCATCAACCATAATCTCCGCAGGCTTTGGGCGAGTGTTGTAATTGGATGCCATGACAAATCCGTAGGCTCCAACAGAGAGAATAGCGAGAAGATCGCCTTCGTCAACGGCAAGCTGACGGTCTCTACCAAGCCAATCGCCGGATTCGCAAACGGGGCCAACAACATCGTAAGTAACCGATTTGGCATGTTTAGCCTGAACCGGAACAATGCCGTGATGCGCTTCATATAGAGCGGGGCGCATGAGCTCTGTCATAGCCGCGTCCACTATGCAAAAGTTTTTTTCAACGCCGGGCTTGAGATATTCCACGGTTGTTAGAAGCACGCTAGCGTTACCGACCAGAGATCTGCCTGGTTCTAGCACCACATCTAAATGGGCGAAACCACGCTCTGCGACATGATTTAACAGAGTGTTCGTGAATTCAGTGATACCGGGCGGGGTTTCATCGCTGTAAGAAATTCCAAGGCCACCCCCAAGATTAAGATGGTGAATGATGATGCCTTCCCGTTTGAGATGTTCAACCAAATCCAGTACTTTATCGAGAGCATCTAAGTACGGTGCAGTCGTTGTGATTTGTGAGCCAATATGACAATCGATACCAACCACATCAATTTGAGAAAGTTGGGAAGCCTCTCGATACGTTTTTAGAACCTCGTGATAAGCAATCCCAAATTTATTTCCCTTTAAGCCTGTAGAAATGTGCGGATGCGTTTTTGCATCGACATCAGGATTAACTCGTAATGAAATGGGGGCGCGAAGATTGAGCTCGCTAGCAACGCGAATAATTTTATGAAGCTCAGCAATGGACTCAACATTGATGCATTTAACGCCGACTTTTAAAGCCGTTGCAATTTCAGCGGCAGATTTGCCAACACCAGCAAAGACTAGGCTTTTCGGGTCAGCACCGACAGCCAATGCCCTTGCTAGCTCACCACCACTGACTAAATCAAAGCCTGCACCCAGTTGCTTAAAACAATCAATCACTGCCAAATTACTATTGGCTTTCATGGCGTAATGAATACGGGCACGACGCTTACCGTTGGAATCGATGCACGCTTTGTCATACGCTCGGTAAGCCTCAGTTAATGCTTTTTTGCTATACACATAGAGTGGCGTACCAAATTCTTTTGCTAAATCTGCCAATGGAATTTCTTCGGCATACCAATTGCCATTACGCTCGGTAAATCCTGATAATTTGGGAAGAGGAATTGCTTTGCTTGTCATTGCTGGGCCGACGGAGAAGTGCTGGTGGTAGCGGGTGGTGGATAGAGTTTGCCTTTTGGCTCAGGCTCGGTTGGAGCAGGTGGAATAGGCGGTACATTTGGTAGATAAAGAGGACCCCTAACCCCGCATCCCACAAGGGATATTAGGAGGCTAATGCCGAGGGCTCGATGAAGAATCGCTATCATGAATATCTCTAAAACGAATGATTGAATATAGCATGCAAGGCTCTGAGATGAATCCAAATAATTCTGGTGTAGAAACGATCGATGACAAGCAGTTTCACCAACTAGGTAGCCAATTGTTGCAATCGATCGAAGTGGCTCTAGAGGCCGCTGATGATGAATTAGATTTAGATTTGGACGTTGAGCGCCAAGGCGGCAATGTCATCACTATTCGTTTTCGAGACAAAAGCGTCATTGTGGTGAACACCCAACCTCCTTTGCATGAAATTTGGGTGGCTGCTAAATCGGGTGGATATCACTATCGCTGGGCAGGCACCATGTCGCAGCCATTGTGGCTAGATACCAAGACCGGTAAAGAGCTTTTGAGCGATTTATCTACCTTTGCTAGCACTCAGGCGGGACGGCCAGTCAAAATTCAATTGCTGTAATTAGTAGGAAATTATCGGCTTAGGCAGCCCCAGCTGCGGCCAAGGTTTCCATGACCTGAGCATCTGGGACGCTCAGTATTTGGGCCTTACCAATCTTCTCTAAAACAACATAGCGAATTTGGCCGCCCTCAGTTTTCTTGTCCACTTGCAAAAGCTCCATATAACGCTTCGCACCAAATTTTGGTGGGTTGGTAGGAAGATTCATCGATTGAATGATTTTCGTGATACGCTCAACATCAACCTTGCTAATCAAATCGAGTCGGCAGGATAGGTCGGCCCCTAGAGCCATTCCACAACCAACAGCTTCGCCATGTAACCACTCTCCATAACCCATCCCTGCCTCAATAGCGTGTCCAAATGTATGGCCAAAGTTTAAAGTTGCGCGGATACCACCTTCGCGCTCATCAGCAGAAACGACTGCCGATTTAATTTCGCATGACCGCAATACCGCATGGCTCATCACATCAGTATCACAAGCGAGCAATAATTTTGCATTAGCTTCGATCCAATCCAAAAATTTTGCATCGGCAATTGCACCATGTTTAATAACTTCGGCAAGGCCTGCCGAGAGTTCGCGCGCGGGGAGTGTTTTTAAAGTATTGAGGTCGGCAACAACTGCAACTGGCTGATGAAAAGCGCCAATCATGTTTTTACCCAGCGGGTGATTAATGCCGGTTTTGCCGCCAACCGAAGAGTCTACCTGTGACAAAATTGTCGTAGGCACTTGAATAAAGCGAGTGCCGCGCATAAAGCTGGCTGCTGCAAAGCCAGTCATATCTCCAATCACGCCACCGCCTAAAGCAATGAGCATAGTTTGGCGATCGGCTCCAAATTTCAGCAGATCGTCAAAAATGAGCTGAAGATTTTTCCAGTCCTTATAAGACTCTCCATCAGGCAACACAATGGTTTGGACAGACTTACCAAAGGTGCTTAAAGTTTTGGTGAGGCGTTGTGCATACAAAGGCGCAACAGTCGTGTTGCAGACGATATAAATTGAGGTTGACTTTTCGCAGGCGTTAAATAAAGCTGGCTGATCAATTAAATCAGTTCCTATGTAAATAGGATAGCTGCGATTGCCTAAATCAACTTCAAGTGTTTTCATCATAAATTTCAGTTAGAGAGTTCAAGCTGCATGATTAATGTATTGACCAATTGATTGACACTAGGCTTGCCAGTTTCAATGATATGGTCAGCTATCTTACGATAGAGTGGGTCGCGAATGGCATATAAATTTTCTAATATTTTCTTGGGGTTACCATTGCGCAGCAGAGGGCGTCCCTCGCCCCCCTTGGTCCGATGCCATAGCTCCGTTGGGTTGGCATAAAGATAAATGACGGTGCCCTGTTCACTTAATGCTTTGCGATTTTCCGGTAAAAGTACGGCGCCACCGCCTGTCGCCAACACAATATTTTTTTCGCTGGTGACTTCGCGAATAGCTTGTACCTCACGTTTACGAAAACCCGCTTCTCCCTCCATCTCAAAGATGACCGGAATTTTGACTCCACAACGCTCTTCAATAACATGATCGGCATCAAAAAAACGGCGCCCTAATTTTTTTGCAAGTACCTTACCAACGGTTGACTTCCCGGCGCCCATTAGGCCGATTAGAAAGATATTGTTGGTCGCAGAGTTCATCCTCTGATTTTATTAGGGTTTATCGAGAACAGTAGGGGTTAAGAAGACTAAGAGCTCGGTTTTATCTTTTAATTTGGATTTATGACGAAATAAAGCCCCAATCAGAGGAATATCGCCTAGCAAAGGAACCTTTACCTCATCCTCGCTCTCGGTTGTTTGAAAGATCCCGCCAATAATTGCGGTTCCACCATTTTTAACGGTGACTTCAGAGCTCAGAGTTTTGGTATCGATTGCGTAGCCTTGCTCTGTTTTCATGCCAATGGTGTCCTTGTTAATCCCCACTAGGATCGAAATCTTTCCGTCTGGATGAATTTTTGGCAATACCTCCAATCGCAGATTTGCTTTTCTAAATTGCAGTTTGCTGCCATTTTGTGAGGTTGTTTGATAAGGCAATTCAGTGCCTTGTTCGATTGTTGCTTTAACCTGATCCCCTGTCATAATGCGCGGGTTGGAAAGTATCTTTCCCCGCCCTTCAGATTCAAGGGCTGATAGTTCAATTTGCAGAAGTCGACTTGCGTTTTTCGAAAGTAATGTTGCAGCAACGGTTGCGGGATGAAAGCCGTTTACTCCTGCACCCGCTAAATCAACATTTCCATGCATCTTATTGTTCCCGAGTTGCCCATGCCGTCAGCTTGGTGGCTTAATTTCGTACCTAGCTCTCTAGCAAAACGCTCGTCAGCCTCTACGATTCGGGCTTCAATCAGAATTTGCCTAGGGCTATTGATGTGGTCCCCACCAAATAAAAGTGCGGCATCTTCACGGCGATGTTTTTGGAATGCTGAAATTTCTGCATAAGGACCAATCCAATAAATATCCCCGTTTCGAATTAAGCGCAAACCGCGGCCAGCCAAAATGGAATGCAGTGCAGTTTGCCATGGGGTCTGATTTAGATCGACTGTGATTTTGCCTTTGATGGAATCGCTTAGTAAAAAATTGGTTTGTCCAATCTTGGCAAGAATTTGTAAAAGTTCTGCAACTTCAATATCTACAAACTGCAAACTGATGGGCACTTCAAATACGTTATGGGGCGCTGATGCCGCATTTGCGTTGGCGCTAAAAATCACTGCCAATAGGACAATCCGAAAACGTGATTGGACATATTTTTGAATCGACAAATCATTCAGGTCTTGACGGTTTAAGGGTGAGCGATTTCCCTTGTGGGTGTGGAAGGTAGCAAGTTCTTTTTTCAGGTTGGTGAGTCGCCATTCACCCAAGGAAATCGATCCCTTTTTAAGCATTACCATCCCTTTGCCATTGTGAAAAAAGCACGCTGAGAGTCCTGGATTTGGCTTAGGCCTAAATAGCGCCAATGTCGTAGTTCAGACTCCAGAGGTATTGCCAAATCCATTGGTTTTGAGTTCTTAGAGGACTTATTTTTATTAAAAGAGTGAATACTTACTTCTAATAAATCCATTGATTCATATATTTCATCCTCTACATCCAGGATTTCTTCTCGTAAGGCGACCAACTCTTTTTGAAGTTTGGAGACCTCTAATTGAAGATGATGATTCGATGCTGAAAGATCACTCGGAGCTTGCTCAAAGAGAGCAAAAAGGTAAAGGCCAAAACAGGCCAATTCTATTCCAAGTCCTGCCAAAACCCCAATCTTCTTGAGGTCAACTAAGCCAGGGAGTTGGATTTGAATGGGTGCTTTTGCAGGAGCTTTAGGGGAGGCTGGCTTCCGTATTCCATGGAGGTCTGGAATGACAGGATCATCGCCCAGTTCGTATAAAAGCTTATCAAAGGATTGCGGTGAGATATGGCGTGAAGGCATGCCCTATTTTTAAAAAAGGAAGTCTAAAAATCAATCAGGATTTCGTGACTTTTGTGTCAGAAAGTACAGGTTTTGAATGTTTTAGTGAAATCACTTAAGCACCCTATAATTTGAGCTTATGGCGCTTCCCCCAAAAGACAAGCTGACGTTTAATCAACGTCCTATTCGTCAGCCCGATAGACGCTTGCGTCAACCTCGTTTGGATCCTGGTTTGCCACGCAAGTCATCGGGCGGCCCCCTTATTAAAGCGTTGCTCATTCTTGGGGTTGCCTTAGCGTTAGTGGTAACTATGTTGTTAGGTTATGCATTTTTAGTTGCCAAACCCAATCTACCGAAAATTTCTGCCTTAACGGACTACAACGCCAAAGCGCCTTTGCGGATTTATACGGCGGATAAAGTTTTAATTGGTGAGTTTGGCGAGGAGCGCCGAAAAGTCATTCCGCTAAGTGAGATGCCGGCAAGCATGAAAAATGCTGTGTTGGCAATTGAGGATGATCGGTTTTATTCGCATGGTGGCGTTGACTATGTGGGCATTATTCGAGCTGCCGCTACAAATTTACGTGGCCATCTATCTCAAGGCGCGTCGACCATTACGATGCAGGTTGCGCGTAACTTCTTCCTCAGCAACGAGAAGACCTTTAGTCGCAAAATTTATGAAGTCTTGTTGGCCTGGGAAATTGAATCGCAATTAACCAAAGACAAGATTCTTGAAATCTACATGAACCAAATTTTCTTGGGTCAACGCGCGTATGGATTTTCTAGCGCAGCACAGATTTACTTTGGTAAAGATTTACAAGACATCACGATCGCTGAGTCGGCAATGTTGGCGGGTTTGCCTAAAGCCCCTTCGGCCTATAACCCAGTAACAAATTTCCGGCGTGCAAAGATTCGCCAAGAATATATCTTGCAACGAATGCGGGATCTCGGCTACATCAGCACTGACGAGTACCAGAAGGCGATGGCAGAAGAATTACACATTCGAGGTCTAGGGAATGAGTTTGCCGTAAGGGCTGATTTCCCTGCGGAGATGGTGCGCCAGTTGCTGTTCAGTCAATATGGCGAAGCTATTTATTCTCAGGGTATTGATGTCTACACAACGATCGTTAAGGCCGATCAAGATGCAGCCTACAAAGCGGTTCGTCGTGGAATTTTTGAATACGATTTACGCCATGCCTATCGTGGGCCAGAAGGTTTTATTGAATTACCCGAAGATCCAGTGAAGCGTCAGCGTGCCATTGATGAAGCATTGTTAACCTATCCACAACTCGATGATCTGCAATCTGGTGTTGTGTTAGATGTGAAGCCAAAAGAAATGCAAGTCATGATTTCAACGGGTGACACTATTACGGCAAAGGGCGAAGGTATGAAGCTGGCTGCCGCATCGATAACGGATAGCACGCAACCCAAAAAACGCTTACGTCCAGGCGCGATTGTGAGATTGCTTTCCGATGGGGGCGTTTGGAAACTGGCACAACTGCCACAGGTGGAGGCCGCTTTTGTGTCTATGAATGCCGATACAGGAGCAATTCTTTCTCTAGTGGGCGGATTTGATTTCCGACGCAATCAATTCAATCACGTCACGCAAGCATTGCGGCAACCAGGCTCATCCTTTAAGCCGTTTATTTATGCTGCTGCGATTGAGAAAGGTTTCACCCCCGGCACCATGGTCAATGATGCCCCGTTATCGATTGGCAGCATGGAAACTGGCAGTCAAGCGTGGGAACCAAAAAATTACGATGGTAAATATGACGGCATGATGCTCTTGCGTACTGCTTTAGCAAAATCCAAGAACTTAGTCTCTGTGCGCATCATTCGAGCTATTGGCCCATCATATGCACAAGAATATATTCAGCGTTTTGGGTTTGAGCCAGAGAAGCATCCCCCGTACCTCACCATGGCGTTAGGTGCTGGATCAGTCACTCCATTGCAAATGGCTTCGGCATACAGCGTATTTGCGAATGGTGGCTATCATGTAGATCCATTTTTAATTAGCAAGATGGTGGACTCTAAAGGCAATGTGCTTTTTGAAGCAAAGCCTACTATTGTTGGTGACGGTGCACCGCGTGTACTAGATGCTCGGACTGCCTTTGTGATGGATAGCCTGTTGCAGGAAGTAACGAAGACAGGCACCGCTGCTTCGGCTCGCGCTAAGTTGGGTCGTAGTGATGTCGCTGGCAAAACCGGCACTACGAATGAATCCCATGATGCTTGGTTTGCAGGTTACAACCCGAAAGTAGTCGCTATTGCCTGGATTGGTTTTGATAAGCCTGCAAGCTTGGGTGATCGAGAAACCGGTGGGGGCCTAGCTTTGCCAATGTGGATCTCCTATATGTCCACTGCTTTAAAAGATGTGCCACAGGAATCGCGTGCCGTACCTGAAGGCGTCACGCAAGCAGATGGCGATTGGTTTATTCCCGAATTTTCTCGTGGTAGTGGAGTGCGCGAACTGCAGTAGTTCGTCATCATCATGGCTCGGCAAGCGCGCACCGTTATTCCTGGCCAAGCAATGCACGTGTTGGTACGCGGCAATAATCGTGCAGCATTATTTTTTAGCGAAGAGGATCGTCGCATCTATTTAGATTGGTTGCGGGATGCCGCACGACAATTTGGTTGTGCTGTTCATGCGTTTGCATTGATGCCAAATCATGTGCATCTATTGCTTACACCACAAAATGAACATGCATTAGCAAAGACGATGCAATCGCTAGGTCGTCGTTATGCCCAATATTTCAATCAACTGCATCATCGCTCGGGAACAATTTGGGAGGGGCGATATTGGTCATCATTAATAGACCCAGATTATTTTTTACGGTGTCAGCGTTACATTGAGTTAAATCCTGTTCGGGCAGGCTATGAATCTTCTCCTCAAGATTCGCTATGGACAAGCTTTGCAACCCATATTGGTGGAAAAGCTGAGCCATGGTTATTTGACCATCCGTATTTCTGGAAGTTGGGTAATACCCCCTTTGAGCGGCAGTTGGCTTGGGCAAACTTTGTGAAGGAAGGCGCTCCACACTGGGAGGACCGACAGATTACCGAATCCCTCATTCGTTCAAAACCCTGGGTGAGTGATATTTACGCTAAAAAGCTTTTAAAACATTTTGGTGCTTCATCAAAATAAATGGGACAGAGTCATTTTATTTCTATTGCGTCGATATGGGTATTCACCTATATTTGATCCTCCAAAAGTAATTAGGCCTTCGAGCCATCGGAAATACTATGACTACACAAATCAAATCAGATCTTCGCCCAATCGCTCAAGGTTTATATGACCCTAGTAATGAGCATGATGCTTGTGGTGTCGGATTCGTAGCGCACATTAAGGGTAAGAAATCCCACGAGATCGTTTCCCAAGGTCTGAAGATTTTGGAGAATTTAGATCACCGGGGCGCGGTAGGCGCTGATCCGCTGATGGGCGATGGCGCAGGAATTTTGATTCAGATTCCAGACACTTTGTATCGGGAAGAGATGGCTAAACAAGGCGTCACATTGCCACCGTTAGGTGAGTATGGCGTAGGCATGATTTTCTTGCCGAAAGAGCATGCATCACGTTTGGCCTGCGAACAGGAATTGGAGCGCACTGTGCGCTTGGAGGGACAAGTCGTTTTAGGTTGGAGAGACGTTCCGGTTGATGTGAAGTTACCGATGTCGCCCACAGTGCAAATGACTGAGCCATTCATTCGGCAAATTTTTATTGGCCGTGGCCGTGACATTATGACTACTGATGCACTTGAGCGTAAGTTGTATGTCATTCGTAAAACCGCAAGCCATGCGATTCAAGATTTGCATCTCAAGCATGGCAAAGAATATTTTGTTGCATCAATGTCTGCACGCACGATTGTGTACAAGGGTTTGCTCTTGGCGAATCAAGTGGGCGCCTACTATCAAGACTTGCAAGATCCGCGCACTGTATCGGCTCTGGCCTTGGTGCATCAACGTTTCTCCACAAATACTTTCCCAGCTTGGGAGCTGGCTCACCCGTATCGCATGATTGCCCACAACGGAGAAATCAATACGGTTAAAGGTAATGTCAACTGGGTTAAGGCACGTGAAGGTGCAATTAGCTCCCCAGTGCTGGGGGACGACTTACAAAAACTTTGGCCCTTAATTTATCCAGGTCAATCTGATACTGCATGTTTTGATAACTGCTTAGAGTTGTTGGTGATGTCTGGATATCCACTGGCGCAAGCCATGATGATGATGATTCCAGAAGCATGGGAACATCATACATTGATGGATGACAATCGTCGTGCGTTCTATGAATATCACGCATCGATGATGGAGCCATGGGACGGTCCAGCAGCAATGGCATTTACGGACGGTCGTCAAATTGGCGCAACATTGGACCGCAACGGTTTACGTCCAGCGCGCTACTACGTAATCGATGATGATTTGGTCATCATGGCTTCTGAGGCGGGTGTATTACCGATTCCGGAAAGCAAGATTGTTCAAAAATGGCGCTTGCAGCCAGGCAAGATGTTCATGATCGATATGGAGCAGGGCCGCATCATTGATGACGTTGAGCTCAAGAATGCCGTTTCTAAAGCCAAGCCGTATAAGAGCTGGATTGATGCGGTTCGCGTGAAGCTTGATGAAGTTGACGCTAGCAAAGCGGACTTGATCGATGAAAAGACCACCATTCGTCCAGCAGCCAAGCTGCTCGATCGTCAGCAGGCGTTTGGTTACACCCAAGAAGACATTAAGTACCTCATGGCTCCAATGGCCATGAATGGTGAAGAGGCGATTGGGTCGATGGGTAACGATAGTCCGTTGGCCGTACTCTCCAATAAGAATAAGCCGCTATATAATTACTTCAAACAGTTGTTTGCGCAGGTGGCCAATCCGCCGATTGATCCTATTCGTGAAAACATGGTGATGTCTTTGGTTTCTTTCATTGGTCCAAAGCCAAACTTGTTAGATACCAACAACATCAATCCTCCAATGCGACTAGAAGTGAGTCAGCCAATTTTGGATTTTGATGACATCACGAAGATTCGTCACATTGGCCACTACACCAATGGCAAGTTCCAATCCTATGAGTTGGACATTTGCTATCCAGTAGCCTGGGGCAAGGCAGGTATTGAGGCGCGCTTGGCTTCTCTGTGTGCAGAAGCTGCCGATGCTGTTCGCTCTGGTTACAACATTTTGATCGTGAGTGATCGTCAAGTGGATGAGAAGCATGTTGCTATTCCAGCATTATTGGCAACTTCTGCTATCCATCAACATTTGGTTCAAAAAGGACTACGTAATAGTGTGGGCCTCGTGGTTGAAACAGGCAGCGCTCGTGAGACTCATCACTTTGCGCTCTTGGCGGGTTATGGGGCTGAAGCTGTTCACCCATATTTGGCAATGGAAACCTTGGTCGATATGGCCAAAGGTTTGTCAGGCGACTTGTCTGGCGAAAAAGCAGTGAAGAATTTTGTCAAAGCTGTTGGTAAAGGCCTTCAAAAAGTTATGTCCAAAATGGGTATCTCGACTTACATGTCGTATACCGGCTCACAAATTTTTGAAGCCATTGGTTTGAACCGCGACATTATTGATCAATACTTTAAAGGGACACCATCTAACGTGGGTGGTATCGGTGTATTCGAAGTAGCTGAAGAAGTCTTACGTATGCACAGCGCTGCTTTTGGAAATGATCCCGTTCTAACGAATATGCTCGACGCTGGTGGTGAATACGCCTTCCGTATTCGTGGTGAGAACCATATGTGGACTCCTGACACTATCGCGAAGTTGCAACACTCAACACGTATTGGTGCTGATAAGGGGTATCAGATTTATAAAGAGTACGCCAACATCATTAATGACCAAACCAAGCGTCAAATGACCTTGCGCGGCTTATTTGAGTTCAAGCTTGATCCAAGCAAAGCCATTCCATTGGATAAAGTTGAGCCGGCGAAAGAGATCGTGAAGCGTTTTGCAACGGGCGCGATGTCTTTGGGATCCATTTCAACTGAAGCGCATGCCACTTTGGCGATTGCGATGAACCGTATTGGTGGTAAGTCCAATACAGGAGAGGGCGGTGAAGATCCAAACCGCTACGTTAACGAACTCAAAGGTATTCCGATTAAGAAAGGCGAAACCCTTTCGGGTATTTTGGGAAGTGAAGTAGTCGAAGCCAATATTCCATTGGAAGATGGCGATTCTTTGCGCTCCAAAATTAAAC
This sequence comes from Polynucleobacter necessarius, assembly GCF_900095195.1. Lineage (NCBI taxonomy): Bacteria > Pseudomonadati > Pseudomonadota > Betaproteobacteria > Burkholderiales > Burkholderiaceae > Polynucleobacter > Polynucleobacter necessarius. Next base: position 30,889 of record NZ_LT606950.1, read on the forward strand.
AAGTTGCGTCAGGTCGTTTTGGGGTCACTACAGAATATCTCCGTTCTGCCGATCAATTGCAGATTAAAATGGCGCAGGGCGCAAAACCTGGCGAAGGCGGTCAATTGCCTGGCGGAAAAGTATCCGATTACATTGGTAAATTACGTTTCTCAGTTCCGGGAGTCGGTTTGATTTCGCCTCCTCCGCACCATGATATTTATTCGATTGAAGATATTGCTCAGCTCATTCACGACCTGAAGAATGTCAATCCGAAAGCAGACGTTTCAGTAAAGCTGGTTTCCGAGGTTGGAGTGGGAACTGTTGCCGCTGGTGTTGCTAAGGCAAAAGCAGATCACGTAGTCATCGCTGGTCATGATGGCGGTACAGGCGCATCTCCACTGTCCTCTATTAAGCATGCTGGCTCTCCATGGGAGCTTGGTCTAGCTGAGACTCAACAGACATTGGTGCTTAATGGATTGCGTAGCCGTATTCGTGTTCAGGCCGATGGCCAGATGAAGACTGGTCGCGACGTGGTGATTGGCGCTCTATTGGGCGCAGATGAGTTTGTTTTTGCTACAGCCCCCCTAGTCGTTGAAGGTTGCATCATGATGCGTAAGTGTCACCTCAATACCTGCCCAGTGGGCGTTGCAACTCAAGACCCCGAATTGCGCAAGAAGTTCTCTGGCAAGCCTGAGCATGTAGCGAACTTCTTCTTCTTCATTGCGGAAGAAGCGCGCGAAATCATGGCGCAACTGGGCATTCGAAAGTTTGATGACTTAATTGGTCGCGTTGACTTACTCGACACCCGTAAAGGTATTGAAAACTGGAAAGTGCATGGTTTGGACTTCAGCAAAATTTTTGCTGAGCCACAAGTAGCTGGTGATGTGCCACGTTATCAAGTGCTAACTCAAGACCATGGTCTTGAAAATGCACTCGACAATATTTTGATTGAGAAGAGTAAGCCCGCTTTAGAGCGTGGCGAGAAAGTCTCCTTTATCGTCCCTGTGAAAAACGTGAACCGTACTGTCGGTGCAATGCTGTCTGGCGAAGTAGTGCAACGTTATGGCCATGCAGGTTTACCGGATGACACGATCCACATCCAGTTGAATGGCACTGCAGGCCAGAGTTTTGCGGCATTCTTGGCGCGCGGTATCACCTTAGACTTGGTGGGCGATGGAAATGACTACGTAGGTAAGGGTTTGTCAGGTGGTCGCGTCATCGTTCGTGCTCCCCATGAATTCCGTGGCGATACCTCGAAGAACATCATCGTTGGCAATACCGTACTGTACGGTGCGATTGCTGGCGAAGCATTCTTTAATGGCGTTGCTGGCGAACGTTTTGCAGTACGTAATTCAGGCGCTACCACCGTTGTAGAGGGCACTGGCGACCACGGTTGTGAATACATGACCGGCGGCACGGTTGTTGTTCTGGGAGCAACTGGTCGTAACTTTGCAGCAGGCATGAGCGGCGGTATTGCTTATGTCTACGACGAAGATGGTTTGTTTGACAAGCGTTGTAACACCAGTATGGAAACTTTAGAAAAAGTGCTGCCATCCGCAGAGCAAAGCGCCAAGATTCCGAAGGCTGAATGGCATGCCCCTGTTGATGTGAAAGTCGGTGGCGAGCGCTTGACAGACGAGCAAATCTTGAAGAGCTTGATTGAGTGCCATTTCCGCTATACCGGCTCGGAGCGTGCTAAGGCAATTCTGGCTGATTGGGACAATGCTCGCAGTCGGTTTGTGAAGGTCCTCCCAACGGAGTACAAACGTGCTCTGGGCAAATTATGGGAGAAGGCGCAAAAGAAAGCAGTTACTGACTAATTAATACTGATAGACATAAAAGATACCAAGGATTCGATATGGGTAAGGTCACTGGATTTATGGAGTTTGAGCGCGTCGATGAGACATACGAAGCGCCCACTAAACGTCTCCACCATTACAAAGAGTTTGTTGCTGCATTAACGGATGAAGAAGCAAAAGTTCAGGGAGCGCGTTGCATGGACTGTGGCATTCCGTTTTGTAATAACGGCTGCCCAGTGAACAATATCATTCCCGACTTCAATGACTTGGTATTTCATAGTGACTGGAAAAATGCACTGGATGTATTGCAGTCAACCAATAACTTCCCGGAATTTACTGGCCGCATTTGTCCAGCGCCTTGCGAGGCCGCATGTACATTGGGCATCAATCGTGCGCCAGTGGGTATTAAATCCATTGAGCACGCCATCATTGATAAAGGCTGGGAAAGTGGTTGGGTAAAACCACAGCCATCGAAAACAAAACCCGGCAAAAAAGTGGCAATCGTTGGCGGTGGGCCTGCAGGCATGGCTGCTGCTCAGCAATTGGCGCGCGTTGGTCATGATGTAACTGTTTTTGAAAAGAATGATCGTATTGGCGGTTTACTCCGTTACGGCATCCCCGACTTCAAAATGGAGAAATGGCTTATCGATCGTCGCGTAGAGCAAATGCAAGCCGAAGGCGTGAAATTTGAAACCGGTGTTTTTGTTGGTAAGGAAGCAATAGGCGCTGCGGTCAAAAATTACTCGACCAAGACGGTTTCCCCAGATCAGCTCATGAAAGATTTTGACGCAGTGGTGATCACTGGTGGCGCTGAGCAGCCTCGTGATCTTCCTGTTCCGGGCCGTGAGCTTGATGGCGTTCATTTCGCATTGGAGTTTTTGATTCCACAAAACAAAGAAAACGCTGGCGACTTTAAGAATGAAATTCGGGCAACGGACAAAAATGTCGTAGTGATTGGTGGTGGTGATACAGGCTCTGATTGTGTGGGCACTTCAAATCGCCATGGCGCAACGAAGATTACCCAATTTGAATTATTGCCACAGCCGCCAGAAGTTGAAAATAAGCCATTGGTATGGCCGTACTGGCCAACGAAGCTTCGCACTTCTTCTTCTCATGAAGAGGGTTGCGATCGCGATTGGTCGGTTGGTACGAAGCGTTTTGAAGGTAAAAACGGCAAAGTTGAAAAACTAATTGGCGTTCGCCTGGAATGGAAAGACGGAAAAATGTCAGAAGTTCCAAATTCTGAATTTGAGATCAAGGCCGATTTGGTGCTTTTAGCAATGGGCTTTGTTTCACCAGTTCAGCAAGTTCTGAATGCATTTGGTGTTGAAAAGGACGCTCGTGGTAACGCTAAAGCAACCGTAGAGGGTCAAAATGCCTATCAAACGAATGTTCCGAAAGCATTTGCTGCGGGAGATATGCGTCGTGGGCAATCCTTGGTAGTTTGGGCAATACGTGAAGGTCGTCAATGCGCCCAGGCAGTAGACCAATATTTGATGGGATCATCCGTTTTGCCCCGATAATATCGGGGATATGAATAGTTCGTTTCCAAGCGCATTGGATACTAAAAAATCCCTAGGTGATGTTGTCGTTGCTATCAAGGACGTCGACTTCTCCTATGCGCCTGGCGAACGACAAATTCTGTCGGGACTCAATATGGAGTTTCGGCGTGGTCAAGTCGTTGCGGTCATGGGCGGATCGGGATGCGGCAAAACGACAATCCTGAGATTAATTGGCGGCCAATTTACAGCGCAATCTGGGCAAGTTTTCTTTGAAGGCAAAGACATCGGTACGATGTCGGGTAGCCAATTGATGCAAGCACGTCGTCGCATGGGCATGCTGTTTCAGTTTGGTGCGCTATTCACAGACCTTAGTGTTTTTGAAAATGTTGCATTTCCATTGCGCGAGCATACCAATCTGAGTGAAGAGCTTTTGCGTTCGCTAGTGTTGATGAAACTAAATGCAGTAGGTTTGCGTGGAGCTCGTGATTTAATGCCCTCGCAAATTTCTGGAGGCATGGCAAGACGTGTTGCGCTCGCTAGAGCAATTGCTTTAGATCCGCCGCTCATCATGTATGACGAGCCCTTTGCGGGCTTAGACCCGATCTCCTTGGGCATCACCGCACGGTTAATTCGAGATTTAAACGATGCCCTGGGAGCCACGAGTTTATTGGTGACTCACGATGTTGAGGAAACCTTTGAAATTGCAGGTTATGTGTACTTCATTGCCAATGGAAAGATTGGCGCGCAAGGCACTCCAGAAGAATTAAGTCGCTCTACCGATCCATTTGTTCGCCAGTTTCTAGACGCTGCCCCGGATGGTCCAGTACCGTTTCATTATCCAGGTCAAAGCTTTAAGGATGATTTTGGAGTGAGGGCCTAATGCCTCTATTACAGGCGTTGCTTAATCTATTTGGGGACCTTGGGTTTTTTATTCATCGCAATTTGACTAGTCTTAGTTTAGCTGCACGAATGTTTGTTGCAGTCATTTGGCGCTCTGGCTTTTTACTAAAAAGACCGCGTTTAGTAATTGACCAAATACTCATTGTTGGCAATCATTCGTTTGTGATCATTGCCGTATCTGGCTTGTTCGTCGGATTTGTATTGGGGTTGCAAGGTTATTACACACTCAATCGTTATGGTTCAGAGCAGGCATTAGGTTTGCTAGTTGCCCTATCTCTAACCCGTGAACTGGGTCCAGTGATTACCGCCTTGTTATTTGCAGGGCGCGCTGGCACGTCCTTGACCGCCGAGATTGGGTTAATGAAAGCAGGCGAGCAACTAACTGCTATGGAAATGATGGCGGTTGATCCATTAGGTCGCGTGATTGCCCCGCGCCTTTGGGCGGGCATTATTTCAATGCCGTTGCTGACTACCATCTTTACGGCAGTGGGTGTATTGGGCGGCTATTTTGTTGGCGTGCCGTTAATTGGAGTTGATTCAGGGGCATTTTGGTCGCAGATGCAAGGTGGTGTTGACCTCTTTTCTGATATTGGAAACGGCTTAATTAAGAGTTTGGTTTTTGGTGTGGCGGTGACATTTATTGCCTTGTATCAAGGCTATGAAGCAAGACCTACCCCTGAAGGTGTTTCACAGGCAACCACGCGGACTGTGGTAATTTCGTCATTGTCAGTGTTGGCGTTAGATTTCTTGCTCACCGCATTGATGTTCTCGAACTAGAAAGAATAAACTGAGGCCCTTATGAGAAAAAGTGCAATTGATGTCTGGGTAGGAATTTTTGTTGCCATCGGCCTGTTGGCGGCATTATTTTTGGCCTTGAAGGTGGGCAATATGAATGCTGTCTCATTTGCACCGACATACAAAATTTCCGCTCGCTTTGACAATATCGGCGGCTTGAAGCCTCGCGCTCCTGTAAAAAGTGCCGGCGTTGTCGTTGGTCGCATTGCCAATATTGCGTTCGATGACAAAATCTATCAGGCAACCGTGGTGATGACGATCGATGAGTCTTATAAGTTTCCCAAGGATTCCTCCGCAAAGATTTTGACTTCAGGCTTGCTGGGCGAGCAATATATTGGTCTAGAAGCGGGTGGATCTGACGATATGTTGGCAAATGGAGAGAAGATTACCCAGACACAATCTGCAATTGTTCTTGAGAATTTAATTAGCCAGTTTTTGTACAACAAGGCTGCAGACAGTGGTCAAGAAAAAGGCGCTACAAAATAATGTTTTGGGTGTGCAGGCTCACAAGCCAAATAAAGCAATTGCTTTTGCTGCTGGTAGCCGCCAGCTTAGTGGGTTGTGCCTCGATTCCGGCTGGTGTTGAGCCATCCCCGCAAGATCCTTGGGAATCCTTTAATCGCTCTGTGTTTGAATTTAACGAAGGTCTTGATGCTTGCCTCCTCAAGCCCGTAGTGGCAGGCTATCGTTTCGTACTCCCAGAGTTTGTGCGCGAAGGAATTTATAACTTCTTTAGCAACTACAACGATATTTACACCGCATTATTTAATTTGTTGCAAGGTAAGCCAGGTTACGCATTTAATGACTTCATGCGAGTTGTCGTTAATACGACGATGGGTCTGGGTGGCTTGATCGATTTGGCAACGCCAGGTGGTCTTGAAAAGCATAAAGAGGATTGGGGGCAAACCTTGGGTGTATGGGGTGTCCCAGCGGGTCCTTATGTAGTCTTACCCTTCTTTGGTCCCAGCAATGTACGAGACACCTTTGGTACCGTGGCGGACTTGGAGTCTGACTACCTATTTAGATTGCTGCCGAACGTTGCATTAAGAAATAGCATCACCGGATTACGTGTTGTAAACGCTAGGAATACTTATTACGAGGCGGGTGATTTGCTCGATGGTGCAGCCATAGATAAATACAGTTTTATGCGCGATGCCTATATTCAGCGACGTGAGTATCAAGTTAATGAAGGTCGCGATGACGAAGAGCCGCTCATGCCGGTCTACGAAAACCCGTACGAATAAATAAGCTGTTAGCGGGCTAAAATGAGCCCTTATTGACTGAATTAGAAATAACGACCAAGCGAGCTAAATTAATGAAAAAATGCGGATGGATTTCAAGTGTTTTAGCGGCTGTCTCACTGAGCTTTTCAAGCCCCCTATTTGCGCAAGCTCCGGATCAGACGACCCCACCAGATGCATTAATCAAGATGGTCGTTACTGAGGTCATGGCTTCTGTAAAAGCCGATCCTGAAATTCAGAAAGGGAATATCCCCAAAATTGTTGATTTAGTGGAAAAGAAAATCGTTCCCTATGCCGACATGCGTCGCACTACGGAAATGGCAATGGGGCCGAATTGGAAAAAAGCGACACCTGAACAACAGGCGCAACTCACTTTTGAGTTTAAGGGGCTGCTTATCCGAACCTATTCCGGTGCGTTGAGTCAGTTACGCGATCAGACTGTGCAATTTAAAACGCTTCGCGCAGCACCAGACGATAAAGAGGTCGTTGTGAAGACTGTTGTATTAGGTCGCGGCGATCCCGTGCCATTGGACTACCATTTAGAAAAAACCGATAAGGGTTGGAAGGTCTACGATATGAACATCATGGGCGTATGGCTTGTAGAGGCCTACCGCAATCAATTTGCGAATCAAATTAGCCAGAATGGTATCGAGGGCCTTGTGAAATTTTTGCAAGAGCGTAATAAGCAGTTAGCTGCCGCAAAACCTGCAAATTAATTCTAGAAATATGCCCTTTCTTTTGCCGCAAATAGTTACAGAAGCAAATGCTCTGCAGTTGGAGAAAGAGGGTGTGATGAACATTTCGTCTTTGCAAACGATTGATTGTTCAGCGCTGACTGATTTTGATTCAACAGTATTAACGGTGTTTCTGGCTTGGCAAAAAAAGTTACAAGCGGATGGAATAAAAATGGCGCTTGAGCGGCCACCTGAAAAATTAAAAGTGCTAGCCAGTGTCTATGGCGTCTCAGAATTGTTGGGTTTATAAACGTGCATTCTGCGATATCAATAAAACATGCATCAAAGCATTACGGAGCTCTTCAGGCTCTTGACGATGTTTCTTTGGAGATTGAGTCGGGAGAATTTTTTGGGCTTTTGGGCCCCAATGGCGCTGGAAAGTCTACGCTCATTTCGATCTTGGCGGGCTTAGTAAGGGCGGATAAAGGGCAGGCGGCCATTCTTGGGGCAGATGTGCAAAGCGCTTTCCGTGAGGCCCGCCGCATGCTTGGTGTAGTTCCTCAAGAATTGGTTTTTGATCCATTCTTTACAGTACGTGAAACTTTGCGCTTTCAGTCAGGTTACTTTGGCATTCGTAAGAACGATGCATGGATCGATGAGATCATGGCGAATTTGGATCTGACTGGTAAAGCCGATAGCAATATGCGCGCGTTATCTGGTGGAATGAAGCGCCGAGTCTTGGTTGCGCAAGCATTAGTACATCGTCCCCCTGTGATTATTCTGGATGAGCCAACTGCTGGCGTAGATGTGGAGTTGCGTCAGTCTTTGTGGCAATTCATCAGTCGCCTAAACCAAGATGGGCATACGATCGTATTGACCACGCACTACTTGGAAGAAGCGGAAGCTTTATGCCAACGAATTGCAATGCTGAAACAAGGCAAAATTGTTGCGCTCGATATCATCGCCAATTTATTAACGCGCTACGGCTCGAATAAAAAAAATGGTGATGGCAGAATGGACCTCGAAGATGTTTTTGTGAACATCATGTCGGGGAGCGCATTGTGATTAATCGTTTACAAAGAGTGCTAAATAAGCCGGCGCTTGAATACGGCAGCGGTTTCCCGACACTTCTCTTCAAAGAAGTAAAGCGCTTTTATAAGGTGGCTTTCCAAACAGTTGCGGCTCCTGTCTTAACAGCTATTTTGTATTTAATGATTTTTGGCCATGTATTGGATGGTAAAGAGGTTTACGGTCGCCTGAGCTACACAGCATTCTTAATTCCTGGCCTGGTGATGATGAGTGTTTTGCAAAATGCGTTTGCAAATACCTCATCTTCATTGATTCAATCGAAGATTACTGGCAATCTTGTCTTTATATTACTTGCGCCACTAAGTCACTTTGAGTTTTATGCGGCATATATTTTGGCGGCGGTATTCCGAGGGATTGTCGTGGGCTTCGGCGTATTTATCATCACAATCTGGTTTGGTATGCCTACGTTGGAATACCCGATTTGGATTTTGGTATTTGCGTTCTTGGGGGCGGCAATATTGGGAAGCTTGGGCTTGATTGCCGGCATCATGGCAGATAAGTTTGATCAGCTTGCGGCGTTTCAAAATTTCATCATCATGCCTGCGACCATGCTGTCCGGTGTTTTTTATTCCATTCATTCGCTACCGCCAGCCTGGCAAGTCGTGCCCCATTTCAACCCAATTTTTTACATGATCGATGGTTTTCGCTTTGGCTTTTTTGGAGTGTCCGATGTTGCCCCATGGAGCAGCCTAGCAATCGTGTTGTGTTTCTTTATTGTCGTCTCGGCTATTGCTTTGCGTCTATTGCAAAAGGGCTACAAGCTGCGCCATTAATCATTAAATTTTAGAAATCAAATTCGTGCGTTTTTGGAGAGAAGGATGTTGCCAACCCCTGAGCAAATTGAGGGCTATATTAAGCAAGGAATTCAATGCACCCATATCCAAGTCGAGGGTGATGGACAACATTTTTTTGCCACCATTGTTAGTCCAGAGTTTGAGGGCAAGCGTTTAGTGCAACGGCATCAGTTGGTTTATGGCGCAATGGGTGATCGCATGAAGGCTGAAGTACATGCCCTATCAATCAAAGCATTTACCCCCGAAGAGTTTGCACAAAGTTCTGCACAATAAAATTATTAAATTAGGCTAAATAGCCATTACTGGAATCGTTTCATGGATAAATTACGAATGGTTGGCGGAACCCCCTTAAAAGGTGAGGTCAAAATTGCTGGTGCTAAAAATGCCGCATTACCCATTCTGTGTGCATGTTTGTTGACGGATGAGCCGGTGGTTTTGCGTAATCTTCCAGACTTACAAGATGTGCGAACGATGCTCAAACTTTTGCAAGAAATTGGTGTCGCTGTGAGCTTCCCCAATCCAAGCGATCGCAATCATGTTGTACTGAATGCAGCAGTCATTAAGAGCTCAGAGGCAACCTATGAAATGGTTAAAACGATGCGCGCCTCGATTTTGGTTCTTGGCCCATTGCTTGCCAGAATGCATAGCGCGAAGGTTTCTTTGCCAGGCGGTTGCGCGATCGGTGCCCGTCCTGTAGACCAGCACATAAAAGGCTTAAAAGCCATGGGCGCGAGCACCAAGATTAAGAGTGGCTATATTCAGGCTGAAACCAAGCCGCTATCGGAGCGCCTCAAAGGCGCCTCTATTCTGACGGACATGATTACAGTCACCGGTACAGAAAATTTACTGATGGCTGCAACACTGGCTTCTGGTACTACCGTTCTAGAAAATGCTGCGCGCGAGCCAGAGGTGGGTGACCTAGCTGAATTGCTAGTCAAAATGGGCGCGAATATTTCTGGAGTTGGCACCGATCGTCTAGTAATTGAAGGTGTTGAAAAATTGCATGGTGCAGAACATTCTGTAATTCCGGATCGCATCGAGGCAGGTACTTTCCTTTGCGCAGTCGCTGCGGTTGGTGGGGGGGTGTTGGTCAAAGATTGTCGTCCAGATACTTTAGATGCGGTGATGGTGAAGCTGAGGGAGGCGGGGCTGCAAATGGAGGTAGGTCCCGATTGGATCAAGGCATCAATGCAGGGCCGCCCTAAAGCAGTGAGTTTTCGAACGTCCGAGTACCCTGCGTTTCCAACGGATATGCAGGCACAACTCATGGCTGTGAATGCCGTTGCTAGCGGCAGCTCCATGATCACAGAAACGATTTTTGAGAATCGCTTTATGCATGTTCAAGAGCTAAATCGTCTTGGAGCGGATATTGCAATTGAGGGTAATACGGCGATTTCACAGGGTGTAGATAAACTTTCGGGCGCGATCGTGATGGCTGCCGACCTGCGTGCTTCTGCCAGTTTGGTTATTGCTGGTTTGGCTGCTCAAGGCGAAACCCAGGTGGACCGGATTTACCATTTAGATCGTGGTTATGACCGCATGGAACAAAAGCTAACCCTTCTGGGCGCCAATATTGAACGCGTGAAGTAACTGACACGCCTAACTGGGCGATAATAACCTGATGAAATTGACGTTGGCCCTCTCTAAAGGGCGTATTTTCGAAGAGACTGCAGAGATCCTCTCTAAGGTTGGTATTGTGCCAAAGGAGGATCCTGAGAAATCACGCAAACTGATCATCGAGACATCTAATCCCGATGTACGGTTGATTATCGTGCGCGCCTCAGATGTTTCGACATATGTGCTATTCGGGGGAGCAGACATTGGCGTCGCGGGTCTAGATGTATTGATGGAAAAAGGCACGGATGGCTTGTACGTTCCTTACGATTTGAACATTGCAAAGTGTCGGATGTCCGTGGCGGTCCGTGAAGGTTTTGATTATGCCGCCGCTGTCCAGCAGGGGTCGCGTTTGAAAGTTGCCACAAAATACGTTAATTGCGCTCGTGAACACTTTGCGAACAAAGGTGTGCATGTCGATACCATTCAGCTTTATGGTTCTATGGAACTCGCCCCATTAGTTGGTTTGGCAGATGCAATTGTTGACTTAGTTTCTACTGGCAACACTCTCAAAGCCAATGGCTTAGTGGAAGTGGAGCCCATCGCTGATATCAGTGCGCGTTTGATCGTCAATCAAGCTTCCTATAAACGTAAGCGCACTCAACTACAGCCAATTTTTGAATTGCTGCAGTAAGCACATCGTCAATACTTAGCGGACACATTGCATGTCTTCATCGATTGAGGTTAAGCGCCTCAATAGCCAGGATTTAGGTTTCAAGGAAACACTGCTATCCAGCCTTTCATTGCCGACGGCTGATGATGTGGCCATCGATACCGCTGTGGTAAAAATTTTGTCAGCGGTGAAGGAGCAAGGAGACTCCTCGGTCCTCGCTTATACAAAGCAATTTGATCGGCTAAATGTTTCCAGCGTTTCGGATTTAGAAATTCCCCGTCAGGATCTAGAGTGCACCTATAGCGCCTTAGCGAACGAGCAGAAAAATGCGCTCGATATTGCTGCGAAACGAGTACGCGCATATCACGAGCGACAAAAGAGCGAAACGGGATGTCACTCTTGGGAATATGAAGAGGCCGATGGAACAAGATTGGGTCAGAAAGTGACGCCGTTGGATCGCGTGGGCATTTATGTGCCCGGTGGAAAAGCAGCTTACCCATCCTCGGTTTTGATGAATGCAATTCCTGCCAAGGTTGCTGGTGTTGCTGAGGTCATCATGGTGGTGCCAACCCCGGATGGGGCGCGCAACTCTTTGGTATTGGCTGCAGCATATTTGGCTGGTGTTGATCGCGTCTTTACGATTGGCGGTGCTCAGGCAGTGGCTGCCTTAGCCTATGGTACGAACACGATTCCTGCGGTGGACAAGATAGTTGGTCCAGGCAATGCTTACGTTGCTGCAGCCAAGCGAAGAGTATTCGGTACGGTGGGCATCGATATGATCGCCGGCCCATCTGAGATTTTGATCTTATGTGATGGTTCTAGCAATCCTGCTTGGATTGCAATGGATTTGTTTTCTCAAGCCGAGCATGATGAACAAGCCCAATCGATTTTGCTATGTCCCGATGCTGGATTCATAGCGCAAGTTCAAGAAAGTATTGATCGTTTGCTCCCTGAGATGCCGCGGGCAAACGTGATTGAGACTTCATTAACGAAGCGAGCGTTACTCATTCAAGTCCAGGATATGAATGAAGCTTGTGACATTGCTAATGCGATTGCCGCAGAGCATTTGGAAATTTGTGCTGAAGATCCGCGGAAATGGGCTGAGAAGATTCGCCATGCAGGTGCTATTTTTATGGGAAATTACACCAGCGAATCCCTCGGCGATTATTGTGCTGGACCCAATCACGTCTTACCTACGGCCCGAACAGCGCGCTTTTCGTCGCCATTGGGCGTCTACGATTTTATTAAGCGCTCTAGCATGATTGAGGTGAGTGAGGCTGGCGCACAAACCTTGGGTAGGGCGGCGAGCACCCTAGCGCATGGCGAGGGTTTGCAAGCGCATGCTCGTGCTGCTGAAATGCGTGTATCTAAGTCATATGGGAACTATGACTAGAAAAAAACTTTTGATTGAAGGTTTGAGGGGAATAAACCATTCATATGCCCTTGTAAATCAAAATCAATTATTGCAATTAAGAAACAGTCATTTCGAATCATTTCATAATGATCTGCCTTTTTATAATCACAAATGGAGTAAAGCATTAAATGGATCGGGGTTTGACGAGTCTAGCTCACAACAGTTAAGCAATATTCCATCACTAGACAATAATCTAATTCAGTCAGATATTACTTATAGAATCAGTTTCCCATATCGCTTCTATAGCGGTAATACAAAAAGGTTATTCGTATACGGCACATTTATCAAAATGATTTGAAGAGCGGCATTTCAAATGCACGTTTGAAAAACATCACTCCTTCATATTGGTCCAAGGAAAGCTTTTTACGTGCTGGATTTCTTGATGAGCAAGTGGTTGTAGTTCCGCATGAAGTGTCTGATGTGTTTTGGCCTATATCAAGCGATCGAAGGTTACATTTTTAGAAATGCTTTAAGGTGTCAAGATGATGATTTTTTACTTTTATCAATGGCGCCATGATGGGCAATAAAGGCATTGATAAATTATTGACATCATATGCTTTTGAAAGAAAAATATCCCCATATAAGATTGGTTTTGTAATCAATTCCGAAAAGCTTGCAGTAAACCGGATAAAAACTGTAAGTAATGTCTGGAAAATGGACGGGCTTACTTTGTTTTAAAAGGCCTGCAAAAACATGCGCCAGTACTTCATCAGAGCCATTGCCCAAAAACACTTGATTTGAATGAAGGCCATGTAATTTGGCAATGGCGTTTTTTAAGTCTGCGCCTTGATTGCTGCTAGCGCTTTAGGCAACGGTCCGTAAGGGCTTTCATTGGTGTTGAGCTTCACCAACCGATTCATTTTCGGCTGTTCCCCGGTATGTAGGGTGTCAAAGTTTCAACAACAGGGCTCCAAAAACGGCTCATTAATGTACTCAGTTTAAAAATCAGAGGGAATTAACAATAAGTTCTGCATTTAAATATCTTCTAGGAATGATATTATGAAGTTTCATTTAACACTTCGCCTCGCGGCGTTAGAAGCATGCGGCAAGCCGACGTCACCCGAAATACTTCGGAAACCAAAATTCAGATTTCCATCAATTTAGATGGTGCCGGTAAGGCTGAGCTAGCCTCAGGCGTTCCTTTCCTAGACCACATGTTGGACCAAATTGCCCGTCACGGGATGATTGATCTCAAGGTTGTCGCGCAGGGCGATACCCACATTGATGATCATCACACGGTTGAGGACGTTGGCATTACCTTGGGGCAGGCATTTGCAAAGGCGGTAGGGGATAAAGCAGGGATCACCCGTTGTGGGCATTCTTATGTCCCATTGGATGAAACCCTCTCTCGCGTGGTCGTGGATTTCTCTGGTCGTCCTGGCCTTGAATTTAATGTGCCATTTACTCGCGCTCGAGTAGGTAATTTCGATGTGGATCTCAGTATTGAGTTCTTCCGTGGTTTTGTAAACCATGCGGGAGTGACTTTGCATATTGATAATTTGCGCGGGATCAATGCGCACCATCAGATTGAGACGGTTTTCAAAGCCTTTGGACGGGCTTTACGTATGGCCTTGTCTGTTGATCCTCGTGCATCGGGTACCGTTCCATCAACTAAAGGCAGTCTTTAATCTTCATTTTTTAGTTGCCGGTTTGATAACAGCAAAGATAGGCTAATTTTGGCGCAGACTATTGCGATCGTCGATTACGGAATGGGCAATCTTCGTTCTGTGTATCAAGCGCTTCATCATGTGGCGCCTAGTGACAAGGTATTAATTGCGCATCAGCCGGAGGAAATACGATCAGCCGACCGTGTAGTCTTGCCTGGTCAAGGGGCGATGCCAGATTGCATGAAACATCTAGAGGAGTCGGGGCTTTTAGAATCCTTGTTGGAGACCTCTAAAAATAAGCCTTTACTGGGCGTTTGTGTGGGCGAGCAAATGCTATTTGATAAAAGTGCTGAAGTGCGGACAAATGAAGTTTGGACCCCGTGTTTAGGGCTGATATCGGGTGAAGTACGGCGCTTTGATTTGGCTGGTACAAAACAAGCTGATGGATCCGCATACAAAGTGCCTCATATGGGCTGGAATCAAGTCCGCCAAGATCGATCTCATCCGATTTGGGATGGAATCCCTGATCTGACAAGTTTTTATTTTGTGCACAGTTACTTTGTGTCTCCATGTCATAACGAAGATACTGTAGGATCTACAGAATATGGAGCATGGTTTACTTCTGCGGTGGCAAAGGATAATATTTTTGCAACACAGTTTCATCCTGAAAAAAGCACAGAATATGGATTGAAGCTTTATCAAAATTTTGTTTCTTGGCGACCTTAATCAATTTTTAACGTTTTACTATGCTGCTTATTCCCGCAATAGATCTGAAAGACGGCCACTGTGTTCGACTAGAGCAAGGTGATATGGATAAGGCTACGGTGTTCTCTGAGGATCCAGGCGCAATGGCTACTCACTGGATTAGTAAAGATGCACGCCGTTTGCATTTAGTTGATCTCAATGGTGCTTTTGCTGGAAAATTGAAGAACGAGTCAGCCATTAAATCGATTCTGAAGGCGGTTGGTGATGAGATCCCGGTTCAGTTGGGTGGCGGTATTCGTGATCTTGAAACAATTGAGCGTTTATTGGATGACGGTATCAGTACCGTCATTATTGGTACTGCTGCGGTTAAGAATCCCGGTTTTGTACAAGATGCTTGCACCGCGTTTCCTGGCCATGTAATGGTGGGTCTAGATGCACGTGATGGCAAAGTGGCAACCGATGGCTGGAGCAAGAACACGGGACATGAAGTGATTGATCTCGCCAAGAAGTTTGAAGACTGGGGCGTTGAAGCGATTATCTACACAGATATTGGTCGGGACGGCATGCTCAAGGGCGTCAATGTTGATGCCACCATTAAATTGGCGCAAGCTATTCGTATTCCAGTCATTGCCAGTGGCGGCTTATCCAGCAATAAAGATATTGATGCACTCTGTCAGGCTGAAGAGGATGGCGTCATGGGGGTGATTGCTGGCCGGTCAATATATTCCGGCGATCTTGATTTAGCGGTGGCCCAAAAATATGCCGATGAGTTAACGCTTAAATATAAAAAGAAACTCATCTAGTGTTAACCAAAAGAATTATTCCGTGCTTGGATGTGACGGCGGGACGAGTTGTTAAAGGGGTGAACTTTGTGGGTTTGCGTGATGCTGGTGATCCTGTCGAAATCGCCAAGCGTTATGACACTCAGGGTGCAGACGAACTCACATTCTTAGATATCACCGCCACTTCAGATGGCCGTGATTTAATCTTGCACATCATTGAAGATGTGGCATCGCAAGTATTTATTCCATTAACAGTCGGAGGGGGCGTGCGTGCAGTCGCTGATGTGCGTCGCTTGCTGAATGCCGGCGCGGATAAAGTGAGCATGAATTCTTCGGCAGTGGCTAATCCTGATTTAGTCTCCGATGCAGCTGCTTACTATGGATCTCAATGCATTGTGGTAGCTATTGATGCCAAGCGGACTGAGTCTGGAAACTGGGAAGTATTTACTCATGGCGGTAGAACAGCTACGGGTATTGATGTTGTTGAGTGGGCGACTGAGGTAGCTAAACGGGGTGCAGGCGAAATTTTATTAACGAGCATGAACCGCGATGGCAGTAAGGATGGTTTTGATTTAGCACCTACTGCGGCAGTAAGTGATGCGGTTTCGGTTCCAGTCATCGCTTCTGGTGGCGTGGGCAATTTACAGCACCTGGTTGACGGCATTACCAAGGGTCATGCTGATGCGGTTCTAGCTGCAAGTATCTTTCACTATGGTGAATTTTCCGTTGGGCAAGCAAAAGAATATATGGCTGCTCAGGGAGTCCCGGTTCGCATTTAGTGCAATTTCAGGATTTATCACTTTCACGGTAAAGTTCAGGTATGAACAAGCCCATGAGCACTTTCACTCCGATTGAGTCTATTCAAGCCGGTTCTTGGTTAGATGCGGTTTCTTGGAACGAACAAGGTCTCGTGCCCGTCATCGCGCAAGAGTTCGGCAGTAATGACATTTTGATGATGGCTTGGATGAATCGAGATGCGCTCATGGCAACGCTGCGTTTAGGTGAGGCGGTTTATTGGACCCGTTCACGTCAAAAGCTATGGCACAAGGGCGAAGAGTCTGGCCACACCCAAAAGGTAAAAGAAATTCGTTTAGATTGTGACGGAGATACGATCTTGTTGATCGTTGAACAAAAAGATGGGATCGCTTGTCATACGGGTGAGCACAGCTGTTTTTTTTCAGCAGTGGGATTCTAGTCAATTAACTTGGGTCAATGAGTCAACCCCCAAGAAATAAAAGACATAAAATGAAATCATGAGTAACCCAACAGATAAATCTTCCAATTTAGATTCCGCATTAGCTCATCTAGCTGATGTGGTGGATCAACGTCGCGACGCATTTAAGGCTGGCAACGCTGACCCAAAAACCTCTTACACAGCATTGCTTTTCTCAAAAGGGGATGATGGCATTCTCAAAAAAATTGGAGAAGAAGCTACCGAAGCAGTAATGGCCGCAAAAGGTGTTCGGGCATCTGGTTTAGCCCCAGAGCAACAAAAGTTATTTGTGGGTGAAATGGCTGATCTTTGGTTTCATTGCTTGATTGCACTCTCCCAATTTAATTTGCGTCCTGAGGATGTGATGGCAGAGCTTGATCGTCGTCTTGGTACTTCGGGTATTGAAGAAAAAGCAGCCAGAAAAGCCGCAAATAAAGAATAAGGTTTTTGATGTCACACGATCCAAATTGCCTATTTTGTAAGATTTCACAGGGCTTGATACCGTCATCCAAGGTGTACGAGGATGACGAGATTTATGCCTTCAAAGACATAAATCCAGCGGCACCAGTGCATTTTTTAATGATTCCGAAGAAGCATATTCCCATGTTGGAGTCAGCAGAAAGCATTGATGCTCCTTTGCTGGGTAGAATGATGGAATTAGCACCCCGCCTTGCCAAAGAGCAAGGTTGTCGTCCTGGAAAAGACGGCGGCTTTCGATTGATGGTGAATAACGGTGCGGATGGTGGTCAGGAGGTTTATCACTTGCATTTGCATGTGATGGGCGGTCCCCGCCCCTGGAAAAAGTAAGTTAAGAGATCAGTTCAGGATTCCAAGGAGATTCAAAATGGGTTCATTTAGCATTTGGCATTGGTTAATTGTTTTAGTGATCGTGATGTTGGTGTTTGGCACTAAAAAATTGCGCAATATTGGCCAGGATTTAGGTGGTGCTGTTAAGGGTTTTAAAGATGGCATGAAATCGACAGACGAACCTAAAGAACAAATTCAACAAAGTACTGCTAGCACTGATAAGACTGTGGATGTTCAGGCTAAAGACGTTAACAAATAATTCCAGTGATTGATTTAGGAGTTTCAAAGCTTGCTTTGATTGCTGTAATCGCATTGGTGGTGGTGGGTCCTGAGCGCTTACCCAAGGTCGCCAGAATGGCCGGAAATTTATTTGGTCGTGCGCAACGCTATATGGCGGATGTCAAAGCAGAAGTGAACCGACAGATGGAGGTTGAGGAATTTAAAAAATTCCGTGAAGACAGTGCCTCTGCCTTGAAAGAGGTTGAAAACAGCATCAGCTCTGTTGCAAGCGAAGCAAATGCCAATTTAACGGACCAGGCCGACATCTTTGAAACGCGCTTTGAGGCATTGCCGCTTGATGAAAAATCAGTACTAAAAAAGACTCAGCGTCAGGGCCGAAATAGTTGGGGAGTAAAGCGATCCGCAAAACCCATTTGGTACAAGCGTTCAGCGGGAGTTCGTGCTCGCGTGCAATCTGGGGCGGCCAGAATGAAACGTTTTCGCCATACTGCTGGCAAGTAGGCCTGCAAAATCAAATTAAAGGTCGATTCGCATGCCTGAAAACAATACCCCTGAAGATTCTGGAATTCAAGAATCGGTTTTGTCTCATCTTTTTGAGCTTCGGGATAGGGTAGTTAAATCCGTTCTGGCAATTATTGTTGCCCTTGTCGGCTTGGTTTATTGGGCCCCCGATATTTTTCATCTCTTTGCACAACCACTTTTAGATGCGTTGCCTGCTGGCGGAAAAATGATTGTGACTGACGTGACCGGTTCGTTTTTTGTACCCATGAAAGTGACGATGTTAGTTGCCTTTCTGATTGCGTTGCCGGTTGTGATCTATCAGTTGTGGGCTTTCATAGCCCCAGGCTTATACCTTCATGAGCGCAAATTGATTCTGCCGCTCGTCGTCAGTAGCTATACCCTGTTCATTATTGGTATGGCATTTGCTTATTTCTTGGTATTTCCTACGGTATTTAAATTCATGGCGAGTTATAACGCCCCGCTTGGTGCTGAGATGTCGACGGATATTGATAACTACCTCAGCTTTGCTATGACAACCTTTTTGGCTTTTGGTGTCACCTTTGAGGTGCCGGTCGTCGTGGTTGTTTTGGTGCGTATGGGCATGGTTTCCTTGGCAAAGTTAAAGGAGATCAGGCCATACGTGATTGTGGGGGCATTTGTAATATCAGCAATCCTTACTCCGCCAGACGTACTTTCTCAATTGCTGTTAGCTGTACCAATGACTCTGCTTTATGAATTGGGTCTGTTGATTGCGCGCCTTTATGTTCCCAATCCTACTGTAGAGGATGCGAATACACCATCAAGCTAAAGCAGCTCGGTACCTTTTTGTTTTTTTATGTTTTGCCGAAAAGTAGTACCCAACCAGTCTGTAACTTGATCGAAGCGATACCGTCTTTGACGCAAGTTGCCTTCCAGTTCCATATCAGCTCCAGCAGAAACTTTCCCTGCCGCTAGTAGAGCGCGACGTTGTTGAATCGTCTCAATTAGGATCAGTCTGGGTAGTATTTTGGGAAGTTCCCAACGAATATCGACAACTACACAATGCTCATGCTGAAGTTGCCCCACCTTAGCGAGTAAAAGCTCTGCTTTAGTAAAGTTAAATTGATTAGCAATGATGATTCGGTGGCATAGGAGCATCCATTCCTCATCAATCTTATATTCGGCATGATGACTAATTGCCATATTGGCGAACTGAGCGAGCTCATGCCAATCATTTTCTTCTGGCTTAGAGCAACTAGTAAGAATTTTGCCAAGTAATTGTGTGGCTTCACTAACGCCTTGTTGGTGAGCCTGCCAAGCCCAATAAGATGCTTGTAGACCCTTTACTTTTTCTTCGATTTTGTCGCGTTTACGCCAGAGGTTGGCGCCCTTACGATATTGTGCTTGGGGGTGACCAAGATCTGCAGCGCGATCAAAACATCGGTCACTTTCTGCGGCGCTGTACCCAGAAAATTGCGGGCGTCGATAAATCTCACCGAGAGCGAACCATGCATCTCGATCGCCATCTTTAGCTGCTAGCGAAAGCCAGTGAGCGGCTTTTTTAAGTGAAACATTTGATTTTCCGTCCTGGCTCCCATCAAATTGCGCGAGGCGCAGTCCCAAGGCCATTTTGGCAGCAGTTAACCCAAGTTCGGCAGCACGAACTAACGCATCTTCATTTTGGTCTTTTATCCAGGCATCCCAAAGAGAGGAAAGGGCTTCATTTTTGGGTTGAAGTTGAATCAGCAATTCTTTTGCTTGATGAGTAAACTCAGAATTACTTTCCGCGATTTCTTGCAGGTACTCTTTGGCAACTTTTTGAAGTCCACCGAAGTCTAAGTTGGCAAATCGTTCGTTAGAGGAAATGGACAATCCTTTTGAAAGCCAGTCAGATAATTTTGATTGAATATCCTCATTTGCTGGGTTGATGAGTAGGTGGATCAACTGCCACCGAGCCATCAGACTGGTTCTCGGCGACTCTTTTGATTCTGCTAGTGCCCAAAAATGATCCCACCCGAATTGAAATGCTGGGGAGCTAATGGTTTTGGCTAACGGAACCTCAGCAAGGCGTTTAAAAACTTCCTGAATATCTTCGTTTAGCCCTAAATTTTCTGTATCTAATTGATTTTTAAGGGATAAATATGATTTTTCTAGCCAAATTAACGCATTGGAGGGCTGAATAGGAGTCTTAAAAGCGCCTGTAAGGTAGGCTTCAGACAATTGTTGTTGCGCATATACATCACCAAAGCGTGCAGAACTAAGGATTTTTAAGAATTCGCGACTAGCCATATAACAATTTTTGCATCTAAGAGCCCAAAAAGGCACAAATCCAACGTCTTGTTGCCGAGATACAACGAAGAAAGCCAAAAAACTACCTTTTGACAAGCAAAAAGTACCCCTAAATGCTCTTGGCAGCAATCTGCCACATCAAAGGAAGGAAAATTCATAGGTCCCAGCTTTATTTGGGCATTACTTTCAATTTATGGAGATTTACAGAATGAAAAAATCGCTATTTGCTATCGCGGCCACAACAGCTATTGCTGGTGTTGCTCATGCACAGTCCAGCGTTACCGTTTACGGTATTTTGGACGTTGGTTTCTCAGACAAGTCAACGCGTACTGGTACAGCTTCATCTGGTGGCGTTAATAAGACAAACGCAAATTTGTTTACTGCGGACGCTGAGCAATCCGGCCGTTTGGGTTTCAAAGGTACTGAAGATCTTGGTGGCGGTGCTTCTGCATTCTTCACTATTGAAACAGGCTTAACACCAGCTGGTTCACAAATGTCCACTATGAATAACCGTCAATCATTTGTTGGTTTGAAAAAGAATGGCATTGGCGCTCTCTCAATCGGTACTCAGTACACTCCAATCCACAACGCGTTTGCTGCTACTGACCCTGGTCAAAACAACACAGTTGGTAACGTTGTACATCCTTCCGCTGGTACAGAAGGTTCACAGCAAGCCTCTTCATCTGCATACACCATTAGCACAACCAACACCTTGGTTGCTAGCTCTGATAAGTTTTCTGGATTCCAAGTTCAGTTGAACTACTCACAAAACATGCAAGATGCTACTCAGCGTGGTAACGCCACAACTGTTGCTACAAACGGCGGTAACATCAACTGGAACGGCTGGGGTATTGGCGCTAACTACACATGGCAAAAGCTGTATGTAACCGCTGCATATCAGGCATTCAAAAACTCTACAGATAACGCTAACCCACTAACTGCTGCTTATACAACTGTATTGAACCCAGGTACAACTGTTAGCCAAACAACTTTGACTAATGTTTCTGATAATCAAGTTTACGTTGGCGCAACTTATGACTTCGGTATTTTGAAGGCTTATGCTAACTACATTAACCGTAAAGTTACAAGCAACCTCAACTCTAACAACTACTACAGCCGTACTGCTCAGCAGATTGGTGTTCGTAGCTACATCACTCCAACAATCGAATCATGGGCTTCTATCGGTAACGGTCGAGCCAACGTATTTGGTAACGGCGAGCCAGCTGTTAACTTCGATGCATGGCAGCTTGGTAGCAACTACTGGTTGAGCAAGCGTACTAACTTGTACGGTATCTATGGCCAAACATTAACTTCCTCTGGAAGTTCTTCTGTATTGGGTTACAATACTTCGGCAGCTGCTAGCCAGTTTGCTTTGGGTGTACGCCATACATTCTAATAATTTGCTAGCTATGCTAGTTTAGTTTTAGATTGTTGTAACTGAAGTAACGTTAAACCCACTGTGGCAACGCAGTGGGTTTATTCTTTGTAAACCCAAAATTCCCTTTAAAGACTATGAATGATGACCCGTTATTGACTCAAAACCAGAGACAATTGGCTCATGATATTTTTTTAAGAGGATTAGCAGAACATCAAGCAGGACAATTGTCGGGGGCGCAAGATTTATACCGAGAAGCATTACGCTATGACTCATTGCATGCCGAGGCAATTCACCACCTTGGAGGTGTCGAAGTCCAATACTCCAATTATGAGAATGCTCTAAAGCTCATTACTGAATCCATACAGATCAACCCCTCCAATGGGGTCGCTTTAAAGAACCGAGGCTTGGGCCAAGCAATATTTGGATGACTTTATCGGAGCACTTAGCGACTTTTTAGAGGCTAAAAAATTTTCACCGAATGATCCAGAGTTGGATTACAACTGTGGAAGTGCTTACTTAGGTCTGCATGAATATGAAAAAGCGCTTCAATATTTTGAGGGGCTAATTAATCGAGGGCATGTCAATGCGTTGATCTTGAATGATCAGGCAAATGCCTTCCACGAATGTGGAAAAACTCAGGACGCACTCGCATCGTATGATCAAGCGATTACTCTGGATCCGTATTATCCGGATGCTCACTACAACAAAGCGCTACTGTTGCAATCTGAGAATCGGCTGGAAGAAGCGTGTGTTGAGCTTCAGAAAACCGTTGATATTGATCCCTGCAATAAACAGGCCCTGAATAATCTTGGAATTATCCATGAAAAAATTTATGACTTTCCAAGCGCCTTAGAGGTGCTGAAGAGGGCGGTTGAGATTGATCCAGATTATGTAGAAGCACATGCAAATTTGGGAAATATCTATTCATCATTAAAGCAAATGGATCTAGCTATCCAATGTTATGACAAGGCGATATCTTTGAAAAATGGTCTGTCACAATTCTATAACAATCGAGCAAACGCGTTGGGTGAACTGGATGGGTTGGAAGAGGCATTGGAGGATTATGAGACCGCTATAAAGCTCAATCCCGATTATGTAGATGCTTATAGCAATAAGGCGTTAACGTTGTATGAAATGAAGAAGCCTAAAGAAGCGCTTGAAACTTACCAGTAAGCGCTTCAGCTAAAACCAAATTATGAATATCTTTTTGGTTTGCGTATGCATACTAAGATGATTATCTGCGAATGGGAAAATTATGAGCAGGAGCTTGCAGAATTATTTGAACGAATTGATGCAGGAGAAAAAGCTACTACCCCATTTCCGTTATTGGCATTGACCGATTTGTGTGAAATACAAAAGAGAGCAACAGAGCTGTATACGGGAGATAAATATCCCTCAAGTAGCTTATTAGGCGCTATTCAGAAATCTGCGCGAAAAGGAGTAATTACTGTAGGATATTTTTTGGTGATTTTCGGTCACATGCGATTGCCATTTTGATGGCTGGTGTATTGGAGAATCACGATAAAACTAAATTTAAGCTAATTGCATTTTCATTTTCGCCTGGATCTCGGGATCCTATAAGACAGAGGGTGGAGGATGCCTTTGACGAATTTATCGACATTAGCAATATGAGTGATGAAGAGGTTGCGCGATTGGCCCGAGAAAAAAATATTGACGTGGCGGTGGATTTAACGGGGTATACGCACTTAAATCGAACGCTGATCTTCGCCTACCGCGCCGCTCCCATTCAAGTTAACTATCTGGGTTTCCCAGGAACAATGGGCGCTCAATATATGGATTATTTGATTGCGGACCCAACCGTGATCCCGCAAGACAGTCAAGCGTACTACACGGAAAAAATTGCTTACCTGCCGCATTGTTATCAGGCAAACGACTCCAAGCGCGTGATTTCTGAAAAAATCTTTAGTCGCTCAGAGTTGGGCTTGCCAGAAAATGCATTTGTATTTTGCTATTTTAATAATAATTACAAGATTACGCCGGATATCTTCTCGATCTGGATGCGCATCTTGCAGGCAGTCCATGATAGTGTTTTATGGTTGATTGAGGATAACCTGGTAGCCGCCAAGAATCTGAAGGCGGAAACCCAAAAAAGAGGCGCATCGGCAGATCGCATTATTTTTGCTCCCCGTATGCAGCCTGCCGATCATTTAGCCCGTCACCGCGCTACCAATTTATCTTTAGATACGCTGCCGTATAACGCACACACAACGGCTAGTGATGCCCTTTGGGCAGGCTTGCCGGTCTTAACGCGCTTGGTACAACCTTCCCAGGAAGGGTGGCTGCAAGCCTGCTCAAAGCAGTTGGTTTGCCTGGGCTGATTACAAATTCAGCGCAGGAGTATGAGGCAATGGCGATGGATTTAGCGACCGATCCTGAAAAACTCCAAGCAATCAAGCAAAAGTTGGCGGAGCACCGCCTAACAGAACCTTTGTTTAATACCGAGAAATTTGCCAGAGATATCGAAAATCTTTATACGCAAATGTATGAGCGCTATCAGAACAATTTAGGGGTCGATAGTATTCGGGTGGTTTGAGGGGTAAGGAAATTTGTATGCTCTATTTAACAAAATAGAGCCACGGTTCTGCCTTTGAATCTTTAGCTTGGCCGACTACTTTTTGAGGCTATCGCGAATTTCGCGTAAAAGCGTTATGCCCTCTGGCGTGGGGGTGCGGGTGGCGCATCTAAAACCCGAATTTTATTTACCACTTTTACCATTTGAAAAATAACAAAAGCCAAAAGAATAAAGTTAATTGATATGGTGATGAAGTTCCCGTAAGCGAAAATCGGCACACCCGCCTTCTTAAGGGCATCAAAGGTCCTTGGAGCCCCATCTGGGATATGCCCCAAAACGATAAAGAGGTTTGTAAAGTCAATATGCCCACCCAATAACGTCGAAATAATGGGCATAACGATGTCATTTACGAGGGAATTAACGATTTTTCCAAAAGCACCGCCAATAATGACCCCGACCGCCAGGTCTATAACGTTGCCCTTGACCGCAAAATCTCTAAATTCCTGCAAAATGCCCATATTTGCTCCCTTTTTTATCCAAATAGTGATTAACCCGAGATTAACCCCATAACTTTCTTGCTTACCCCACTTTTTACTTTAAAATCCTACCTTTAAGCAATTTCCACCCATAAATACCCTTTCTAGGAATTTTGTAAATGTGTGATAAGCCCTGTATGGACAAGGATCGCCGTAATTGGCTAATCGCCACATCCGCTGTTGGCGGTGTAGGCGCAGCAGCAGCACTTTATCCCTTCGTTGATAGTTTTGAGCCATCCGAGCGTGCTAAGGCGGCTGGTGCAGCGGTTGAGATCGACATTACTGGTATGCAGCCAGATGAGATGAGAACCGTAGAATGGCGCGGCAAGCCTGTATGGGTCATTCGTCGTACTCCCGAGCAAGTTGCCGAACTCTCCAAGCTTGATGGCGAGTTGGCAGACCCGAATTCATTGCGCGATCCTGCGCAATTTACTCCACCTTATGCACAGAACCAATGGCGCTCCATTAAGCCAGAGTACTTAGTGGTGGTGGGTATTTGTACCCACCTTGGATGTTCTCCTACCGCTAAGTTTGAAGCTGGTCCTCAGCCTTCATTGCCAAATACTTGGCCAGGTGGTTTCCTTTGCCCATGTCACGGCTCGACATTTGATATGGCAGGTCGTGTCTATAAAAATAAACCAGCCCCAGACAATCTTGGCGTGCCTCCGCACATGTACTTAAGCGACACCAAGATTTTGGTTGGCGAAGATAAGAAAGCCTGAGGAGAAATAAATGGCATTTCAAGAAAAACAAGTTCCAGCGAATGCTCCCGTGGCACAGAAAGTCTTGGCCTGGGTTGATTCACGCTTTCCGCTGACCTCTACCATTAAAGGTCATCTCACAGAATATTACGCACCCAAAAACCTCAATTTTTGGTATTTCTTTGGATCCTTAGCAATCGTTGTGTTAGCTCTGCAAATCATCACCGGTATCTTTTTGGTGATGAACTACAAGCCAGATGCTGCAAAAGCATTTGAGTCGGTTGAATACATCATGCGTGAAGTTCCATGGGGCTGGTTAATTCGTTACCTCCACTCCACGGGTGCCTCCATGTTCTTTGTAGTGGTTTATCTGCACATGTTCCGCGGTTTGATTTATGGCTCATATCGCAAGCCACGTGAACTGATTTGGATCTTTGGTTGCGCGATTTTCCTGTGCCTAATGGGTGAAGCTTTCTTTGGTTATTTGCTCCCATGGGGTCAAATGTCTTATTGGGGTGCTCAAGTTATCGTGAA
Source organism: Polynucleobacter necessarius (assembly GCF_900095195.1). Lineage (NCBI taxonomy): Bacteria > Pseudomonadati > Pseudomonadota > Betaproteobacteria > Burkholderiales > Burkholderiaceae > Polynucleobacter > Polynucleobacter necessarius. The sequence goes on from NZ_LT606950.1 coordinate 57,108, forward strand.
CTTGTTCTCCGCCATTCCTTTTATTGGCCCAGATCTCTCTTTGTGGTTGCGTGGGGATTATGTGGTTGGCGATGCCACCCTCAATCGTTTTTTTGCTTTCCACGTCATTGCGATTCCATTGGTATTAATTGGTTTAGTGGCTGCCCACATCATCGCTTTGCATGAGGTGGGATCCAATAACCCTGATGGCGTTGAAATAAAAGAAGCTCTTGATGCGAACGGCAAACCTGTTGATGGTATCCCGTTCCACCCTTACTACACGGTTCATGACGTGTTTGGTCTAGGTGTTTTCTTAATGATTTTTGTGTGCATTGTGTTCTTTGCGCCAGAGATGGGGGGTTACTTCCTCGAGGCAAATAACTTTATTCCCGCAAACCCATTGCAAACGCCCCCACACATTGCACCCGTTTGGTATTTCACGCCGTTCTACTCAATGTTGCGTGCCACAACCTCTAACTTCCTATTGCCACTGTGGATTTTCTTGGCAGTTATTTTGGCTATGTTTGCAAAGTCATCAAGCGATAAAAAGGTAAAAGGTGCATGTGTTGCTATTGCACTAGTGTTGGCCGGCGGCTTTTATTTGTTTGATGCGAAATTCTGGGGTGTGGTGATCATGGGTGGTTCAGTGGTGATCATGTTCTTTTTGCCATGGCTCGATCATTCTCCAGTGAAATCTATTCGCTATCGCCCACAGCTTCATAAATACATTCATGGCGTGTTTGTGGTGAGCTTTGTAATCCTAGGTTACTTGGGGATCCAGCCACCATCGCCTGTATTTGAAAAGATCTCTCAGGTCTGCACGATTTACTACTTGGGCTTTTTCTTGGCAATGCCGTTTTGGAGCAGGCTTGGTACATTCAAGTCCGTCCCAACACGCGTTACTTTTGAGTCCCATTAATCGAGAACTGAGAAAGAATTAGGAACTAGTATGAAACGAATTCTTCAAACTTTGATGGGCGCATTCCAAGCTACTGCAGTGGTAGTTGCCCTTGGCCTAGGCGCAACAGCCCAAGCAAATGAGGGCGGTTTCCCATTGGAAACTGCTCCCAATCGCGTTAGCAGCAACGCCTCTTTGCAAAATGGCGCGAAATTATTTGTTAACTATTGCTTAAATTGTCACGCTGTTTCCAGTATGCGTTACAACCGTCTACGCGATATTGGGTTAACCGATCAACAAATCAAAGATAACCTTATTTTGACTGATGCTAAGGTTGGTGATTTGATGACAATTTCCATGACGCCAAAAGAAGGCAAAGTCTTTTTTGGAAACAATCCACCTGATTTATCGGTGGAAGCACGTGCGCGTGGAACAGATTGGTTGTATACCTATCTTCGCACTTTCTACAAAGACGACACCACCCAAACTGGTTGGAATAATTTAGTGTATCCTAGTGTTGGTATGCCGCATGTGCTTTGGCAGCTTCAGGGTGAGCGCGCCGCCAAGTTTGAGGAGCGCAAAGATCCACATGATGACAGTAGAGTAGAAAAAGTATTTGTTGGTTTTGAGCAGCTAACCCCTGGCACGATGAAGCCTCAAGAATATGACGATAATATCGCCGACCTTGTTGCGTTTATGTCCTGGATGGCAGAGCCAGTTCAGCTTGAGCGTAAGCGTCTTGGCGTTGTTGTTCTCCTGTTCTTGGCAATCTTTACCCTTTTGGCATGGCGTTTAAATAAGGCCTACTGGAAAGATATTCATTGATGCTGGATTGGGGCCCCTTTGGGCTTCAATCCATATCTTTTAAATTACGTATTGTTGTACTGCAGTTGAAATTTAAGGAAATAAATTTATGATGGTGTTGTATTCTGGCACGAATTGCCCATTCTCGCAACGCTGCCGTTTAGAGCTTTTCGAAAAAGGCATGGATTTTGAAATCCGCGATGTTGACTTGTTCAATAAGCCAGAAGATATTTCGGTTATGAATCCTTATGGCCAGGTACCCATCTTGGTTGAGCGTGATCTCATTTTGTATGAATCGAACATTATTAATGAATACATTGATGAGCGTTTTCCTCACCCTCAATTGATGCCGCCAGATCCCGTTGCTCGCGCTCGTGCCCGCCTATTTTTATTCAACTTTGAAAAAGAGCTGTTTGTTCACGTTGCTGCTCTCGAGAATGAAAAAGGCAAAGCCGCTGAGAAGACACATGAAAAAGCCCGCTTAGCCATTCGTGACAGCTTAACGCGGCTAGCCCCCATTTTTGTTAAGAACAAATACATGCTGGGCGATGAGTATTCTATGCTGGACGTGGCGATTGCACCGTTGCTATGGCGCCTTGAGCACTATGGCATTGATCTCTCTCGTAACGCTGTAGCGCTCTTAAAGTATGCTGAGCGTATCTTTAGCAGACCGGCTTATATTGAAGCTTTAACGCCCTCCGAAAAGGTCATGCGTCGCTAAAAGTGGCGCTGCCCAGTCAGTATGTTTGACATACCTAGCAATAAACCATATTTAATCCGTGCCCTACATCAGTGGTGCACGGATTTTGGTTTTACGCCTTTTATCGCAGTATTTGTTGATGAAAGGGTTGAGGTTCCCCTGGAGTGCGTAAAAAATAACGAAATTGTTTTAAACCTGTCTACTGAAGCATGTCATCAATTGCAAATTGAGAATGACTGGATTAGTTTTCAAGCAAGATTCGGGAGCATCCCTAAGAAGATTAGGGTTCCAATAAGTCATATCCTAGCTATTTATGCGAGAGAAAATGGTCAGGGTATGTCGTTTCCATATGATCCTCTACAGGCTAGAGGGCTACTCGGGAAGGATGCACCCAAAGGGGTTGATGAAAAGCCTAAGCCCCCTAGACCCTCCTTGAGAGTTGTGAAATAGGCTAAAATACAAATGTTGCCCCTTTAGCTCATCTGGTAGAGCAACTGATTTGTAATCAGTGGGTGGTCTGTTCGAGTCGGACAAGGGGCACCAGATCTACGGCCATCCAAGTTCTTGGAGGGCTTTTTAACTCAAAGATTGAGATTAATTCTCCTGGTTTCAAAGACACACAAAAAGTAAATAATTGCAGCGCTTGCCAAAAAAGAGATTTTGTACCAAAGTCCAGGCAAGCTATTGCCACAAATTTGATTTAACCAAGCCACAATCAGGGGGCATCCCACCAACCCATCCAGCTGCGAGATTGTGTGGAAGTGTGGCAGCGCTATTCCTATTTTTTGCGGGAAATAATTCTGCAAGAAGTGCTGTTTGAGGTCCAACTGCTAGCCCTAGTGAGGGGGCAAGAAGAAACAAGATAAGTCCAATGCCAAGCAATGCACTGTTTGATGCTGAATTTAAATAAGCGTTACCCAATATCTGTAGTAGTTCGTACGCAAGCTGAATACATAGGGCCCCAAGAATAATCCCACTCAAGATTGTCGGTTTTCGGCCAATTCGATTCGAAAGCCATCTTCCTAAAACTATTAGAGGACAAAGAGCTAGGGTTGAGAAAATACTCAAATTATCTACTAAGGCAGCATTGAGTCCTACGGAAGTTTTTAAGAAGATCGCTGTATATACCTGAACGCAGAAAAACAGAATTGCACCACTTGAAGAGATGCAAAAAATAATAGAAACATTCTTTTGCGAATTTCAGGATCCTTGAAATTGTTTAGAAGTTGCGATTCATTTTTTTGCTCTTGCTTTGCGAGTTCCAAAAACACGGGAGTTTCTTCTAGTGACCGTCGCAAATACACAGCAATCATAAGAAGGATCAGTGAAGCCCAGAATGGTACCCGCCAGCCCCAATCCTGAAACTGTGATTGCGAAAGCCATTTTTGAAGAATGGCAATTTGTAATGTAGAAGCCAATATACCCAGAGGGCCCATGAGTTGCAGGAAGCTTGTTTTAAAACCTCGATGCCGATTGCCAGCATGCTCCGTGAGGTAGATGGCACTTCCGCCGATTTCGCCGCCGGCAGATAAGCCCTGAAGAATGCGTAAAACAACTAAAAAAATGGGTGCCCAAATACCAATTTCTGCATAAGTTGGTAAAAATCCTACGCAAACCGTTGCGAAACCCATGATGGCAATCGTGATCATGAAGACAGGTTTACGGCCAATACGATCACCCAAGGAGCCAAACAAGGCTGATCCCATGGGTTCTGACCACCATGCCAATACCAAAAGTCGCTAAGCTTGCTAATAGCTCTGCATTTGGATCGTTTGTTGGAGAAAAGAGCGGACCAAGAACTACTGCAAGCGTAGCGAATGTGAGAAAGTCATACCACTCTAAAAAAAGTCCCAAAACAAGCTGCTATGGCTACTTTTTTGTAATGACGCCCACTTGTATTTGAGTCGTTCAATTTATTCAGAATCAGATGAGGATTCTATTAGAGGGGGGGATAAATTTTTGGAGGGTTTAACGCCAAGTTCTCGCACTTTTTCTGCGGCTCGAATTAAATTACCTTTTCCAGTTTTGAGTTTATTAAAGGCATCGTGATAGCTTGTTTGTGCTTGGTCTAAGCGTTGCCCCAATTTTTCAAGATCATCTACAAAGCCAACAAACTTATCGTATAGGTTGCCGCATTGCTTCGCGATTTCAAGCGCATTACGGTTTTGGTGATCTTGCCTCCAAAGATGTGCAACAGTTCTGAGAGTTGCCATCAGGGTACTTGGGCACACAAGCACAATATTTTTGGCTAATGCCTCTTGATATAAGTTTGGAGTAGTCTTTAAGGCCAGCAAGAAAGCAGGCTCTATTGGTATAAACATGAGGACAAAATCTACTGATCCAGCGCCATATAGTGTGCTGTAGTTTTTGCCTGAAAGCCCTTGAATATGTTGTCGCAAAGATTGAATATGGGCCGCTAATTCAAGTTCGCCAACTTTTGCATCAGAAGCTTCAGTGTGTCTTGCATACGCAGTAATAGAGACTTTACTGTCAATAACTAAGCTTCTACCCTCGGGTAGCTTGACCACAACATCAGGTTGAAGGCGCGAGCCATCGCTTTGTGTATGGCTATCCTGAACAATGTACTCCTCGCCTTTGCGAAGTCCCGAAGACTCGAGAATAGACTCGAGAACCAATTCTCCCCAATTTCCTTGGACCTTGGAGTCGCCCTTAAGCGCTTGGGTTAGAGAGCGAGTCTCATCAGACATTTTGATGTTGAGATTGGCCAGGCGCTCAATTTCATTTTTGAGCGCGTGCCGCTCGCTAGCTTCATTGTTATAAGAGTTATTAACCTGCTCCTTAAACTCTGAGAGCTTGGTTTGTAGGGGTTTTAAAAGAACATCAAGGTTAGCTGCGTTTTGTTCGGTAAATCGTTTTGATTTATCTTCAAAAATCTCGTTGGCTAGATTTTTAAATTGGCTAGTTAATACTTCCTTGGCTTCGTTCAGCGCTTCAATACGGCTTAATGCCTGTTTACGCTCAGCTTCAAGTTCCGTTTCTAATCTAATAGCATTTTGTATGGCTTGATCACGTTCATTTCTCAGGCTTGCTGTCAAAACACTTTCTGACTGAAGTAGGTTCTCGGCGCGCGCGAGGCTAGAACGTAAATTGAGGGCGTAAACCAAAAGGCCCGCACATAATCCTAGCGGTAGGCCAAATAGAATGAGATTGCCGAGATCAAAATTCACTGAGCGTAGGGCGATTAGCCCTTAATTAATTTCTGAAGCTCCCCCGACTGATACATTTCAGTCATGATGTCAGAGCCACCTATGAATTCTCCATTCACGTAGAGTTGTGGAATGGTCGGCCAGTTAGCATACTCTTTGATTCCCTGGCGGATAGCTGGATCCTCCAAGACGTTCACGGTATGAAGTTTTTCTACACCGCTCGCACGAAGAATATTCACAGCATTTCCCGAGAATCCGCACTGTGGAAATTGCGCAGTACCTTTCATGAATAGCACAACGAGATGGCTGGTAACGATTTCTTTAATTTGATCTTGGGTGTCCATAAATTCTCTCTAAGTAAGACATTAACGCATTAAAAATGGCTAGAAACCACCGACAAATCAATTTTAAGACTTAATTTAGAAAATGGTAACGGCGGTCCTATTTTCGGGCGGATATCACTCGGTGATGACCTGCTAAATCTTGATGAATATGAATATCGGTAAATTCGGCAAATTTTTCTATATCAGCGACCGCTTCCGATTGATCAAATCCATGTTCTACCGCAATTAGGCCTTTGGGATTAAGGTGGCTAGAAGCCCCCCGAATAATCGCCTGAAGACAACTTAGGCCATCGGCATGATCTGTTAGTGCAGAAATAGGCTCATAGCGAAGATCACCCTGTGCAAGGTGAGGGTCTTGAGCGGCGATGTAAGGAGGGTTACTTAGAATGACATCAAAAAAATCTACAATATCCAAGGCATGGTACCAATCTCCTTGCAAAAATTTCACACGAGAATCAAGACCCAGTTTTTTGGCATTAGCCTTGGCAATCTCCAAGGCAGTAGAGGATTGGTCGGTAGCAATCACTTGCACATTAGGCAGCTCATGGGCAATTGCCAATGCTATTGCCCCAGACCCAGTGCCGAGATCCAAAATCCTTAGACAGCCTTCTAAATTTTCAATACATTTGATCTCTTGAAGGGCTATATCAACAAGTAATTCTGTTTCAGGGCGCGGTATCAAGACGCCGGGCGCTACCGTAAGTTCAATATTGTGAAAATCTCTCTTGCCAATGAGATAGGCGACTGGCTCGCCCGATAACCTCTTGGATTCAAGCGAATACCAATTTTCTATTGCTAGGGCGTGGAGCTCCAATTCATCGCGAGAGATAATTGCTGATCGAGGTAGCTGGTAGTGTTTATCAAGTACGTGCGCCATCAAGATATGAGCTTCGTTACGAGGAAGCGCTGTGCTGCCCAGTAGGGATCGCAGACTCAAACCCTTATTCATTATCAATTTAGTGAATAATTAATTGTCACCAAGTGCTGCGAGTAATTCGGCTTGATGTTCAAATGCAAGGGCATTACAGAGATCATCGAGATCACCATCCATCATGGCATCAATTTTATACAGGGTAAGATTAATGCGGTGATCGGTGATGCGACCTTGTGGGAAGTTATAGGTCCGAATGCGATCGCTACGATCACCTGAGCCAATCAGGGATTTTCGTGTTTGCGCTTCGCGTTGATGCTTTTCACGTTCACGGGCATCCATGATGCGTGAGACCAATACTTTCATTGCTTGTTCGCGGTTACGGTGTTGGCTACGGTCATCCTGACACTCCACTACCGTGCCTGTGGGTAAGTGTGTGATACGAACGGCAGAATCTGTCTTATTGATATGTTGTCCGCCAGCGCCTGAGGCTCTGAAGGTATCAATACGCAATTCTGCTGGATTAATTTTCACGGCTTCTAATTCATCGGCTTCTGGCATGACTGCTACTGTGCAGGCTGAAGTATGAATGCGTCCTTGAGTCTCGGTCTCAGGAACGCGTTGGATGCGATGACCGCCAGATTCAAATTTCAAGCGTGAGTAGACGGATTGACCCACCAAACGCAGGACAACCTCTTTATAGCCACCCAAGTCAGATTCAGCCGCGCTAACGACTTCCACTTTCCATTCCTGACGTTCGGCAAAGCGGGTGTACATACGTAATAGATCCCCAGCAAATAATGCGCTCTCGTCACCGCCAGTACCCGCCCGAATTTCTAAGAACACATTGCGTTCATCATTCTCATCTTTGGGTAGTAAAAGTTTTTGGAGCGTACCCTCAAGCTCTTCCATAGTTGCATGTGCTTGCTTCTGCTCTTCATCAGCAAACTCTTTCATCTCAGGATCTTTGCGCATTTCTTCGGCAGCTTGAGCATCCGCTTCAGCTTGCTTGTACAAGCCAAATTGTTCGACAACGTTTGCGATATCGGAGTGTTCGCGCGTTAGCTTCCGATAAGCATCCATATCTTTGGTTGCTTCCTCGGAGGCTAAAAGGGAGTTAAGTTCGGCTAAGCGCGTGTCTAGATGTTCCAGCTTAGCCCGCATGCTGGGCTTCATCTAATGATCTTCAGGTTTGGTGTGTGAGGCGAATAATTTGGGTAGCAACTTGATCAAGGCGTCGCGCTCGGCACCGTTGGAATGTTGCAAAGCATGGAGTGAGCCATGTAAAAATTTATTAGTTAAGCCTTGTGCCATTGCGTTTAGCACTTCTTGTGGATCATCTCCACGCATCAAGCGTTTCATTGCGCGTTCAAGTTCGAGCTGTCTTAAGTGCTCACCTTGTTGTTGAATATCCTGAATCAAAGGCACGGCATTACGCCCTTGCATCCAGTGCATAAAGTTGCCAACTCGATCCTCAATAATCGCCTCTGCTTGGCTCACAGCAGCTTGGCGCAAGCTCGTGCCAGTTTGAATCATGACTCCTAGATCATCAACCGTGTAGAGGTATACGTCATCGAGCCTTGCTATCTCAGGCTCAAAGTCTCGGGGAACCGCTAGATCAATCATCACCATCGGCTTGTGCCGGCGCAGTTTTAGGGCGCTTTCGACTAAGCCAAAACCAATGATGGGAAGGGAAGAGGCGGTGCTAGAAACAATGATGTCAAATTCATGTAAGCGACCAGGAAGTTCTGAGAGCTTAAAGGACTCTGCTTGTATATCTTGTGCTGCGATGGAATCAGCCAATTCTTGACCGCGTTCAATAGTGCGGTTTGCTATGGCAACATTTTTAGGTTTGCGTGCTACAAAGTGGGTTGCGCATAAGGTGATCATTTCACCAGCGCCTATGAATAATATTTTCTGATCAGATATCTTCTCAAAAATTCGTTCGGAGAGTCTTACAGAGGCTGCGGCCATCGAAATAGAGTGTGCGCCAATCTCGGTAGAGCCACGAACCCCTTTAGCAACAGCAAATGTTTTTTGAAATAGCTGGTTGAGATAGGTTCCCAAAACGCCTGCATCATTTGCGGTACGAACCGCATCTTTCATTTGACCCAAAATTTGGGTTTCGCCAATCACCATTGAGTCGAGGCCGCACGCAACCCTGAAAGCATGGCGAACAGCCTCTGATTGAGGCAAAGAGTAAATGTGTGGTTCGAGACTGCTGGGGGCAAGCTGTTGAGTTTTGGCCAGCCAATCAAAAGTTGCCTCATGCAGAATATCTGCAGCATTGGCATCATTTGCTGCGCAATAGACTTCAGTGCGATTGCAGGTTGACAAAATAGTGGCTTCAGGCAGCCCAGCCTGATTCGCGCCCAATAAATGTTGGCGCAGATCGTGCAACGCTTCTTGAAGAAATTCAGGATCGAAGGCGACCTTCTCCCGAATGGCGACCGGCGCTGTGTGATGATTGATGCCGAGTGTCAACAACTTCATAATGGTGATTATAGATTTGATGACGTCAGCAATGGGGGTAAGAATGGGGGTTTTGGCTTTTCTGCTAATTGGGGGTGGGTCAGGGGCCTCAGCCTGGATTTTTTACCCCAGAAGACCTCGGAGCACCGAGTTCTTGAGGTTTTTATTGGCTATATTGCTGGGCTTTCTAGCGGCCTTAGCAAGCTCTTACATAGGGCAGTACCAGGGATTTTTCCAATCCGGCCAAAAGCTTGAGTGGGTTAGCGCGATTATTGTCTCTAGCTTTGCAGGAGGCCTCTACGCTTCTCTAGCGAAATAGATCTGCCTGGTGAGTCTGGTTGGAGTCTTGGGCAGTTCTAATCCACTGAATGGGCTCTAGTCCATGGCCTGCTAACCAAGCATTTGTTTTGGTGAAGTGATTACAGCTTTCTTTACCGCCCGGCACTAAAAAAGGTTTGTCAGTTTTGTAAACCCCTAGGCCTGATGGATGGGACGATTGCAAAATCAATGAATCTTTTCCAGTATCGATGAGTGGAAGCTTGGATTGAGCGTGGCCTCCCCAAAGCATCCACACTAAATTGGAATTTCTCTTGGCTAAGTCAGAAATCAACAAATTGATAAGGCTCTTCCAGCCTATATTCGCATGACTGCCTGCTTCCCCAAGTTTGACGCTGAGTGCGGTGTTGAGTAGAAGCACTCCTTGTTTTGCCCAATCATGCAAATCGCCATTTGGCAGCTTTCCAAATCCTTCTAGTTCGAGTGCTTTGCTGATATTGCGAAGAGAGCTTGGGAACGCTCTTGAATTGACGGGGATATTGCTCGGAATCGAGAAAGCAAGACCTTGCGCAAGCCCTGGTGAGTGATACGGATCTTGTCCAAGAATGATCGCTTTGACGCTTTCAACTGGTGTTAACTCAAAAGCCCTAAAAAAATGTTGGGGGTCTGGGCGAACGCTATTAAATTCGCTCGCTAAGATAGACTGAATATTGCCTTCTAGCGTTTTCCAAGAGGACGATTCAAAATAATCGCCCAACAGGTTGCGCCAATCTTGAGGTATAGCATCTTTGGAGAACGGGGGCATTGGATTACGTGTTGCCAGACTTTGCAGTGGTCAGATCGTATTGCTTTGGCAGTTGAGACGGTAAGAGCATCAAAATACGCTCATGTTCAAGATCGTCACGATAAAAGGTTGGGCTGATATCTTGATTTTTAGTAAGGCTATTGAGTACCTTATCAAACCGTGCGCTGGTAATGCGCTGGCCATTAATGCTCGCTAGTAAATCGCCTGCCGCTAAGCCTGCTGCTTGTGCGGCTCCTCCATCCAAAATATGGGTAATCTTGAGCCATCCATTTGAATCAATATGGCGCATACCGAACTGTAGTTTTACTTTCTCGAGTTTGGTCTGATGCTTTAATTTCACTGCAACATATTTTGAAGCAATCCATTTTTAGATCGGAATATCCTCAACTCCAAAAATATAGCGTGATTTAAATTCACTCCAAATTTTCATGAAGCTATTGCCAAGCAAGGTATTGATTAAATCATCAAGACCATTTTCAGAGATCCCGTCGAGTGTGATCCCATGCTTTTTCCAGATTAGTCGCATCAAATCGTCTAATGATTTTTTATGCTTTGAAAATCCGCGAATTTGCAAATCTAACCCAAGAGCAAGCAGAGCGCCTTTGCCGTAATAACTCACCACCGCATTTGGAGTGTTTTCGTCGACTTGATAATATTTTTCCATGCATCAAAAGAGCTATCTGCAAGACTTTGTTTAAGTCTACCAGGACCTCGTAATACGCCGTTCCAGTTATCGGAGACGAGTTTCAGGTATGCGCCAAGATTGATGCGCTTGCTGCGAAAAAGCTGAAGGTCATCGTAGTAGCTGGTAAATCCTTCAAATAGCCACAGTAAGCGGGTGTGATTTCGATTGCTTAGTTCGTAAGGCTGAAATGCTTTTGGTTGAATGCGCTTGACCAACCAAGCATGAAAATATTCATGACTGCATAGCCCTAGAAATTCACGATAGCTAGCCTCATCTAAAGGAGTGTCTTTTTGGGGAAGTTGATCTCTGCGGCAGAGTAAAGCGGTGCTATTGCGATGTTCAAGGCCGCCATATCCATTTAGGACTGCATTGACTAGAAATAAATAGCTTGAAAATAGCGGCCGCTTTGTTTTGGGCTCAAACAGATTGATCGTCGCGGAACAAATTGCTTGTAAGTCGTTTGTTAGGCGCGTTACATCAATCGGATGTAACCATCCTTGGATGGCCATGCTATGTGGCGTGCTATTGGAATTCCAGCGCACGATCTGAAACTCCCCCATGGCTACAGGATGATCAATCAGGTCATCATAATTCTTTGCAAGGTAGAAACCAAAACCACGTGCATCGGTTTTTGCTGATGTGAGGCGGGTTTGAACAATCCAACTCTCAGCGTGAACACTTTCTGGTGGGGTAATAGCAAGTGAGCAGGGTACGTGGGTTTGTCCTTTAACCATCAAGCAAAGGCTGGTGGCATTGAAAAAAGCCCGTTCAGTATCAAGATATGCTGCACGCACAGAATTATCAAAGGCGTAAACCGTTGTGACGATGTCTACCGCACTATTTGCGTCTGACAAAATCCATTGATCATTATCAATTCGCTCTAGAGTAATTTTTTTCCTTGAAGAGCCTGCTGTAAATGCCTCGATCGATTCAATGTGTTTGGAAAAATCGCGAATTAAATAGCTGCCTGGTATCCAAGCGGGCATCTGCAGAATTTGACCCTGGGGATCAGGATTGGCAATATGCAGTTTTACTTGAAAACGATGACCATGAAGGTCTGTTGGCCATACGGTGTATTGAATTGCTGGCAGATCGGAAGCGTTCATATCAATAGGCGTCACTCACTATTTTAGAGAAGCAAATTTCTTTTCAATATCGGTAATCTGAACTGCACTAGGAAAGCGGCTTCCATCTGTAAAAAAGATGGTGGGTGTGCCGGTAATGCCATAGGATTTGGCGTAAGTCAGATTTTTATCTAATGGATTTGCACAATCAGTTTTTCCATTTGGCGAAACGCCATTGACCATCCAATCCATATAGGCTTTATTGGGATCGGAAGAGCACCAAATTTGCTTTGATTTCTGAATAGAGTCTGCTGATAGTATGGGTATTAGATAGGTATAAATGGTGACGTTATCGAGTTGCTGCAAAGATTTCTCAAGACGCTTGCAGTAGCCACAATTGGGATCAGAAAAAATAGCCATTTGACGTGAGCCATTGCCACGCGCTGTTTTGAAGGCATTTGCTTGCTTAAGATCAGACCATTTGATGCGGTTGATATCAGCTTGCCTTTGTTCCGTAATATTTTTGCCAGTAGCCAGCTCAATAATTTCACCTTGGATGAGATACTTGACTGAACCGTCGGTGTAAAAGACATCATTGCCTACAAGTACTTCGTATACCCCAGATACTGGGCTGGGTGCAACGCTTCGCACTTTTGCGTTTGAACCCAATTTTTTTTGAATTTCGGTTTTAATTTGTTGCTCGGTTTGCGCAAATGCAGAATTTGAGAAGCTGAGCGCGCCCAAAACAATGGCGAGTGTCATCAACGCCAAAGATAAAAATTTAGTCAAAGTGAATTTCTCCTAATGCGCGTTCAATGAGACGCTGTTTAACAAAATGACTTTTGTTTACTAGACCGAGACCCCAATTACGTAAATGTTTTTCTGTGCTGCTTGTTCCAGAAAATAACTTCTTGAGCTTATCAGTAACCCATAAAAGCGCACTCGTATCTCCTTGCCGCTGGCGTTCATAGCGGCGTAACAAGGTCAGATCGTTCAAGGAGCGAAAGGATTCTCGTTTACTGTAGATGTTGAGTAACATAGCAACATCTCGTAATCCTAAGTTCAATCCTTGGCCTGCTAATGGGTGCATGACATGAGCGGCATCCCCAATTAATACAACTTTAGGAGTTGCCTCAGGGCCAATGAACCGCTCAGCGCGGATTCTTCTCAATGGAAAGGCAGTTGGGGTGGAATTGAGCGTTAACTCACCGAGCTGTTTTGCAATGGAGCCTTCAGCAACCGTAGCGAAACGTTCAAGCCATTCGGATGGATTGAGTTTTAATAAGTTTGCTGCATATTCTGGAGAGGTAGACCAGACCATCGAAACTTGTTTGTTTGGCAATGGCAAAATAGCAACGATATCGCCCCCAGGAAGGAACCACTGAAAAGCAGTTTCAAGGTGAGGGTAGGTACAAATCCAATTGGCTACAACAGCGCTTTGTGAATAACTTTCTTCGCTCGCTGCAATGCCGATCTTCGAACGAATGGGTGAGTTTGCGCCATCCGCTGCAATAACAAGTTGCGAGCGAATGATGGTGCCGCTCTTAAGGTGCAAAGTAGTGCCATCGGCATCCACTGCTATTTTTTCTACAGCATCAGGAAGTCGCTCTAATTTGTTTTGAAAGCGCGAGGCTTGATCAAGCGTATGCTCAATTAAATTGGATTCACCGATCCAAGCCAATTGTGGCGCGCCTGCTTCAAAAGCAGAGAGATGAAGTTGATCGTTTTTCTCGGCCCGATCACCGAAGATGCGCATATCCCGCACAACTTGTAGGCGACTATGATCCAAAGCATCCCAAATCTGTAAGTGGGCTAAAAGCTTTTGGGTACTTGGTGAAAAGGCATAAATTCGCTGACCCCATTGATGGCCCTGTGGGTTCGGGACGGTCTGACTGAGGTCAGGGGCGATTTCGAGGGTTTGGATGCCCAGTTGCGCCATCCCTAAGGCGCAAGCCTTTCCAGCAATGCCTCCACCGACCACCACCACATCAACGGAGCGAATTTGAGGGGGATTAGTAGGCTTTTTGCCCGCTTGATTTTGGTGTGATTCTGTCATAACTCGATGATATCGAAACTAGCCCCTTTACAATAAGGCCATGTCTTTGAAATGTGGCATCGTCGGCCTGCCTAATGTCGGCAAATCTACCCTCTTTAATGCGCTTACCAAGGCTGGAATCGCAGCGGAAAATTACCCTTTCTGCACGATTGAACCCAATGTAGGCGTTGTTGAGGTTCCTGACCCTCGTCTAGCCGCTTTGGCTGAGATCGTAAAGCCTGAGCGCATTCTGCCTGCTGCCGTCGAGTTCGTCGATATTGCAGGTTTGGTGGCTGGCGCTTCCAAGGGTGAAGGTCTTGGCAACCGGTTTTTAGCCAATATTCGGGAAGCTGACGCAATTACTCATGTGGTGCGCTGTTTTGAGGATCCGAATGTTGTGCACGCAGCCGGTAATGTTGACCCGATCGCCGATATTGGCGTGATTGATACTGAGCTGGCATTATCCGATTTAGCTACTGTAGAAAAAACACTGGCTCGCTCCAGTAAGGCTGCTAAATCTGGTAACGATAAAGAGGCTGCAGCATTGGTTGCTGTTTTGACAAAAGTTCAAGCGCATTTAGATTCCGCGCAACCAGTTCGAAGCTTGGATTTGAGTGATGATGAAAAATTGCTGATTAAGCCTCTTTGTTTAATCACGGATAAGCCAGCGATGTATGTAGCGAATGTCAAAGAGGATGGATTTGAAAATAACCCCCATCTTGAAGCTGTAAAGCAACATGCCGCTAAAGAAAAAGCTCCTGTTGTTGCAGTCTGTGCAGCGATTGAAGCCGAAATTGCCGATTTAGAGGATGCTGATAAAGCGGAGTTCCTGGCGGACCTGGGAATGAATGAGCCAGGCCTGGATCGCGTCATTCGTGCTGGTTATGCTTTATTGGGCTTGCATACCTATTTCACGGCGGGCGTTAAAGAAGTGCGTGCATGGACTATTCACCAAGGCGATACTGCCCCGCAAGCGGCAGGAGTTATTCATACCGATTTCGAGCGGGGTTTTATTCGTGCACAGATAATTGCTTACGATGACTTTATTCAATACAAAGGGGAGTCCGGTGCTAAAGAGGCGGGTAAGATGCGTGCCGAGGGTAAAGAGTATGCTGTGAAAGATGGCGACGTGTTGAATTTCTTATTTAATGTTTGATTTTCTTTAGAGATCAATGCGTCAATAAAAAAGCCCTGAATACAGGGCTTTTTTCTATGCTTCAGAAGGTGATCTCAGGCTGATCAAGAGCCTTCTCTAAGCATTTTGAAATCTCGTCGTTACGTTTAATGGCAAGCTTGGTGGGATGCACTTTTTTCGACCATCCGCATTGGTTGCCATTGATATAGCCCATAGCGCTAAGATTTTTCAGGCGACCGTGTAGCGTAGCCTGTGAGCCAAGCGCACTTAATGAAATGAGGTCACCTACCAAGATGGCTTGCTTTGCATGGGCAGAGGCAATGATTTTGTTTAGAAGACTTTCTTCGATGCAATCGAGCTTTTTACCTGGATTGGTTCGGTCAAGCGCATCAATCAGGTTTAAAAACCGCAGATAGGGGGACTGCTTGGTAATTGCCATTTATATTATTTGTAATATTTTTTTAATTAAATCCCAGTCAAGAAACTTAGACTTTGAGCTTAACAGTTTAATGTGCATAACTATTTGAAACAATTGATTCTAGTCAACAAAAAATAATCCATACTCCAGGTAATGATAAGAAATTTTGGAAATCTTCGCATTGGGCTGATTGGTATTTTAATTAGCGCCATTTCATATGCCACACTTTTTTATCTGAACGCATGGTTAACAAGTGAATTTAGTTTTGGCATTGGCGTTAATTAGATCTATTTGCCTGCAGGCTTACGTCTCTTTTTGACGCTCATATTTGGATTATCGGGAGCGTGTGGAATTGCCATTGCTTCATTTTTAATTAGTTATTTTGGCGAACTACCGCCAGATTTAACGCTATGCATCGGCACGGGTTTGATTTCTGGGTTTGCGCCATACCTGGCCAGATTTGTTGTATTTCAAAACATCAAGCTCGATTCCGATTTAAGTAATCTGAGTTTACCAAAGCTATTGATCTGCATTTTGATTTATCCGCTACTAAGCTCAGGACTACATCAGTTTTGGTATGCGGTTACTGAGCTTGAAAATAGTGGAACTGTGAATCACTTTTTAGTCATGTTTATCGGCGACGTGTTGAGATCTTTACTACTAATAATCTCGCTGATTAAAAGTATTCTAGATGGCTTGAAAAGGCTGGGAAAGCTTCATTCCCAGCGAGATTTTAAGAGAGATTTATGAAAATAAATGGCCGAGTGCTGCGCCAGGATCTGCTGAACGCATAAACGCCTCGCCGACTAAAAATGCATTGACTTGATTGTCTCGCATCAATTGAACATCTGCTCTACTCAGGATGCCGGACTCAGTGACTAAGGTTTTTGTTTCGGGAACAGAAGATAAAAGCGAGAGTGTCGTTTTAAGCGTAACCTCAAAGGTCTTCAAGTTGCGATTATTGATTCCAAGTAGCGGAGTTTTCAGTTCAAGAGCCTGCTCCAGCTCGGCGGCATTATGTACCTCTACTAATACATCTAGACCCAAGTCATTGGCGCATGCTTCCAGATCTTTCATTTGATTGAGTTCAAGGCAGGCTACGATCAGCAAAATAGCATCTGCACTTATCGCACGCGCTTCATAAACTTGGTATGGATCGATAGTGAAGTCTTTTCGTAAAACTGGAATATGACAGGCAGCCCGAGCTTCTTCAAGATAGGCATTAGATCCCTGAAAGTACTCAACATCGGTTAATACCGATAAACATGCGGCACCATATTTTTCATAGGACTTGGCAATATCTGCTGGAATAAAGTTTTCCCGCAAAATTCCTTTGCTTGGGCTGGCCTTCTTGATTTCGGTAATGCCTCCAGCGCTGCCTGCAGCAATTTTTTGCTCGATTGAACGAATAAATCCCCGAGGTTTTAAGGTGGCGTCTTGGTTATTGGATTCCGCTCTCTCACGTTGGTTTGCTAGTGAGATTTGCTTTACATCTCTGGCAATCTCCATCTTTTTGGTTGCAACAATTTTTTGAAGAATATTGCTCATGAGCAGAAGTTTATTCTGACTGGGTTGCCGCTACAAAAGCATCCAGTTTTTGACGGGCAGCTCCGGATGCAATCGCTGCCTTTGCCATCGTGATGCCGCTGGCAATGTCTGAGGCTACTCCGGCAACATAAAGTGTTGCGCCTGCATTTAAGCAAACGATATCGCTCGCTGGACCAAGTTTATTGTCAATCACATCCAAAACAATTTTTTTAGATTCTTCTGCATTCGCGACTTTAAAACCGTTGGTAGGTGCAGTGTTTAATCCAAAATTGCTCGGGTGAATTTCATACTCACGAACGGCGCCATCTATGAGTTCGCCAACTAAGGTGGGGCCTTCGAGTGAAATTTCATCGAGACCATCGCGACCGTAGACGACTAGAGCATGATTCATCCCCAGTGCTTGCAAGACGCGTGCCTGAATACCAACCAGATCCGGATGAAACACGCCCATCAAAATACGTTTCGCATTTGCTGGGTTAGTTAATGGACCCAAAATATTGAAAATCGTACGTACACCTAATTGTTTACGAATCGGCACTACATTTTTCATGGCGGGATGGTGGTTCGGTGCGAACATAAAACCGGCACCAATCTTCGAAACGCACTCGGCAACCCGGTCTGCATTGAGGGCAAGATTTACGCCAAGCGCTTCAAGTACATCAGCGCTGCCAGATTTGCTGCTGACACTGCGGTTGCCGTGTTTGGCGATCTTAGCGCCAGCTGCTGCTGCCACAAACATAGCGGCAGTAGAAATATTGAAGGTATGGGCACCATCGCCGCCAGTGCCCACGACGTCTACAAGATGGGTGCGATCTTTGACATCGACCGCGGTAGCAAACTCACGCATGACTTGAGCTGCTGCGGCGATTTCACCAACAGTCTCTTTTTTAGTCCGAAGCGCTACTAATAATCCAGCAACAAGCTCAGTGGATATTTCACCGCTCATGATGAGGCGCATCATCGTCGTCATTTCGTCATGGAAAAGCTCGCGATGTTCAATGCATCGTTGTAGTGCTTCTTGAGGAGTAATTGCCATAGCGTATTGAAATGATTTATTTGCTTTGTAGGAAGTTCTTGAGCAGGGCATGACTATGCTCGGACAGTATTGATTCAGGGTGGAATTGCACGCCCTCAACAGCAAGCTCCTTGTGGCGTACACCCATGATTTCACCCTCAGAAGAGGTAGCTGTAATCTCTAAACAAGCAGGCATGGTTGCTTTTTCGATAGCCAGGGAGTGATAACGCGGCGCTTTAAATGGGTCTGGCAAGTTTTTGAATACACCTACTCCAGTGTGATGAATGCTGTCAGTTTTGCCATGCATCACTTTTTGAGCTCGTACGAGCTTACCTCCAAATGCCTCACCAATTGCTTGGTGCCCAAGGCAAACACCTAAGATGGGAATTTTTCCTGCATAGTGCTTGATGGTTTCGACAGAAATCCCTGCTTCTGTTGGGTTGCAAGGACCAGGTGAAATGCAAATACGCGCTGGATTCAATCTGGCGATGTCACCCACTGAAATTTCGTCATTACGAAATACCTTGACGTCCTCGCCTAGCTCAGCAAAGTATTGAACGAGGTTATAGGTAAAAGAATCGTAGTTATCAATCATTAGGAGCATCGAGTCCTCCTTGTACTAAATCTGCTGCCGTTAAAACTGCGCGTGCTTTAGCTTCAGTTTCTTTCCATTCGGTGGTTGGATCCGAATCGGCTACTACACCAGCACCTGCCTGGGAGTGCAGCATACCCTCACGAATCACCCCGGTACGAATGGCGATTGCCACATCTATATCGCCTGAGAATGAAAGATAGCCAACTGCACCGCCATAAACGCCACGTTTCACAATTTCCATCTCATCAATGATTTCCATGGCGCGAATTTTTGGGGCGCCAGACAAAGTGCCCGCAGGAAAGGTTGCGCGCAATACGTCCATATTGCTCATGCCGTCTAAGAGGTCACCCTCGACTGAGCTCACAATGTGTTGTACGTGAGAATATTTTTCAATCGACATGGAGTCAGTTACCTTAACTGATCCAGTTTTCGCAATGCGACCCACATCATTGCGGGCCAAGTCGATGAGCATGACGTGCTCAGCAATTTCTTTTGGATCCGCCAGTAGTTCTTTTGCAAGGCGCTCATCTTCCTTTGGGTTGGCACCGCGAGGGCGGGTGCCGGCCAATGGGCGAATTGTCACAATTTTTTCTGCCGCACGTTTTTCTTGGCGAACCAAGATTTCTGGGGAAGATCCTACGATTTGCATATCGCCAAAGTCATAGAAATACATGTATGGCGACGGATTTAGCGAGCGTAATGCGCGATAGAGTGCAAGTGGAGAATCGGTAAAGGGTTTACTAATGCGCTGGCCAATAACAACCTGCATGCAGTCGCCGGCCAAAATGTATTCTTTGGTTTTGCGAACCGCATTTTCAAAATCAGCCGCATTAAATTTACGGATTAATTCAGTCTTAGAGCTTGCTAATGAAGGTGGCATAGCCACTTGTTGATTCAGACAGGCCAGTAGTTCCTTTAGGCGAGCTTGGGATTTTTCAAAGCTATCTGAGACATTGGGATCGGCATAAATAATGAAATAAATTTTGCCGGCAACATTGTCAATCACTGCCAACTCTTCAGTGAGCATGAGTTGAATATCGGGCACGCCTAATTCATCTGGTAGATCGTGTTTAGCTAGGCGAGACTCAATATAGCGCACGGTGTCATAGCCAAAATAACCAGCGAGGCCACCGCAAAATCGTGGAAGACCAGTTTGCACTGCCACCTTAAAGCGCTTGAAATAGGCATCTACAAAATCCAGTGGATTGTCAGTATTGGTTTCGACGACATTGCCTTCAGTCACTACTTCATTGACTGGTTTGGTGGGAGCGCCTACGGTGCGAATGATGGTCTTGGCAGGAAGACCAATAAACGAGAAGCGACCAAAACGCTCTCCTCCTAAAACGGACTCCAACAAATACGTATTTTTTTTGCCAAATGCCTGACTCAATTTCACATAAAGCGAGAGAGGAGTCTCGAGATCCGCTAAGACGTCTTTCACGAGAGGAATGCGATTGAAACCCTGCTTTGCTAGGGCGTTAAATTCTTCACGCAACATCAGGCTTTTCCTAGCTTTCCTAATTCAGAGCGCATCGCCTCAATCACTTGTGCGTAATTGTCTTGTCCAAAAATGGCAGAGCCGGCAACAAAGGTATCTGCACCCGCTTTTGCAACTTGAGCAATGTTATCGACCTTAATACCGCCATCAACTTCCAAACGAATATGGCGTCCAGTTTCGGTGGCGTAGCGGTCCAATCGATTGCGTACCTGAGCAATTTTTTGCAAAGTGCTTGGGATGAAGAATTGGCCGCCAAAACCAGGGTTGACCGACATGAGCAGCACGAGATCAATGAGATCAAGAGTGCGATCAAGATGATCTAAGGGAGTTGCGGGATTGAATACGAGACCTGCTTGACAACCCTGATCGCGAATCAAATTGAGTGTGCGATTGACGTGGGGGCTAGCTTCCGGGTGGAAGATTATGAGGTTTGCACCCGCTTTTGCAAAATCGGGAACGATGCGGTCAACCGGTTCAATCATTAAATGAACATCGATTAGCGCTGGCTGACCATTTTTGGTTGCATATGGACGAATAGCCTCACACACTAAAGGGCCAATAGTGAGATTTGGAACGTAATGGTTGTCCATCACATCAAAGTGAATCCAGTCAGCGCCTGCCAATAAAACGTTTTGTACTTCCTTGCCTAAGCAGGCAAAGTCAGCCGACAAAATAGAAGGGGCAATCAGAAATTGACTTTGAGATGGTGTTTTTTGGCTTTCCATCCCTAGATTCTAGCTTGCAGTTGGCCTTGGAATGGAGCAGAATTCGAACGTGAACCCCCATGAAATCAGTATTACGGTCAAGACTCAGTACCTACCAGACCAATCTGAGCCCGATAATCGTCAATTTGCCTTTGCCTACACGGTCACGATTCGCAATACGGGATCAGCCAGTATCCAGCTGATTGCGCGCCATTGGTTCATCACCGATGGGGATAACGACGTGCAAGAGGTTCGAGGTTTGGGGGTCGTAGGCCAGCAGCCTTTACTGCGCTCAGGCGAGCATTTTGAGTACACCAGTTGGGCCACCTTACCTACGCCTGCAGGGACGATGCGTGGGGAGTATTTTTGCGTTACGGAAGATGCTCAGTTCTTTCAGGCCCCAATACCTGAATTTGCTTTAGTAATGCCGCGCACTCTGCACTAACAATCAATCGCTGCTTACTTTTTCCCTTTGCCGGTCCACAGAACGATGAATAACAACAGTCCTAAGGCAATAGCACCCTCAATGACAAACAGAAGCATTGGGTATTCATCTAGTAAATTAGCAATCATGATTTTTCAAATTAAATTATTTCAACTAAGTGTATTCGCTATTGTGATTGCTGCTTTAGTTGCGGGTTGCTCTACACCGCTGACTCGAGGAACGGGCTATCGTTCTGGCGGCTCAGGAGGTGCCCCATCCGCCTATAGTTCTCCCATTGCCAGTTTTAGTGCCGTAAGCTGGCAAGCTTTGCCTGGCTGGCAGGAGGACGATTTATCGCAAGCATGGCCTGCATGGCTCAAGAGCTGCGATGCGTTACGTAAACGTAGTGGTGAATTGAATTGGCGCCAGGCTTGCGCCCAAGCTAGCAATGTATCAAGCCGAGACACACCAGCGATGCGACGTTATTTCGAAAGTTACTTTCAGGTCTATGAAATTCGCAATTCGTCTGGGGGTGATAGCGGTCTCATCACAGGGTATTACGAGCCTGTGATGAATGGATCGTTGAATCGAACGAGTATCTACAACGTGCCGCTCTATGGTTATCCAAATGCATGGAAAAAATCGAAGCCCAATCCAGGACCCACGCGAGCCGATTTAATTGGATCAGGAATTTTGAAGGGGTCTGAGATTGCTTGGGTACAAGATCTAGTAGCAGCTGCATTTATGCAAATACAAGGCTCTGGAAAAATTCGACTGGAAGATGGTCGAGTTATTCGCTTGAGGTTTGCTGGCACTAACGATCAACCTTTTAAATCATTTGCTCAATGGTTATTGGATAGAAAAGAAATCACTCGCAGTGAAGCAACCATGCAAGGCATCTCGCAATGGGCAAAACGCAATCCTAAGTGCGTGAATGAAATGCTTAACGCAAACCCCCGTTTTGTTTTCTTTAAAGAGCTCCCCAGCAATGTGGACGCTGATTTGGGGCCGATTGGTGCATTGGGTGTTCCATTGACGGGTGAGCGAAGTATTGCCATTGATCTTCAGGCAATGCCACCTGGAGCCCCCGTTTTTTTGTCAACGACCAAGCCTTTAAGTAGCCAGCCTTTGCAAAAGCTAGTCATGGCACAAGATACGGGTAAAGCGATCGTGGGCGGTGTCAGAGCTGACTACTATTGGGGTTCGGGGGATGCCGCTGGAGAAATGGCTGGTCGAATGAAACAAAATGGCAAGATGTGGTTATTGTTACCCCGTTAATAAATATTAACGAAGAGAGTAACTCATGAGTTACAAAACCATATTGACCGATATTGATGGCAAGGTTGCTACGATCAGAACCGTCCCGAAGTGCTAAATGCACTCAACGATCAATTGATGGACGAGCTTGGTGAAGCGCTGCTTCGTTTTGACGCCGATGACAACATTGGCTGCATTATTGTGACTGGCAGCGAAAAGGCATTTGCCGCAGGAGCCGATATTGCTTCTATGGCTAAGCGTGGTTTACAAGACGTGTATCGCCAGGATTTTATTTCGAGCAACTGGGGGCATCTGCTAAAAGTTCGCAAACCTGTTACGCATTGGGGGGTGGTTGTGAATTAGCAATGATGTGCGACGCCATTATGGCGGCTGATAATGCAAAATTTGCTCAGCCAGAAATTAAATTAGGAATTATTCCTGATGCTGGGGGTACGCAACGACTACCACGACCCGTATCAAAGGCTAAGGCTATGGATTTGGCATTGACGGGTCGCATGATGGATGCTGCGGAAGCGGAGCGTTCTGGTTTAGTGGCACGCGTTTTCCCGAAGGCAGATTTATTAAAAGAAGTTAAAGCGATCGCCAAGTAGATAGCAGATATGCCTTTGTTAACCACCATGATGGTCAAAGAGGCGGTAAATACAGCTTACGAAACCACACTTTCGCAGGGTATTCATTTTGAGCGGCGTTTATTCCATACCTGCTTTGGAACGAATGATCAAAAAGAGGGGATGGCTGCGTTTATTGAAAAACTCCCAGCAAAATTTACCAACTCTTGAATACGGGCCTGATTAAAGCGTCAGGATTGCTCTAGATAGCGCTGCGCGAGCTTGACCCAGTAACTTGCACCCACTGGAATTAATGCATCGTTGAAATCGTAGGAAGGGTTATGGAGATGGCAAGGTCCCATGCCATGGCCAACGGAGCGGTGATCTCCATCGCCGTTACCTAAAAAGACATAGCATCCTGGCTTATCGAGCAGCATGAATGCAAAGTCCTCTGCACCCATGGTGGGATCAATTGCTGTATTGACATTTTGTTTGCCAACCAATTCGTTCATTACTCCACTGGCGAGCTCCACCTCTTTCTCATGATTAATGAGCGGCGGATAGTTACGATCAAATCGAATTTCTGCTTGGCAATCAAACGCGCTAGCAACACTATGGGCAATCTCGCGCAGACGTTGCTCAATCAAATCCAATACTTCCAACGTAAAAGTACGCACAGTACCGCCAATAAACGCGTTGTCTGAAATCACGTTGCTAGTCTCGCCCGCATGAAATTGCGTTACCGAAAGAACTGCTGCATCAACAGGTCGTTTATTGCGTGTAATGATGCTTTGTATGGCAAGTACCACTTGCGCCCCAGCAAGAACGGGATCGGCACTATTGTGAGGGAGGGCGGCATGACCACCTCTGCCAGTAATCGTGATCTCAAACGAATTGCTAGAAGCCATCATGGGCCCAGCCGTTACTCCAAAATGGCCCGCGGATAATCCTGGCCAATTATGAAGACCAAAGACAGCATCGCATGGAAATTGTTCAAACAGACCATCCTTGATCATTTCTCGCGCACCTGCACCACCTTCTTCGGCTGGCTGAAAAATAAAAATCACCGTACCGCTGAAGTCACGATGATTAGATAAATACTGTGCAGCACCCAATAACATTGCCGTGTGACCATCGTGACCGCATGCATGCATCTTTCCGGGATATTGGGAGGTATGGGAAAAATTATTATGTTCTTGTAGTGGTAACGCATCCATGTCGGCGCGCAAACCAATCATTTTTCTGGACCAAGATCACCATCCAATCTTTCAACAACGCCAGTTTTGCCCATGCCACGAAATACCGTGATTCCCCAACTGGAGAGTGCCTCTGCGACTAAATCGGATGTGCGTGTTTCTTCAAAACGCAATTCTGGATACGCATGAATATTGCGTCGAATTTCTTGAATCGTCTCTGCAGATTCAATGATTTCAGGAAGTAAATGCATCCTTTCATCTTAGCCCAAAGTAGGCTGTAGTGCATGAATTACGGGGTTTTACGCTGGTAACTGAATGTGCTGCGCAGCAAATTCAAGCGCTTCAATAGCGTATGGGCTGTTGTCAGCCTTTTAAGTCCGGAAGGTAATGTCGGAATTAACCCTAAAAACGGGGCATCAATTTTGGCGCGAAGCGTTTCGATATTTTCGGATAAAAACGGCATCTCGGGGGCGATTATATTTCCAATCCAGTCGGCAATATTGAGATGGCGCAAATGGATTGCTTCAGCAGTTAGTGATGCATGATTAATGCAACCCAATTTCATACCTACAACCAAAGTGATGGGAAGACCGATTTGCTGGGCAAAATTCCCTAAGTCTTCATGCGTATTGAGTGGCGTTAAAAAGCCGCCCGCTCCCTCCGTGATTACAGCAATCGCATTGCTGCTGAATTGATCTAAACGAATGCAATATGACATTCAGTTTTAAATCGATGCCTTTAGATTTGGCGACGATGTGAGGCGCTGCAGGAGTATTCAGCACATAGGGGCAAAGGGTTAGCTCTTGATTATGGTTGCCCAAGGCAACCCGAAGGGTTTCGATATCCTCGTTGAGTAATTGACCCTCATTTCCTAAGTATGTTCCGGCAACTACGGGTTTGAAGCCAAGTACTGATTTACCCTGCTCTCGGAGTTTGACAATGAGGGCTCCCGATACCAATGTTTTACCAACTTCAGTATTGGTGCCAGTAATAAAGTATCCAGAGTGGTTACTCATAAAATTTTTTCAATAACGTGTTGTTCAATAGATTGCAACTTTTTGATCAAGCTGCGTAAATCATCTTCGCTATGGTTTGCAGAAAAGGTGATGCGCAAACGAGAGCTGCCGATTGATACGGTTGGAGGTCGAATCGCTGGAATCTAATACCCAGCTTCATCCAATAGTTTTGCGGCTAGTAAAGCGTTGGCATTACTACTTAGGATCAGTGGCTGTATGGCTGTACAGGAACTCACTTTTTCCCAAGTGGAAAACATCATCTCTTGTTGCCAGATATCAATTAAGCGATGAAGATGGTTGCGACGTCGCTTGCCTTCATCCGATTCAATGATCTTTAGGCTTTTTAGCAATGCATGGGCGATAGCAGCCGGCGTTGCCGTGCTGTAGATGTAGGGCCGACCTTTTTGAATCAGCCATTCAATGAATGAATCTTGCGCACAAATAAAAGCCCCACTAATGCCGGCTGCTTTTCCTAGGGTGCCGATATAGATGATTCGCTCTGAATGAATATTTTTTTGTTCCAGAATGCCGTGACCTTGATCGCCTAAGACACCAAATCCATGGGCATCAACTATCAGTAAGAGTGCATCGTATTGTTCGGCAATTGCCAATAGTTTTTCAATGGGCGCAAGACCGCCATCCATGCTAAAAACACCATCCGTCACAATGATCCTGTGTGGTCGGATATCTTTTTTTAGTGAATCGTGCAAAGACTCTGGAGCGGTATGATAAAATAGGATAATCAAGGCATTTGTTTGAATGCTTGCTAAGCGAACGCCATCAATGAGTGAAGCATGATTAAGTCTTGCAGAGTAAATGCTGGTATTTCCTTGGGGTGCCAGCCTTGCAAGTCCAGTGATGGCGGTTAAGTTCGAAAGATATCCTGTACTAAAAAATAGTGCCCGCGTATTGGGAATATGCTTTTGTTGGAACGAGGCTAAGCGCTTTTCTAATTGTTCATGTGCAATGCTGTGGCCACTAATGAGGTGAGAGGCGCACTACCTGCACCATATTTCTGCGCGCCTTCGGATAGGGCATGCGTAATTTCTGGATGGCTTGCAAGACCAAGATAGTCATTGCTACAAAATGCTTTCAGTTTGCGATTTTCAACTAGAGCAACTGTGTCACATGCTGATTGAGTGGTGCGTAATTTACGCTTGAGTAATTGCTGATCTAAGTCGGCAAGTTGATTTTCTGCCAGATTTAGGGCTTTAAAGGTATTTAAGGAATTAGTCATTTAATACATCATTCAATGCGCGTTGAATGGATTGCCCCATTTGTTGTGTCTCATGAGTCGAGAGAATATAAGGAGGCATGACATAAATCGTATTGCCAATTGGTCTTATTAAAACACCCTCATTTAAACATTTGGCGAACATTTCACGAGGAAATACATGGATATTTTTAATGGCTGAGGATTTGATATCAAAAGCCAAAATCATTCCTTGTTGACGCCAATGCTCAATTCGAGAATCCGATTTTGCCCAGGCAAATGCATTGGCTAATTCTTGAGCACGAACCACATTTTTCTCGAGAACATTTTCAGTTTCAAACTGGTTCAGACAAGCTAACGCCGCCGCACAAGCCAGTGGATTACCAGTGTACGAATGGAAATGTAAAAATCTGTGTTTAGTCTGATCCTGATAGAAGGCGCGATAAATTTTTTCGGTTGTCATGCATAGCGATAGGGGTGGATAACCACCGCTAATTCCTTTGGAAAGCGTTAGAAAATCAGGCCAAATTTGGGCGTGTTCACACGCAAAGAATTTATCGCCACGACCGCATCCTACGGCGATCTGATCAGCGATCAGGTGAATTTGATAACGCTCGCAAAGATTTTTAACCCGCCGCAAATATTCTGGTGAATACATGGCCATTTGGCCAGCACATTGCACGAGTGGCTCAACAACAATGGCTGCAATATGCTCATGTTCTTTGGCAAATAATTGATCTATTTCCATGGCAGCTTTATTTGCAACTGCTTCTGCATTTTCGCCATTGATGGCTTTGCGCGCATCCGGTGACATTACGGTATAAACATCTTGCAAAAGTGAACCGTATGCTTCTCGAAAGATAACAACATCTGTTGCTGCAAGTGCACCAAGGGTTTCTCCGTGATATCCATTTTCTAGGAAAACAAATTTTTTCTTTTGGGACTTGCCATTAGGTTGCCAATAGTGATGACTCATTTTGAGTGCTATCTCTATTGCGGAGGCGCCGTCTGATGCATAAAAGACGTGACCTAAATTGCCTTACGTCAGGGCAGTCAGTTTTTCAGAGAGCTCGACTACGGGTTGATGTGTAAAACCGGTGAGCATGACATGCTCAATTTTTTCGAGTTGTGCGGTGATCGCGCTATTGATGTGGGAATTTGCATGACCAAATAAATTGGTCCACCACGAGCTAATGCAATCTAAGAGCGCGTTCCCTTGTTCGTTATAAAGCCAAGCCCCTTTGCCCATAGCAATCGCGACCAATGAAAAGGATTCGTGATGCTTCATCTGCGTGCAGGGATGCCAAACGGCATTTAGGCTGCGTTCAACGAGGCTGGCTTGATTTAAACCCGAATAACCTTCATGTTTGATATTTGACCACTAGTTTTTCCTGTTTTAGCCCTGTATCTGTTATGTTTATGTCTTGGAATCACCCTATTTTCTGGAATTTGCCCATGTTGGACGCCCAAACCGCTGAAAAATCCCTTACCCAAGTCAAATCAAAGGCTGAATTACGCAAAGAACTTGATCTGGCTGGTGATTGGACCGTTGCCAAGGTTGAGGCTTTATTTGACCTCCCATTCAATGAATTAATGCTCAAGGCCCAGGAGACCCATAAGGCTTATTTCCCCGAGGGGGATGTGGAATTAGCCACTCTGCTGTCGATTAAGACCGGCGGCTGCCCTGAAGACTGTGGATATTGCCCTCAAGCAGCGCGCTATGACACCGACGTGAAGGCGGAAAAGTTGATGGGGCTAGAAGATTTTGGAGGCCGCGAAGGCGGCAAAAGCAGCAGGCTCCAATCGTTTTTGCATGGGGGCCGCTTGGCGCGAACCCAAGGATCGTGACATCGAAAAAGTGACGGCAATGGTTAAAGGCGTAAAAGCATTAGGCCTTGAGACCTGTGCAACATTGGGTATGCTGGAGGCAGATCAAGCACAAGCGTTATCCGACGCAGGTCTTGATTTTTATAATCACAATCTCGATACCAGCGAAGATTTTTATCGCTCAGTCATTTCAACGCGTGGTTATCAGAATCGTTTAGATACGATTTCAAACGTACGATCTGCGGGCATGTCAGTGTGTTGCGGTGGCATTGTTGGCATGGGAGAGTCTCGTGAACAGCGCGCAGCATTCTTAACGCGTTTAGCGAATTTAAGTCCCCATCCTGAATCGGTTCCGATTAATCATTTGGTTCCTGTAGCGGGCACTCCGTTAGCGGAACAAAAGCCATTAGATCCACTTGAGTTTGTGAGAACCATTGCGGTTGCTCGTATCACGATGCCAAAAGCACGCGCGCATTTATCGGCTGGCAGACAAGAGCTTGGTAGGGCTGTTCAGGCTATGTGTTTCCTGGCTGGCGCAAACTCTATTTTCTATGGTGAGCAACTACTCACTACCGGTAATCCTGAGGCAGAGCAAGACCGTGCGCTCTTGGCTGAGCTTGGCTTAAAGACAAAACAAAGCTGCAAAGCAGAGGTTTTGGTCTAGAGATTTTCCTGCCAATGTCACCGGTTGATCGCCTGATTATTGAGTTTGATACCGCCTTGCGGTCTATTGTTGGCGGCGCAAATGCCAGCCGTCCCATACCGGAATCTCAGTCGACTACAAAACATATTCTTGATGCTGCTGAGCGTAAACATGCAGCAGGATTAATGCGTGTGAATCATGTTGGTGAAGTTTGCGCACAAGCACTTTATCAATCACAAAAATTGGTAGCACGCGATCCTCAAATTCGAAAGATGCTTGAACATTCTGCGCAAGAAGAAATGGATCACTTGGCGTGGTGTGAAACTCGCCTCAAAGAATTGGATTCACATACAAGTTATCTCAATCCCTTTTGGTATGCAGGATCTTTTGCAATTGGTTTGTTTGCAGGTTTAGCTGGCGACAAATGGAGCTTGGGATTTGTTGCGGAAACTGAAAATCAAGTTGAGGCACATCTGGAAAATCATCTTGAGAAACTGCCTTTAGAAGATCAGCGTTCACGAGCAATTGTTGATCAGATGCGCATCGATGAGATTGAGCATGGACAAGCTGCTTTACATGCTGGTGGAACAACTCTTCCAGACGCGGTTCAGAAAATCATGCAAACCGTTTCGCAGGTCATGACTACCACTACATACAAAATTTAATTTAGATTGAACGGGATTTAAATTTTTAGAAATATTTATTGCTTAATTTATTAAATATTGGACATAAATACAGTATTTTTTGGATTATTAGGTGATATATCTAAGATGCCATCTTAAGTATATTTTCTAAGCTATTGTTTCAAGTAGCTATTTTATTACAAAGATTTTATGAACATACGATGCTAAGTGTTTGTAAACATTAGAGAAATTCCTAAAAATACCCAAAAACACTTGACCCTATTATGGCGATCCTCTAAAGTGGGAGGAAGTGTGAAAAAGTGGGGTAAATGGTGTTTCAAGGTGCGTCAGATCTTAATTTGGATGCAAAAGGCAGGATGTCGATTCCGGCAAAGCATCGTGACGATCTTTTGGTTCAGGGTGAGGGACGTGTCACCCTGACAAAACATCCAGACGGATGCCTCTTGCTATTCCCAAGACCCGAGTGGGAAAGTTTTCGCGCGCGGGTTGCTCAGTTCCGATGGATGCGCATTGGTGGCGCAGAATTTTTCTTGGTAATGCTGCTGAAATGGATCTTGATAGCGCGGGTCGTGTTTTGGTAGGCCCTAAATTACGTCATGCCGCAGGTATAGAAAAAGAAGTGATCTTGCTGGGTATGGGAAGTCACTTGGAGTTGTGGGACGCGGCTACGTATGCTGCAAAAGAGCAGGCTGCAATTGCACTAGGCATGCCTGAAGCACTCAAGCAATTTAATTTTTGATGACAGGGTGCTATGAACAATACTCATCGCCCAGTGTTGCTGGCCGAGGCGGTGACGGCGCTGACCAATGGCCCGCTCATTCAACATCAAAACCCAACAGACCGCATCTTAATCATCGATGGAACATTTGGGCGTGGTGGTCACACACAAGCTTTACTCAAGCAGTTACCAGTGAATGCACGCATGATTTCGTTCGACAAGGATTTGGATGCGATCGCAGTGGCAAACAAAATCAACGATCAGCGCTTAACGATAGTGCACGACAGTTTTGCATCCATGGATCAATATGCAGAAGCGGAATCCGTGGATGGAATTTTGTTGGACTTGGGAATCAGTTCACCTCAAGCAGACGAAGCACATCGGGGGTTTTCCTTTCGTCGCGAAGGACTGCTCGACATGCGGATGAATACCAATCAAGGTCAAACTGCTGCCGAGTGGTTAGTACTTGCATCGTTGGAGGAAATCACGCACGTGATTAAGACTTACGGTGAAGAGCGTTTTGCATTTCAAATCGCAAAAGCCATTGTGGCAAAGCGAGAAGAAGGTTTAGCTCCTAAAACAACGACGCAACTTGCCAATTTGGTTGCAAGTGTGGTGCGTACCCGTGAAGTGGGTCAAGATCCTGCCACTAGGACATTCCAAGCGCTGCGCATTTTTATTAATTGCGAGTTAGAAGATTTGGAATTAGGACTTAAGGCTGCCTTGAAATTATTAAAGCCAGGTGCACGCCTTGCAGTCATTAGCTTTCATTCCCTAGAAGATCGGATTGTGAAGCAATTTTTGCAGTCTCATGCGAAGGTGGAGATCCCTCGTGGCCTGCCCGTTCGCGAAAAAGATTTACCTCAAAGCACCCTAGAGATTATTGGACGTATTAAGCCCAGTGAGTCAGAGGTTGTCGAGAATCCACGAGCACGCTCAGCGATTATGCGAGTAGCAGAAAAGCGTTTAGGGGTGTTGGCATGAATCGTGCAACTCTAACCTTGTTGGCTTTGTTACTAATTTGTGCGTTGTCGTTAGTGGCTGCTCAGCAGCGTGCTCGTAAACTTTTTATCGCTCAAGAGCGTGCTCAAATTGAAGGGCGAAAATTGAATCAAGAATGGTTGCGGTTGGAGTATGAACAACGCAATCTTTCGAAGTCTGCCCGTATTCGTGATGTTGCTCGTAATCAATTGCATATGGTGCCGATTTCTCCTGGGCGTACTTTGTACCTGAAGGAGGCGCAATGAGGCCGGTAGGATTTTCAACTACCCCGAATTTAGTATTGCGACTGCCAATGTGGCGGTCCCGCTTGATGTTGTTCCTCTTATTTTTTGTGTTCATGCTGCTATTGCTGCGCGCCTTTTGGATTCAGGGTCCAGGTAATGCGTTTTATGAAGCAAAAGGAGTTCGTGGCACACAGCGCGAATTGGAGTTGCCTGCAAGCCGAGGAAAAATCTTGGACCGCAATGGTCAGGTGATTGCTACAAGTCTTGAGGCGAAGTCGATTATTGCCTACACCGATACGGTGCCTGACGATCTGGCTGCTGATAAGGTGCAGAAGCTCGCTAATCTATTGCAAATTAGTGAGGCAGAGTTGCGCAAGAAACTGAAGGATGAGCGCAAGCAGATTTTCTTGAAACGCCAAGTGGATCCTGAAATTGCGCAGCAGATAAAGCAACTCGAAATTCCTGGTATTGGATTAAATAATGAATACCGCCGCTTTTACCCAGAGGGCGAAGCTATGGCGCACGTCGTTGGATTCACCAATGTTAACGACAAGGGTCAAGAGGGCATGGAGCTCTCTCGTGAAAAAGATCTTGCTGCGCACCCTGGTCAAAGACGTGTCGTGATCGATCGTCTGGGCCGTGTTGTGGAAGATGTGGCAATTGAGCAATTGCCACAAAATGGTAAAGATTTACAGCTCTCCATTGATAGCAAGATTCAATTTTTAGCCTACAACGCATTAAAGAGCGCAGTTGAACAGCATCGTGCAAAAGCTGGTGGTGCGGTGGTATTAGATGTTCAGACTGGGGAAATTTTGGCTCTAGCGAATTATCCAAGCTACAACCCAAATGATCGTAAACACTTGACGGGCGAGCAGTTGCGTAATCGTGTTTTGACCGACACTTTTGAGCCTGGTTCTACGATGAAGCCGCTGACGGTTGCGATTGCTCTCGAAAAAGGTGCAGTGACACCAAATCAAAATATGGTGATTGGCTCGAGTTATCTTGTGGGTCCCAAGCCGATTACGGATACCCATCCGTATGGGAGCTTAACAGTAGCGCAAGTTATCCAAAAGTCGAGCAATATTGGTACAGCAAAAATTGCTATGAACAATCTCTCACCAGAAGAGATGTGGGATTTTTATACAGCCGTTGGTTTGGGGCAGTCACCCAAGATTGGATTTCCAGGAGCGGTTGCTGGAACCGTACATCCATTTAAAAAATGGATGCCAACCGATCAAGCGCGAATTGCATTTGGTTATGGCATTTCTGCTTCACTGTTTCAGGTCGCTCGCGCCTATACCGTATTCGCACGTGACGGTGAATTAGTGCCGCTCACCATTGAGCGCAGTCCGGATGTTAAGCCTGGAACGCGAGTGCTCTCTGCCAAAACTGCTATTGAGATGCGTGAGATGTTAGAGACGGTAACGGAGCCGGGCGGCACCGCTGTTAAGGCGCAGGCAGAGGGGTATCGTGTTGGCGGCAAAACCGGAACAGCTCATAAATTGGTTGGTAAAGGTTATGGCAATAAATACCGCGCCTATTTTGCTGGCTTAGCTCCAATCAGCTCTCCAAGAATTGTGGTAGCGGTAATGGTTGATGAGCCTACGGGTGGTAGTCACTATGGCGGCGATGGCGCTGCACCTGTCTTTTCAACTATTGTTGGTGAAACATTGAGAGCGCTGAATGTGCTGCCTGACAGCAAGGTGAAGCAAATGGCTCTGGATGAAAAGAAGCCAGCAGACACTCGTGCTGCAAATATTCAAACGCAACATGTGGCATTGAAAAGATGAGGGTGGCATTGAAAATAGATCCCAGTCATCTGATTGAGCATCTCAATTCTCTAGTGGATGCATCGGCAAAGGTAAGTGCCGATAGTCGCCAAATTCGAGCTGGAGATATCTTTTTTGCATATCCGGTAGGACATGGCAAGGCGTTGCGCGATGGCCGTCAGTTTATTGATGCCACATTGGCGAACGGCGCTGCAGCAGTAGTGTTCGATCCACTGGGTTTCGAACACTATTTAAATTACTCTCAATGTTTTGCTGTTGAAAATCTTGCGGATAACGTAGGCAGGCTCTGTGCTGATTGGTACGATGAGCCAAGCAAGCAATTAAAAATGATTGGCGTTACCGGAACAAACGGTAAAACCAGTATTACTCAATGGCTGGCTAAAACGTTAAACCAGCCAAACCATCGTGTAGCGGTTTTAGGTACTTTGGGAACCGGCTTTCCCGGGTCATTAGAAAAAACTGGATACACCACTCCAGATGCACCAAAACTCCAAACTCAGTTAAAGGATCTGTTAGTTGCTGGTGCGAAACAGGTGGTGATGGAAGTTTCTTCTCATGCACTACATCAAGGGCGAATTGGTGGCACTTGGTTTAATTGCGCCATATTTACAAACTTGACGCAAGATCACCTCGATTACCACGAGAGCATGGCAAATTATGCTGAGGCTAAGGCAAAGCTATTTAATCAAACTGGCCTAGAGCATGCTGTAGTGAATTTGGATGATTCTTTTGGTCGCAAATTAGCCATGAGTCTGTTGGCTCGAAAAGATTTGCAGGTATGGGCATACGCCCTAAACAAAGACACATTTAACGATTTTGAAAAATTTGGTAATCGCCTGCAGCGCATCTATGCAAGTAATAGTGTCTTCAATGGCACGGGGTACAACACACTATTTACACAAGAGGGCTTTGATTCTGAGACTTTGCATGTCCCGCTGTTGGGCGAATTTAACCTCAGTAACGCATTGGCAGTTTGGACGGTCTTGTTGACTCAAGGAATTTCTGGAAATGAGGCTGGCAAGCGAGTAAGCCAATTGCAGCCCGTTGTTGGTCGAATGGAATTGGTTGCTTTTGGAAAAAATCCGAAAGCGGATAGTCCGTTAGCAATTGTTGACTATGCCCATACTCCGGATGCACTTGAAAAAACATTAGAGTCTTTACGCCCTATTGCAGACCAACGTGGTGGAAAGTTGTGGTGCGTATTTGGCTGCGGAGGGGATCGCGATACTGGTAAGCGTGCGCAAATGGGCGCGGTTGCTGCAAGTTTGGCGGATCAAGTAATTGTTACCAGCGATAACCCCCGCTCAGAGGATCCACAAGCCATTGCAGCCATGATTCTCCAGGGTGTAGGTTCAAAAACCGCTTATGTGCAAACGATTGTTGACCGAGCGGCAGCAATCATGACGGCGATTCGTCATGTGGATGGGCGCGATATTGTTTTGGTTGCAGGTAAGGGGCACGAAACTACCCAAGAAATCCATGGCAAAAGTTTTGATTTTTCGGATCAAGAGCATATTCGTCTTGCTGGGGGAGGATTGATCTGATGACCATGATGTCCCTTGCTCAAGTTCATGCGATGTTGCCTGGAAGCGTTTTATTGAATATTGCTCCAGAGGCGGCAAGTGCACTATCGCTCATAAGAGTTGGGACTGATAGTCGCCAAATTGATGCTGGCGAATTATTTGTAGCATTATCTGGTGAACGTTTTGATGCCCACGACTTCTTGGAAGAAGTTGCCAATAAAGGTGCTCGAGCTGCGGTCATTAGCAACAAAGAGGGATGCCCCGTCAATTTACCGGCTGTATATGTCAGTGATACACGAGTTGGATTGGGTAATCTTGCAAAAGCTTGGCGCGCAATACATAAAATTCCTTTGGCTTTGGTGACCGGTAGTAACGGGAAGACTACCGTTAAAGAAATGATTGCAGCAATTTTTAAGGCTGCTGTTGGCGAAAGTCACACCTTGGTGACGAAAGGTAATCTCAATAACGATATTGGCCTACCTTTAACCTTACTCAAGTTGCGCTCAAGTGATCAATTGGCTGTTGTCGAGTTAGGGATGAATCATCCTAGCGAGACAGCGCAATTGGCGGTAATTGCTCAGGCAAATATTGCTCTGATTAACAATGCTCAACGTGAGCATCAAGAATTTATGGCTACGGTTGCTGCAGTAGCGGAGGAGCATGCGGATGCCATTCGTACCTTACCTCAAGGTGGAGTGGCGGTATTCCCGGCGGACTCCGATTTCACATCCGTTTGGCGCAAAGCTGCCGACTCAAGAAAAGTGATTGATTTTGCCTTGCCATCTTCTTCGTCTGATGTGGCAGCCTCAGTAACTGGCCGTCTACTCAATAACGGTAGTGTAGAAATTGTGACCGATGGCGGAAGTATTCAGGTTCAACTCAATACGCTTGGTAACCATAATGTACGCAACGCTTTAGCTGCAACAGCTGTAGCTTTAGCGGCAGAAATTTCTCTCGAGAAAATCAAGCAAGGCTTGGAGTCATTTGTTCCAATAAATGGCCGCATGCAGGCAAAGAAAATTGAGTTAAACGTTGCTTTGATTGATGACAGCTATAACGCGAACCCAGATTCTGTTCGTGCAGCAATTGATGCATTGAAGCAGTCCGGAACTCCTGCCTGGCTGGTATTGGGTGATATGGGTGAAGTTAGCGATCAGGGGCCAGAGTTCCACCGTGAAGTCGGCTCCTATGCGGCAGAGCAAGGGGTTGCCAAACTTTTTGTAATAGGTGATCTTTGCCAGTTTGCTCTCAAAGGGTTTCAGAAGATTGCAAAAAATAATCCCGCCTTTGAGGGGCTCCACTTTGCGGATGTGGATAGCTTGATTGCCCACTTGCGTATGGCAATGCAGACGCAATT
This sequence comes from Polynucleobacter necessarius, assembly GCF_900095195.1. NCBI lineage: Bacteria > Pseudomonadati > Pseudomonadota > Betaproteobacteria > Burkholderiales > Burkholderiaceae > Polynucleobacter > Polynucleobacter necessarius. The sequence continues at coordinate 93,524 of NZ_LT606950.1, forward strand.
GGCTAATAGCAATAGTCATTTAAATATTTTGGTGAAAGGTTCTCGTTTTATGCGCATGGAGCGTGTAGTGCAAGCCTTGTTAGAGGAGGCGAAAACATGCTCTTGATCTTGGCGCAATGGCTGCAAGATGATTTTGGATTTTTGCGGGTCTTCAACTACATCACTTTTAGAGCTGTGATGGCAACTGTTACCGCTTTGTTGATTGGCTTGGCTGCTGGACCATGGGTCATTCAAAAGCTGACTGCACTCAAAATGGGTCAGGCTGTACGTACAGATGGCCCTCAAACCCATTTGGTGAAATCGGGTACGCCAACAATGGGTGGCGTACTTATTCTGATTGGTATTTTTGTCTCTTGCATGCTTTGGGCCGATCTGAGTAATCGCTTTATTTGGATTGTCATGATTGTTACTTTTGGTTTTGGTGCAGTCGGCTGGGTGGATGACTACCGTAAAGTAGGTCGTAAAGATCCCAAAGGAATGGCTTCGAGAGAGAAGTTTTTCTGGCAAACACTCATTGGCTTATTTGCTGCAATCTACTTGGCATTCTCGGTATCTGAGGTGAACAACCTCAAGGTACTCCAGCTATTTTATGAGTGGTTGAAGAGTGGCTTTGCTTTAGATCTTCCCGCAAAAACTGATCTCTTGATCCCTTTTATGAAAGAAGTGAGTTATCCATTAGGAATGATGGGGTTCATCAGCCTGAGTTATTTGGTGATTGTTGGTAGCAGTAATGCGGTGAATTTGACCGATGGTCTGGATGGTTTAGTAATCATGCCCGTGATTTTGGTGGGTGCAGCGCTTGGTGCGTTTGCGTATGTCATGGGTAATGCTATCTACGCCAAGTACTTACTTTTCCCTTATATTCCGGGCGCTGGCGAATTGATGATCTTCTGCGGCGCCATGGGTGGGGCAGGACTCGCATTCCTTTGGTACAACACCCATCCTGCACAAGTATTTATGGGTGATGTAGGAGCCTTAGCGCTCGGTGGTGCATTGGGCACTATTGCGGTAATTGTGCGTCAAGAAATTGTTCTCTTTGTGATGGGCGGTATTTTTGTGGCAGAAACACTTTCCGTTATGTTGCAAGTGTTCTGGTTCAAGCGCACGAAAAAGCATTTTGGCGAAGGACGCCGCATTTTCCGAATGGCTCCTTTACATCACCATTTTGAATTGGGTGGTTGGAAAGAAACACAAGTGGTTGTGCGTTTCTGGATTATCACCATTCTGTTAGTTCTGATTGGCTTATCTAGCTCGAAATTACGTTGAGCCTAAGAATCCATGCTTACTTTAGAAAATACTTTCGCTAATCCTGTTTCAGTATCTGATGCTGGCTATCAAGCGCCCAGTCGATTCCTTATTTTGGGATTAGGTGAGTCTGGTGTTGCCATGGCGAAATGGTGCTTACGTAATGGCGCAACAGTGCGTCTTGTTGATACACGTGAGCGAGGAGCATTCTCCGATAAGCAACTCGCATGGCTTGCGGAGCTTGAATTCGCAGGTTTAAAAGATGCTCACTTTGGCCTACTCAATGAGTCCTTATTAAACGAAATTGATGTGATTGGCATTAGTCCAGGGCTATCTCCATCACAAGAGCCGACACAATCATTTTTAGCGAGAGCCCGCAAAGCCCGCATCGATGTTTGGAGTGAAATTGAATTCTTTGCGCGTGCGATTGCGGCGATATCGCGCATGGCGCAGGCAAAAGAATCCAGTTATTCATCATCGGTACTTGCTATCACTGGTACAAATGGCAAGACAACCACAACGGCACTCACTGGACAGCTTTGTGAAAGGGCTGGCAAGATAGTTGCAGTTGCGGGAAATATTAGTCCTGCAGCTCTCGATAAGTTGATGACTTGTTTGAACGATGCTGATCAACTCGAAGATATGCCCAATATTTGGGTATTAGAGCTCTCGAGTTTTCAATTAGTCTATACCGATTCATTAAATGCTACAGCAGCTACCGTTCTGAATATTACGCAAGACCACCTAGATTGGCATGGTGATATGTCTGCTTATGCACAAGCAAAAGCAAAAATATTTGGGGCCGACACAGTTTGCATTTTGAATCGCGATGATCCAGCAGTTATGGGTTTACTGGCAGATGATCAAAGGGTAGAAAAAGCGCTTATTACCTTTGGCTCCAATCGTCCTGATGAGCAGGGTGCATTTGGAATTGAGCACGATTTACGTGCCGGGGGCATTGATTGGTTAGTGTGGGCAGAAGTGGATGAGGATCTCAAGCCCAAACCAAAGCATCGTCGTAAGTTAGCAGCAATTGAAGAGGACGAGCCATTACGCTTGAAGCGTTTAATTCCGGCAGATGCTTTGCGCATCCGCGGGCGCCATAATGCGTTAAATGCGCTTGCTGCGCTTGCTCTAGCGCGGTCAGCGAACTTGCCGATGAATGTATTGCTGCATGGTTTACGCGATTACCAGGGTGAGCCACATCGTGTGCAGAGTATTGCGATCGTGAACGATGTTGAGTATGTGGACGATAACAAGGGTACAAATGTTGGCGCAACGGTCGCTGCTCTGAATGGTCTGGGAAGTAATGAGGCAAGCAAGCGTATCTGGCTCATTGCTGGTGGCGATGGCAAGGGTCAAGACTTTAGTCCACTACGAGAGCCAGCACTGCGATTTGTGAAGGGTGTTTTCCTCATTGGTAAAGATGGCGAAAAAATATCACAAGCATTGGGCAATAGCATCCCATGTATTAATAGTGGCAATTTGCAGGCTGCAGTCCAGGCCGCTGCTGCTCAAGCGGTTTCTGGGGACTTAGTTTTGTTATCTCCTGCATGCGCTAGCTTAGATCAGTTCCGAGATTATAAAGAGCGTGCACATGTATTCGCTTCGGAAGTAGAAGAGTTGAGCATGCGATTCGAAGGGGTTCAGGCATGAACTTAAGAGAAAAATTCTTTCCACAAAACCGTCTCGGCTTAGATCGATTCTGGAATTTCTCTAAAGGTGGAATTGATAATTTCCGCACAGGATTACGCGATGCGGTATCGGGTGTTGAGCAGACGCGCTCGCGCATGATGGAGTATGACCAACTGTTAGTTTGGGCAGTTTTATCACTCATGTTGATTGGTTTGGTAATGGTGTATTCCGCCTCAATTACTTTGGCAGATAGCCCCAAATACGCCAATTACAGTAGTAATTACTTTTTAGTTCGACATTTAATCTCATTGGTTATTGCCATTGTGGTGGGCATTTGGGCGTTCAAAATTCCATCTAAGGTTTGGGATCGTTATTCGCCCGTGATTTTTGGATTTACCGTTCTATTGCTTATTTTGGTTCTGATTCCTGGAATTGGTAAGGGTGTTAATGGGGCTAGACGTTGGATTTCGTTGGGAGTCATGAACTTTCAACCTTCCGAGTTGATGAAGTTTGCCGCCGTGATATTTGCCGCAAGCTATACCGTACAACGCCAAGAGTATTTGCATTCCTTCGCCAAAGGAATGCTGCCAATGGGTATTGCGGTTGCTCTCGTGGGCGGTCTCTTGATGAAAGAGCCCGAGATGGGGGCGTTCATTGTGATTGCCATCATTGCATTTGGAATTTTGTTTCTTGGTGGAATCAACGCCAAGCTGTTTGGAGGTCTAGTCGTTGTTGGAATTGCAAGTGCCGTCGCAATCATTGCGCTTTCTCCGTTCAGACAAAAGAGAATTATGGCTTTTGTAGATCCATGGCAGACAGAGAATGCGGCTAATAAAGGGTATCAATTAACCCATTCGCTAATGGCGTTTGGACGAGGCGAGTGGTTTGGCACAGGTCTTGGAGGTAGTGTCGAAAAGTTGCATTACTTACCTGAAGCGCACACCGATTTCATCATGGCAGTGATTGGCGAGGAGCTGGGATTTGTTGGTGTCGTCGTCATGATTTTCCTGTTTTACTGGATTGTGCGTCGCGCATTCTTAATTGGTCGCACCGCTTTGCAATTGGATTGTAGTTTTGCAGGCTTAGCAGCGAAAGGTGTAGCCATCTGGATTGGTTGGCAAGCCTTTATCAATATGGGGGTGAATTTGGGACTGCTTCCAACGAAAGGATTAACCCTGCCGTTAGTGAGTTATGGCGGCTCAGGAATTTTGATGAATGCAGTAGCAATTGCGATGTTGTTGCGAATTGATTATGAGAATCGTATTTTGATGCGCGGAGGGAAGTTGTGACCAAACCCTCAATATTAGTGATGGCAGGTGGCACCGGCGGGCATATTTCCCCGGGCCTTGCTGTCGCTGAATATTTACGAATTTGCGGTTGGAATGTGTCTTGGTTGGGTAATCAAGCCGGTATGGAGTATCGCTTGGTTAAGTCATGCGATTTTCCATTTGAAGCAGTGAAGTTTGGCGGTCTACGAGGTAAGGGTCTTAAGGCAAAACTGATGTTGCCATTGAATTTGGCGCGCGCATGTTTTCAGAGTTGGCAGATTATGCGTCGCTTAAAACCGTGCGTTGTTTTGGGTATGGGTGGATACATCACTTTTCCAGGTGGCTTGGTTAGTAAATTATTAAAACGTCCATTAGTTTTGCATGAGGCAAATTCAGTGGCGGGAAGTGCCAATCGTGCGCTTGCCAAAATTGCTATGCGTGTCTTAACGGGCTTTCCTAATACGATGGATAAAGCAGAGTGGACGGGCAATCCAATACGAGAAGAATTTGATCACATTCAAAAACCAGAAGTACGCTACGAGCAACGTAACGGACCACTATCTATCCTGGTAGTTGGTGGCAGCCTAGGCGCTGCTGCCTTGAATGAAAATATTCCCGCGGCATTAGCGTTAATTTCTGAAAACAGTCGGCCGAGCGTTATTCATCAAGCGGGTGATAAACACCTAGTAGATTTACAAAATCGATATGCAGAGTTTGGTGTCAAGGCAGATGTTCGGCCTTTTATAGACGATATGCCAACCGCCTATGCTCAAGCCGATTTAGTGATCTGCCGATCTGGTGCGATGACCGTTTCAGAATTGGCGGCATGTGGTGTGGCTTCTTGCTTGATTCCATTTCCGTACGCAATTGATGATCATCAAACTGCCAATGCTAAATTCTTGGCGGATGCTAATGCGGCTGTGCTATTACCCCAAAGCGTAATGAATCCGCGAGATTTAGCTCTAATGATTCAAAACTTTAATCGCAATGACCTGAAAGAGATGGCTATGCGAGCTCATGCGCTCGCTAAGCCGCACGCAACACAGCGCGTTGCAGAAGTATGTGCAGATTGCGCAGGAGTAGGGGTATGAAGCATATCGTTCAACAAATTCACTTTGTGGGTATTGGCGGTGCCGGGATGAGCGGTATTGCTGAGGTCTTATTGAACTTAGGATATCAAGTTGCCGGTTCTGATTTGTCTGAAAGCATCACAACAAGGCGCCTTAAAGAATTGGGTGCGGTGATTCATATTGGGCATGACCAGAAAAATGTCGGCACCGCCGAGGCGGTGGTCATTTCTACTGCGGTAGCTGGCAATAATCCAGAAGTTTTGGCAGCTCGTGCTGCAAAGATTCCGGTCATTCAGCGTGCGGTCATGCTGGGTGAGCTAATGCGCTTAAAGCAGGGTATTGCTATCGCCGGAACCCACGGCAAAACAACCACAACCAGCTTAGTTGCTTCTGTATTGGCAGAGGGTGGTTTGGATCCCACCTTTATCATTGGCGGCAAGCTGAACTCTGCTGGTGCGAATGCACGCCTTGGTCGAGGTGACTTTATTGTGGTTGAGGCCGATGAATCCGATGCCTCATTCCTGCAGCTATTCCCAGCGATGGAAGTGGTGACCAATATTGATGCTGATCATATGGACACCTATCAGCATGACATGGCAAGACTGAAACAAGCATTTGTTCAATTCATTCAGCGTATGCCGTTCTATGGGGTTGCAGTGCTCTGCATTGATGACGTTAATGTACGTGACATTGTTCCGTTTGTTTCGCAGCCTGTATTGCGTTATGGGCTCTCCGAGGACGCGGATATTCGTGCGAGTAATGTGCGTGCCGATGGGACACGGATGCACTTCACGGTTGATCGTAAGACAATTCGTCGTCATGGAAATAAACCGGGCCCACTCAATATCACCTTGAATTTACCTGGCTTACATAACGTTCGTAACGCTTTAGCCGCTATTGGTATTGCGACAGAATTGGGTGTTGGTGATGAAGCCATCATTAAAGCCTTGTCTGAGTTTGGTGGTGTTGGACGTCGATTCCAGCGTTATGGCGATATTCCTTTGGCGTCTGGTGGTAGCTTCACCCTGATTGATGATTACGGCCACCACCCTGTAGAGATGGCCGCAACGTTGGCAGCAGCACGTGGTGCATATCCGGAACGCCGTTTGGTGCTGGCATTTCAGCCACATCGCTACACCAGAACGCGCGATTGCTTCGATGAGTTTGTGCAGGTATTGCGTAACTTTGACGCCTTGGTACTAACAGAGGTTTATCCGGCGGGTGAGGCAAAGATTCCAGGAGCGGATGGTAAGAGTTTGATGAAAGCCACCTTAGCAGAAGACAAAAAATCTAAAGCATTGCTCAATTCTGCTGCGGTGGCATTTGCAAATAATGTAGCCGAGATGCCAGAAAAATTAAGCCAGGTTTTACAAGATGGAGATGTATTAATCACGTTGGGCGCAGGTTCCATTTCAGGGTTGCCTCATGCCTTAGCGGAGGCGAAGAATGTCTAAGCAAGATATGAGCCTCTGGGGTGATCGCGTAAAGCTACGCTTGGCGAATTTGAATGTTAAGGCGTTCGGCCGTGTAGGTGTTTTGCTGGGTGGGAAATCTGGCGAGCGTGAGATTTCATTGATGTCTGGCAATGGTGTATTACAGGCATTGCTATCCAAAGGTGTTGACGCTCATCCGTTTGATCCGGGTGTACGCAATCCAACCGAGTTGACGTCCGAAAATTTTGATCGCGTGTTTATTTCGTTACATGGCCGCTATGGTGAAGATGGCACCATTCAGGGTTTATTGGACTTACTGGAATTGCCATATACCGGTAGTGGTGTCCTTGCTTCCGCCTTATCAATCGACAAAATTGTTACCAAACAGGTTTGGATTAGTAATGGACTATCCACTCCCAAGTTTGAAGAGTTAACAGCCAATAGTGATTGGAATGCAGTAGTAAAGAATTTGGGTTTGCCACTGATCGTCAAGCCTGCCAATGAGGGTTCTTCTCTGGGTTTAACAAAAGTGAAGTCGGTAGAAGAGTTGCCTGCTGCTTATCAGCTTGTTGCGGGACTTGATAAAAAAGTGATTGCTGAAGCTTGTATTGTTGGCGATGAGTTAACTTGCCCGTTGGTCGGTCAATGGAGTAGCGCAGAAGCTTTGCCCGTTATCAAAATTATCCCGCCTCAAGCTAATTACGATTTTCATAACAAGTATTTCTCGGATGAGACGCAGTATCTTTGCCCAACAGGACTGCCATCTGAGGTGAATGAGCAAGTGCAAGAGCTTGCTTTGGCAGCCTACAGAGCACTTGGTTGCAGGACATGGGGGCGTGCCGACGTCATGTTAGATCAAAAGACTGGCAAACCCTATTTATTAGAAATGAATACCTCGCCAGGTATGACGTCGCATTCGTTGGTGCCAATGGCTGCAAAGGCAGCTGGTGTCGAGTACGCCGATTTAGTGCTTTGGTTGCTGAGTCAAACGCTACAGCAGAAAGAGGGCGCCCCTGCATGAGTAATTTCATGGACCGGTTCGGCGAAATTTTTGCCATGCTGATGTCACCGCTCTGGAATCACCCAGATCGGATGCAAAAGCTCAGCCGTTTCTTGATGCGATGCTTTGTTGTAATGATGGCTATTGGAATACTGGTGTGGTTAAGTCAACGTCCTGTATTTGCATTAAAGCAAATACAGGTAGAGCCAGTAGCTGGTCAAACCTTAAAGCACATCAAGAAATCGATTGTGCGACAGCAGGTTTTGGAAACCGTGCAAGGAAATTTTTTCAGTGTTCGCCTTGAGGATGTGAAGCGTGGCTTTGAGAGTATGCCTTGGGTGCGTCATTCCAATGTTCGTCGTGTATGGCCCAATGGTTTGATTGTGAGTATTGAGGAGCAGAAGCCCTTTGGTACTTGGGGTGGCGCTGACAGTCATCAACTTATTAATGATCACGGTGAAATTTTTGCTGGCCGTGTTTCGGAAATTGGTGACGACGTGCGCTTGATTGATTTTCATGGCCCCAAAGATGCAGGTAAAGAAGTCATGAGTCTTTATGAAAAAGCCAATAACTGGTTTAAGCCTTGGGGTTCTGAGGTGACAAGTTTGGCGTTGACTGAGCGATATGCATGGCACATCAAGCTCTCCAATGGCATGAGAGTGGAGTTTGGTCGAGACGAGGAAAGCTCCGATAAGACACTAATAGAAGAGCGCGTTGCGAGACTCTTTAAGTATTGGCCACAAGTACAAGAAAAATTGGCCAACCGAATTGATGCGGTGGATTTGCGGTACGCAAATGGTTTTGCGGTTCATCTTGCCTCAGCAAGTTTGAAAAAGAGTGATGTAGATAGCAAGAAAAGCGATTTGAAGCAATGAAGGAATGGGAATGAGTAAAGACAATCGCGACCTACTAGTCGGCTTAGATATTGGAACTTCCAAGGTGGTTGCTTTGGTTGCGGAATTAGCCCCTGATGGTCAATTTAATGTAGTCGGAGTTGGACAAACTGCGTCAAAAGGCTTGAAGAAAGGCGTTGTTGTCAATATTGAAGCAACAGTGCAGTCGATTCAGAAGGCGCTTGAAGAGGCGGAGATCATGGCGGATCGCCAGATTGTTCAAGTTTTTACTGGCATTGCGGGTAACCATATTGTGAGTTTTAACTCGAGTGGCATGGTTGCGATTCGAGACAAAGAAGTTAGTGCGGGCGATGTTGAGCGGGTGCTTGAGACTGCAAAGGCAATCAATATTCCAACCGATCAGCAGATTTTGCACATCCTTGTTCAAGAATTCATCATCGATGGGCAAGAAGACGTTCGCGAACCAATTGGCATGAGTGGTTTGCGACTCGAAGTAAAAGTTCATATTGTTACGGGTGCAGTCAGTGCGGCACAAAATATTGTGAAGTGCGTACGTCGTTGTGGATTAGAAGTAAACGATCTTATTTTGCAGCCACTAGCCTCTAGCCTCGCGGTACTAACCGAAGATGAAAAAGAGCTTGGGGTGGTATTGGTGGATATTGGTAGCGGGACCACGGATATTGCTATCTATTGTCAAGGGTCGATTCGTCATACCGCAGTGATTCCGATAGCCGGTGATCAAATTACGAATGACATTGCAATGGCATTGCGTACCCCCACGATTGATGCGGAAGATTTAAAGATCGCTCATGGCATTGCCCGTCAAGAAATGGCAGACCCAGCAGCCATGATTGATGTGCCGGGGGTGGGCGATCGTGAGCCACGTCCTATGTCAAAACAAGCCTTAGCAGCGGTGACCGAGCCACGTGTTGAAGAACTCTTCACTTTAGTGAGGGGGGTGGTTCGGGACTCTGGTTATGAAGACATGGTTTCTTCCGGAATCGTTCTGACTGGTGGTACTTCATTGATGCCGGGAATGGTTGAACTTGCTGAACAAGTGTTTTTGAGACCGGCTCGCATCGGCACTCCTGAGTATCGTGGCCATTTGCATGAAGTGTTGCGTAGCCCACGGTTTGCAACCAGTATCGGTTTATTAATGGAAGGTCAAGCGCAGTTATTGCGCGGTCGTCGTGTTTCTCAATCAGGCGCGTTACAAGGCGTGATCTCGCGCATGAAGGAATGGTTTGCAGGAAATTTTTAAGTTTTTTTCGTCGTCGTCAACGTAGTATGTTTTTTTACCTAGGAGGGTATATGGAATTTGAAATGTTAGATTAAGAAACAGCTGGCAAAACCATTATTAAAGTGGTTGGTGTCGGTGGAGCTGGTGGCAATGCTGTCCAGCACATGATCCGTCGTGGTGTTAATGGCGTAGAGTTCATTTGCATGAACACCGATGCTGGCGCATTACAGCGCTCTGAGGCATCTGTGAATTTGCAACTGGGCTCTAGCGGATTAGGTGCTGGTGCAAAACCTGAAATCGGTGCAGCTTCTGCGGAAGAAGCGCGAGAACGCATTGCGAATGTATTGCAGGGCGCTCATATGGTGTTCATCACCGCTGGCATGGGTGGCGCGGCACAGGAACTGGTGCTGCTCCAATCGTTGCTCAAGTAGCGATGGATATGGGCATTCTGACGGTTGGTGTGATTAGCAAACCATTTGACTTTGAAGGCGTGAAGCGTTTAAAAGTTGCGGAAAATGGAGCCGCTGAACTTGAGTCATATGTGGACTCATTGATTGAGGTTCTCAATGAAAAACTATTTGATGTCATGGGTAAGGATGCTGAGTTTGATAAGGCATTTGCGTGTGCCGATGATGTATTACACAACGCGGTTTCTGGTATCGCCGAGATCATCAATGTTCAGGGTTTAATCAACGTTGACTTTGAAGACGTGAAGACTGTAATGGGTGAGCAGGGTAAGGCAATGATGGGTACAGCGACTGTTTCTGGTATGGATCGTGCACGCTTGGCCGCTGAAGCGGCAGTAGCCTCTCCATTGCTTGATGGTGTTGATTTATCAGGCGTACGTGGTGTGTTGGTCAATATTACTGCTAGCCGTTCATTGAAGCTTTCAGAAACTCGCGAAGTGATGGCTGCAATCCGTGGCTACGCAGCGGATGATGCAGCCGTAATCTTCGGTACTGTGTATGACGAGAGCTTGGGTGACGCATTGCGTGTAACGGTAGTTGCTACAGGATTAAATAAGCCACAAGCTTGCAAAGCAAATCAACCTGAAGTAGTCTGGAGACAAGCTACTGGTACGCATGATGCTATTCCTACCATGGCTGATCTCAATACGTTTGCTTTAGCAAGCGCATCTGCTGCAATCAGTAAAGTAAGCTTAGATTCAGCATTGAATACTATTTCTGGCATGGCTTTAATGGGTTCAGCAGGCGCACCTGCGGCAGCACAACCAGCAAGCAGTGGGGTTGACTACAGTCAGTATGATTTGCCACGCGTGTTTCGTAGCTTTCGTGAAATGGTTGCTGCACCTACATTAGGCGCAGATAGCTCTCCTCAAGCAAAAACCTTGCTGGATAAAGGGGCCGATTACTATGAAATCCCTGCGTTTTTGCGTAAGCAAGCAGATTAATTGACAGCTCAATACAATAGGCTATTGCGAAATGCCAGCGCGCCGCCCCTCCGGACGACGAATCCCGCGCTTGCGTTAGCATCCTTACTAACAATTTCCTATTGGAGACATCATGATTGCTGTTGGACAAAAATTACCAAATGCCACGCTGTATGAATTTATTAACGAAGAGACTGAGGGTTGTTCTTTAGGTCCAAATGCTTTTGAAGTCGAAAAACTAACGGCAGGTAAAAAGATTGTGATTTTTGCGCTTCCAGGCGCATTTACACCAACCTGCTCTGCAAAGCATGTTCCAGGCTATGTTGAGCACGGCGATGCCATTAAAGCCAAGGGCGTTGATGAAATTTGGTGTATTTCTGTGAATGATCCTTTTGTAATGGGTGCATGGGGACGCGATCAAAAGGTGGGAAACAAGATTCGTATGTTTGGTGATGGTGATGGTGAGTTCACCAAAAAAGTGGGTTTAGAGTTGGATTTAACGGCACGCGGTTTGGGTGTTCGCTCAGATCGTTATGCCATGATTGTGGAAGATGGCGTCGTTAAAAGCTTAGATCGCGAAGCTCCTGGCAAATTCGAAGTCAGTGATGCCGCTTCTATATTAAAAAAGCTGTAATTTTTTTTAAATAAACATTCCTAAATAAAGACTCGCACATGATGAAGCAACGAACCATTGCCACACCGATGAAAACCGTAGGTATTGGCTTGCACTCAGGACGCAAAGTCACCATCTCAATCAAGCCTGCCCCAGCCAATTCTGGGGTTCAGTTTGTACGCGTTGACACCCATGAGCAGTCTGTTGTTCCAGCGACTGCTTTGGCGGTATGCGATACGCGTTTGGCCTCGGTCATTCAAAAAGATGGCGTGAGAGTGTCGACGGTGGAGCACCTGCTCTCTGCTTGTGCAGGTCTGGGATTGGATAATTTGTCGATTGAACTTGATGGTGAAGAGGTTCCCATCATGGATGGGAGTGCCGCCCCATTTTTGTTCTTAATCGAGTCAGCAGGCATTGTTGAACAAGAGTCGCCACGCCAATTTGTTGTTATCAAAAAACCAGTCGAAGTTCGTGAGGGTGACAAACTTGCCCGTTTAGAGCCATTCTTTGGATTTAAATTGGATTTCACAATTGACTTTAAACACCCTGCCGTAGACAAAACTGGCCAGCGTTTTGTGGTCGATTTTGCGGAGCATGCTTATCGAAGTGAGATTGGTCGTGCGCGCACTTTTGGCTTTGCCCACGAAGTAGAGGCTTTGAGAGAAATGGGTCTTGCTCGAGGCGGTAGTTTAGATAACGCCATTGTGTTGGATGAACATCGAATTTTAAATAACGAAGAGTTTCGTTATGAAGATGAGTTTGTGCGTCACAAGATTTTGGATGCGATTGGCGATCTATATTTAGTTGGCCACCCTATTGTGGGTGCGTATGTTGCCGAGAAATCAGGTCATGCCCTTAATAACGCATTGCTTCGCAAGTTGCTCGAAGATTCAAACTCGTACGAAATTAGTACGTTCGCAGAAAATAAAGCGCCCGAAGCGTATTCTCAAGAAAACCAGCCCCTTTTCTTTTAGATAGAAGTGAGTAATTCACTTTGGCTGATTGCGAAGTAAGCGCTCGATGGTTTTTCGCAATTCAGAATCTGGTGCAAGTTTTTCTAGCAACTCTTCCCATGATTTTTTAGCAATGGCATTGAGTCCTTTGGGTCTCTGGTGTGCTTCGTTGCTGATGCGTGGCCTTACCTCCCAGGATGCACTCGATGGCTTAATCTTGACTTTAACGGTGCTGCAGCTCAGACCTAATTTAGCTAACTCATTGATTAAAGTAGGTAAATTTTGCTGAAGGCGGTTTGCAGTGCTAGCGCTTTGAACAAGCAAAAACAGATCATTTTGGCCGCTGGAGCGCCAGCCGGCTTCGATTTTCGAGCTGAGGTGCTCCAGCCCTACTTTTGCCAACGTTAACTTTACGGTGGCTTTGAGTTTGGCAAGATCTTCTGTTTTGGCCAAAATCCCCCCAAGACCATTGGATTCGCGTAGGTAATCCAGCCATTCATGGGCTACATGCTTGCGAGACGGTTTGGGTGTAAAGTTCATAAAAAATGGGCTTGCGAGTGATAAACTCAAGGTCTTCATTTTCCTCTATATCCCGTGGTAATCGGTCTTCTTAAAACCCTGGTCGGCAGTCGTAACGACCGCCTCTTGAAACAGTATCGCAAAGTGGTCGCCAAGGTCGGCGCCCTTGAGCCAAGCCTAAAGGCATTGGATGATGCCGCACTTGCAGCGAAAACTGCTGAATTTAAGTCCCGCTTAGCCGCTGGTGAATCTTTAGACGATATTGCGCCCGAGGCATTTGCCGTAGTCCGTGAAGCCAGCGTACGCGTTATGAAAATGCGTCACTTTGATGCGCAGCTCATGGGTGGTCTAGCCCTTCATCAAGGCAAGATTGCTGAAATGGGAACGGGTGAGGGCAAGACCTTAACCGCTACGCTTTCAGTGTATTTAAATGCCTTGACTGGAAAAGGCGTTCACGTTGTTACCGTTAATGATTATTTGGCGCAACGTGATGCTGAGTGGATGTCAAAGCTATATAACTTTTTAGGCATGAAAGTTGGCGTGAATCTGTCACAGATGGATCACAAAACAAAACAAGAGGCATATGCTGCCGATATTACATACGGCACCAATAATGAATTTGGATTTGATTATTTGCGCGATAACATGGTCCAAGACTTGGATCAACGCGTTCAACGTGGTTTAGCGTATGCCATCGTCGACGAAGTCGACTCCATTTTGATTGATGAAGCGCGTACCCCCCTGATTATTTCTGGTCAGGCTGATGATCATACCGATCTCTACATCAAAATTAATCAACTTCCTGCGCATCTGGAGCGTCAAATCGGGGAAGAAAAAGCTGATGGCACAGGTGTTGAGAAGCCTGGCGATTACTGGGTAGACGAGAAATCTCAGCAGGTATATTTAACTGAGCAAGGTCATGATAAGGCCGAACAAATTTTGGTGCAGATTGGCGCCTTAAATGAGGGCGATTCGCTTTACTCGCCGCAAACCATTACCCTAATGCATCATGTGTATGCAGCTCTTCGTGCACACACTTTGTACAACCGCGATCAACATTATGTGGTGCAAAACAAAGAAGTCATTATTGTTGATGAGTTCACTGGTCGTTTAATGCAGGGTCGTCGTTGGTCTGATGGTTTGCATCAAGCAGTTGAGGCCAAGGAAGGAGTGCCGATTCAGAATGAGAATCAGACACTGGCAACCATCACTTTCCAAAATTATTTCCGGATGTACGGAAAATTAGCTGGTATGACAGGTACCGCGGACACAGAGGCCTACGAATTCAAGGAAATTTACAACCTTGAAACCGTGGTCATATCGCCAAACCGCATCAGCCAGAGAAAAGACAAGCAAGATCAAATTTACAAGTCTTCACGTGAGCGTTATGACGCCGTGATCAAGGATATTGAGGATTGCTATCAACATGGTCAACCAGTATTGGTGGGTACAACATCGATTGAAAACTCCGAATTGATTTCGGGTTTGCTTGATAAGCGCAAATTACCTCACCAAGTGTTGAATGCTAAACAGCATGCTCGTGAAGCGGAAATTATCGCTCAAGCAGGTCGTCCCAAAATGATCACGATTGCTACCAACATGGCTGGTCGTGGTACTGACATCGTGCTTGGCGGTAATGTCAGTAAGCAATCCTCTCTGATCGAGGCTGATGAGAGCCTAAACGATTCCGAGAAGGCAGCAAAGATTAAGCAACTTCAAGATGAATGGCAAAGCATTCATGATCAAGTGCTTGCTGCTGGTGGTTTACATATTATTGGTACTGAGCGTCATGAGAGTCGCCGAATCGATAATCAGCTGAGGGGCCGCTCGGGCCGTCAAGGCGATCCGGGATCTTCACGCTTTTACTTATCCCTTGACGATCCATTACTGCGCATCTTTGCTGGCGATCGCTTACGTGCCGTAATGGAACGTTTAAAGATGCCTGACGGCGAGCCTATTGAAGCGGGCATGGTGACCCGCTCGATTGAGTCTGCACAACGTAAGGTTGAAGGCCGAAACTTCGATATTCGTAAGCAGTTGCTTGAGTACGATGACGTTGCCAATGATCAGCGTAAAGAAACGTATCGCCTCAGAAACGAAGTTCTTGAGAGCAAGGATATCGGTGAGTTAATTGCGAATTTGCGTGAAGATGTTTTGCGTTCGGTTTGTTCGTTCTATGTTCCCCATGAATCCATGGAAGAGCAGTGGGGCTTACCTGGACTAGAAAATGTCTTGGCTAATGAATGGGGTCTGACAGTTGATTTGCAAAAATGGGTTGAGTCTGCTGCGAGTATTGACGACACTGAAATCGTTGATCGAGTGCTCAATGCTGCAAAAGAGGCATACGATGCTAAGGTTGAGATGGTCGGGCGCGAGTCCTTTGCGGGCTTTGAGCGCTCCGTTCTTTTATATAGCGTAGATACTCACTGGCGTGAGCATTTGGCCGCCCTTGATCATTTACGCCAAGGCATTCACCTTCGTGGCTACGCTCAAAAAGATCCTAAGCAAGAGTACCGTCGCGAAGCCTTTGAGTTGTATGGTGAACTCTTGAATGTCATCAAGAATGATGTTGTGAAGAGCATCATGACAGTACAAATTCGGAGCGCAAGCGAATTAGACCAAGCTTCTGAGTCTATGAATGAGGATCTAGCGAAATTAAAAGATCTTCAATATCAGCATGCTGATGCCGATTTGGAGGTGGCTGGCTCTACTGGTGATCGCGGTGCCGCTTTAGATATTCAGCTTGCACCTGTTCGAACGGGTCCAAAGATTGGTCGCAACGACCCTTGTTCATGCGGTAGCGGCAAGAAATATAAAAATTGTTGCGGTGCATTGGCCTAGCAATCAAATTCTTAATCAGTTTATGTGTATGGCTCAGATTTATCTGCCATTTTTCTTGGTGGAATCTCTAGTCAGTTTTATGCACTGAAAATAGCTAGATCTGTCATGATTTGAAGATATAAAAGTACTTCCTATTTATTCATGCTGCTAAGGGGATGTTATGGCCGTAACGTTTACGCTTAACGGTAAGACCGTTAATTTGATGGTGATGCAGAAACGCCAATTCTTTGGGTCTTACGAGATCATTTAGATATCACTAGTCCGAAGTATGGTTGCGGTGCGGCGCTTTGTGGTGCCTGTACTGTTCATCTAGATGGAGCAGCCATTCGTTCGTGCTCGACCCCAGTATCTGCGGCTGCTGGTAAAAAAGTGACTACCTTGGAGGGTTTGCCTGCTAAGGTCTGGAAAGCATTGCAAGATGCCTGGACTGAATTTGATGTGCCTCAGTGCGGTTACTGCCAAACTGGCCAGATGGTGTCCGCCGCAGATCTTTTAGCTAAAAACAAGAAGCCGAATAGCCATGATATTAAGAATGCCATGAGTGGCAATATTTGTCGTTGCGGAGCCTATTCCCGGATTGAAAAGGCAGTTAAACGTGCTGCTGATAAATTGGCCTAAGGGGATAAATATGAACACTCATTAAAAAACCAAAGCCGTCGTCAGTTTATCCAGCCAAGTACTGCTCTTGGGGGAGCTTTTGTACTTGGTATGTATCTACCACTAACCAGCGAAGCTGCAACGGGAATTGCTGAAAAGCCAGCATTAGCAAATGCTTGGACTCAAATTACCCCAGGCAATCAAATTACATTGATTTGTGCTCGTTCAGAAATGGGGCAAGACGTATACACATCTATGCTTGCATTGCTTGCCAAGGAAATCAATCTACCGCTTTCCATGATTAAGTTTGAAATCGCTGGTGTTGCCCCGGTTTATATCAATGCGATGTTGGGTGGCCAAATTACTGGCGGCTCTACCTCGGTACGTGAGGCTTTTGACAAGCTCAGAACTGCCGGCGCAGCAACTCGCTCAGTTCTCGTGCAAGCGGCAGCGCAACGTTGGAATATACCAGTCACTGATTGCAAGGCAATGAATGGCAAAGTCCTCATGCTAGTGGCAAATCCGCAACCTATGGTGAATTAGCGGCTGACGCTGCCAAATTACCTTTACCAGAGAAGCCAACACTGAAGTCACCGGCCAATTTTATGGTGATTGGTAAAGAGATAATGCGACGTCTTGATACTCCCGCCAAAGTATCTGGTAAGGCGGTATACGGAATCGATGTCAAGATTCCAGGTATGGCAATTGCATCTCTGGCGCAATGCCCCGTGATTGGTGGAACACCAAGTGCATATGATGCGAGCGCCGCTTTGAAAGTTTCTGGGGTTCTTAAGGTTGTCCAGATTTCTGATGGCGTGGCAAGTGTTGGCAAAAGATTTTTATGCGGCGCGCAAGGGAAGAGATGCGTTAAAAATTACTTGGAATGAGGGCCCGAATGCCAATTTGAGTACTGCAGTGGTGCGTAAATCTCTTGAGGCGGGTTTATCCCAAAAGGGCGCTGTGATCAAAACAGCTGGCAACGTTAGTGCAACTGTCCCGAATGGCAAAGCTCTCAGTGCGCAATACTTTTTGCCGTATTTAGCGCACTCCACTATGGAGCCTGTTAATTGTTCAGCCGATGTTTCCAATGGCAAGTGCAGAATTATTGGCCCCATTCAGTTCCAACAAGGCGGCCAAGCTGCAGCTGCAGCTGGCGTGAAGCCGGAGGATGTCACGATTGAGACAACGTTCTTGGGTGGTGGTTTTGGTCGCAAATTGGAATTGGATTTCATTCGTCAGGCGGCTGAAATTTCAAAGGCTGCGGGCATGCCTGTCAAGATGCTTTGGACCAAAGAAGATGATATTCAGCATGACTTCTATCGCCCGACGAGCATTCATAAAGTTGATGGAGTTCTTGGTGCCAATGCTCAATTGAGCACCATGAAAGCAAAAATGGTTTCGCAGTCTGTGACCACCAGAGCTTTCCCAGGTTTTGTGAAAGATGGTTTCGATCCTTTCATGGTGGAAGGTTCAAACAATCTCACTTATGACATTCCCAATTTGGAAATCACAAACGTCATTACCGATACGTGTGTCAGGGTTGGGTATTGGCGTTCAGTCAGTAATGCGTTAAATGCGTTTGCGATTGAGAGCTTTGTGGACGAAGCGGCAACTGCTGCTAGTAAAGATCCTGTGGCTTTCCGGCTTGCTTCCCTAAGCAAACATCCAAGAGCGAAAAATGTTCTCGAAACCGCTGTGAAGAAATCGGGATACACCGCCGGTAGCAAACGCTTTGGCGTGGCGCAAATGAAGTGCTATGACATGTGTTCCGCTTGCGTGATCGAGTTAGATACTACGGCACCTGAGACTAGAGTGAAAAAGATCACATTTGTCTCAGACTGTGGCATTACCGTTCATCCCGATCAAGCTAGAGCCCAGCTTACTGGAGGCGTCATTTATGGATTAAGTGCCGTCTTAAATAATGCAATCACCATAGAAAATGGCCGAGTTCAGCAAACAAACTTCAATAATTATCCTAGCTTGCGTCAAAACCAGGTTCCTGTAATTGATGTGCATTTGATTCCAAGCCAGGAGAAGCCGGGCGGTTTGGGTGAGGTTGGAGTTCCTTTAGTGGCGCCTGCTCTAGCAAATGCTATTGCTGCAGCCACTGGCAAACGCATACGCGAGCTTCCAGTTAAAGTCTGATATCGACTGGCCGATCCGCTCTTTTGTAGGCTACAAAGCGCGCCAAATCATGGCGCGCTTTGTTTTTATCCGTCCTCTACAATGACAAAACTATGACCGTAAATTTACCTCTACCAAAAAAATCCGATTTAGAGCCTGTAAAGGGTTTTGAAATGGGTATCGCCGAAGCCGGCATCAAAAAGGCGAACCGTAAGGATTTGCTAGTCATGACTTTGGCGCCTGGATCTCAGGTAGCTGGTGTTTTTACCTTGAACCGTTTTTGTGCTGCACCGGTTCAGGTTTGCCGCGAACATTTAGCTCAAGAGGGTCGCGATGGTGAAATTCGGGCGCTAGTCGTGAATACGGGCAATGCTAATGCAGGGACTGGCGAGCAGGGTATGAAGCATGCTTTGGAAACTTGTGCCGCTTTGGCAAAAGATCTCAATATCTACCCAGAGCAGATCTTGCCATTTTCTACAGGCGTGATTCTCGAGCCTTTGCCGATTCAAAAAATTGTTAGCGCCTTACCAAAAGCAGTTGCCAACTTAAGTAATGACAATTGGTTCGATGCTGCTGAAGCGATCATGACTACGGATACCCAACCAAAAGCTAGCTCACAAACGATTGGCACCCCATTAGGCGATATTGTTTTAACAGGGATCTGTAAAGGCGCTGGAATGATTCATCCCAATATGGCAACGATGTTGGGCTTTATTGCTACCGATGTTGGTTTTGCGCCTGGTCTATTGAATGACTTAACTAAAGAGGTTGCGGATCTGTCATTTAATGCCATCACTATTGATGGTGATACTTCAACGAATGACTCTTTCATTTTTATGGCTACCAGCCAGTCATCGGTGCAAATTCAGTCAAAGCAAGATCCTCTGTACGCTGTAGTCCGTGCTGCGTTGATTGATTTGGCAAGAAAGTTAGCGCAAATGATTGTGCGAGATGGTGAGGGTGCTACCAAGTTTATGACGATTGACGTTGTTGGCGGCAAAACGACTGAAGAATGCCGTTTGGTGGCTAAGGCAGTAGCACATTCTCCACTAGTCAAAACCGCTTTCTTTGCAAGCGATCCCAATCTGGGTCGAATCTTGGCGGCAATTGGCTATGCCGGCATTAAGGACCTCGATGTTAATCGTGTTCAAATGTGGCTCGGTGATGTTTGGGTTGCTAAAAATGGCGGGCGTAACCCAAGTTATCAAGAGGCGGACGGCCAGAGAGTGATGCAGGAGCCTGAAATTACAATCAAGATTGATTTGGGGCGCGGCTCCGCCACTCAAACATTATGGACGTGTGATTTGTCGCATGATTATGTATCAATCAATGCAGACTATCGTTCTTAACCATTATTAATTTTATGAATCAAAAACTAGACCGTCTACTAGAGCATTTAGAGACTTTCTTGCCCAAACCACTTAGTGCTGAACAATGGCAGTCCTCGACAGCATTTCGGTGGCGCAGAAGAGATAGTATTTTTGGCAGCATTGGTTTTTTGCAGCCAGTAAAGCATGTCTCAGACATCATGTTCGAAGATTTGCAGAATATTGATCGCCAACGAGATGCAATACGTGACAACACTAAAAATTTCATTCTAAAAAGGCCTGCTAACAATATTCTTCTGACGGGGGCAAGAGGAACCGGTAAATCGTCGTTGATTAAAGCAAGCCTTCACGAGTTCGCTAGTCAGGGATTGCGTTTGGTCGAAGTGGAGAAGGAGCATTTGGCGGATTTAGCCGATATCACCGAGATATTGGCGGAGCGTCCTGAGCGCTTCATTATTTTCTGCGATGACCTCTCGTTTGAGGATGGGGAATCGGGCTACAAGGCCATGAAATCGGCATTTGATGGCTTAGTTTTAGCGCAAGTCGACAATATTTTGATTTATGCCACATCCAATCGGCGCCACCTGTTGCCGGAGTACATGAAAGATAACGAGGGGTATGTCCATAGTGATGATGGAGAGATTCATCCAGGTGAAGTGGTGGAGGAAAAAATCTCCCTATCAGAACGCTTTGGTTTGTGGCTATCGTTTTATCCACCCAAGCAAGATGAATATCTCGCAATCGTTGCGCATTGGTTAGCCCGCTTTGGCTTGACATCCACTCAAATTGAGGCGGCCCGTTCTGAAGCATTAGTTTGGGCGTTAGAGCGCGGATCTCGTTCTGGTCGCGTTGCCTGGCAGTTTGCTAAGCATTGGGCTGGCTCACATGCCTAAATTATCAAATTAAGCGAACTCCTATCTGTGAACAAAGATGCGCGACCGGTTACTGAAGTAGCCGCGGGAATTTTGCTAGATCAATCTGGTCGATTTCTCTTGGGGCAACGACCTGAGGGAAAACCGTATGCTGGTTATTGGGAAGTGCCGGGCGGAAAGATTGAAAAAGGCGAAACGGTTTTTGATGCGCTCAAGCGAGAATTACAAGAAGAGCTGGGGATCAAGATTCAATCGAGTGAAGAATTAATGCTTTTGGAGCATGATTACCCGCATGCTTATGTACGCCTCCATGTCAGTCTCATTCGAGACTGGAAAGGCGATCCAAAGGGGTGTGAGGGACAGGCGCTTTCTTGGGAGTTTCCGGTGCAGAAAAGCCTAGTGTCGAACCGTTGTTACCAGCCGCATGGCCAATGCTGGAGAGGCTTAAAGCCTTTTTACCCTAGAACTGGCAGAGGGTTAATTTGAAGGATACATCCTTGTTAGCGGGTTGCGGCTTTTTGTCTCGATCCGATTGCATAAAACGGACGGACAGGAGATATTTATTTGCGCTGATTTCAGAGAATAGCGTGTCATCTTCAACGGCAATGCGCATCAATTGATAAATTTTTCCTGAGGGCACTTGTTGGAATGATCCGCTATGAGCGACAACATCTTTTGCTTCGCCAGACTGACGTAATAAACGCAGAAATAATTGACAAGCATCTTGCCATGGCAATAACGGACGAACAAAATTTTCTAATAATGTGCGACGTTCGGTAGATGGACTATTTTTCCAGGCATGATAACTCGGTAGATCGATTGGGCTTGTACCACCAGGAATATTTAAGCGTGTACGAATACCATTTAACCATTCACTATCAGAGATAGCGAGATTTGGTCTGCCAGCAGATTGATTAATTTTGGTTGCGACAGTATCAATCTCATCTAAGGTTTGAGAAAGCGCCTCTTGATCTACCTTTTGAGAGGATTTGAGTCCGTTGAGTGCGTGCTTTTGACGCTCAAATTCTTTTAGTAAAAGAGATTTAATATCGCCACGGGCGCCAATATTGCCCAGATCGAACAACATAGAGATGGCATTGTGGTGAAGTTCTGGATCATCCGGGCGAACAAAATGATTAAAGCGGGCGAACAAATACTCCAGTCGAAGCATGCTTCGAACTAATTCATTGAAGGGGTATTCGTAGACAATCACAAGCCCATATTCTATGACGAACCGAGTAGATCTTTCTGAATCTTCAGGATTTTTTGGTGCAAGAGATTTACTTCGCCCTCTAATGTTGTAAGACTCCCTTGGTTTTGAATGACCACGTCAGCAACAGCAAGGCGATCTTCTCGGGTTGCTTGGGCCTGCAGAACTCTTTCAACTTCCTCTCTGGGTAAATTGCTGCGCTGCATCACTCTGGTTATTTGGGTCTCTTCTGGGCAATCTACGACTACAAGGAGGTCGATGAGACTGCGCCAGGACATCGATTCAATTAGAAGGGGAACAGCAAAGCCTAAATAAGGCGCCCCATGAGCTACCAAGTCCTTTGCTTGCTTGATCGTTTCTTGACGAATCAGGGGGTGTGTAATGGCCTCCAAGGTTTTTCTGGCATCCGGATTGCCAAAGACCAAGGTCCGCATCTTGGACCTATCTAAAGCGCCGTTGGCATCAATATAGCCCCGACCAAACTGCATCTCTATGGCTGGAATTGCTAAACCGTGGGGTGCGGTGATCTGATGCGCAATCCGATCGGTATCCACAACTCCCGCCCCGAGCTTGCCAAGTAGATCGCTCACCACAGATTTTCCTGAGCCGATGCCTCCAGTTAGGCCAACTAGAGGTAATTGACCTTTTAGTCCGCTTAAATCAGATGATTCAGTATGAGTGTTTGAATGAATTGTGGACATAACAACTCAATGATGCCAGCAATGGCAAGAAAAGGTCCAAAAGGAATGGCGGATTGTAAGGATTGTTTTTTTACTCTGAGCCAGAGAAGGCCTCCAATGAGTCCAGTAACCGACGCTATGAAAAGAATGCTTGGCAGGGAGCTTAGTCCAAGCCATGCTCCAAGGGCACCCAGCAGCTTCGCATCACCCATGCCAATGGCATTTGGCTTTTTGATCCATCGATAGAGGGTATTTAGGCCCCAGATTAGAAAGTATCCAAATATAGAGCCCAAAATTGCATTTAAAAAATCTGTAAAACCCAAATTGGGTAAATAGTTTAAAAGGAGTCCTACTGCAGCAAATGGAATGGTGATGACATCGGGTAGCCGAAATGTTAATAGGTCGACATAGGCTAGATAAAGCAGTATCAGGATCGCCAGGATATGTACTAAGTCGAACGCAGAAAATGTAAGCATCAAATGATTTGGCCCATTTGAAAAATTGGAAGATACAGAACGATAACGAGTCCACCAATAATGACGCCAACCAAAATAATGAGCAAGGGCTCTAGAGTTTGACTCAGATTATTGAGTCGATGGCGAAGTTGTGATGCTAGCGTATTAGCACGCTTACTGAGCATTTGCGCTAGAAAGCCACCTTCTGCGGCGATATGTAGTAATTGCAATGTGTTTCTTCATCAAATAGAAAAGTTTTAGGATCTGCCCTTTTTAAAGCTTCGCCCAAGGGCCATCCTCTGGTTAAGTGTTTGAATACTTCCGCACTCAAATTGTGACTAAGCGAATGATTAGATGAATATGCTGTAACACGCAAGGCATCTGGAAGGGGTAAGCCACAATTTAGTAGATGTGCGAGAGTTCGGCACCAGTGCGTCAACGTGGCTAAACGAAAAAGTCTTCCTAGTAGTGGAACGTAAAAACTCCATTGATATAACGTTCTTTGTAAGCGAGAAGATTCAAGACCTCATGAATACCAATGCGGCCAAAGTAGCCATACCCATCACAGTAATTGTACGACTCAGAGGAAGCTCTTGCGTAATGTATATCCAAAGTATTGCAATGCGAACAACGCATACGCACTAATCGTTGAGAACTCACAGAATGTAAGCAGCGCTCCAAAGACTCTCGATCAATTCCCAAGCTTTGTAGGCGCGCTAGAGCGCCTAGAGCGTTGCGAGTATGTAGTGTAGTTAAAACCAGATGCCCAGTTTTGGCTGCTTAAATAGCAAGTTGCGCCGTTGCGCTATCCCGAATTTCACCACTCATGATCACATCGGGATCTTGTCTGAGTAATGCTTTGATGATAGTTGGAAAATCCAAGCCAGCACGCGGATGGTAAGCCGCTTGATTCACGCTTGGAAGGCGAATCTCAATGGAATCTTCAATTGAACAAAGGTTGCGATGTTCTTGATTCAATGCGCTCAGGCAACTATAGAGTGTTCGTGACTTGCGCTACCCGTTGGACCGGTTACTAAAATCAAGCCGTTAGGTTTTGCAATTGCATTGCGCAAGATTTCAAGCTGCTCTGGCAATAATCCAATCGACTCTAAATTCAATTCCTCTAATCGATTGGGCAATATCCGAATGACGGCTTTTTCACTATGTAATGTTGGTAATGCCGAAACTCGACAGTCGACATCTGGTCTGAAAAAATCACAACTAATACTTAAGCGACCATCTTGTGGAATGTGTTTTTCGGCGATATCTAAACGCGCTAATATTTTTATACGCGTGATGAGGCGTTCATGAAACTCTATAGGATGCTTTGACTGAATTCGTAATAAGCCATCCACCAGAATGCGAACTTGAGTCTCTAGGGGATAAGCCTCAACATGAATATCGCTTGCCCTGGCTTCAAGTGCATGGGCTGCAATCTCAAACCAGGTCCGAATGATTAGTGAATCGTTATGGGGGATGCTCAATCCTGAATCTGATCAGGTGCAGGGCGATACAGTTTGACGGTCTTTATTCCTTGATCATCAAACTGCACAATTTCCATAACAATGCCGGCGATTTTGATGCTGACATCATGATCTGGAATGGCTTCGAGTCTTTCTAGAATGAGACCATTTAAGGTTTTGGGCCCATCTAATGGCAATTCCAAATTGAGAAGACGATTAAGGTCGCGTAAGGACGCGCTACCGTTGGCAATGTAAGTGCCGTCAGCCAACCAACGGGGATCAGTTGAGAGACTAGAGAAAGAGGTTGTAAATTCACCAATAAGCTCTTCCACAATATCTTCAAAAGTCACGAGACCAAGCACTTCTCCGTACTCATTGACAACCAAACTCAAACGTTGCTGATTGTCTTGAAAAAACTGCATTTGTTGCAAGACTGGAGTGCCGCTGGGAATAAAGTAGGGCTCATTAACTAATGACCTAAAGTCTTCGTGCTGAAGATCAGAGTCACCGAGTAGGGATAGAGCCTTCTTAACGGACAGAATTCCTACAATACGTTCGGAGTCACCATCACAGACGGGTAGTTTATTGTGATAACAGGTCTCCAGCTGTTGTATCACTTCATCAATAGGCCTTGAAAGATCTAACACTTCGATTTTTGAGCGTGGGGTCATCACGTCATCAACGGTAATATTTTCTAAATTGAAGAGATTCAGCAAAATATTCCGATAGTGATTGGAAACAAAGCGGTTGGATTCCAAGACCAAGCTTCGCAACTCTTCTTTGCTCATTGTCCTGCTATCTGAAGAGGACTGCAGGCCCGAAACTCTCATGAGGCCAGATACAAAGCTATTAATTAGCCAAAGTAGTGGCTTAAATAAATAGGTGAGTGGCAGAATGAGCCAGCCTACATTGGCAGCGATTTTTTCCGGAAAGGCTGCCCCGATGACTTTCGGGGTGATTTCGCTAAAGATGATGATGAGTAAAGCGACAACCAGAGTCGCAATCGAAAGAACAAAACCACTTTCACCAAAAAGATGTAAGGCGATTCCAGTTACTAAAATGGGAAGAATCGTGTTAATTAAATTGTTGGATATCAACAATACCGACAAAAGGGAATCAATCCGCTTTAGAAGTCTCTCTGCTAGTGCAGCACCGGCATTACCGTTATTGGCCATTGCTCTAAGACGGTGGCGATTCGAGGACAACATGCTCGTTTCTGCCATTGAAAAGAAGCTCGATAGTGCCAGCAAAAATAGAACGAGAGCAGCCTGGCTATAAAGTGGCCAATCGTCAAAAAAGTTATCCATAAGGGTTGCCTGCAAATAAGAAGGATAAGTCAATATAGCAAAGTAGGCTCTTCAAGACCATATTCATCGTCTTTGGTTCGGATGAAAGGCTAGTCATCTAATTTTCAAAATTGTGTGAGAATCTTCTCTATGCTTTTATCCCAAAAACAGCCTAAGACCGACATTTCAAATTACTGTGTAATTGAAGCTCCTTTTGGGCGCCTGGGAATCCAAACGGAAATGGTTGATGGGAGTCTAATGCTGTCGAAAATTGACTATCTTCCAAGAACCGTGGCTTTATCAGCGCCTAAAAACCATCTTGCTAAAGAGGTAGATGGGCAGTGCAAGACCTATTTTAAGAACCTCGATTTTCAATTTGAATTGCCTATGAAGTTGCTGGGTACGGCGCATCAGCAGAGGGTTTGGAAGCGTGTTCGTGAAATACCGGCTGGTAAGGCGATAACCTATGGAGAGATTGCTGGCGCTATTAAAAGCGGCGCACGAGCAGTAGGTACTGCTTGTGGTGCAAACCCTTATCCACTTATTACTCCATGTCATCGGGTGATTTCAGCTCAGGGCATTGGGGGCTTTATGAAAGAGGATTCCCCAGGTTTTTATCGTCAAATCAAGATTTGGCTACTAAAGCATGAGGGAGTGCTTTAAGAATTAGATCGCCCTTCTGAGGGCGCCAGAGGCGATATAAAAAAAGAGTTGCATCAATGTATTGCTTCTAACAGCAATTTTCGCAAAAGCGTAAAAAGTCATCACGGTTGCTCTCGTCAGCTTTACCTCATCTTTGTGATCAAAGTGTTTACGGTTCGCAATTTTTGACAAAGTCATCACAGCAAGACCAAAGGCCAAGAAGCAGAAGCGCCTTATTCCGCCATCCCCTTCTGGTATCAGCAGGATGTATTGCAGTGATTCTTGAAGTTTTTGATAGGCGATTTGCAGTAGTGCGGCATGGCTGATACCAACCGGCTTCCAAGAGACTCCGCGTGCCCTATCCTCAGGGGAGTCTTTCAGAATATTGGTTATTTGCAGGGCTTGTCCAAAAGCAATAGCAAGCGGTTCATGTCCCTTAATATTTTTCAAAAACTCCTTTGAGTGATTGCTGAAAATCGTTGTGAGAAGTTCCCCCACCACCCCTGCAACAACATAGCAGTAATCTTCAAACTCACCCAGATCCTTTAGCCCCGCCTGATTTTGTTTTCCATGAAAGCGCGACATTCCCTCCGACATGATGGAAACGCATCGAGCTACTGCTGCCCGATCCTGAATCGAGCAAGTGTGCAGAATTCTCAAGACCGTTGGCGTATTGATGATTAAATCCAGTTCATCTTGGTTGCCGTATGCATGGAGTTCTGTAAGACAAGGCTTAACAAATGATTGCACATCCGATTTTTCTAGAACTGCGTTGAGAAATAATCGAGACAGTTGTTGCTTTACCTCCGGCTTTAAGCCTGCCGCATCTTCGATAGTGTCGACGATGCGGCACAGGAGGTATGTATTGCCGACGACTTTCTCAACCTCAGGCGGCAGTAGGGGGATGGTTAGCGCAAATGTTCTCGAGACTGAGCCCAAAATAGCCTTTTGATAGGCTAAATCAGCGTCTCGGTTCTGGGCATTATTTGGGGCGAGTGTCTGCACCAATGAATTATGTCAGACAGGCCCTAAATGAACCTCTATTTCCTTAGTATCAAAAGTGACATAGCCATATAATTTCACCAAATTCTGACAGGAGAAACAGGGCGTGTTGATTTGGTTCGTCATCGCTCATTGGGTCGTATCGGTCGGCATCGGCTTATGGGCAGCCTTGCGCGTGAAAAATACCGCTGACTTTGCAGCGGCAGGTCACAGTCTTCCGATGCCAATCGTGACGGCGACTGTGTTTGCTACTTGGTTTGGCTCAGAGACAATGTTAGGCATCCCTGCAACATTTTTAAAAGAGGGCTTGGGCGGGGTCGTGTCCGACCCTTTTGGATCCTCCCTATGTTTAATTTTAGTCGGTTTGTTTTTTGCGCGCCATCTCTACAACCGTCGAATGTTGACGATCGGCGATTTCTTTCGTGAAAAAATATGGCCGCACTGTTGAGGTATTAGTCACCCTTTGTATTGTGGTGTCCTACTTGGGTTGGGTTGCTGCACAAATTAAAGCACTTGGTTTGGTCTTTAACGTAGTATCAGAGGGCAGCATTTCTCAAACTGGTGGCATGATGATTGGTGCCGCAAGCGTACGGATCTATACCTTATTTGGCGGTATGTGGTCAGCGGCAATCACTGACTTTATTCAAATGATCATCATCGTGATTGGTATGTTGTATATCGGCGGGGAAATGACAACCCAAACAGGCGGCATTGGCGTAGTCATTGAACATGCCGCAGCAGCTGGTCAATGCAGCAACTTCTGCCCGATATGAATTTAGCCTCTATCTTGGGCTTTGTCGCGGCTCTGTGCACGATGATGCTGGGCTCTATTCCGCAGCAAGACGTGTTCCAACGAATTACCTCCAGTAAAAACGTGAATATTGCAGTGAATGCCGCCATTCTGGGTGGCGTGTTGTATTTCATCTTGTGTTTGTACCGATGTAAATGGCCTATTCAGCCACGCTCATCAATCCAGGATTGGTAAATGAATACTTAGGTACTGATCCGCAAATGATTTTGCCGAAGTTGATTCTGAATCGTGCGCCACTCATTGCGCAGGTAATGTTTTTTGGCGCATTGCTTTCGGCAATCAAGAGTTGTGCGAGCGCGACATTGCTCGCACCATCGGTTACTTTTGCTGAGAATATTGTGAGAGGTTTTTTAAGCACTTATCGGATCATGATTTGCTCAAAATTATGCGCATCACTGTCTTGTGTTTTGCGGTAGTAGTGACATTCTTTGCAATTAATTCAGAGCTGTCTATTTTTAAAATGGTCGAGAGTGCATACAAGGTAATGTTGGTAGCGGCGTTTGTACCATTGGCATTTGGTGTGTGCTGGTCAAGAGCAAATTCGTTGGGCGGTCTTCTAGCAGTGGTTAGTGGTCTGATCATCTGGATCAGTTGTGAGATCTTGGCGCCAAACGCCATCATGCCTCCTCAGTTAGCTGGCTTATTGGCCAGCATTGCCGGAATGATTTTGGGCGGCTTAGTCCCGAAAGATGAATTGAAAGCGGTATAAATCCAACATTGCTTAAAAATTAGGCAATTTATTTGTTGCACCGCAAAACATTCACATTAAAATATTCCTAATTCAAAATTTTTAATCTTGTGGAGTTCCTATGAAAATCCGTGTGATCGGTGGAGGCGGCGCCATTGGCGGCTACTTAGCTGTCATGTTGGCGCGTGGGTAATGATGTCACCGTCGTTGCGCGTGGTGCAACTTTAGCCGCAATCAAAGAGTGCGGCTTGGCGTTGATTATGGACGATCAGCCTGAGCCATTAGTTGCTCAAGTGAAGGCGGTCGAGAAAATTCGTGATGCAGAAACGCCGGACGTTGTCATTTTGGCCGTCAAGGCGCATCAGGTTGAGCCGATCATTGATGATCTAGCTGCGATCATGGGCCCAGAAACGATTTTGATTCCGATGCAAAACGGAATTCCACGGTGGTATTTCCAAAAGTTGGGCGGCGAGTACCAAGACCATTCTGTAGAAACGGTCGACGCTGGTGGATTGGCAAAGAAAGCGATTAACCCAAACAATATTATTGGTTGCGTTGTTTATCCCGCAACGTTCACTCAAGCTCCTGGAGTCATTCGTCATGTGGAGGGAAATCGATTTCCCTTAGGTGAGCTGGATGGCAAGTCTACCGAGAGTATTCAGAAGATATCTGAAATGATGGCAGCCGCTGGATTTAAGTCACCGATTTTGGACGACATTCGCTCTGAGATTTGGCTCAAATTGTGGGCAATATGACCTTCAATCCAATCAGCTCTCTGACTCACGGTACTCTGGAGGGCACAAAGGATTAGCCCGCAATATGATGGCCGAGGCACAAACGATCTCTGAGAAACTTGGCGTGACTTTCCGGGTGGATATCGAGCGACGTATTGCTGGAGCGGAGAAGGTTGGTAAGCACAAGACCTCTATGTTGCGGGACTTAGAGGCCGGCAGAAGTCTTGAAATTGATGCGCTCTTGGGTTCAGTCATTGAGTTGGGCAAGATTACTCAAACACCAACCCCTTGTTTAAATACGGTATTTGCTTTGACAAAATATTTGGATGAAAACGTACAAGCCTCAAAAGGAAGTTTGGCATTGCCATCGGTTTCGGGCTACTAAAAAATTTTCATTGCACGCATTAAAAAACCCTTGCTACCGAACATAGCAAGGGTTTTTTTATTTTGAGGAGTGGGTGAGCTTGTGGTTCAGGATCACTCAAAACGATTATCGAGTCTGCCAACGCCCTCAATAATGATGCTGACATTACTACCCGGTTTCATTGAGCAAACGCCCACAGATGTACCGCAGGCGATAATGTCCCCCGCTTCCAGCGGTACATCTTGAGAAATTAGGCTCACCAATTTTGCTGGCGGGAAGATCATATCTGCCACGGGATAATTTTGACGCTCTTGCTCGCTCAAAATTGTTTTAATAGTGAGATTGCTGGGATCGATATCAGTAATGATGTAGGGGCCAAAACACCAAAGGTATTAAAGCTCTTTGAGCGAGTCCATTGAGCATATCCAGGATCGCGATTCAGAATTTCAATGGCCGTGACGTCATTGATGCAGGTGTAGCCAAAAATTGCTTGGGCTGCTTCCGCTTCGGTTGCCTCGTGTATGTGCTGGCCAATGACGATGCCCAGCTCTCCTTCATAAACTACTTTGCCAGTGTAAGACTTTGGTGTGCGAATGACTTGGTTCGCTGCTAAGAAGGAGTTATTGCCCTTCAAAAAATATAAGGGCTCAGCGGGTACAGCATGTTCAAGTTTGGTGACCAGTGCGTGAAAGTTATCAACCATCGCCACTATTTTGGACGGCGTGCAGGGGTGTCGATAGTGACATCTGCTAGCTTGACTGTTTCGCCGGTTGGTTTTGGATTTTGAAATCAATTGCCAGAATACACAGCAATTTGATCGCCTTGTACCTGCCCCAAACAAACTTGTCCTTGATGCTGAAATCTGAGCCATTGAGCCATGACGAGTTCCTAAATAAATAAATTGATTTTTGTATTTGTGTCAGCGTCTTACTTGAAATACCTTGAGAAGCTTAAGTTTGGCGTTCAAGCGAGTAGATGCATAGGTCACGAAGTGCTTCAGTAGCTTCATTATTGGGAAAGTTATTGATGCATTCCAAGGCAAGATCGGCTTCACGTTTTGCGGCAGCCTGCGTGTAATCCAGCGCACCAGAACGTTGTACTGCACTGAGAATTTGCGTAAATACATCGTCCGGTAAATCTTGGTTTTGTTCAATGGCCGCGCGTACTAATAATCGTTCTTCGTTAGTGCCGTTTTCGAGAAGATAAATTAGCGGTAGGGTTGGTTTACCTTCCCGTAAATCATCCCCTGCAATTTTCCCCATCTGCGCTGCATTCGCTGTGTAATCCAGCAAGTCATCCATGAGCTGGAATGCGGTACCAATGTGGCGACCAAACGCGGCTGCCTGCCCACGATGAATATCTGAAGCATTTGCCAGGATGGCTCCAAGCTCAGTAGAGGCCTCAAATAACTTTGCAGTTTTATAGCGAATCACTTGAAGATAACTGGCCTCACCAACCTCAGGATCATTCATATTGAGTAGCTGCAACACTTCGCCTTCGGCAATCGTGTTGGTAGCATCGGACAAAATTTGCATCACGCGCAAATCATTGGGTCCGACCATCATTTGAAATGCTCGAGAATATAAAAAGTCCCCTACTAAAACGCTGGCTGCATTGCCAAAAGCGGCATTGGCGGTTTCACGACCGCGTCTTAAGGTAGATTCATCCACTACATCGTCATGCAATAAGGTGGCCGTGTGAATGAATTCCACTACAGCAGCCATTTTTAGGGTGTGTGGCGTTGGCTTGCCATCGGCTAAGGCCTTGGCTACTAGCATTAAAAGGGCTGGTCTAACCCGCTTGCCACCGGCTTGAATGATGTAGGTGGAGATTTGGTCAATTAGAGCAACTTTTGAGGCTAATCGCTCGCGTATGACCAGATCTAAGTCCTTGAATTCTAAGGAAATGGGGGCTAGGATTTGGCCTAAGTCATTGATTTTGACAGTGCTGGTCATGCAAGATATAATGATAGGCCTAGCTTATCCAGGGTGGATTGGCTTAAATGTAGATATTAATTGAAGTTTCAAACCATGTACGCGGTCATAAAAACCGGTGGCAAACAGTATAAAGTTGCTGCTGGCGAAAAATTGAAAATAGAACAGATACCAGCGGAAATCGGCAGCGAAATCACTCTTGACCAAGTCCTCGCCGTTGGCGAAGGCGCTTCACTGAAGTTGGGTGATCCATTGGTTAATGGTGCAGCTGTGATGGCCACTGTCGTCTCCCAAGGACGTCACGATAAAGTGACAATCTTTAAGATGCGCCGTCGCAAGCATTATCAAAAGCACCAAGGCCATCGTCAGAATTTCACTGAAATTTTGATCAACACGATCAAAGCCTAATTCAGGGTAGGAGAAAGATATGGCACAGAAAAAAGGCGGCGGCTCAACACGAAATGGCCGCGACTCAGAGGCGAAACGCCTAGGCGTTAAGGTATTTGGTGGCGAGCATATTAATGCTGGCAGCATCATCGTTCGTCAACGTGGCACACGTGTTCATCCAGGCGCTAACGTTGGCATTGGTAAAGATCACACTTTGTTCGCACTCATTAACGGTCAAGTGCAATTTGGCGTTAAGGGTGCATTGAAGAAGGCCCAAGTCTCAGTATTGCCTCGTTCATAAGGCGCCTGACTGAGACCCGTTTAATTCAGATCCAATCCGAATTTAACTCTTAGGAACAGGCCTCGCTTGGCGAGGCCTTTTTTATTATGAAATTTATAGACGAAGCACGCATTGAAGTTATTGCCGGCCAAGGTGGCGCCGGAAGCGCCTCTATGCGCCGCGAAAAGTTTATTGAATTTGGTGGTCCTGATGGCGGTGATGGCGGCAGGGGTGGAAGTGTATGGGCCATTGCTGATCGCAACATCAATACACTTATTGATTACCGGTATGCTAAAACGCACACTGCAAAAAATGGCGAACCAGGTCGAGGCGCTGATTGTTATGGTCGTGCGGGTGACGATATTGAATTGCGTATGCCAGTAGGCACCATCATTACTGATCATGAGACCGGTGAACCAATCGCCGATTTAACGACGCATGGTGAGCGGTTGTGTTTGGCCCAGGGTGGCGTTGGTGGTTGGGGTAATATTCATTTCAAGAGTAGTACCAATAGGGCGCCACGTCAAAAAACCAATGGCAAGTCTGGCGAACGTCGCAAACTCAAACTGGAATTAAAAGTATTGGCTGACGTAGGTTTGTTGGGAATGCCAAACGCTGGTAAATCGACGTTGATTACTGCGGTATCCAATGCGCGCCCCAAGATTGCGGACTATCCATTCACAACTTTGCATCCGAATTTGGGCGTGGTGCGGGTGGGTAATGAGCGTAGCTTTGTAATTGCCGATATCCCAGGGTTAATTGAGGGTGCGGCAGAGGGCGCAGGTCTGGGTCACCGATTCTTACGGCATCTACAGCGTACGGGCGTGCTCTTGCATTTGGTTGATCTTGCGCCATTTGATGAAAACGTAGATCCAGTGGCGGATGCGAATGCGATCGTCAATGAATTGCGCAAATATGACGAGGCTCTAGCAGAGAAGCCACGTTGGTTGGTGCTAAATAAGGTCGACATGATTCCCGAAGGGGATCGTAAAAAAATCGTTGCCGACTTTGTAAAGAACTTTCAGTGGCAAGGGCCAGTTTTTGAAATCTCAGCCCTCACGGGTATGGGTTGCGAAAAGCTAGGTTATGTCTTGCAAGACTATTTGGATTCTGTGCGTCGTGATCGCGATGATGCTGAGGAGCGTGCAGCAGATCCGCGTTATCAAGAGCAGCATCAAGATGCTAGTCATGATAAAGCGCCTGATTAAACTGATAAACCAAGCAAAAGAAGATTCTTTATTTGTTATGAGCCAGAAGCACACCAAACGCATTGTTGTTAAAGTGGGATCTAGCCTAGTCACCAATAATGGTGAAGGATTAGATCATGATGCTATAGCGAAGTGGGCTAAGCAAATTGCAGGGTTGTTGAAAAATGGTCATGAAGTTTTGATGGTCAGTTCGGGCGCAATTGCTGAAGGCATGCAACGCTTGGGTTGGTCAAAGCGCCCACAAGAAATTCATCAATTGCAAGCTGCTGCAGCGGTTGGTCAGATGGGTTTAGTGCAGGTATATGAGAGTTGTTTCGCGCAATTTAATTTGCGAAGCGCACAAGTTCTGTTAACCAATGCCGACTTGGCGCATACAGAGCGCAATGCTAACGCAAAAGGCACGCTAGATACTTTGTTAAAGCTCGGTGTCGTGCCTATCATTAATGAGAATGACACCGTCGTAACTGATGAAATTAAATTTGGTGACAACGATAGTCTCGCTGCTTTAGTAACAAACTTAGTTCAAGCGGATTTATTGGTCATTCTGACTGATCAAGGCGGCCTTTATACTGCTGACCCTCGTCAAAATTCTGGCGCCACTCTTGTCTCGGATGCTAAAGCTGGTGATCCTGATTTAGAAAAAATGGCGGGTGCTGCTGCAAGCGAACTTAGTAAAGGTGGCATGCTAACGAAGGTATTGGCCGCAAAAATTGCCGGTCAATCGGGTGCAATTACAGTCATTGCCTCCGGCCGTGAGTCGGAGGTATTAACCGGGCTCTTGACTGGCGAAAAGATTGGTACACGCCTTACCCATGCTGCCGACTAACAAGTAAATCTTTATTCAACTCCGAAGGAGTTGGTTGGTTTTGTGCCACCAGTAAATCCGCTTGGATTGAGTGATTGAAGAACTGTTTTGATATTTTTTTCTTGGGTATCGAAATTACAGAATGCTCCTTGCGCAAGTGCTGCTTGGTAGCGATTCGGCACATTACTCTGAATGGTTTTCCAGCTAGAAAGCGGATTTTCTCTCCAAGTATTATTTTCGAGGTTGCCATAAAGACGCCATTGAAATGAATCACAGCGAATGCCTTCGTATTGTGCTTGTTGGCCGCCACTTGGATTGGTGATGACTACAATGTAGTGTGTTATCCCGTCTGGGCCAATCAAAATGGAATCAGTGTCAACGGCGAACTTAAAGATTGTTTGTTGAGAGACATAAAACGGCAGTAGGGTTGAGGGATTGGGCGGGTTGGATGGCATTTTGGTTGCGCCTTCTTTGAATACCATCGGAGCAAAAGGATCTAGCCCGCTTTCAATGGGGTCTCCGGCGCAAGCAAATAAACCCAAGGCAATCACCACGCAAGCAATTATTTTTATGAAGTTGGTTAATGAATTTCTCATGATTTTGGCTTATCCGATTTAGAGATATCTTTGCTAGCTGAATCACCTCTGGAATAAAAGGACTGCAGAAGATCAATCGGAGTTCCCCATGCGAGTTGTTGCATGCGAACGCCTTTAGCAAGGTAACGCGCAAGCTCTGATAGAGCGAGTTGATACACCTCACGTTTAAACCCAATGACGGCATCTAATTGAATCCAGAATGGTACCCAGCGCCATGCATCGAATTCTGGATGTTCTGTAGCTCGTAGTTGAATGTCGCTATCAAGACAGATAAATCGCAGTAAAAACCAAATTTGTTTTTGCCCCCGATAGGCAGCACGATGAACACGCGTAGCATGTTGACGGCGCAAGTACTCCTCAGGGACATCGTAGCGAAGCCAATCCCTAGTGCGCCCAATTATTTGGACATGTTCCGGCAGCAAGCCAACCTCTTCATGCAATTCGCGGTACATCGCTTGCTCAGGACTCTCGCCATGAGTTATCCCGCCCTGCGGGAACTGCCACGAATGCTGCCCAACGCGTTTTCCCCAGAAAACCTCGTTACGGCTGTTAAGGAGGACAATGCCGACGTTGGGTCGATACCCTTCACGGTCAAGCATGATCGTGCTCCAAATCCTTTAAAATCAATGATTTGATTATATCCATTCATGAAAGCATCACAATCCTTTCTCGCTACGCTAAAAGAAGCCCCCTCTGACGCTGAGGTGGTTTCGCACAAGTTCATGGTACGTGCGGGTTTAATTCGCAAGCTGAGTGCTGGCGTATACAACTATCTGCCATTGGGATTGAAGGTAATTCGCAAGGCAGAAAACATTATTCGCGAGGAGATGAATCGTGCTGGCGCAATCGAATTATTGATGCCGATGATTCAGCCAGCTGAATTGTGGCAAGAGACAGGGCGTTGGGGAAAAATGGGTCCTGAGCTCCTTCGTATTAAAGATCGTCATGATCGTGATTTTTTAATTCAACCAACATCTGAAGAAGTCATTACCGATTTAGCTCGTAATGAGATTAAAAGTTATAAGCAATTGCCCGTGAACTTCTATCAAATCCAAACAAAGTTCCGGGATGAGCGTCGCCCACGTTTTGGCATCATGCGTGGTCGCGAGTTCAGCATGAAAGATGCTTACTCATTTGATCGAGATGCTGAAGGATTAAAAAAATCTTATCAAATCATGTTTGATGCCTATACCCGCATAATCAAGCGAATGGGTCTTCAGTTCCGTGCGGTGACTGCAGATAACGGGGCTATTGGAGGCTCTTGTAGTCAAGAGTTTCACGTGATTGCCGATACTGGTGAAGACGCGATTGTGTATTGTCCAAACTCGGATTACGCCGCCAATCTAGAGGCAGCGGAATCTCTCTCTCTGATAGTCGCGCGAGCCACTGCAAGCCAGGCGATGGCTAAAGTGGCAACGCCAGATAAGACAAACTGTGCTGATGTGGCAACGTTTTTGAATATCCCGCTTGAGAAAACCGTGAAGTCTTTACTCTTTGCGGTTGATCAAGAAGCGGGACCTGCAAAACTTTTTATGTTGCTAGTGCGTGGTGATCATGAGCTCAATGAAGTGAAAGCAAGCAAAGTCCCTGGCATGGCTGAGTCGCGTTTTGCTACGGAAGCGGAAATCAAGCAAGCATGTAATGCCCCAGCAGGTTACCTAGGGCCTGTTGGTGTGAGTAAAGGTGTCACAGTAGTTGCTGATCGAACCGTTGCCAATATGGCCGATTTTGTTTGTGGTGCAAACGATATAGGCCACCATTTGACTGGTGTGAACTGGGGTCGTGACTTACCAGAACCTTTGGTATTGGATATTCGGAATGCAGTAGCGGGTGATCCTTCGCCCGATGGTAAAGGCGCAGTAGACATTTGTCGGGGTATTGAAGTGGGGCACGTATTCCAATTGGGAACTCGCTATTCCGAGGCAATGGGCTGCACTTATTTGGATCAACAAGGTAAAGCACAACCCATGGTGATGGGTTGTTACGGAATTGGCGTCACTCGTTTGCTGGGTGCAGCTATTGAGCAAGGTCATGACGATAAGGGGATTATTTGGCCTATCTCTATGGCGCCATTCGAGGTGGTCATTTGCCCAATGGGTTACGAAAAATCCGAGGCTGTCAGAGCCGCATGCGATCAACTACATGATGAATTACTTGCGGCTGGTATTGATGTCATCTTGGATGACCGTAATGAGCGTCCAGGCGCGATGTTTGCTGACTGGGATTTGATTGGCGCGCCATTCCGAGTGGTGATCGGTGATCGTGGTTTGGCGGATGCGCAAGTGGAATTTAAGGGACGTACGGATACGGAATCACAAAATATTCCGCTAACTCAGATCAAAGAAAAGGTAATCGCCGCCATTCAGGCGGCGAAGAGTACCGCCAACTAACTTTTATAGAAGTAAGTAAAAATCAATAAGGTTTATTTTTTAAAGAGTCCGCCAATGCCTTTGGCGGCTCCCTTAGCGGCCATCGCTGCCATAGTGCGGGCCATCTTGCCGCCTTTAAATTGCTTCATCATTGTTTGCATTTGTTCAAATTGAGCAAGCAGACGATTGACTTCTTGTACCTCTACTCCAGAACCTGCCGCAATACGACGCTTACGACTAGCTTTGAGTAACTCGGGCTTTCTGCGTTCTTGAGGCGTCATGCTATCGATGATTCCCCGCATCCGTTTTGTTTGCTTATCAGCGTTGCTGAGGTTTGCTTTGGATGCTGCTTGAGCAACTTGACTAGGGAGCTTGTCCATCAAGCTAGCCATACCACCCATCTTTTGCATCTGCATTAATTGATCTCGAAAATCTTCTAGATCAAATCCGCCCTTAGAAATCTTATTGGCTAATTTTTCTGCTTGAGCGACATCAACGTGCTGTTGCGCTTGCTCAACTAAAGCAAGAATATCGCCCATGCCCAGAATGCGGTTTGCCATGCGCTCGGCATCAAAGGTTTCTAAGCCATCCATTTTTTCGGCGACGCCAATAAATTTCAGCGGCACTCCGGTGACTTGACGTACCGATAGTGCGGCACCACCGCGAGAGTCGCCATCTAGCTTAGTGAGGATTACTCCAGTGAGCGGTAGCGCTTCATGAAACGCTTTAGCAGTGTTGACGGCGTCTTGACCCAACATGGCGTCAACTACAAATAACGTCTCAATAGGATTGAGGTTGGCATGCAAAGATTTGATTTCCTGCATGAGTGTTTCATCGACGCCTAAGCGACCAGCCGTATCCACAATCACGACATCAACGTAATGGCGGCGTGCCCAATCTAAGGCAGCACTCGCGATATCGACGGGTTTTTGATCGACGTTACTAAGAAAGAATTCAGCACCTACTTGCTTAGTTACTGTTTCTAGCTGCTCGATAGCAGCAGGGCGGTATACGTCACACGAAACGGTGAGAACCTTTTTTTTCTTTTTCTCTTGCAGCCATTTGGCTAATTTGCCAACAGAAGTGGTTTTACCAGCACCTTGTAGGCCCGCCATCAAAATCACGGCAGGAGGTTGGGTTGCTAAATTCAGTTCCCCGCTCTGGGATTCACCCTGCATGATGGCGGCGAGCTCACGTTGGACGACCCCAACGAGTGCCTGCCCAGGACTAAGGCTGCCGACAACCTCTTCACCAAGTGCTTTAAATTTAATTTGCTCTAGCAAAGACTTCACAACAGGTAGCGCAACGTCAGCCCCGAGTAAGGCTAAGCGGATCTCCCGTAACATTTCCGCTGTATTGGCTTCTGTTAGGCGAGCCTGACCCTGCATTGTTTTCACAACGCGCGATAGGCGGTCGGTGAGGTTCTCAAGCATTTATCGATTAGACTTTGTAGATGGATATTTTAGGTCACTCAGCTTCTGGATTATTCCCCGCAGCAATTTACCTATTGCTTTTGGCATTTTTGAGCCTAAAGTCAAAGGATGGCGTAGGGTCTGCTGCTTCGGTGGGGCTTGTACAAGCCTACATTTTGTTTGCCTTATTGGCTCATGGTGTTCAATTACATGACTCTGTCTTTACAGCGCAGGGGTTTGTGTTTGGATTTGCCCAGGATTTATCGCTAATTGCTTGGGTCGGCTTGGCCTCTTATTGGTTTCAGTCTTGGTTTTTGCCGATCTCCAGCTTACGCTGGCTGGCAGTTTTATTTGCATTAGTTTGCTCGCTACTACCAAGTCTTTTTCCAGGAACCCTGATTTCGCCCAAAGCGGTTTCTGACCCATGGTTTAAGGGCCACTTCATTGTGGCAACCATCTCTGTTGGCTTACTGAGTTTGGCTGCTATGCATGCCATGCTAATGAGCATTCAAGATCGGGCGCTCCATCGTCAACTCGCCATCGTTCCAGATAGTCGTGTCGCTCATTGGTTGGAAGATCTTCCGCCGCTGATGACGATGGAGAGTCTTTTATTTAATTTTCTTTACGTTGGATTTACGTTGCTCAGTTTGACGGTGTTTTCAGGTTTACTGTTCTCCCAAACGTTTTTTGGAAGACCATTAGTATTCGATCACAAAACTATTTTTGCTTTAGTTTCGTGGGTGTTATTTGGCGGTCTATTGTTAGCACGTTGGCGTGTTGGCCTCAGAGGTAAAGCAGCAATACGCTGGGTATTAAGCGCTTACAGCGCTCTGCTGTTGGCATATGTTGGTAGCCGTTTTGTTTTAGAAGTCATTCTTCAGAGAGCATAAGACTTGGCTCGGTGGCTTTTTTTAATCGCCGGTGTATACCTACTTTATCGTTGGATAAAAGGTAAAAATTCTACTAAACTCAATCGAGAGGATGCTCTGAAGTCCATGTCAGATAAGGCTCCAGAGATTCTCGAGCCAGAAGTCATGGTGCCTTGTCAGTATTGCAACGTACACCTTCCGCAATCGACTGCAATCACTTTTGAACAGCGTTTTTATTGTTGTGAAGAGCATCTTCATGAGCTCGATATCGCGGGATGGATTGGTTTTGCAAATTGGCGACCCTCACCAAATTACGATGTGAGACCAGAAAATATTCAACCGGATTTAGTGGTCATACATCACATCAGTTTGCCGCCAAGTGAATTCAAAAACAAACACTCTAGCCATTACATTGTGGATTTTTTTCAGAACAAATTAGATCCAAATGTTCATCCGTATTTCGCTGAAATCGCAGGACAAAAAGTTTCGAGCCATTTTTTGATCACGCGTTCGGGGGAGTTGATTCAATTTGTATCCACTTTGAATAAAGCTTGGCATGCTGGCGTATCTTCTTTTTTGGGTAGAGAAAAGTGCAATGATTTTTCGATTGGCATCGAGTTTGAAGGCGATGGCGAGTCTGCTTTTGAGGATGCCCAGTACAAAACCTTGACTGCGTTAGTGAAAAGATTGTCTGCCAGTTATCCCAATCTTCAATTTGCTGGGCACAGCGATATTGCTCCTGACAGAAAAACCGATCCCGGACCTTTTTTTGATTGGCAAAAGCTCAAAAAAGAGACAGAAATTTCTCCAAAAAATCTCCCTTATGGGGTGACTTTTCGTTAGTTGATTTTTGTATGTGAGCATACGCTTACTTTTTTTAGCCTTTGCCTAAAAAGGGCTAAAAATCGTGCACCAAAACACCTCTCAAAATTGTCGATCTCTTAGTAAAAATACTGATAAGTTTTCGTCATAAAAATCTTACCAATTACCAAATATTTCCCTATACTTAGTGCCTAACGCGCTTCGAGACACTAGATGTAGTGTTTGAATCTAGCAATAGCCCATTGTTTTTTAACGATATTTTGTCCAAATAACTATATAAATACGCAGGAGTAACATGACATACGCAAATCCACAGACAGCAGGCCAAACACCTGGAGTAAATAACCCAGGAATGAGTCCTGCAGGGGCAATTAATCAGACCCCTTCTGCCAGTTTTGTTGCTGGTGGTGTTGGTGGCGCTCAGGCAACCCAATTATCAGATTACAAAATCATTCGTCGTAATGGTTCTGTTGTGGCGTTTGAGCCATCCAAAATCGCTATTGCAGTAACCAAAGCATTTTTGGCGGTGAATGGTGGTCAAGGTGCGGCATCAGCTCGAGTGCGCGAACAAGTTGAACAGCTGACGCATTCCGTGGTGCGCGCATTGTTGCGTAGCCGTCCGAATGGCGGTACTTTTCATATCGAAGATATTCAAGACCAAGTCGAATTGGTATTGATGCGTAGTGGTGAGCATAATGTTGCTCGCGCGTATGTCCTCTACCGTGAGAAGCGTAATCAAGAGCGTGCTGCTCAACAGGAAGTAAGCCAGGAAACACAAGCGGCTGCACAGGCTGGCGAGTCTGGAATCAAAGTCACCGACAACGGCGTTGAGAGGTATCTCGACATGGCTGCGTTGCGCACAGTTATTGAAGCTGCTTGCGAAGGTCTAGGCAATCACATTGATGCTACACCGATCATCACTGAGACCATTAAGAATTTATACGATGGCGTGCCAATGGCGCAGGTTTATGACTCTGCGATTTTGGCTTCACGTACATTAATTGAAAGAGATCCTGCATACAGCCAGGTTACTGCACGCATTTTGATGCATGTTATTCGCAAGGAAATCTTTGGCAGAGAGGTGTCTCAGGCTGATTCCCAAGCTGAATACAGCACCTATTTTGCAAAGTACATCAATGAAGGCATTTCAGCGGAATTGTTAGATCCACGGATGCGCGAATTTGATCTGCCACGCTTGGCTGCCGCATTAAACGCCAATCGTGATTTGCAGTTCAACTACCTCGGCTTGCAGACTCTCTATGACCGCTACTTCTTGCATATTGAAGATCGCCGCATTGAGATGCCGCAGGCATTCTTTATGCGTGTAGCGATGGGCTTGGCAATAAATGAATTGGACCGCGAGCGTCGCGCTATCGAGTTCTATGAAAT
Organism: Polynucleobacter necessarius; assembly: GCF_900095195.1. Classification (NCBI taxonomy): domain Bacteria; kingdom Pseudomonadati; phylum Pseudomonadota; class Betaproteobacteria; order Burkholderiales; family Burkholderiaceae; genus Polynucleobacter; species Polynucleobacter necessarius. Next base: position 135,912 of record NZ_LT606950.1, read on the forward strand.
CTTGTCGACTTTTGATTTCATGTCCAGCACGCCAACCTTGTTCAATTCAGCAACAACTCGTCCGCAGCTCTCAAGCTGCTACTTGACGACTGTTGAAGATGATCTGGATGGCATTTATGAGGCATTGAAAGAGAATGCATTGCTATCTAAATTTGCTGGTGGCTTGGGTAATGACTGGACCAATGTTCGTGCATTAGGTAGTCATATCAAAGGCACCAACGGTAAATCACAGGGTGTTGTGCCATTCCTCAAGGTAGTAAATGACACAGCGGTTGCTGTAAATCAAGGTGGCAAGCGTAAGGGCGCGGTTTGTGCTTACCTAGAGACATGGCACTTGGATATTGAAGAGTTCTTGGAATTGTGCAAGAACACAGGCGATGACCGTCGCCGTACTCATGATATGAATACGTCCAACTGGATTCCGGACTTGTTCATGAAGCGTGTTATGGAAAACGGTGAGTGGACATTGTTCTCCCCATCCAATACACCTGATTTGCATGACAAGTTTGGTAAGGCATTTGAAGAGGCTTATATTGCCTATGAGCAAAAAGCCGATCGTGGCGAATTGAAGCCATTCCGTAGAATTCCAGCGCAACAATTGTGGCGCAAGATGTTGGGCATGTTGTTTGAAACTGGCCACCCTTGGATTACTTTTAAGGATCCTTGCAACGTTCGTAGCCCACAACAGCATATTGGTGTGGTTCACTCCTCTAACCTCTGCACCGAGATCACCCTCAATACCAATGAGGACGAGATTGCAGTTTGTAACTTGGGCTCTGTGAACTTAACCGCTCACATGACTACCGATGCAAACGGTAAGCTGGTTCTTGACCATGAGAAACTCCAAAAAACCGTGCGTACTGCAATGCGGATGCTCGATAACGTGATTGATATCAACTACTACGCAGTAGCTAAAGCACGCAATTCCAACCTCAAGCACCGTCCAGTGGGTATGGGCATCATGGGCTTCCAAGGTTGCTTGCACATGCAGCGCATCCCTTACGCTAGTGAAGAGGCTGTGAAGTTTGCGGATACCTCGATGGAAGCAATTTGCTACTACGCATACCAAGCTTCTAGCGAATTGGCTGAAGAACGTGGCGTTTACAGCACTTACAAAGGGTCGCTATGGGATCGCGGCATCCTGCCACAAGATACTGTAGCGATGTTGGCTGCAGAGCGTGGTAGTTATGTTGAAGTTGATACCTCTTCAACCATGGATTGGACCAGCTTGCGTGCTCGCATCAAGCAGCACGGTATGCGCAACTCCAATTGCGTGGCAATTGCGCCTACAGCAACGATTTCCAACATCATTGGTGTATCCGCTTGCATCGAGCCAACCTTCCAGAACTTATTCGTGAAATCCAATCTTTCTGGTGAATTCACAGTGGTGAATGAGTATTTGGTGCGTGATTTGAAAGATCGCGGCCTCTGGGATGAGGTGATGATTGCTGATTTGAAGTACTTTGATGGCACTTTGTCTAAGATCGACCGTATTCCTCAAGACCTCCGCGATTTATACGCAACGGCTTTTGAAGTTGAGCCTAGCTGGTTGGTGGAAGCGGCTTCCCGTCGTCAAAAATGGATTGATCAGGCCCAGTCATTAAATATCTATATGGCTGGTGCATCGGGTAAGAAATTGGACAATACCTACAAGTTAGCTTGGTTGCGTGGCCTCAAAACCACCTACTACCTCCGCACGATGGCAGCAACCCACGTTGAGAAATCAACTGTTGCCAGCGGTCAATTGAACTCCGTATCGAGCGGCGCTGATGGAGGTGGAGTATCTGCGACTCTAGTTGAAGCGGATGGTCCAGTTTGCACCATGCGTCCAGGCGATCCTGGTTTTGAAGAATGCGAAGCATGCCAATAAGTAATCTAATTGGTCAAAAAATAAAAGAATTTAGGAGAAAGTTATGTTGAATTGGGAAGAGGAAGTTGCTCCAGCGCTAGCGAAAGCTGGGCTTGCGCCACAACCGGTTGCGGTTGAGCCACAACGCCCGCAGCCAGACCAAGTAGCGATGGCAGCACCTCAAGCCGCTGCGCCAGCAGTGGCGCAAACACCAAGCATACCAGTTGCTGGTATGGGAACCCGTCGTGTGAATGTTGCGGACAAGCGGGTGATTAATGCTAAGACCGACGTTAATCAGTTGGTTCCATTCAAATACAAATGGGCGTGGGAAAAGTATTTAGCAGGTTGCGCCAACCACTGGATGCCGCAAGAGATCAATATGAACCGCGATATCGCGCTTTGGAAGGATCCAAACGGCCTTACTGAAGACGAGCGTCGCATCATCAAACGCAATTTGGGCTTCTTTACCACTGCCGATTCTTTGGCGGCAAACAATATTGTGTTGGGTACATATCGTCAAATCACTGCTCCAGAGTGCCGCCAATACCTATTGCGCCAAGCTTTTGAGGAGGCAATTCATACCCACGCGTATCAATATATTGTGGAATCCTTAGGCCTGGATCAAGGTGAAATCTTCAATGCGTATCACGAGATTGAGTCGATTCGCGCCAAAGATGAGTTCTTAATTCCGTTTATTGATGTCTTAACTGACCCAACATTTAAGACTGGCACCCTAGAAAACGACCAAAAACTCCTGCGTTCGTTGATTGTTTTTGCCTGCGTAATGGAAGGTTTGTTCTTTTATGTTGGTTTTACGCAAATACTTGCGATGGGTCACCAAAACAAAATGACGGGTGCTGCCGAGCAGTATCAATACATCCTTCGCGACGAGTCCATGCACTGCAATTTTGGTATCGATTTGATTAACCAAATCAAGCTGGAGAACCCGCAGTTATGGACTTCCGCGTTCAAAGACGAGATTAAATCGATCTTCGAAAAAGCGGTTGAATTGGAGTACCGTTATGCCGAAGATACGATGCCTCGCGGAGTGCTCGGCTTGAATGCGCCGATGTTCAAAGGTTACCTAAGATACATTTGTAATCGCAGATGTTTGCAAATAGGACTTGACGCGATGTTCCCAAATGAAGAGAATCCATTTCCATGGATGTCAGAAATGATTGATCTTAAGAAAGAACGCAACTTTTTTGAGACACGCGTTATTGAGTATCAAACTGGCGGTGCGCTAAATTGGGAGTAGTTGGTAGTAAGTAAGCGCACAGCCGGCTAAATAGGAGATTAGACGGTTGGATAGTATTAGAAGTCAGCAAAAACAGACTCAAATCCGAAAACCCTTGCTCAAGGGTGTCTGGGCTACTCTCTCTATTTTTTCCAGCACATTTAAGAAGCCGTTGTCCTTCGGGGCCGCGGCTTTTTTCCAGGATTCATTAGCGTGCAGCACTTAGCATCAAGCCGCGCGCCGATGAATGGCTCGCTCGTTCATCCTGAATGGTCGGGTCTTCTTAATGTAGTTTGTACTAATCCTCACGTGAAGGAGTAACACACATGGTAACAAAGAAAAATCCTGCTGCAAAGGAACCGGCTGCTAAAAAGCCAGCTGCAAAAAAAGTAGCTAAGGAGCGCCCAGCTAAGAAAGCTGCTGCTAAAAAGCCAGCTGCAAAAAAAGTAGCTAAGGAGCGCCCAGCTAAGAAAGCTGCTGCTAAAAAGCCAGCTGCAAAAAAAGTAGCTAAGGAGCGCCCAGCTAAGGAACCGGCTGCTAAAAAGCCAGCTGCAAAAAAAGTAGCTAAGGAGCGCCCAGCTAAGAAAGCTGCTGCTAAAAAGCCAGCTGCAAAAAAAGTAGCTAAGGAGCGCCCAGCTAAGGAAGCTGCTGCTAAAAAGCGCGTAGCAAGAAAAAAGTAAGCAAGCCTGCTGCGAAGAAAGCGGGTTCTGCAGTAAAAAAGCCCGCGGCTAAGAAAGCTGCACCAGCGACTAGTGCGTTGAATCCTGCCGCTGCTTGGCCCTCCCCAACTGGCACACGCCCTTAATCAGACGGGCGTTATCACAAGGGGTCTCTTTTGAGACCCCTTTTTTATTGCCCAATTTTTTCTGATAACGCCCTAGCTTTAAAAGCTAAAACCAAACGCCGCTTTGAACTGCTCTGCGATTTCAGTTTTACTGGGCTGGTGGTTTTGCGGTCCTTGATGGGTGATTTTGATCGAGCCCATTAAGCTTGCCAAACGGCCGGTTGTTTCCCAATCCATGCCACTTTCTAGACCAAAGAGCAGTCCTCCGCGAAATGCATCGCCGCAGCCAGTAGGATCGACAACTTTTGCTGCTGGAACTGGTGGAATGGCAATGCATTTGCCGTTTGAATAAATTTCCGCACCTTCAGCGCCTTTGGTGACGATAAGCGCTTTGACCCGCTTGGCTACCTTTTCCAGGCTTAAGCCAGTGCGTTTCGACAACATTTCGCCTTCGTAATCATTCACGGCTAGGTAGCTCGCGATATCTACTAGCTCTAATAACTCTGGGCCATCAAACATCGGCAGACCTTGTCCCGGATCAAAGATGAATGGAATATTGGCTTCTGCTAGCTGATGGCAGTGCTCCCACATTCCCTGGCGACCATCTGGTGCAACGATGCCAAATTTAGCGGATGCCTTGGAATTGTTGCTGCGCTCAGCAATCACCGTAGATACTTGGTTGAGGTGAGATTCACCCATTGCTCCAGGATGAAAGGCGGTAATTTGATTATTGGTTTGATCTGTTGTGATCATCGCTTGCGCAGTGAACGCGCTCTCAATTTGGCGTATGTGGGTACTGTCGATATTGAGTTGCTTCAAACGGTTCATGTAGGATGAAGCATCCCCGCCAACGGTTGCCATGATGATGGGGTCGCCACCTAAAAGGCTGAGGTTGTAGGCAATATTGCCTGCGCAACCGCCAAACTCACGACGCAACGTCGGGACCAGGAATGCCACATTCAGAACATGAATCTGTTCGGGCAGAATTTGATCGGCAAATTTGCCTTCAAAGTTCATGATGGTGTCGTAAGCGATCGAGCCGCAGATTAGGCTAGCCATAAATTGCTTTCTGTTGGTAAGTGAAATGAAAGAAATCGATATAAAAGCGGTTTATTGGGGATGCAGAACACGAATTCGATAGCCCGCAGCGTTTGATGGAAGGGCAATTGGTAGTTCTGCTTGGATCTTTTCTCCGGAGGGTGCGCCAATTTTCAAAAATTGGGATGCGATTCTTGCCAAGTAGATGGCAACCATTCTTTTGAAGTTAATTGAATCGATTTCAGGCCGGATTCTTCTGCATCGGTGAGTGAGATTTCTAAATTGGGTAGTAAAACTGGTATCGCAAGGCGATTTTGTATTTCAATTTGTAGTAACGATCGATTTGCGGGGCTTTTAAGACCCTCTCGTGCGTTTTCCGGTGGTTAGGGTGACGAAGTTATTTTCCAAGCAGAAAAATCGCTTACAGGGCGATTAAAGCATTTAAGAGCGCTACATAATTTTTCATCGACACGTTGCAGTGCTGAAAATGCGCCGACCGAAATTGCATTGAATGAACCATCAATACGGGGCGCTAACTTGGGAAGTAGCCAATTTCTTGAAAAATGCTCCCCAAAGACGAGGAGCAAAACAAAAAAACATCCAAGCAGCGCTAACTTAAAACTTTTTTTTGCGCAGGTGCAGCAAATTTATTGGGCTGGGTATTCAGAGAGCTCTTTTTATCGCTTGCCAGGGTGCCATGCAAACAAACCCAGCCCTCACTCTCTTTCCAGACAGAAAGTTTTAACCATTGACTATAGGTTGCTATCACCTCCTCTGCCTGTCTTGCAAGGACTCCAGAGAGAATAATTTGGCCACCGAGACGCATTTTATTCACCAATGCGGGGGCTAAAACTTGCAATGGATTGGCCAGAATATTGGCCATGACGATGTCATATTTCGTTTCTGCAGCGAGCTCTGGCGCGCTTTCTGTAGGCAATACAAAGCGAATTTGAGTGTTATTCACCTCCGCATTGCTACGAGCCGCCACTATGGCTTGAGGATCAATATCGGTTCCAACAACAGGATTGCAGCCAAGTTTTGCAGCCGCAATTGGCAAAATGCCAGAGCCACATCCGTAATCGAGCAGGCTTTGATTTTGGAGATTGCTTTGTTCTTCCAGCCAAAGTAAGCAAAGGTGCGTTGTTGGATGACTGCCTGTCCCAAAAGCTAATCCTGGGTCGACTGCCAAACAAATTGTATCAGGATCTGTTGGGGCATTGTGCCAAGAAGGCACAACCCAAATCCGTTTACCAATCGGAATTGGCGCGAATTGACTTTGTGTCAAGCGAACCCAATCCTGCTCTTCAACGATCTTTTCTTGCGGCGGGGACAACTTGAACCCGGCCTCTTTTAGGGCGAAGAGTAGATCAGGGATAAAGTGTTTGCTATCGGAATGATCCAGTTCTGGATTGAAGAGCGCTGTGACCGCGGACCGATCCCAAGCTTGCACTTCGGGCGAAAGACCAGGCTCTCCGTAGAGGGGGTTTTGATCGTAACCACCCGCAGCAGCATCTTCAACCGTTACTGAGAGTGCGCCTAGCTCAAGCAGCACATCTCCTAATGGTTCAGCAGTTTCGGCTGCTACCGTGAATACCAATTCACGGTAGGGCATGAGACACCAGCATTTGAGTCATGAAGGAAGGTGAGTTAAGACTTGCCGCGATTAGCGGCTTGTTCTTCAAGACGGTGCTCCAGATAGTGAATACTGGTACCACCTTCCATAAAGTTCGGGTCCAGCATCAACTCGCGGTGCAATGGAACGTTTGTCGTAATCCCATCAATCACCATCTCAGACAAGGCAATTTGCATCCGACGGATCGCCTGTTCGCGAGTGTTACCGTATGAAATGAGTTTACCAATCATGGAGTCGTAGTTTGGGGGCACGACATATCCGCTATAAGCATGAGAATCTACGCGAATACCAGGGCCACCAGGCATATGGAAGGAGCCAATCTTGCCAGGACTCGGTGTGAATTTGAATGGATCTTCTGCATTGAGGCGGCATTCGATGGCATGACCACGGAACACAATGTCTTTCTGGCGGTAAGACAACTTGAGTCCAGCCGCAATCCGAATTTGCTCTTGAACAATATCCACTCCCGTAATCATTTCGGTGACGGGATGTTCAACCTGAACGCGGGTATTCATCTCAATGAAGAAGAATTCACCGTTTTCATACAAGAATTCAAAGGTGCCCGCACCACGATAGCCGATTTTTCGACAAGCATTTGCACAACGCTCACCAATTTTGGTGATTGAGCGACGATCGATGCCAGGTGCAGGTGTTTCTTCAATCACTTTTTGGTGGCGACGCTGCATAGAGCAATCGCGCTCACCTAGCCAAATGGCATTGCCATGAGTATCGGCAAGAACTTGGATCTCAACGTGGCGGGGTTTCTCTAAAAACTTCTCCATGTAGACTTCAGGGTTACCAAAGGCGCGTCCCGCTTCTTCGCGGGTCATATTCACTGCATTAATTAAATGCGCTTCAGTATGAACGACGCGCATACCGTGTCCACCGCCACCACCAGCCGCTTTGATGATGACAGGGTACCCAACGCGTTTTGCCGTGGCAATAATTTCCTTGGGATTGTCTGGTAACGCACCTTCTGAACCGGGAACGCAAGGAACACCCGACTTGATCATGGCTCGCTTGGCAGATACTTTATCGCCCATTAAGCGAATCGATGCCGCAGTAGGGCCGATGAAAGCAAAGCCCGATTTTTCGACGCGCTCAGCAAAATCGGCATTCTCGGAGAGGAAGCCATAGCCAGGGTGGATCGCTTCCGCATCCGTAACTTCAGCCGCAGAAATAATTGCTGGCATATTGAGGTAGCTAAGCGACGAGGGTGCTGGTCCAATGCAAACGGCCTCATCCGCAAGCTTGACATACTTTGCTTCTTTGTCAGCAGTGGAGTAAACCACCACGGTTTTAATTCCCAACTCGCGACATGCGCGTTGGATACGGAGAGCAATTTCTCCCCGGTTGGCGATTAGAATCTTATCGAACATGTCGGCTCTGAGTTAGGTAAATTGGATTAAAAAAGCCGCTGAAGATTAAGCGATCACAAATATGGGTTGGTCAAATTCAACGCCTTGACCGTTTTCACAAAGAATTTCTTTGATAACGCCGTCTTTTTCAGATTCGATTTCATTGAGAAGCTTCATGGCCTCGATGATGCAAAGGGTTTGACCCACCTTAACGGTGTCACCCACATTCACAAAATTTGGAGATTCTGGATTCGGTGCGCGGTAGAACGTGCCCACCATCGGAGCGCGCGCAATAAATCCAGTTTCTACTGCTGCCTCTTGGGCAGGAGCTGAGGTTGCTGCTGGCGCAACCGGAATTGCTTGCGCAGGAGCAGGGTTTGCATAAACCACGTGACCTGCTGGGGCTGGGGAACCAGCATTCACAATACGTGCCCGATCTTCACCTTCGTTGACTTCCAGTTCAGATATTCCGGATTCAGAAACTAGGTCGATCAAAGTTTTGAGTTTTCTTAAGTCCATGCGAATGCGTCCTCTCTTGAAATTTATTTTTGTAAACGGGTGATTGCAGCTTGCAGAGCTAACTCGTAGCCAATGGCACCAAGGCCGCAAATCACACCAGTAGCAATGTCGGATAAATAGGAATGTTTGCGAAACTCTTCCCGTTGATGAATATTGGATAAATGAACTTCTGTAAATGGAATGGCCACGTCAGCTAAAACATCCCGAAGGGCAACGCTAGTGTGGGTAAAGGCACCAGGGTTGATGATGATGAAATCAACCCCATCCTGTTTTGCCTTCTGAATTCGGTCAATTAATTCACCCTCATGATTACTTTGATAGGTATTGAGCTCAACAGATTGAGCTTTGGCGGTCTCACCGAGCTTTTGATGGATGTCTTCTAAGGTAGTTTTGCCATAAACCTCGGGTTCACGGGTGCCCAGAAGATTCAGATTGGGACCCTGAATGACGAGAATTGAAGCTTTTTTAGACATAGATCCCTATTTTTAGATGCAGTTAGGTGTCAATTAGTTAATTTGGCTTTTGGCGACTTAGACAACATTTTGCTTCCCTTGCTATGGGTCAAAGTATAACCCTACAAACTTCTCAAGAGTCTAAAAATCCTTCCGAAAGTCGAAAATTTCACTCGTTTCAAAAGCGAATAATAAAAATTGGCACTGATTTTGCCTAAATAATGGGCATTCAGAAAATATCAGACAGTTCGTAACGGCTGGTAAAAATCATCAAATTGCAGAATCTATTGCCTTTTTAAGCTCTTCTTCGCTTATTTTCCCTAATTTTGTAAAAACGGATTTTCCTTTTGGGTTGATGATGACGGTATAGGGAAGGGCGCCTTGAGAATTGCCCATCTGCTTGGCGATATTGCTACCCTCAAGGCCGCCAATAATAATTGGGTATGAAACTGGGGTTTTTTGGAGGAATTCGCGTACGCTCGATGGTGAATCGATACCGATGCCGATAATTAAGACATTTTTCGATGCGTATTCTTGGGCAATTTTGTCTAAAGCTGGCATTTCTTCAACACAGGGAGGGCACCAGGATGCCCAAAAATTCACCACCAATACTTTCCCACGCCAATTTTCTGATTTGACTGCTTTCCCATCCGGGGTTTGCCATGGATTGACAAAAAAGCTCTTGACGGAGGGGTCGCTTGCCAAACCGGTTTGCGAAATCCAATGCGATGAAAAGATTCCGGCTAGAAGTGCCAAAAGACTCATTCCGCAAATCATCATCCACTGTCTTCGGTCCACGACAACTCCTTCGCTAAAATTCGCTAATGCATATACACATCTTAGGCATTTGCGGTACTTTCATGGGCGGCATTGCCTCCATCGCCAGGCAAGCCGGACATCGGGTAACGGGTTGTGATGCCAACGTATATCCACCAATGAGCACGCAGCTTGAGGCTCAAGGGATTGAACTCATCGAAGGATTTTCGCCAGATCAATTATTGCAGTTTGAGACCATGCCTGATTTATTCGTGGTTGGCAATGTGGTTTCTCGAGGCAATCCTTTGATGGAAGCCATTTTGAATCAAGGTCTTCCGTATATTTCTGGACCTCAGTGGCTGGTTGAGCAGGTGCTCTATGACCGACATGTATTAGCCGTTGCAGGTACCCACGGTAAAACCACAACATCGGCCATGCTGACATGGATCTTGGAATTTAATGGCTACAAGCCAGGGTATTTAATTGGTGGTGTACCGCTCAATTTCACCGTTTCAGCACGTCTTGGTGAGAGCAAATACTTCGTGATTGAAGCGGATGAGTACGACACAGCTTTTTTTGATAAGCGCAGTAAGTTTTTGCACTATCGTCCGCGTACTGCCTTGTTGAGCAACTTGGAGTTTGATCATGCAGACATATTTGCGGATCTAGCTGCAATCGAAACGCAGTTTCACCATCTCGTACGCACAGTGCCGAGTGATGGATTGTTAGTGGTTAATGGCGAAGAGCCTGCCCTAGAGCGCGTGGTGACCCGTGGAGCATGGGCCCCAGTAGAGCAGTTTGGGCATGATGCCAATTGCGCTTGGTCATTGGTTTCTCAAGTCGGCGATGGTTTTATCGTCCTTAAACATGGCGAAGAAGTTGCAACAGTGAACTGGGCGCCCGATTCAGGTGTGATGGGGAGACACAATCAACTGAACGCCCTTGCTGCCATTGCATCTGCAAATCACATTGGCATTTCCCCTGCGAATGCTGCGCGCGCATTAGCGGAATTTAAAAACGTTAAGCGTCGACTAGAAACGATTGGTGTAGCAAAAAACATTACGGTGTACGACGACTTTGCGCATCATCCAACGGCCATCACGACCACTGTGGATGGATTGCGTCGCAGGGTTGGTCAGGCCCGTATTTTGGCAGTATTGGAGCCACGGTCCAACACGATGAAACTGGGTGTGATGAAGGCCCAGCTTCCGAATAGCTTGCAACAAGCAGATAAAGTCTTTGCATACGGAGCAAAGAGTGGCAAGGAATCCTTGGGTTGGGATTTAGCAGAAGTGTTGGCGCCGCTAAACAGCAAAGAGCCTAGTAAAGCTCGGGCTTTTGATGATCTCGATGCCTTAGTTGCTGCGGTAGCTAACGAGGCTAAGTCCGGCGACCAGGTTTTGGTGATGAGCAACGGGGGCTTTGGCGGTATTCATCTAAAAATACTCAAGGCTATTTCCGCTTGAGGTACGCATTAAAGCGAATTTAGTTTAGCATTGAAGGATACTTAAAACTTGCAATAAAAGAATATGAGAGTTAAAAACCGAGATTACAAAAGTATATGGATCAACGAAAAGGGCAATCTTTGCGTCATTAACCAATTAAGATTGCCCCATGTTTTCGAAACAGATGTACTCAAGGATTTCGATGCAGTTTGTTATGCGATTAATAATATGGTTGTTAGGGGTGCGGGACTTATTGGGGCTACCGCAGGTTATGGTATGTGGGTGGCAGCATCGCAAGCTCCTAAGGAAAGCATTGCATCTTTTGAAAACTATGTTCACCTTCAAGCAAATCGATTGTTGGCCACTAGACCGACCGCTAGCAACCTTGCTTGGGCTGTTGCACGTCAGCTTAAGGAATTAAAGCAGGGTAGCACTATTGAAGAAAAAATTGCACTACTTAAAGACCGTGCTGAAACAATTGCCGATGAAGACTCCCGATCTTGTCAATCTATCGGGTGGCATGGTCTAGAGCTACTCAAAAAGATTGCTGCTACTGAGCCAGGAAAAACCATTAATGTATTGACTCATTGTAATGCTGGTTGGCTGGCATTCGTAGATTTTGGATCAGCTCTATCACCTATTTTTGCGGCGCACGATGTAGGGGTTCCCATTCATGTCTGGGTAGATGAAACTCGGCCGCGCAATCAAGGCGCGAGCCTTACCGCTTGGGAGTTAGCGCAGCATGGCGTTCCCCATAGCCTCATTGCAGATAATGTTGGCGGCCATTTAATGCAACATGGAATGGTAGATATGGTTATTACTGGCGCCGATCGTATCACGCGCAATGGAGATGTAGCCAATAAAATCGGTACTTACTTAAAAGCTTTGGCTGCAAAAGATAATGACCTTCCTTTCTATGTTGCTTTTCCCTCAAGTACTATCGATTTTTCCTTAAGCGATGGTTTATCTCAGGTTCCAATTGAAGAACGCTCTGGTGATGAAGTTCGCAGGATGAGCGGAAAACTTGCAGATGGCTCGATTGCAACTGTGCAAATATGTCCCGATGAAACACCAGCGCGTAATTGGGCATTTGATGTAACTCCTGCCCGCCTTATCACCGCACTGATATGCGAAAGAGGAGTTTGTCCCGCTACCGAAGCAGGTATTCTTGGGTTATTCCCCGAGGAAGCATAATGAATACATCACCCAGAGATGAGGGTGTCGTCAAGTATCATGCTGTCCATCGCAATGACCCTGCGCCCACTCACCCATTACTGAATAAGCTTGATCAAGCTCGAACTCAATTATTTGATCTTGGCCTGGTAGGTGTCTATCTGGATGGGGTTGGTTATGGTAATGTTTCTGTTAGACATGAAGCTGGCTGCATTATTTCGGGTACGAGCACTGGAGCCACGCGAATTTTAGGCGCAACTGGTTATTGTTATGTCAGTAACTTTGATATCGTAGCCAACATCGTCTGCACTGAAGGCCCAATCCAAGCTAGTAGCGAAGCGATGACGCATTGCGCAATTTATCAAGCTAACAGCGCAATTAATTGCGTTTTGCATATACACAATCCACAACTTTGGCGGAAACTACTCGATCGAAATGGCCCTTCAACTTCTAAAGAAGTTACATATGGGACACCTCAAATGGCCCAAGAAGTGGCTGTCATAGTTCAAGGGTTAGCCAATCCTTGTGGTCTTTTGGCGATGGCTGGACATGAGGACGGTATCGCTGCTTTTGGGCCGACTATTGATTTGGCGCTTAATCAAATACAAGCTGTTTTAACTTGATCATCAATGAATGCAAAGGATTTAAGATGGCTGTAAAAATTGGCATCATTGGGGGCAGTGGCCTTGATAACCCCGAGCTATTTCAAAATCCTCAAGATGCACAAGTGAGCAACTCTTGGGGGAGACCCTCTTCACCACTCAAACTTGGAAAAATTGCTGGCGTGGATGTAGCCTTGTTAGGACGACATGGCCGAGAACACACTATTCCTCCAACACAAGTCAATTATCGTGCCAATATTCAAGCCTTAAAAGATATTGGTTGCACTCATATATTGGCCACTACAGCCGTAGGATCTTTGCGTGAAGAAATTGGACGTGGGCATTTAGTGATTCCTGATCAATTCATCGACTTTACCAAGCAACGCAAGATGACTTTTCATGAATCGTTTAAACCATTTGAGCCCATTCACGCCCCTATGGCCGATCCCTTTGATGCCCTCCTTAGAAACATTTTGATCAACGTTTGCTCTGAACAGCAAATTATTTTTCACAATACTGGTACTGTAATCACTATTGAGGGCCCTCGTTTTTCTACACGCGCAGAATCTAAAATGTTCCGACTCATGGGGGCAGACATTATCAATATGTCGGTTGCAACTGAGGCTGCGCTTGCCAATGAAATAGGTATACCTTACGCTGCAATTGCGATGAGTACAGACTATGATTGCTGGAGGGAAGACGAAGAGCCAGTTAGCTGGGATGCAATTTTAGAAGTCTTTAAGGATAATGCTGATAAAGTTACCCGTCTCTTACTCTCAGCTATTCCCATCATCGCTAAAAATTCAAGCGCCAAAAATCTCATCCAATCGATAAGAAAGTAAGATCAATCCAGCTACCACACTATTTATTTTTTCACGCGGATTATTATGAATTTGTTAGATTACCTTCCTGGCGTACCCGACTTTCCTAAGCCTGGAATTTTGTTTCGCGATATTTCACCGTTGCTTGCAAACCCTGTTGCTTTTTATGAGGCAATCCAACAGTTAAATCAACTGGCTGATGATTTTAATTACACCCATATTCTTGGGATCGAAGCACGTGGTTTTATTTTTAGTTCGGCGCTTGCCCATCATGCACAAAAAGGCTTGGTATTGGCCCGCAAGCCAAATAAGTTGCCGCAGGCAACCCATCGTCAATCATATGGTTTAGAGTACGGCAACGATTCGTTAGAGATGCAACAGTCAAGCTTACCAGCTGGCGCCAAAGTACTCATTCTTGATGACGTCCTGGCAACTGGGGGCACCTTGATCGCCGCTAAAAAATTGCTAGAAAGTGCCGGATTCGAAGTCTGTGGTGCCCTGACCTTGCTGGAAATTGCCGGGCTAAATGGAGCGACACTCTTAAAAGAGCAGGGGATTGAAAGCCGCACATTACTTGTTGCCTAATGGCGTCGGGTTAATCACTAACGCCGTTTAACAATCAATTTTGAAAGCAAAAAATGGGTAATCGATTACAAGATAAAGTCGCCATTGTTACTGGCGCAGCAAAGGGGATCGGTTTTGCGACTGCGCAACGATTTGCTGAAGAAGGTGCAAAAGTGATTGTTACTGATATCAATCTTGAAGCCGTTACGGCTGCCATCGCCCGGATGGCTAATGCTGAAGCGTATGCCATGAATGTGACCGATCGGGCTAGTATTCAAGCGGTGATTGATGCGGTGATACAAAAACACGGACGCGTTGATATTTTGAACAATGCGGGTATTACACAAGATGCACGTTTGGTCAAGATGACGGAAGCGCAATTTGATGCGGTGATCGATGTGAACCTCAAGGGTGTTTTTAATTGCACGCAATTGGTTGTGCCGCACATGCTTGAAAAAGGATCAGGCGCAATTGTGAATGCTTCGAGCGTAATGGGTCTCTATGGTAATTTTGATCAGATCAACTACTCGGCAACGAAGTTTGGGGTGATTGGTTTTACCAAGACCTGGTCCCGTGAGTTGGGCCCAAAGGGTATCCGTGTTAATGCTGTGTGCCCTGGTTTTATTGCTACCGAAATGGTGAAGGCGATGCCAGAAAACATTTTTCAGGATATCGAGAAGCGGAGTTGGTTGGGGCGCTTAGGCACTCCAGAAGAAATGGCAAATGTGTATTTGTTTTTGACCAGCGCTGAAGCAAGCTACGTAAACGGTGTTGCATTAGAGGCTAGCGGCGGGATTTCGCTCTAAGCATGAATCTTTTATACGAAGAGGGTGGCGATATCAAAATCGCTACTGTCCAGTCCGCAACAGGATCGGGTGAATCGGAGTCTTGGTAGGCCACGAGCTTGTCGGGCAAGAAAATCAAGCTAAAGGCCAAAGAAGTCTGGTTGCGCTTTGAAAAGCCTGAAGCACAAGCGGTTATGGATGAAGCCCTTGTCCTGGTGAACGATATTGATTTGCAACTGCTTTGGGATTGTGCTCCCGACGAGGAGTTTGGTTTAGTGGACGTTTCTTTAGAGTATTTTGGCGCGCAGGCAACGATCCCCCAGCAAGCTTCATTGGCCATTGCATTACAAAGCGCCCCCGTTTTTTTCGTCGCAAAGGGCGTGGACGATTTCAGCGAGCACCTCTAGAGCAACTGCAATCGGGCCTAGCAGCACTAGAGCGCAAGCAAAAAGAGTTGGAGCAGCAATCACTCTGGCAGACTGAGTTAGTTGCTGGCAGATTTCCAGAGGCCTTGAAATCTGCTGCGAAACAGTTGCTCTTCTCGTCTGACAAAAACACGTCGGCCTACAAAGCATTAATGGCTGCTTGTACTCAGACAGGCGAGTCGCCACCACAATTGATGATTCGTTGTGGCGCTATTGATTCTCCATTGGCGTATCACCAGGGAGTGTTCCTCAAGACGCATTTTCCCATGGTGCCGCCCATTCCTCCAGTATTGGCATTGATCCGTCTATTTTTGATGCTGCGATTGCGCAATTGCCTATCGCACAGGTCAATGCATTTTCCATTGATAATGCAAGTACAACTGAGATCGACGATGCCTTATCTGTGACTGAACTGTCTAATGGCGATGAGACTGGGTACCGTATCGGCATTCATATTGCCGCACCAGGTTTGGTGATTACAAAAGATGATGCGCTCGACCAAGTTGCTCGCAATCGGATGTCTACCGTCTATTTTCCAGGCGACAAAATCACGATGCTGCCCGATTCTGTCATTGAACGGTTTTCTTTGGACGAGGGTGGCCCGAGACCAGCGCTATCAATTTATGTGGATATTGACGCTGATGGCAATGTTCAGCGAGAGAGTTTGCAAATGCGGGCAGAGCTAGTATCGATTGCGGCTAACCTACGCCTTGAAAATATTGAGCATTTAGTCAGCGAAGAGAGTTTGGCATCTGTAGATATGCATTACCCATTTCAGAAGGAATTAGCAGTCTTGTGGCGGGCGGCAAAACACCTGCATGCAGGTCGACAAAAGAAGCGGGTGGCTAATGGATTGCGTGGTGAGCAGCTCGGCGTTTCTGATCCGAATGCGTTGGCCCGAGATTTTTATTTCCAAATTCAAGAAGCGAATCAACAAGATTCCAAGGCGCAGCGCGTTGAAATTGTTCCCCGTCAACGCGGTTCTATTTTGGATACGATTGTTGCTGAGTGGATGATTTTCTGTGACAGCGCTTCAGGTCAATTACTCGCTGAGTATGGATTACCAGGCTTATTCAGAACGCAGAAGGGTTGGGGCCCTTTGCGGACTCGTATGCAAACAACCCCTGGACCACATGAAGGTTTAGGTTTGAACTATTACGCTTGGTGTACCTAGCCATTGCGGCGTTACTCTGACTTAGTAAATCAATGGCAACTGATTACACTTGCAAAGCATGGTGTAACAGCAAAAATGGTTGCACCATTTCCACCAAGGGATGCAACGCTTATGGGCATTGCTGCAGACTTTGAGTCTTGTTATCAAGCCTACGGTGAGTTTCAGGACCGTCTTGAGAAGTATTGGTGCTTGCGTTGGATCACTCAAGATGGCGAATCTAAAAAAGTCCATGTGCGCCATTTAAAAGAGGGTATGTCGAGGGTAGAACCCATACCACTTCATTTGCCAATACCAGAATTAGCAACCCATCCTCATATGACGCGCGCAGAGGATAGTCGTGGAGGGGTGAATCTGTTGCAATTGACCGCAGCAGTGAGAGTGCTAGAGATTGAAGCTAAAGTTGAGCAGCTTGAATCTGTTGTTGAGAAAGTTGTAGATTCAGCATCAATTAATATTGACGAAGATGCTAGCTCCGATTAAATCCACAGTGTTTTTTCGCTCGGAGGGCGTCAATCGAGCATTCATGTATTTGCAAGATACGTGGCAGCGTTACCCATTTCGCTTGGCTTTATGAGTATCCCTCCTCATCCATATTCTCTTCCTGTCATTTCGTTGGGGAATGGGGGAAATACAAACTTGGCGACTCAACACCCCGCTCAGCGTAGTGCTTGTCAATGCTAGCAACAAAGTGCCGCCTAAGCAGGCAAACAAGTTGGCGCAGGCGGACTTGCAAGGCGGGGGTAATTCTGAAACACAAGATGCAACCGCATTGCATCGTGCCAGATTGGGAGCAGAGGCGCGCCTTGAGGGTGCTAGAGAAGCAACAAAAGCAAATGCTGGCAAAGTTGGATGAGCAGCGCGCTGAATCGGGTGGTCGTAAAAGTGGCGAGGATCAAAAAATTGCTCCGCAACTCAATTCATTAGAGGCAGAGTTGGCAAAACGGTTGCAGGTGGATGGACGGCAACCTCGTCGAAAGGCGCTTACCGGAGCTAACACGAAATCCGTCACATTTGCCCATTATTTTGATGCCATGCGTCAAAAGATTGAAACTTATGGCAGTACTTTTTTTCCGCGTGCAAATGGCAGACCACTGTATGGCAGCTTGGTGATCGTGGTAAGCGTGGATTCCCAAGGGCGTATTGCTCCGAACGCTCAAGGTAAAGATGGCGTCTCAATTGGGCGCAGTTCTGGTAACCCTGAGTTAGATCGCCAGGCCTTGGCGATTGTTCGTGCCTTGGCACCATTTGGCCCATTCCCTTTAGAAATGCGCAATCAATTGGATGTGCTGGACTGGATCTCCATATTTGATTTTGCGAGAGAGGGGGCTGATCGTTTGGAGCTAAAGCGTTAATTCGCTTATTCTGTAGTCATCATGAGTTCTCATATCTTCGCCGATCTGCACATTGATCCCAGTCTTCATAAGGATGTGGATGTCTATGCGGTTGCTGGGAATCCGATTGCCCACAGTAAGTCACCACTGATTCATCAGCAGTTTGCTGAACAAGCAAAGCAAGTAATGCACTATGGCCGCTTACAGCCTGAATTGGATGATTTTGCCAATGCGGCCAAGCGATTCTTTTTTGCTGGCGGTAAAGGAATGAATGTCACAGTGCCATTCAAGTTAGATGCTCAGGCATTTGCAAACCAATTGACGCAACGCGCTCAATTAGCAGGTGCAGTCAATACGCTATGGGTTCGGGATGGCAAAGTCTATGGTGATAATACTGATGGCGCTGGTTTAGTAAGGGATCTTCTGGCACAAGGCATTGCGCTTCAGGGGTCTCGTATCCTTCTCTTGGGCGCGGGCGGAGCAGCCCGTGGGGTTATTGGCCCATTATTGGAGCAATCTCCCAAATGCTTAGTGATTGCGAATCGTTCCCATGAAAAGGCTAGTGAGCTTGTAAAGCTTTTTGCTAATTTAGCCGCCTCAAAAGAAGTTGCCCTGGAATTTCGTTCTTTAGCAGATCTAGAGCACACAGCAAAAACACCGTATCCATTTGACTTGGTAATCAGTGCCACTGCAGCAGGTTTATCAGACGAGTCGCCGTTAAGTGCCGCTGCTGTTGCAAATATCTTTACACCCAGTTCATTTGCATATGAAATGGTCTACGGTAAAACCACGGCATTTATGCAGCAAGCGCTACAGCGCGGGGCGCGAATTAGTGATGGTTTAGGGATGTTAGTTGAGCAGGCTGCAGATGCCTTTTTGCTCTGGCGCGGCAGTGAGCTTGCCAAACACATTGATCCACGTGCAGTCTTGGCAAAGCTACGCAATTAATCGATTTTGCTCGAATTCCATCCTCTGATGCGTTGGATTGTCTACCTAGTCAAATGTTTGCTGGCAGGTTTTGTGCTCATGCAGGCGTACTTCGCCATTCAAATTAGCCTTTGGACCACCATAGATCCTCAGAGCACTGCTTTTCAGAGGGCGGAGCGCTGGCGTTTATGCGCCTGGCAGTGGACTTGCTCTGCGCAATCCCACTGGACGCCTTATGACAAGATTTCAAATAATCTCAAGCGGGCGGTTTTGGTCAGTGAAGACGACATCTTTTTTCAACACAAAGGCGTTCGCGTAGAGGATATGCAAAAAGCTTGGGAAAAGAATCAACAACAAAACCAACAAAAGTCAGGCCCAAAATCTAAAACCCCTCTGCGGGGTGGATCCACCATTACGCAACAGCTTGCTAAAAACCTCTTCTTATCATCGGAGCAAAGTTATTTGCGCAAAGGACAGGAGCTCATTATCACGGGGCTCCTAGAGCTCATTCTGACGAAGCAGCGCTTGTTTGAAATGTATCTGAATTCGGTTGAGTGGGGTGAAGGCGTCTTTGGAATTGGTGCTGCTGCTCGACACTACTACGGAGTGAATCCTGCAAATTTAGATCGAGAGCAGTCGGCTGCATTAGCGTCCGCATTACCAGCCCCAAAGTGTTTTGACAAACAACAGCACTATTACTGCGGGAGTATTAACTATGCTGCTCGCCAAGACTTCATATTGGAAAATATGGGTCGTGTTGCGCTGCAGCCGCCAGTCTTGCAGCCTAAAAAAGCGAAATAAGTATTTAGCTTGCTGCCCTTAGGGCATCACGTGTTGCTAGCGCTACTTGTCTTGCGGCCTGTGCGAAATCATTTCCTGTGCTGGCATACAAAATCGCTCTTGAAGAATTAATGATCATTCCTGTGCCGGGTTTACCAGGGATGCTGCCGGCTTTTACCGTGGCCTCAATGTCGCCATCTTGGGCGCCAATTCCTGGAATAAGGAGGGGCATCTCTCCAACAATAGTGCGTACTTTGGAAATTTCTTCGGGGAAGGTTGCACCAACAACGAGACCAATTTGACCAGACCGATTCCATTGGGTTGCTGCCAGTTTGGCAATATGGAGGTACAATGGTTCGCCATTAGGTGAAACATTTAAGAACTGTAAATCCGAGCCGCCTGGGTTGGAGGTGCGACATAAAACAATCACGCCCTTGCCATGGTGTTTGAGATAAGGCTCAATGGTGTCAAATCCCATGTAGGGATTTACGGTGATGGCATCGGCACCGTAGCGCTCAAACGCTTCCAAAGCGTAGTGATCGGCAGTACTGCCAATATCTCCGCGCTTGGAGTCCAGTATGACTGGAATGTGTGGGTGCTTATCTTTCAGGTGCGCGATCAACTTTTCAAGCTGAGCCTCTGCTCTTTGAGAGGCAAAATAGGCAAACTGGGGTTTGAAGGCGCACACCAAATCGGCCGTGGCATCTGCGATCTCTCGGCAGAACTCAAAAATTCCCTCTGGTTTTCCTTGCGGGGGGGTAGGCAAGCGCTTGGGGTCCGGGTCAAATCCCACGCACAGCATGCTCCCTTGGGAAGCCCATGCGGACTGGAGTTGCTGGTAAAAGGTATTTGAGCGAGAACTCATTCGAGTTGGCTTATTTTAGTGATTTTGTCACGATCTATAGGCTAAACTAGCGCACATTCCTTAGGAGTTCACCATGATCAACTTGTTCGTCCTGCAAAATGGCCGCCTCTCCCAAGAGCAAGTGGAAAATCGCAATGAATTATTGCAATACGCTAATCCTATCTGGATTGACGTGGTTGATCCAGAGGAAGAAGAGCTGATTTGGATTAAAGAGGCATTTGGCGTTCTTTTACCTGAGTTGGATGACTTGGGTGACTTAGAGGCTTCCGCTCGGTATTTTGAGGCGGATGATGGTCATCTCCACATTCGTACTGATTTTCTATTGGATGAAGAAGAGATATCGCGCAACGTACGCGTAGCGTTTGTGCTGACCAAGCAAGTGCTCTTCTCAATCTATGACGAGGATTTACCGGTTTTCCGCTTGGTGCGTTTGCGCGCGCGTTTGCGTCCAGGTTCTGTTAGTAATGCTAAAGATGTGTTGCTGGATTTGTACTCCACAGATGCAGAGTACTCAGCTGATGCTTTGGAGGAGGTTTATGAAAACCTCGAGCAGGCAGGGAAACGCGTTTTGCAAGATGACATCAATGACGCCGATGCTGAGCAAGTTCTCGAGACAATTGCCAAAGAAGAAGATACCAATGGCCGTATTCGTCGCAATGTGATGGATACCCGCAGAGCCTTATCCTTCCTCATGCGCAGCAAATTGTTGTCAGATGAGCAACAAGAGGAAGCACGTCAAATTTTGCGAGACATTGACTCTCTAGAAAACCATACGGCATTCTTATTCGATAAGATCAACTTCTTGATGGATGCAACCGTTGGTTTTATTAACTTGAACCAATCGAAAATCATCAAGATCTTCTCGGTGGTATCGGTGGCCTTA
The DNA here is from genome assembly GCF_900095195.1 of Polynucleobacter necessarius. Classification (NCBI taxonomy): domain Bacteria; kingdom Pseudomonadati; phylum Pseudomonadota; class Betaproteobacteria; order Burkholderiales; family Burkholderiaceae; genus Polynucleobacter; species Polynucleobacter necessarius. The sequence continues at coordinate 157,313 of NZ_LT606950.1, forward strand.
ATGCCGCCTACCTTGTTGGCAAGTGTGTGGGGTATGAATTACAAACATATGCCAGAGTTAGATGCTGCTTGGGGTTACCCAATGGCGATTGGCGCCATGATTGTTTCCGCAATCATTCCACTCTGGTACTTCCATCACAAAGGATGGATGAAATAACGAAGTAAGCAGGATTGCTCTCTAGTCTTCGAGCAGTTTCGCGAATTCGCTCAAAATATAAAGGCGGGCTTGCTCCCGAATCGATTGGCGATCCCCGTTAAAAAATACCGTTTTTGTCAGAACACGGTTCTCGCCAGCATCATTTTGAATGGCCCAGCCAAAGCAAACGGTTCCGATGGGTTTGTTTTTTGATCCGCCGGTAGGTCCAGCGGTTCCGGTGATCGCAATAGCAGTATTTGCTCCAGAATGACTCAGAGCGCCCTCTGCCATGGCCTTGGCAACCTGCTCGCTGACAGCTCCATGCGATTCAATCAGTGTTGATGGGACTCCCAGACATTCTTCTTTTGCTTGATTGCTGTAGGTGATGTAGCCACGCTCAAACCACTCACTTGAACCGGCTAATTCGGTCAGTGAGGCGCAGACTATACCGCCTGTGCAAGATTCAGCGGCAGCCATTTTCCAATCTTTGGCCAGCAAGATTTCGGCGAGGGTTTTAACAGTGTCGAGGATGTGCATGGTGAAATTCAAGCAAGGTGAGCGATTGCTATCTGAGTGAGCGCTAAACCAAAGAGGGTCAATATAGCGGCAGCAACATCATCAATCATGATGCCAAATCCTCGCCACAGCATTTGCGAGAAGCTTGACTGCGCTTTGTCATCTTCTTGTTTTTTAAAATAACGATCAATCCACCCAATTGGACCAGGCTTCACAGCATCAAAAAATCGAAACAATCCAAAAGCCCATGACTGCATCCAAATACTCGCTGGCATGATGAAAATGAGTACTAACCAAAAAGCAATCATTTCATCCCAAACAATACCGCCAAAATCTTTTTTGCCCAACTCCTCGCTGACTAGTCCGCAAATCCAGCAACCCAGTAACGCCCCAGCTCCAATAGCCCACAGTGCGGAGTTCATGCTTAGGAAATGTTGAGCTATCAAGAAGATTGCCCACGCCCAAAGGGTGCCTGCCGTGCCAGGCGCCATGGGGCTAAGACCACTTCCAAAACCAAACGCGAGGATGCGACTTGGCCGTTGCACCATCCATTTAAAGTTAGGCATGATGGCGGATGAACTAGTGCTCTTCATATAGAGAAGTGATCAAATGATTTGAGAAGAGCAGTAGTTTCTTTGTCACCCAGTGTTACGCCATCTCTGCCGACGATGTGCACTTGGGGAGATGTTTTTTCCATGGCATGAATCTGGCCAATACAAGTGATGGGGATGTTCAAAGATTTGCTAATTTGTTCAATCGTTGTGTGCTGATTTTTGGCGGCAGTGAAACACAACTCGTAATCATTGCCACCACTCGCAGCAAACTGATTTTGAATTTCGGTTGAATGCTTTTGCAATGTCGGGGATATGGGCAGCGCATTCAAAAAAATTTGCGCGTCTACTTTCGATTGTTTGAGAATATGCTTGAGATCGCCAAGTAATCCATCGGAAATGTCGAGTGCTGCGTTAGCAATCCCTCTTAGTGGATACCAAGCTCAACCCTGGGGGTTGGTTGATGCATGCGATGAGCGATCGACTCAAGATCTTGCCTGGAAAGATGAATTTCATGACGCAGTGCAGCAAGAGCGAGTCTGGCATCGCCAACGGTGCCGGATACCCAAATGTCATCCCCAATTTTTGCCCATGATCTGAAAAGGGCTTTTTGGGGGGCGCTCCCGATGGCGGTAATCGAGATCGTGAGCGGCCCTGCAGTGGTGTCGCCCCCTATCAATGGGCATGAATATTCATGGGCCATAGCCAGTACCCTTTGGAAAGCCAGTCAGCCACTGCGTATCTACTGCTGGTAAAACGATTGCTAAGGTAAAGCCAAGGGGTTTTGCGCCGATTGCAGCAAGGTCGGACAGATTGACGGCACGTGCTTTGCGACCCAACTGCTCTGGATCGCTGCCAGCAAAGAAATGCCGGTTTTCTACCAGCGAATCGCTAGTAATGGCGATTTCTTCATCGGGAAAGGGTTTGATCAGGGCGCAGTCGTCGCCAATCCCTAAGCTGAGGGATGAGTTGGCCGAAATGCTTCCCATTTTGAAATAACGTTCAATCAGATCGAATTCACCCAATGGGTTTGATTCAGAATGCATGCCCCATTTTATGGCTCTTGAGAGTTCAGCGAGAGAGAGGAATAGAATGAAAGGCTGAATAAGCATTGCCGAGTACTAAAAATAGATAAAACAATAGACAACACCCAACACGATTTAGTGAGCCGGTAGATGAGTAAAGTCAATAGTAAAGAACAGCAAATCGCCGCCTTAAGAGAGGCTGCGCTTCAGTATCACGAATTGCTGGTCCCCGGGAAAATTGAGATTGCTCCTACTAAGCAGTTAACCAATCAGCGCGATCTTGCTCTTGCCTACACACCTGGAGTTGCGGCTCCGTGTGAAGAGATTGTGAAAGATCCTGCGAACGCATTTAAGTACACTGCCAAAGGAAATTTAGTTGGTGTGATTACCAACGGTACGGCGGTTCTCGGCTTAGGAAATATTGGGCCATTGGCCAGTAAGCCGGTGATGGAAGGCAAAGCAGTACTTTTTAAAAAGTTTGCAGGCATTGATGTTTTTGATATCGAGGTCAATGAGAGTGATCCCGATAAATTAGTTGAAATCATCGCCGCTCTTGAGCCGACATTTGGTGGCATCAATTTGGAAGATATTAAGGCCCCAGATTGTTTCGTAGTGGAGCGCAAGCTACAAGCGCGCATGAAGATCCCCGTCTTTCATGATGATCAGCACGGCACTGCGATTGTGGTGGCCGCAGCCATCCTAAATGGCCTTAAGGTAGTCGGTAAAAAGGTTGAAGATGTCAAGCTGGTCACTTCTGGTGCTGGTGCAGCTGCCTTAGCTTGTTTGGATCTTTTGGTGGATCTGGGCATCCAACGAAAAAATATCTGGGTCACTGACTTAGCAGGAGTTGCTTACAAGGGTCGCAAAGAGCTGATGGATCCAGAGAAGGAACCGTTCTGCCAAGAGACCAATTTGCGCACATTGGATGAAGTGATTGCTGGTGCCGATATTTTCCTGGGACTATCTGCTGGCGGTGTTCTTAAGCAAGACATGGTGAAGAAAATGGCTGATAAGCCATTGATTTATGCCTTAGCAAATCCCACCCCAGAAATTCTTCCAGAGGAAGTTAAGGCGGTTCGCCCTGATGCTGTAATGGCAACGGGTCGCACGGATTACCCCAATCAAGTCAATAACGTACTGTGTTTCCCATTCATTTTTCGTGGTGCGTTGGATGTTGGCGCAACCACCATTACGCGCGGCATGGAAGTGGCCGCCGTGAAAGCTGTTGCTGAGCTGGCACAGGCTGAGCAGAGTGAAGTCGTAGCATCTGTATATGGCATTGAGAACTTGTCATTTGGTCCAGAGTACTTAATTCCAAAACCATTTGATCCCTGCTTGATTGCCGTGATCGCGCCAGCGGTTGCAAAAGCGGCGATGGATGATGGCGTAGCCTCTCGTCCCATCAAAGATTTCGATGCTTATCGAAATCAGTTGCAACAGTTTGTGTACCACTCAGGTACCTTGATGAAGCCGCTCTTTAGTATTGCGAAGCGTGTTCCTGCGAATCAAAAACGAATTGTCTTTGCTGAGGGTGAAGATGGGCGTGTATTGCGTGCAGTTCAGATCATCATCGATGAAAATTTAGCGACCCCAATTTTGATTGGTCGTCCTACCGTCATCGAGCATCGCATTGAGAAGTTTGGCCTTCGCATGAAGTCTGGCGATGACTTTGAGATCGCGAACCCTGAAAAAGATGATCGTTTCCGCGATTTCTGGCAAACCTATCTGGGTCTTACAGAGCGTAAGGGTGTTACCCAGTCTTTTGCGAAGTTGGAAGTACGTCGTCGCAACAGTTTGATCGGTAGCCTGCTGATTAAAAAAGGCATGGCTGACGGCATGATCTCGGGAACCGTTGGCAATCTTTCTACCCATCTCAAGTACGTTGATGAGGTCATTGGGCGCGAGCCTGGAGCAAATGTCTATGGCGCAATGTCCGGCTTAATTTTGCCAGGTCGTCAAGTTTTCTTGGTGGATACCCACATCAATGTTGATCCGAGCGCATGCGAATTAGCAGAATTGACCTTAATGGCTGCAAGTGAAATGCGTAAATTGGGTTTAGCTCCAAAAGTAGCACTTTTATCGCACTCTAACTTTGGCTCTAACAATGCATCATCTGCTGTAAAGATGCGTGAAGTGTTGGCACTGCTACAAGAAACCGATCCAACCTTAGAAGTGGATGGCGAGATGCATGGCGACAGTGCGTTGGACGAAACCATCCGCTCTGGCACCGTCACATCATCCCCATTAAAAGGGAGTGCAAACTTGCTGGTGCTACCGAATATCGATGCAGCGAATATCTCTTACAACTTGCTGAAAGTAGCCGCCGGTAATGGTATTACGATTGGACCATTATTGTTAGGAGTGGCTAAACCAATCCACATTCTGACCCCCGCAGCCACTGTGCGCAGGATTGTGAATGTGACAACATTGGCGGTTGTTGAGGCGGCAAGTAACGCCAGAGGCATCTCGTAAATTCTCAAAGAATTTATGTAAGTTAGCAATGACTTACATAAATTAATACCATATAAATCATAACTTATAGAAAAACCCTGGTATTTGGGCTTGATTTGATGGCGTGTTACGGGTAACCTAGTACCCATCATGAATAATCGCTCTGGAAACAGTAGTACAGCCAGCTTCGAAGAACATAGCCGTGCTGAAAGTTGGGATAGCAGTGATCGTCTAGAAACCGAATCGTCCGCTGCCAATATTTACGCTCAGGGTGGTTTATCTCGTTTACAAACCTATGCAGCAAATCAAGCTTCGGGAAAAAAGTGACAGTTTCTTGGCGTGCCGCTTTGGCCGTTCGTGATGCCGGACCGCCGGCTATGTTGCGCAGTGTGCGCACTAACATCGTGCAATCGATTCGTGCTTTCCGTATCCCAGATTTACAGGAAGCCGCAACTGAACTCGGTCAGCATTTCATTTATGCCAATTGCACAAATGCGATGACTAAGGGTGAAGTTCTCGAGGCAATTGCAATTGCTTATTCCTTCACAAAGCAACAAGCCAAAAACTTTGATCCTCTGTTGGATGCTTTGACAACCACTACCGACAAAGCGGGTCAACAACCCGGATTTGTGGTTGTGCTTGAAGGTTTGCCTTGCACACAAAAATTTGACAAAGAAGCTCGTGAAACATTGTTAGATGTTTTCCGTGACGCGGTGGATTATTGGGCTGAGCGTCGCACACCGTATCGTGTGTTCTACTCGTTCGCATAATCAGCAATCGCCTGCAAACCCTGAAATCGCCTCTATTTGAGGCGATTTTGCATTTCAGGATTCCATATGCTGTGGACCGCAGTGATGGCCGCTATGCCAGCAGTTTCAGTGCGCAAGACCCGTTCGCCCATGAGAACGAGTTGATAGCCGGCTGCTTGCGCCTGAGTCTCTTCGTCGGGTGAATGACCACCCTCTGGGCCGATCATCAGGACGGTATCCTGTGGGTCATTTTCCATTAGCACGGAATACATGCTTTTAGTGGCGTCTGGACTCAACAATAATTTGAGTGTGGGTTTTGTGCCGTCATTGCCAGCTTTTAAATATTCTACAAAGGTGACGATGGGTTCCAGTTTTGGTAACACTGTCCGGTCGCATTGCTCGCATGCAGCTTGCATGATTCCTTGCCAATGGCTCAATCGTTTTTGGGCGCGATCGTGTTCACTTGAACGGGTGAGTTTTAGGATGGAGCGTTCACACTGCATGGGGGCAATGATTTGGGTTCCCGTTTCAACCGCTTTTTCCACAATCCAATCCATTTTGTCGCCCCCTGCCAAACCTTGGGCCAAAGTGATCGCATATGGAGTCTCGCGACGAGTGTCCATATGAATATCACTAAGCTGAGCAACCCCACTTTTCCCAGTCAGGGCGAGGAGTTCGGCGCTGGCTACCAACCCTTTTCCATCAAATACGGGAAAGGACTCGCCGACTTGAATGCGCCGGACACGTAGATGATGGGCTACCTCAGGGGTGAGGGGGGTTGGCTTTTGGGATTCCCATGGTCCGGGAAGATAAAATTGAGGCATTACTGAAATATAGCCAATTTATTTTTCCAGAGACCATTTTTACGATGTCAAACCTTCAAATTCGCATGGCCAACGCCATTCGCGCCTTATCCATGGATGCAGTTCAGCAGGCAAATTCAGGACACCCTGGTATGCCGATGGGAATGGCCGATATTGCTGTTGGATTATGGAATGAGCACTTAAAACACAATCCGACCGATCCCCATTGGATTGATCGCGATCGTTTTGTGTTATCAAATGGCCATGGATCGATGCTGTTGTATTCGTTGCTGCATCTTTCTGGATATGACTTGCCTATTGAGGAGTTAAAAAATTTCCGTCAATTGCATAGCAAAACTCCAGGCCATCCTGAGTACGGAATTACACCCGGCGTAGAAACGACAACGGGCCCATTGGGTCAGGGGATTTCGAATGCCGTTGGCATGGCGCTAGCAGAAAAATTATTAGCAGAAGAATTTAATCGCCCTGGTCACAACATTATTGATCACTACACCTATGTGTTTTTAGGTGATGGTTGTTTGATGGAGGGCATTAGTCATGAAGTCTGCTCATTGGCGGGAACATTAAAGCTCAATAAGCTAATCGCACTTTGGGATGACAACGGTATTTCCATCGACGGAAAAGTTGTTTCTTGGTTTAATGAAGACACTCCAAAGCGCTTTGAAGCATATGGCTGGAATGTAATTCGTGACGTTGATGGTCATGATGCTGAAGCGGTTTCCGCTGCAATCGCTAAGGCCAAGAAGAGCGATAAACCTACTCTGATTTGTTGCAAGACCGCGATTGGTCAAGGCTCTCCGAATATGGCGGGTACTGATAAGGTGCATGGTTCACCATTGGGCGCAACTGAAATTGCTGCTACACGTGTAGCTTTAAATTGGCCCTACGCTCCTTTTGAAATTCCGAAAGATATTTATGCTGCTTGGGATTTTAAGAAGCGCGGTCAATCGCCTGAGCACGAGTGGAATAAAGATTTCCAGAAATACAAAAACAAATTTCCAGAGCTTGCAGCAGAATTACAGCGTCGCATGCAGGGAGATTTGTCTGCCGATTTCACTAAGACATTAAATGCGTATTTAAAAACTTGCCAATCTAAAGCTGAAACAGTCGCTACGCGCAAAGCAAGTCAGAATGCAATCGAAGCATTAGCGCCAGCGTTGCCAGAATTTATGGGGGGTTCAGCAGACTTAACGGGCTCGAACTTGACCAATTGGTCAGCATGCAAGCCCGTGCGTGGTGATCGGTGGGGTAATCACATTAACTATGGTGTGCGTGAGTTTGGTATGAGCGCCATCATGAATGGTATTGCCTTGCATGGTGGCTACATTCCCTTTGGCGGGACATTCTTAACATTCTCTGACTACAGCCGCAACGCCATTCGTATGGCTGCACTAATGAAATTGCGCAGCATTTTTGTTTTCACCCATGACTCGATTGGTTTGGGTGAAGACGGGCCAACGCATCAATCGGTTGAGCATGTAGCCAGTTTGCGCCTAATTCCCAATCTGATGGTTTGGCGCCCTTGCGATACAACCGAGAGCGCTGTTGCTTGGGGTGCCGCGATTGAACGCAAGAATGGTCCTAGCGCGTTAATTTTCAGCCGTCAAAATTGCCCATTTGTTCCACGCAACAATCAACAAATTAAGGACATTGCTCGTGGCGGCTATGTTTTAAAAGACCCACAGTCTGGCAAAGTTGATGCAGTCATCATTGCTACGGGTTCTGAAATCGCTCTGGCATTACAAACGGCCCAGCAATTAGAGGTCAAGGGATTGGGCATTCGCGTGGTATCAATGCCTTCAACTACGGTATTCGATCAGCAAGATGCTTCCTACAAAGCCAAAGTATTGCCTGCCAATATTCCGCGCATTGCAATAGAGGCTGGCGTAAGTGATTTTTGGTGGAAATATGGATGCGCTGCTGTACATGGTGTAGACACCTTTGGTGAATCAGCGCCTGCGGGCCAACTATATGAATATTTTGGTCTAACAGTCGATCAAATTGCAAAGACGGTTCAACAATGCATTGCAAAAAAGTAATGCCAATTAATCCAACACAAATGAATTCAATATTAGTAAGGGGGAGGTAATGACAATTCGTGTCGCAATAAATGGTTATGGGCGTATTGGTCGCATGGTATTGCGTGCTTTGTACGAAGATCAAGTCAATGGCAAGCTGCGTCGTGATATCAAGATTGTTGCCATCAATGCAATGGGTGACATTGCCATTAACGCCCATTTAACCCAGTATGACTCTGCCCACGGTTGCTTTCCGGCTGAAGTTTCGGTTGATGGAGATTGCATGGTGGTCAATGGTGATCGCATCAAAATGTTTTCGACTCGCAACCCTGCAGAAACTCCTTGGGGCGAATTGGGCGTTGATTTAGTTCTTGAATGTACTGGTAAGTTCACTTCGAAAGAAAAGGCCATGATTCATATTCAGCAGGGGGCAAAGAAGGTATTGATCTCTGCTCCTGGTGAAAAGGATGTGGATGCCACAATTGTGTATGGCGTTAACCAAAACGTTCTCAAGCCAAGTGATGTCGTTGTCTCAAACGCAAGCTGCACCACCAACTGTTTGGCTCCATTGGTTAAGCCATTGCTCGAAAAAATTGGTATTGAATCTGGTTTGATGACCACTATCCATGCGTTTACCAATGATCAGGTGTTGACTGATGTGTATCACAAGGATATGCGTCGCGCGCGTTCTGCTGTTTCGAGCATGATTCCAACGAAGACCGGTGCGGCAAAAGCGGTCGGTTTGGTATTGTCAGCATTGGCAGGGCGCTTTGATGGATTTGCGATGCGTGTTCCGGTAATTAATGTTTCCGTTGTTGATCTGACTTTCGCGGCTAGTCGTGCTACCAGCGTAGATGAAGTGAATGCCATTTTGAAAACTGCCAGCGAAGGCGAGCTCAAAGGCATTTTGGGATTCAATACGCTGCCATTGGTTTCAATCGACTTCAATCATGATCCTCGCCCAAGTATTTATGATGCCTCTCAAACCCGCGTCTCTGCGGACGGTAAGTTGGTTAAGGTATTGGCCTGGTATGACAATGAATGGGGTTATTCCGTTCAAATGCTCAATGCAGCAGAAGCATTGATGGCAGTAAAGTAATTAAACGTCTTTAAATTACGCCTTCTGTTGTTAAAAGAAGTCAAAAAATGAAAAGAGACCTCAAATAGAGGTCTCTTTTCACATCTTTATGCTGAAAAACAGCCCAAATTCCAGAAATTCGCTTATTTTTGCTTATTACGACAGTTTTTCTTTTGACAATGTCCGTACATCGCTAGAGAGTGCTCTTGCAGTTTGAATTCGAGATTTTTCGCAATATCCCGTTGCCGTTTTTCAATGGCCTCATCCACAAATTCTTCGACGTGCCCGCAGTCCAAGCAAACCAGGTGATCATGATGGCGCCCCTCGTTGAGCTCGTAAATTGCTCGGCTATCGCCTTTGCTGGATTCAAAATGGCTTCTCAGTAGCAGGCCGGCCTGCTCAAATTGGGTTAGAACCCGATAGACCGTGGCTAGGCCGATTTCTTGATCATCCTTGGCCAAAGCCATAAAGACATCTTCGGCGCTAAAGTGAGTGCCACCATTTTGGTGGAAAAAGTCTAGGATTCGCATACGCGGCCCAGTGGCTTTTAGACCAATATCGCGCAGATTCTCGGGGGTGGGGTTTTGGTTCATCGTCATGGCTTTGCGAGCTAAAATCAATGTCTTAATGATACGGCCAGCCATGCAAATTTGCCTTGAACTTTCCAATTGTTTACTTTCTCCGCTTTTAAAGCGGAGAGCCTTACTTTCTAGAAGCGGGATTTTGGCAATTTTCTTGGTGGGTTTGCTTGCAATTGGGGGGTGCACATCAGCGGTTGATGATACTCAGCGCGCTTGGATGAATAAAGTATTCAAACCCTATGTTCCTGATGTGGTGCAGGGAAACTTCATTTCGAGCGAACAATATGCCAAGCTGCAGTTAGGGATGTCTCGTGAGCAAGTGCGCCAAATATTAGGCACCCCACTTCTTGCTAGCTACTTTCATGCCAATCGCTGGGATTATGTTTTTGAATTTAAGCGCGCCGGACAGCGTGTTAGCAAAGAACGCCATGTGACCATATTCTTTGAAGGTGACAAAGTAGTGAGGTTTGAGGGCGACGCGCTGCCGACGGGTGTTGAGCTGGTTGCTGAGATTGACAATTACGCCAAAACAAAACGTTCTTTCTGGGATGTTGTCACCGGTTCAAATAAACCACCAGTTACGCCACCGCTGCAACAACCAGAGTTGCTCGTACCAAGTCCAACGGATAACCTGCCTAAAGGAGCAGCTGTACCACCGGTGCCTGCTGAAAGCAAAGGCTTGTTTTGGGATTACTTTAGTTTTTCGAAGTCTGGTGATGGTCAGGTAGTGCAGCCCGAGCCTTTGGGTCCTGGCTCTGCTAATACCGTTCCACCATCAGAAGCGAAGCAATAGAAAATGAAATTGACGTTCAAAAATGTTGAGCGTCTCCAGAAACTTTAAGTCAAAGCGAAGAGACTCATGATGAAGATAGCAATTTCTGGCGCTACAGGCCGTATGGGCAAGATGTTAATTGAGGCTGTTTTAAATACAGCAGGCGCTGAGCTTGTCGGCGCTTTGGAGCGTGCAACTTGTCCCCAACTTGGTGAAGATGCTGAGGCTTTTTTAGGTAAAAAAACCGGCGTACTAATTTCTTCTGACATTGGGTCAGTTTTAGCGAATGCTGAGTTTCTGATTGATTTCACAAGACCAGAGGGGACTATGGCGCATTTGGCTGTGGCTGAACAAACCGGTACCAAGATGATTATTGGTACTACTGGACTAAGCCCTGAGCAAATTGCGAATTTAAAGAAGGCTTCCGCAAAGCTGGCGATTGTTTTTGCTCCGAATATGAGTGTTGGTGTGAGCGCCACATTCAAATTACTCGAGATTGCTGCCAAGATGCTTAATCAAGGTTATGACATTGAGATTATTGAGGCACATCATCGCCATAAGGTAGACGCACCATCTGGCACTGCGTTGAAAATGGGCGAAGTGATCGCAGACGCTCTGAACAAAAAATTAGATGACGTTGCTGTGTATGCACGCGAGGGTCATGCTGGCGAGCGCAAAGAGGGCTCGATTGGGTTTGCAACGATTCGTGGTGGCGATATTGTTGGCGATCACACCGTACTCTTTGCAGGCGATGGCGAGCGCATTGAAATTAGCCATAAGTCCTCAAGTCGTCAGTCGTATGCGCAAGGATCATTGCGCGCCGCTCGCTTTCTGAAAAGTAAAAGTACAGGACTATATGACATGCAAGATGTCTTAGGCCTTCGTCAATAGTGATATCTAAAACGATTATTAAAAATAAAAGAAAAGAGTTGTTTTAATGAGTAAGGATTACGACTACCGCAGTATTGAAGCGGTGGCGCAAGCTGACTGGGAAAGTGCGCAAGTCTATCAAGTAACTGAAAACACCGTTAGTGCTGACGGCAAGAAAAAGCCAAAATATTACGCATGCTCGATGCTCCCTTATCCATCTGGGAAGTTGCATATGGGCCACGTGCGCAATTATACGATCAATGATGTGATGGCGCGTCAACTGCGAATGCAGGGCTATAACGTCTTAATGCCGATGGGTTGGGACGCATTTGGAATGCCCGCTGAAAATGCGGCGATCCAAAACAAAGTGCCGCCAGCAAAATGGACTTACGACAACATCGCCTATATGAAAAAGCAAATGGCGGCGATGGGTTTAGCCATTGACTGGTCCCGGGAAGTTGCTACGTGTGGTCCTGACTACTACCGTTGGAATCAATGGCTCTTTTTGAAGATGCTAGAAAAAGGAATTGCATATCGTAAGACTCAAGTAGTGAATTGGGATCCAATCGATCAGACTGTTTTAGCAAATGAACAGGTGATTGATGGCCGTGGTTGGCGCTCAGGTGCATTAGTAGAAAAACGGGAGATACCCGGCTACTACTTCAACATCACTGCATACGCTGAGCAGTTGCTTTCAGGCTTGGATGGTTTAGGTTGGCCAGAGCGCGTTAAGACCATGCAGCAAAATTGGATCGGAAAAAGTCGCGGCGTTCGCTTTGCGTTTAAGCATGAAATTGCGGATGATCACGGCAACTTTATTCAAGATGGATTGTTGTATGTCCTTACGACCCGCGCTGACACTATTATGGGCGTGACATTTTGCGCGGTAGCGGCTGAGCATCCATTGGCAACGAAAGCTGCTGCGAATAATTCGGCTTTGGCAGCATTTATTGAGAAATGCAAAACAGGAAGCGTAATTGAAGCTGATCTGGCAACTCAAGAAAAAGAAGGGATGTTTACTGGTCTCTACGTAACACATCCGCTAACAAATGGGCCGGTGCCAGTATGGGTTGGAAACTACGTGTTGATGTCCTACGGCGATGGTGCGGTGATGGGTGTGCCAGCGCATGACGAGCGTGATTTTGCCTTTGCCCTGAAATATGAGCTACCGATTACACAAGTCATTGCCCTAAAGAGTGAATCACCGATGTTCAATGCAACTCGCTGGGAAGATTGGTACGCTCAAAAAGAAGATATTGTTTGTTTTAATAGTGGCAAATATGACGGTCTATCACATGAAGAGGCGGCAAGTGCAGTAGCCAAAGACCTCGAGAAGATGAGTATTGGAGAAATCAAGACGACCTACCGCTTGCGTGATTGGGGCATTTCTCGTCAACGTTATTGGGGTACGCCGATTCCAATCATTCATTGTGGTAATGAGTCCAATCCGGGCTGTGGTGCAGTACCTGTGCCCGAGGCGGACTTACCAGTGGTACTGCCAGAAGATTGCGTACCAGATGGTAGTGGCAACCCACTCAACAAGCGCGCAGATTTCTTAAATGTGAAATGTCCAAAATGCGGTAAGCCAGCAAGGCGCGAGACGGATACGATGGATACCTTTGTAGACTCATCATGGTATTTCATGCGCTACACCGGCCCAAATGCCAAGACCATGGTCGATGAGCGAAATGCTTACTGGATGCCGATGGATCAATACATTGGCGGTATTGAGCATGCGATTTTGCATTTGCTTTATGCGCGCTTCTGGACCAAGGTGATGCGCGATCTGAATCTAATCACTTTTGATGAGCCTTTTCAAAATCTGTTGACGCAAGGCATGGTACTTAATGAGACCTATTATTCGGAAGATGCCTCAGGCAAGAAAAATTGGCTCAATCCTGCTGATGTGGAGTTGGATCTTAATGAAAAGGGACGCCCTCAAGGTGCGAAGTTAAAGGATGGCACCTCGACCCCAGTCGTTATTGGCGGTGTTGAGAAGATGTCCAAGAGCAGGAATAATGGCGTTGATCCGCAGGCCCTAATTGATCATTATGGCGCCGATACCGCCCGTTTATTTTTGATGTTTGCAGCGCCACCAGAGCAGCAGTTGGAGTGGTCTGGCGCTGGTGTTGATGGCGCCTCACGTTTCTTGCGACGTGTCTGGATGCATTCCAACAGTCAAGCGAATATTATTCGGGATGTGCAGGATGCTCTTCCCGGTGACCTCAATGATGCAGAAAAAGAATTGCGCCGCGAAGTGCATTTCATTTTGAAGCAAGCCAATTTTGACTATCAACGTCGTCAGTACAACACCGTAGTTTCAGCAGCGATGAAGATGCTGAATGTGCTTGAGCCGATTAAGTTGGACCAAAGCTCTGCTATTCGCCCAGCAGTACCACGAGAGTGCTTGAGCATCCTCCTGCGCATTCTTTATCCAGTGGTTCCACATTTAACGCATGTCCTCTGGAAAGATATGGGGTATACCCAATCTTTTGGGCCTCTACTAGATGCAGTTTGGCCTTCTGTGGATGAAAGCGCGCTGATTCAGGCGGAAATCACTCTCATGCTACAAATTAACGGCAAGTTACGCGGTGATATCAAGGTGCCTGCTGATGCCAGCAAGGAGCAAATTGAAGCTGTGACACTGCAAAGTGAGCCTGCGGTCAGAGCGCTCAATGGTGCCGCCCCTAAAAAAGTCATCGTAGTGCCTGGACGTTTGGTGAATATCGTTGCATAGCCCACGATAGATATTTTTGAGAAACTGAGAATATGAGCGCAAATCCACTTCGGCGTGCAATCATTGGTTTATTGGCTGGCGCGCCTGTCGTCGGTCTATTTGCTTGCGGCTATCGGATGCGCGGCATGATGGATTTGCCTTTCACAGCAATTGCGATTACCGGAAATCCATCGCCACCGTTGCGAAGAGATCGACAAACTTCGATTTTGCAAGGGACCGATGTCAATGTTGCTATTAATCCCAAAGATGCTGATCTTATTTTGGAGATCACCAATGAAATTACTGGTCGTGAGATTCTGGCTTATAACGCAGCAGGTCAAGCGTCTGCCTACCGCCTAAACATTTGCGTGGGTTTTCGAGCATACGATCTTTCCGGGGCTGAAATTGTTCCAGATAGCGAAATTTACATGACACGTGATATAGACTTTTCGAATACCACCGCGTTGGCAACAGACGTTCAGCAACAGCAATTTTTGTCATTGATGCGCAAAGATTTGACTGTGCAGATTTTGCGTCGCGTATCTGCTGCTGCAAAAGCACCGCGAAGCAAGTCGTTTTAAAGCACAACCAGAAAGATACATAGGCAGAGACCCGCATGGTTAAAGTTGACGCCTTGCTAACCCATCTAAAATCCTTGGGCTCAGGAGGCGTAATGCTTCCGCTTTATGTATTTACTGGGGATGAGCCGCTCCTCATGATGGAGGCTATGGATCAATTGCGCTTAGCCGCCAAGAAGCTGGGCTTCACTGAGCGTGAGGTGCTGCTACAAGAGCGTGGTTTTGACTGGAGTGCTCTGCTAAGTGCGGGTCAAACCATGTCCCTGTTTGGTGATAAGCGTTGGGTGGAGTTACGTATTCCAACAGGTAAGCCTGGTCGCGACGGCGCTGATGCTTTAAAACAATTTGCAAATCAGATTGAATCACAGACTAACTCTTCGGATGGTCCAGATGCCGTAGTGTGTATTGTGCTTCCTCGCTTGGATGGTAAGACAAAATCATCTGCTTGGTTTAGTGCTTTAGATGCTGTTGGTATGGCCATTCAGATTGATTCGATTGATCGCAGTCATTTGCCAAGATGGATTGCGACTCGCTTGAAGGCTCAACATCAAGAGGTTGAATCTGGAAGCGAAGGTCAGCGAGCGTTGGAATTTATTGCGGATCAGATAGAGGGAAATCTGATTGCTGCACATCAAGAAATTTTGAAATTGGGCCTGTTATATCCCCAAGGAGTATTAACAGAAAAGCAGATACGGTCTTCCATCCTGAAAGTGGCCCGCTATAACGTCTTTGAATTGACGGAAGCGATGTTGGCGGGTGATTTGTCTCGGTTAAATCGAATGTTGGATGGCTTAAAGGGAGAGGGTGAGCCATTGGTGCTAATTCTGTGGAGCGTGACTGAGGAGCTTAGGCTGCTATCTAAACTCAAGGTGGCTAATGATGCGGGAGGATCGGTGCAACAACTTATGCGTGCAAATCGCATTTGGGGCAACAAAGAGCGTCTGTACCCAATGGCGCTGAGACGGGTTCAGCCGCTGAAGTTGCGTCGCGCAATGCAAGTTGCTGCAGGCCTCGATCGTCAAGTGAAGGGGTTGGCTGCGGCGGATTTGCCAGCCGACCCTTGGGATGGTTTACGTTTGGTTGGAAATTTATTGCGGTAACCTAAGAATTCAGAAGTAAAAGAGATAACGTTAATGAGTACAGAAATTCAAGCATTGATGCAAAACATTGGCCAGCGAGCTCGCAGTGCTTCGCGTGCTATGGCACGTGCATCGAGCGAGCAAAAGAATCAGGCCTTACTTCACATTGCAAAACTCGTTCGACAAAAAGCGAGCGAAATTGAAAAAGTCAATGCCGTTGATGTTGAGCGAGCTAGAGCAAATGGCCAAGATGCCGCTTTTGTAGATCGCTTGACAATGACACCAAAGACTATTGAAACCATGGCGCTCGGTTTAGAGCAAATTGTTTCATTAGAGGATCCTATTGGAAAAATCAGCGCATTGAAAAGGCAGGCTTCGGGCATTGAGATTGGCCAGATGCGTGTTCCATTGGGGGTGATTGGCATCATTTATGAATCTCGTCCAAATGTGACCATTGATGCCGCCGCATTGTGCTTAAAGTCCGGGAATGCAGTGATATTGCGTGGTGGCTCGGAGGCGATTGATTCCAACACCTTGTTGGCTCAAATTATTCAAGAAGGGCTTAGCGCGGCAGGGTTGCCCAAGGATGCAGTACAGGTAGTGACCACGACCGATCGAAGCGCTGTCGGTGAAATGATCACGATGACGCAATATATTGATGTAATCGTTCCTCGTGGCGGTAAGGGTCTCATAGCGCGTTTAATGGCTGAAGCGCGCGTACCCATGATTAAGCATTTAGATGGTATTTGCCATACTTATATTGATGCAGATGCGGATATCGCGATGGCCATTAAGGTGTGCGATAACGCCAAGACGCAACGTTATGCCCCATGCAATGCCATGGAGACGCTTTTAGTCAATCAGAAGATTGCATCTAAAGTATTGCCAGATCTTTGCAAAATTTATCAAGACAAAGGAGTAGAGTTACGGGTTGATTCTTCGACACGATCAACCCTAGAGTCTGCAGGTTTTCAGAATTTGGTTGATGCCACTGAAGAAGATTGGCAAACCGAATATTTGGCGCCTATTCTGTCAATTAAAACTGTGGCTGACATGGATAAAGCCATGAATCATATTGAGCGTTACGGTAGTAAACATACGGATGCCATCATTACTAATAACAAAACACAGGCTGACCGGTTCTTGCGTGAGGTTGATAGTGCGAGTGTTATGGTCAATGCCAGCACTCGCTTTGCCGACGGCTTTGAGTATGGCTTGGGTGCTGAGATTGGTATCTCGAATGACAAACTCCACGCGCGTGGTCCAGTCGGTTTGGATGGATTAACGTCGTTGAAATATGTGGTCATGGGTCATGGCGAAATTCGGACTTAAGATCCTTTGCGAATAACATTGATTAACCTGAAATAGACTATGACAAACGCTTACCTTTGGGTGAAAACCTTGCACATTGTGTTGGTGACCTCTTGGTTTGCTGGATTGTTTTATTTGCCTAGGATTTATGTGAACCTGGCGGATGAGAAAAATCCCGAAGCATATGCGCGCCTCCTCGGGATGGCGGATCGGCTGTTTCGCTTTATGACCATTCTGGCTGTGCCCGCCGTTCTTCTTGGTCTCACCCTTTGGGTAGTTTTTGGTATCGGCATGGGTGATACCTGGATGCATGCGAAATTATGGTTTGTTGTTTTGGTGATTGGCCATCACCACGCCTGTTATAGCTTATTAAAAAAATTTCGTGCGGGTATGAATACCAAGAGTGGAGTTTGGTATCGCTGGTTTAATGAGGTGCCAGTCATATTGCTGTTTGTAATCGTGGCTCTAGTGATTTTTAAGCCTTAAATACCCGCTTCTCATTTTTATTTTTTCACCATTTAATTTAAGACTGTTAGCCCTATGCGATTTTTTGTAGTTTGCCCTGGCGGCCTAGAAGTGCCGTTGGCTCAGGAGCTTGCAGAAATTGCGCATCGCCCAGATTCCAGGGCACTGGGTAAGTGGGTGATCGATCCAACACCAACGAGCCCCACAGGCGGTATTGGATTGGCAGCTCCCCTGTCGGCCGCTATGGCTTTGAATCTACATTCCAGAATTGCCAGTCGCGTGTTGTTGCAAATGGCGCAGTCACCCTATCGGCAGGAAGAGGATTTATATAAGCTGGCTAGCGGTTTAGCCTGGGAGGATTGGTTTACCTCTAAGCAAACATTGCGAGTCGATGTTACCGCGCACCGCTCACCTCTTAAGAGTCTAAATTTTGCAACCCTCAAAATTAAGGATGCGATTGTTGATCGATTGCGTGATGTCACTGGCGATAGACCTAGCATCGATACGACTTTCCCAGATGTTCGCGTGCAGGCGCATTTAACGGCCACCCACATCACGATATATCTTGATACTTCAGGAGAGGCTCTCTTTAAACGGGGTTGGCGCGATGAAAAGGGTGATGCGCCTTTGAGGGAAAATTTAGCCGCTGGTATTCTGTTGATTACAGGCTGGAAGCCAGGGCAGACTTTGTTTGATCCCATGTGCGGTAGTGGAACCTTTTTGATTGAGGCTGCACAAATGGCTCTAGTTATTCCTCCTGGCGCTATTCGGGCGGGAATATATGGTGATGGAGCCAAGCCCAGTAGATTGGCATACCGTCCACTTGTCACTTCAGCACAGGGTTTCGGATTTCAAAGACTAAAACCATTCAATGAGGTTGCTGAGCAGAAACGCTGGAGCGCTTTAAAAGAATCAGCATTGAATGAAGTGCTTGAGCGACGCAAGTTGTATCCGAATACTGAATCTCTGGAAATTAGTGGCGGCGACATTAATGAAGAACTGGTTTCCATGTTTAAGGGAAATTGGCAGAGGGCTCAATTACCAGACCAACCGGTTGCACGCCAAATTGATGCTATGGCAAGCAAACCACCGGTAAATAGCAAGAACGGTGTGATGTTACTCAACCCACCTTACGGTGAGCGTTTGGTAATTAAGGGCGGTCGCGGGCAAGATCGGAATTCTCGTGATGAAGGTTTCAAATCTGAAGGCGCTGAAAATCGTTTTGAACTTAATCTTGAAACTGGTCGTCAAAGCGCCAAACGTTCTAGCCGCGAATCCCTAAAAAAGCTGCAGGCGCAAGAAGAGCAAGATCCCAAGTTTGTAGAGTTCTTGCGCCAATTTGGTCAGCATCTAAAAGAAACCTTTGGTGGTTGGAATGTATTTGTACTGACTGCAGATATGGCATTACCAGGCCAATTGCGCATCAAAGAGTCAAAACGTACCCCATTATTTAATGGACCACTAGAGTGTCGTTTATTTAAGCTTGAGATGCATCAAAAGCGCCCATCAGTCAATCATTCAAATGATGAGCTAAATGACTAATGCGCTTTAAAATAGAAAAAATGGAACGGAGATCAATGTAATGGAATTTAAAACATACATGTGTTTAATTTGCGGTTGGGTGTACGACGAGGCTGCAGGACTTCCGGATGAAGGCATTGCGCCAGGCACCTTATGGAAAGATGTGCCGATGAACTGGACCTGTCCAGAGTGCGGTGCTCGTAAGGACGATTTTGAGATGATGGCGATTCAATAGCAAGAGAGTTTGCTATTGAATCGCATCAAACGAACGAGGTAAAAGTGAGTCAAAACGACGTTTTATTTGAGCGTGCGCAAAGAACAATTCCTGGGGGGGTAAACTCCCCCGTGCGCGCTTTTCGTCAAGTGGGCGGCACACCGCGTTTTGTCACAAAAGCTCAAGGCCCTTATTTCTGGGATGCCGACAACAAACGCTACATTGACTTAATTATGTCTTGGGGCCCAATGATTGTTGGTCATGCAAACCCGGAAGTTGTCGAGGCTGTACAAAAGGCTGCTGCAACAAGTTTCAGTTATGGCGCACCTACCGCTGGAGAGATCGAATTAGCGGAGCGTATTTGCGCTCTGATGCCCAGTATTGAGCAAGTGCGAATGGTCTCCAGTGGTACGGAAGCCACGATGAGCGCTCTGCGTCTGGCCCGCGGTTATACTGGCCGTGATGTCATTATTAAATTTGAAGGCTGCTATCACGGCCATGCGGATAGCCTGCTAGTCAAAGCCGGATCAGGTCTTTTAACGTTTGCAGATTCAACTCAAAATGCACCATCTTCTGGTGGCGTTCCGCAGGATTTTGTAAAACATACACTCGTTTTGCCTTATAACGATGTGCAGGCGATTGAGGATGTATTCAAAAAGCAAGGCAATCAAATTGCTGGGATTATTCTGGAGCCGATAGCTGGCAATATGAACCTCATTCAGCCATCTAGTGATTTTTTGAAATCCATTCGTAATCTCACGACCCAATATGGCAGTGTTCTCATCTACGACGAGGTGATGACGGGATTTCGGATTGCATTGGGTGGCGCTCAATCATTGCAAGGGGTTACTCCCGACCTAACCTGTCTTGGAAAGGTGATGGGTGGTGGCATGCCGATGGCAGCCTTTGGCGGCAAAAAGGAGATCATGTCCAAGTTGACTCCCTTGGGAAATGTTTATCAAGCAGGTACCCTGTCTGGTAATCCTGTTGCAGTTGCTGCTGGTTTAAAAACTCTAGAGATTATTTCCAGAGAGGGTTTTTATGAGTGTTTGACAAGCCAAACCCAAAAGCTCATGACGGGCTTAAAGAAAATGGCCGATCAAGCCAATATTCCTTTTGCGGTTGATAGTGTTGGCGGTATGTTTGGTTTTTATTTCGCAAAAGACGTACCCACTTCATATGAAGCTGTCACCAAAACCGACATTGATGCGTTTAAAAAGTTTTTTCACTTGATGCTAGATGAGGGCGTATACCTTGCACCATCAGCTTATGAAACGGGATTTACATCCATTGCTCACAATAATGAAGTTATTGCAGCTATTGTTGCTGCGGCTGAAAAAGCTTTTCAGAAACTTAAGTAATGACGACTCTGCATCAGACCCGCAAAGGATGGTCGTATCCAGCTACCTGGATGATTTGAGATTTCTTCATATCTCGGTTTGTTGCGGAAATTTCCATAGCGGTGAGTTTTCCGCCCCATACGCATCCCGTATCAAGACCCACAACATTTTGATCGCGCAGCAGTCCCAGTGTTGACCAGTGACCAAAATAAATCACGGCATCTTGAGTTTTTCGTTTAGGTACCTTGAACCAGGGAATGAATCCTTTGGGACCACTCTCCAAGCCCTCTTTGCTATCAAACTCCATCCTGCCAGTTGGAGTACAAAAGCGCATTCTTGTGAGCGCATTTGTGATCACTCGTAGTCGATCATGTCCTTTAAGGGAGTTACTCCATTTGCTAGGTGTATTGCCATACATGCTGGCTAAAAACGTTTTATAAGACTTGCTACGTAAAACTTTTTCAACCTCATGAGCGCATTCAATAGTTTGCTCTAAATCCCATTGCGGGAGAACGCCAGCGTGTACAGCGAGTACTTTGCCATTACTCAAGGCTAATGGTCTATTTCTAACCCAATGAATCAATTCTTTGCGATCTGGAGCTTTTAGGATCGGTGCTACGGTATCAAGCGGTTTTAATTTACGGATGCCAGCATCAATTGCTAGAAGGTGGAGATCGTGATTGCCCAGAATACATTCCGCACGACCGGATTCCTGTAGGGCCTTGAGTTGGCGCAATGCCCCTAATGAATTTGGGCCTCGATTAACAAGATCTCCCAAAAAAATCATTTTAGATTTTTTTGGGAGTTTCTTTAAAAGGGCTTTGAGCGAAGGTGCGCATCCCTGCACATCTCCGACTGCAAAAATTTTGTTCATACTCTATTTTAAACGCAAGAAATTAATCGACTTTTTTGACAACGCTATAGCGAATTAAAGTCTTCTTGCGAGCCTCGTCATGATCTACTACAGGCAAAGGATAGTCTCGACCCAAAGTAATGCCAGCCGCCTCTAATTCAATATGACCTGCTTTCCAAGGCGCATGAATGGATTTTTTGGAAAGCTTTTCAAGTTGAGGGAGATAGCGGCGAATAAATTTACCCTCAGGATCAAATTTTTCAGATTGGGTAATGGGATTGAAAATCCGAAAGTAGGGTTGCGCATCGCATCCCGAGGAGGAGGCCCACTGCCAGCCTCCATTTTTCGAGGAGAGCTCAAAGTCATTGCGTAAGCGATTGTGCATATAGCCCGTTTGGTTCAGTTGATGCATTGCTGCATCCACTAGAGGGTATCCTGTTTTACCCTCGCACCATGCTTGAAATAATTTCTTAGCAGAGGATCCGCTTTCCCAAACAATATTGTCATAGTCTGGTTTAAACGATGCGCCCTTTGCTAGGCGGGGATGATTCGCCAAAATCATGAAATAAAAATCACGCCATATCAGCTCACTTAGCCAGATTGTGGCCACCATACTGCCTGCAAGCATGCGGCGGTGAGCTTCGCGTACCAAACCCCGAATATATAGCATGCCAAAGCGAAGGTGAGTAGAAAGGTAGCTGACCTTTTATGGCTGGAAAGTCTCTACCGACTTGGCATTGCTGAGCAGCATGCGGTGACCTTTGCGGCAGGTAAGTCTCTATACCGGTTGGGCAAAAACCCATAGACTCTAGCGAAGGAAGCGTTGAATCCAATTTCTTGGGCATTGGGGCGATCTGCCCCGATTGGAGCTTGCATTCATAAGTGACCAAATCTTTTTCTTGTAATGTTTTTAGCCAATTATTTTTATAGGGCGTAAATATCGAAAAGACGGTATTCGAGTTGGTCAGAATTTCTTTTTTCTCAAAAATGACCTGATCTTTAAAGCTCTCAAATTGAATGCCAAGCTTTTCTAGTTGTTTTTTGACATTTTCATCAAGATGAATGGCTGAAGGTTCGTAATCGCGATTAGTAAATATCGTTTGAACACCCAATTCTTTTGCAATTAGCGGAATGCACTCTGTGGGTTTGCCATATTGAACGATAAGACCGCCGCCTAGTTTTCTCAGTTCATCAGCAATCTGCTGGATGCCCTGCCAAATAAAGTCGACTCTTCGATCATGTTTCAGGCCATTGGCATCAAGTTCGCCCCGTATTAAGGGTTCAAGAATCTCGGAGTCAAAAAATAAAGGTTAACCAGACCTGTTTGCTCGCTTTTAGGGCGTGATGAAGGGCCGCATTGTCATAAAGGCGAAGGTCGCGCGAAGCCAAACGAGTGCATTTTGTATGGCCCTAATATTAGGGCTTATTGAGGAAATTTGTTGGAGGGCTCTACATTAAAAGGGTTAAGATCGACGGTAATCATGGATACGATCTTTTTTACTCTCTCGAAGATAGTTCAGTTTTGCATTGAGCCCCTGAATTGGGCGATTGTTTTTGTTTTTCTAGCCCTTCTATTTCTTTCCCTCAGAAAACTACAAATATGTAAGCGGTTTTTACTATTGGCCCTGATTGATTTTTTGATTGTCGGATGGTTGCCGGCCTCAGAGTTTGGGTTGCAAATTCTGGAAGATGCTATTCCTAAAGCATCTTTATCAAGTTACTCTGAGAGTGATATTGGGGGAATCATTATCTTGGGTGGAGCGGTCGAAGGGGGTCAAATTGCTCAAGATCGTGAAGAGGTTTCTATTTACTCATCAGCAGAAAGAGTGACAAAAGCTTTTGAGTTGATTCGTCAGTATCCAAGCCCCCACTTTATTTTTAGTGGGTTTTCTGGGCGCATTAATCCAACAGGCATCTCCGAGGCTGACGCTTTTAAGCAACTCATTGCTGAGCAAGGGTTGACTCAAATGACTGATAAAACAGCTCATTATGAAAAGCAATCCCGAAATACCTATGAGAACGTTTTGTATATGAAGCCCATGATTCAAGAGTACGGACTGAAGAATGAGGCGGGTTCTTTGAAGCCTTGGTTATTGATTACATCAGCAAGCCACATGTATCGATCGATCAAAATTTTCGAAAAGCAAGGAATTTCCGTCATTCCCGTTCCCGTCGATTATCAAACGGCAAACAGTCTTCAGTGGAGAGCATTTGATTTAGAAAATGGCATGCAAAATTGGAATAAGCTAGTGCATGAAGCTATTGGAACATTGGCGTACTGGTCTACTGGAAAAATCTAGATATTCGTTAAAATAGGGAATATGACTAAGGTCAACAAAGCCCCCAAGATTCCGACCCTGGGTCTTTGATCTCTTATTCCGCGAATCATTTGGCTAATCAGTTTTTGATTTCGATGCCAGGGATGGTGGATCCTAATTTTGCCAATTCAGTTATTTATCTGTTTGAGCATAATGAGCGTGGCGCGATGGGTTTGGTAGTTAATAAACCTACCGAAGTTGATCTGGCTACGTTATTCGACAAGATCGAATTTAAGCTCGAGATTGCTCCATTGCTGGAGCAATCTGTGTACTTTGGTGGGCCAGTACAAGTAGAGCGCGGTTTTGTTCTTCACGAGTCTAATCCACAACTCTCTTACAGCTCTTCGCTCATTATTCCGGGTGGATTGACGATGACTACGTCAAAAGACGTCCTTGAGGCAGTTGCTTTGGGGAATGGCCCAAGGAAATTCTTGATGACCTTGGGTTATGCGGGATGGGGTGCTGGCCAACTCGAAGAAGAAATTACCTTAAATGGCTGGATGAATGTACCCCTATCGCGCGAGCAAATGATGGACATTATTTTCAATACACCCTACAGTCGGCGTTACGAAAAGATTATGAGTTACCTTGGGTTTGATTTATCTGCGCTGTCTGGTGAGGCGGGGCACGCTTAGATGACGGATGCGTTCGTTCATATGCCAATTACTGTAATAGCATTTGATTATGGAACTAAGCGTGTAGGTGTAGCGGTTGGAAATTCAGTAACAAAAATAGGGCAAGCGCTCAAGGCAATCGTGGCCCCTAGTAGTGACGCTCTTTTTCGGGAGATTCAGGGCTTGGTAAAGGAGTGGCAACCAAATGTTTTAGTCGTCGGCCGCCCAGTCCATCCTGATGGGGGAGAGCATGAAATGACTGTGAAGGCAACCCGTTTTGGCAATCAATTGCAAGGGCGCCTAAATTTGCCAGTAGCATGGGTCGATGAACGTTATAGCTCAGTAATTTTGGAGGGTAACACCAAGATGCGAGACAATCTAGATGCGCATACTGCCGCCCTCCTATTGGAGCAGTATTTTGCAGAGATGCCACCATCTGAAATCGATTGAATTTGAGTGTTAGAACATTGATGAACGCTGAATTGCTGTATCAAAAATTACTGGATGCCTTGCAGAAAAAAATGCAGCAGGGCTCTTTCGAGCTTGCGGGGTTAGCTATGGGCGGAGCCTGGATTGCTGAACGCTTAGCTAGGGATTTGGGTTTGCCGCATTATGGAATAATTAATGTTGCCTTTCATCGAGATGATTATGCGGAGAAAGGGATGACAGCATTGCGTACCGCCAGCACGATGACAACCCATTTGCCCTATGAAGTAAATGGTGCAAATATTATTTTGGTTGATGATGTTTTATTGACCGGTAGAACAGTACGCGCAGCCTTAAACGAATTATTTGATTTTGGAAGACCGGTGCATGTTGAGCTCATGGTGCTTGCAGATCGTGACAAGCGTGAATTACCCGTTTACGCAAATTTTGTCGGAGAGCATGCGCAAATTCCTGAGAATCAAATTCTCGTTTTAGAGAGGGATGAGCAAGGAAGATTTAGCTTTGTGCTGGAGGATCGAGAATAATGAGTTCCGAAACCAACTCGAGGGCTAATGTGGTGAATCAATTTAATTCTGCTGGCGAGCTTACCCACCTATTGACTCTTGAGGGATTGCCAAAAGAGCATATTCTTCACATTTTAGATACCGCTAAGCAATTTGTAAGCGTTACGGATCCGGCCAGAGAGGTAAAAAAGGTTCCGCTGCTGCGGGGTAAGAGTGTATTCAATCTCTTTTTTGAAAACTCTACGCGCACTCGAACAACTTTTGAGATTGCAGCAAAACGCTTGTCGGCCGATGTAATCAATCTGGATATTTCGACTTCTTCTACTGCTAAGGGAGAGAGTCTTCTCGATACCATTGATAACTTGGTTGCAATGCAAGCTGATATTTTTGTGGTGCGTCATAGCGTTTCCAAGGCGCTAATTGAAATTGCAAATCACGTACCGGCACGTGTGCACGTTGTTAACGCGGGTGATGGCAGTCATCAGCATCCAACACAAGGTCTGTTGGATATGTATACGATGCGTCACTTTAAACAGAACTTCAAGGGTTTAAAGGTAGCCATTGTTGGCGATATTGTGCACAGTCGTGTAGCTAAATCCAATATTCATGCGTTGACAACGCTAGGGTGTGAGGATATACGGGCTATTGGCCCAGAAAGTTTATTGCCGAGTGATTTGGACTTAATGGGTGTAAAAGTGTTCCATATCATGGAAGAGGGTCTAAAAGATGTCGATGTAGTGATGACATTGCGTATTCAGAAAGAGCGGATGGAAGCTGGACAAGTGCCGGAGGGTGATGCGTTCTTCAGGCAGTATGGCCTGTATGGAAACAGGCTTGCCCTTGCAAAACCAGATGCCATTGTGATGCATCCAGGCCCTATGAACCGTGGGGTGGAAATTGACTCCTTAGTTGCTGATGGGCCGCAGTCAGTGATTCTGAATCAAGTTACTTTTGGCATCGCAGTCCGGATGGCAGTGATGTCAATTGTTGCTGGAAATAATTAAGCTAATGGGAATTTAGTGAAAGTTGAAATTCCAAACGCTATTGAAAAGAAGCGCTGGTTAATTCTTTCGCATGCTTTCAACATGGATGGTCGTGCTGCTAGCCTGACCATTACCGATAAGATTCCCTATTTCCTAGAGTCCGGAATTCAACCAATCGTTTTTAGTGCTATTACTGGTAGTAAAGACGAACGTTTTCCACACCAACAATTCTTGGCATGGGGGCCTGCAGCATTCCGATTTGATTTTCGACATTGGGTTGCCAATAAGTATGGGCGCGGATCTCTTTATAAGGCACTCACTCGAACAGTTTCCATTCTTCTGGCGCCACTCATTGCTATCGAAAAACTGCTTTTAGGTTACTCAAGTCAGTGGTCTTGGTCTTTACCCGCTTTTATTCGAGGTTATTTTCTGATCCGTAGCGGTAAGGTAGATGTCATATATTCAACAGGAAGCGCGTGGTCTGCACATCTGGCGGGAGTATGGTTAAAGCGCGCAACGGGCCTGCCCTTAATTTCCGAGGTGCATGATCCATTGGTGATTCGCAAAAACCCAACTGATCAGGGGTTTGAAAGGCCTAAAAATCGAGATGCTCGTTTTAGGCATTATTTAGAAAGCCAATTGTGCAAATATTCTGATTATGTGTGGTGGTTTACGGGTGGCGCTCTTCATTACGCAAAAGTTCGAAACCCGAATCTCAATACCGCAAATAATGCCGTCGGATTTGTAGTGATGCCAGGAGCAAATCCTCCAGGAGAAGTGCGGGAGGTTTCTCAGCATCAATATGGAGAGCATTTAAATTTATGCCATTTTGGATCGCTAGCGAATGATCGCTCTCTTTCTATAATTCTTAGGGCGGCTACTGAGCTATTTAAAAAATACCCAGAGGCAAGAAAATGTCTTAGAGTTCATGCTTATGGAGCACCATTAGACTCGTTGACTGTAGAAAGCATTCAGAACAACGGGTACTCTGATGTCCTTATTGCACATGGCAGATTAGAAAGGGATTCAGTTACTGGCATGTCTGGTCGAGAGCGTGTAGCTCAAAAAATGCGAGAGGCTGATGTATTAATATTGCTGCACGGCAATGATGAGTGGTGCGCAGAGTACATTCCCTCAAAATTCTATGATTACCTCTGGTCGGGGAGGCCCATTTGGGGCATAACTCACCGTAACCCTCAGCTTGATCAAATGCTTTTGGATCGAAAATCGTATCTCAGTGCCGATGGTTATGAGGAAGAGATTGCAATGGCGCTTGAGAGAATTTGGTTGGACTGGAAGCAGAAAAGATTACTTCAACCGATTTTGCAGCCGATTGGTGTCGATCAAGCTGTTCATAGTATTCTTTCGCATATTACGCAATCAAGGCTTATATCTTGAAAGATATTGTTCTTTACGGTAAGTCATACCGCAAAGATTTTCTGCGTTTAAAACGATTATTGCAATCGATTAATCAATTTAATGTTGATGCCATTCCCTTTTATATTTCTACACCAAATGCAGACAAAGATCTGCTGATCGAGTTGGTTGGTTCTGAGGGGTATTTGTGGGTTTCAGATGAGTCAATTATTCAAGCGAACCCGAGCGCTCCAGCTGGAATTGTAGAAAACAAAACAGGTAGCCTAACACAGCAGATTATTAAATCTGAATTTTGGCGTCTTGGTTTATGTGAGAACTACATTTGCCTAGATTCAGACTGTGTTTTCATAAAAGAATTTTCACGGTCTGATTTTCTATCTTCCGACGGCAATCCCTACACAGTTATTTATCAAAATAAAGAATATTTTCAGCTTGCCGTGGATCGGGGGTTCGCTAAAGCACCTGATCATCTGGTTGCTGAAGGAAATAGAGTTAAAAAATTATTCGAACGTCAGGGGCCCAATTACTATTGCCCATGCCCTCCATTTATTTGGTCAACTAAGGTATGGAAATCTCTTGAAGAATGCTTCATGAAGCCAAGGGGGCTAACTTTTTGGGACGTTTGCACACGGGAGCACCCTGAAACGCTGATCTATTTAGAGGCTTTGCTAAATTTCAAAGCCATTCCCCTGCATCCTATTGAACAGTTATTCCGAGTCTATTACTACGATTGGCACTATTATCTTCTTCGTAGAATTGGTGAATCCCCTGCCAAACTCAAGGCGAATTATCTAGGGGTGATTTATCAATCAAGCTGGGATCTCGGTCTTGACTATGGCGCTAGTCAGAAATCGATCTTCTCTAGATCTTTGAAAAAAATAAAGCGGTGCACGCGCTACATACAAAGTTTTATCTAACTTCATAACGGAAATGATTTGAAATGATTCTGATAACCGGGGGCGCCGGATTCATAGGTGCAAACTTTGTTTTAGATTGGTTCCGTTCTGGTGAGGATGAGGGAATTGTTACTCTAGATAAGTTAACGTATGCAGGCAATTTAGAAAATTTGCGTGACTTACAACATGACCCTAGACATATTTTTGTGCGGGGCGATATTGGGGATAAAGTCTTAGTTGCTAACTTGTTGTCTAAATACCGACCTCGTGCCATTGTGAACTTTGCCGCAGAGAGTCATGTCGATCGTTCCATTCATGGGCCGACTGAGTTTATTCAGACCAATGTTGTTGGCACTTTCAATTTATTAGAGTGTGCGCGCGAATATTGGGGTGGTTTAGGGGATGGTGATAAGGGCCGTTTTCGCTTGCATCATGTCTCCACCGACGAAGTTTATGGATCTCTGGGTTTATCAGACCCAGCCTTCAAGGAGACGAATCCTTACGAGCCAAATAGTCCATATTCAGCTTCAAAGGCAGCTTCAGATCACTTGGTGCGCGCTTGGTTCCACACCTATGGATTCCCTGTGGTCACTACAAATTGCTCGAATAACTACGGCCCTTATCACTTTCCGGAAAAATTAATTCCTTTAGTTATTTTGAATGCGCTAAACAGTAAGCCATTACCAATCTATGGTGACGGACAGCAAATTCGCGATTGGCTTTATGTGGGCGATCACTGTTCTGCGATTCGTGAGGTTTTGGCCAATGGGCGTCTTGGGGAAACCTACAATATTGGCGGCTGGAATGAGAAGACCAATATAGAGGCGGTAAAAACCATATGCTCTGTTTTGGATAAATTGCGTCCCCGAGATGACCGTAAATCATATGCAGATCAAATTACATTTGTTAAAGATCGGCCAGGTCACGACCGACGCTACGCAATCGATGCAAGTAAGGTTGAACAAGAGTTGGGCTGGAGACCTGCAGAAACCTTTGATACCGGAATTCGGAAAACGATTCAGTGGTACCTAGATAACTCAGATTGGGTTAAAGGAGTAGTGACAGGCGCATATCGCGAATGGCTTGAAAAGCAATATCAAAAACAATAAATAACGCATGAATATCCTTGTTTTTGGGAAAGATGGTCAATTGGGGGGAGCTTTGCAAAAGCAATTGCTCCAACCAAGCATGCAACACAATCACCTTAGTTTTGTCGGGCGCTCTGAATGTGATCTAGGTAATTTGGATCAATTGACATACACATTAAATGCACATAAGCCTGATCTCATCATCAATGCTGCCGCCTACACTGCAGTAGACAAGGCTGAAGTCGAGCCTGATCTCGCGTTTTCAATTAATGCAGTTGCACCAAGCATCATGGCTAACTATGCAGTTCAGCATCGCTGTGCGTTACTCCATTTTTCTACGGATTATATTTTTGATGGATCCAAGCAGGGCACCTATACCGAAAATGATGTGGTGAATCCATTGGGTATCTATGGAAAGTCAAAGCAGGCTGGGGAGGACGCCATAGTGACCGTTTTTGCCCAACATTCAACCGCCCAATATGCAATTTTTCGAACAAGCTGGGTTTATGGTGACGGTGGAAATTTTATTCGAACGATTTTGCGATTAGCAAAAGAGCGCCCAGCGCTAAAAGTGATTGATGATCAGTTTGGAGTCCCGACCAATGCGGAGTGGTTGGCTGATGTTGCCATGCACTTCGTTTTAGATCGCGACCATGTCAGGCCATTTAATTCTGGCATTTACCATGCAGCTCCTGTTGGTGAAACGAGCTGGTATGGTTTAGCTTGTTTGGCAGCTCAAGTGGCGTTGGAAAGTGGGCAACAACTTCAAATGTTGCCTGCCGAGATCACTCCGATTCCCGCATCTGAGTATCCATTACCAGCACCAAGACCCATGAATTCCCGTTTGTCTAGAGATAAGCTACAAATGGAGTTGGAACGTTTGGCTATTGTGTCAAAATTACCCCATTGGAACACTCCATGGAGTGATCAGGTTGCAGCTTATGTCAAGAAATTATCCGAGCAATAGTTTCTTGACTTCTTATTTTGGACTAGCATAAAAAATGCCAAAGAGTGTTACTAATAACCGCAAGGGAATTATCTTGGCTGGCGGGACCGGCACCCGCTTGTACCCAGTCACGCAAGCGGTGTCGAAGCAATTAATGCCTGTATATGACAAGCCGATGGTGTATTACCCTCTGACAACCTTGATGTTGGCAGGAATTCGTGACATCTTGTTAATTTCAACCCCACATGACACGCCACGATTTACTGAGTTGCTTGGAGATGGCTCTCAATGGGGGTTAAACATTGAGTATTGCGTACAACCATCTCCTGATGGACTTGCACAAGCCTTTATCTTGGGGAAGTCATTTATCGGCAACAATCCCAGCGCACTGGTATTAGGAGACAATATTTTCTATGGGCATGAATTAGTTACTAATCTTGAAAGTGCTAATCAACGCGAAATGGGGGCGACCGTTTTTGCTTACCATGTAACCGATCCTAAACGCTATGGAGTGGTTGAGTTTGATAAAAATCATCAGGCGAGTTCTATTGAAGAAAAACCAGCTCAACCCAAAAGTAATTATGCGGTCACCGGACTCTATTTTTATGACAATCAAGTATATGACATTGCGGCCTCAATTAAGCCCAGTGCACGGGGCGAGTTGGAGATAACCGATGTCAATCGAGTCTATCTTGAAAAAAATCAACTCAGCGTGGAGATCATGGGTCGTGGGTTCGCGTGGTTAGATACGGGGACTCACGACTCTTTGCTCGATGCAGCGGGTTTTATTGCGACTCTCCAAAAACGCCAGGGGCTGATGGTTGCTTGTCCTGAAGAGATTGCATTTCGCCAGGATTGGATTAGTGCTGAGAAGGTAGCAAAAATGGCGTCCCAGCTTAGCAAAAATAGTTATGGTCAATATTTAAACAAAATCTTGAATGAAATAAATGAAGGCAAATAGTTTGATTGAATATTGCCATAAAAAGTTATCTGATGAGTGAATTGAAGGCGCATCCTAAAATTTCAGCGACAACTACTACCATAGAGGGCATTTTAGTACTTGAGCCAAAAGTATTTGGGGATGAGCGCGGTTGGTTCATGGAGTCATTTAATAACCAGGATTTTTTTCATGCAACTGGCCTTAAAGTTGAATTTGTGCAAGACAACCATTCTTTTTCTCGTCAAGCAACGCTCCGCGGTATGCATTACCAGCTTGAAAAAACGCAGGGTAAGTTGGTGCGAGTTATTTCGGGGGCGGTTTTTGATGTGTCTGTAGACCTGCGAAAAAGCACCTCCACTTTTGGAAAATGGTTTGGGATCGAGCTAACTGCAGATAATCGTAAGCAACTGTGGATTCCACCGGGTTTAGCCCATGGTTTCCTGGTGCTCTCACCAACCGCTGAATTTTTGTATAAAACGACCGATTATTACGACCCCCAAAGCGAAGTTTGTTTGGTATGGAATGACCCTACGGTCGCAATCCAATGGCCTTTATCAAGCGGCGCCATCCCGAATCTGAATGTGAGAGACTCGGCAGGCCTTTCTTGGATAAATGCCCCCAAGTTTTAATGACTATTTCAACCAATTCCTCAAAAATATTGTTAGTGAAATTGTCTTCTTTGGGAGACGTTCTCCATAATTTGCCAATAGTTTGGGATATTCGCAAGCGTTTTCCAAATGCACAGATTGATTGGGTTGTTGAAGAGGGATATGTTCACTTATTAACCCCATTGCTTACTAATCGTGACTTTAGGGGGATTGACCGAATCATTCCCTTTGGTCTGAGGCGTTGGAAGAAATCGATATTGAAACGGAAAGCCTGGCGCGAATTTTTTGCATTTAAGAAAGACCTTCAGCGCGTTGAATACAATATCATCATTGAGACCCAGGGACTATTAAAGTCCGCGATAGTTTGCGCGCTTGCTAAAAAAACCTCTAACGCAGTTGTGGCAGGGCTTGCAAATGCTACTCAATATTCTGGGTATGAGCCGCTAGCTCGAATGTTTTATAGCCAATCTGTTCGAGTGCCTTCGCAGTGCCATGCAGTGGACCGTTCTCGGTATATCGCTTGTTCGGCTTTGGATTTGCCATTAATTGGACGAGCCGAAAGGGTCGATTTTTACTCTCCTACGGGCATCCATCAAGTTGGTGCTCATGAGGCATTTGGTCTGAAAAGTCCGTATGTGATTTTTTTTCACTCTACTGCTAGAGAGGCTAAGCGTTGGGCGCAATCGAACTGGATTACGCTTGGACAAGAGATTGCAAAACTCGGTTATCAAATTGTTTTGCCATGGGGAAGCGACTCCGAGAAACTCATTAGCCAAAAACTTGCTTTGCACATTCCCGGATCGATTGTTCCTCAGGCGTTTTCAATTGAAGAGGCTTTTTCTATTATTGAGAGAGCAGCCCTAGTCGTTGGTGTAGACACTGGGCTCGCTCACCTTGCGGCCGTATTGGAGGTTCCCACTGTGGAAATTTATTGCGACTCACCAAAATGGAAAACAGAAGGCTATTGGTCGGAAAAAATTCGCAATGTGGGTGATATAAATCAACCGCCACCGATGAATGAAGTTTTAGCCACTTCTTTAGAGCTTATTAGCGGAGTAAAGAATTAATAGCAATCAGATCTTCGTCTGTAAGTGCTGCAACATGAGCCTTTAGTTTGATCACGTTCAATATTGTGCTGTAGTGAGCCCGCTGTAACTGTGATCTAGTGGTGATGAGGGTGTCTAACGCAATTAGGACATCGATATTGATTAAGGTGCCAACCTGAAACCCTAGCTTGCTAGACTCCAGTGCAGAACTTGATAACGTTCGGCTGCCTCATAGGCTTTGTCACTAGCGAGACCACCATAGAATCCTGTAAAAGCCGCCCGAGTATTTTGGGCAGCAGTTCGGCGAGCGTTATCGTAATTTGCTCTAGCTGTATCGACTAGCGCGGCATTTTGACGAATCACGGAACTGCTAAATCCTCCCAAAACTAATGGGATAGTCATCTGCAATGCAACAGTGTTTTTATATACGTTGGTATTAGCAGGGGTGTAGCTATTCGACGTGCCGTTAGATGTGTTGTAACCAGCCGTTCCAACAAAGTTCACTGTTGGATAATTTAATGCTTGAGCGGCGCGAATACATTAAAGTTTGCCGCTTCTGCTTGATTGATCCAGTCCTCTAGGGTCTGACCAGGAGGCAGCTGTGGATTGACGCTATCGGCAATCGGATTACCTTTGGCATCTTTATTTTTTGAGCGTGGATCCTTAAGGACCCCATCAATCTTTGCCTCTTTTACCAGGGGCCTTAAGGGGCCAACAGGGCGTCCAACAAGCTGCTCCAAGACGCCCGTTTGACAATCAGGTCAGCTTGAGCAGCTATCTCCTGAGGGTTTGCTAAGTCCAGTGCTGCCTGCGCAGTGTTGACATCAACGATTGTGGCCAATCCAGCATCAAATTTTGCCTGTGCCGCCTCTAATTGCTGTTTGATTAACCCTTTTTTATTGTTGTACAAGGCAACATTATCTTGACTCGTTAAAGCATCAAAATAGGCTTGTGACACTCGAATAATTAAGTCTTATTGCGCTGAATAGAAGCGCATGTCGGCAATCTTCGTGTTTAAGTCACCTTGTTTAAAAGCTTCAAGCGCACTGAGATTAAAAACTGGTTGGGTTAATGTGACCGTATAACTCTTTTGATCGAAAACCCTGGAATTTCCTGGTCCGGTTGCAACCACGGTAGTTCCAGCACCGTGCTGATAGTAACGGGTTCCAGTTGGCGTTGCATTAGCTTGTGGCAAGAGTAGGGATAGGCCTTGCCAATACAGCTCTTTACTTGCTTGGTAATTAAATCTTGCCGCGTTTAGCACGGGATCACTAAATGCTGCCTCTTGGTAGAGCTGGATTAAATCAGCCAACTTTCTCTGTTGTTCGGCGGCACTGGGAATAACAGAGGATGGTGCAAATGCATTGGGTAAAGCGGTTTTGCTTGGTCGTGGTGCAATCTGTGGTGGCTGATCTAAGCCGATCTGGTGTTGGTAGAGCTGGTCTTGGTGCCGCATTTGGGCTTTGGGCAAACGCAGGCGATGTAAAAAGATTTAGGCTGAGAGCTTGGCTCAGGATCATGCCAAAAATGGCCGATCTAGAAAGGCGAAAGCGGGCTGGTCTCATTACGTTCATATACTTTTTTGGGTGCATGAAGTTTAGGGCTAAATGCGTTTTTGTGGGTATTTGCATCCCATTTTGCCAAATATGCTGGAGATGCCTTCTAACCCTATAAAATCTCTGGATGGATCTTATCTTGCTTCTAAAAGCGGTTATTTTGGGTGTTGTTGAAGGCCTGACAGAGTTTTTGCCTATCTCCAGCACTGGTCATCTGATTTTGGTTGGGGATTTGCTGGATTTTAATGATGAGCGTGGCAAGGCCTTTGAGGTCATTATCCAGTTCGGCGCCATCTTGGCTGTTTGCTGGGAATTTCGTGAAAAGCTGTTAAAGGTTGCCTCTTCAGTTGTCAGTAGTGCGAGTTCCCGACGTTTCATTTTGAATCTGTTGATTGCTTCGGCGCCCGCTATGGGGCTAGGGTTTATTTTTGGTAAACACATCAAAGCGGTTTTATTTTCACCTATCCCCGTTGCTAGTGCTTTTATTGTGGGAGCGTTGATTATTTTTTGGGTCGAGCAGCGTCAAGAAACTGCGGGCTCTGTAAATGGCCATATCCACTCCGTGGATGATCTATCGTACCTGGATGCATTAAAGGTGGGCATTGCTCAATGCGCCGCTTTAATTCCTGGAACATCGCGCTCAGGAGCCACCATTATTGGGGGGATGATGTTTGGGTTGCCCAGAGCGGTCGCCACGGAGTTTTCATTTTTTCTTGCGATTCCCGTTATTGGTGGGGCAACCGCTTATGAGTTGCTCAAGCTTTGGAAGAATCCAGTAGCCATCTCCGGAGACTATAGTATTGCGATTGCCATAGGGTTTATTGCGGCATTTATTTCGGCCTTTGTCTGCGTACGCTGGCTGATTCACTATGTTGCACATCACAATTTCATTCCATTTGCCTGGTATCGCATTGTGTTCGGGCTATTGGTTTTGATCACTTCCTATAGCGGTTTGATCGCTTGGTCGCATTAATCAATTATCAAGTAGAGGGATCCTATGGATGTATCAATCGATGCGATTGCCAATAATATTCAACTCGCCTTAGCGCCAGTTTTTCTATTGACAGCGGTGGCAACATTATTAAATGCCATTTCTATTCGGCTAGCTCGGAATGTTGACAGAATGCGTGCAATACAAAATGCACTTTACTCTGGTGACCCAAAAGAAGATAAAACAATCAGACATATGCAACAAGAGGCCAATGAATTTAAGACTCGGGGCCGCCTTTGTACTATCGCCATATTTTTTGACGTACTCAGCGGGATATTGATTTCGCTAACGGTCCTCGAACTCTTTTTCTTCCAAGCGGGCGCAGTCCGATCGTTGCAAACAACATACGTCATTTGGACCTTCGTATTTGGTCTGTTATCCTTCATGACGTCCTTATCCGTTGTTTTGGCTGAAGTGGTATTTGCATACCGATCTGCTGGCTGGAATTTCCCAAAACAGTATTGAGTTTTATAGAGCTTTAGTCTGAAATGACTATGAACAAAATCCTCATCACCGGTGGCGCAGGTTTTCTGGGCTCTCATCTCACAGAAAAATTACTAAAAGAGGGTAATGACGTTTTGGTGGTGGATAACTACTTCACCGGCTCTAAAGCAAACTTGGCCCATTTACTACCTAATCCGCGTTTAGAGCTCATGCGTCACGATGTGACCTTTCCACTCTATGTAGAAACCAACCAGATCTATAACTTAGCCTGTCCAGCATCCCCAGTGCATTATCAATATGACCCGGTGCAAACCACGAAGACCAGTGTGCATGGTGCGATCAATATGCTGGGGCTTGCAAAAGAACCCGAGCACGTATCTTGCAAGCATCTACTAGCGAGGTCTATGGCGATCCTGAAGTACATCCTCAGCTAGAAGGGTATTGGGGTAAGGTTAATCCGATTGGGATTCGCTCTTGCTACGACGAAGGCAAACGCTGTGCCGAAACCCTTTTCTTTGACTACCACCGTCAACACAATCTCGATATCAAAGTTGTGCGTATTTTTAATACCTATGGCCCACGCATGCACCCTAATAATGGGCGCGTGGTCAGCAACTTCATTGTTCAGGCATTGCAAGGCAAAGACACCACGATTTATGGCGATGGTCAGCAAACGCGAAACTTTTGCTATGTGGATGATTTGATTGAGCGATGGTCAAAATGATGAACTCTGAGCAGGGCTTTACTGGACCCGTCAATATTGGCAATCCCGGTGAGTTCACTATGCGCCAATTGGCGGAAACCGTGCCCAGGCTCTCCGGCAGTAACTCCAAGATCGTGCACCAGCCTTTGCCGTCCGATGATCCAAAACAGCGTCAGCCCAATATTGAGTTGGCTAAGGCCAAGCTTGGTTGGGAGCCTAAAGTCAATCTCGAGGATGGTCTGAAAGAGACGATTGCTTACTTTAAAAAAGTTGTAGCGTAAGTTGAGTCAAGGCGTTGTAGAAAAGACTGGCCAACATTTTGAGCGTATCCGTTCGTTTGTATTGCGTGCTGGGCGGACTACAGCTGGGCAGCAACGAGCGCTTGATGAGCTTGGTCCACACTTTTTGATACCGTTTCAGGAGGGGCAGCTCGATTTAGTTGGCGCTTTCGCGGGATCAACTCGGCCGAAGATCTTGGAGATTGGTTTTGGCATGGGCGAGACGACCGCCACAATTGCCGCCTTACGAAATCAAGACGACTTTTTAGCAATTGAAGTGCATTTGCCGGGCGTTGGCGCATTGCTAAAGCGAATTGGGGGAGGCAAACTTTCAAACATACGTTTGATTCGCCATGATGCTGTTGAAGTCTTAGAAAAAATGATTGCCCCAGAATCTCTGGATGGAATTCATATTTACTTTGCAGACCCATGGCATAAACGACGCCATCACAAACGTCGCTTAATTCAAGGGGCTTTTGCCAAACTACTCGCCTCCCGTTTGAAATCTGGCGGATATTTACATCTTGCAACGGATTGGCATAACTATGCCGAGCAAATACTTTTGGTATTGAATGCTGAGAGTAGTCTTCAAAATACATCAACGCAACTGATACCGCTAGAGACCTATGCCGCCGATGATGTAGTGGATCTACGAGCGGTTGGAAAAGAGATGGATGAATTTAAGCCCACAGCCGAGCAATTGGCTAAGCAGCATTTAGGTTATGTGGAGCGACCAAGCTATCGTCCAGTAACCAAGTTTGAGAATCGCGGTCTCAAGCTAGGTCACGGCGTTTGGGATCTTCTTTATAAAAAGAAGTAAGTAGTAGTTTTGGGCTATGGTCTATAGACCAACGCAGACATATTTCATCTCAAGGTATTCATCCATTCCATAGACGCTACCCTCACGACCAAGACGAGAGTGCGCCACTGACTGCGGCATCAATATCAGCATCGTCAAAGACGATGAACGGGGCATGACCACCCAGTTCCAGGGCTAATTTCTTAATGGTTGGGGCGCATTGTGCCATTAAGTTGCGACCAACCTCAGTAGATCCAATGAACGAGAGGTGACGAACGGTGGGCGAAGCGCAAAGTACCTTACCAATTTCAATGGAGCGGTTGGCGTCCGGTGATGATATTGATCACACCATCTGGAATTCCTGCACGTTTTGCAAGTTCTGCCAAAGCTAGGGTAGATAGCGGCGTCAGTTCTGCTGGCTTGATGCCAATAGTGCAGCCAGCCGCTAGCGCTCGAGCAATTTTGCGGGTAATCATGGCAATTGGAAAGTTCCAAGGCGTAATCGCTACGCAAACACCAATCGGTTGCTTGAGAACCATCAAGCGTTTATCGCTCCAAGTGGTTGTTAGAGCCGAGCCTGCAATCCGCTTGCCTCTTCTGCAAACCACTCTACAAAAGAAGCGCCATAAACCACCTCTCCTGCAGCCTCAGGAAAGGGTTTGCCTTGCTCGAGCGTCATGAGCGTAGCAAGATCTTGAGTATTTTGAATAATGAGATCAAACCACTTGCGCATGATTTGCGCGCGGTATTTTCCGAGTTTATTGCGCCATGTTGGCAATGCTGCTTCGGCTGCATTGATGGCTGCATTGATGGCTGCAGTAGCATCAGCAATCGCAAGATTTCTAACCGATGCTATCAGCTCATCTGTGGCTGGATTGGTAACCGCAAACGTTTCTGAAGATCGAATCCATTCTCCATTAACAAAAGCCTCCTCTTTGAACAAGCTAGGATCTTTTAAAAGACTGCGAATATCAATTTTTCATGATGAGCTATTCCAATTCGAGAGGGCGCATATCGTAGAACAATTTTATCTCCATCAGGAATAGCCCCCCTCTTAGGAAAAAAGCCCTATAAGGCAATTCTTATAGGGCTCTATGGTCGAGGCTAGGAAATGAAATTAGCCGGCCTGCGTTTCAGCGGCGCGCAATGTTTG
The DNA here is from genome assembly GCF_900095195.1 of Polynucleobacter necessarius. Classification (NCBI taxonomy): domain Bacteria; kingdom Pseudomonadati; phylum Pseudomonadota; class Betaproteobacteria; order Burkholderiales; family Burkholderiaceae; genus Polynucleobacter; species Polynucleobacter necessarius. The sequence continues at coordinate 196,650 of NZ_LT606950.1, forward strand.
CGCTAATAGGTCTAGCACGCCGTTGACATACTTGTGACCATCGGTTCCCCCAAAGGTTTTGGCGAGTTCAACAGCCTCATTGATGGCTACTTTATAGGGAACGGATATGTCTGCGGCTAATTCGTAGGTGCCAATCAGAAGGGCGGCATGCTCTACTGGTGAGAGTTCATTAATGGGTCGATCAAGTGCAGGGGTAATAAGCGCCTCTAATTCGTCAGCGCGCTCGAGGACGCCCTGAAAAATACTGTTGAATAAATCCAGTTGGCAGCGTTTAAAGGCCGGATCTTCGGATAATTGCCTGGCAATCGCTGCGCTGCTAGGTAAACTTCCTGCGCGACGCACTACCAAGCTTTGATATACCCCTTGGAGCGCGTATTTGCGTGCACGACGACGCGGTGTTAATGAGCGCTTTGGTGCGGTAGATTTAGCCTCATCGCCATCAGGGGCAGCGGATCCAATGAAAGAATTTAGAGTAGAAGTAGATTTAGCCATATCAAAAGTCCTCTTGCCCATCATTCATTTCAAAATCAATGTCTGGTGTGAGCGCTAGCGCTAGATTTGCCATTTCAACGACTGCTTTAGCGCCGTCCGCACCTTTAATCTTGACACGTACCTGTGCTTGCTCATCGGTATCGCAGGTCAGTACACCGCTAGCAATGGGTAAGCTAGAGTCAATCGAGATACGCGTAATCCCTGCAGCAGATTCATTCGAGACCAATTCAAAATGGTAGGTCTCACCGCGAATGACTGCGCCTAGTGCTACCAGACCATCAAATTCACCTGTTTCAGCCAGCTTTTGAAGGGCAAACGGAATTTCTAATGCGCCTGGGACGGTGACCAGTTTGATATCCGATTGCGATTCATCCAAAGCAATCAGTTCGTGAATAGGGGCTTCCGTTAGTGCGACGCAATGATCTTCATTAAAGCGGGCTTGTACGATACCGAACCGCAAATCTTGACCGTTGAGATCTGCTTCTAATATGCCTACAAAATCATTGTTTGAATTGGTCATGATGACCTTTTAAGAAAGTAAATCTTGCTGTATTTTTTACTTTGGTTGAAAAGGGAGATATCCAGTTACTTCGAGTTTATATCCAGAGAGGTTTGGTACTGGCTTGGGTTTGCAAGCAAACGCATCTTACCGACACCAAGATCTTTCAAGATTTGAGCACTAATACCGTAACTACGCAAATCGGTTTTGCGAGCCAATGGTTTTTGGGTGGCGTCGTTTGATCGGTTCAGTTTTTAAAATTGGGCTAACCAGTCAGCATCTCCAGGAGCGGCAATTCCGGAGGAATTTAATAGAACGGCAACTCCCGCTGGAGCAGCAGCAATTTGTTGCAGCGCCTGTCCTAGTGGCCATGAATGGGTGCTGATTTGGGAGTCTAAAAAATCGAGTACGGTGACAGGCTCATGAACACGAACTAGGGTTTCCGTTGCTTCAGAAGGTTTGCCATGAACCAGGGCAATGTGGATGCATGAGCTTGGAGTATCTCGATAGATGATGCCATTAAATTGACCACAAGGAGTAGTGAATTCACGTACACCTTCACGTACAACAATGCTTTCGTTTTGACTACGGTACTTGATCAAGTCTGCAATACTGCCAATTTTGAGTTGATGTTCTTTGGCAAACTCTAATAGGTCTGGAAGGCGCGCCATACTGCCATCATCTTTCATGATTTCGCAAATAACGGCAGTTGGTGAACAACCAGCCATGGCAGCAAGGTCACAGCCTGCTTCAGTATGACCCGAACGAACGAGTACGCCACCAGGTTGTGCCATTATCGGAAAAATATGGCCTGACTGAACTAGGTCATTGGGTTTGGCATTTGGTGCTACAGCCGTCTTAATCGTATGCGCACGATCAGCCGCTGAGATTCCAGTCGTGACTCCGCTAGCAGCTTCGATAGAGGCAGTGAAATTGGTTCCCATGGATGTGCCGTTATCGCGCACCATCAATGGCAGATTTAGCTGTTGGCAGCGCTCACGAGTCAAGGTTAAGCAAATAAGGCCACGACCATGCTTTGCCATGAAATTGACAGCTTCAGCGCTGATATGGTCAGCGGCTAGGACTAAATCACCTTCATTTTCGCGATCTTCCTTATCGACCAGAATGACCATCCGACCAGCGCGCAGCTCGGCGGCAATTTCTTCTGTAGGGGAAATGGTGTTTAGCATAGCGCTCTATTTTAAGCTCAGCGAGCTATTAACGTTGTCTTTGCGGCGAATCCCGACAGCGACATTCCTTTTTTCAGACGGTATATGCCAACAGCCCCTATTTCAACGGCTTTGAATGCCTCAGAAAATACCGTATGCGATTCTGTTATCGGGAGATTTCGTCGATTCCCAATGGATTTATTTTGTGAGAGGCTTTAGTGGCAATGACATTGGTCGTGGGAGTTTATTTAAGCTCAGTTGGTGCTTATCAAAAGCTCGTTTTAAAATGGCCCAGTAAGAAGCCAGATACGCGCAACTGGGAGAAGATTCTGATACTTTTGAGCTTACGCAGCTGGTTGGGACCGAGATCGGTGGAGCAATGCCACATGGAATTTCAAATACCACAGTGAAAGGGGCAAAGCATGAATCTTCTCGAGTGCTTAATCGTATTGACCCTGTGCGCACTATTAATAAATCCGCTAATAAAACTAGTGCCGATTTAGTTGCAAAACAAATCACTTATGTAAAATTACATATCTTAGGTTCAGAGGCTGAGCGTGCGTTCCAGTTAATTGGTAGAGCGATTCGAATGGCGGGTTATGAACATGCTGAATCAATTGACAAAATGATAACCAAGACAAATACCAATAATCCGATTGAGATCCGCAAAGGGAGTGGTTATGAAAAATCGGATGCATTGGTGATCAAACATGGGCTATCTTCCGGAGTCGATTTTGATTGCGCTGGCAATGTTTTGTCGAAAGAGCGAACAACAAATCATTTAGCCATGCAGGGATTTTTAGTCAATAAATCAAATCACTTATTAGCGAGCGTGAAAAATCATAGCGGCTCATTGGTTTGTCAGTCTTTGGATCGTCAAAGTCGTATACAAAACACTGTTCTGATGAATGGAGTTCAGATATTTAATGTGGAGGAGCTAAACCAATCCACAAAACAGGGGCAGAGGGCGTTTCGAGTCAAGTTGGGATTGACCGATGGAGCCTCTGTTCTAAGAGTGTACGAGCACACCTTTACTACCCGAAATTTGCCATGTTTTTTCATGGGTAATTTCTTTGCTTTTGGTTTGCTCATCGAGCATTGTGTATTTAGAGCGCTTGACGACATTGCGTGCGATGGAATTACAAACAATTGAATAAATGCAAAAGCAATTTATCGCCGCAGAGAAATCCATTCTGGAGTGTGAGCAAAATATCCACAAATTATCAGCTCTAGAAAACATTCCGTGTTTTATTCAGCCCACAGAAAATCATCACTGGCTCATTTCCAGTAAAGCAAAGCCCACACTTCAGGTACGCGTGTATGTCAATGAAAAAACGGGTGCTGTGACAACGTTAAATTGGCGCCAAGCTTTTGAATGAGGTTATCGCTCAAGACAGTGGCGCGAGCTTATTGGAATTATTGGCGGTTGTTTTAATCGTAGCAATATCCGCAACAATCACCATGCCGCTATTGCAGCAACAAATTGCCGCTCGCGAAATAGATGCGATTGCAAGAAGATTTATTGCCCATGCTCATTTTGCTCGACAGCAAGCATTGCATTTGAGTGAGTCAGTCAAGCTTGAGCCCAGATTGGAAGGTAATTGGAATGAGGGGTGGATTATTCAAGCCGGCTGCACTGAACGTCTTGGTCAATCTCATTGCATGCCAAAAATTTGGCTAGCCCATTCAAAATTCGACCCGGTTTTTATCAAAGACGGCGCTAGGCACTTTATTGACCAGCATACCAAAAGAGTGGGTATTGTATTTAATGCGGCTGGCGCTGCTAAAACTGCTCATGGGGCTTTGTAGCCAATCGTCTTATCTTTGGTCATCAGCGTGCCTCAGATTTAGAGCAGCGCCTCATTTTGGGCAGTGGAGGGCGTTGGCGCATCTGTGATCCTAAGAGGGATGTGAAGCGCTGCCATTGCATGGTTTAATAGGCACATGTATACCGCTGTTGATCACCAATGGATGGGCGAGGCACTCGCTGAATCCCAGAAAGCGTTGTATTTATCCAACCCCAACCCTCGGGTGGGCTGCGTCATTGTTCGAAATGGACAAGTTATCGGACGTGGGTTTACACAACCTGCTGGTGCGCCCCATGCTGGGTTCAAGCGCTTCATGACGTCCAAGCAAATGGTCAGGATCCAGCCGGGTCGACCATTTATGTCACCTTGGAGCCATGTAATCACACAGGACGAACGCCTCCCTGCGTTGATGCATTAATTGCTGCTAAGCCAGCAAAAGTGATTGCTGTAATGGTTGACCCCAACCCCTTGGTTGCGGGTAAGGGTTTAGAAAGATTAAGAGCGGCAGGTATTGAGGTCCACGTCGGTTTATTGGAGTCAGAGGCTCAAGCATTAAATTGCGGCTTTATATCGAGGATGACCCGCGGTCTGCCATGGGTGCGCTTGAAAATTGCGGCTACTCTGGATGGAAAAACGGCTTTACCAAATGGCGAGAGTCAGTGGATTACTGGGTCATCAGCGAGAGCGGATGGCCACCATTGGCGTGCGCAAGCCTGTGCGATCGTCACGGGGGTTGGGACCGTTAAAGAAGATGATCCTATTCTCAATGTGCGTGATGTTGCTATCCAGCGACAACCTTGGCGCATTATTGTGGATTCGAAACTAGAGACACCGATAACCGCAAAAATTCTGAGTAATCTCGATCAATCCGGCGTCACGATTGTGTGTGCGAATCTCGATAGCCCTGAACGTTTGCAAAAAGCAAAAGAATTCGAGGCAAAAGGTGTCGAGGTTATTGCATTCGAAAATGGCTCGGGAAAAGTTGATCTGTCAAAGCTCTTTGCCTATCTAGCTCAAGAACGTGAAATGAATGAAATCCATGTTGAGGCTGGCTTTAAGCTCAATGGCTCAATGCTCCGAGAGGGTTGTGTTGATGAGTTATTAATCTATTACGCCCCATTCTTTATGGGAGACGGCATTGGAATGGCCAATCTACCAACCTTAGAGTTTGTAAACGTCCGTGAGAGCTGGATGCTCACTGACCAGCAGATTATTGGCGAGGACTTGAGACTCAGATTAATTAGACGTTAAACAAACTAAAATCACTTTATGTTTACTGGAATCATTACTGCTGTTGGTCAGATTAAGCGTGCAGAAGCCAAAGGCGATGGCTTGCATCTAATTGTTGAGGTGCCTCAGGATATTTAGATGATGTAGCCCTAGGAGATAGCATCGCTATTCAGGGTGCTTGCATGACTGCTACCAATTTTGAAGGCAATACGTTTGCTTTAGATATTTCGCGTGAGTCACTCAATAAAACGGTTGGTCTTGATAAAGTGGGGCCAGTCAATTTGGAAAAAGCACTGCGCTTGAATGATCGACTTGGCGGTCATTTGGTAAGTGGTCATGTGGATGGAATGGACAAAGTAGTCCATTTTGCGCAAGTCGCTCAAGATGCCTATGGATCTTGGTTGTTGCGCATTGCCGCCCCTAAAAAGTTGGCTCCATTTTTGGCATACAAGGGATCGATTGTGGTTAATGGTGTCTCGCTGACCGTCAATCAAACTGAAGATAGTGCCGATTTTTGTGTTGTGGACATCAATTTAATACCACATACACTGCACAGTACAACGTTGGGAAATTTGCAGTCAGGCGATGCTGTCAATCTAGAGGTTGATTTTATTGCGCGTTACGTAACGCGCATGCTTGAATCTCAAGCAAAGTAAAATCCACTTCATTTTCGTTTGGAAGCTTGGCGATAAACTTCATCGCGCTCTCTTTTGCCTACCGTAATAACAATAATGACTAGGCGATGATCAATGACTTCGTAGACCAGTCTATAGCCGAGAGATCTAAGTTTAACTTTAAAAAGTTAGTCAATTCGCCGCTAAGTTTTGCTGAAACAACTCTGGGGCTAATGATGCGTTTTTCTAGCTGCTTTTTAAATTGCTCTCGTACGGAATTGTCTAATTTTTGCCATTCTTTAAGTGCAAGTACGTGAAACTCAACGCTAAATCTGGTCAAGTTTTACCTTGATAGTTTTGCCGCCTTTGCGCTCTTTAACTGTTTTGATGAGATAAGATATCTATGCGCTCAAGGAGAGTTTCATATGCTTTTGCTGACAAGAGATAGGCTTCTGGTTTGTATGGTTTAAGACGGCAACCGGCAGATCCCCTGCTATCTCCATAATTTTGCTGGGATTTTTTCTTAAATCTGTCATGCTGACAGTGGTTTTTGCATGAATAGTTTGCGTGAGGCTCATATAAATTTGAGCATAATTTAGTGCATTATTATGGCTTTTTTTGTAGAAGTCAACCTTAAAAAATAAGGGCCTATAAGCCCTCTATTCTGGTTAATTTATATTGGGTTATCGACGATAGCGCGTAGGATCGATCACATTGGCTTGTTTAAAGCCTGCTTGTCGTAGATTCACATTCTCCATAAGCTTCCCCAGCATCATTTGCTTGGCGATGTGTTTTGCTGCAGCCAATTCAGAGGAGTGGCGCTGACCATAGCCAACAGAGAGGGCATACGGTGTATAGCCAAAATCCTTTGCTAATGCCAAAACCGTAGTGGAATCCAGGCCGCCAGAAAATAGAATCACTGCGGGTGCACCCGCAGTGCGTGGCGCTATATTTTGAAAAGCCGCTGACAACTTGGACATGAAATGCGGCCAAGAACTACTTGATTGCGGCAAGCAATTGTTGCGCGTCCTTAGCTGCCTCGGTATCGGGATACTTCACAACAATATCGCCGAAGGTTTTCTTGGCAGATGCTTTATTCCCACTTTCCAATTGCGAATTACCCAATGTCACCATCGCTGCAGGAACACGAAGATGATTCGGATATTTCTTAATCAGAGCTTGTAGTTGATTGATTGCACCTACGTAATCTTTGTTGGCATATTTACTGTTGCCACTCCAATAGAGTGCCAGTGGTAAATAGGGGCTCTTAGGGTATTTGGTAGTAAATGCTGCAAAGCCATCCTCCGCCTTTTTTAAGTTCCCCGCCTGAAACACTTTTAATGCATCGTCATATGCTTTCTTCTCGCCAGGTTGGATGGTGCCGCTGACGCCTTCAATAGTGACGGCACGAGGCTCAAAATTACCCAGACGGGTATCCAAATCTTGGTAATACGTTTTTTGACTAGAAGAAATATCTTCGCCTTGCTTTTCAAGCTCCTCAACTTTGCCGCGCAGTTCTGCGTTTTCTGACTTCAGCTTGTCAATTCGGCTTTGGAGTTCAAGTTGCGTTGTAGCTAAGGATTTACGCAAATCCAAAATAGCCTTACGGGCCTCATCATCTGAGAAGAGTGCCCATGCGTTACTGGATGCGCCGATGCAAATGAGTGCGGCACTTAAACAAAACGCTCGTGAGAGCGTTTGTTTATAGGGGTTTAAAGAGAACTGCATTTAGTTTGTGATGTAAACAATATCAGCGCGACGGTTCTCTGCCCAAGCCACTTCGTTATCACCTTCTGCTTTTGGTTTTTCTTTACCAAAACTGACTGCTTCCATTTGCGCGTCAGAAACGCCCATCAAGTTCAATGATTTACGCACTGCATCGGAGCGACGTTGACCGAGGGCTAAGTTGTATTCAGCAGTACCGCGATCATCGGTATTGCCTTGAATAATGATCTTTTGTTTTGGATTTGCTTTTAAGTAGCTTGCATGAGCAGACAACATCTTTTGGTATTTCGTTTGGACGGTGTACTCATCAAAACCAAAGTAAACACTTTTCTCAAACAGTGGGCTCTTTGGAGAATTCCATGGTTGTGAGCCGAAGCTTCCACTGCCACCGCTGCCGTTAGCGCCATCGGTGTCATCTAATTTCACGCTGGAACAAGCAGCCATTAAAAATGCGGTTGCTCCAATAAGGGCAAATGTCGCTGCGCGGCGTGCGATCGAAACTGTCATGATTTTCCTTTTCCTGCAAATTCAGTGGTGAAATTGAAACCTAAATGAGGGGCACAAACCCTTTAGCAATATTATGCCCTCAAGAGTGTCAAAAGTACCCATTTCAGTCATAAAAAAGGGATTTAGTCCATAAATGGGCCCCAAGAGGGCTGACGCACATCCGGGCCGGGAATGCTCAGCACTTGCTTAGAGTTTCCATCGACAGAAACGGCTGCAAGGACACGTTTACCACCCGCTTTGGTGGAGTAGAGGACGTAACGACCATTTGCGGCGAATGACGGGGATTCATCGCTTGTGCCATCCGTTAATGCTTGGGCATCACCGGTAGCCAGATTGAGAATATAAAGGCGATAAGCTCCGCCAACGTTGGCAATGTACGCTAAATATTTACCATCGGGAGAAATTCTGGGTGATGTGACGAAGCCTTGTTTAAAGGTAATGCGCTTTGCGCCTTCCGCCTGCTCTCCATCAGCACTCATGCGATAAATTTGCGGGCTACCACCACGATCACTCGTGAAATAAATATAGCGACCGTCCGGAGAGTATTGGGGTTCAGTATCAATGGTGCTGCCACGGGTCAGACGTTGTAACCCACTACCATCAGCATTGATGCTGTAGATTTGGGTATTGCCATCTTTTGACAGGGACACCGCTAACTTTTTGCCATCGGGTGACCATGCGGGTGCGCTATTGTTCCCTTTCTGATTAGAAAGGGAAATGCGCCGACCCGTTGCCAACTCATGAACGTAGATCACAGGCTTGCGATCTTCAAAGGAGACATAAGCTACTTTCTTGCCATCGGGTGACCATGAAGGCGAAATGATGGGTTCACCGCTATTCATCGCATTGCGAATATTTTGACCATCCGCATCTGAAATAACCAGGCGATATCGTTTGTCATCCTTGATGACATAGGACAAGCGGGTAGAGAACACATCGCGCTCGCCAAGGAGTTTGTAAATAATGTCATCGGCAACTTTGTGCGCTGCTGCACGTAAATTATCGGCGCTCGAATTGATATTTAAGCCACCAAGGCTTTGTGATTTACGAATATCAAACAGCTTGTACCGAATTTCATATTGATCGTTACCCGTTTGCACTACAGAGCCCACTGCTAATGCATCTGCACCTCGCGCAGCCCAAGATTTGAGGTTTGGCGTACCATCATCCCCCTCAACGGCATTCCCATTCTCAGTATTTTTGAAGTAACCGCTACGCGCTAAATCTTGGCGAATAATTTCGGTGACGCCGATTGGAAGCTTGGTTTCGTCTTTGAAGCGCATCACAGCAATCGGATACAGAGATTGGCCCACACCGGTGATCTCAATATTCATCTGTGCAAATGCAGGGCTGGAAACACCTAAAGCAAGCGAGGTTAGCGCGACACCAATCCAGTGCAATTGATAAATTATTTTTTAGCAAACTGCATTTTAGCAAACTGCAACATGCTTTAGTCCTTTGGTTTAAAGGTCAATTTCACTTCTCGTTGAGGAATTTTGCCATTGTCATCTTTGGGCAAACTTTCTGCACGAGACAGGGCTAACAATACAGCGCGATCCCAGTTTGGGTTGCCGCTTGAAGTGAGAACGCTCGTACTCAAGATGGCGCCATCTGGTGCCAGATTCACCTGAATCACCGCCGCAGGATTGCCGCTAACGGATTCGGGATTAAAGACGATCAATGGCTTTACCTTTTTGATCACTTTGTCGGTCCAGCCCGGAGGCGCATTACCGCCACCGCCAACACCGCTGCCAACGGTGCCGCCGCTACCGCCCTCGGCACCCGCAGCGGCACGTAGTCTTGCCAGCTGATTTGCGCGAACTTTTTCTGCGGCAGCATTCGCTTTGGTCTCAGCTGGAGACTGGGCTTTGGGGGTGTCCGCTTTCTTGGGCTCTTCCTTTTTTGGCTTTTCTTTTTCTTTTGGTGGTGGAGGTTTTGCCGATTTAGGAACCTCTACCTTCTTAGGTTCTTCTTTTTTTGGAGGTTCTTTTTCTACCATTTTCTTCTTAACGGCGATATCTGCTGCTTCCTCTTTCATTACCGTTTTAAGTTCTGGCTCGGGTTTGATATCTACTTGAGGGGCAGAATCCCACAACTCCACTTCAACCCCAGACGGGGTTGAGTTATTCCAACTGATTCCAATCACTAGAAAAACAAGCAAACCGAAATGGGCAATGAGTGAATACGTAAATGCACGTTTTGTGCTCTCTTCCTTTGAAGGTCTACCGCGCTGAAATGGGGAAAGAGGTGATGAATAAGTTGATGCGCTATTCATAAGTAACTATCGACGTGATCAACCATTTTGTTTTTGGATATGAAACGCTTATTGACTCTTGACTGCGAGTCCTACGCGCTTCACACCATTCTCTTTGAGTTTGGACATCACATTCATTACCGTTTCGTATTTGATGGATTTATCAGCTGCCAGAACGACGGGTTGGTCAGCAGACTTTTCTGCTTGCGCCCTGGCAAATGCTCCCAGCTCAAATGGGTTCAGGGTTTGAACAGGTTCACCCTCTTTACGAACGATGACATTTTCATTGGCATCAATTGTTAAAAAGACTGGCGGGAGTGATTGCACCTTGGCACCCACAACCGTGGGCAGATTGACTACACCAGGGTTGACCATTGGTGCGGTGACCATAAATATCACCAGCAACACCAACATTACGTCGATGTAGGGAACCACGTTGATGTCGGCCATTGCCCGACGTTTTGATTTTCGTAAAGTAGATCCAGCCATAACGTTTGCGCTTAGCGGCCTGTTTGACGTTGCAAGATATTGGTGAACTCTTCAATGAAGGTTTCAAAACGAATCGCCAAACGATCCACATCGGTTGCTGCGTGGTTATAAGCCACTACCGCAGAAATTGCTGCAAACAAGCCGATGGCAGTTGCAATCAATGCTTCTGCAATACCAGGGGCCACTGCTGAGAGAGTGGCATTTTGCACATTAGCTAAACCGCGAAATGAATGCATGATTCCCCACACGGTTCCGAAAAGGCCGATGTAGGGTGAAACCGAACCAACAGAAGCTAAAAACGGCAGATTCGCTTCCAGGGCATCCATCTCTCGTTGATAGGTTGCTTTCATGGCTCTGCGCGCAGCATCAATTTCACGAACTTTCATGAACTCTTGCATGCCCGCTTCAAAGATGTGCTCCAAAACAGCGTCGCTACGAGTATTGCGTTGAGCGGACTCTAAAAGGGTATTGAGGTCGCCCCCAGACCAAAAATCACGCTCAAAACGGTCTGTATCTTGGCGAACGCCCCGCAAAATGGCTGTTTTCTTAAAAATGATGGTCCAAGAGGCGATAGACATGCCCAGCAATAACACCATTGCTAACTGGACTAATAGGCTGGCATTGAGGGCTAGGGAGAGGAATGAGAGGTCTTGAGTGGTAGTCATGGTGGATTTTGTATGATGTAGGTTAATTTTACTTACTTCATTACGCAATCCAACCCCCTAGGATTTTTACCATGTTTGACCGTCAGAACACTCTAGCCAAAACCGATCCCCAATTATGGGAAGCCATTCAGAAAGAAAATCAGCGTCAGGAAGACCATATTGAGCTGATTGCCTCCGAAAACTACACTTCACCAGCAGTGATGGCTGCTCAAGGGTCGCAATTGACCAATAAATATGCGGAAGGATATCCAGGCAAGCGTTATTACAATGGCTGTGAATTTGTTGACGTTGCTGAGCAGTTGGCGATTGATCGCGTAAAGGCTCTGTTTGGTGCGGAGGCGGCTAATGTGCAGCCTCATTGCGGAGCATCTGCAAATCAGGCAGTGTTCTTGGCATTCTTAAAACCAGGCGACACATTCATGGGGATGAGTTTGGCTGAGGGTGGTCACTTAACACACGGCATGGCATTGAACATGAGTGGCAAATGGTTTAACCTGATTGCATACGGTCTCGATAAAAATGAAGAAATCGATTACGAGCAAATGGGACGTTTAGCTCGTGAGCACAAACCGAAACTCATTATTGCTGGTGCATCTGCATACTCTAAGAAAATTGATTTCGAGCGAATTGGCAAATTGGCCAAAGAAGTGGGCGCGATTTTTATGGTGGATATGGCGCACTATGCAGGCTTGGTCGCGGCGGGTGTTTACCCAAACCCTGTACCTCATGCAGACATTGTCACCTCTACAACCCATAAGAGCTTGCGTGGCCCGCGCGGCGGCATCATTCTGATGAAAGCCGAGCATGAGAAAGCGATTAACTCAGCAGTCTTCCCAGGCTTGCAGGGCGGCCCTTTAATGCATGTGATCGCTGCCAAAGCAGTAGCGTTCAAAGAAGCGCAAGAGCCAGCATTTAAAGACTACCAAAAGCAAGTAGTTGCCAATGCCAAAGCGTTAGCAGAGACATTGATTTCTCGTGGCTTACGGATTGTCTCTGGCGGAACAGATTCGCATGTGATGTTGGTAGATTTGCGCGCTAAGAAAATGACAGGTAAAGAAGCGGAGCGCGTTTTGGGTGAAGCGCATATTACTTGTAATAAAAACGGCATTCCAAATGACTCAGAAAAACCGATGGTGACCAGCGGTATTCGTTTGGGTTCACCTGCCATGACAACGCGCGGCTTTAAGGAAGCAGAAGCAAGACAGGTCGGCAATTTTATTGCGGATGTATTGGATAACCCGAATGATCCAGACAGTATTGCTAAAGTGCGCGCACAAGTTGCTGAGCTAACGAAACGTTTTCCTGTTTACGGCTAAGTAGTCACCGCACCGAAGAATAAAAACGAAGCGAGCTCATCTTGCGCTGCCCTTTTTGCCATAACGACGATACCCAGGTTTTAGATACCAGGGTATCGGATGAGGGTGACACCATTCGTCGTCGCCGCCGTTGTGCAAAATGCGATAAGCGTTTTACTACCTATGAGCGCGTCGAGCTTCTTTTGCCGGCTATTGTTAAGAAAAACGGTAGTCGGGTCGAATATAGCCATGACAAGCTGGCTAGCTCACTGAAGCTGGCTCTGCGCAAGCGTCCGGTCTCTTCGGATTCGGTGGATGAGTCCATTGCTCGGATTGAAGAAAAGTTGCTTAGCTTAGGTGAAAAAGAAATTCCGAGTGAGCGTGTAGGTGAGTTGGTCATGCGCGAATTAAAGCGCCTTGATAAGGTGGCTTATATCCGTTTTGCTTCCGTCTATCGGAGCTTTGCTGACATTGAGTCTTTTGAGAGTGCCCTCAAAGAGTTGAAGTAGTTCAGTAAGCAAATAACGGCGCGTTGTCGAACGCTTTATTGTGAATATTTCTTCGCTTGCTCGGCGCACATCATCGTAATCACGCCATCTACGTCGGCTGGCTTATTCCATTTCAAAGTTTTGATTGCCTTATCAGGATTGCCTACGCTCGTAATAATTTCATTTGGTCGAAAGAAGCTCGGCTCAATCTCAACATATTGCTGCCAGTCAAGGTCAAAGTATTCGAATGCTTTCGCGACAAAATATTTCAGGGATTCTTGTCTTCCAGTGGCAATCACAAAATCATCAGGCTGATCCAGTTGCATCATCAGCCACATTGCCTCAATGTACTCTGGTGCCCAGCCCCAATCTCGGGAAATATCTAAATTACCAAGCTGTAAGGTACTTAGCTGGCCCGCTTTGATTCGAGCTGCACCAGCGACGATCTTTTGCGTAACGAAACGTTCTGGACGCAAAGGGGACTCATGATTAAACAAGATCCCAGTGCACGCATGTAATCCATACGATTCGCGATAACTATTAATGAGCCACTTGGCGGTCGATTTTGCGACTGCATAGGGGCTGCGTGGTGCAAAGGGTGTTTGTTCGTTCGCTGGAGCGCTGCCAGTATCGCCAAAGCATTCACTGGAGCCCGCATTGTAAAAACGTACGGGTTTATTCAATAGTCGAATGACTTCTAGAATATTGAGGGCTCCAATGGCAATGCTCTCGATAGCCTCAACTGGCTGGTCAAATGACAGCCCTACAGAAGTTTGCCCAGCAAGGTTATAAATCTCATCGGGATCCACTTGCTGAATCGCGTTAAAGACGCTTCGAAAGTCGTTAATCGATACCGAAAGAAGTTTGACTTGGGCGCGAATGCCCAATGCATTCAGATTTTCAAAAGAAGAGGCCATCACATCGCGTGATGAACCTGTTACTTCATATCCTTTAGATAAGAGGTGCTTTGCTAAGTAAGCACCATCTTGTCCGGTAATGCCGATGATTAATGCTTTTTTGACAGCCAATTTACTTTAGAACATCAAGAATTAAGGCAGTGATATTTTCAACGCTACCAGTGCCGCTAACTTTGCGATATGCGGGTGCTTTCACCTTGTCGCTCGGACTCGCTTGGGCTGCCCAGGAAGTGTAATACACCACAAGTGGACGCGTTTGATCATCGTAGACTTGTAACCGTTTACGGACAGTTTTTTCTTTGTCGTCATCACGCTGGATCAGTGGATCGCCAGTGACATCATCTTTACCCTCTACTTTTGGTGGGTTGAATTTGATGTGATACGTGCGTCCAGAGGCGGGGTGAACACGGCGGTCACCCATGCGATCAATAATGGCCTCGAATGGGACATCAATCTCTAATACGTAGTCGATAAGTACACCCGCATCTTTCATGGCTTGCGCTTGGGGAATGGTTCTGGGAAAACCATCAAACAGATATCCTTTGCTGCAATCGGGTTGTGTCAGGCGATCTTTCACCAAACCAATAATGATGTCATCCGACACCAGGCCGCCCGCATCCATGATTTTTTTGGCGGCAATTCCTAATTCTGTTCTTGCTTTCACAGCGGCACGCAGCATATCGCCGGTGGAAATCTGTGGAATGCCAAATTTTTCGCAAATAAACTGAGCTTGTGTGCCTTTACCAGCACCAGGTGCACCGAGCAGAATCAACCGCATTATTTTCCCCCTAGAAGAGCTGACATTGTCCCGTATTTTGTTGGGATCATTAGTATTGAATGCTTAGGATTATCCCCGAGAACCCTCAAATTCTTTGAAAAATTCAGGGGTTTTTGAAAAGGCTGCGGATGCGTTCAAGATCTTCTGGTGTGTCTACCGCTGCAGGAGGGGCTATTGGCGTGGTATGAACTGCGATTCGGTAGCCATTCCAGAGCGCGCGTAGCTGCTCTAGGGCTTCCGCTTGCTCGGGCGGAGCCACCTCTAGTCCGGTGTAAGCCTCTAAAAAATCGGCTCGATAGGCATAGATGCCGAGGTGGCGGAAATAAACAGTTTTATCTGCTTGTTGCAAGCCACGCACAAAAGGGATTGGTGCTCTCGAAAAATAGAGCGCCTCACCGGATCGATTGAGCACCACCTTAACAACATTTGGATTTTGAATCTCTGTTTTATCCTGAATCGGTACTGCAACCGTCGAAATCGCGCAGGACTCATGTTGCGATAATGTTTGAGCAACTTGATTAATGAGTTCTGGCGGAATGAGGGGCTCATCACCCTGCACATTTACTACGATGGCACTTGCAGGAAGTTTTAGTATCTGCGCCAATTCCGCCAAGCGATCCGTTCCAGTTGGATGGTGAGGTTTGGTCAATAAACATTCAATACGATGTTCAGTACAAACCGATTGAATCTCAGTGGAATCGGTTGCGACAACAACACTGGTAGCTAATGATTTTTGAGCTTGCTCAGCCACGCGAACCACCATTGGCTTACCCCCAATATCTGCAAGCGGTTTGCGTGGTAGACGCGTGGATCCTAATCTTGCTGGAATGACTACCAAAAAGTCAGGGGTGTGAGTAGTGGTAATCATGGGGTTGGTTAAATGAGCTTACTGTATTTCCTCAGCCGAGAGGCTGCGGGCTTCTTCAACCAACATCACTGGAACATCGTCCCGAATAGGGTAGGCCAGGCGGTCTGCTTTGCAGATGAGCTCAAGCTGCTCTGCATTGAAATGCAATTGGCTCTTGCAAAGTGGGCAAACCAAGATGTCGAGTAGTCGTCTATTCATAGTTATTTTTTATCAGCGGTTCAGAACAGAAGTGTAGCGCGTAATTTAGTCAAGGACATTATTTAACAGTTTGTGTCTGACGGCTTACAAGGTATAGCGACGGGGGTCGGGTCGTTGCAAAATAGACTGCATCCAATCCATTAGGTTGTCTGGAATTCGGAGTGACATAGGAATAACCCAAATACGATCATCTTGCATGCCCAAGCATTTCACAGCATCTTTTTCGGTGATCAAAATGCATTGTGCTTTGATTGAAGAAAAAAATTCAGTGGTGTAGTTAAAGTGGTCTGCAAGTGGAATGTGTTTACCCACAACACCATGCCTTTTTACATCATCAAAAAAGCGCTGGGGATTGCCGATGCCGGCAACGAGAGCAATATTTTTGGGTAAAAAATGTTCGGCGATTTGCTCTAGAGGTTGAATGCTCGATGGATTAATGAGTTGATAAGGGGCGCCGAGATGGTTTGCTAAGTGGAATGATCTGCGGCCAAGATAGTATTCATCGATTGAGCTGGTTTTTTGATTTTTCTGAATACTCGTAAAGAGCGTAGCGTCGCGTTCACGGTTTGCGGGCTCGCGCAGTGGGCCGGCAGGTAGCAAGAAGCGATTTCCTTCGCCGCGATCATCGCGCACAACAAACTCAATGTCGCGACCTCCTTCACGGGCTGGCCAGCGCACCAACCCACGATGCTGCAGACCATCATCGCTAATAATTACGTCAACTTTAGGTGAGCCATTGAGTAAAGCATTGATGCATTGCTGTCGTTTTGGGAAAACCCAGATGGGAAAACGATTTTGCAGTTTCTTAGCCATTAAAACAGGTTCATCACCAACAATAGCGGGGTCCGATTCGCTAGTCACTGGCAATGGCGATGTTTGCAAAGAAGAGCCATAACCCCGGCTGATGATTCCAGGTTTCCAGCCCAGTTGGGATAGTTGTTTTGCTAACGTAATCACAATTGGTGTTTTGCCAGTTCCGCCAACCCGAATATTGCCAACAATGATGATTGGCACTGCGGTGGGCTTGGCTTGTTCAATGCCTAAATCCTGAATGAACTTGCGAATACGAAGAGCCAATTCGTAGAGTAGGGAGATGGGCCACAGTAGAAGGCTTGTTGGGCCACGCCTTTCCCAAAATGTTGGGGCTTTTCGAAAGAAAGATGGCGCCATCTCAATAAATTATTTCTTGGCTTGGCTGCTAAAAACAATATTGCTGAGATTGGCGTCACGTGCCGCTTCTAATGCTGTCATGACCGCTTGATGGGGTGCTTTTGCATCAGCGTCAATATTGACTTGCAGATTACTTGCTTGTGGACCAGAGGAATTGCTCCATTGCGTCAATGCTTTACTGAGTTGTGAAGATTCTGTCACTTTGCCGTTGATTGCAAAGCGCCCATCCCGACTGACGGCAATATGAATCTGTTTGGATTCTATTGGCGACTCATTGCCACTGGCTGTGGGTAAGGTAATTGCTAGCTCTTGATAGCGCGTAAAGGTGGTGGAAATGATCAAAAGGGGCCAAATGGGCCAGCCAGTGGATAGTAAGATAGAGTGCATAAGCTCAGTACTTTAGCTGAATTAATTGAGCCCATTCCGTAAGCGATCCTGTGGATAACTCTGTGTAAAACTTTTCATCATTGACGCTGTAAGTCCTTGATTGATGGTTAATGGAGTAAAAAGCGGTCAAAAATGCGAGGGGCGATAGTTATAAATTCAGTATATAAATTAGTGACTTATAAATTAACTGTAGTATTTATGAGACGATTTGGGTCAGTAATTACTTACTTAATGGGGTTTAAGAAGACTTCCGAGGGCTTCTGTGGATATTTGTTGCCCTCTAGGCTAGATTGTTTCCAAGGATAAAACGAAAAAATGTCGGAAATATCAAGAGAAATTCTGTCTGTCGGCGATCTAAATCGCGCCATTGCTACCTCTTTGGAGGAGCGTTTCGATACGGTTTGGGTTGGCGGGGAGATTTCGAATTTCAAAGCTTATGACAGCGGACATTGGTACTTTTCGTTAAAGGATGAAGAGGGTCAGATTCGTTGCGTGATGTTTCGAGGTCGAAATGGCCAGGTAGGATTCATGCCTCAGTTTGGGGACAAGGTAGAAGTCAGTGCAAGCTTGGGAATGTATGTCCCTAGAGGCGATGTTCAGTTGACCATCCAAACTCTTCGACGTGCAGGTATGGGGGGTTTATACGAAGCATTTTTAAAACTTAAGGCTAAGCTCGCAAAAGAGGGTTTGTTTGATGAAGAGCGCAAGCGCGCACTACCGACGCATCCCCGTTCGATTGGCATTATTACCTCATCGCAAGCGGCAGCATTGAAAGATGTCTTAAGTACATTAGCAAGACGAGCGCCACACATTCCGATTGTTGTCTATCCAACATTAGTGCAAGGGCCTGAAGCACCCGCTGGAATCATTGCGGCACTCAAGGCAGCAAATGAAGAGAATGTGGTGGATGTGATTTTGTTAGTTCGAGGCGGTGGCAGCATAGAGGATTTGTGGGCATTTAATGACGAGCAATTGGCGTATGCCATTGCGCACTCAGATATTCCGGTGGTGAGCGGCGTGGGTCACGAGACCGACTTCACGATTGCAGACTTTGTGGCAGACCTACGAGCCCCAACCCCAACGGGTGCTGCGGAGCTAGCAGCACCAAGAAAAGATCAGCTTCTTCAAGAACTCAGTGCCATTCAGCAAGCGTTGCTGCAAAGAGTAAATCAGCGAGTAGAGCGAGAGGCGCAAACCTTGGATCAGTTAGCTCTGAGGTTGAGTCACGCTTTACCCAATCCAGATCGGATGCGTGAACAAATTACCGGTTTACAAAAGCGGCTATATCAATCGTGGTCTGTGCGAATGGATAATTGGAAGCGCAACCAAACACATCTTCAATCTCAGTTAGAGTTGCTAAATCCTCAGAGAACTTTGGAGCGTGGATATTCAGTTATCTTGAGCAAAGACAAAAACCCATTGCATGCCATCAGAGGTCCCAAAGAGCTTATCCCTAACAAAGAGTTTCAAATTTGTATGGCCGATGGTGAAGCTGAGGTGCGTTTTGCGGAGGTCAAAATAACCCCATAATCGGGGGCGGACATTTTTTGACAAATCGTACGTTTTTACGTACTATTATCCAAAAGGAGCCAAAATATGACTACATTGACTGCAAGCGAGGCTAGGGCGGGTTTATACCGCTTGATTGATCAGGCGGCTGAATCTCATAAACCAGTGCTAATTTCTGGCAAGCGGGCTAATGCTGTGTTGATTTCGGAAGAGGATTGGAGCGCAATTCAGGAGACTCTTTACCTCCTATCAATACCGAGTATGCGTGAATCGATCAAAAATGCAATGACAGAACCATTAGCAAAAAGTAAAAAGGTGTTGAAGTGGTAGTTTGGGATTTGGTTTATTCCAAATATGCCTTAAAAGACGCTAAAAAAATTTCGGCTGCAGGCTTGAAAGATAGGGCTCAGGCATTGCTCTCTATTTTAGAGATTGATCCATTTCGAATTCCGCCGCCGTATGAGAAATTGGTTGGTGATCTGAAGGGGGCATACTCTCGCAGGATTAATATTCAACACCGCCTTGTCTATGAAGTATTTCGAAAAGAGAAAACGGTGCGCATCTTGAGAATGTGGATGCACTACGAATGACCGCTAAAGAATATTCGGCTCGATCTCTAGGTTCACGCCAAATTCTTTTTTCACTTTTTCTTGAATGCATTTTGCTAGCCCAAGAATATCTTGGGCTGTGCCATTCCCATAATTTACGAGAACCAGCGCTTGCTTTTCATAAACCCCCACATTTCCCATGCGTTCGCCTTTAAGACAGCACTGGCCTATTAGCCAGCCTGCCGCCAATTTTCGTTTGCCTGCAATATCAGGATAAGAAACCAAGTTCGGGTATTTCAGGAGCAGAGTTTCATATTGTTCAACGGGGATGATGGGGTTCTGAAAGAAACTGCCAGCGTTACCAATGATCTTAGGGTCAGGTAGCTTTTGGGTGCGAATTTTACAAACGGCTAGAAAGATTTCTTCTGGGGTAGGGGTGGGGTTGTTTGAAAACTGTTGCGCTAAATCCGCATAATGAATTCTGGGTTGCCATTCTTTCGGAATTTCAAAGACTACATTGGTCACAATAAAGCGATTAGGCTGTTGCTTGAAGTAGCTATCTCGATACGCAAATTGACAGGCTTCTTTTGGAAGGGTAGTCAGGGTTTGGGTCCGAATGTCAAATGCTTGAACCGAATGAATATATTGGGCAAGCTCAACGCCATAGGCGCCAATGTTTTGTATCGGCGCCGCACCAACCGTGCCTGGAATGAGGGCTAAGTTTTCTAGACCGGGCAAATCATTTTCGAGTGTCCAAGCAACCAATTCATGCCAGATAACTCCGCCCCTTACTGAAAGTAAGGTAGATTGGGCGTCGGCAGAAATAATCTCTTGGCCTGGGATATTCATGAGCAGGGTAGCGCCTCGCAGGGTTGCGGGTAAAACGACATTACTGCCACCCCCCAACACTCTCCAAGAGAGTTGCTGCCGCAAAATTTCCCCCATCACGGCAGGAATTTGATCTGCAGCAGTGATCTCGTATGCCAATTCGGCGTTCGCCTCTAATCCAAAGGTATTGCGTTCCCGAAGACTCAGATTTCGGATGAATTTCGCTGCGCTAGGCACCATTGGATGGGAGTTCATGCCACAATCTTATTCGAATGTACGCCAATTGCTCTGAAAAATGGCTAGGCGATCAATTTGAGCAAAATACCGAGTCATTGAATTAATAGTAGGAGTCATGAATGCCCTCATTTGACGTTGTATGCGAACCAGACATGGTTGAACTTAAAAATGCGATTGAACAATCCAATAAAGAAATCAGCAATCGCTTTGATTTCAAGGGTTCTGACAGCCGCGTAGAGCAAGAAGATGAAGCCTTGATTTTATTTGCAGACGATGAGTTCAAGCTCGGTCAGGTGCGCGATGTTTTGATCGGTAAGATGGCAAAACGGAATGTCGATGTGCGCTATCTCAAGGATGACAAGACCGAAACTATTGGCGGTGATAAGCGTAAGCAAACCATGAAGATTCAAAAAGGGATTACTTCCGATCTATCAAAAAAAGTTGTGCGCATTATTAAAGACAGCAAGCTCAAAGTACAGACAAGTATTCAAGGAGATGCTGTACGTGTGACGGGTGCTAAGCGTGATGCTTTGCAAGCAACCATGGCTTTGCTGAAGAAAAATGTTACTGAGGCGCCCCTCGGTTTTAATAACTTCCGTGACTAATGAATCTGCGAAGGTCGCCCCAGCAAGCACTGAGGCGATCGAACATTTTTGCGATGCCTGCTGGCTAGGGGATGGGCTCTCAAAAAATAGCTTGTCAGCATACCGAAGGGATTTATTACTTTTTGCGCAGTGGCTTTACCAAGATTCTGGATCAGATCTGTATGCGGTTCAGGAAAAAGATGTAACAGCCTATATTGCACATCGTCGTGCTGACAAGGCTGCTACTGCAAATCGACGCCTTACTGTATTCAAGCGGTTCTACCGACATGCTTTACGCATGAACCTCGTAAAAAGTGATCCCTGTATTGGATTGCGAGCCGCAAAACAGGCTTTGCGTTTCCCGAAAACGTTAAGCGAGGATCAAGTAACAGCCTTATTAAATGCACCCGATATTGATACCCCTCTGGGATTGCGTGATCGCACCATGCTGGAACTGATGTATGCCAGTGGTTTGCGTGTTTCTGAAATTGTTTCCCTGAAAACGGTTGCCTTGGGTATGAATGAGGGCGTAGTGCGCATCGTCAATGGTAAGGGGGGTAAGGAACGTTTGGTGCCATTTGGTGGTGAAGCGGGGCAATGGTTGAGGCGGTATTTTGCAGAGGCGCGCATACCCTTGTTAGAGGGAAAGTTGAGCGATGCAGTTTTTGTCGGACGTCACACTGGCACTGCCTTAACAAGACAAGCATTCTGGGTGCTCATTAAGCGTTATGCGGTGCTAGCTAACATTCCGGTGGCGCTATCGCCGCATACTCTTCGACATGCCTTCGCCACGCATTTATTGAATCATGGAGCAGATTTAAGGGTGGTCCAGTTATTGCTGGGCCATGTTGATATCTCTACTACCCAAATTTATACCCATGTCGCTAGGGAGCGCCTCAAATCAATTCACCAGCAACATCATCCCCGCGGTTCCTGATGCGAGCTATAAAAGTGTTTAAGATGGAGCCATGAATCCAAGCCTAGACCTTCTGCTCATTCCGATCGCCTATCTGATTGGTTCCATTTCATTCGCAGTGGTTGTGAGTAAATGCATGAACTTACCAGACCCACATTCTTATGGCTCAGGCAATCCTGGCGCAACCAACATATTGCGTACCGGAAATAAATTGGCTGCAGCATTAACGTTTTTAGGTGATGCGCTGAAGGGTTACGTTGCAGTGATGCTCGCGCGTGTTTGGTTAGGTGATCAATCACTGACGGGTGCTTTTGGATCTTGGGTGCTCTGTGGCGTTGCTCTGGCGGTATTCCTGGGGCATCTCTTCCCCGTCTTTCGTGGATTTAATGGTGGAAAGGGCGTGGCAACTGCCTGCGGTATTTTGTTTGGCGTTAACGCCATTCTCGGAGTCGCAACCTTGAGCACGTGGGTCATCGTCGCAGTGTTCTTGCGCTACTCCTCGCTAGCAGCACTAGCTTCGGCAATCTTTGGACCGATCCACTTTACATTTTTATTTGGCTTTCAACCGATGGGGATAGTGCTGCTAGCAATTTCTGTTTTGTTGATTTGGCGTCATCGAAGCAATATTCAGAACTTACTCAATGGCACCGAGAGCCGCATTGGCTCTAAAAAGAGTAAAGCCTAAGAACAGAAGATTTAGAAAAAGAAATTCACGGAGATAAAAATGACGATTGCCTGTGCATGTATTTTATTTATGGGCTTACTTCCCTACGTTGCAGCCGGTATCGCCAAAAAAGGGTTTGACCACTATGACAATCGTATGCCCAGAGAATGGTTAGCAAAGCAAACGGGATTTCGTGCTCGAGCCAATGCTGCGCAAGCAAATCTTTTTGAATCGTTACCCTTGTTCTTTGCCGCGGTCATTATTGCCAGTATTGCTAATACTCCACAGGACAGAATTGATTTATTGGCAATCGGATTTGCCGTGGCACGAGTGGCCTACTTGATTTGTTATGTTGCCAATTGGGCCACAGCACGATCCATTGTTTGGTTGTTCGGATTGATTTGTGTCATTACCCTCTTTTTTCAAATTTAAATTGCAGCACCTTTAGAGAACGAATTCATGTCAGTAGGCAAATTACCAAAAAGCACCGTGGCTGCTGCAGTCAAATCATCGCCAAAAAAGGTGACGGCAAAGAAGGTCTCTTCAAAAGCGGATGGAACACGCTGTCCGTTGTGATTCGGCGACGTATCGAGGCACAAAAGGCGCGGTTTCATGCGAATGACAACATTGCGCAATTTATTCAGCCGGGTGAGCTAGAATCGTTAATCGATGAGGTTGCTGAACAAATGCAAGGCGTTTTAGAGAGTCTAGTCATCGATACAGAAAATGACCACAACACTAAAAATACCAGTCGTCGTGTGGCAAAAATGTATGTTCAGGAGGTATTCAATGGGCGCTATGTCGAGCAGCCTGTTTTAACCAAGTTTCCAAATGTGAGTCGTCTGAATGAGTTGATGATTATTGGGCCGATCACCGTGCGCAGCGCCTGCTCGCACCACCTCTGCCCAATTATGGGCAGAATTTGGATTGGCGTATTGCCAAAAAGGTTCAGCACTCATTGGTTTATCAAAATATTCTCGCCTAACTGAGTGGGTCATGTGTCGTCCGCAAATTCAGGAAGGGGCTGTAGTGGAATTGGTAGACATGTTGGAGAGAAAGATTAAGCCTATCGGCGTGGCAGTTGTTATGGATGCTGACCATTTCTGTATGCAATGGCGTGGGGTAAAAGATCTCGTGATTCCAAAATGATCAATAGCGTGATGCGCGGTGCATTCTTGAGAGATTCCAATCTTCGTCGTGAATTCCTAGCGTTGATTGATCGCAAGTAAATGGCTCGTTGCACAAGACATTCTATTCTTGCTTGGACAAGCATTGTGGTGGGGTCAGTTTTTGTATCTGCATGTGGAGGGTTTCCAAATCACCATTCAGATCCACAGAAAAATACTCCCATCTCCTACAAGGTGGATATGAAAGACTGTGCGGACAATTACCCTGAAACTCTAGACGGTGTTTACATTAAGCAACGAATTGGCTGCATGAATCTCAAGAGTTGGCAATAGAGTTCTCAAGCGGTAGTTTGGTGAGAATTATTCTCATCTATTTATTCATGTAAATCAATGACTTATCTGTCGTCTAGCAAGTCAAAAATATCTCCACTATGATGAGCCACATCATCAAGAATTCAAGTTGTTAAACGTTTTATTTTTTGGAGAATCCATGAAAAATAGTCGTCGCCAATTTATGATTTTGTCCGCTGCTGGAGCATGTACATTAGCGTTGAACGGTAAGGTTCAAGCTCAAGCGATGGTCGCAGAAACCGATCCACAAGCTGCTGCACTGGGTTACAAAGCGGATGCTAGTAAAGTGGATAAGGCGAAGTTTGCGAAGTATGCAGCTGGTCAGCAATGCGATAACTGTGCGTTGTATCAAGGTAAACCAGGTTCTGCTGCTGGTGGTTGCTCGCTGTTCGCAGGCAAGCAAGTTGCAGGCAAGGGCTGGTGCTCAGCATATGCTAAGAAGGCATAAGCCGTTTGCGCCTATCGCAGGCTATCCAGGAAAAGACCGCGTCTGCGGTCTTTTTTGTTTTGAGCCCGAGCTCTCTCAAGTTTTTTCATGTGGTGGTGTATGAAACACACTTTTAGTACTTGGACAAAGCGATCTACTTTTTATTTCGGCGGTGACCAGCCATTAGTCAGTTGGCCTGTCTGCGGTTTTCGTCCTAGCAAAAATGATGGGTGAATTCGTTGGAGTTCAAGAGTGGTTAATGGCCTCCTTGGGGGCTAGCGCTTTATTGGTGTTTGCATTGCCGGGTAGCCCAATGGCTCAGCCCTGGGCTGTGATAGCGGGCAATACGATCTCCGCCCTCATTGGAATCGTAGCTTTTATGGTGGTTCCTGAACCATTGCTGGCTATGCCGATTGCGGCAAGCCTATCGATTCTTGGTATGTTTGTGTTGCGATGCTTACATCCGCCTGCCGCCGCTGTAGCGTTGATCGTTATCTTGGGTCATGTAACGCAATTTCGGTACGCCATTTTCCCGGTCATGATTGATTCAATATTATTGGTCATAGCGGGAGCGCTCTATAGTAATCTGACTGGTAAGACCTATCCCAATAAACCATTACGCTAATCGCTAATGAACTAATTATAAAAAAGCCCCCATTGAGTAAATGGAGGCTTTTTTTGACACTTCAGTGTTGTCTTAAATAGACATCACTTCCACCTGGTTTCTGCAATCGAGGCGATACAGTCCTTAATGCCATAGCTATGATATTTGCCAGCATTCTCTTTTTTTGAGCGACTGCGCACATTCGCTCACGGAGTTGCGGACATTAATTTTTGGCATATTGCTAGTTGTCATTTCTGACTCCTTTCTTCTGAACTTTTATCGTTTTTAGTATTAAATGCCATTAATAGATAAATTGGCACATATCCGATTCTATAAAAAACCGGGTATTCCATATATGATCAAAATCAAAAGTTCAATGCCTAAAGATGTAAAATTTCGGAATATATTCAAAAAGTTAGCCAAATCTCAATGACACCAGTATTGCCGATAATTCTCTGTGGTGGATCAGGTACTCGCCTGTGGCCGCTCTCACGCTCGGGATTTCCGAAGCAGTTTTTGGTGTTATCAGGAGATGACTCTAAACAAAGTCTCTTTCAGCAGGCTATCAGTCGAATTCATGCTATTGCCAATCAAGATATTGTTATTGGCAAAACGATTATTGTGACCAATGAGGAGCATCGTTTTCTCGCGCTCGATCAATTGCGAGATCTGAACCAAATTTCAGCAACTCTATTGCTTGAGCCTAGCGGTCGAAACACTGCGCCAGCGTTAACATTGGCTGCGCTGTATGCCCAGTCGCTTGAGGGCCAGGAAAATGATCCGATTTTGGTGGCGACACCCGCTGACCAGACAGCAACTAACCCCGTAGCGTTTACAAACGCCCTCGCAAAAAGTATTGCAATCGCAAATGAGGGTTCTATCGCCATACTTGGGATTACTCCAACATCGCCCGAGACGGGTTATGGGTATATCAAAACTTCCCAGATGCACAGCACAACATCGAATGTTGATGCGTATATTGTCGAGCGCTTTGTGGAAAAGCCAGATGCACAAACCGCCGAACGTTATTTAGCTGAGGGTGGTTATTACTGGAATGGCGGCATGTTTGTGCTGAAGGCCAGTGTGTGGCTTAAGGCGCTTCAAGCATTTCGCCCCGATATTCTGGAGGCTACCGAAATCGCGTGGAAAGGCAAGCAAGAGGATGGCTCCGGGGATACCGTGCTTATTCGACCCGATAAAGCCCTATTTGAAGCTATTCCAAGCGAATCGATTGACTATGCCGTCATTGAAAAATGCCCCGACTCAACATTTCCGATCCGAATGGTTGAGCTCGATGCTGGCTGGAATGATCTGGGCGCTTGGGATGCTGTATGGCAGGTTGGGAGTAAAGATGAGTATGGCAATGTGACCGTCGGTGATGCCTTAGTGAGTAATACGAAAAATTCCTTAATTTATGCTTGCAACCGTTTAGTCAGTACGGTTGGTTTAGAGAATGTCATTGTGGTGGAAACTGCCGACGCTGTTTTGGTTGCTGATCGTAAAAATAGCCAAGATGTTAAGCATATTGTTGCGCAGCTTGATGGTCAAAAACGCGAAGAGAAGGCTTTGCATCGCAAGGTTTCGCGACCCTGGGGTTGGTATGACAGCGTGGATGAGGGAGAGCGCTTTAAGGTCAAGCGTATACAAGTCAAGCCCGGCGCAAGCCTTTCTTTACAGATGCACCACCACCGTGCTGAGCATTGGATTGTGGTGAAGGGTACCGCTGAGATTACCAATGGTGATCAAGTGATTACCCTCTTAGAAAATCAAAGTACGTACATCCCCCAAGGGCAAACCCACCGTCTTGCTAACCCAGGAACTACTCCACTAGAAATCATCGAGGTGCAATCTGGTAGCTATCTAGGGGAAGATGATATTGTTCGTTTTGAAGATACTTACGGAAGAAGTTAACTATCATGAGTAAACAAAAAGTTGCCCTGATCACGGGAATTACCGGACAAGACGGTTCTTACCTTGCTGAATTCTTATTGGAGAAGGGCTATGTCGTTCATGGCATTAAGCGTCGCGCTTCCTCCTTTAATACCGAGCGGATTGACCATATTTACCAAGACCCGCATATTAATCATCCGGATCTGATTTTGCATTACGGCGATTTGACCGACACCAGCAACCTAGTGCGCATTATTCAGGAGTGTCAGCCCGATGAGATCTATAACTTGGGTGCGCAATCGCATGTCGCAGTTTCGTTTGAATCACCTGAGTACACAGCCGATGTCGATGCCATTGGCCCTCTGCGGATGCTTGAGGCGATTCGTATTTTAGGTTTAGAAAAGAAGACCCGTTTTTATCAAGCGTCTACGTCCGAGCTCTATGGCTTAGTACAAGAAATACCTCAAAAAGAGACCACGCCGTTTTATCCGAGAAGCCCCTATGCAGTTGCAAAGATGTATGCATATTGGATTGCGGTGAACTATCGTGAGGCATACGGTATCTACGCCTGTAACGGCATTTTGTTTAATCATGAATCCAAGCGACGTGGTGAAACCTTTGTTACACGTAAAGTGACTCGTGGTTTAGCCAATATTGCGCAAGGCCTGGAGAAGTGTTTGTTCATGGGCAATATTGATGCCCTACGAGATTGGGGTCATGCAAAAGATTATGTGCGCATGCAGTGGCTGATGTTGCAACAGGAGCAACCTGAAGACTTTGTGATCGCTACTGGCGTTCAATTTACCGTCCGCGAATTTATTATTCGTAGCGCAAAACAGCTGGGTATCACCCTGAAATTTGAAGGACAGACTGAGAACGAAAAAGCGATTGTTGCCAGTATTGAAGGCGATAAAGCCCCCGCATTAAAAGTAGGTGATGTCATTGTCCAGATTGACCCCCATTACTATCGCCCAACCGAAGTGGAGACTCTGTTAGGTGATCCCAGTAAGGCAAAACAAAAGTTGGGCTGGGTTCCCGAGATCACACTGGATGAGATGATTACAGAAATGGTTGCTAGTGATTTGGAAAAAGCAAAGCAACACGCTTTGCTCACTAAGCATGGTTACTCTGTGGCGGTTGGCAAAGAAAATTAATAGAACCACAACTAGTAGAAATGGCAATCTGATCTCGTGAACCACGATTTGAATCAAAAAATTTATGTGGCAGGCCATCGTGGCATGGTGGGATCAGCCATTGTGCGCAATCTGCAAGCACAGGGATTTCAAAATATCGTCTTTAGAACCCACGCTGAACTCGATTTGACCAATCAAGTACAAGTCGCAAAATTTTTTGAGCAAGAAAAACCCGATCAAGTCTATTTAGCTGCCGCTAAGGTTGGTGGAATTCATGCTAATAATACCTATCCGGCAGAGTTTATCTACGATAACTTGATGGTGCAAAACAATGTGATTCACCAAGCATTTTTGAGTGGCGTCAAAAAGCTCCTTTTTTTAGGATCGAGCTGCATTTACCCAAGGCTTGCAATACCGCCCATGAGTGAGGATGTCTTGCTGACGGGAAAACTTGAGCCTACCAACGAGCCGTATGCGATTGCCAAAATTGCCGGCATCAAAATGTGTGAGAGTTATAACCGTCAGTACAGAGACTCTCACGGGGTTGATTATCGATCTGTGATGCCAACAAACCTGTATGGCCCTGGCGATAACTATCATCCTGAAAATAGCCATGTAATCCCTGCGTTAATCAGAAGATTTCATGAGGCAAAGGTTGCCAATGCCCCAGATGTGATGATTTGGGGAACTGGCGCCCCCAAAAGAGAATTTTTGTTTGTTGACGATATGGCTGCTGCTTCGGTATTTGTCATGCACTTGGACAAAAAAATCTACGATAGCCAAACACAGCCGATGCAAAGTCATCTGAATGTCGGTTACGGATCGGATGTCGCGATTGCCGATCTTGCAAAAGCTGTCAGTGAGGCAGTAGGTTATTCAGGGAAGATCAGCTTTGACTCAACAAAGCCCGATGGCTCTCCTAGGAAGTGGATGGATTCGGGCCGTTTAAATCAGCTAGGTTGGCTGCCAACAGTCAATCTGGCCCAAGGCCTTGCAAAAGCTTATCAAGGTTTTCTGGCGACGTTACCAACCTAGTTTCCCTTGATTGAGTAGAGTTAGAACTTTGACCCTAATACTCAAGAACTCAAATGTACTTGCTAGGCAAGCGTTAATCCTATAAATCTTTTCTGAGGGCTATTGAATAATTTTCAATACCATTGTCCCTCTCAACATTTATGGAAATGGCAGTTAATAGCCCCGAAGGCTTTTTATCATTTATAAGTATTCGCTCACCATGCGGGAGATTGAAAATGGCGTGGTCATAACGAAGGCCACATTGCTGAAGATAACTTAGCGCAACTTCTTTTTCGGATTCTAATCTTGCACTTAATACGATAATGACGTCTTTTTCAGGAATTTGTTTCCAGAATTCTGAGATGCCAGGCAGTAATTTGTCCCCGCTTTTTTTGTGGCCATTATGCTGAACGATGGTCCCATCAAGATCAATCAGCCACGTATGACCTAATTTGCTAATTTCAACGAAATTCATGGTCATGAATTTGTGGGTGTCTTTTTATTTTGAGCTAATTCAAGCCAGTAAAGTCCATAGTAAAAGGCGCCAATCACCGAATCAATATCATCTTTGGCATACCCTGACAAGGAAAGCCAAATTAGCCCATGAATTAACTGAATTTTATGAAAATCTTCTGAAAAGTAATTTGCAAATACTTGCGGCGCAGTTTTTGCAAAAATAGAATCTGCTTGAAGAATTTCAACCGCATGTTCGTCTATGTGTAGCTTAAATTTACGACGATTGAACAAATCGTAACCCCCGACTGCTGAATAGTAGACTTTTGCAAAATCATACAAGGGGTCTCCCATAATTCCAGGATTTGCGAAATAACCCCGTGGATCAAAAAACCATACTCTCAAATTATCATCTACCAGCGTGTTTGAAAACGTAGGGTCACCGTGGATTGCGGTAAATTTTTTGGGAACTAAATTTGAAATAATTTTTTGCAATTCGCCTTCATATTTATCGGAGAATAAATTTTTACACTTTTTACCATTGATAGTCATCGAATCTTTCTCAAAAGCGGGAATTATTCCTGATACGGAGTTGATGCGATTAATCGTTTTGTTTAGGTAGACCTCAAATGCATCTTCAGTAATAGTTTGGGTTGACTTGGAGTCGTGCAGTGAAGTTAAAGTATCTAGATAGTCTGCCATAACTGCTCGCTTTTCACGTTCTGTTAGGTCATGCATCTCGTATGCATGTAAACCATTTATCCTCTCAATGACAAAAGGGTTAGTTGTGAAGACTTTGGGTATTCTGCGAAATTTTAGTTTTTGAACTTCCCCATACCATGCAATTTCTTTTGATTGCAGGTCTTGATAATTGGGATCAAGTACGGTCTTGGTTACTGAATTTTTAGATATTTCAACCTTATTAAAAAATCTACTAAATCCAGCGCGATCATTATTTTCTTCAATCGAATGAAAATCGCCTAGTTCTTCAAGATCTGGACAATCTATCGTTTCGAATTTAAGGTAGGTTATTGAGAACCACTTTACAAACTCACCATTAGTTGGCGGGGTAATAAAATGATCTTTATTGGGGAAATAAAAGATCCCTGGAATTCCGTTAATTGAGGCTGGAAGTTCACGTAAGACCCCTTCTTCCGATATGGTCCATCTACATGTAAAAGAAGAGGTAGTAAATACAACGGGTAAATTTCTGTCCAAAAAGTTAGGCAAGGATTTAATAATCAGGTCGCTCCACATTAAAACAACTCGGGAATCGCTTGGTATTAAATCCAAGGCCTGAGCTATTCCCGACGCTGTACCCTTATTAGTGGTATGAATTAGCTTATACGCGACTGTCGGAGGGTTGGTTTTTAAATACTTTTCTAATTGACTAAACGCGTAGTCCCCAATGATGATGAAGGTTGCATTTGGGAAATAATCGAATGCGTGGTAGATGATTGGTTTTCCATGTACGGAAACTAAACATTTAGGCTTGTTCCAAGTGTGATGGCGAAGCCTGCTTCCGCGCCCGCCGGCTTGGATGATGACATATAAGTTTGTTGGATTCGTCATGTGGTAATGTGGGAAAATTCGTTGCCCACTAGAGTTATAAATACTATTTATGAGATATAAAAACCTATCAATTTCTCTTGATCATGGTCATTATGACAGGTTGCAGGAAATTTCCATACATCAGTTATCCAGAACCATTGATGCTCCATTATTTTTTCAAACAGATAGAGCTGCGATCACGGTATTTGAGGACATGGCCCATTCATTACGTGCTGAAATTGTGGAGTCTCCACGTACTCCCTGGGGGAATCCTGCAGAAATATTTAAAAGAGATGTGGATAGGCAGAATATGCTGCACGTGGCTGGACTGACAGCTATTAATCTTTTTAATGTTTCGCTTTTTCCCAAATGTAACCTCGCCATATACGATGAGAAATTTATTCTCAAAGAGTACTTGGGGACCCCACATCATGGTCACGCCATGCGGTGGTTACGAAAACAATATTCTCTTTTAGGTTTGCATTTTGAAATTACAAAATCTATACCGCAACCTGAAAAGACATATTCACGCGGAATTGATTTTTCGGTGGATATAGGCGATACCAACGTATTTCATTGGGTTGGAAGAGTTTTGCCAAAAATCAAATTTTTGAGAGATTATCCCAGTGATTGGCCTATAGTTTTTTCATATCAACCCACTGAATTTCAATTAGATTCTCTAAGACTACTCGGAGTAACCAATCCAATACTCATCATAGACAGACATCATATATCGAAATTTGAAAAATACATATTTTTGGAGGGGATGTGGTCCTCTATTCACAAGGGCATGATGGATTATTTGAGATCTAATCTTTTGCTTCCTGCTAACAATGAAACGGTTCAGGTTAAGAAGCTGTACGTTTTTAGAGGGCCAACATGGACCCGCGAATTAATTAATCGCAATGAAATATCGACATTCCTTAAATCTAAGGGTTATACCCTGCATTCTTTGGGGGGTCTTGGGTTAGTCGATACGATTAGTCTTTTTCGTTCAGTTGATGAGTTGATTTTTGAGCATGGTGCTGCCGGGGTATTTACTATGTTTACAAAGCCGGGAGCTAAAATTCTTGAAATAATTCCATCTAGGGTTCACAAAAGCGCTAATGAACCAACAAATTTTTTCTTTTGGTTGGCTACAGTGTTGGGAAGACCTTTTGAATACATTATTTGTGAAAATATAAGGACTGAACCATGGGCAGAATATTCAGTTGAACTCACTCTTTTGAAAGAGCGGATGCTCTCTTTGAGAATGGAATGATTTCATTCTAGAAGGCCAATTCCGCTTTATGTATTAACTACAAAAACTTTGTCGACAAATGCCGAAAAATTAGATTTACTATTTTTAATAACAAAGAACTATTTATTATTTCAAGTAAAGCGAGATAGTGTTACTCATCTATTTACTCACCCACAATCGCCCCGTTCAAGCAGTGGAGGCGATCGAGTCCATTCTTGCCCAATCTGATAGTCGTTTTGAGTTGATTGTCTCTGATAATTCAGATACTGATGAGCTTCGTCAGTTGATCGGTGATAAAACAAGGCTTACTTATATCAAGCGACCAATAGGCTTATCAGGTATTGAGCACGGAAATTTCTGCCTGTCTGAAATTGAGAAGACTGACGGATGTCAGTATTTCACGTTATTTCATGATGATGATCTAATGCTATCCAATTATGTTGGCAATTTTTGGCGGGCGCAAGCCCTGTACCCAACCGCGGTAGCTTTTGGGGCGAACGCCCAGGTAGAGCAACATAAGAAATTTACTGAACTGTCTTTTAAGGCGGCAAGAGATTATCTCGGCCCCTTTAATCCAAATAATTTATTGCGACGATATTTTTCCCATCATCAATTAGGAATTGCACCTCTTCCATCATATTTTTATAGAAGAAGTGCTTTGCATGGTTTGCGTTTTGATAAAGCGGGCGGCAAATATGGGGATGTGCAGTGGCTTTCTCGGTGGGCTATTAGAGGGCCAGTTATTTGGATTGCTGAACCAATGATGATTTACCGTATGCATGAGAGCAATGACGGCAACATCGAGTCGCGACATGACCGTTTTCGATTTTTAGCGTACTTAAAACGTTCCGGCGAAATTTTTAGCCCAGAGATACTGGGCGATTATCGTAATTTTTTCTACAAAAAACTGCTGCCCAGCCTAAAGGATAGAGGCCAAATGAAAGCGTATCAATTGTTTTCACAATATCTCGCAGTCCATCGATTCCAGAGATTGTCTCGAGCCAGTTTTTATCGTGCTTTGCTAAATAAATCTTGGACTAAAATTTATTTAAGAATCCATAGAAAAATAGGGGCATGAGACAAGCCTCAATCTATGCAGAAGGGCATAGTCAAAATTCTTTATTCGCGTTGAATGACCCAACGCATACTTATGCTCCAACATTTACATCCCGCCTCTTGAGATCTAGTTTACTGAAGCACGATATTGAACTTAATACGCCGGATCTCAATATAGGCAGGGGGGTGGCTTTTGAGTTGTATGTCGAGGGTCAGTCGCTGCAAGATACCCCTATACCAAAATATTTAATTGCTACAGAGAATCCCTATATCAATCCATTAAATTGCGATGTTGAATTTTGTTCGCAATTTAACAAAGTTTTTTCCTGGAACCCTAAAATAACTAGTCTGCCAAATGGTGTTTTGGTGATGGTGCCTAATGAAATCATCCTCAATTCAACGCCTGCATATTCTCAAAGGCCATTGTTAGTTGCCTTGATCAACGCCAATAAACGATTTCCCAAAGAATTGGATGGCGATTTATACGAGGAGCGGCTTAAGCTCATTCGTTGGTATGAAAAAAATCATCCTACTGAATTTGGTCTATATGGCAGAGGATGGGATAAACCGAGCCCTTCATTTGGTGCGCTTGAAAAATTGACTCGAAGACTGAAGCGTTTAAGAACCCAACTTTACGGCTATAAGCCATTTCCAAGCTATCTTGGACCTATTAATACTAAGTTTGAGGCTTATGGGCGCGCCAAATTTGGTATTTGTTATGAAAACACCAAAGATCTGCCGAATTACATTACTGAAAAAATTTTCGACTGCATGATGGGGGGATGTGTTCCAGTCTATTGGGGGGCTAATAATGTGCGCGATTTCATCCCGGACAACTGTTTTATTGATAGACGGGATTTTGCTAACATAGCCGATTTACATCAATTTCTAGTCTCTATGGATGAGGCTAATTATGGCCGTTATCAAGCCAATATGGCCCAATTTTTAGCCGGGTCTCAGATTGCACCCTTTAAAGCGGAAAGCTTTGTTAGCACGGTTGCAATTGGGATTGCTCAGGATTTTGAAAAACCGCTAGAGGTCTGCTCCTAAGGTAGGTAGAATGGGGATTTTCTGCGGCTTACAGGGTTTGTGGCGCATATGAAGGCGGTTCTTTTGGCGGGTGGATTGGGTACGCGAATTTCTGAGGAAAGCGCATCCCGCCCAAAACCGATGATCGAGATCGGTGGCAAGCCGATTCTTTGGCACATTATGAAGATGTATGCCGCCCACGGTATTAACGAGTTTGTCGTTTGCTGTGGTTATAAGGGTTATGTCATTAAAGAGTATTTTGCGAACTATTTTTTACACCAATCCGATGTCACGATTGATTTAGCGCATAACAGTATTGAGGTGCATCAGAAAAAGGCCGAGCCTTGGAAAGTAACCTTGGTTGATACTGGGGAAGAGACCCAAACTGGGGGTCGTTTAAAGCGAGTGGCACAGTATTTAGATGGTGCTTTTTGTATGACCTATGGCGATGGCGTAGGTTCAGTAGATCTGAGCGCATTATTACAGTTTCATCAAACCCACGGGAAATTGGCGACGATGACAGCAGTACAGCCTCCTGGTCGATTTGGGGCGTTACAACTAAAAGATACCGAAATCCAAACTTTTTTGGAGAAGCCGCAAGGTGACGGCGGATGGATCAATGGCGGTTTCTTTGTTCTTAATCCCAAAGTCATCGAGCAAATTTTATCGGATGCTACTTTGTGGGAGCAAGAGCCCTTACAAAATCTGGCAAAGCAAGGACAGCTGCAGGCTTTTTTCCATTCCGGTTTTTGGCAGCCGATGGATACCCTGCGCGATAAGAATCATCTTGAAAGCCTTTGGGCATCTGGCAAAGCGCCATGGAAAACGTGGACATGAGTAATTCTCAAAACCGGGCCATGCTGAACAAAGTAAACCCTAGTTTTTGGCAAGGCAAGCAAGTTTTTTTGACTGGCCATACTGGCTTTAAAGGTGGATGGTTGAGTCTTTGGCTGACAAGTATGGGCGCGAAAGTTACTGGCTATGCCTTGGCCCCAAATACAGCCCCCAGTTTTTTTGAAGTGGTTGGTGTAGCAAATTTGCTTGAGCAAAATCACATTGCCGATATTCGCGATTTGCTTTCACTAAAGCTTGCTATGGAGCAGGCCAATCCAGATGTCATGATTCATATGGCTGCCCAGCCTTTGGTACGGTCTTCGTATGAAGATCCAGTGGGAACCTACTCTACCAATGTAATGGGTACCGTAAATGTGCTCGAGGTCGCCCGCAAAATTCCTAGCATTCAATCTATCGTAGTGGTTACCACGGACAAATGTTATGAAAACAAAGGGTGGTTGTGGGGTTATCGTGAAAATGAGCCACTCGGTGGGGCTGATCCGTATAGCAGCAGTAAAGCATGTGCGGAGTTGGTGACAAACACCTATCACCAGTCCTTTTTTTCTGGAAATGTTGCAACTTCCTCAGCAGCTCTTGCATCAGCACGTGCTGGTAATGTTATTGGTGGTGGAGATTGGTCGATTGATCGTTTAGTGCCAGATGTATTGACAGCATTTGAATCGAATTCACCTTTAGTGCTTCGCAATCCTTTGGCAACGCGTCCATGGCAGCATGTGCTTGAGCCACTATCAGGTTATTTAGTATTGGCTCAAGCTTTGTTTGCTCTTGGCAATGAGTTCGCAGGAGCTTGGAACTTTGGCCCAAATGATGAGGGTAATAAAACAGTTCAAGAGGTAGTTGATCTTCTAGGAAGATTGTGGGGTAGTAATGCTGGGTGGCAACAAGACCCAAATGTACAACCTCATGAGGCCCATTTGCTTAAGCTGGATTGTTCAAAAGCGCATCAGCAATTGGGTTGGTCGCCAAAATGGAGTCTTGAGCAGTCAATTGAAAAAATTGTGCGATGGCATCAATCATTTAAGGCTGGTAAAGATATGCGACAAATTAGTCTTGAACAGATCCAACTATATTGTGATTCAGTATAGGTATTGATATATCCCGCTAGTTAAATTTCTCAGTAGAACTGATAACCCCATTACAAAAAGCAATATGAACAATCAAGTGATTGAAGTTAAAACAGTTGAGCAACAGCAAAAAGAGCAAATTCGCCAAGCCATTAGCAAGTTGGTAGATGAATATGCCGCTATTGAGTTTGCTACTAAGGCATTTGTCCCTGGAAACACTATGATTCCCCCGTCTGGCAAATTGATTGATGCTAGTGAAATTAAAAATATGGTTGACGCATCCCTTGATGGCTGGTTAACCACGGGCCGCTTTAATACTCTTTTCGAAAAAAAGCTGGCGCAGTTTATTGGTGTAAAGCACTTAATCACTGTTAACTCAGGCTCTTCTGCTAACTTGGTTGCTTTTTCTACCCTCACGTCCCCTAAGCTTGGCAAACGCGCCATTCAAAAAGGTGATGAGGTCATTGGGGTAGCAGCTGGATTTCCGACAACGGTTAATCCCATTGTGCAATTTGGGGCTATCCCCGTTTTTGTTGATGTTGATGCTAATACTCACAATATTGATGTTTCACAATTAGAGGCTGCATTAAGTCCTAAAACGAAAGCGGTGATGTTGGCGCATTCCTTAGGCAATCCCTTTAATTTAGATGCGGTTACGACTTTTTGCAAAAAACATCACTTGTGGTTGGTTGAAGACTGTTGCGATGCTTTGGGCTCAAGGTATCAAGGAAAAATGGTAGGGACTTTTGGTGATATTGGCACGCTGAGCTTCTATCCTGCCCATCACATCACAATGGGTGAGGGCGGTGCTGTATTCACTAATAATTTAGAGCTAAAGCAGATTGCTGAAAGCTTTCGAGATTGGGGTAGGGATTGTTATTGCCCTCCAGGCAAAGACAATACCTGCGGCAAACGTTTTTGCTGGAAGTTGGGGAATTTGCCTGGGGGCTATGATCACAAATATACCTATAGCCATCTTGGCTACAACCTCAAAATCACCGATATGCAAGCGGCTTGCGCATTGGCGCAGCTTGATAAATTAG
The DNA here is from genome assembly GCF_900095195.1 of Polynucleobacter necessarius. Taxonomy (NCBI): domain Bacteria; kingdom Pseudomonadati; phylum Pseudomonadota; class Betaproteobacteria; order Burkholderiales; family Burkholderiaceae; genus Polynucleobacter; species Polynucleobacter necessarius. The sequence continues at coordinate 234,326 of NZ_LT606950.1, forward strand.
AGGATTTCATTCAAGCGCGTAAGGCGAACTTCAAATTCTTAAAGGATCGCCTGAAAACGTGTGAAGAATTTTTGCAGCTACCAGAAGCGACCCCCCATTCTGATCCATCATGGTTTGGTTTTCCCATTACCGTCAAAGAAAATTCGCCGGTGAGTCGATTGGATCTATTAACTTGCCTAGATCAACAAAAAATTGGAACACGTTTACTTTTCGCGGGTAACTTGGTGCGTCAACCTTCTATGGAGGGCGTGCAATATCGTATTAGTGGTCCATTCACCAATACGGATCGCGTGATGAATCAAACATTTTGGATCGGGGTGCAGCCGGCTTTAACCAAAGAAATGTTGGAGTATGTCTGCAGTCAAATTGAAATGTATTTAGGAATTGGTTTTTAATGACTGCGCAAAAAATTCGTGTAGCTGACTATATTGCTGCTCGTTGTGTTGAGGCTGGTGCAAAACATGTTTTTTTAGTCACCGGTGGTGGCGCCATGCATTTAAACGATGCCTTTGGTCGGAACGCACGACTTGAAAAGGTTTGCTTTCATCATGAACAAGCCGCTGCTATTGCTGCCGAGAGTTACTACCGGCTAAGTAACAATTTGGCTGTATTGAATGTCACGACTGGACCCGGCGGCATTAATGCCTTAAATGGTGTTTATGGTGCTTATGTTGATTCTCTTGGAATGTTAGTAGTGTCAGGTCAAGTCAAGCGTGAAACTTTTTTAAAAAATTACCCCATACCTTTACGTCAGCTCGGAGACCAAGAGGTCGATATCGTTTCGATAGTAAGGCCTATTACAAAATATGCAACAGTTTTACAAGAAGCAACTTCAGTGAAGCTGGTGATGGATAAAGCCATCTTTTTGGCTACACATGGTCGGCCAGGGCCAGTTTGGGTCGATGTTCCAATTGATATTCAGGGGGCGCTAATTGATCCTGAGGAGCTAGTCGGTTGGGATGAAGATACAAAATCTCTCATCAATGATGCCGATGCGCACCCCAATACCGTTGACGAGTTACAAAATCTAGGCAGCACAAATTTACAAGATTGCATAACAGAGTTGCTGGAGAAATTAAAGCAATCGAAAAGGCCCGTCCTCCTGGTTGGTTCAGGAATTCGCTTGTCAAAAATGCATAATCATTTTTTGAAGTTGGCTGAAGCTTTGAAAATTCCTGTTGTGACAGGGTGGAACGCCCATGACTGTCTATCAAATGAGAGTCCCTACTATGCTGGAAGGCCTGGTACAGTTGGAGATCGCGCTGGAAATTTTGCAGTGCAGAATGCTGATTTTTTAATGGTATTGGGTTGCCGCCTCAATATTCGTCAGGTTAGTTACAACTGGCAAAGCTTTGCTTCGAATGCCTGGAAGGTGATGGTGGATGCGGATCGAGCCGAATTAATTAAGCCTACTCTCAAAATTGATTTGCCTATTCATGCAAGACTGCAGAATTTTATACCTGCATTACTTGAGGCAATCGCTAAAGAAAGTTCTGACGGTCTCAAATTGCCTGATCATGCTAAATATTTGCAGTGGTGCCGGGAAAGAGTGGCTGAGTATCCAGTAGTTCATGCTGAACATTACCAAAATCCTGAGCTTATCAATCCTTATGCATTTATAAAAATATTGTTTTCAAAGTTGCCTAAAGATGATGTGGTGGTGGCAGGTAATGGGTCGGCTTGCGTGATTAGTTTTCAGGCCTCAGAACTCAAAGAAGAGCAGCGTCTTTACACCAATTCTGGCAATGCATCCATGGGATACGATTTGCCGGCAGCGATTGGTGCATGTATCGCGCGTGGTGGTAAACGTATTATTTGTTTAGCTGGTGACGGCAGCTTAATGATGAATCTCCAAGAGTTGCAGACAGTTGTGGGTTATAAGCTCCCAATTAAATTAATTGTTCTTAATAATGAGGGCTATCACTCCATTCGCCAAACGCAGGATGCCTATTTCTCAGATAACCTAATTGGGATAGGTCCTGATACCGGTGTCTCGATTCCCGATTTTGTTGAGCTTGGAGAAGCCTTCAAAATACCGTCCAAAAGGATCAGTCAACTTACCCAGGTTGGGCATTCCCTAAGATGGTTGCTTGAGGAGCAGAATGACGCGGCTTTACTTGAGGTCATGCTGGATATCAAGCAGACCTTCTCTCCTAAGTTGGCATCCAGAAAACTTTCAGATGGGACGATGGTATCCCCCGCGCTAGACGATATGGCGCCATTCTTGTCGCGTGAAGAGTTGGCTAGAAATCGTCTGAATTAGATTGATTTCTGGAGGAAACGCAGTGTCTAAACGCTTGATTGTTTACGATCTGGATGGCACCTTAATTGATAGCGCTAATACTGTGCTGTCGATCATTAATGCAATGCGTTTAGAAAGTAATCAAACTCCAATTGATAAAGCCAAATTAACTCCCTGGATTAGTTTGGGTGGAATATCGTTAATTTCCAATGCGCTTGAAATAAACGCTGATAATGCCCATAGTGCTTTGGGTGAGTTTAGGCGACGCTATGTAGATTACAAGACAAGTGAGTCCGATCTATATCCACGGGTACGCGAAGTGCTCGAGCAGTTTTCGCAAAAAGATATTCTTTTAGCGCTCTGCACTAATAAACCCAGAAATTTAGTTGATCGGATTTTGCAGGAGCTTTCATTGGTAAAGTACTTTGATTGTGTCGTTGCGGGAGGCGATTTGCCTAGTCAAAAGCCGGATCCACTGAATTTGCTGACATGCCTTAATTACTATGGGACTGGCAGAAAGGAGACAATATTGGTTGGTGACAGCACCATTGATCAAAAATTGGCTATATCTTGCGATGTTCCATTTGTTTTTTTTCGAGGCGGATATGATGACGGTGTCGATATTTCGCTGGTCGATCGGGTAATAGATTGCCATTCTGATCTTTTATAGGGTCCAAATTCACTTAGCCTTATTGAACCTTATAATCCTTATATAGAAACCAAATAATTTTGTATTCCGTATATCAAGATTGCCTTAATGGATGATGACATGAGTAAAATCGCAAACAACGACATTTTTAATGACTTATTTGTTCTGGAGGTGGCCAGCAACCACCAGGGAAATGTAGATCGAGGGCTTGCCATTATTGATCGTTTTTCTAAGGTTGTTCGTTTTAATAATATTCGCGCTGCAATTAAATTGCAGTTCCGTGATATTGATAACTTTATTCATAAAGAGTTTTTAGATCACCAAGACATTCGTTATGTCAAACGCTTATCTGATACGCGGATGTCTAAAGAAGACTTTGTGATTTTAGTAAAGGCGATCCGTCAAAGCGGTTGCATTCCGATGGCTACCCCTTTTGATGAAAAATCTGTGGATTGGTGTGTTGAGTTTGATATGCCTATCATTAAAGTAGCAAGCGCTGATAACAATGATTGGACTCTGCTCGAAAAAATTGCTAAAACGAGACGTCCTGTTATTGTATCTACTGGCGGTATGTCTCAGAAGGATATGGATGATTTGGTGACATTTTTTAAGCATCGAAACATACCTCTTTCACTCAATCATTGCATCGCTGCCTACCCTTATGAAGATAAAGAGTGTGAGTTAAATCAAATTGACTATTTACGTAATCACTATCCTGATTTAGTTATTGGCTACTCTTGTCACGAATATCATGATTGGTCAGCATCGATGCATATCGCGTATGCAAAAGGGGCCAGAACGTTTGAGCGTCATATCGACATTAATGATGATGGTTTTGAAGTTGCAACATACTCTTCCTTGCCGCATCAAATTGATACTTGGTTCAAGGCTTGGCATAAGGCACGCGAGATGTGTGGAACATCTTCAACACAAAGGCGTAATTTCTTAGATCGCGAGGTAGAGTATTTGGACTCCTACGTTCGGGGCGTCTATGCCAAAAAAGACTTGGCTGCAGGTCAGCTGTTGACGGAAGACGACTGTTATCTAGCCATTCCGTTACAAAAAGGGCAGATCTCCAGTCGCGAATTGATGTTGGGTAAGTATGGCCATCGACTGCTGGCACCATGCAATAAAGACAAACCGATTACTGTTGAAATGCTAGACACGCCCTACATTTCAAATGTAGAAATGCTCAGCGCTTTCAAGAAGAGGGGTCTGTAGAGACAGTATCACATATTCACCCGAAGTTTATATGGCGACACTTTTAGTTATTGGCGGTTCAGGTTTTTTTGGGAAATCCATTTTGGATGTATATCGTCGAGGTTTGCTGCAGCCCTGGGGGGTTGAGCGAATTGAAGTAGTTTCAAGAAATGCAAGTGCTTTAATTCGTTCAAACCCAGAGTTAATCTCAGAAAAATTTTTTTTACACGATATTGATATTACATTATGTCGTGAACTTCCGGTTGCTGATTATGTAATACACGCCGCTGCCTCTACTGATGCTCGAGGCTACCTTTTAAGGCCTGAAATAGAAAGAAAAAACATACAATTAGGCGTCTCCAATTTTTGCAGATTAGCAACAATTTTTTTGCCGAAAAGTAAGATTTTGTATGTGAGTTCTGGTGCAGTATACGGGCAACAACTTGAAGCCTTAGGCCACATTCAAGAGGACGCCATTCTACAGCCGATTGATTCGCTGGATCATGGAAAACGTGATTATGCTGCTGCTAAACGGGATGCAGAGTATTGTGTGCAGGAATTGGGCAAGGCAGGCATTAAGGTGGCGATTGCACGATGTTTTGCTTTTGTTGGATTCTATTTGCCCAGAAATCAGCACTTTGCAATTGGTAATTTTATTGAGGATGGTCTTCAGGGAAGGGATGTGCAAGTCAAAGCACAGCATTGCGTTTATCGAAGTTATTTATATTCTGATGATTTGGTATTATGGCTTATGAAGATTTTAGATAAGGCCTCTTACGCATGCCCTATCGTGAATGTTGGCTCTGATCAAGCTGTATTAATCCATGAGCTTGCTGAAAAAATATCAAAGCGCTTTAAGGTGGGGGTTCAATTATCGCGATTAAACTATTCAATAGTTGATCGATATGTCCCTTCGATAAACAAAGGTTTGATGATGGGCTGCCCAAAACCACTAGATCTCGATGGTGCAATTGACATGACCTTAGAAAAGATATTGGAAAGTAAATCATGACCCCTTGCGTTGGAGCTGAGCACTCAAGTGCACCAGGAAGAGTTATTCCCTCTTGGGTAATATGGGCTCAAAGCATTTTCTTTTCTATTCTGTATGCGGTTTGGGGCTACCCAAATACTATTTTTTTCACAGATTCGTTAATCATTATTGGAGCCATACTTAGTGTTTATAGTCTTTACTTGAATCGTTACCTTTTAAAGACTTCATGGCCATTGCCATTTTGGTTTTTGGTGGCAATGATTATGTGGATGATTTTTCATCTATTTTTTTTAAGCGATAATTTTCCTCGGCAATTTAGGGAGTTGGAGAGTATTTGGAAGCGTGTAACCATTGTAATGATTTATGGCTTAGGGTTTGGTCTAGGCATTTCTAGATTTAAGTCAGTATCTAAGTGCATTATTTTAATTTATTTCGGCATGATAGGACCAGGGCTTATTTATATTTTTAAGTATATTTTAGGTCTTTACGCAACTCAACACAATCTAGTATTGCCAGATTACTTGATTCTTTATGATCGGCCTATTTCAGCATATTGGATTTATAAAACTGCTTATACAGTTGCTCTAATGCCAACGTTTGCTGTGGGTATTGGAATTCTTCAATTCTGCGCCCTTAGGAAAATGAATTACTTCTTTAGCGCTGTAGCTATTTTTGGCATGTTAATTTCTGTATTAGTTTTTAATTTGGTAAATATTAAAAATGCAGTCATTTATACCTCTGTATTGACAATAATTTTTTTAATTTCACTTGTGTTAAATTCCTGGAGAAAATTATTAAATAATAGTAAGCTCCTTAAACGCGCTTTTTTAGTGGCAGTCATTATTTGCGTCCCAATATTATTTTCGATTGATCAAAGTCTTGAAAAAAACTCAGCTTGGAAAAGTTTTTTTCAAGATGTCAAGGTAGGGCAGCAGGTTGATTTATATGAAAAGTGGAAGGAATTTGGGGGCAATGGGTTTCCCGTTAATGAAAATGGCAAGGTGGTGTCAGTAACGGTTTACTATAGGACGGCGTGGGCGATTGTCGGTTCAAGAATGCTCATTGAGAACCCGTTGGGTTACGGATTAGTCTACCGATCATTTGCAAATTTGGGATTAAAGAAGTGGCCAAACTCTTCTCTTGATCAAGTTCATAGCGGGTGGCTTGACTTAGCTTTAGGGATTGGCGTGCCTGGAATAATTTTAATTTTTACCGCATTTCTTCTCGTTCTATATCGGTTGCATACAATCTCGAAGTCGTCAAATATTGCGGATGATCAAGCTTTATTGGCTTGCGTTTTGTCTTGGGGATTGTTTGCAATTTTTTTGACCTGGACAACTTCGGAAATTTCCCAAGGTATTAATTTAGTTCAACTTATCTTTTGGATTTGCTTTGGAGTTGGCAGTACTATGACAAAAAAATACCTTTGTTATAGGTAAATTTTGGGACAAAATTACTCCAAGACGTTGCTACCCCATTAGGCTTTCACAATTTTTCAACAAAATTTTACATATACAGGATAGCTTTTGAAAAGATTGGCAATTATTCCCGCGAGAGGTGGTAGTAAAAGGATACCAAAGAAGAATATTAGGCTATTTCATGGTAGACCTATGATTCTATGGGTACTGGAGCAAATTAGAGCATCCGATCAGTTTGATGTGATACACGTCTCAACCGATGACAAGGAAACACTTGAGTTGGTTAGTGCAGCAGGATTTTCGCCCGAATTTATGAGAAATCCAGAGGCTGCAACTGATAGCGCTCCATTGAGTGATGTGAAGAGATATGTATTAGAGAAATACAGTGAGAGAGGGTTTGAATTTGATATAGTAGGCATATTTTTTGCCACTGCTGTTTTCTTGGACAAAAATTGTATCTCGGATGCTCTTAAGCAGTTTGAAATTAATAATCAAGTCAATGAAATGATATCCGTAACAAAATTTTCGGTTCCAATTGAGTGGGCATTAAAAATGAACGGTAATGGAATATTGTTGCCGGTTGATAGTATTGGCATTACAAAAAGATCTCAGGATCTTCCGGTTTCATGGCACGAAACAGGGGAGTTTGTTTTATATAAGGAAAAATCATTCACTCTTGCACAACAAACCAGAACTTTAAAAGGTGGATATTCAGTGAACCACCTTTCAGTTGACATAGATACTCCTGAGGATTTGGTTAAGGCCGAACAACTTTTTTATTTAAAAAATCACATACCGCTATAATGGATCCATATGAACATGGAAGATAGTTTCAGTGGGAAAACAGTGCTTATTACTGGAGCCTCAGGTGGTATTGGCTCCGCAATTGCATTATTTTTCGCATCCAAAGGAGCGAACTTAATATTATTGGGTCACGATAATTCTGCTCTGATGGAGTCGTTGTTATTTGAGGTAAAAAAATATGATGTTTCTGTTATTGATATCTTAGGCGATATTTCATCGCCAGTTTTTTGCGATGCCGTTAAATTCACCTCAATTCGGAATTTTAAAAAAGTTGATATTTTAGTAAACTGCGCTGGAATAATTACTAGAACTCCTTTTGAGCTCATGACCCTTGAAGAGTGGTCGTCTGTAATTAACGTAAACTTAAACGGCACTTTTAATATGTGTCAAAAATTTATGCCAGACATGGCAAAAAATAATTACGGAAGAGTTGTTAATATTACTTCTCAAATGGCCTTTTTGCCGCATCCTGGCGCTTCCCCTAGCTACGAAGCTACTAAAGCGGCAATAACCGCCTTCACTAGACATTTAGCAAGTATTTATGCTGGTAAGAATGTGTGTGTAAACTCCGTTGCGCCAGGTTCAATTAATACTCAACTGCCAAGATCTATGCCTCCCGATGTTAGAAAGGCCTTGGAGCAAAGGATTCCCATGTCAAGACTTGGGGAGCCTGAGGAGGTGGCTAGTGTTGTTGGATTTCTTTGTTCGGATTCAGCGTCCTACATTACCGGCACTACTATTCACGTAAATGGCGGGACCTTGATGACATAATTTCTGGGGGTGGGGTAACTTGATAAACGTGCGAGAAAAGCTAATTGAATTATTGAAAGAAGCTGGCGTGGTTAATTTTGGAAATAATGTTGATAACTTTAATTTTATTGACGATGCTGGTTTGGATTCATTTGAAATAATAAATATTATCTCAGATATAGAATCTATTTTAGGCGCTGAATTACCTATGCATGAGCTTGAAAAAACGGGCTCGCATACCATTTCTGGTTTTGTTAAAGTCGCCGAAGGGGTTATTAGGAGAATTGATGGGGGTAATCTACGATGAATTATTGCGGGGATCAAATAGAACTCCTAACAAAATTGCAGTTATCACTGCAGAAAATATTTCGATTACCTATTCAGAGTTGTGCCTTCTCGTAAGAAAGAGGGCTAATCGGCTATTAAAGCTAATCGATTTTAGAAGTGGCGATAATTGCTGTGTTGCGATATTGTATCGAGATGAGTGCGAACAATTAATTACAGTTTTGGCGTTAAATGCCTGTAATCTCTTTATAGCCCCTATAAATCCAGAGCTAATAGATAGTCAAGTCAAATTGGCCGTTGAATCGGTAGAGGCCAATTACCTTTTGCATGATCTTCCATATGAACTAGATAATCTTGACATATTATCATTTCAATGCAGAGTCGAAGATGACAGAGCTGAGAATGAAGCAGAGGTGAGGGTTGAGTCCTGTGACTACAGCAACTTTTTGGTTACCTTGTCTTCTGGCTCAACGGGTAATCCAAAGCCAATAGTCTTCTCCGAAAAGGCCAAGATTATGCGTTTTATGCATGCAAAAAATACTTATATGTTGAGCGAAAATGATGTTGTTTTATGTGCATCACCTTTTCACCACTCATTAGGTCAAAGACTTACTTTTTTACCATTATTGTTAGGTGGGACACTTGTATTCCTAAGAAAATTCTCAAAAGAAACTTGGTACAGCAAAGTCAAGGAGGCAAAAGTTTCATTTACAATAGCCGTCTCCTCCCATCTTAATTCCTTGCAAGATGATTTTTTTGAATTTATATCAAAGGGCTCTGATCTAAGAGCGCTTGTTTCATCCTCTGCATTTATTGACGACGAAACCAAAGAGAGATTTTTTGCAATATCTAACTTTGATTTTTATGAAATGTACGGAGCATCTGAAGTCGGCACTGCAACAAATTTAAATAAAAATGATCATGTAAGCAAGCGAGGTTCTGTGGGAAGAGCCTGTGAAAATGTAATTATTGAAATTGTAGATGAACATAAAAAAAGGATTGAAACGCCTTTATCAGTAGGGGAAATAAAAATTAAATCCAACACGATTTGTGAAGGTTATTTTAATAGAGACGATCTGAATAGGGAAACGTTTGTAGATGGATACTTTTACACCGGTGATTTGGGTTACCTGGATAGAGATGGGTATCTGTACTTTGTAGACAGAAAGAAAGACCTCATCATAACTGGAGGTAGCAATATTTACCCTTCTGATATCGAGGAGGTAATTAGACAGATAGAGGGGATTATTGATTGTTGTGTAGTAGGATTTGAGGACAAATATTTGGTTGAGGTACCAGTAGCATTTGTTATTGCACGTGGATCAAAGGTTGAAATAGAGCAAAAAATTAGAAAACATGTCAGAAAGAATTTATCCCCATTTCAGAGACCAATTGGATATGCTTTTTATGAATCATTTCCAGTTAATGCCACCGGAAAACTTGATAAGAAATTACTCAGGGAGCAGGCAAAGCAAAATTTTTCTTCTATAAGCAAAAAATATTTAGCACTCAAAAAATGATCGTATTTAGAGTTAATGGATCAAATAGTTCAGGTATTGGACACATTAAGAGGGCAATCAAGTTAGCAAATTCACTCAAAAAAAAATACAAGATTGTTTTTTTGGTGGATGCTATACAAAATCTTCCAAGACATTTTGTACCTTCATCATTCAAAATTGTTGAGGTTTATCCTCAAAAGTCGCAATATATCTCCGAGGAAGGGGACGCTAACTTATGTATAAATATATTAGAAAGCGAATCAAAAATTAGTGCAGTTGTGGTTGATGACTATAGATTTAGTAAAGTCTGGGAAAAAATTATAAGAAAAAATTTAACTCCAAACTTATGTGCATTTGATGATAGAGGGGACGTTGAGCATTGCTGCTCAGTTCTTGTTGACTCAAAATATGATGGTAGGGGAAGCAGCACGAGGTATGAAGGCAAAACAAATCCTGAGTGTATAAAACTGCTTGGACCAAATTATTTTTTCTCACCCCAAAGAGTAAAAGATGAATATGATGATAACCGAGACAAAAGGTCAGTATTAATTACTTTGGGTGGTGGAGGTAATTTAGAAATAATGCTCCCAGTTATTAATAAATTACTCGACGATATTGATCGTGAGGAATTAAAAAAAATATATCTAATAGAGGGGCCATTTTCAGAAAATGCAGAAAAAATAAAAAGAATCATCAAAGATAGTAGGCTGATAATAATCAAGAATGCACCAGATCTTACTGAGTATTTAACGGATGTATCAGTGTATATAGGCAGTTCAGGCACTACGCTATTCGAGGCATTATCACTAGGCTGTTCTTGCCTCTCATTTTCAATAGCTCAAAATCAACTAAATGATAAAAAAAATCTTGAAGATTTGGGACATTATTTTCATATCAATAATTTTGAAAATTGTAATAAAAATGATTTTGCTTTGCTTTGCAAGAATTTCTACTTGAAAAGAGAGCGCATCAAGGAGTTGCAAAAGAGCGCGAATGTAAAATTAGATGAGTTTGGTGTTGAAAGGGTTTCTAATCAACTGCAAACTCTTATAAGAGGCGACGATAAAGTAGTCCCTATGCAACATAAATATAAAGAGAAAGATAAAAAAGGAGCATTTAGTAAGAAAAATGATAAATCTTTTAGAAAGATTAACGATAAAGATGTAAATGCATATTTATACGCAAGAAATTTAAAAAAAAATTCAGACAATATGACAATTAATTCATTGATACCTGAAGTGGAGCATTACAATTGGTGGTTAACAAATGAAAGAGAATCTTATGTGATGGAGCATAATGGCAAACCAATTTTATACATATGGCACCAAACAAAAATAGTGGATTCTGAGCTTTACTTATTTGGTGGCTGGTTTATTGCTAGTGAAAAAATATCTCCTTTAGATGTCATGTTGGCGTTAAAATACCAGCTTAATCTGACAAATAAAACATACCCTAATGTAACATGGTTGGCGATAATAAAAAAGACAAACAAATTTGTTAAAAAATTAAACGAAAAATATGGATTTAAAATGACCTCAAATGAAAAATTTGAAATTGCTATAGAAAAAATATTTAATAAGGTTGATAAAAACAGTTTTGACTTTTATTATAAATAATGCCAATAAAGTTACTAAAAATATTAGGTAAGAAATGGTTGAGAAAATATATTATTCTCATGTTTGGCTTGTCATTAGCATCGCTACTTGAGGTTTTATCAATAATTACTGTTTATCCATTTTTAAAAAAGCTAATTTCATCAAATGAAAATAATTTAAATTCTGAATATTTTAGTATCCAAAACTTGAGTTTAGTATTTTGCCTTATTGTAACGACATCAGCCTTATTCAGGATTTATATAAATAAATTTCAGGGTAGAGTTGGATTTGGAATCGGGGAAGAGATATCGGATCGAATCTATAAAAATTTAATTTATTCTGATTATCATGACTATGAAAACATGGGGATCGATAGATTTGTAACCTCTATCTTAAAAAAATCCGACATCATTGCCCAACAGCACATACTACCGTATTTGAACTTATTTGTAAACACATTAATATGTATAGGAATTGCGATTATTTTAATTTATATTAATTTAGTAATATCTTTTTATATTTTTTTATTTATTGGAATTTGTTACTCTACCATTTCACTCATTAACCGCGAAAAAATTATTAATTCCGGAAAATTAGTATCTAGATGTCTATCTAGCATTAATCAGATATTAAATATTACTTATGAAGGTTTTATTGAGAATAAAATTTATAGAAATGAGAAATTCTTCCAATCAAAATTTGAACTATTAAATAAGGAATTGAATGAAAATTTAAGAAAAATAGATTTTCTTAGAATTTATCCAAGATTTCTAATTGAAAGTTTGGGGGTGGTTTTTCTTTGCCTTATGGGGTACTATTTGCTACTCAATGGAGAACGGATGGATGTGGTTTTGCCGATGTTGGGAACAGTTGCATTCAGCGCGCAAAGAATGATTCCATCCGCGCAACAAATATATTATTCATGGAGTGCAATTAAATCCTCAAAGTATATATGCGAAGAAATAATTGATTATCTAAAAATTAAACAGGAAGATTTATCGGAAGAAATTTATCCTCTGCAGCATATAGAAAAAATTCATTTTGAAAATGTCAAATATAAATTTGAGGGTGAAAATAATTCAATATTACACAATATTAATTTCAGATTTAAAAAAGGCGAGAGAATAGGAATCATTGGCCAATCTGGTTCAGGAAAGTCAACTCTATTAAGGCTTTTAATTGGAATATTGAATCCATCAAGTGGAAAAATCACCTTAAACCAAGGTATTAATTTAAGTGAAAACAAGAGATTTCTTTGGAGTAGAATTTCATACATATCGCAGAAGATGACTCTCTTCCCAGGAACAATAGCAGATAATATAGCACCCGAATTAGCTTCAATTCACCAATCTATGAGTAGGATTGAAAATGCTGCTAAATCTGCCAAGATATCTAGTTTTGTTGAAGGTTTGCCTTGTAAATATCAAACCAAAGTTGGTGGAAGTTCTTTTTTACCATCGCCGGGTCAAATCCAAAGAATCATTTTGGCAAGAGCACTATACAGAGAGCCTGAAATATTGATTTTGGATGAATTTACAAGCGCCCTAGATGCATCAACAGAGATAGCCATAATATCTGAAATATTAGATCTATTTAAAGACAAGTCAATCTTGATGGTGAGCCATAAGAAATCGACGTTGAATTTGTGTGATAAGGTTTATGTAATTAAAGATGGAAATATTGAACTATTGTATGAAAAATAAATTTCAGAATGCGGGGTACGTTGAGCCTTTTTGTCCTGTTTATTTAAGAAAATTCATTGCTCGATGGATTAATGGTGGTGAAATCTTGGATTATGGTTGTGGGTACGGAGGGTGGACAAAAAAAATTAAGGAAATTTTCCCAAAATCATCTATATCAGCATTTGATATAGATGCTCAGGCGATGATGAGTACTGAAGAGAGCTTAAATATTTTGAATAAATTTAGTCGAGATAAATTATATGACGCAATATTTTTGAATTTTGTAGTTGATGTTATTGATAATGATGCAGAGGTAATTCAAGTTCTTGCAGATATAAATAGCCTGTTAAAACCTGGCGGCAGAGCGATAATAATGTATACGCCTTACGAAAAATATTCCCTCAGATGGATTTTTTATAGGCTTAATTCACTTAATGTTAAAGAATGGCATGATAAATATCGATTCCAGAGGGTTTATTATAGCTCTAATGAACTATTTAATATAATTGAGAATTCTGGGTTCAAAATTTTAGACATTATTAAACCCAGATTTTTTCACAAATCTGGAGTATTGCTAAATAGAGTGCTTCAAATATTGCCCATTTACTTTCATTCACTGATAGTGTTTTCGGTTGAGAAAAGGTAAAATTGTGCTATCTATTAAAATTAGCCCTAAATTTTTCTTTTTATTCTTTTTTTTAGTTTTAAATATATGTTTATTTTATAAAACACCCATAGATAAAATTGACTTTAGGGAGCTTTTTAAATTATTATTTCCAACCCTCTCAATTTTTTTTGCATTATTTCTTAATTATCAACAATTAAAATTTCTTTTTAAGATACTATTTGTTGTCTTATTGACCCATATCGCATTATCATTTTTATTTGAATTTATTTTTAATGCCTCAATTTTTTCCAAAAGCAGCGATAATAGGTACTATCTAACCCTTTTGGGTAGAAGCGCTGGAGAAACTGCTTTAGCATTTTATGTGCTTTACGTTTCAACTTTTTATTTTATGATTTTTAATAATTCTCTTGAAAAGAACAAAAATACCTTATTGTTTCTATTTTTTATGGTCATTAATGTCTGTATCTTAACGCAATCAAGAACCTGGATTCTCGTTTTTGCAATATTTTTTTCCTTAGTGTCCATAATGGGGAATTTAAATAATTATAAAAAATTTATACTCTACAAATCAAAAATTATTATATTATATTCGATTGTTACTACGATAAATATCGTATATACAGGCTACTTTAATATTTTATCGCAAAGGATGTCGCATTCATTATTGTCCGGCAGGGTTGAAATTTGGCAAGAATATCAAAAATCGGTGGGTAAATTAAGTCCTGTTGAGTTTTTAGTTGGTAAAAGTCTTGAGCGTAAAACTCTCAAAAATGAAGATAAGGGTATAGAAACTTCCGATACGCACAATATGTTTATTGATATTTCGCAGACTTATGGGATCTTAGGTTGTATTTTATTGATTTTTTCTTACTTAATTTCGATTTTTAAAAGCCAGCCTAATTTATCCTTACCAATCATTATTGCATTTTGCATAACGGGTTTCGTTATGAGTCCATTTAAAGTTCCGTATTTATTTTATACAAATATTTTATTGCTTATAATTCCACTTCTTTACCATCGTAGGGTTTCTCACCCACACCCTTAGTGTATAATTTATTTTTTATTAGCTGGATTAATATTCGTGTTTAAAAATTCCTCATTATTAATTACTGGCGGCACGGGTTCATTTGGTAATGAGTTTCTAGCATCCTGCCTTTTAAATGACGATATTAAAAAAGTTGTCATTTTTTCACGCGATGAAATGAAGCAGTGGGAAATGTCGAAGAGATTTAGTCATGAACCTAGAGTTCGCTTTTTTATTGGCGATATCAGAGACAAAGATAGGCTCATGCGTGCATTGGATGGTATTGATTATGTTGTACATGCCGCAGCACTTAAGATTGTTCCAACAGCTGAGTACAATCCATTTGAATGTATCAAAACTAATATTTTAGGAGCAATGAATTTAATAGATGCCTGTATAGATAAGGGCGTAAAGCGTTTAGTGGCCTTATCTACAGATAAGGCAAGCAGCCCAATTAATTTATATGGGGCAACAAAACTTGCTTCTGATAAATTGTTCGTGGCAGCTAACTCTTATTCTGGTCAGCACGATACTAGATTTTCGGTCGTTCGATATGGCAATGTCATGGGTTCCAGAGGCTCTGTGATACCTTTTTTTTGGAACATGCGTGATCAAAAGGAATTGCCAATTACTGATCTAGCAATGACGAGATTTATGATTACCCTTGACCAGGGGGTCAAACTGGTTTGGAATGCACTTGAAGACATGCATGGTGGCGAGATATACGTAAAGAAAATTCCTTCTATGAAAGTGATTGATATTGCCCATAACATCGCCCCTATGGCGCAGCATAAAATCGTTGGGATACGCCCCGGAGAGAAAATTCATGAGCAGATGATTGGGATCGAGGATGCGGCTTTCACATACGAGTACGATGATTTTTACAAGATACTACCAAGTATCAACCTTCGAGGAGATATCGAGCTAATGTCGCGTGGCGGAAAATTAGTGGATAAAAACTTTTCCTATACGAGTGACAATAATACCGATTGGATGCAACCTAAAGTTTTAGCTGCTTGGATTAAAGCAAATTTATCTAAAGAGATATAAGTTGATTCCTTACGCGCGCCAAAGTATCTCGGAGGAAGATATTGAAGCTGTCAATAGAGTCCTA
Organism: Polynucleobacter necessarius; assembly: GCF_900095195.1. Classification (NCBI taxonomy): domain Bacteria; kingdom Pseudomonadati; phylum Pseudomonadota; class Betaproteobacteria; order Burkholderiales; family Burkholderiaceae; genus Polynucleobacter; species Polynucleobacter necessarius. The sequence goes on from NZ_LT606950.1 coordinate 250,207, forward strand.
AAATCAGATTTTCTTACTCAAGGCCCCGTAGTACCCCTCTTTGAAAATGCAATTAAGAAATACTGTAAGGTTGATCACGCAGTAGTTACGAGCAGCGCAACATCAGCACTTCATATTGCTTGCATGGCTTTAGATGTTGGCCCTGGTGATCTGGTGTGGACTAGCCCAAATTCTTTCGTAGCCTCTGCTAACTGTGCGTTGTATTGTGGTGCGCAGATCGATTTTGTTGATATTGATTCAGTTACCATGAATATATCAATTGAAAGTCTAGCTGCTAAATTGAAGCTGGGCAAAATCCCCAAAGTAGTAATCGCAGTCCATTTTGCAGGAACCTCCTGTGATATGCGATCAATCAAAAGGCTTTCTGATCAATATGGTTTTAAGATAATTGAGGATGCCTCTCATGCGATTGGAGGAAGTTATATTAATAATAAAATTGGATCGTGCGAATTTAGCGATGTCACGGTACTAAGCTTTCATCCAGTTAAGATTATTACTACTGGTGAGGGCGGCGCCTTATTGACCAATGATGAGAAGATAGCCGATAGGGCGGTGCTTTTAAGATCTCATGGTATCAACAGGGCACTTACCAAAAGTGATTCTCAAAATAAACCCTGGTTTTATGAGCAAATTGAATTGGGGTTTAACTATCGAATGACAGATATACAAGCTGCGCTTGGGCTTTCTCAGCTTGAGCGCATTAATGAATTCGTGGATAAACGTCTAATGATTGCGTCAAAGTATGAATTTATGCTTTCTCCTATAGGCTTAAAGTTGCCTGAATTGAGCAGGAATAAAGGCTCTGCGTATCATCTTTATGTCATTCAAATACCTGACATATCGGAAGTTCAAAAAGTCTTGATTTTTAAAGGTCTTAATAGTTTGGGGATAAGTGCAAATGTTCACTATATTCCAATTCATCTCCATCCCTTCTATAAAGCTTTAGGATTTCAAATTGGGGACTTTCCAATTGCTGAAAAATATTATCTCGAGGCGTTAAGTTTGCCAATGTATCCGGGGTTGGCCGATAAAGACCTCGAACATATCTGCTTCTCATTGAAAACAATGTTAAATCAAAAACTAAATTGATTAATAAATTTACCAAAAGAATTTCAATTGGAACTGCTCAATTTGGAAGCGCTTATGGAATCGCAAATAGAGTTGGGGAGGTTAGCGAAGACCACATCGCAGAGATGTTGACACAAGCAAAATTAAATGGAATTAAAAAATTAGATACAGCACCCTCTTATGGAAATGCTGAGTCTAAATTAGGTAAGTACGGGGTTAAAGATTTTGAAATTACTACTAAGGTCTCAAAAATTCCACCCGAAGTCGATGATATTCGTGGCCATATAACCAGAGAAGTTGATAGCTCCATTATAAGGCTTGGAGTAAATTGTATAGACACAGTGTTATTTCATAATGAAAAAGATTTGGAAGGTCATCGGGGTTACTTAGCATATCAAGCGCTGTATGATCTACAGCTTCAAGGACTTGTAAAAAAAATTGGAGTTTCGACTTACTTTAGTGACAGTTTAGAGGCAGCGCTAAGAGAATATAAATTTCAAACTATACAGGTGCCATACAGCATAGTTGATAGAAGGCTGGAATTTTTTAATTCAAGGTTAGATCTTTATGGGATTGGCATTCAAGCTAGGTCTATTTTTTTACAAGGACTTCTTCTTTTGCAAGCAAAAGAAGCTATGAAGAGATGCAAAGCATGGGGTAGTAAAGCAGCCGCTTGGAGCTTATTTTTGAATGAAAATAAATGTGCCGCTTATGATGCGGCCCTTTATTTCGGGTTATCAAATAGCAATATAGAGACATTTGTGGTGGGTCTGGACAGTTTAGAGCAATTGCAAATGCTTTTGTACTCATTAAAAAGTTTTAATGGTAACAAATGGCTTTCAATTGAACAGCTAAAGTCTGAAGATGAGAATTTATTAAATCCTTTTGCGTGGAAGAGACTCGATGAATAAAAGTAAAAAAGGTTTGGAACTATGGGGCCGGGCAAAAAAAGTGATCCCCGGCGGAAATATGTTGCTGTCCAAGAGATCGGAAATGTTTCTTCCAGAGAGGTGGCCCAGCTACTTTGATAAAAGTCGTGGTTGCACGGTCTGGGATTTAGATGGGAACTCTTATGTTGATATGTCGATAATGGGGATTGGAACCAACAGTCTAGGTTATGGGCATAAAGATGTTGATAAAGCTGTCATGGAGGTGGTTCAAAAAGGCAATATGTCAACCTTTAACTGCCTTGAGGAGGTTCTCCTTGCTGAAAAACTATTAGAGCTTCACCCATGGGCGGACATGGTTCGACTTGCGAGGACAGGTGGCGAGGCAAATGCAATAGCAATACGCATTGCGCGTGCGGCATCAGGGCGTGATGGGGTGGCAATATGTGGCTATCATGGTTGGCATGATTGGTATTTATCTGCAAACATACGTAATAATAATCAACTTTCCGATCATCTTTTACCCGGACTATCACCGAATGGTGTTCCAAACAATCTTGGAGGAACGGTATTCCCATTTAGGTATAACAATACTGATGAATTTATGAAGGTCATTACCGAAAATGATATCGGGGTAGTCAAAATGGAGGTATGTCGCAATGAGCGTCCAGCACCAGGTTTTTTAGAATTTATACGCGATGAAACCAAGAAGCGTGGAATTGTGCTGATTTTTGACGAGTGCACCTCTGGATTCCGAGAAACATATGGGGGGTTGCATTTGAAATATGGCGTTAACCCTGATATGGCAGTATTTGGAAAGGCGCTAGGTAATGGGTACGCTATTACAGCGGTAATCGGATCAAAAAATATTATGGAGGCAGCGCAATCAACCTTCATAAGCAGTACTTTTTGGAGCGAGAGAATTGGACCCGCAGCAGGTATTGCAACTTTAGATGTAATGAAGAAACTTAAATCATGGGAAATAAATTCAGAGACTGGAGAGAGAATAAAAGAGCTCTGGAAATTAATTTCTATAGAAAATAAAGTGCCGATTAAAGTTTCAGGATTATCTTCGATACCATCATTTAGTTTTGATTCACCCAATCACTTGGCTTTGAAAACATTTTTGACTCAAGAGATGTTAAAAAAGGGTTACTTAGCTACACCTCTGATCTTTGTATGCACTAAACATGAAGAACTGATTGTCAAAAGATATGGCCAAGTTCTCAATGATGTATTTCGTGAAATAAGTCACCTACATGAATTTGAACAAATAGTTAGCCGTTTGGATGGACCGGTATGTCATGATGGTTTTAAAAGACTAAACTAAGAACAGCTATTCGATTGCAAGATTGAACTAAAATAAAAAATGAAAATAGGCAAACATACAATTTCAAGCATTACAGATCCGCTGATTATTGCAGAAGTATCAGGTAATCATAATGGTAGTTTAGATATTGCACTTAAGTTAGTAGATGCGGCAGCGCAAGCTGGAATTAAAGTCATTAAATTGCAGACATATACACCCGATACCATCACTATGAATCATGATGGTAAGGAGTTTTTAATTGAAGATAGAAAAAGTTTATGGTTTGGTAGAACTTTATACAACCTATACAAAGAAGCATATACTCCATGGGAGTGGCAGAAGGAGATTTTTTTGCACGCATCCAGGATGGGCGTGCAGTGTTTCAGTTCAGTATTCGATGAATCCTCGGTAGATTTTTTAGAGTCAATTGAATGTCCAGCCTATAAGATTGCATCTCAAGAATGCGTACACATACCGTTAATTGAGTATGTAGCTCAGACTGGTAAGCCCATCATTATTTCGACTGGAATGGCATCTTTAGGTGAAATAGAAACTGCAATTAATGCCTTTTCAAGAAAAAGTTCTGCTGCTTATAGCATCATGAAGTGCACAAGCCAATATCCGGCAGATCCAAGAAATTCAAACGTTCTCACAGTTCCCTACATGAAAAAAATATTTGGTTGCGAGGTGGGGCTTTCAGATCATACTTTGGGTGTAGGTGCCTCGTTGGCTGCAATTGCACATGGCGCAACATTCATAGAAAAACATATTACGCTCAGCAGAAAAGATGGTGGAGTTGATGGCGCATTTTCCCTTGAGCCAAACGAATTCAAAATGCTCAATGATGAGGCATCGAGAGTGAAACTTTCTCTTGGAAAAGTGAGGTTTGGCCCAGTCGAAGATGAAATTGCCTCCCTTCAAGGAAGGCGCTCAATTTACGCAGCGGCCGATATCAAAGCGGGTGAAAAATTTACTAAAGATAACATTCAAGTAATCAGGCCATCAGGTGGCATTGAACCAAAATCATACCGCCTAATTTTAGGCAAATCCGCTATAAGCGATATAAAAAGAGGTACGCCTTTAAATTGGGATTTGATGTGAACAAGCTAAGTAAATGGCTAAAGACAGCGCAAATAAGCAGCTTGGTTAAAAATAAAACTATTTGAAATTTTGATTTCAAATAGTTTTTTGTAGCGATAATTAGTCTGCAAATGTGTTAAAAGACCAGGCTTCGCACCGAGCCATAATTAATTTAGATTTAAGAAAAGTTCCAAAATTTTTTATTTTTGCTATGACAAAAAGTGATAAAGATATTAAGAAGTTGACTATTGTATTGCCGACATACAATGCAAGAAAATCCATTACAAGGGCCGTGGATTCAGTTCTAAATTTGCTGAATGATTCAGAACTTAGTACAGAGCTAATTGTAATTGATGATTATTCAGATGATGATACATTCGAAATAATTAATAAAAATTATTCAGCATTTTCTAACATATATATATATAAAAATGCAAAGAATGAAGGCCCAGGAAAAACAAGAAATAGCGCATTAGAAAAAATTTCAAGCGGGTATGTAGGGTTTATTGATTCGGATGATCAGTTAAACCCTACCACCTATAAAAAAGCATTCCTAGATGGTTTGATCAAAAATGCTGATTTAATAACATTTGATGTTGCAACTATTATGCCAACAAAATCAATACTCAGATATGACTATGATAGAGTTGGGGGTGATAAATTTAATTTGGTTAGAAATTGCATCAAAGGGGATCTGGATGGATCTGTAATATTTAGTATTTACAAAAAATCAATGCTTGATAACTTTAGAATAAAGTTTTCTTCAAACTACTATGAGGACATAGTATTTAATTATTCGGCTATTATGTCCTCCGATAGTATTCATGTGGCAAAAGAAATTTGCTACAAAAAATACTGCACTCCAAAATCAATACTAAACTCAATATCTGAAAAGCATATTGACGGAATGATAGACGCTTCTATCTTGGTTAGAGATTTTGCAATTCGTAATGGTTACTCTACATATAAAGAATTTAAATCTGATTTCGACTATTGTCTTTCTGGTTATATTGCCTCATTAGTTATAGATATCTTGAAGCATGAAAAAAGTATCGATCGATCTATCAGTCTTCTAAAATATCTTCACCAAAAGCTAGAGCGTTGTTTTAGAATGGGAAATATAGCCACGAGAGTCGATACCAAAAAAGACAGATTAAGTAATTTTTTCATAAATAATTTTGATACTAGTAGGTTAAATATAACCATTGGTCGGTTAAAGGAGTTGATTGAATTATGAAAACAAAAAGTTGCATATATTTACAAAAAGCAGTTTACTTTGCTCCCTCTGAAATAAGGGCTTGCTGCCAAAGATTTTTCTACAAGGATCAATTAAAAGGTGACGCAGTATTGCTCAAAGCCAAAAACAAAAATGTTTCTTATAGCGAAATACTTGACGCAAAGAGAGAGCTAATAAACTTAATCAATAGTAATGAGGAAAATCAGTGCACTGGCTGCCCCCACATTAAAAAATCAGATTGGCCTCCGGTCGAGTTTGAGTCGGTGAATGTTTGTTCTATTGAGGATCATTCATTGTGTAATATGCGCTGCTCGTATTGTTCTGATACATTTTATGGTGGTGAAGCTCCACAATATAACTTAAAAAACATTTTGGATGAGATGCGCCCAGATGAAAACCTTCATATTGCATGGGGAGGTGGGGAGCCAACATTGCGTAAAGATTTTGAAGACCTCTTCTTGGATGTCACTTATAAATTAAATCCCAAAACCCAAAGGGTATTTACTAACGCATTAATCTACTCGCCATCTATGCAGAGGGTAATTGATGCAGGTTTGACATCAATTACAACTAGTCTTGATGCTGGTACTGAAGAAACTTTTATTAAAGTTAGGGGGGCTAAAAAAATCAATAGGGTATTCGCAAATCTTTCTAGGTATAGTCAATTAAGACCAGACTTATGTACGATAAAGTACATTTTTACTGATGATAATTGCTCAATTCATGAGATTGAAAGTTTTGTGGGCAAGGTAGAAGAAAATAGACTTCAAGCGTGCAATTTTCTAATAAGCACTGACTTTAAATTGCAAAGTCTACATGAAAACAAAGTCAAAGGAATAAGTTGGCTTTATTTCCTTTTGGTATCAAAAGGAATAGTTTCGATTACATTTGATGATCATATTTTCGCTAGACTCAGATCAATAATGCCAAGATTACGAGCGATATTGCAGGATTTCATTTCCTGCAAATCAGAATCAGGGCTTGGCAGCTTAAAAGAATTGATTGATAACTATGCTGGCGTTGAAAATGAATTGCCAATTTATGTATGGGGAACCGGAGAATTTGCCAAATTTTTATTATCTTCATCTGAAATGCTGAGCAATAAAAGGATAAAAATATTAGGCTTTGTGGATGGAAATAGTAATTTATGGGGCGAAGAATTTGATGGATTTAAAATTTTAGACCCCAAAATTTTACTTAACTCAAATGCAAAGATTCTAATTGCATCAGCAAATCATTATGGTGAGATTGTTAATAGTGTCTTAAAGATGGGAATTGGTCGAGAAAGAATAATCCCCAATTTTATACTGTAACTTGATTATTGAGAAATTAATACCGCTTAAGCTGTTGTCTAATTTTTGAAGTTCTGATAAGTATGACCACGTAAGTTTTATTCGTGACAAAAGAGCACCTTTCCATGTTGATTCACCGCGTTGCCTGGGTTTTTCGGTGGGATTTACAATTAACCAATTGGGATTGCTTAAGTAAGAGATAGCAAAGAAATAAAGTGCAGAGGTTTTTTGGTGCAGACCCAAGAGCCATTTATTAATGCATCAATAATGTGACCTTCATTAATTTCGCCCCCAGTGAGTTCATTGCTGCATCCAATTGTATTGGAGTTGAAGTAATCTTTAATGCAGGTGTTAACCCATTGCCTTCCAAAATAAGTGTATGCAATTTGGCCCTTGTCAATGAAAAAAGAGTCTGCATTTTTGAAATATGGTGATGATGGCGTTTTTAAATGTACAAACACATTTTGAAGGTCTATGTCTTTAGGCTGAATTTGAATTAGATTATGAATATCATGTCCTAAGTAGGATCTTCCGTTAAGAATGAAAACATCAATTTCGACTGAGAAGCCTTCTTTAAGGCATTTTTTTATGCTTAGTATAGAATTTTCGGCCCAATGCATGTCATACATGGCTCTATGAATAATGATTTTAGATTTTGATATTTGTTCCGGCATATTTTTTCGATTGTGGGTATCCAAAACTCTATTTTATTATCAAGGATTAATTGATGAATGAAAAAGCATCGGTATATACAAAAAAGATACTCATAACGGGCGCTTCGGGGCAGATGGCAAGCATAGCCCGTGATTTATACTGCAGTCATTCTGTGGAATTATGGTCAACCAAGGATCTTGTTCTCAGAAAAAATGAAAGTTTACGAAAATCAGCCGACTTAGCCGATTCAACATGGTGGAAGACCTCTCAATTTAAGGTAAATTACGATATTATTTTTCATTTTGCTGAACCAGTTAAAAAAAAACTAACCCCAGATATTGTCGAAAAAATAATTGAGAGCCATACAGCTTTTTTAATCAATGCAACGAAATACGGCGCAAAAGTGGTTTATCCACTTACCGCTTATAGGTATGATCAGTCTCTGTCATTTAAAAATAGACAGTATAGAAATATTAAAGAGCGTGTAGCAATGACATTGCTGAAAAACGAGAAAATACTTCTTCCAATATTGCATCCAGTTGTAGATTTTGGTAATGGACTAAATTCAATCAGAAATCTCGTTAATAAAGTGCCAATAATTAATCCATTCTCAGAATTTAATGCTGAATTACCAGTTCTGTGTGAACATGATTTGAAGAGTTACATGCTAAACATTGAACAACAAAAAAGTGGAGCGACTAATGTGTATACTGAAATATTAAAAATAAAAAAAATTTTTAACAACCCCAATAAAAAAGATATAAGTTTTATTTCTGCACTATTAAAAACATTAATAAATACATTGCCAGATAGCGGTATAAAAAATATTTTAATTAATGGAAGAAAGATATATGATTAGGTTATTTGATATATCTTTAGCTATATTTTTTTCCCCACTTTATTTATTATTATTAATAATAGGGTCAGTATTAAAACTGATAATTGATGGCAGGCCAATTTTTTACATATCCAAAAGATGCGTCAAAAATTTGAAAGAAGTAAAAGTCTACAAGTTTAGGACAATGATCAATGAAAGGTTGCTCATTGAGAATGAGGTTGCGAAGTATACAAAAAATGGGTTTGAGACTATACCATTACGATCAAATATTTATACCCCCCTGGGAAGAATTTATGAAAAATTTCAATTAGTGGAGCTACCCCAATTTTTAAACATTTTGATCGGCGAAATTTCATTTGTTGGATACAGGCCGCTTCCAGAGAAAAATATCAAAAAATTAACAAATGATCTAGGTGGCGATTTAGTTACTCAAAGACACAAATACAATGCTGGTCTAACTGGCTATACTCAATTAATTGGAAAGATAAATTTATCTCCGACAAAGCGTTTGCAACTTGAAATACAGCTTGGTCAAGATCTATATGAAAACGGATTAATTATGGCCTCGAAAACATATTTTTCATTAATCCTCGATACAATAATACTGATAGTTTTTGATAAAACGATTTTTATTAACAGGGAAAAATTAATTGAATAGTAGTTTTAAAAATATTTTTTTGGTATCAAGCGCGCTCCAGTCAATAACTATTTTCTTATTGCTAAAAAGAGACCCGCAATTAAAAAACAGCTCAATTATTTTTTTTGAGAATGAAACGGCTCTAATTCCCAGGTCATTTAAAAATGTAATTATGATCGAATCCACGAGGGGAAATCGAAAAGCAATAAAAAATAACTTTAAAAAAATAGAAAATTATGTGGATGGGAAACCTGTTCTATGGGTTTCTGATTTATTTTGGCCGATGAATAATTTTACCTACACTTCGTTATTGAAATCTAATAAATTATCATCAATTAATTTTTTTGATGAGGGAATGGTCCTTTATTGGCGAAAGAATATTGGTTTAATCCGTTTTCTTAGAGAGGCATTAAAGTCGCTTACGCTAAAGATAGCGTTGGGTTGTTATTCATTTCTGCCTACAAAACCATTTTTTGGGATAAAAAAATTAGGAAAAATTTACGCTTACCATAAAGATTTATTGAAACACGAGGGTGTGCAAGAAATTAATATTGAGTCAAATGATTTGGAGGAATTTCGAAATGCTCTTGATATAAATTATTCGCATTTATCCAAAACAAAAATAGATGGTAAGTGCACACTTTTTTTAGCTGGCCCTTATTACCGTTTAAGTTCAGCATCTGAATTCGCGGTTTTATTAAGAAAATTGGTTTCTTACCTTAACTATTGCGGTTTCCATAATCTAATTGTTAAGTTGCATCCAACTGAGTCAAAGCAGGACTATTTTAATTACTATCAATGCCATGGTTTTAAATTAATGGATTGTGTAAATAGTTTTCCAATAGAGGCCTACGCTGATTTGATGGGCGATATTGATTGTGTTGTGGGTTTTAACTCCTCCGCACTCTTAAACTTAAAAAAGTTTGGCTATGAAGGAAGATTACTTTCTTTCGGGCTTGACTACGTGTCAAATCTAGCTAAGTTTGACGTTGATTTAACCGCGAAGCAAACAAGAATTTTCGGCGCCAAGGGTGTCGAGTTTAAAGACTTTTATGATTAAAATGATGGTCAAATGGATATGATCAGCAGCCTTGCAAATCAATATTGCAAACTTTCGGCTTTCACATTAGAGGATGTAACAAAGTCTTACGTGAATTGGCTTAATGACAGGGAAATAAACCAATTCTTAGAGTCAAGGTTTGAATTTCACACTATTGAATCTGTCTTGGAGCAAGTTAGTTTGTGGATTAATAATACAAGCTATATGTACTACACGATTCGTTGTCCAGTTACAAACGAGCATGTTGGAAACATTAAATTAGGTCCAATCAACAAATATCATCTTACTGCAGATATTGGTTATGTTCTAGGGAACAAGGAGTTTGCAGGAAGAGGCTTGGCTACTAACGCTTTAGTTTTATTATCCAATTACGCTTTTCAAAGTGGAGTAAAAAAAATTACTGCAGGCGCATACGAATCGAATATTGCTTCAATCAGGGTGATGGAAAAGGCTGGCTATTCACTTGAATGTATTAGAAAGTCACACGTTGTATTTAATGGGGGGCGTGTTAATAGCCTTTTATATTCAAAATATGCAGTTTGACTGTAATTGATGGGGTGCCAATTGATAAAAAAAATTGAGAAAAATAATTTACTCTTAGGAATTGTGATGCAATCGAGTTTTCGGTTAAAAGAAGGTATCGAATTCATTACAGATGAAAACTCAGAATTTCAACTTGGTTATATGCATAGATCGAGAAATTATGAGGTTAGGCCGCATTTTCATATTCAGAAATTAAGGCAAATTTCTCAAACTTCAGAAGTTTTGATCGTAAAGACTGGCTCTATATGCGTCAGTTTTTTTGATTGCGGCGGAGATTTTGTATCATCAGAGGAGTTATCTGATGGCGATATATGTATGTTTGTTGCGGGTGGTCACGGTGTTAAATTTCTCGAAGATAGTGACCTTATAGAGATAAAGCAGGGGCCCCACCTCCCCGGTCATGATAAAAAATTTATTTAACAAATGAAATACTACCCAGTATCAGAGCCATCATTCATTGGTAATGAAAAAAAATATTTACAGCAATGTATAGATGAGGGATGGATATCTTCAGAAGGCCCTTTTGTAGATCAATTTGAGAAGAAATATTCAAAAGCAGTAAATAGAAAGCATGGAATTGCTGTTTCGAGTGGTTCTGCTGCATTAGATATAGCTATAAAAGCGATTGGTATAGGCGCTGGCGATGAGGTCATAATGCCAGCTTTCACAATCATATCCTGTGCATCACCAATTGTCAGGGCTGGTGCTACGCCGGTTCTTGTGGATTGCGATCAAAGTACCTATAACATGGATGTTTCGCAAATTGAAAGGATGATAACCAATAAAACTAAAGCCATTTTATTGGTTCATATCTACGGCATTACCGCTAATGTTGATGAGGTTTTAGCGCTTGCTAAAAAACATGGGCTAAGACTGGTCGAGGACGCCGCAGAAATGCACGGTCAAGTTTATAAATCTAGACCATGCGGTAGCTTTGGCGATATTAGCATTACTAGTTTTTATGCAAATAAGCTTGTTACTTCCGGTGAAGGAGGCATGCTAATGACCGATGACGATGCCTTAGCAAATACCGCAAGAAAACTACGTAATCTGTATTTTGATAATGCAAAAAGATTTATACATGATGAATTAGGCTGGAATTATCGTATGACAAATCTTCAAGCTGCGGTTGGTTTGGCGCAGTTAGAGAAAATGGATGAATTTGCAAAAATTAAAAGAAGAATTGGCGAATATTATTTAAAAGAGCTGGAGGGAGTTGATGGAATTCAGTTACCCGTTTATCAAAACGAGTATTGTAAGAATATATTTTGGGTATTTCCCCTGCTCTTAAATAAATCTTATTTGGGTACTGCGGTTGAATTTGCGAAGTTGTTGCAAGCAAAGGGGGTTGGGACGCGCCCCTTTTTTTGGCCCATGCACAAGCAGCCAGTTTTTTTAAAGATGGGCTTTTTTAAAGATGAGGTTCATCCTATCTCGGAATACATATCAGAATATGGCCTATATATCCCATGTAGCGTTTCGTTACTAGAGAGCGATGTGATCGAAATATCTAACAGAATTAAGATGGTAGTTTCTGAGTTGAAGGATAAATTGTGAGCAAACAATCAAAGCGTTGAAGATGCGAATACTAGTTGTTTATGATGTTGCCTACCCCTTTACTCAAGGGGGTGGCCAAAAGAGAATGTGGGAGGTGGCCTCAAGGCTTGCTAAAAATGGCAACCATGTTGACTGGCTATGCTTTAAAACATGGAATGAATCTGATTGTAATCCTAGTTTGCACAAGATTAGATATCTTGGAATTCCAGGCTACAAAGGTTTATACAGAAAAAATGGTAAGCGAAGATTTTTAGAGCCAATAGAGTTTATTTATTCAATTTTTATGAATAGAACCTCATTAAAAAACTACGATATAGTTTGGCTAGGACAATGGCCATTAAGTCACATTATTTATTTTCTTTTCTTCAGCAAAATTGATAGAAAAAAGCTATTTGTTGATTGGTGGGAAATTTGGGGTCATACTTGGCTTCGCTACTCTGTTGCGGTCGGATGGATAGGTTATTTGTTGGAAAAAGCTTTGTTGTGGATGATATGTAAGTTAGCTAATCTTATAGTAATCTCAGAAAAGTCATTAGAGTATATCGAACATACTAAATGTATTTCAAAAAGTTCAGTAAGCATGATTCCGAACGGAATCAATTATCAGGTATTAAATTTAATAGAGTCAAAAGCAAAAATTTTCACGCTAGTTTATTTCGGTAGATTACAGAAACATAAAAATGTTGATTTATTAATTTTGGCTGTGGATTACATACGAAACCATAGTCCATTTAATGTAAATTTACGCATTATTGGGAATGGCCCTGAAAAAACTCGCTTGGAAAATTTAATCCATATGCATTCACTTGGTGAGCTTGTGGAAATCATTTCCGATGTAGAATCAGACTTGGATTTTTACGAATTAATATCCGAGGCTTTAATATTTGTTAATCCCTCAACCAAAGAGGGGGGCGGAAGCATTACTACACTTGAAGCATTCGGACTTGGTTTGCCAGTCATTGGCTTTGATTGCAAGGACGGGGTTGATCCAAGTCTCTTGAGGGTCGAAAGAGGCGGTATTTTAGTTGATAAGGTATCTGAAATAACACTCGGAAATACGGTAATTAAGCTCCTAAACGATAAAAATTTAGTGACTACATTGTCGGAGAACGGTAAGAAATACTCCAAAAGTTTTGATTGGAATGAAATAACAATTCAATATGAATTGTTATTTTCTAAGAATAATTAACTAGGAAAAATTTCTCTCGCCTTGCTATGGTTGCCAATATATTGCTCAGTTTGTATTTAGCTCCTATTGAAAAATATATTCAGCTTCATAGGACATCTAAATAATTCATTTTGATTCTTTTAATCTAAATAGTTTGAATGCTTAAAAAGCGGTAACGTCACCCTGTATCAAACTTAGAAGTTTTTCATTATGTAGAAGTAGACTTTTAGGTTGGGTTTAATGCGTATTAAACTTTGTATACTTTTTCAAAAATTATTGTGGCGCCCTATGCAAAGGTATTTTTTAAGCACACTTTTTCTAGACTATGTGTTCTCTGCAGAACTGATAAAGGATTATTGCAAGGCAATAGGCATAACCTAATTCCGTCTGTAAATATCACATTGCATATATTCTGGAAGCTTGCCAAACAGTTTAAATGCTGTAGCCAAATTTAAACATTTGGGTGATCTGAGTGTAGTTTTTAAAATATGAGTAAGTTTCCCATGCTGACGCATATCCAAAGTTGTGACATGAGACAGAGTGCTATGTGTTGTGAAACTAACGTACCCTTTTTAACTCTGCGTATAGCGCACGATTAGGTGGTCTGAAGTTAGTCCTTTATCATCCCGAATGTCGAGTCGCCTAATAAGAAAATGCGAAATTGTACTTATGAATATAAAATTAAGATTTTAAAGTCTTTGAATATGAATTTAGACGCCATTACAACAGTTATGAGCACATCATTCTTAAAATATCACTCGGTATATTTTTGCCATATGTCTAAATCCGCTATGATTATCGCAGACTCAGGCAGGGCTGTAATTATATTAAGATCCAATAATTCTTTTATATCGCGTATAAGGATTGTACAATAAAGAACAGTAAATATAATTTAAATATTCTTAATCCATCAATTCAATGTCGGAAATTTAATTCTAAATAGCGTCATGACTGGAAAAACGCTCGCCTGTACAAGATTGGATTTTGTCTGAAGCGAAGCAACTATATCTTTAGGCATAATAAATTTGAGATTCAGGAACCAAACTCAAGAACAAATACTCAAAGAAGCTAATCAGATGCACTACACCCTGCATAGGGTGGTTCTGCCAATAGCTAATGTAAGCGCTCCAATAAAGAAGGTGAGGTACATTAGGGTTATATTGAGACTGCTAATACCTAGGCTAAGAGGGAGCTGGGAATAATTGCTATCGCAGCAATAGTTGGAATGGATAGGCCAATACTGGCTAATGCTGAACCGAGTGCGAGATTAAGGCTGCTTTGCAAACGATTGGCTTTGACTGCTCGGACAGAAATACGCATGCTGAAAAGCCCAGCAATCTCAAGACTGTCATCAGCGTCATTCTTCTCATTTTTTCTCTCGTTATTGTTGTTGGTTTAGCTAAGTTACCCGGCCCTGCTATAGAAGCAGGAGTGAAAGCAGCTGGCGCACCTAAGACGATTGTGGGTATTGCCATTGCGATGCTGGTATTACTACCAGAGGGTTATGCTGCTGCCGTTCTTTTGATCTTCATCTTTCGGTAAATAGTAGTCACGGTGACTAACGGTTTGAAAAAATAAGAACGCGACGTACAACACAAAAGAAGCAATACCTGCAAAGGCTGGCCGACTTTTTGTAAAGTCCGGCCCCGGGGTGCTGGTGGTCACAATCGGCATCACCAAAATAAAGGTTCCTAGGGCTGTTAAAACTGCTGGCGCAGAATTGGTGCCCTCATTGCGAAAGGACATTTCATGATGGTGGAAACCGCCAATAAAGATGCATAAGCCATATATGGTGCGCTCGTATTAGCAATTAGCGTGACCATCATCGAAGTATCACTCATTATTTCCATGATGTTGCTGGCCATGATGGCTCTCAGTTTGTTGCTCGAGATGCTGTTTTTGCGACCGTCATGATTGTGCTCAATGGTGTGATTGGCTCACCTGCCTTGTGGGCGATCACTTCTGCATGATGGGCTGCAGCAATCAATACGCCTGCGAAGGCTGCGGTCAATGAAGATAGTGCGTAAGAAAATGTAGTTACTTGGCTAGTGTTAATCCCCATCAAGCCTGCAGCATCGCGATCGTTCGCGGTTGCAACCACTTGCTTTTCCGTAAATCGTTTTACGGTTGAAGAACTCTACCAATAACATCATCACCAGAGCGCCTACAACCACCAAGATTTCCATCGGAAGAATATTGGCGCTAAAGAAATTCATTGGCACCATTGGCAATGGTGCTGGGAATGGCAATGCATCACGACCCAAAATATTTTCAGCAACGTTTTTGAAAATGATTCCGAGCGCGATGGTGGACATAATTCATCCGAACTCGGATTTGATTTTGATAGCGGGACGCACACCAATTAATTCCACAAAACTACCTTGCAACATGCCGAACAAACACACGATGGGGATTATGACCCAGTAGTTGAGTCCGAAAGTATCCACACAGGTTAGGCAAAAAAGCGCGCCCAACATCAGGACTTCACCTTGTCCGAAGTTCAATGTGCCGGAAGTGGCAAAAGTAAGCTGGAAACCGAAAGCGATTACCGCATAGATCATCCCCACCGCGATACCGCTTGAGAGGATGTGAGCAAGCATGTCCATTGTGCCTGCCTAAAATTTATAAATACTTCTGTTTTATGAATGAATCCAACATTGTAAGCAAAACGCCGCCTTTTGGGCGGCGCTTTGTTTTATCCAATGTTGCAGTGCAACAAGTACTTATTGCCTGCGACTGAAGATCAGATTACTTCTTCTTGGCTGTTGCGTCTTCAGCATTCAAGAACTCAACGCGACCGTTCTCAACTACACCCATCACAACATCTTTTGCCTTAATTGCTTCATGGTCTGTTGCGGAGAATGGCTTGTTGTAAGTGATCACAACACCATCTACTGGAGCCTTCAAATCTTGTAATGCTGCCAAGATTTTTGGTCCCTCAGTGCTGTTAGCTTGCTTGATTGCAGCAGCCAAGAGGTAAACAGAGTCATAACCCTGTGCAGCAGACACTGGAGAAAGAATGTTGTTATTTTTTGGCTTGAACTCTTTCAAGTAGGCTTCCTGGAAAGTCTTACGCTTTGGAGTCGTGGATGGAGACTGAATGTAGGTTTGTGGCATGGTTGCACCGTCACCGTTCTTACCAGCAGTATCGATGAAGCTCGCCATTGACAATGTCCAGCCACCGATCATTGGCTTTTTCCAGCCCAACTTCGCCATACCGTTTGCAATTTGTGCCAACTCAGGTCCAATTGCATACGTTAAGATTACTTCTGCACCCGCATTTTTTGCTTTGAGCAATTGTGAAGTCATATCTACGTCACCAATGTTGAATTTCTCAACAGCTACTGGTGTTACGCCATATGTCTTGAGGGCTTTTTCCAAGTCCTCACGACCCAACTGGCCATAGTTTGTAGAGTCAGCCAAGATCGCTACTTTTTTCAAGCCGCGCTTTTCAACCGCTTCTTTAGCAATCATTGGTGCCTGAATATTGTCCGCTGCAGCGTTACGGAAAATATAGTTCTCTGGCGCGTTCGGGAATTGCTTGGTCAAGATAGAGCCAGTAGCAACGTTGTTCATCACTGGAATCTTGGCGTCTTGATAAAAACGCTGGGAAGCCAATGCAACACC
This sequence comes from Polynucleobacter necessarius, assembly GCF_900095195.1. Taxonomy (NCBI): domain Bacteria; kingdom Pseudomonadati; phylum Pseudomonadota; class Betaproteobacteria; order Burkholderiales; family Burkholderiaceae; genus Polynucleobacter; species Polynucleobacter necessarius. The sequence goes on from NZ_LT606950.1 coordinate 267,164, forward strand.
AGTATTGATGTAACCCAAAGTGGCAACCACTTTCTCGTTATTAATCAACTCTTGAGCAATTTGTACGCCACGCTCGTTTTTCGCTTCATCATCGCGTTCAATCAATACGATTTTGTTGCCGTTAATACCACCAGCAGCATTGATCTCTTTAGCAGCAAGACGCACTCCGTCGCGCATACTCACGCCCATCGAAGATGAACCACCAGTAAATGGGCCAGATAAACCGAGTTTGATATCGGCTGCGTAAGCGCTAGTGGCAACTAATGCAGAAGCGGCTACAGCAAAAATGTGACGACGAATATTCATAATGTCTCCATGACTAAAAATGCGAATGAAATAAAACTTTTTTATATTTACTACAACTGACGAACGATTATCTTACCGTGATTGCCAAAGCAAAAAAAGGGGCTGCTATTAGGGTTTTACATTAGCGTGTTGAGTGGGCTATTTGGACAGTATTTTCCGTATGCTGGGCCAGAACAAATTCACCATCAAGCCGGTGATCACTAACCCTGCCGCCATGATTTTCCATGGGGGTAAGATTCATCCAAGAAAAACGCTGAGGCGCCCATGCCAAAAATCGGAACGAGTAACGGAGCGGGTGCGACTACCGCTGCAGGGTGCTTGGATAGCAACCAAGCCCATGCACCATAACCAAACAGGGTATTGCCCCAGGACTGCCATAGCACCCCAAGCCATGCACCAAGAGGCGCATTACTGACCGATTCCTGAATGGTTGACCAACTACCCTCAAAGACCAGCACCAGCGCAATTAATGGGGGGTATGGCGTAAACACTGGCCCAAACGACATAAGCAAGCATATTGATTGTGCCGGCACGGCGACTAGTGGTGTTCGCGATTCCCCAAGAAAAGCCAGCAAAGACCACCAAGGCTAAGCCCAAGAACGTAGTTGTCCGATCGGTGTGCGTTGCAATAATAGCCAACCCGATCATTGCTATCGCCACAGCAATGGCTTGATAGAGCTTCAAACCCTCTTTTGCAAACAGCATGGCAAAGCCAATCGTAAAAAAGACTTGGGTCTGAATTACCAGCGATGCCAAGCCCGGGGAGATATTGCCATCAATGGCGAAATACAACACGTCAAACTGCCCCACTCCAACTGCTAGGCCATAAACGCAAAGGTTGACCCAAGATACTTTTGGTCTAGGCAAAAAGAATGCAGCAGGCAAAAAGGCAAAGATGTAACGCAAAGCAGCAAACAAAAATGGCGGAAAACTCTCTAGAGAAATTTTGATCACCACAAAGTTGGTGCCCCAAACTGCCACAATCGCCAGTGCCAATAGCAAATGGCTCAGCGGTAAATGATAACCCTGATGATCCTTTGCTGGAAGATTATTCACGCGTGAGCAATTCTGCGGCACGCTCCGCAATCATCATCGTTAGGGCTGCCGTATTACCCGAAGTAATGGTTGGCATGGCGGATGCATCCACTACACGTAAATTCTGAATACCGCGCACACGCAATTGCGAATCCAATACCGCCGGGGTCATCATCGCGCCCCATCTTGCAAGTGCCTACCGGATGAAAAATCGTTGTGCCAATATCACCCGCAGCTTTTACTAACTCTTCATCGCTTTGGTATTGCGCGCCAGGCTTATATTCTTCAGGTGCATGAGGTGCTAGTGCAGATCGCTCGATAATCTTACGAGTTAAGCGCAAGGACTCTGCTGCCACTTTTTTATCTTCATCAGTTGATAAATAATTCAGTGCAATCGCTGGAGGCGCCTCGGGATCAGTTGACGTGATGTGCACGCTACCTCGTGAAGTAGGTCGCAAATTACAGACACTTGCCGTAAACGCATTAAAAGAATGTAAATCTTCGCCAAAGCGCTCAAGAGATAAGGGCTGAACGTGATATTCCACATTCGCTCTTGGTTGCTCAGGAGAGCTATAAGCAAGGGCACCCAATTGCGACGGGGCCATTGACATAGGCGAGATCTCTCAGGCAGAGGGAGTGGCGCAGCAGATCGGCGCAAAGGACTCTCCAAAACTAGAGGTTCGATTCGCACCTTCTTGGCTCGCTTTTTTGCCCATGGTTTGGGGCGATTATTGGGTCATCGATTTAGATCCCCAGTATCAAGTAGCTGCAGTGAGTGATCCGAAGCGCGAATACCTTTGGGTGTTGTCTAGGACACCACAGTTGGACAAAAAATACGATGAGCTCTTGGTCCGGCTGCAGGCTCAGCAATTTGATATTCGTCAGCTCGAGCTCACCACGCAAACGGCACAGTAATCGAGTCATTCCATTGAGTTATTTTTCATTACCACTAGGGATCGAGGTATTCGAGTGGGGATGGCTTTCTGCCAACAATATCTTTCACTTTGGCGAAGAGGATGTATCGCTGGTAGATAGTGGATATTGTTCACATCAGAGCATGACATTGGATTTTGTTCGAAATGCACTCCTACGCCATCAGCTAAAAAACTTAGATAAGGTTGTTAATACCCACCTGCACTCTGATCATTGTGGTGGTAATGCGCAACCAGCCAATAGCTATCACTGCAAAATTTGGATACCCAGTGCAGAAGCTCCAGCAGTAGAGAGTTGGGATGAAAACCGATTGAGTTATCAAAATCTTGGTCAAGAGTGCCCACGCTTTCAATGCGATGAGGTTCTGGAGCCGGGTCAGAGTATCCAATTGGGGCGCTATCAATGGACAATATTGTCGGCGCCAGGACAGGATCCACATCCTGTCATGCTCTATCAAGAGGAGCATGGGATTCTGATTTCTGCGGATGCCCTTTGGGAGGAGGGGTTTGGTGTCGTCTTTCCTGAGATGTGGGGCGAACCAGGGTTTGAAGAGGTGGCGCAAACCCTGGATCTTATTGAAAATCTAAAAATCTCGGTAGTGATTCCGGGTCACGGCAAAATCTTCACCGATGTTACAAAATCCATCGCTACAGCGCTCTCTCGATTAGACTACTTGGCATCCAATTCTGATCGAAATGCTCGCCATGGAGCTAAGGTGCTTTTGAAGTACAAGCTAATTGAGTGGCAAATAAAAGAATTGAGTGAGGTTAAAGAGTAGATTTTGAATACACCCGCTTTAAAGAGCGCAGCGTATCAACTCAATATAGATGACGAGGAGTTTTCTCAATGGCTGCTACAAGCTCTGGTTAAATCCGGAGCTGCCCTGTGCGATGGAATGAATTTAATGGATCAGGTTTAATAAGGGGATATATGGAACATACTGTTTTAGTGACTGGTGCTACGGCTATGCGCTAGGTCTCGATATGACTCGTAGAGATCTACAGCGGTTTATGGGAGATCAAAAGAAGCCCTGGGAAATTGGTAAGTCGTTTGATTACTCTGCCCCAATCGGCCCAATCTATACCGTAGATAAAATTGGTCATTTCCAGAAGGGTGCTATTGCGCTATCGGTAAATGGCGTAACTAAACAGAGCGCTGATTTGAGTCAAATGATTTGGTCGGTGGCTGAACAGGTTTCAAAGCTATCCGAGGCAAATGAATTATTCCCTGGCGACATATTTATTCCGGCACTCCTGAGAATGTTGGTCCTGTTGTCAAAGGCGATGTAGTACGCTGTACGATTGCCGGCTTACCGGATTTGGTAGTGAAAATCGTTTAAGATCGATGCGCGTATTGCTAGCCTTAGGGCTTTTATTCGTCTCTTTGGGAACGCATGCCGTTGAGTATCGCTTTTATTCGGCGGCAGGCGTCAAGGCTCCTTTGACAAATCTTTCGGAAATTTTTAATCGTAATCAGTCTGGATATCGAATCGTGAATGATTTTGATACCGCAGGAGCTGCAGAAAAAAAATTTTCGAGGATACTAAAAGTACTTGCTTAATCACCACCAAAGTTCGCATGGACAACGCCATCAAAGCCGGCACTCTTCCGATGAATAGCGCAACACCATTGGTAGATACTCTTGCAGGAATTTCCTCTTCAAATACGGTAAAGCCAGTTATTAAGAACTCGCAGCAATTAACCGATGTTTATTACAAGCAAAGTCGATTGCATTCTCGGACCCCGAGAGAGGCGCAACCGTGGGCCGTCATTTTCAGCAGGTGATTAAAAAACTCGGCATTGAAGATCAGGTATTAAAAAAATCCATACTGGCAAGCGATGGCGTCGAGACCATGAAACTGGTTTTGGCAAAAAAAGTCGAGATAGGAATCGCGCAAATGAGTGAGGTTATTCAGGCAGATCGAAGTGCACTTGTTGGGCCATTTCCCCCCGAATATGAATTGGCAACCCGATATTCGTTATATTGCAAGAATCGGGATCAAGACAAGCTGGCATCGTTTATTGGTTTACTGCAATCCCCGTTCGGCAATCAAGTATTCAGGAGTTCTGGCTTACGTCCGGTGCAGTAAATAGCTGGATTATGGATTTTTCTTCCATTTGTAGAATTTGGGATAGATGCGCATCACGGTTGGACCATTAAAGTCCCAAGTTTTGCATGTGCCTAAATACAGGGGAGGCTGATTTCCATCGATATCCATTAGGGCCCCGGGTATCGCTTGAAAAGCTGCTGTCGCTAGATTATTTAAGAGCTCTCTTAAATGCGTGCAGCCTGCAATTCCGCCTAAGTGCGTTTGAATGGTTTTGCGCCACCCCTTGCCCAATTGTTCTCCAATGAGTGCATTCATGGGCGGAATAACATGGGGGCATTCAGGATGAGGATGTCCATCCATCGCAACTTCTATGCCTTGAATAATTAACTCACTATTGAGAGTCAGGCGCACCCACTTGTCATGGAAAGCTTCACCCGGTTGGTAGGTTGTGGTTCCTGTGACAAAGGGCGTTGTCTTGTAATCACGAAGATGCCCTTCAATATCCCAAAGACCATCTTCCCTGGCAAAACCCTGAAAGGTAATTTCGCGAGTGTGCAGCAGTGAGCAGGGCTGTGGTTTGGAGAGCATCAGGCATTAATTCATTGGTTCTGTATTTCTCAATGATAATGAATTGTTTGGTGGTTCATGAGCACACGAAAATACCTTCCCTGTAGTATCCTTTGCGACTATGGCAAAACCCATTTCCCTCGAAAAAATCCTCTTTAGTCAGGGATTCGGAACGCGTCGTTATTGCAGTGATCTCGTGTATGCCGACTTAGTTAAGGTGAATGGTGTATTGGCTGAAGACCCAGAGGAGCGGATCTCTACCGAGGGTTTAATGCTCAATGTGGATGGCCAAGATTGAGAGTATCACGAGAAAGCCTATATCGCGTTTCATAAGCCACCGAACTACGAGTGCTCGCACAAAACTACGCATCACCCAAGTGTATATAGCTTATTACCACCCCCATTGATTGAGCGCGGCTTGCAGTGTGTTGGACGGCGGGATTGCGACACTGCAGGGTTGCTATTGATTTCCGATGATGGGCAATTTATCCATAAAATGACCACGCCCAAAAAATATTGGCAAGGTATATAAGATCACTACGCCCGAGCCCATTACCCAGGCTCAAATTGATCATTTAATGAATGGCGTTGTCTTGGAAAATGACCCTCGGCCTTGCTATGCAACGGCTTGCAAGCAAGTATCGGAAAATATTCTAGCGATGACCATTGTTGAGGGTCGCTATCATCAGGTAAAGCGAATGATGGCTGCGGTCGGAAACCATGTGGCTAAGTTGCATCGCGTTGAAATTGGTGCCTACGTTATGCCTGCAGATCTGGAAGGGGGTAAATGGTGCTGGCTCTATCCCCAAGATTTACAACAGTTATCACAAAGTGTTGATCCAAAATGAGCCGATTCATATTAGATGCTAATTTTGACTTTAGGGGTGCCATTCTCCAATGGCGTCTTGCGCCGTCAGGTATTCAAATTAGCCGTGAATTTGTCTTCCAGGATTTTAAGCAAGCCTTTGCGTTCATGACGCTCTGCGCGCAATATGCAGAAGAGATTGACCACCACCCAGATTGGCAAAATTCTTGGAACAGGGTAACTGTCAGCCTAACTACGCATTCAGCAAAGGCGCTCACTGAACTCGATATTCAGTTAGCAAAGGCAATGGATCGTTTTGCGCTCCAGCTGCAACCTTGACGATTAATACTCTTCACCCTCATGATCCTCTTCATTGAGGCTCATCAAAATGGTTGCCAATAACCCATAAACGATTTCAGTCGGAATCATGCCATCCTCATCGAGTTCGTCCATGACGTCATTTAGGCAATCCTCAGTAGGCTCGTTGAGCAAGGTCATGGCGCATTCGCACCCATAATCAAAATCTTCGTCGTTTTGGGTTTGATGTTCGTTTGTCATAAATGTCCTTGATTGGGCGTTCAGAATAGCAAATAAGGCCTACTTAGGATAGAAATATCCCAAGTTTAGGATGTGCACCTGCAAAAAATTCAGAATAATTTATAGTCATTTAAAACTAAAACAAAGGAGGCAGTATGCAGCTAAATATCAATGGGCAAACCCACAATATTGATGTTGAACCCAATATGCCCTTGTTGTGGGCGATTCGAGAGGTAGTCGGTTTAACTGGAACGAAATACGGATGCGGTGTTGCCCAATGTGGCGCCTGTACCGTTTATCTGAATGGCGAACCAGTACGTTCTTGCTCTATTCCGGTTTCTGCAGTGGGCGCGGCCAAAATTACAACCATTGAATCTCTGTCAAAAGACAATAGCCATCCTGTTCAAAAAGCATGGATTGCTTTAGACGTGCCTCAGTGTGGATATTGCCAATCCGGTTAGGTGATGACAGCTGCTGCCCTATTAAAGTGAATTCCAAAAACGCTTGGACTGCTAGAACAGAGCTTGATATGGTCTTACAAATGATTTGCAACTGGCTGGCTATATCAACTCTTATTACACCAGCGCTAACCAGAACTACACCAACCCAGAGGCCTGTGGTGATACACCAACCTGTACGGGTGGATATGGCGTGCCATCATCACATGATCCATCAACTGCATATCGACGCGGCGGGATCGAGGGCGGATCACTGGAAGTGATTTACCGCATCACGAATCCCGTAACTTCACCAGTTGGTGTCGGCTTATACCTCGAACCAACTTGGGGTAGAAATAAAGATGAGCTTGAGGCACGCTTACTCCTTCAATCGAACTTTATTGATGATCACTTGGTGCTGGCAGGCAACATTGTGGTTGCGAATGAACGTCTCAAATTTATTGAGAACAATAATGTCCCAGAATCCATGCTCGACTTTTTGGTAGGCGCTAGCTATCGATTTGCACCCAAGTGGTCCGCAGGCGTTGAGGCCCGTTTTCATAACGACTATTCCGAACTGAATTTACGCAACCAAGTCCAACGCGCAACCTTTATTGGACCCAACTTTCACTATGCAGAAAAAGACTGGTGGCTAACAGGCGCATGGCGCTATCAACTGGCTGGCGGCACCTGTATGGGCGGCGGCGAAGCCGAATGCTCCAACGCCCGTGTGTGGGACAGCCATTCAGTCAATGAATTCATCCTCAAAGTAGGCTTTCCACTGAACTAAAGCAACTTCTTTTGAACGGCCTTACGAAATAAAGACTCGCTATGCATTATTGGAAATCCAGTCCGCACCTTATTGCTGGGCTAGCCATATTAACGACACCAATTTTTTCGCAAGTCAAAATTTATGTCTCCACTGAACAAGCTCAGCAAATTCTTTTCCCAAATAAAGTTCTCACAAAGTCGTCCATCATCATTACAAATGATTTACAGGAAAAGATGCGCTCAGCATCGAGCATTCGACACCCATTTCAGGGTGATCGCATTTGGAAAACTGCTGATGGCGGTTGGTTTGTTGTGGATGAAGTCGTTGGCAAACACCAAATAATTACCTATGCCGTTGCCCTGAGTCCCAAAGGAGGCATTCTCGGGATTGAGATCCTGGAATACGTGGAGTCCTATGGCTACGAAGTTGCTGAAGCGCAATGGCGAAAACAATTTATCGGAAAAACGATCTCCGACCCCATCAAACTCAATCAGGATATCCAAAATATTGGGGGCGCCACGCTTTCGTGCAAACACCTTACCGATGGCGTGAAACGCATTACTGTGCTCTATGACTTAGCACTTAAATTTCCCGCTAAAACGAAATGAGTAATGCGCTATGACACGCTGCAAGCCTCTTCTGGGAACATTCGTAGAAATTGCGATTGACTCCACTCAAGATCAAGCCCCAATAGAGCATGCTTTCTCAGCGATCCAACAGATTCAGGAATTAATGGGATTTCATCATCCAGAAAGCGAGCTGAGTCGAATCAACCAACACGCTCACACTCAGGCGGTAGATATTCATCCGTGGACTGGGCAAGTGCTACGAATTGCCAAGCAGGTTCATCGACACTCCCGCGGCGTATTCAATTGCGGGATTGGTCATTGCTTGGTAGCTGCTGGCCTTTTGCCGAGACACATTGACTATTGGCAATCATGATTTAGGCGGTATTGAGGATATTCACTTCCTCACGTCGGAATTAATCACTGCATCTCGACCCGTTTGCTTGGATCTCGGCGGAATTGCCAAAGGATTTGCTGTAGATATGGCGGTCAAGATTTTGATCTCGGAGGGAGTTTCCGCAGGTATCGTCAATGCAGGTGGCGATTTAAGAGTTTTCGGAGACTACAGCAAGCCTATTTATATTCGTAACCCTAAAAATCCCATTGAGCTTTTAGAGCTAGGTGTGCTGCAAGATAGCGCCATGGCAACAAGCAGCCTCTATTTCGCCCATCGCGATCAGCAATCAAGCTATATCTCATCAACCCGATCGCTCAAGATGCAACTGAGGTGCACATTCAATCGAATGCTTCGTATTCCATCCTAGCAAAAGAATGTGTTTATGCGGATGCATTAACCAAGGTCTTAGCGATTACCAAGCAAGTTGACCATCCTTGCTTTCGTCATTTCTCAGCCCAAGCAATACAAATCGCAGCATGAGTCGCCTAGGAAAAATGCCCAACCGGCAAAAATGGTTTGTGACCTTAGGGCTATTGACTTGTTCTGTCAGTGGCAGCGCCTATCTCCTCGGACATCAATTTCGTATATATCGTTCCGTTCTAGGCTTTTCGTATATATCGTTCCATTCTAGGCTCTCACACTATCTTGGCCACTCACGGAGTGGCTGCCATGCTCGCCATCTTGGCGCTTGGCTCCGTTCTGCCGTTTCATCTGAAGGCGGGCTTTAAGTCGGGACGTAAACGTATCAGTGGTTTTGGCCAACTCAGTTTTCTAGGCCTTCTGATAGGCTCCGGCGCACTGTTGTACTATGGGCCTGAGGTTATACGAGATATCACCGTCAATATTCATTGGGGTATTGGTTTGTTATTTATGGTTATTTTTGTCTGGCACGCCATCTTTTATCGGTATCAAAAATGAACTCCAAATAAGCGGCGGCTTCTAAGCATTCGCACGATAAAATGCCATGCAATGGACTTCTCGATATTGATTAGCCCCTCCCTTGGCATCTTAGTCGGTATTTTGATGGGCTTAACTGGTGCTGGCGGTGGCATTTTATCCGTGCCCCTACTGGTTTTTGCATTACACCTTCCCGTCGCAGAGGCAGCTCCAATCTCTTTGTCTGCAATCGCGCTCGCCGCCGGGGTTGGCGCACTACTGGGATTTAAAAATAATATTCTGCGTTACAAAGCAGCAGGCTTAATGGCAATATTTGGCTTGCTGTTCTCGCCGATTGGTCTCTGGCTGGCTGGAAAAATTCCAAACGGTCCACTCTTAATCATCTTTAGCACGATTTTGTTTTACGTTTCTATTCGACTCTATCGGCAGGCTCATAAAGCAATCCATGGCATTGCAGATTTTGATAACAAACCGCCTCCACCCTGCTTGCTGGATAAGTCTGTTGGCAAACTGGCCTGGAACGTTCCCTGCGCTAGAGCGTTAATGTTTTCTGGTGGTCTTGCGGGACTGCTCTCAGGGCTTCTAGGCGTAGGTGGTGGATTTGCCATTGTTCCTGCACTCAAGCGCTACACCGACCTCCCTACTAAATCGGTTGTGGCCACCTCACTTGGGGTCCTAGCGATTGTGGCCAGTGGTGGCACATTGTTTTCAGTAATTTCAGGAAAATTTGATTTGGCAATAGCCACTCCATTTGCTACTGGAGCACTAGCAGGATTATTGGTGGGCAGATCGATTGGCAAGAAATTAAGTGGCCCCAGATTGCAGCAACTCTTTGCCATCACCGCATTCGCTGTTGCTATCAGCCTACTATTTAAAGGCTTTCATTCTTAAGTTATCCAGAATAAAAAAGCCCTTATTGCTAAGGGCTTTTGATTGGATGAGCTTGCACTAGATTAGTGACCGCCAGCACCACCTAAGTAAGCAGCTTTTACTGCTGGATCATCTTTGGGTTTGGCAGCTGGACCATGCGTCGGGATTGCTGTCATCTCACCGAAAAGCTGCACGTTTTGGAAAGTACGCGCGATGTCAGACAAAGCAATATCCGAGGATGTCTTACCAACCACTGTCTCGCCAGCATAAAGAACGTTACCTGTAGTCGGCTTATAAATACCAGTGAGTACGTTCATCATGGTGCTCTTACCAGAGCCGCTTGGTCCAATCAAGCCATGAATGGTGTCGCGCTTAATACTCAGATCAACGTTGTTCAGCGCTTTCAAGCCACCAAACTGCATGAGGATCGAATCGACCTTGAGAAGCTCTTCACAAAGCCAACAATACCGTTTTGTAGGTAGTAAACCACCAACAAAATCATGAAACCGAAAATACTTAAACGCCAGTCAGAGATGACGTTAAGCCAGAATGAGAATGCAGCCAAACCAACCACACCTGCAATCGGAATCGCAACCCGTCTTGGGGTGGTTAATTGCTTTGACAATGCCAAGCCAGCACCGGCCAGTACAGTGAGAGCAATGATAGAAGCAACGATACGGAATAAGAAAATATCGTCGAGGAGTTTTAGTAGCAACACAATAATGGCCGCACCCAACAATGCACCCAAACGTGACTTGCGTCCACCCATGATGATGCCAAGCAAGAACAAAACTGCGAGCTCATTGTTGTAGGTGTTCGGAGAAATGTACTGCTCAGAGTAGGCATACAAGCAACCGGCTAAACCAGCAAATGCAGCACTGATCACAAATGCGATCACTTTGAAGCGGTATACCGACACACCCATACAGTCACAAGCAATAGGACTATCGCGCAATGCTTCGAACGCACGACCAATTTGAGATTTAACGAAACGGTCAACAACGATCATAGACATGATCAAAATCGCTGATACCATCCAGAAATACTCCGCTTTAGTCATGGGTACGCCCATGAGTTCGGGCTTTGGAATCTTGATACCCAGAGGGCCCTCAGTCATCCAGGTCATCTCGTTAATCAGAATCTGCGTAATGGTTCCAAATGCTAGGGTCACCATCGCCAGATAGGGTCGATCACCTTCAACGCAGGCAGGGCCAAAATACCGCCGAAGATCGAGCTCACGATGATTGCTGCAGGCAACGTTCCCAAGATAGTCCAACCAAAGTGGAAATACAAAACACCCGCTGTGTATGAGCCGATTCCAAAGAGTGCTGCGTGACCCAATGAAACTTGACCAACATAACCAACCACAATATCCAATCCGCACAACAAAACAGTGTAGATCAGAATGGTTTCAACTAAGTGAATGTAATACGGGTTATGAATCACCAACGGCAACACTATCAGCGCAGCAATCGCAATTAATAGAGGTAGTAGAGACTTCAATTTCATCATTAAACTTTCTTAATTGCAGATTTGCCGAAGAGACCGGATGGTTTGTATGCCAACACAAGCAATAAAAAAATCAAACCTGAAACATCTTTGTATCCAGTGGAGATGTAAAAACCGGTAGCGGTTTTTACAATTCCTAAAATCAGGCCACCCACAATAATTCCGAGACCGCTTGATAAGCCACCAATAATGGCTACTGTGAAAGCCTTCAGACCCAATGCACCACCCATCGTTGCGCCGGTGAGCGTTAATGGAGCAAGTTTTTGAATGGTTGGAAAGCCTTTGGAAAGATCAGCATCCAGATGTTTTGGCAGAGTTAGCGTTTTTAGAAATGATGCAACCCTCTCTGGAAGAGGCGATCGCTGCTTTGGGGGGAAAGGGCGTAACACAAATTACTATCGTTCCCGTCTTTTTTGGTCAGGGCGGTCATTTACGGAATGACTTTCCGTTACTGCTCAAAGAGTGTCAGCAGAAATTTCCGAAAGTTGCTTTAAGCACGACGCCGGCCGTTGGCGAGGATCTCGCAGTCTTGCAGGCGATTATCGATTGCGGGGCTCGCGTTCTTTGATTGATCGTCTGCATTTCTTAAGGCTTCACCAACCATAATGAGGGCTGGTGAGTTCTGATCAAACCATGAATCTGCCTTTCCTTGTGCGAGCTCGCCGAGCGTGCTGCTCCATAGACGTTCCCACTTGGTGCTAACCGCTTCTAATATGTTACGGGTGTCGTTGTTGTGTGATGTGTGCGTTGATCAATCAGTTGCTGTGCAATTTTGGCCGCATATTTACGCCCCATGTAATACACCAAGGTATCTGCACTGGGATTGCTGATAGGCTGAGTTGCCGATACTGAATTGTTTTGACCGTCAGTTGCTTATGCTAAGGTAATAAATGCAACACTTCGACTGATGCCGCGCAGTGTGAGGGATTGTTGTAGGCTCGCTGCACCCGCAAGTGCAGCCGTGATACCGGGTACAACCTCGACCTCAATACCAGCATCCTTGGGTGCTTGAATCTCCTCATCGGCTCTACCAAAGAGCATTGGGTCGCCGCCTTTGAGACGTACAACCGTTTGGTATTTTTGTGCAGCATCGATTAAGCGTTTATTAATAAACGCTTGCGCGGGAGACAGCTTTCCACAGCGCTTGCCTACGGCGATTTTCTCGGCTTGGGGGCAGAGGTAAGTATTTCAGGGTCAACTAGGGCATCGTGCAAAACAACATCCGCTTTTGCCAATAGTTTGGCACAACGCACGGTAATCAGATCTGCGGCGCCAGGGCCGGCGCCTACCAGATATACCTTACCAAGCGAAGTAGGTGTCGTTGCCATGATCGTTTGATTACCTAAAGCTTCTTAAGATTCGTTGACATCAATTTGGTTGCAGCGATGTTCTCTTGCCGCGCCAACTATTTTGGGTGGTCACTGAAAACAAATCAAATTGCTTTAATGCGACATCCGTCTTTTGATCGGGGCGCAATGCAAAACTATCAAAATCAACACGAGCTCCTTGCAACAGTTGATCAATCAGCACGTCGCCGATAGCACGGATTTCACCGGTCCAGGCAAAGCGATCACGCAATAGGGCTGCGGTACTAAAACTTCTACCATCTCGAAAGATTAGAAAGTGCGCCGCCACTAAAGACCAAACTTTTTTGCCTTCTTCAATGAGATCTGCATGTTTCAAAATGTCATCATCGGCTGCAAACCAAACGCCAATCTGTCCAGCTTTGGCTTTTGCCTGAATATCCGCCTCTTGGTGATGACTGATCCACCAGGTAAAGGCACTAATACCTTGCTTTTGCCATGCTCTAGATCAGGCAGGCCACCCTCGTCGAGGCTACCACTCCAGATTAGCCATTCATTATCGCCTCTTGCCAAAGTTCATAGAGTTTGGCTTGCTCGACATCAGCTAACACCAGATTTTGCTCATGCGTTGAGCGCAATTCACCAAAACTGTATTGCTCTGCCAAATCTGCAATCGCTAACATTTGTGCAGTAGTGGCATCGCCAGGAGCAACCGAACCATGCGGTTTAAGTGACAACACCACGCTGACATAACCTGAAACTTGATGCGGTTTAACGTTGCGCTCCAACCATCTTGCAAACGCCGCCTTGTCTGCATCATTGGCAAGATTGATGACTTGCTCATTCGTTAACGCTGGCAAATTCTTATAAGCGGGTTTCGTGAAATGCTTTGCTACACGATCCCATTCTGCTTGCGTGAAATTGTCATCACCATTCTGAATGTGCAACCACTCGCCTTCTACTTGGCGGGCGAATTCTTCAGGTCCGAGTGCTTTAACCAAGATCTTGATGCGGGCCTTATAGAGATTGTCTCTGCGGCCAAAGCGGTTATACACACGCAGTAGGGCAGTCAGATAACTCGGCAGCAACTGCCAAAGCAATGCTTGCTTGATAAGTGATCCTAAGATGGGCGTACGACCCATACCGCCGCCTGCATAGATATCAGCCGTTAACTCGCCATTATGAATTGCTGGATTTTTCTTCAGCTCAATGCCGATGTCATGGCAAAGCAAGATCGTGCGGTCTTCTTTGGCGCCATTAATGGCAAATTTAAATTTGCGCGGTAGGTGCGCAAACTCAGGATGCAAGGTTGACCACTGGCGGAGTAATTCACAAACAGGGCGTGATCAACGTATTCATCACCAGCAACCCGTTGATTTACCAGGGTTTGGTCAATATGGTTGTATTTATACATAGACCATGATTATCATGGAAATTCAATATATCTCAAAATAATCAAATATTTACCCTTTATACACATTTAGATATAAATGGATTGGCATATTTTCCTGCAACCAATACCCATTCGCTCCTTGTGTAGGTTTATAGTGGCGGATAGCGCATTTCATGCAGACAAGCGCTTCATATCGCATACATAGCCCACTCAACCTAGTGTCCAAAACCCAATCACCCGCATCCCCCAGTTTGGCTGATTCCAAAAGTATCACTTCGACTGGTGTAGGCCATCTTCAGTATCGTCCTGACATTGATGGATTAAGAGCGGTGGCAATTTTGATGGTTGTGATTTATCACGCCTTTCCATCATTGCTAACGGGCGGTTTTATAGGGGTAGATGTCTTTTTTGTTATCTCTGGATTTTTGATCTCAACCATTATCTATAAGCAGTTAACAGTCGACTCTTTTAGTTTTCTTCAGTTTTATGCGCGTCGCATTAAGCGTATCTTTCCAGCACTGTTTATAGTGCTCCTCTTTTGTTTTGCATTTGGCTGGTTTAATTTATTGGCAGATGAATTTGCCCAGTTAGGAAAGCATATTGCTGGCGGTGCAGGATTCGTTGCTAATTTAGTGCTCTGGAGTGAGAGCGGATATTTTGATAACGCGGCCGATACCAAGTCGCTCTTACATCTTTGGTCTCTTGGTATTGAAGAGCAGTTTTATTTCGTTTGGCCCATCATTATTTTCCTAGCATGGAAGAAGCGAGTGAACCTGCTCAAAGTAGGTTGCTTCATTGGCTTAGTGTCTTTTGTAGCGAATGTCTATGAAGTGCACCGCGTAGCAAATTTCACCACGGCGTTTTATTCACCAATCACGCGCTTTTGGGAGTTAATGGTTGGCGCAATATTGGCTTACATGATGCTGAACCAAAAGGGTCTTGTCGATCGCTATCCAGGTGGCGCTTTCAAGGCATTGCATCGTCTCGTAGGAAACAACGGGATTTCGATTGTTGGAGTCATGTGTTTGCTAGTCGGCGCACTGTTGATCACTAAAGAGTCTGCGTTCCCTGGTTTCTGGGCTTTACTGCCTGCCATGGGAGCCGCATTATTGATCGTTGCAGGAGAGGGCGCTTGGGTTAACCGAATGGTTTTATCCAATCGGCTCATGGTCTGGATCGGGCTGATAAGTTTCCCGCTGTATTTGTGGCACTGGCCGCTACTCTCATTTGCACATATTCTGCAAGGTCAGATGCCTGAGGCAGAAATTCGTATTTTGATTGTTTTGGCATCTATAGCACTATCAACGCTTACTTACTATTTGCTTGAGAAACCCATCCGCGCTAATCGATTCAATAAAACGAAGGCGATCATATTGGTTTTTCTGCTGATGATGGTTGGATACGTCGGCCTTAATACGTATCAACGAGATGGGCTCACTTTTAGGTTGGCGCAGGTTCGCTTTCGGCTCCCACCCGTACTCCAAACTTTGGCAATGAAAAATCCATCGGCATCCGATACGGCTATCGGACCCTTAAAGGTGGATTGCACATTGCCAGATGCAGTAAAGATGAAGCCAGAAGGCGCTGTTTGTTATACCCAAGAAGAGCTGCAGAAGCCAGAAATCCTGTTGTGGGGCGACTCGTATGCCGGGCACCTGCTCGCTGGATACGAAGAGCGATATGGCAGTCAGTACCAAATCATGAGGGTTGGACACAATGGTTGTCCACCCATTCTGGATATGGAACTGCCCAATCGCAAGAACTGCACAGCTGGTAATGCAGACATCGTTCGTCGAGTCTTGAGGGATCGCCCAGCAAAACTAGTGATCGCAGCCAATTGGACGGATTATGACTGGCGACGAGTTGAAGGCACTTTAATTCAACTACAGCAGTCTGGATTTACAAGTATTGACTTAATTGGTCCTGCCCCAGTTTGGAGTGATGGACTCTATAAGCAGTTGTACTTGAAATATCTATCGGATCGAGATCCCAACATTCCTTATCGTATGAGTTTTGGTTTCAATAAAGATAAAGATTTTTTAGGGATCGATGCGGATATGGCAAAGATGGCTGCAAAGTTGAAGGTGCATTATTTGTCGATCGTGAACATTCTGTGTAATGCAGATGGTTGCATTACCAGGTTTGGGGATACGGGTGATACGCTTGAAAGCTATGATGCTGGCCACTTTACCAATATGGCATCGCGATATGTTGTGTCCCGTTTTCCGGGGAAGTAAACATCATTTTTAGCGTATGCTGTACATTTAAAAAATTAAAATAATAATATTTGGGAGGCAGTATGAAAAAACAATACTTCACTGGCTTAGTATTTTGGCTTGGGATAACGACAGCTGGGATGGCTGCATCAGCTCCTCCGCTTGTGCTGAGTCCGGGACCAGGTTTCAATCAGGAGGGATTAAAAAAATAGATGCTTTCTTTGCCGATCGAATTACGAATAACAAAATGCCTGGCGCGGTATTGGCAGTGGCTAAAAATGGCAAGCTCAGCATCTATAAGTCATATGGGTATTTAGATAAAGCCAGCAATAAGCCGATGACAACCAATGCGATTTTTAATCTGGCATCGATGACTAAAGTGATGGCATCGGTTGGCGCGTTGACCTTTTATGAAGAGGTCAAGTTACCTCTCAATGCACCCATATCCAATTAGCTGCCGCAATTTAAAGATATGAAAGTTGGCAAGGTGGATGCCGATGGTAATTTGACAACCGTACCAGCCAAAAATCCGATCACTGCGCAAGATCTGATGCGCCATACCAACGGCTTAACATACGGCGCTCGTGGCAACACGGCGGTACATAAGCTGTACCCCGCTGGTTCTGCTCCCGCCGCCATGAAATACAGCGCTACCGAGTTCATTGATAAATTGGCCAGCACGCCATTGCTGTATGAGCCTGGAACGGTGTGGGACTATGGCTTTGGGATTGATGTCCTCGGCATTATTCAAGAAAAGATCACGGGTAAATTATTGGGTGGTGTATTGCAAGAGCGCGTTTGGAATGTCGTTGGCATGTCCGATACCACCTTTGATTTGGCAAAAATCAACTCCGCTCGCTTTGTACAACCATTGCCAATAGATTCGATGAATGGCAAACCCCAGAAAGTCGACATTTTGAGCCAACAGGTGAAGTTTGATTGCGGTGGATCGTGTGCATTTTCGACTGCGGGAGACTATGTGCGTTTTGGTCAAATGCTGTTAAACGGTGGCAGCCTAGTGGCAAAAAAGTACTGGGACCGCAAACGGTGGCATTCATGACCTCGAATCATCTCAATAAAGATATTAAAATACTGTGGGTGGTACTGAGCCAGGGCGAGTGGGTTATGGATTTGGCTTAGGCGTGGCCGTTCGTATGGAGCGCGGTCTCTCCGCGATCAATGGCAACGTTGGCGATTTCACCCGGAATGGCGCCAACGGAACCATCTTTTGGATTGACCCAAAAGAGCAAATGATCGTCGTGATGATGGCTGTTGCTTCCGGCGAGATTCGGAAAGTACATCGGGAGCAATTAAATTCAGTGATTTATGGGGCATTAGCCAAATAATATTTTGGTAATCGCTGGGGTAGAAAAAAGCCCCGTTTCATCGGGGCTTTAGCTTTTCTGGCGCATCATTTTCTAGAGTCCTGCCTCGCGATAATGCCGATACAAATTCGCAATTGCTGCAAATCCGAGGGTCACAATCAACACGGAGAATAAATATTCTAGAGTGAGATAGTTAAATATGCTCATTTGAATCAAAACCACGGCGCCTATAAAAGCGCCAATCGATCCTAAAACTACCCATTTGAAGTTTGGTACAAATGCGCCTAAGGTAATCGCAATAAAAACAATATACAGATCCGAAACCAATTGATCGGCGGTGACAAAGATCGTATTCGTGAATTCGGGATTGGTGAATTTCCCCAAAATAGCAATGACGAGTATGCTGGCCAATATCGCAAAGTTCAACTTTGCTTTACCAACAATCGCTTTCAGTTGATCAGTAATCATTGAGATATTAGGCCCATTGCCGTTAAAGACTAGCCCAATACCCAGCCACAAGAGTGCAAAGGCAACCAAGATAGTCAGCCAATCTTCTTGAGGAAGTATTCCAAGCTATCCATATAGGCTTCATCGCCGCGACCAAACCACCGGTCAAACCGCTTCCATACAAGACGTCCAACTACCAGTGAAAGTAGCATGGCAACAATGCCTAGAATGATTGTCAGCGTGGTGTCCATTTAGTAAATCTTTCAAGCTCGAGTCTTCGGAAGACTCAAGAATACAGGTTTTGCGACTCAAGGCTCATTTTTTGGCACTTTTGAGAGGGTAGTGTTTATTGCTAAAGTAGAGCCCATTCTGCAGTACTAATGTATTTCACTATAGAGAGAAAACCATGGCAGATTTATCGGTGGATCAAATTCAAGAGATCCGCGTAAACGTATTGGGTGCGGCAGCCAAAGTGCCTGGAGCCCTGATTGGCTTGGGTATTTTGTTCATTATTTTGGGCATGATCGGTACTGCAGGCCAAGTCTTGTTCTCTCTGATCTCGGTGAATGTTTTGGGGATCTTCTTATTTGCTGGCGGAGTATTGCAAGGTATTCATGCGTTTAAGTCATCAGGTTGGAAGAGTGTGAGCATCCAAATGGTATTTGCGGTGCTGTATGTTGCCGCGGCAATTTACGTCTGGGCGTTTCCGATTCCTGCATTAGAGGCGATTACCTTGTGGCTAGCTGCCATCTTTTTGTCACCGGCTTCTTGCGCCTGATCGCAACATTTCAGCATCGCCATTTTGCTGAGTGGTTTTGGCTTGCAGTATCCGCAGCAATATCTATTTTGATGGGTGTACTCATCATGAATAACTTTCCATCCTCTAGCCTATGGTTACCAGGTTTATTGATTGCCATTGAGTTGCTATTGCAAGGATGGTCATTATTGTTCTTGGGCTTTGCCACCAAGTCACTGACAATTGGTAAAGAGTAGTCGCCATGGCAATGAAGAAAACGGATCTCTATAAGATCCTCGCTTTAGCGACTGCACAGCGCATGAAAATGCCGCTAAGACCCCAAAGCCTGGGGCTACTGAGGCAAAATCAAAATCCAAGAAAGAGTTAGCCGAGGCTAATCCGTTGCTAGCTTCTTTGATGGGTAAAAAGAAATTGAAATAAGATCCACTTCATTCAATTGATCAGTTGGCTTTGAAAAAAACGGCACCATTTATAGTGATCGATTTTCTGAAGGTGTTTGCAGCCCTTCTGATTATTCTGCATCACCTGTCGAGCTACGGACAAATTGCGAAAGATGCCCATACGGTTCTGCCATTGACGATGGCATGGTTATTTGAGTATAAACGCTATGCCGTACAGATCTTTTTAGTAATGGCAGGATATCTTGCAGCGCAATCCTTGAACCGCCTTGCCAATATGCGCTTTAGTGCATCGAATTTTCTAAAAGTCATCTTCAATCGTTATCTACGATTGTTTTTTCCCTATGCGGTTGCGTTGCTACTAACGATAGCGTGTGCCTATATTGCGCGCCTCTGGATCAATGATGAGTTTGTCGGTGAATCAGAAACCCTCTCTCAATTTTTAGCGCACCTCTTTTTTATACAGGGCATCTTAGGGCTAGATTCTATTTCTGCGGGTGCTTGGTATATCGCGATTGATTGGCAACTCTACGCAGTACTAGCCGTTTTGTTGATTACTTTTCCGCGCTATCAGTCAGCCATTTGGATCCTGAGTGTGCTGGGCGTCTGTTCACTGTTATTTTTTAATCGCTCTGGGGATTACGAAGCCTACTTTATCTACTTCATTGGCTCTTATGCTCTTGGAGCATTGGCATTTCTGGCTAAAGGGTTTAACAACGACGGCGTTAACCGCTTGGCCAGAATCATTCTTCTGGTGATTGACATCACCATTTTGGTGTCATCGTTCCAGCAGCTTTGGCTGCGCAATATTTTGGCTTGGATGGTTGCAGTGGTGTTATTGCTCTGGGGCGATAAACCGTATCCAGCGATGAATGCTAGAAACCAAAAACTCTTAATCTTGTTAGTCTCAGCAATTGCCGTCTTGATTGCCTCATCTAAGGGTATGGCTTTGAGTGCATCGCTACTCAAAGCCGCTAAGACTTCAGCCAATTTCTGGCGTTCGGTCATTTGGCGCTTTAGCTCGGATTTGCTAGGGCCTTCATCTTCCTCGGCTAGCTTGGGAGTGCGATTTTTCTCATTTAGATGCATGTAGCTATTTTAGACGGCTATTGAGAGTCTGCTGTACTGATGACCAATGTTGAAGTTTGGTAAATAATAGAGCGATAAATTCGAATGAATACTAAAAATACCGAGACAATGACTCAAGTAAATGCGTACGACTACATCATTATTGGCGCCGGTAGTGCGGGCTGTATGTTGCAGGCGCTTAACTGAGAACCCCAATAAAAAGGTATTGCTCATCGAGGCGGGCAAGAGCGACAACTATATTTGGATTCATATTCCGGTTGGCTATCTGTACTGCATTGATAACCCTCGCGCGGCTCGGCGTTTCAAGACAGTTACGGAAAAGGGGTTAAACGGCCGCTCTTTGCTGTATCCCCGTGGTCGTGTCCTGGGCGGATGTTCATCGATTAACGGCATGATTTATATGCGTGGTCAAGAGGGCGACTACGAATCTTGGGTGCAGGCCACTGGCGATGCATCTTGGTCTTGGGAAAATGCACTCCAGCGTTACAAGTCTTTTGAGGATTACCACAGTGATGCCAACCCATGGCATAGAAAAGTTGGCGAGCGGACGGTATCCAAACAGCGCTTGCGTTGGCCCATCATGGATAAATTTAAGGAAGCTGTAGTTCAGGCAGGTATTCCACATCGGATGACTTTAATCGCGGTGATAACTTTGGTGTAGGTTACTTTGATGTGAGTCAACGCAAGGGTTGGCGACTCAATACTGCAAAAATTTTTGAAGGATGCAGCCAAGCGCAGCAATCTAACAGTGCTCACAGAAGCCATTGTGACCAAGCTCAAAATTGATCCCGTGACAAAACGCTGTCTCGGAGTGGAATATCGCAAAAATGGTCAACTCACTGAATCCTTAATTCGTTCGAGTGGTGAAGTCATTCTGAGTGCAGGCGCGATTGGTAGCGTGCAGATCTTGGAGCGTTCGAGAATAGGCTCTGCAACCCATTTGGCGAAGTTGGGTATTCCGGTAATGGCGGATTTACCAGGCGCTGGTGAAAACCTCCAAGACCATTTGCAATTGCGCATGATCTATAAGGTGAGCGGTATTAAAACTCTGAACACCAAAGCAAACTCCTGGTTTGGCAAGATGATGATTGGCTTGGAATATCTGCTAAAACGCTCTGGCCCTATAGCCATTTTGAACTATTGAGTACCTTCAGATTGCCATCGGATCGCAATGAATAGAATGCCTGAGTATTGCTCACACATTTTTTTGAAACCAGTTCGGGAACTTGGCAATTTCATACCAGGTCCCCAAGTAACGTGGAACATCCAAGGATGAAATCGTTTTGACTGGTACATCAATCGTTTGAGCATAAGCAGTGTTACCAAATAGCAGAAAAGTACTGCTAAAAAAATAGGGAGTGCAGAATGAATTTTAGTCATTACTTTTTCATGATGAGATTCGAGTAATTTGTTCTCTGCAACCACTGCTTAATAATATTTTTTAAGATCCATACCAGCATACATACTAGCTACTTGCTCGCCATATCCATTAAACATTTGGGTTTTTATTTTGGGCGCAAACATACCCTTGGGGTCACCAATACGTCGTTCAGTAGCTTGGCTCCAGCGGGGATGATCAACTTGTGGATTGACATTGGAATAAAAGCCATACTCCCTCGCATCAAACTGGATTCCAGCTGGTCTTGGGCATTTCTTCCGTAAACCGAATTTTGACGATGGATTTAGCGCTCTTAAAACCGTATTTCCAGGGGACTACGATGCGCACCGGCGCACCATTTTGTTTTGGAAGCACTTCACCATAAAGACCAAAGGTCAGCAAAGTCAGAGGATTCATCATCTCGTCCATTCGCAAGCCTTCACGGTATGGCCAATCGATAATGTTGCTCCGAATTCCTGGCATTTGTTTGCGGTTTTCTAAAAAAATAAATTCCACATACTTTGCCGATCCGAGTGGCTCTACTTTGTTAATGAGTTTTGAAAGAGAGTAGCCATCCCAAGGAATGACCATTGACCATCCTTCGACACAGCGCATCCGATAGATGCGCTCTTCCATGGGTGCCAACTTTAATAAGGCATCAATATCTAAGGTGACTGGCTTTTTTACCAGACCTTCAATGGAGATTGTCCATGGACGCGTCTGCAAACTCCCCGCATGAGCCGCGGGATCCGATTTATCGGTACCGAATTCATAAAAATTGTTATACGTCGTGACGTATTTGTATGGGGTTGCTTCCTCTTTAGGGTCGTAAGCTGAATTCAGTGACGCACTTAACTTCTCAGGAGTGGCGGCTAATGCTTGCCGTGAAAACCATGGCGCCAGTGCGGCACCAAAACTCCCAGCAGCGGCCGCCTTGATCAATGCGCGGCGATTCTCAAAAACTGCTTTGGGTGTGACTTCACTAGCCAGAAGGGTCTTATCTGTAAACGCCATAACGGACTCCATTTATGCAATAGGGCTATTTTGCAACCGTTTTGAATTATGCGTATTGCGCGAATTTAGTGATTAACTTTGGGCTTCGCGCATCTTATTGAGTAGAGACAAACTATGTTTGTCCATACCGCCGACCATTCCTGCTAATACTGGATAGTCACGAATGAGGGTTTCGCCCCTATAAAACCGCAATAGCTACTCAGGATAAGTTCGTTCCGTGATCTCACGAATTTCCAGCAACTCGATCCGGTGATGCCGTTTGTCTTCCTGAATACGCTTCCAGACTTTCATAGTGTTGGCGCGTTCACCCTCGATGATTTGTCCAAATTGCTGGTTGTCATAGAACAAAATGCCAGTAATACCGTGCTGCTGATTGAATGCGCGAGCAGATTCTAATAAACGCATCAGCCCAAGAAAAGACGTATCCGAGACAGTTTCGTTCAGATAACTCAATTCAACAAGGTCGTTTGGTTTTGGCATGGGGGGGTAATTCAAAGGTGATGCAATCGTGAGAACGATAAAAAAGCAAACCCGAGAGTTTGCTTTTTTAGCTTAATCCTAATTGATTAAATTAGGACTTATGACTAACACCTATTGCGCTCTTACTGCCTTTAGCGCTGCATTGAAAGTAGAACTTGGACGCATAACAGCTTTGCACTTCTCAGAATCAGCTAGGTAATAACCGCCGATATCGGCTGGCTTACCTTGGACTGCTTTGAGCTCAGACACAATCTTCTGCTCATTTTCAGCCAACGATTTAGCTAGCGGTGCGAAATACGTTTGCAATTCTTTGTCCTCAGTCTGGTTTTCCAGTGCTTCAGCCCAGTACATGGCGAGATAGAACTGGCTTCCACGGTTATCCAACTCACCAGTACGTGGTGAAGGAGACTTGTTGTTATCCAACAATTTACCGGTTGCCTCGTCCAGAGTACGCGCTAGGATCTTCACTTTCGGGTTACCCGTCTTATCGCCAATATCTTTAAGCGATACAGCCAAGGCCAAGAACTCGCCAAGGGAATCCCAACGCAAGTGATTTTCTTCTACAAGCTGTTGAACGTGCTTCGGCGCTGATCCACCAGCACCAGTTTCAAAGAGGCCACCACCAGCCATCAATGGCACGATTGATAACATCTTCGCACTGGTTCCCAATTCCATGATGGGGAACAAATCGGTGAGGTAGTCACGCAAGCTGTTGCCAGTCACAGAAATAGTGTCTTTGCCACGAATCACGCGCTCGAGGGTGTAACGCATTGCGCGGGTTTGAGACATGATCTGAATATCAACACCTTCGAGGTCATAGTCCTTGAGATAGGTTTTCACCTTTTTGATCAACTCTGCCTCGTGAGGGCGGTACTCGTCCAACCAGAATACTGCTGGAGTGTTCGAGAGACGCGCACGATTTACTGCCAACTTCACCCAATCGCGAATCGGTGCATCTTTGACTTGGCACATACGCCAGATATCACCCTCTTCTACGTTTTGCTCAAGTAATACAGTCCCGTCATCGGCAACAATACAAGCGACACCAGCTTCTGGAATTTCGAAGGTCTTGTCATGTGAGCCGTACTCTTCCGCTTGTTGCGCCATCAAACCAACGTTAGGCACTGTACCCATCGTGGTTGGATCAAAGTTGCCATGGGTCTTACAGAAATTAATCATTTCTTGATAGATACGGGCAAACGTACTTTCTGGAATGACTGCCTTAGTGTCATGCAAGCGACCATCCGCGCCCCACATCTTGCCGCCGACACGAATCATTGCGGGCATCGACGCATCAACGATCACAGCGCTTGGTGAATGGAGATTGGTGATACCTTTAGCAGAATCCACCATCGCCAAAGCTGGACGATGCTCGTGACAAGCATGCAAATCCTGAGTGATCTCTTCGCGCTTAGACTCTGGCAACGATTTAATCTTGTCATAGAGGCTGCCCATACCATTATTGGCATTCACACCCAACTCTTCAAACAACTTAGCATGTTTGGTAAAAGCATCTTTGTAGAAAATCTTCACAGCGTGACCAAAAACGATCGGGTGTGACACTTTCATCATGGTCGCTTTTACGTGCAAGGACAGCATCATGCCAGTTTTGTACGCATCTTCGATTTCTTTTTCATAGAACTCGCACAATGCTTTCTTACTCATGTACATGCTGTCGATGATTTCGCCTTCAAGCAAAGAGACCTTTGGTTTGAGCACAATGGTTTTTCCGCTCTTTGTAACCAAATCCATCTTGACGTCACACGCTTTTGTCATCGTCATCGACTTCTCACTAGAGTAGAAGTCACCACCATGCATGTGAGAAACGTGGGTGCGGGAGGCTTGACTCCACTCACCCATGGAGTGTGGGTTCTTGCGCGCATAGCGCTTCACAGCGGGTGGCGCACGACGGTCGGAGTTACCTTCGCGCAATACTGGGTTTACTGAGCTACCCAAGCATTTTGAATAACGGGTACGAATAGCTTTTTCTTCATCCGTTTTTGGATCTTCTGGGAAATTCGGGATCTTGTATCCCTTGCTTTGCAATTCTTTGATGGCTGCCAAAAGCTGGGGAACGGATGCGCTAATGTTTGGCAACTTAATAATGTTGGTGTCTGGCAAAAGTGTCAGCTTGCCAAGCTCCGCTAGATTGTCAGGTACTTTTTGTGCATCGGTTAAGCAATCAGAAAACTCAGCCAAGATGCGAGCGGCAACAGAAATGTCGCTCTTTACAACCTCCATTCCAGCAGGCGCTGTAAATGTACGAATGATTGGCAGAAACGCACAGGTCGCCAATAATGGCGCTTCGTCTGTCAGCGTGTAAATAATCTTTGATTTCTCTGAAGCCATTAACTTTTCCTCGATATTGATAAATTTACAGAGTCAGGTTTTTACCCTGCCACTCTCATAATCCGCATTTTGCAAGCCGCTTTTAGCCGCCTCTTGGTCAATGAGGCGAGTCTTTAATTTTAAATCATCGGGATTGGCAAAAATGGGGGTTTTGCACCTGAATTCAGCGGATAAACCCTCAAATTTAAGGGAATCCACCAACCCTATGAGGAATATACTGAGCCACTCATTCGTACCCATTAGGAAAAAATATGACTGAACTCAAAAAAATCGATACCGTTGTCGGAAACGGTCAAGAAGCTGTCGCTGGTAACCACGTGGATGTTTGTTTATTACACCGGCTGGCTCTTTGATGAGAGCGCACCCGATAACAAAGGCCAGAAGTTTGATAGCTCACTGGATCGCGGCCAGCTCTTTGGTTTTCCGTTGGGTGCAGGTCACGTTATTAGGGGCTGGGATCAAGGCGTCGCTGGCATGAAGATCGGTGGCAAACGCACATTAATCATCCCTCCAGATATGGGTTACGGCGCACGCGGTGCTGGCGGTGTCATTCCTCCAAACACCACTTTGGTCTTCGACGTGGAATTACATGGCGTGAACTAATCGCTTTGTGGTTACCTGAAAACACAAAAGCCACCCTAGGGTGGCTTTATTTATATGTATTTACTTAGTGGGAGCAGTTTGATTAAGAGCGCAAATCTTTACCATTTAACGTAAGACGATTGGTGGATTTAGTTTGGCAAAGGCCAATTAAACGATTGCGCTCAGCCATGACTTTGTCTGCATAACCGCCATCATCTTCCGCATTGGCAGCGCCCACATAGTATTTCAAACCATTCCGCAAAGATCCTGCCGTAGCAATCAGATACTTGAGAATATAAGCGCCCACACGAATATTGACTTCAGGCTTCGCGGCTTCACGAGTACCGCCAAACAAGGCATATTTATCGCGATGGACGGATGTCATGACTTGCATCAAACCTTCTGCGCCAGCATGACTCTTGGTATTGGGATTGAAGTTTGACTCCACCGAAATCACTGCCAAAAGTAACACTGGATCAATATTGACCTCTTTTGCGATCAGGATGGTATTGGAGACATACTCTTCGATCTTCTTACGATCGAGGCTGTACTTCTTCTCAAAAAAATCCGCTACTGCACGTTGATTCTGAATAGAGCCCATTAAATTACTGTCCAAGGCTTGCGGATCAATCTTGGAGGCTGGAATGCGATCTGCCAAATGCGAAATCGACTTCACGGGCACTTGGGCAACAGAAGGCATGAGTAAGGCAACGGTTTGCTGTCTCGCACTAGCAAAGCCAACATTAGAAGATGCCTGGGCAATCCCTTCGCCATGAGCGTTTTCATTCTTGTATTGGTCTAGCATGCCAAAGCCATTGCTCCACACAATATGGCGGGCTTCGTCTGGAACGAGAATGCGAGCCAGATCAAATGGGCCTGCATTCGTGCCATTGCCAGACAGCCAAAGTCCTACAACCATGAATACCGTGACAACGAGTACGCCATTGATGACTCGATACACAGGAGCCATACCATGCGCAAGCAGTTCTTTGGCCGCCAGCATTGCCGGTTGCGCCTCCTGCATTTCACTCAAATTGTTTGATAAACATTTACTCATTCAGTTGGTTGCGACACCCATAAAACCTAACTACTGATTTATGCTGCATCGCAATATGTAAAAACATGGGTCATCCTAAAAAGGTTCTTATATCAAGTCAAGAATAAAGAGGATCATTTCCATAACTTTTAAGTCTCGCAATACGGGTCATCCCGCATATGCACCAAATAAGACACATTTAATTCAATAAAATCAATAACTTATATATGTTAAGAGGCGCTAATTTCATTTTGTAAAAAATTTTCAAAAACCCAACTTTTTTACTATTTGAAAGAAAAAATTCTTTCAAAAACCCATACATCTAGTGTTTTTCACCCCCTTCATTTCTGCCGGCAGTGCTCTTACAAATTGCTGCGGAGCATTATGGATCAAGGACTTAGAGGGTTAGATAGCCACCCGAGAGATTGGCGTCCTAAACTAGAGACTCATGAATATTCACCTAAAACAATTCGCAACCTTGGGCTTACTGGTTTTACTAATCAGCCCACTGAGAGCGCTTGCTCTCTTTAATGACTGCAAGGACTTCTTCCCCCATCAACAGGTACCCGTGACTGCACAAACTGGTCGAGACCTTTGTTTTGATAGCTTTGCGATCTTTTACTCACCGCAAGATAAAAAGCCCATCTACACTGTAGAGAAATTAAACCGCGAGCAGCTCTTAGCACCACACCCGCGCAGAACAAATCAATTTTATGAAGAAGCTCGACTGCCCTTTGCAGAGCGTGCTCAACTATCCGATTATCGAGGCAGCGGCCATGACCGAGGCCACAATGTTCCCGCGGGGGATATGATTAATGAAAGGACTATGGCCCAGTCGTTTTCGCTGGCCAACATGATGCCTCAGGCCAGACTCAATAACCAAGGGATATGGGCCAAGAACGTTGAGGAGCCCACCAGGCAGTATGTCAAACGCGCCCAAGGCGATATCTATATTTTTACCGGGTCCACAGGCAACCAAGGGAGCATTGGCAAAAATCGCGTCACCATTCCGAGTCACTTGTTCAAATTGGTTTACGACCCTCATAAAAATGATGCATGGGCCTATTGGATTGAAAACGCAAATGAAGCGGGAATGTCCCCACCAATTTCGTATGCAGAATTGGTTTCAAAGACGGGGATTGATTTTCAGTTGCCCATAAAAACCGGCACTCCAATCCAACATACTCCAACTGACCCCAAACCAGTCAAGCCTATAGTGGGCGGCTGGTACCCGATCTTTTTTGATGACTGCTCCAGCAATAAGCTTGATGCACTGATGGCTCGCATTCAAGCGGGCCAAGTGGCGAGCGTGCAAATTCAATACGACCGCAATCGTGAGCTGGCAAGGAAAATCGCTTCTCGAATCGAGTCAAGCTCTTCCATCCAGGCTAGCATCGAACAAAGTAGCCCGCCGGAGTCACCCAGCGTTCAATATGAGCGGGATCGTGTAACACTGATTGTCCGCTCCAGGTAACTAATCTTTGCGTTGCAGCCCATGCGCTTTCGGAATGGGATCAAGAGGTCCACGTAAACCGTTGTGAAGCGTATGCATCAACTCCAGCAGCTCGCCTAATTCGCCTTTCGGAAATCCCTTTCGGGCAAACCACGCTAGATAGTTTCCCGGCAAATCTGCCAGCGCACGTCCTGCATGCTTGCCATAGGGCATTTTCATCAACACTAGCTTTTCGAGTGATTGCGCATCCATTACTGCGGAATTTTACTGGTAAAGCCTAATTCCCTTAGCGATTTCACCATTTATCAAAAAATAGTCTTTTTCGTATTTGATAATTATTCTCATTTGATGGTATATTGAGAACAGTTCTCATTTAGATTTTTAACCACTCTCTTTTCAAATACCCATGAAATTGACCATTCAAAAACTATTCGCCTTTTGCCTTGTCCTTGTTGCCGCCCTTCACTTTTCCCTAGCCCATGCTGGGGAAGGAGCCTTTGGCTGGATTTATACCCTCGACCTACAGCCCAAAGGAAAATGGGAGTTTGAGCAACGCTTACAGTTAAATCAAACCCAAGCATCTGGAACCAAAGCCAACAGATGCTGATATTGATAATGCAATGTCCAATGTTTGCCGTTGTGGAACATACCAAAAGATTCGAGATGGTATTCATGTTGCCTCGGGTCAGAAAAAATTAGCAGATGTCTTGGCGCAGTACCAAGCAACCCCTGCAACACGTGGTTAAGGAGAGAGACATGACATTAGAAAACTCTTCCCGTCGCGAATTTATTATCAAGGGCTCCATGGTCGGAGGCGGCCTGATGTTAGGGATTGGCGCTTTACCAGAGGCGGCATTTGCGCAATCTGGGCCACATAATCCCAATACCCCAACAAAAGCGGGTGAGGCTGAAGTCAATGCTTGGGTCAGCATTAAGCCGGATGATACGGTCTATATTCGTATTGCTCGCTCTGAGATGGGGCAAGGTACGCGTACTGGTTTAGCGCAATTGGTTACCGAAGAGCTCGAATGCAACTGGAAAAAAGTTAAAACCCAGTCTGCAACTTCTGGCCAAAGTTTGGCTCGTAAGCGTGTATGGGGTGAGCATGGAACTGGCGGCAGTCACGGCATTCGTATTTCCGAGGACTATGTTCGTCGTGGCGCAGCAGCAGCGCGTAGCATGCTGCTACAAGCAGCCGCGAATCAGTGGAACGTTCCAGTGACCGAGCTTACTGTAGGTAAAGGTGTTATCACGCATGTGCCAACAGGGCGTAAAACTACCTACGGTAAAGTTGCGGAACTTGCCTCTACGCTGACCCCTCCTGATCCAAAAACGATTACGTTGAGAGATCCTCGCACTTGGAAAGTGGCTGGTCAACCATACGCCCGTATTGATACGGCCAATAAGGCAAATGGCACAAAGGTTTATGGTGCCGACCTGCAACTACCTGGCATATTGTGTGCCTCGGTTAAATCCTGTCCAGTATTTGGCGGTAAGTTGGTGAGCTATGACGAAGCCAAGATTAAAAACATGCGCGGCGTTAAAGGCGTTGTGCAGATCAATGAGAGTACCTTAGCCGTTGTCGCGGATACGTGGTGGCGAGCTAATACCGCTCTCAATGCGTTGCCAATTGTTTGGGATAAAGGCAAGGCTGCTAACGTTTCTCAGAGCGATATCGACAAGATGATGCGCGCTGGCTTAGATGAGCAAGGCGATTTTTGGCAACGCAAGGTTGACGATGCGCCGCAAGCGATTAATGGCTCGGCAAAAAAGTTGAAGCCATTTATTACACCCCGTACTGTGCACACGTTACGATGGAGCCAATGAATGCCGCTGTCAAAATCAGTGGTGATCGTGCTGAGGTTGGGTGCCTACGCAAAACGGCGAAGGCTCCTTGGCAGCATTGTCAGAAGCTACCGGCATTTCATTGCCTAACTGCGAAGTGTATAAATTAGACTCGGGTTGTGGTTTAGGTCGTCGAGGCTCTACTCAAGACTTCGCTACCTTTGCAGCCAAGGTGGCCATGAAATACCCTGGTACTCCTGTCAAGGTGCTTTGGAGTCGTGAAGAGGTATTATGCATGACTATTACCATCCAATTGCGATGGCTAAGATGACTGCGGGTCTTGATGCCAGTGGAAATGTCACAGGCATGCACATCAAGGTTGCTGGGCAATCGATTCATGCTACGCTTGCCATTCAAAATATTAAAGATGGCAAGGATGAGCGGCAGCTGCAAGGCTTTTATGAAAAAGGACCCGATGTTCAACCCGGTTATACCTTCCCGAGTTTACTAACCGAGTACGTCATGAAAAACACCCACGTACCAGTGGGTCCTTGGCGTGGGGTGAATACCAATCAAAACGGTATTTTCATGGAATGCTTTATGGACGAGTGCGCTAAAGCAGCCGGTAAAGATCCTGCGAAATTTAGACAAGCTGTCATGCAGAGTCACCCCAAGCATTTGGGCGTGCTCAATGCTGCCGCTCAAAAAGCGAATTGGGATAAGCCGCTGCCAGCAGGGACGTATCGTGGTGTAGCACGGTTTATGGGTTACGCCAGTTACTCTGCATGCGTGGCAGAAGTATCAGTGGATGGCAATATCGCCCATGTGAAACGCTTGGTGTTTGCGTTAAACCCAGGACATGTAGTCAATTCGTATTTAACGCGTGAGCAAATTGAGGGCTCTGTGGCCATGGCTTTGGGCGCTATTTTCAATCCAGAAATCACCGTTGAAAATGACCGGATCAAGCAACAGAACCTCGATTCCTACCCGATGCTGAAATTGGCCTCGACACCACGAATCGAGACGGTGTTGGTACCAACCTATGATTTTTGGGGTGGTGTTGGTGAGCCCACAATCTGCGTAGTCGGTCCCGCAGTGGCGAATGCCGTTTCAGCGGCGATTGGCAGGCCAGTACGTAACTTCCCGCTCTACAAAGAGGGTCTAACCTTGGCCTAGTGCGTCGGTGTTATGTAAAGCATTGCGACCCCTGCAGAAAAATTTGTAGGGGTCGTTTAACATGGGTCTATGACATTACTTAAAGGCGCTCTTTTCCTGCTCTCCATTATTCCTGTGGGAAGATTGGTGTGGCTTCGATACATAGACCACCTGGGCGCCAATCCGATTGAATTCATCACCCGCTCAATGGGAACGTGGGCTCTGGTATTTTTGTGCGTCACCTTGGCCATGACACCTCTGCGTCTTCTGACCGGCTCGAGCATCTGGATCAAGCTACGTCGAATGTTCGGATTATTTTGTTTTTTCTATGCAAGTTTGCATTTTTCAATTTGGATATATCTGGATCAAAGGTTGGATTGGCAAGCCATGATTCATGATGTACTAATGATGTACTAAAGAGGCCATTCATTACCATGGGCTTTTTAAGCCTGGTGCTGTTGACTCCTCTTTGGCGGCTACGTCGAATACGTGGGCAGTCCGAAGGCTGGGGCGCCGCTGGTCTTTGCTTCATAAGCTTGTCTACTTGATCGCAATCACTGTCATCGCCCATTACTGGTGACACAAAGCAGGCAAAAATAATTTACAAACTGTCAGCATTTATGCCGCAGTATTGTTACTGTTGCTGACGCCGCGAATACCGGTGATACGAGAGCGCTTACGTACTATTCTGAAAATATCAACTCTGGAATAGAGTCAAGATTTAATAGTTCTTTTGCCGATTCAGGGGTTGCGTTTAGCCAGTCCTGAAAGAGATTGGGCTTTAACGGTACGATAGTGCGCTTTTCATCCTCTGGTTTATGACAACGCTTCATGACTGGATGTTTGCTTGCTTCAATGGTGAGCATAGAGAACGACACAATAAGTTCACCTGTCTCTGGCTCTGTCCAGGTATCCCAAATGGATGCAATAGCCATCGGCTCATGATTTTCCTGTTGAATTTTGGTACGCACTGCTTTGCCAGATTCATAACAGGGTTCGTAGAATGCATCTGCTAAGGCAAGTGCGAAGTGCCGCTTCATCCATGCATGTTTATAAGAGGGCTTCTCGCTGACGGTCTCCGCTCTAGCGTTGTAAGTTTTTCTGCCAAATTCTTCATCCTTTGCCCAGGAGGGTATCAGGCCGAAGCGAGCTGGTCCAATAGCGGTGCGTTGAGTGTTGTGACTCTTTAGGATAATCATTCCTGGGTAGGTGGGAAAAACATCGTGTGGGCTTGATGCCGATAGTGCGAGATCAAAATGGGTTTTTACCCAATCAACGTCCGCGGTGGTGAGGTACTGTACGCACATGTCCAGATTTTAATGCTTGCCTAGCTGGTAGTATTAGGGTTCCCTATCTGAAAGATTGCTACACATGAAACTGAATATCACACCCTCTATCAAGCGTATTATCTCTATTGGTTTTTTATCCATCGCCTTATGTGGCGGCGCAAATGCCCAACAGAGTGGCTTGCCAATTAATGCTGCTGCTTCAGTCAATGACGCAATCGTTACAAACGATATGGTTGAACAAGGCATCAAGGCAGCCCTGGCTCAAGGTCAAAAAGATTCGCCCGAGTTGCGTAGGGCGGTGATTGAAAAGTTCATTGAAGTCTTCTTGTTGTCCCAACAAGCTGAAAAAGATGGTACAGCAAGCAAGTAGTTTCATTAGGCCCACAGGGCATGATCAACGAATACAAGATTAGTGACATTGCGGTTGCCTCTGAATCCGATGCGCAAGCCGCTTTAAATCGTATAAAAAAGGGGGGCTTTTGACAAGGTAGCAAAAAGTGTTTCATTAGCACCGAATAAGACACAAGGCGGGGCGGCAGGTTGGGTGCAACCTGGGCAAGTTCCTCCACAAATCTCAGCTGTATTGGTGAATCCTGGCAAAGGCCAAACCTCCGCAGCGATTCAGATGCAGCAGGGCTGGTATTTGGTCAAACTGGAAGATAAGCGTTCCAGTAAGCCACCGACACTTGAACAAGCAAAGCAAGCTATTCGTGCGGGCTTAGCTCAGAAGAAGCAATTTGAATTTATTTCTGGAATTGCCAAGAATTCAAAAATTGTTGTGCAGTAAGCAACAGTATTTAGAGGTCATCGTGAAATAAAAAGGGCTCCCGGGAGTCCTTTTTATTGACGCTCGAGAGTGACGAACTGAAAGTGAATATCGTTTTCGGATCCAGGCGTACGTTCTACTTCTCTCCAGTCGTTGGGATTAGGTACTTCAAAGAATGTATCCCCGCCATCAATATCAAGATCGATTTCAGTAATGTATAAACGATCCGCTTTATCAAAAGCCTGCCTAAAAAGTTGTTCACCGCCAATTACAAAGACTCTAGGGGCTTTACTCAGTGCGTTGAGGGCCTCGTCTAGGGAGCCCACTAATTCTCCGTCGGTCAGCTCGTAGTCAGCATTGCGACTCACCACGATATTGCGTCGACCAGGAAGCGGGCGACCAATTGATTCCCAGGTCTTGCGACCCATGATGACGGGGTGACCCATCGTGACACGCTTAAAAAATTGCAGGTCAGCAGAAATTTTCCAAGGCATTTGGTTGTCACGACCAATCACGTGATTCCGTGAGCGGGCAACAATTATGGAGATAGCAGGTTGTGTCATAGGGCAATTTCTTAAACGGCTACAGGGGCTTTGATATGGGGGTGGGATTCGTAACCTACGATCTCAAAATCCTCAAATTCGTAATCAAAAATAGAGTCGGGTTTGCGTAGGGTATTGAGTTTGGGTAACGGGAAGAAATCTCGAGAGAGCTGCAGATTCACTTGTTCTAGGTGATTACTATACAAGTGGCAATCGCCGCCAGTCCAAACGAAATCGCCGACTTCGAGATTGCATTGCTGGGCCAGCATATGCGTTAACAAAGCATAGCTGGCAATATTGAACGGAACTCCTAAGAAAATATCTGCACTGCGCTGATAAAGCTGGCAAGACAGTTTCCCATCTGCTACGTAAAACTGAAAGAAAGCATGGCAAGGCGCTAATGCCATACGGGGAATATCTGCAACGTTCCATGCAGAAACAATAATACGACGTGAGTCTGGATTCTTTTTGACTGTCTCCACTACTTCACTAATCTGATCGATGTGTTGTCCATTAGGCGCAGGCCAAGAGCGCCATTGATAACTGTAAATTGGTCCCAAGTCACCATCTGGTGCAGCCCATTCGTTCCAAATGGATACACCGCGCTCTTTGAGCCAATTGTTGTCTGTGCTGCCTTTAAGAAACCAAAGCAGCTCATAGATAATGGATTTGAGGTGCAGTTTCTTGGTTGTCACCATCGGGAAACCGTCAGCCAAATTAAAGCGCATTTGGTGACCAAAGACAGACAGTGTTCCAGTACCAGTCCGGTCAGACTTTTTAACGCCGTTGGCTAAAACTTCCTTCATGAGATCGTGATATTGGCGCATAGAAATTGACTAAAAGTGAATTGGTCGGTTTGTAAATTTTGGAATAGCTATAAGGGTAACTTACTCGAGGGTAGTCGGCTTTACCCCAAGTACTTTATGCAGTTTAGGGGAGGTGGTGGTGTACTGAAGTTGAATCGGTTTTTCAGGATTCAGGTACGCGGCAGCAGCGAAAGCCGCTAATGCCGCCTCATGAAAGCCTGACAAAATCAACTTCTTCTTGCCGGGGTAGACATTAATGTCGCCGACAGCATAAATGCCCGGAATGCTTTTCTGAAATTTTTCTGTATCCACCACAATTTGTTTGCAATCAATATCCAGACCCCATTCGGCGATAGGGCCTAGTTTTGGGGATAGACCAAAAAATCAGAAGATCATCTAAAGCGAGTTGTTTAGTGTTGCCGTCATTGTCCGTAAGAGTAATCTCGCTCAATTGGTCGTTTTGAATGTCATATCCAGTGATATGTCCAATGAAGAGATTTATCTTTCCAGAAGCACAAAGCTCTCGCATCTTTGCGATCGATTGTGGTGCTGCCTTAAAGTCGTCCCGTCGATGAATGAGGGTGACGCTTGCTGCTTTATCGGCAAAATATAAGACCCAGTCAATTGCAGAGTCGCCACCCCTGCAGATGGCAATGCGTTTGCCGATAAATTGGTCGGGTTGCTTCACGCGATAGAACACGTTCTGATCTACATAAGCATCTAGACCCTCCAGATTCAGGGTTCTTGGCTGAAGAGCTCCTACTCCAGCTGCTATAAATAGCGTCTTCGTTATAAAGCGCTGATCTTGTGAGGTGCGAATGAGGAAGCGGTCGTCGGATTGGCAATCGAGATGGGTGACTTCTTGTCCTAGATGAAGCTGAGGGTGAAACGGCTCAATTTGTTTCAGTAGATTATCGGTGAGCTCGCGACCAGTACAAACAGGGACGGCAGGAATGTCGTAAATCGGTTTATCGGGATACAGCTCAATACATTGACCACCAGGTTCTGGTAAGGAATCAATGACGTGTGCGTTGATTTCAAGAAGTCCAAGCTCAAATACTTGGAAGAGGCCCACAGGGCCGGCGCCAATAATGACTGCGTCAGCTTCTGTGGGTGGGTGCAAAACGATACTCTTGGGTGATTAAATTACTTTACGAGCTGATCCAGTTTATTTTTAACGTCTTTCCACTCATCAGCATCTGGAAGAGCTGCTTTGGATTTGGTGATCGACGTCCATGACGGCGCGAGTTCGGCATTCAGCTTAATGAACTCTTGTTGATCGCCAGGTACATCATCTTCTGCGTAAATAGCATTGACGGGGCACTCAGGAACGCAAACGGCGCAGTCGATGCACTCATCCGGATCGATCACTAGGAAATTAGGGCCTTCACGAAAGCAATCAACTGGGCAAACATCAACGCAGTCGGTGTATTTGCAGCGAATACAAGATTCAGTAACAACGTAAGTCATGGTGTTTAATCGAATTAGCCCGCGATTAAGGGTTATTAGGTTATAAAACATTAATTTTAGCCGAAATGCCCTCATTTACTGAGGTAAAGTTTCCCCTTATGAATACCCACAAAATACCCAAACTACCCCCCAAAACGCCTCTCAGAAGCCCAAAATCTTGGTTGCCAGGGCTATTTTTCCTGAAGCGTTGGCAAAACTAAAAGAATCGTTTGAGGTGCTGGCAAACCAGGAAGACCAGATCTTGAAGCCCTGAGGAGTTACAAAATGCGCTCTCAGGCGTGGCGGTGCATTAGTTGCAGGAAGTAAACGCATAGACGCAAATGCTTTAGCAATGGCCAAAGATTTAAAAATCGTTCCCAACATTTCAGTGGGCTATAACAATTTTGATGTATCTGCCATTACTGCGGCTGGTGTCATGACAACCAATACACCCGATGTGTTGACCGATACTACCGCTGACTTTGGTTTTGCTTTGCTCATGGCAACAGCGCGGCGTATCACCGAATCAGAGCATTGGGTGCGCGCTGGCCATTGGGACAAATGGTCGATTGTGAATAACCCACTCGGTATGGATTTGCATCACAGCACAATCGGCATCATTGGTATGGGACGGCATTGGACAGGGTGTTGCTAAACGAGCATTGGGTTTTGGCATGAATGTGATTTATCACAATCGCAGTCGTTTATCGGAAGCGGATGAGAGGGCATGTGGCGCACGCTACGTATCAAAAGAAGAAATTACTACGAACTGTGGATCACGTGGTCCTGGTATTGCCATATACCGCCGAAAGCCATCACACCACTGGAGCTGAAGAGCTTGCCTTCATGAAACCCACGGCAACCCTTATCAATATTGTTCGTGGCGGGATTGTTGATGACTTGGCTTTGGCGCAAGCCCTGAAAGAAAAACGAATATTTGTTGCTAGTCTAGATGTATTTGATGGGGAGCCAAACGTGAATCCTGAGTTACTCAAATTGAGCAATGTTGTTCTAGCTCCGCACATTGCGAGCGCGACTGAAAAAGCCCACAGAGCCATGGTGGACCTCGCAATCGAAAACTTGCAAGCAGCGTTGGCCGGGAAAAAACCGCCCAGCTTAATTAATGCTGAGGCATTTAAAGGGTAGCACTTGTTTCTTGCTTTCGAAAAGGTTGCCGGAGAATATCAATGATTACTCGGCATCTACTTCTTCTGGTAAATCGCGTAGTGCTAGCTCAACGCCACCGAATTTTTCAGCAACCCAGTTATAGACTTTGCAAGCAATCCACAGCAAGGCAAAACCCAGTAACGCATTGAGAATTAATGCGGACAAAACGGTAAATCCAGGGATTGCACCATCTCTGATGAGGGCAACGAATAATGCCAACAGCACGATGGGCACTGAGAAGCAGAGGTAAACCAATACCAGTGTTTTAGCGGTATGGGTTGGATCGAGAAAGGCGAGTTCTTTTTTGGTAAGTTTCATGATGACCGCAATCTTAAAGCAGTCCATCAAAAAGCGCTATATCTACTAGGTCACCCGGAGCAACATTTCCTTGGTCGTGACCCAGAATGACAAAACAGTTTGCCTCGCTCATGGAGCGCAAAATGCCCACCCCTTGACTGCCAGTCAGTCGCACACTTGGCTTGCCATCAGCATTGCGCCCCAAGATGGCGCGTTGAAATTCGGTGCGACCAGGTTTCTTACGAATCGCTGTTTCGGCAATCGCTTGAACTAGTGGAGGCATTGTTTGAGTGGCCCCATTGAGTTGCAGCAGTGCGCTGCGAACGAGCTGATAAAAAGTCACCATAACGGCAACAGGGTTACCTGGTAAACCAAAAAATAGGGTTTTGCGGGCAGGCGATTTTCCAGAAGCCAACATCACCCAGTTCTTGCATGATTTGTTTGGTGAAGTCTGCTTCACCAACAGAGACGCCACCAGATGAAATTAATACATCGGCTTTAGAGACTGCTTCGATGAATGCTTGTTTTAGTGAAGCAGGATCATCACGCACAATTCCACAATCGATAATGTCTAGATCTAGACGATTGAGTAAGCCAGTAAGACTGTAACGATTGCTGTCATAGATGCTGCCAGGATCCAGGGTCTGACCCAAGGAACGTAATTCATCTCCCGAAGACAAAATAGCGACTTTGAGCTTGCGCCGAACATGAAGCGTGGCGATACCAAGGGATGCTGCCAATCCTAAATCCGAGGGTCGCAATAACCGACCAGCAGCAATTGCAGGTTTGCCTTGTTGTAAATCCTCGCCACGCAGGCGACGATTTTCCCCTGCCTTCAATTGATTTGACTGAAATCGAACGAATTGATTGTCGTTGCTCGTTGTGAATTCCTGAGGGATCACGGTGTCGCAATCCGCAGGCATGACGGCGCCTGTCATGATTTTGAGGCATTCACCTTGAGCAATTTTGCCCTCGTAAGGTTTGCCAGCCAAAGCAGTGCCAACAATCTTTAATGAGATCTCAGCGCTATTTTGATTCAGGCATTGGCCATTAAATACAAAGCCATCCATCGCTGAGTTATCAGCAACGGGACATCAATGGGTGAAAGGAGATCGCGCGCTAGAACCCGATTAATTGCTTGATCTAGTGGAACACTCTCGATATCGGCAGGATCATTGATTGCAGCGGATTCTTGGAGTAATTCATCGACAAGATCTGCAATCGCCTGACGAGCTTCATCAACATGAAGTGATGACGTCAGCAAGATGGGGTTATTGGGAGAATGCTTCATGCTGAAATGGCTTCTAGTGATTTCAATTCTTCTAGAGTATTGACGTTTGCAAATACTTGCTCATCGTCGAATACGACAGTGCTGCTCTTAATTTCTTGAAACCAACGATCAATTTTGAAATCGCCTTTACGCAAAAAAGCATCCAACGATTCTTGTAAATTAGCGCGCATTAGGCAGAACACTGGTTGTGCCCAAACCCTGTCATCGACACCTTTGGTCGAGGCATAAACCAATTGAAAATCGCCACGTTCAAGTTCGGCGGTAAGCTTTATGCCGAGATTTTGGGGCAATAGCGGTGAGTCACAGGGTGTGGTTAGTAGGTATGGTTTTACAGGCCTTGAGCCCCACCGAGAATCCTGCAAGTGGCCCAGAAAAATCGGGGGTCTCATCCAGAATTACTGGGTAGCTATAGACGGCGTATTTGGTGATATTACGGTTGGCGTTAATCAGGATGGATCCAACCTGGGGCCTTAGGCGGGAGATGGTCGATTCAATTAAGGGTTTTTGGTGAAATGGAATTAATCCTTTATCGATTCCGCCCATTCGTTGGGCACGACCGCCAGCCAGAATGAGTCCGGTTATATTTTTAGCAGTAATCATTAGCCACCAATGTAAGACATTTCAACTTTACGAGAATTGGATTTCAGACCTTCCGTTTGCGAGCCCCGAATTTCAGAATAGTGATTATTGCGTCCAGACCAGGTATTCATGATGGCGTTCGCAATTTCTAAATCGGTTTTATCAGAGCGCAATAAGGATTTGAAACAAACCCCTCATTCGCAAACAAACATAGATACATTTGGCCATCAGTAGAAATGCGTGCACGCGTGCATTCATGGCAGAAGGTTTGTGTCACGCTGGATATCATCTGATTCATCTGCATAACGCCAACGCTGGGCTACCTCACCAGGGTAGTTTGGTTCCATTGACTCCAGCGGAAATGTTGCATGGATCCTCGAGATAACCTCTTTAGATGGCAATACTTTTGCCATATTCCAACCATTCGAGCTACCAACGTCCATAAATTCGATGAAGCGCAAAATAATACCGCTGCCCTTGAAATGGTTTGCCATTGGCACGATCTCGTGATCGTTCGTTCCTTTTTTCACCACAATATTGACTTTGATGTTCTCAAAGCCAGCGTCTTGCGCGGCAGCAATGTCATCCAAAACATCGGCCACCGAAAATCAACATCGTTCATTTTGCGAAAGATGTCATCGTTCAAACCATCGAGACTGACGGTTAGCCTTTGCAATCCCGCTGCTTTTAAGGAAACTGCTTTTTTGCGCAAGATGCTACCACCCGCTTCAAAGCGCTTGGATCTGCCGATAACTCCACTTGAGGTAAAACTTGATTACGATTCATGACATCAGTCCAAATCAAGGCAAGTGCAAAATCTGCAGTAATCACTAAATTCATGAGTTCATCGAATAACCCACCGTTAATTTTGGCATCCACTTCGGTCTACCGTCGCGAGCTTTTAACTCGCTTACGCATTCCATTCGAAGTGGTCTCACCCAAGGTCGATGAGACACCACTTACTGGCGAGACCACGCTGGACCTAGCGTTGCGATTGGCGAACGCCAAAGCTGCAGCAGTTGCAAAAATACACCCCGATACCTGGGTCATTGGCTCTGATCAGGTTGCCGATCTTTGTGGTGCTGCGATAGGTAAACCCGGAAATTTTGATAGAGCGCTTGCACAACTTCAACTCATGCGCGGGCAAACCATCACCTTTCATACTGCACTCTGCTTGATGAAAAACGATGTTCACACCACCCTGAGCATTCCCACGGAAGTGACTTTTCGCAAACTCTCCGACGATGTTCTAGAGAATTATTTGCGCGCAGAAGAGCCCTACGACTGCGCGGGAAGCGCAAAGTCTGAAGGCCTCGGAATCAGTCTATTGGAGGCGATTAAAAGCGATGATCCAACCGCCCTAATTGGCTTGCCACTCATTGCGCTGACGGGTTTATTGCGAGATGCAGGTTTCGCTATTCCGGCTACCAAATAGATTATGGCAACGCTCGGCACACTCTATTTAATTCCGAATACTTTAGGCAATGACGCTCGTGCAGAGCAATTACCTTGGGTCTTATCAAGTGAGACGATTGCCTGTACTGCAAAGCTGCGGCATTGGATTGCCGAAGATGCTAAAACAGCGCGGGCATTTTTAAAAGCAATCGATAGCATCTCACCACTCGCTTGCGCCATTCAAGAAATGCAAATGTCGGAATGGCGCGGCACATCCCGTCAT
Organism: Polynucleobacter necessarius; assembly: GCF_900095195.1. Classification (NCBI taxonomy): domain Bacteria; kingdom Pseudomonadati; phylum Pseudomonadota; class Betaproteobacteria; order Burkholderiales; family Burkholderiaceae; genus Polynucleobacter; species Polynucleobacter necessarius. Next base: position 308,870 of record NZ_LT606950.1, read on the forward strand.
GCAAAGTATGGTGACGCCGTTAAACCTGCTGACTTACTCAAACCATTACTGGCTGGTAACGATATGGGTTTGATGTCCGAAGCAGGTGTTCCAGGCGTCGCTGATCCTGGTGCTGAATTGGTTCTCGCGGCCCATCGCTTCTGTGCGCAAGTCAAACCATTAGTGGGGCCAAGCTCGATCCTGCTTGGCCTGATGGCAAGTGGTCTTAACGGTCAGCGCTTTGCTTTTCAAGGCTACCTCCCGCAGGGAGCTCCAGAGCGAAGCGCCAAACTCAAACAACTTGAGACTGAGTCCCGCAAATTGAAACAAACCCAGATTTGGATCGAGACGCCGTACCGCAATACCGCCATGCTGCTGGCGTGCACTCAAGCGTTAGCACCGCAAACATTGCTTTGCCTTGGTGTAGACCTTAGCCTTCCATCGGAGATGATTGCCACACTCTTCATTGCAGAGTGGCGCAAGCGCTACCCAAATGAAGCGGCCTGCGCAGCACTACAAAATAGGCCAACGGTATTTCTGCTGTTGGCCTAGTGATTCATTCATTAAATATATTCTGACTATTACTTGAGGTCTGGTGATTTGACCAAGGCCTTGCCCGCTGCTGCACCTGCCTCAGCACCAAAACGTTTGGCGACGCGCTCCGCAAAGTTTTCTTTCATGGTGTAGTCCAGTACATCGGGCGCCTTAAAGATGTCGCGAGCAACCGAGTCAACTGTGCCATAACCATCTACCAAGCCCAACTTAACTGCCTGCTCACCATTCCAAATGCGACCTGAAAATAAATCGGGTGCATCCTTTAAGCGATCACCACGACCCTCTTTCACTACCTGAATAAATTGTTGGTGAATTTCGTCGATCATCTTTTTCACCATCTCGACTTGCTTGGGCTCTTCCTTGCTAAAAGGATCGAGCATGCCTTTGTTTGATCCAGCGGTAATCATGCGTCGTGTGACGCCCAACTTATCCATCAAACCAGTAAAACCAAAGCCCTCCATGATCACTCCAATGGAACCCACCAAGCTCGCTTTATCGACCAGAATTTGATCTGCGGCAACCGCCGCATAGTAACCACCGGATGCGCAGATATCCTCCACCACTACATAAAATGGCTTCTTGGGATAAAGCTTACGTAAGCGGTGAATCTCATCATTAATCATGCCCGCTTGAACTGGCGAACCCCCTGGACTGTTTATGCGCAAAATGACGCCGGCACTATGTTCATTTTCAAATGCCGATACCAAAGAAGAATTGATATCCATCGCATTGGCCATCGAGCTAGATGAGATTTCTCCCTCCAAAGTCACCATCGCTGTATGTCGCTCAACGCCCATGCCACGACCAGGAATATGAAAATCAAATACCACGAGCACCACTGCAATAATCACCAACAAAGTCAGTACACGAAGTACCGCTTTCCAGCGACGCGCCTTACGAGTCTCTTTGAGATTCTCTAAGAGCAAATATTCTAGGGCTTGACGCTCCCAGTTTGGATTGGAGTTATTTTCCATATGGATTCCTCTATAGATTCTTTTCAAGCCATTGAGCCAGTTGCGGAACATCATCGACATGCGCAAGCGATGGCGATGCTTTTAACGTATCTGGTGGGTGGGCACCATAGGTCACCGCAATGGCATCAACGCCGGCATTGGCTGCCATATCTAAATCGTGAGTCGTATCCCCGATCATCAACATCCGACGCGTAGGCACTTGGGTTGCATCGGATAGCTCGAGCAGCATTCCCGGATGGGGTTTGGAGAAAGACTCATCCGCTGTGCGTGTTTCGTGAAAGAGATGTCCAATCTGATGGTGCTTAAGCGAACGGTCTAGACCAACGCGCGATTTGCCAGTAGCTACCCCCAAGAGATACTGATCGCTTCGGAGCTTTTCTAGTAACTCACGAATACCCACAAACAAATCCAGTTCGTGATCTTTTGCTAAATAGTGATAACGAAAACGATCCGTCAACTTTGGAAAGTGCACTGGTTCAATCCATGGGACTGCGCGTCGCAACGAATCCTGGATGCCTAACCCAATCACCGAGCTGGCCAAAGAATCATCCGGCTCTTGAAAACCCAAATCGCGGCACACTTGCTGAATGCAGTGCACGATCGTTGGCGTGGAATCCATAATCGTGCCGTCCCAATCCCAAATAGCGACGATTGGCTTCGATCCTTCAGACATTGTTCATGCGTTTCAGTTGCGTTTTATTGCTCAAAATTTTGCATCATGGCAGTAAATTCTGCTGGCAGCGGTGATTCAATTCGCATCTTTTCACCAGTACGAGGGTGCGTAAAACCCGCCAAGTGTGCATGCAAATATAAGCGCTTCGATTTAATAAGCTTATCTTGGTCTTCAAATCCATATTTATCGTCGCCCAAAATCGCATGACCTAATTTTTGCAGATGTACCCGAATTTGATGAGTGCGGCCCGTTTTCAGCTGCGCCTCAGCCAGCGTCATGGCAGCGTCTGCGCGCGTAAATATTTTGGTAACACGCAAAGCCGTATGGCTGGGTAATCCATCGGGATCCACTCGCACCCTTCTCTCACCATTGGCAAGGAGATATTTATGCAAAGGGTATTTCAATTGCATCACTTGCGCACCCTGCTGAATTTCACCGTGTGCCAGTAAATAGTAGCGCTTGTCCGTTTGACCCTCACGAATTTGGCGATGCAATTCCACGAGCGCACTGCGCTTTTTTGCCAGCAGCAATACTCCGGAAGTATCGCGATCGAGGCGATGAACCAATTCCAAGAATTTCAATTTTGGTCGAGCAATCCGCAACGCCTCAATTACACCCAAGGCAATCCCGGAGCCGCCGTGTACCGCCAATCCAGCAGGCTTATCCACAATTAGTAATGCCTCATCCTCAAACAAAATGGGCATCTTCTCAGAAAAGCCTCGGGCACGAGATTTGGTTTTGGCAGTATTAACTGCCGCCATTTGGGCTGGCTCGGCAATTCGGACCGGGGGAATTCGTACAACATCTCCCTCAATCAAGCGAGTCGTTGGCTCAGCCCGTTTTTTGTTAATCCGAACCTCACCCGAGCGAATAATCCGATAAACGTGACTTTTGGGGGCTCCTTTGGCCCAACGCAGTAAATAGTTATCCAAACGCTGACCAGCTTCCTCTGGACCAATGGTTTGCAAATGGACTGCAGCGGGAGGGGGCGTTTTTACCTTGGAAGGCTTGGATACTGGGTCGGATTTCATGATTTTGCTCCCTTGTCGCCTCGGAAAAAGACGATAAGGGACTCAACAATACCCCATTGTCATTCAACTTATGCCGTACAATCAACGCTCTAGCCAATTTATTCGCTAGATACCCGCCAAAAAAATGGCGTGAATTGTGGGGCTTGGAGTCGCCTTTTAATAGACTCTCGGGGTTGCCCCTCCCCCGTTGCAATGAGGCACAGGGTTGGTGTGCCGTATGCCGCGACCCGCGATTAGATGACAGTTTTCAGGCGCGCGCCTGCATGGATGACCTAAAGGAGGTCTCTGCGGCGATCGTCAAGTGTGGCACCGATTTAACCAACAGTTAACGAGGTGAACTAGGAAAAAAGTGCCTTATTTGCATGATCCACACTCATACACCGCCATAGGCTTGCCTATGCGGCCAATAACTGACCCCTAACGCATCGCGCTACTCCCACCTCCCCCATAGGAGAGTGTTATGAAACGCATGTTGTTTAATGCAACTCAACAAGAAGAGTTGCGAGTTGCCATCGTCGATGGTCAAAAACTCATTGATATTGATATCGAAGCTGCCGGTCGTGAACAACGTAAAGGCAATATCTACAAAGGTGTTATCACCCGCATTGAGCCCTCTTTAGAGGCCTGCTTTGTGAACTACGGCGAGGAGCGTCATGGCTTCCTCCCCTTCAAAGAAGTTGCCAGAGCCTATTTCAAAGAGGGTATTGATGTGCGCAATGCGTCCATTAAGGATGCCCTGCGTGAAGGTCAAGAAATTATTGTTCAGGTAGAAAAAGAAGGGCGTGGCCAAAAAGGTGCCGCCCTCACCTCTTTTATCTCTTTAGCGGGTCGTTACTTGGTGTTAATGCCCAACAAACCACGGGGTGGTGGCGTCTCCCGTCGCATTGAAGGCGAAGACCGTCAAGAACTGCGCGAAGCCATGGCTCAATTAGAGGTGCCTGATGGCATGAGCATCATTGCCCGTACTGCTGGTATTGGTCGTGATGCTACCGAATTGCAGTGGGACTTAAGCTACCTCTTGCAATTGTGGAAAGCCATTGATGAAGCTGCTAAGGGCAATTCAGCCCCGCTATTGATTTACCTCGAGTCCAGCTTGGTGATTCGTGCGATCCGCAATTACTTCCAACCGGATATTGGCGAAATCCTGATCGATACCGATGACATTTACGAGCAAGCTGCTGCCTTTATGTCGGTGGTGATGCCAGATAACTTGCCACGAGTAAAGCGCTATCAAGATGATGCGCCGCTCTTCTCACACTTCCAAATTGAACATCAGATTGAGATTGCCTATTCACGCACTGTGCCACTACCATCGGGTGGCGCGATTGTGATTGACCACACTGAAGCACTTGTTTCTGTAGACGTGAACTCTGCACGCGCTACCCGCGGTTCCGATATTGAAGAAACAGCGACTCGCACAAATTTAGAAGCTGCCGATGAAATCGCCCGACAAGCCCGTTTGCGCGACTTAGGCGGCTTGATCGTGATTGACTTCATTGATATGGAGTCCAGCAAGGCTCAGAAGGATGTTGAGAATCGCCTACGCGATGCTCTGCGTCATGACCGTGCGCGCGTTCAAATGGGCAAGATCTCTAAGTTTGGCTTGATGGAAATGTCCCGCCAACGTTTGCGCCCAGCGTTATCCGAAGGCAGTCATGTCACCTGCCCACGTTGCAATGGCACTAGTCACATTCGTGATACCGAATCTTCTGCATTGCAAGTTCTACGCATCATTCAAGAAGAGGCAATAAAAGAAAACACAGCGGCGATTCATACGCAGGTTCCAGTCGAAGTGGCTGCGTTCCTGCTCAATGAAAAGCGTGCAGAAGTCATCAAGATTGAGACTCGCTTCAAAGTTAATGTCTTGTTAGTACCGAATAAGTATTTAGAAACACCGCACTATAAGTTAGAGCGTTTGCGTCATGATGATCCTCGTTTGGATGATCAAAAGGCTAGCTATGTCATGTCTGAAGAAGCAGCACGCGAATTAGAAACTGACACTACAGTTAGTCGTAAAGATGCGGATGTAAAAGCGCGTCCTGAAGCTGCAGTCAAAGGCATCACCCCAACGCAACCAGCACCAATCAGTCAGCCGCAGCCAGCACGCGCTGAGAAGGCTGCTGGCGAGAGTTCTGGTGGTTTCCTTGGTTTCATTAAGAAACTCTTCACCTCCAGCCCAGCTGCAGAAGAAAAACCTTCACCAAGTAATGGCCGTGGTCGCAACCAAGGGCGTAATGGTGATCGTAATCGCGGTCGCAATCGTCGCGGTGAGCGCAACGGTGATCGTGCAGAGCGCTCCGCAGCAAATGCTGGAGAGGGTACTACTGAAACTAATAGCAATCGTGGCCGCAACAACCGCAACGGCAACCGTAACCAAAACAATCAAAGTAACCAAAATGGCCCGAAACCAGAACGTCAAGCGAATCCCGCTGCCGTAACGCCTGCCACCGAAGCAACTCCTGGTAGTGAAACAACTTCAACGGCTGATAGCGATGAGCGTCGCGGTCGTGGATGTAACCGAAATGATCGTGGTGAGCGCACCGAAATTGGTGATGGCGCAACTGCGGCAACAGCCGCCCCATCTGCAAGTCCTTTTAGAAGGCCTCCCGTTGGTATGGCCGGCGCATCCGTTTCAATGCCGATTCAAAACATTGTCAATAGTTTTGGTGATAATCTGGTTGCCGAAAAATCTGAGCGCAACGAGAGGCCAGCACGCGCACCGAGTCAATCAAATCGTTCTGAAAAAACTGCTGGCTCAGCATCATCAGCAGCACCAGTAGCACCGCTTGCAGTTGTAGCTACTGCAACAGCGATTGAAGTGATTGCAAAACCAGCGCCAGAACTGCCAAAAGTTGCTTTTCAAGCGCTTGAAGAAACGCCATTGCATAGCGTTGTGCAATCCGCTGGAATGATTTGGGTCGCTACCGATGCTTCGAAGCATACAGAAGCGCAAAACCAGATTCAGTCTGAACCCGTCATTCATAACGTCGGCAGAACACCAAAGCCAGCGGCCACGCTTCCAGAAGGCCCAATGGTTCTAGTTGAAACTGGCGGCCAAGAAAAAACGGTCTAAGGCTTTTTCTTTTTCTCCAGACCGCCTCGTATCCCAAAAGGATATTGGGCGGTTTGGCAGAAACTCCGTTTCACAGATCAAAACTATTCGTATTTAGCACACAAAGAATTACTCAGTTTTGAAGAAATTACCCGCCTGTCCAACATCTTCGCAACCCTGGGCGTTGAAAAGATTCGCCTAACCGGTGGCGAACCGCTGCTTCGTAAGAACTTAGAAGTATTAATCGAAATGTTGGCTGCCGTCCGCACTCCAGCAGGCAAACATTTGGGTCTCACCTTCACGACTAACGGATTTTTGTGCTCCGCAGACCTATCAAGGTGCTGGTTTTTTAGGCATCTCGGATCTGCCCAGGCTGGCTGAGGAAGTTTCTACAGTTGCATCAGGGGACGGCTTTAATTGGGAAGTTCAAACCCATTTTGGGATTCCCCGGGGGTTGAGCCCCGTCAAATCTGCAATTAGGCCTCAACGGGCGCCTACATCTGATATGCCAGCGGTGTTTACAGGATTGCGCTGTAGATTTAGCTGAAAAACGGCGTTTTATCATTCTGGCAACTGAAGAAGAGGCGGATCACTATCCAGTAGAGGACGAGGACCAAGAGCCCTTGGTTGCCAGTCAGCAATTTAACTTTTGGAGACCATTGAGGATGAAATTTTGCTCTCTATCCCTTTGATTCCAAAGCATCCCGAGGGCTTTTGTGAGTCCCATCTCCTGGCTTTGGGGGGCGAAGAGCCTGAAGAAGTTTCTTCTGAACGGGAAAATCCCTTTAACATATTGAAAAATATGAAGAAAAACTAAATTTGGGATGCCGCTTTTGGCTTTTGGGATGCCCCGTTGTTTTTGCTCACTTCATTGATAAATCAAGCATTTAGACGCTTTTCCGTGCTAGAATGTCGCCTTATTTAGGAGTTCATTATGGCCGTTCAACAAAATAAAAAATCACCTTCCAAACGTGGCATGCATCGTGCGCACGACTTTTTGACCGCACCTGCTACGGCTGTTGAAGCCACTACTGGTGAGGCTCATTTGCGCCACCACATTTCACCTAACGGCTACTATCGTGGTCGTAAAGTTGTTAAAACCAAAAACGACTAATTTCTTAGTCTAAACAGATCGAAGCGGCTCCATTTACGGCCGCTTTTTCTTGGATAACGTCGGTTAACCACTTGCTGCAATCGAACAGTTTATGAGCGTTACTCTCGCTATCGATGCCATGGGCGGAGATCATGGAGTCGTCGTGACGGTTCCCGCTGCCTGCGATTTTCTAGAAAAACATACTGATGTGAAGATTGCCTTAATTGGCGATCCAGAGTTAATTTCACAAATATTAAGTAAGTCCTCTAAGGCGCCAGTAAAGCGCATTCAAATTATTCCTGCAAGTGAAGTGGTATTGATGGATGATCCCATTGAAATTGCTTTGCGCCGTAAAAAAGATTCATCCATGCGCGTTGCTATAGAGCAGGTTAAAGAAGGCGTCGCAGATGCAGTGATCTCGTCTGGTAACACCGGCGCATTAATGGCGATTTCTCGTTACATATTGAAAACATTAGATGGCGTAGACCGCCCGGCTATCGCTGCTGCGATACCGAATGAACTTGGGCGCGGCACAACGATGTTGGATCTGGGCGCAAACGCCGATTGTGAGCCCATACACTTAGTGCAGTTTGCACAAATGGCCAACGTGATGGTTCAGGTTGTTGATGGCAAACCCATTCCTTCGATTGGCCTTCTCAATATTGGCGAAGAGGTCATCAAAGGCAATGAAGTAGTTAAGCAAACCAGTGAACTTCTGCGTCAAACAAACTTAAACTTTTACGGCAACGTTGAAGGAAATGACATCTTTAAAGGCACCACCGACATTGTGGTGTGCGATGGATTTGTTGGTAATGTTGTACTCAAGGCCAGCGAGGGTCTTGCGAAAATGATGAGCGGCATGATCCGTGAAGAATTCAATCGCTCTTGGCTTACAAAATTGATGGCTGTTTGCGTTATGGTGCCATTATTACGAGTACGTAAACGTGTCGATCATCGCCGTTATAACGGCGCGGTATTGTTGGGTCTTCGCGGTTGCGTTATTAAGAGTCATGGTTCTGCTGATCGCTTTGCATTTGGTTTTGCATTAGAGCGCGCTTATGAAGCCGCTAAAAATCGGATGGTTGATCGTATTGCTGCAGCCTTTGTAGCGGAGACAACAGAATGAGTATTTTTGCGAGAGTAGCTGGAACAGGAAGTTATCTTCCGGCGCAACGTTTAACGAATCAAGACCTAGTGGAGCGTTTAGCAAAATCGGGTTTAGAGACTAGCGATGAGTGGATTACGACGCGCAGCGGAATTTCGGCGCGCCATTTTGCTGCCGATCACGAACTAACCAGTGATTTGGCAGTCAAAGCAGCGCAAGCAGCGCTGACTAGCGCGGGCATCACTTCCAAGGATATCGATCTGATTATTTTGGCAACCTCGACTCCAGATCATTTGGGTGGTTTTCCGAGTACTGCTTGCGTCGTGCAAGATAAATTAGGTGCTCATACTTCTTGCGCCGTATTTGATGTGCAAGCAGTTTGCGCGGGATTTATGTATGCATTAGCTACAGCAGATGCATTTATTCGGACAAGCGCATACAAAAAAGTATTGGTAATTGGTGCCGAAACATTTTCTCGCATCTTGGATTTTCAGGATCGTGGCACCTGTGTTCTCTTTGGTGATGGTGCAGGTGCAGTAGTGCTTGAGGCCTCTACTAAAGCTGGTATTTTGTCGTCTGCATTGCATGCTGACGGTAGTCAACGCGATATTTTGTGCGTTCCGGGTCGCGCAGGTAATGGCGTTGTTCATGGTTCACCATTTATGACGATGGACGGTCAAGCTGTCTTTAAGTTAGCAGTGAAAGTGTTAGAGCAAGTTGCGCATGAAGCGCTGGAAAAAGCCAAACTCAAACCTGAACAGATTGATTGGTTAGTCCCACATCAGGCAAACATTCGTATCATGGAGGGCACTGCTAAGAAGATGGGCATATCAATGGATAAAGTGATTGTGACAGTACATGAGCATGGCAACACATCCGCAGCATCGATCCCATTGGCTCTTGACGCAGGTGTTCGCTCTGGCCAAATTCAACGTGGTCATCACCTCTTGTTAGAGGGTGTTGGCGGTGGTTTTGCTTGGGGCGCGGTTGCTTTGAAGTATTAATTCTCTCCAATGGTTTTCAGTTCGCGTTAATCCGTATTTAATCGATTCCAATTCTTTACTAAATTCACCCTATGACATTTGCATTCGTTTTCCCAGGACAAGGCTCTCAATCTGTTGGCATGCTCAGTTCCATTGCTGAGCGCCCCGAAGTGCGAGCAACATTGCAAGAGGCTTCCGAGGCTTTGGGTGAGGATGTGGCGAAATTAATCGCTGAAGGTCCTGCCGAAGCATTGTCATTAACTACGAACACCCAACCAGTAATGCTGACTGCAGCGATTGCGTTTTATCGCGCATGGCTAGCAGCGGGAGGCCCTGTTCCAAAGGTCATGGCAGGCCACAGCTTGGGTGAGTACTCAGCCTTAGTTGCCGCTGGCGTGATTTCGTTTAAAGATGCCGTTCCCTTGGTGCGTTTTCGTGCTGAAGCGATGCAGACGGCTGTGCCTGTCGGTACCGGCGGCATGGCTGCCATTTTGGGTTTGGATGACGCAACTGTGATTCAAGTGTGCGCGCAAGCGAGCGCTGAATCAGGCGGGGTTGTCGAGGCAGCGAACTTTAATGCACCCGGCCAAGTAGTCATAGCTGGTGCAAGTGATGCTGTAGCAAAAGCATGCGAACTTTTAAAAGTAGCGGGTGCTAAACGTGCGTTGCCGTTGCCAGTATCTGCACCATTCCATTCTTCTTTATTGCAGCCTGCTTCTGAAAAGCTCAAGGGCTATTTAGCCAACATTGAATTTAAAGCACCTACTATTTCTGTAATCAATAACGTGGATGTAGAAATTCTGAATGATCCTGCGGCAATCAAAGATGCTTTAGTGCGTCAAGCGGCTAAACCGGTTCGCTGGCAAGAAACCATTCAAGCGATGGTGGGTCAAGGGGTTAATCAAGTCGTGGAGTGCGGCCCTGGAAAAGTATTAGCCGGTTTGACTAAGCGTATTAATGACCAGGTGACTGGCGTGCCAGTATTTGAGAGGCGAGCTTGAATGAAGTGCTTGCTAGCTTAAAGTAAAAATAAAACACAGTATCAATAAAACACAGCGAAAGACATTATGAATCTCGACCTCAGCGGACAAATTGCCTTAGTCACTGGAGCTTCACGCGGTATCGGGCAGGCTATTGCAGATGAGTTAGTAAAGTGTGGCGCCAAAGTAATTGGTACCGCTACTTCTACCGATGGAGCCAGCGCTATCGATGCGCGTTTAAAACCTGCTGGCGGTGCTGGCTTGGTATTGAATGTCACTGCGCCTAATGCTTGCGAAGAAATTATTGATCGCATCGTGAAGAAGTATGGCGGCACTCATATTTTGGTGAATAACGCAGGCATCACGCGCGATAACTTAGCAATGCGCATGAAATCCGAAGAGTGGTCTGATGTCATCGATACGAACCTGAGTTCAGTATTTCGGTTATCCCAAGCAGCGCTTCGTCCAATGACGAAAGCACGTGGTGGTCGCATCATTAACATCACATCCATCGTGGGCCATATGGGTAATCCTGGTCAGGCAAATTACGCTGCAGCAAAGTCTGGTGTTTCTGGAATGACGCGCGCCTTAGCTCGCGAAATTGGCAGTCGTAACATCACGGTGAATTGCGTAGCTCCCGGATTTATCGATACCGATATGACTAGGGCACTGAGTGAAGAGCAGCAAAATGCACTAAAAGTGAACATCCCGTTGGCGCGTTTGGGTAGCCCTGAGGATGTCGCCCAAGCTGTGGCATTTTTAGCCTCTCCAGCAGCGGGGTACATTACGGGTAATACCCTACATGTCAATGGCGGGCTCTATCTGGCCTAACGGCAAAACGCGGATTTGGTCATTTTTTGGCGGTTTTGCTAATTACGTCCGCCAAACTGATAAAATCCTTCCATCGTTTTTTTACAACCCTTGGGGGACTTAATGGATAACATCGAACAACGCGTTAAGAAAATCGTCGCTGAGCAATTGGGCGTCGCTGAAGGAGATATCAAGAATGATTCTTCTTTTGTGAATGACCTGGGCGCTGACTCTCTTGACACTGTTGAGTTGGTAATGGCTTTGGAAGATGAATTCGGCATCGAAATTCCTGATGAGGAAGCTGAAAAGATCACCACCGTTCAACTCGCGATCGACTTCGCTAAATCAAAAGCTCAGGGTTAATTCCCAAGCTTACGCATTACTGTGTCAGCATCAAATGGCCGACGCCGGATAGTAGTCACCGGCCTTGGCCTCATCTCACCTGTTGGTAATTCTGTTGATGTAGCTTGGTCTAATTTGCTTGCGGGCAAATCGGGCATTGCTACGATCACCAAGTTCGACCACGCTCCACTTAGCGTTCATTTCGCTGGAGAGGTGAAAGATTTCAATGTCGAAGAATATGTTTCTGCCAAGGAAGCGCGCCATATGGATACGTTTATCCATTACGGTATCGCCGCTGGCACGCAAGCTATTCGCGACAGTGGCCTGAAAGTAACCGATCAGAACGCCGAGCGTGTTGGCGTCATGGTTGGCTCAGGCATTGGCGGTTTGCCCATGATTGAAGAGACGAGCGCCGAGCATTTAGCCCGCGGTCCTCGTCGTATCTCACCATTCTTTGTGCCAGGATCAATCATTAATATGATTTCTGGGCACCTCAGTATTTTGTTTGGACTAAAAGGCCCTACCATTGCGGCTGTTACTGCATGCACAACAGGTTTGCACAGCATTGGTTTGGCTGCGCGTCTGATTCAGTACGGTGATGCTGATGTCATGATTGCTGGCGGCGCCGAATCCACTATCTCCCCGTTGGGTGTTGGTGGCTTTGCTGCTGCGCGAGCACTCTCAACACGCAATGATGACCCTGCTACTGCTTCACGTCCCTGGGATAAGGACCGCGATGGTTTTGTGCTTGGTGAAGGTGCTGGCGTAGTGGTGTTAGAAGAATATGAGCACGCAAAGGCACGTGGCGCGAAGATTTATTGTGAGCTCAAAGGTTTTGGTATGAGTGGTGACGCGTACCACATGACTGCTCCCAATATGGATGGTCCGCGTCGTTGCATGGTCAATGCAATGCGTGACGCTGGCATTAACCCAGATCAAATCCAATATTTAAATGCTCACGGTACTTCGACCCCATTGGGCGACAAAAATGAAACGGATGCTATCAAAGCGGCGTTGGGAGACCATGCCAAAAAAGCATTGATTAATTCCACTAAGTCGATGACTGGCCACCTATTGGGTGGGGCGGGGGGCTTGGAGTCGGTTTTCACGATTCTGGCGTTTCATCACCAGAAATCACCCCCTACCATCAATATCTTCAACCAAGATCCTGAGTGCGACTTGGACTACTGCGCCAATTCCGCCAGAGATGTGAAGATTGACCATGCAGTCAAAAACAACTTTGGCTTTGGTGGTACTAACGGCACCTTGATTTTTGGTAAGCTGACCTAATACTCTCTTTATCACCATTTTTTGGTTTTTACCAAGTAGGTCACGCATTATGAAAAAGCACTTAATTGCGCTCATGACTGTTTTGAGTCTGGGGCAAATGTCATTTATTGCGCCAGCCGTTGCGCAAAATCCTCGCGTCACTATTCCGGACTTTGCGGATTTGGTTGAGCGCGCTAGTCCCGCTGTAGTAAATATTCGGACGACTGAAAAGGTCATGGTGCAGCAGCAAAGCGGCATTCCAGGAATGCCAGAGGATCAAGCAGAATTTTTTCGCCGTTTCTTTGGTGTGCCTATTCCAGGCATTCCGAATGGTCCTAAACAATCTCAGCCAAATTCGGGCAAGCCGCAAGAAGCGGAGCGTGGTGTTGGTTCAGGTTTTATTATCGAATCAAACGGTTTAATTTTGACGAATGCACACGTTGTGGAGGGTGCGACAACGATCTATGTCACGCTGACAGATAAACGTGAGTTCAAAGCGAAGTTGCTTGGCATGGATAAGCGCACGGATGTCGCGGTAGTCAAGATTGATGCTCGTGAATTGCCCAAGCTTACTTTGGGCGACTCATCAAAAGTGCGTGTTGGCGAATGGGTATTAGCGATTGGCTCCCCGTTTGGTCTAGAAAATACTGTGACGGCTGGCATTGTGTCTGCCAAGAGTCGAGACACTGGCGACTATCTCCCATTTATTCAAACGGACGTTGCGGTTAATCCCGGAAACTCTGGTGGCCCCTTATTAAATACTGCCGGTCAGGTGATTGGCATTAATTCTCAGATCTTTAGCCGTTCCGGTGGCTACATGGGAATCTCCTTTGCCATTCCAATTGACGAAGCTATGCGAGTAGCTGATCAACTGCGCACAAATGGAAAAATGACACGTGGTCGTATTGGTGTGGCGCTTGGTGAAATGACAAAAGATGTTGCTGAGAGTTTAGGTCTCGGTAAGCCGCGAGGCGCCTATGTGCGTAACGTTGAACCAGGTGGACCAGCGGCAGCAGGTGGTATTGAGTCCGGCGATGTGATTTTAAGTTTCAATGGTCGTGATATTGCTAAGTCGACGGACCTGCCGCGTATCGTTGGCGATACAAAACTGGGCACCTCGGTTCCAGTGCAAGTGTGGCGCAAAGGTGCTACGCGTGAATTAACGGTCACCGTTACCGACATGGAGTCAGCGCAGGTTGCGAAAAAAGCCGATGCTTCAGCGGGTGGCGGAGGTAGTGCGAATTCTATGGGTGTGATCGTCACCGATGTTTCAGACGCCAAAAAGAAGGAGCTCAACATCAGAGGCGGCGTTGAGGTGACTGGCTTAGGTGACGGTCCCTTGGCTAGAGCGGGCGCTCGCCCTGGGGACGTGATTATTCGGGTGGCCGATACCGATATTTCGGGAGTAAAGCAGTTTGAGGCTCTGGTTAAAGGCTTGGATCCCAACAAGGCGGTTGCAGTCTTTATTCGCCGGGCTGATAGCACTCTGGTCGTACCGGTTCGACCAAAATAAGCCCTTTTTTGGGTAAAAAATGGGGTTTGGCGCCTTTTGGGCGCCACCCATTACAATCCCTTTAAGATGGCTTTTTGCAGCGCATCATTGTGGTGCGTTCTGACAAGGCGTTTTTGGAATCACTGAATAAGACGCTATGGATTTAATCCGCAATTTTTCTATCATCGCCCATATTGATCACGGCAAATCAACGCTTGCGGATCGCATTATTCAACTCTCCGGTGGTCTCTCTGATCGCGAAATGGAAGCCCAAGTACTCGATTCGATGGATATCGAGCGAGAGCGTGGCATCACGATTAAAGCGCAAACAGCAGCGCTAAATTACAAGGCGAAGGACGGCAAGACTTACAACATCAATTTGATTGACACCCCGGGACACGTTGATTTTTCTTATGAGGTGAGTCGGTCTTTGTCTGCCTGTGAGGGTGCTTTATTAGTTGTCGATGCCAGTCAAGGTGTTGAGGCTCAAACAGTTGCAAATTGCTACATGGCCCTTGAGCTCGGTGTTGAAGTGGTTCCCGTTCTGAACAAGATTGATTTGCCACAAGCCGATCCTGATCGCGCGAAGAAAGAAATTGAAGATGTCATTGGTATTGATGCATCGGAAGCGGTCACTTGTTCGGCCAAGACAGGTATGGGCGTTGCGGATGTCATTGAAGAAATGATTGCGAAAGTGCCACCGCCAAAAGGTGACGCAGCAGCGCCCCTGCAGGCGTTGATTATTGACTCTTGGTTTGATAACTATGTTGGTGTTGTCATGTTGATTCGGGTTGCGAATGGCACCCTAAAACCAAAAGAAAAAATTACATTGATAGCCAATGGCTCAACCCATTTGGTAGAGCATGTTGGCGTGTTTAGCCCGAAATCGGTAGATCGTCCTGAGCTTTCTGCGGGTCAAGTGGGCTTCGTGATTGCCGGTATTAAAGAATTAAAAGCGGCAAAAGTGGGTGATACCGTTACGCACGCTTCTGGACAGCAAGGGCGCGTTCCTGCGGCTGAACCTTTGCCCGGTTTTAAAGAGGTGAAACCACAAGTCTTCGCTGGTTTGTACCCAGTCGAGGCAAGTGAATACGATCAGTTACGCGAGTCGCTGGAAAAACTCAAGCTCAATGACGCATCCCTCTTATATGAGCCTGAGGTATCTCAAGCTTTAGGATTTGGTTTCCGATGCGGTTTCTTGGGTTTGCTCCACATGGAGATCGTCCAAGAACGCTTAGAGCGCCAGTACGGGATGAACTTAATTACGACTGCGCCAACTGTTGTCTATCAAGTTGAGCAGTCGGATGGCACCACCATCATGGTGGATAACCCATCCAAGATGCCTGAGGTCAGCAAGATCGATACTATCTTGGAGCCGATCGTTACCGTGAATCTTTACATGCCTCAAGAGTATGTGGGTTCGGTGATTACGCTGTGTGTTGGCAAGCGGGGTATTCAGACGGGGATGAACTATTTGGGTCGCCAGGTTCAGTTAACGTATGAATTGCCAATGGCCGAGATCGTGTTGGATTTCTTTGACAGACTGAAATCGATTTCACGTGGTTATGCCTCGATGGATTATGAGTTTAAGGGGTATCGACCTGCCGATGTGGTGAAGGTGGATATCTTGATTAACGGCGATCGTGTAGATGCATTGTCCGTGATTGTTCATAGATGTAATAGTCAGTCACGTGGCCGAGAAGTGGTTTCTAAAATGCGCGGCATTATTCCTCGTCAGATGTTTGATGTCGTTATTCAAGCGGCGATTGGTAGCAATATCGTCGCGCGTGAAAATGTGAAAGCATTGCGCAAGAACGTTTTGGCAAAGTGTTATGGCGGTGATATTTCTCGTAAGCGCAAACTCCTGGAGAAGCAAAAAGAGGGTAAGAAGCGCATGAAGCAAGTAGGTAACGTAGAGATACCGCAGGAAGCTTTCCTGGCAATTTTGCAGGTGGAAGAATAATGAATTTTGCGCTGATCCTCTTTATCTTGGTGATCGTCTCAAGTGTTGCCTGGGTAGCTGACAGAATGTACTTCGCCCCCCAGCGCAAGCTAGCTGGTATTGATCGTATGCCGCCTTGGCTGGAATACACAGCTGGATTCTTTCCAGTGATTTGCGCAGTTTTTGTATTGCGGTCTTTCATTGTGGAGCCATTCAAGATTCCATCAGGATCGATGATTCCAACACTGCAAATTGGCGACTTTATTTTGGTCAATAAGTTCACTTACGGTATTCGCTTGCCAGTTATTAACCAAAAAGTGGTTGATCTGGGATCGCCCAAGCGTGGTGACGTAATTGTGTTTCGTTACCCACGTGACGAATCCGTTGATTACATCAAGCGTGTAGTAGCTATTCCTGGCGACGTCATTACGTACCAAGATAAACGCTTAATCATCAATGATCAGCCCTTGCAATACAGTGGCGGTGAAGCTTATCTCGATCCTGAGAATATGCGTTACGCCAAACGCTATACCGAAACATTTCCGGTAGATTTGGGCGGTAATCGTCACGAGATTCTGAATGATCCTGATCGTCCAGCAACTGTATTTCCAACAGAGCGTTTCCCAGGTGCTGAGTTTTGCCAATACCAACCCTC
The DNA here is from genome assembly GCF_900095195.1 of Polynucleobacter necessarius. NCBI lineage: Bacteria > Pseudomonadati > Pseudomonadota > Betaproteobacteria > Burkholderiales > Burkholderiaceae > Polynucleobacter > Polynucleobacter necessarius. The sequence goes on from NZ_LT606950.1 coordinate 325,805, forward strand.
AGGCTTAACGTGTAAGGTGCTACCAGGCCACTACTTCGCGATGGGTGATAACCGTGATAACAGCGCGGACTCCCGCTACTGGGGTTTTGTGCCTGATAAGAACATTGTTGGACGAGCCTTCTTTGTTTGGCTTAATCTGGGCAATCTGGGCCGCATCGGTGGCTTTGAGTAAATGATCATGAGTGCGCGCGCCGTTATCGAAACCGCACCGTTGCAAAAGCGCCTCGGCTATACCTTTAAGAAGCCTGAGCTTTTGCATCAAGCACTGACTCATCGTAGTCATAGCAAGAAAAATAACGAGCGCTTAGAGTTTTTAGGGGATTCCATTCTGAATTGCGTGGTCGCAGACCTTTTGTATGAGCGTTATTCTGATTTAGATGAAGGCGATCTTTCGCGTGTTCGGGCAAATTTAGTAAAGCAACAAGCTTTATATGAGATTGCTCAGACCTTGTCGTTATCAGACTACCTACGTTTAGGTGAGGGCGAATTGAAAAGTGGAGGCATCCGTCGCCCCTCCATACTTGCGGATACGCTAGAGGCCGTGACAGGCGCTATCTTTCTCGATGGTGGGTTTGAAGCGGCTAAGGGATGCTTGCGTAAGCTGTACTCAATTATTCTGGCGCAAGTCGATTCAAAGAGCTTGGGCAAGGATGACAAAACACTACTACAAGAGTGTTTGCAAAGCTATCAACTGCCCTTGCCAACCTATAACGTTACTGGGACCAGTGGCGCTGCACACAATCAGCAATTTGAGGTGGAGTGTTTAATTCTGAGCTTGAAGGTATCGGTCAAAGGTGAGGGTGCATCTCGCCGCGCGGCTGAACAGTCAGCTGCCAAGACTGCATTGCTTGCAGTACTCAAGGCCTTGCCACAAGAATCTCGCAAGCCCAAGAAGACTCGCTCAGCAAAGAAAAAAGCTGCCAAAAAAGAAGCGACCGAAGGTCAATTAAATCTGAAGCTAAAGGGCTAATCGTGTTTAGATGCGGCACTATCGCCATTGTTGGTCGTCCAAACATGGGCAAGTCCACCTTATTGAATGCTTTAGTTGGACAAAAGATCAGCATCACATCGCGTAAAGCGCAAACCACACGTCACCGAATTCTGGGTGTTCAAAACCGTCCAGAAGCGCAATTTATTTTTATTGATACACCCGGATTTCAGACGCGTTTGATGAATACGCTGAATAAAGCATTGAATCGAACGGTGACTACGGCATTGCAAGATGTGAATGTTGCTTGCTTTGTAGTAGAGGCGGGTTATTTTGGCGAGGACGACAAAAAGGTATTAAAGCTGTTGCCGGATAACTTGCCGGTGGTGTTGGTGTTAAACAAGCTTGATGTTTTCAATAGTCGCTTTCAGACACCGTCAGAGCGTGATCAAGCCTTGCTCAATTTCATCAAAGAAATGGCCCAGCCTTGGTGTGCAATCGGCGGTCATGAGGATCAAACGTCCGAGTTTGCGGAAATTGTGCCGATGAGTGCGAAGAGCCCTGGCGATATTGAAAGGCTCTTAGATGTGCTGGAGGGATATTTGCCGGGAGGCGAGGCGATTTATGATGAGGATACTGTCACAGATCGTAGTGAGCGCTTCTTGGCTGCAGAAATTTTGCGAGAAAAAGTTTTTCGTTTTACCGGTGAAGAGTTGCCGTACACCTCAACTGTGGTGATTGATCAGTTCAAGATGGATGGCAAAATGCGCCGCATCTCCGCCACCATTTTGGTCGATCGTGATAGCCATAAAGCCATGATCATTGGTCAAAAAGGGGAACGTCTTAAAAAGATTTCAACCGATGCCCGCATCGACATGGAAAAGCTCTTTGATGGAAAAGTCTTTTTAGAGACTTGGGTCAAGGTGAAGCGTGGTTGGGCAGATGATCGCGCTGAATTGCGAGCACAAGGTCTGGAATAAAAACTCATGGCTTCGATTTGCATTGCTGACGAGCCTGCTTTTGTATTGCACAGTATTCCCTATAAAGAAACCAGTCTCATATTAGACGTCTTTACCAGACAGCATGGTCGCATGGCGTTGATCGCAAAAGGTGCAAAACGTCCACATTCAACACTACGCCCAGTCTTACAGCGCTTTCAGCCACTACTGGTTTCTTGGAGTGGTAAATCGGAATTGCGTACCTTAACTAAATCTGAGTGGGTGGGTGGGATGCCCTCATTGGTTGGTGATGCCTTGCTTTGTGGTTTCTATCTCAATGAATTATTGGTGAAATTTCTGGCGCGTGAGGATGAGCACGAGAAACTCTACGATCGTTATGCCGAGACAATTAATGCGTTATCGAATCTCGAATTTGAATCCAAGGGTTTAGAGGAAATTCTGCGTCCTTTCGAACTCTCGCTATTACAAGAGGCTGGCTATGCTGCTGCCCTAGATCGCTGCGTGGAAACCAACGATCTTCCAGACGCTGAAACGGAATATGTTTACCAGCCTGAGCGAGGGGTGCGTCCGGCGCAAGCTGATGATCCTGGGCATTGGCCTGTTCTGAAGGGCCAATCCTTGTTGGCGATTGCGGCAGGTGATTTTTCAGATCTGCAGACTCTTTCTGAGAGTAAGCAATTGATGCGTTTTCTATTGGGTTTGCATTTGCATGACCAAGTTTTAACGACACGTCAAATTTTGATAGATCTCAAGAAAATCTAGTAATCTATAGGCATGACAGCAAATTACCTTCTGGAGCTCGGTATCAATATTGATCACGTTGCTACATTACGCAATGTTCGGGGTACGGTTTATCCAGATCCGATCAAGGTAGCCCAATTGGCTGAAGAAGCTGAGGCTGATTTAATTACCTTGCATCTTCGTGAGGACCGACGCCATATTAAAGATGCGGATCTAATCGCGCTACGCCCATTGATCAAGACGCGCATGAATTTGGAGTGTGCGGTTACACCTGAAATGCTCATATTGCGTGTCAAGTGAAGCCACACGATGTGTGTTTAGTGCCTGAGAAGCGTGAAGAGGTGGCCACTGAGGGTGGCCTTGATGTTGTGGGCCATTTTGCGGCAGTGAAAGCGGCAACGGCACAGTAGCAAGAAGCCGGTATCAGGGTGTCCTTATTTATTGACCCGGAAGAAAAGCAAATTCAGGCGGCAAAGGATGTCGGTGCTACTGTAGTGGAATTGCATACCGGACGTTACGCCGATTTGGGGGGCGCTGAACAAGCGCAAGAGCTAGAGCGTATCCGTCAAGCGGCGAAGCTTGGAAAAAGTATTGGGCTTCGAGTCAATGCTGGCCATGGCTTGCATGAGGGTAACGTCGTGCCAATTGCGGCGATTGAGGAGCCATCCGAACTTAATATTGGCCATGTCATCGTGGCAGAAGCTCTCTTCAAGGGCTGGCAAAATGCCATCGAAGATATGAAAGCCTTGATGGCTCGAGGTCGTCATAAAGACCATATTCATCCATTGAAATAGAACGCCCGATGATTATTGGTATTGGCACAGATACATTGCAGATCGAGCGCTTACAAGCGGCCTACGATCGCACCCAGGGTCGATTAGCTGAGAGAATTCTTGGCCCCGATGAGATGAAGGTGTTTCAGCATCGTCTTGCCAGAAATCACAAGCGCGGTATGGCATTTTTAGCGACTCGATTTGCAGCCAAAGAAGCGTTTTCAAAAGCGATTGGTCTGGGCATGCGCATGCCGATGACCTGGCGTTCCTTGCAAACCTTGAATGAGCCTAGCGGAAAACCGATCACTACCTATTTGGGAGCCTTAGCGCAATTTATGAAGGAAAAAAACTGGGAAGCGCAGGTTACCGTAAGCGATGAACAAAATATGGCTATTGCGCATGTCATTGTTACGCAAAAGTAAATCACGGAATATTTTTAACCATTATTAAAACGCTCGATTACCGATATCCAGAGGAAAAGATGACTGTAGCCACCATGAAACCAGGCCCAATTATCTTGGACGTAATAGGTCAGACACTGAATGCAGAAGACCGTCGTCGTATCTTGCATCCACTGACTGGCGGTGCCATTTTGTTCGGTCGCAATTTTGCCAATCGCCAACAACTCACCAAATTAACATCCGATATCAAAAAGCTGCGCCCCGATGTCTTGATTTCGATTGATCACGAGGGTGGTCGAGTACAGCGTGCCAAGACCGGTGGCTTTACCCATTTACCTGCAATGCGCAAGCTAGGGGAGTTGTGGGGCGCAAAACATAAATCCACTCATGCGGCTGAGTCTGCTGCATTGGCTATGGCGGCAGCGACTGCCTGTGGATATGTGTTGGCTACAGAGTTGCGTGCGTGTGGGGTCGACTTTAGTTTTACGCCAGCACTGGATTTGGATTTCGGTCGCAGCGGTGTCATCGGTGATCGTTCATTTAGCCGTGATCCGCAAATCGTGTTTGCCCTTGCAAAGAGTTTGAACGAAGGTTTGCGACTGGGTGGCATGGCAAATTGCGGCAAGCATTTTCCAGGTCACGGCTGGGCTGAAGCAGATTCACATGCTGCCATTCCAGTCGATGAGCGTTCTTTAGCCGAAATCCTAAACGACGATGCCAAGCCCTATGAATGGTTAGATCTGAGTTTGGCAGCGGTGATGCCGGCGCACGTGATTTATCCCAAAGTCGATCAGAACCCAGCCGGCTTTTCTAAAATCTGGTTGCATTCGATCTTGCGTCAAGAACTAGGATTTGAGGGCGTGATTTTCAGTGATGATCTGTCGATGGAGGGTGCAAGTGTTGCTGGATCGGTAGTGAAAGGCGCCGAAATGGCTTTGGATGCAGGCTGCGATGCAGCGTTAATTTGTAATCGTCCTGATTTGGCAGATCAATTGCTCAGCAAGTTAACGGTTTCTAAGCAAAAACAAGCAGAGTCTGCTGTTCGATTAAATCGCCTCATGCCGAGCTCACCGGCGCTTTCGTGGAATGCGTTGCAAAAAGAGGCTGAGTATCAGCATGCGAAGGGCTTGCTGAAGCAGTTCAAGTTGATTGCATAAATTGAGCGCATAACCTAAACAAAAGAAAAAAGCCCGGCATGCCGGGCTTTTGCCTATTTGTAGCTGACTACTTAGTTAGCACGGCTACGATATTCGCCAGTACGAGTATCGATCTCAATCTTATCACCTGTGTTACAGAATAAAGGTACTTGCAATTCATAGCCGGTAGCCAATTTTGCTGTCTTCAATACTTTGCCTGAGCTCGTATCGCCTTTCACTGCAGGTTCTGTGTAAGTAATCTCGCGTACTAAGGAATTTGGCATCGCAACTGAGAGTGCTTTGCCTTCGTAGAACACTACTTCGCATGGCATGCCTTCTTCGAGGTAGTTCAAAGCATCGCCCATGTATTCGGATTCCACTTCATATTGGTTGTAATCACCATCCATGAAAACGTACATCGGATCAGCAAAGTAAGAATAAGTGCATTCTTTTTTATCCAGAATGACCACATCAAACTTGTCATCCGCTTTGTAAACACCTTCGTTGGGGGCGCTGGTTAACAAATTCTTAAATTTCATTTTCACAACGGAGGAGTTGCGACCTGAGCGGCTGTATTCGGCCTTTAAGACGACCATGGCATCAGCGCCAATCATCACTACGTTACCAACGCGGAGTTCTTGTGCTGTTTTCATATTTGCTATTCCTGGGAGCAGAATGCTTAATCTGCGGTTTTTATCAAAACCAAGATTGTAACCGCCTGTAAGGCACTTTAGCCGGGGTCTAGGACACAAACCGCAATAGACGGGTCACTAAGTCACCATCACCCTGATTTTGGAGTAATTGGGCGCGCCATTCTTTAGCATGCGTGCCCCATGGATCGAGGAGGTCTAGCCACTCGCTTGGCATGGCCCATGTCATCGCCGCAATGATCGCAAGCCGTAGCTCCTGAGAGGCATCCGCGAGATAAAGATCTAAAAATGCAGCCAATTTCACCTCATGTGCACGATCTTCTTGAGGGTAGATGTGCCAAATAAATGGCTTGCCAACCAATTGTGCTCGAATGAAAGAATCTTCGCCCCGCACAATATTGAAATCGCATTGCGATAACACCCAGTCGTAATGGTCTTGTGAGACAAACGGAATTGAAATCAATTGCACATTGTTCGGTATTTCAAATGGCTGTTCCCCATAAAGATGGAGATGCTCTGCATGGCCATGAGTGAGAATGACATCCACTTCAATACCCAAGTTGCCCAGGTCTAGCAACCATTTACGCAATGGCGCGCCGGGATAACAGAAAATGCTGATACGTTTCGCGCCTGCACGTAACTTAGACCATGCATCTTGTAGATCTACAGGAGTACGCTTGGCAATCGCTTCACCTACAGGTGGGACTGGGTCAATCAGAATTCCGCCAACATCTCGTTGAAATCCTGGAAAGAAAAAATACTTTGATATCCCATGGGATTGGGGGGAGGGCTTTGCATGAAAGTCTACGATCCAGGGCTCTGCGCTGAGATATTCAAGGTTAATGATGATGGGTTTTACGGATGCAATAAACAGTCCTGCAAGGTAGCGCTCTGGTAACTCACACCCAAAGGCCTCGATGACAACATCGGGTGTCCGTACAGGGTGTTTGGCATTGCTGTAGCTGGCCTCCCAGGGTTGTAAATCAATTTTCTGTTTAATTGCGGGATCAACACCAGAAGCGAGTAAATTGAGGGTGGGGAGATCGTCGCAAAAAATGCGCACCTCTTGGCCGTGAAGACTTGATAAGCTTCTCGCTAGACGCCAGCAAACACCGGCATCCCCATAGTTGTCTACGATTTGGCAGAAAATATCCCAACGCATGAGTAATTCGCTTTTTGAAACCCTTCAGCAGGATGTTAAACGGCTACCCGGATTGCCGGGGGTATATCGCTTTTTTGATGAAGCGGGAAATATTTTGTATGTGGGCAAAGCACGCAACCTTAAAAAGCGGGTATCCAGTTATTTTCAGAGTAAGCAACTATCGCCTCGAATCGCATTGATGGTGGGCAAAATTGCTCGTTATGAAATAACAGTAACACGGACCGAAACGGAAGCCCTTATTCTAGAGAATAATCTCATTAAAGAGTTGGCGCCACCATTTAATATTCTTTTTCGTGATGACAAGTCCTACCCTTATGTCATGCTCACCGGCCATGAATTTCCCCGCCTAGCCTCCTATCGTGGCAAGGTCGATAAACGAAACCAGTACTTTGGACCATTTCCGAATAGTTGGGCAGTGCGCAATAGCGTGCAGATATTACAAAAAGTCTTCCGCCTGAAAACATGCGAGGATTCCGTTTTTAAGAATCGTAGCCGTCCATGTTTGCTACATCAGATTCATCGCTGTAGCGCACCTTGTGTGGGGCGATTAAGTGCCCAGCAGTACGGGCAAGACGTGGCGCAGGCTACGCGGTTTTTGCAAGGAGATCACAGTCGCGTTCTCTCCGAACTGGAAAAGGAGATGCATGCGCATAGTGATGCTATGGAATTTGAAATGGCCGCAGTCTTGCGCGATCGAATTGCAGACTTGTCCAGCGTTTTACAACAGCAAGCGATGGATGTGGTTGCTGAAGGCGAAGGAGATGTCGATATTATTGCTGTCGCACAAATGGAGGGAATAGTTTGCGTTAACCTAGCCATGGTGCGTGGTGGACGACATTTTGGGGATCGAGCGTATTTTCCGAAAAGCTTACGCTCGGCCTCAGGTGAAATGCCTCCCCCCGCAGAAATTTTGGAGGCGTTTATTGCGCAACATTACTTGGAGGATGTCGATGAAAAACATGACGCAAGTGGTGGTGTAAGTGCGGTTGTCATTCCACCAGTCTTAGTCCTCAATCACTCTCTGCGTTCCGTAAGTGATGATGTTAGTGAATCAATAGAAGAAACCCCTGAAGATCTGCGCGATTTATTGAATGCGCAAGCAGGTAGAAAAATCACTTTCTTACACCAACCTCAGGGGCAACGTCGTCATTGGCTTGTCATGGCCGAAGGAAATGCGAAGATCGCCTTAACTAAACGCATTGTAGAAACTGGTGGGCAACTAGCCAGGGCGCGCGCCTTGGTGGATGTATTGGGCCTTGATCTGGAAGGGCTCGAGCATTTGCGCATTGAATGCTTTGATATTAGTCATACATCGGGAGAGGCAACCCAAGCCTCCTGTGTTGTCTACGCCAAAAATGCGATGCAGTCTGGAGAATATCGGCGTTTTAATATCAATGACATTACGCCAGGCGATGACTATGCCGCTATGCGACAGGTACTGCAAAGACGCTATGCCAATTTTCAGGAGCTTCCCCAAGAAAAAATGCCACACGTTATTTTGATTGATGGTGGTAAGGGCCAAGTCGAGATGGCAAGACAAGTGCTATCAGCGTTTCGGATGGATATAAGCCTCATTGTTGGCGTAGCCAAAGGTGAGGGGCGTAAAGTAGGCTTAGAAACCTTAATTTTTGCGGATGGCCGTAAGTCTCTCGAGCTAGGTATTGATAGCGCGGCACTATTGCTGGTGGCACAAATTCGTGATGAGGCGCACCGTTTTGCGATTACGGGGATGCGTGCCAAGCGTGCGAAAGCCAGAACGGTATCGCGTTTGGAGGAGATTGAGGGTATCGGCGCAAAACGGCGACAAAAGTTATTGGCCCGCTTTGGCGGTCTTAAAGGAGTAGCCAACGCTACTGTGGAAGAGATTGCCAGTGTAGAGGGCGTATCACTTACATTGGCTGAACAAATTTATCGCCAGCTTCACTAGTGTATTACTGACGATTTCGTTTATTCTTCATTCATGCCATTTAATCTACCGATTGCACTGACCTGGTTGCGTGTTGCCGCAATACCATTGCTGGTAGTGGTTTTTTATCTTCCTGCTGCTTGGTTTTCTCCGTTTGAAAAGAATGTCATCGCAGCCATCATTTTTGTTTCAGCAGCAATCACCGATTGGTTGGATGGATTTTTAGCGCGCCGCTTAAAGCAGGAATCTGCCTTTGGCCAATTTTTAGATCCGGTTGCGGACAAATTAATCGTGGCTGCTGCATTGCTTGTTCTGTTAAACATGGATCGTGTGCAGGTATGGGTTGCGCTAGTTATTATTGGTCGTGAGATTACGATCTCTGCCCTTAGAGAGTGGATGGCATTGTTGGGTGCAGGTAAAAGTGTTGCGGTACATATGGTGGGCAAACTCAAAACCACCGCACAATTGGTGGCCATTCCATTTTTATTAATTCATGACACGTTATTTGGCCGGCTAGATTGCTCGAGAGTCGGCACTTGGTTGATTTGGGTGGCAGCGTTTTTGACGCTTTGGTCGATGTTTTATTACTTAAAAAAGGCCTTACCGCAATTAGTCGGCAAAATCGACTAATTCGATTTATTTCCGTTCCGTAAGGCTCGCAGGGTGAGTTGATGGGTGAGAAAGTTCTGTTTCCTGCGGAATAATGCTTTCTTTTCGATTGTTTGTTAAACTATCGCCCTGTTACGCGGGAATAGCTCAGTTGGTAGAGCGCAACCTTGCCAAGGTTGAGGTCGCGAGTTCGAGCCTCGTTTCCCGCTCCAAATTCGATGGGAAGCCCTAAAAAGCTTCCCATCTTGGTTCTAGAGTTTGGCGCGTTGGCCGAGTGGTTAGGCAGGAGCCTGCAAAGCTTCGTACGGGGGTTCGATTCCCTCACGCGCCTCCAGTAATTTTGCTTGACGAAATAGGCCAAGACCTCAAATGTTTTTTGAGCACACAAGCAATGGACATTCATCCTTAATAGCAAAGATCACCAGTCACTCTCTTAAATTCGGCGCCCTTGTACTATCTCTAGCCGCTCTCTTGAGCGCATGCGTAAGCTCTAGCGATTCCCCAACAGGCACTCTACAAGAAGTGCAGAAGATTCAATCGCAACTGTTGGGCGATATGCCGTTACCAGCAGCTTCCAAAATTATTGGCGCGGATTCTCTGATTATTGGTCGTGGTGACAATTGGGTCGGTCGAGTTGTGTTGTCTGGAGTTCAGTCGCCAATCGATATTTATGCATTCTTTCAATCGGAATATCCACGCGCTGGTTGGACAACCGTCAGTTCCGTGAAAACAAAAACCAGTATTTTGGTTTTCACCAAGGGCGATCGTACTGCGACAGTGGAATTGAATGAAGGCTCGCTGACTGGACCCAAAACACTCATTACGATTACATCCTTACCTAAGAATGCAAACGTGGTTGCACCAAGCAAGAAGTAATTAAAAATATAAACACACAAATCAAAAGGCCTCCAATTGGAGGCCTTTTGATTTAATCGGCAAGTAATAGCTATGCGTTATAGTCTTTCAGCTCGAATTAAGCCAACCGCTTGCCCTTCAATTACAAAGTTTGGTTGACGTCTGTCAACCACAATATTTTTGAAATCTGGATTCTCTGCTTGTAGTTCCACGACTAAGCCATTGGCGGTTTTCTTTTKATGCCAGCGCTTCACTGTCACCTCATCGTCAAGGCGCGCAACCACAATGTCACCATTGCGAACTTCGGTTGTTTTTCTGACGGCCAAATAATCGCCATCCAAAATTCCGGCGTTACGCATACTCATGCCTTTTACTTTTAATAAGTAATCCGCACCTTTGCTAAATAAGCTTGGATCAATAGGCACTTGTTTCTCAATGTGCTCAACCGCCATGATGGGTGAGCCCGCAGCAACACGACCAATGAGGGGCAGTGTCAATTGTTGAAGCGCACCCGAGGGTAGCGATAGCTGTCGATATTGATTGGCGCGCTGCGTTTGATTGAAGCGTTGTGGAATGCGAATGCCGCGAGAAGTGCCGGGCGTTAATTCGATATAGCCTTTTTTTGCGAGTGCGCGCAAATGTTCTTCCGCTGCATTGGCAGAGGCAAATCCCAACTGGGCTGCAATTTCTGCGCGCGTGGGCGGTAAACCGCTCTCATCGATAGCTTTGGTAATCAAATCCAAAATCTCACTCTGACGGGCGGTGAGCTTGGGGAGGGTGGTCAACTCCTCGGAAAAATCAACTGTATTTATGTCCATACTGGGATTGTATACAGCACTTTTGGAGAATTCAAGTCATTTACAGGTGATAATGGGGCATGACAATCCAGAGCGCTTCTGAAATTACCTCTCATATCCTGGTTTTGGGGGTTGGCGGCACCATTGCGGGTGTAGCTAGAGACCCATCCAAGCCGTTTACCTACACTGCGGGGCAACTAGAGATCGGCGCTATTTTAGAGAAGTTGGGAGCAGGCTTACCAAGCTCGGTAAAACTGGTGTCACGGCAAATGGCCAATATTGACAGCGGGGATCTTAGTGAAGAACTACTAACCCAGATCGCCAATACAGTTATAGATGAGCTGCCGAATCCATTATTAAAAGGGATTGTGATTACCCACAGTACCGATACCGTTGAAGAAACGGGATTTTTTCTGGACAGCACTTGTGGCAAGCTTGCTGAAAAATTAGGCAAAAGGGTGGTCTTAACCGGTGCAATGCTGCCTTCCAATGCTGCGAGGGCGGATGGCCCGCAGAACCTCGCGGATGCCATCCAATGGGCTGACACTGCGCCTGAAAATTGCCCAGGTGGGGTATTTGCCGTTTTTGCTGGCAAGGTTTGCATGGCACGGGATTTGGCAAAGCGCCATACGAACACCTTCAATGCCCCGCTAATGGATTCACCATACTCCACAACCGGGTTGATTAACCCCTCATGGTTGTCACGTGTAAAAGCTGTCCAGTCTGCGTTGAGTGAAGATTTGCCAGTTCCACAGGGTGTTGGCCTTGGGTGGAGATTGTTACTAGCCATCCTAGCGCACGGCCGCAGTCTATCGATGCGTTGCTCGGAGCGGGTGTTGAGGGGTTGGTGCTGGCCGGCACAGGAATGGGCGGCGTTCATCAGTCATGGTTGGGGCCTCTCAAACAAGCGCAGATTCATGGTGTTGGCCTAGTTGGGGCATCCAGGACGGGGGCTGGCCTGACGGTAGCCATTTGGGATGGTTTGGACTCCGTGTCTGCAGGGGAGTTAAATCCGCCAAAAGCCAAAATTGCCCTTCAGCTAGCGCTGAATGCCGCAAAGAACCCCAAAGCAAATTCTAGATCCCTGACTTGGCAGGGTTTTTTGCTAGAATAGTGGTCTTGCCTGAATTTCGGTAAGGATTTAAAAAGTGTTGTGAGCAGTACCTACAATTTGTTACTACCTTGTCACACTGGCGCTAGTTTCCAAACCATCAGAAATTAGCAAGACGCCCAGGTGACTTTATCCTTAAGGAGTGTTTGATGCGTCATTATGAAATCGTCTTTATCGTCCATCCGGACCAAAGCGAGCAAGTGCCGGCGATGATCGATCGCTACAAAGCTATATTAGCAGCTGCGGGCGGCAAAATTCATCGTATTGAAGATTGGGGTCGTCGTCAGATGGCTTACATGATCGATAAGCTTGCCAAGGCCCACTACGTTTGCATGAACATTGAGTGCGACCAGAAAACTCTGGAAGAGCTCGAGCATGCGTTCAAATTTAACGATGCTGTTTTGCGTCACCTCATCATCAAAACTAAGAAAGCAGAAACTGAGCCTTCTATCATGATGAAAGAAGTGCAACGTGAGGAAGCGCGTAAATCTGCTCAAGCCGACGCTCCTGTAGCGGCGGAATAAGTTCGAAATTTGAAGGGGAATACACAGCTAGAGAACGTATCAGAGAAGCGGGGCGGCGTTGAATCATTTCACCCTCACTGCAATCTTGGTATCTAAAGACGCGATTCGATTTACACCAGCAGGAATACCGGTGATGCATTGTCAGCTTGAACACAGCGGACAAGTAAACGAGGTAGGAGTAGCTAGGAAAATTCAGATGAGTGTTGAAGCCATTGCAATCGGTCCAATACAACGGGATCTCGACAAGATGGATTTAGGAGCCGAGGCGGTGTTTGAAGGATTCTTAGCACCGAAGACTCTACGTAATCAAAGACTGGTTTTCCACATTAACCATATTCAATTAAAAATTTAAAGAGGAAATCATCATGGCGTTTGGAAAGAAACCAGATTTCAAAAAGAAACCCGCTCAGAATTCATTGTTCAAGCGTAAGCGTTATTGCCGTTTCACTGTTGCTGGCGTAGAACAGATCGACTACAAAGATGTAGACACATTGAAGGACTTTATTGGCGAAAACGCCAAGATCACTCCTGCTCGTTTGACAGGCACAAAAGCGAAATACCAGCGTCAGTTAGACACTGCTATCAAGCGTGCTCGTTTCTTGGCTTTGTTGCCATTCTCAGATCAACACAGAAAATAATTGGGAGCCCTCAATGCAAATCATTCTTTTAGAAAAAGTAACAAACTTGGGCAATCTCGGTGACGTCGTTCGCGTTAAAGACGGTTTCGCTCGTAACTTCTTAATCCCACAACGTAAAGCGCGTCGTGCAACTGAAGCAGCGATTGCTGACTTTGCAGCGCGTCGTGCTGAGTTGGAAAAATTGGCTGCTGAAAAATTGGCTGCTGCTGAAGCAGTTGGCGTCAAGCTTAAAGATTTGGTCCTTGAGGCCAATCAAAAAGCTGGCGTTGACGGTCGCTTGTTTGGTTCTGTAACCAATCATGACATCGCGGACGCATTGAAAGGTAAAGGTTTCACAATTGAGAAGGCTTCTATCCGTATGCCAACTGGCCCATTGAAAATGGTTGGTGATCATCCAGTGGCGGTTGTTGTACATACCGACGTCGTGGTTGACATCACAATTCGTGTGGTTGGCGAACAATCTTAGTTCGCCTGTAAACTAGCCTCATGGCTGAATCCCGTTCACGTTCCGTTACGCTGAATCCCGGCATGGCGGGTTCTGGGGATGCGGTCGTGCAGGCTCTAAAAGTTCCTCCCCATTCTGTAGAAGCCGAGCAATCCTTGCTCGGTGGTCTACTGATCGATAACTCAGCTTGGGACAACCTTGGCGGAGTTCTCAACAACAAAGATTTCTATCGCCCTGAGCATGCATTGATCTACAAGGTTATTGCGCGCCTCATAAGCGACAATCATCCTGCTGATGTCATTACTGTGTATGACGCAGTGAGGTCAGAGCAGGGTGGCGACTTAGTCAGCGTTGACTATCTCAATTCCTTAGCACAAAACACACCGAGCGCAGCCAATATCAAGGGCTATGCGGATATCGTGCGCGACCGCAGTATTTTGCGTCGCCTGATTGAGGTATCGGACAGTATTGTGAGCTCGGCATTTGTGCCTGAGGGTCGTACGGTTCGCACGCTTCTGGATGAGGCTGAGACTCGCATCTTGCAAATTGGTGAAGATGGCAGTCGTAAGGCCGATTACCTCGAAATCGAGCCCCTATTGCGCTCTGTAGTCGCCAGAATTGACGAGTTGTATAACCGCCAAGGCGGTAGCGACATTACTGGGATAGCTACAGGGTTTATTGATCTCGATAAACAAACCAGTGGTCTGCAAAAAGGTGACTTAGTGATTGTTGCTGGGAGACCCTCGATGGGCAAGACAGCCTTCGCACTCAATATCGCTGAGAACGTAGCGCTCGCTGAAGGTTTGCCGGTTGTGGTGTTCTCTATGGAGATGTCCGGTGAGCAATTGGCGGCACGTTTGTTGGGATCGGTTGGGCGCGTCGATCAGAGTCGTATGCGTACCGGTAAGTTGCAAGACGATGAGTGGCCACGGGTAACGGATGCCATTGCTCGCCTTAGTAATACGCAAATCCTCATTGATGAAACCGGTTCATTATCGAGTCTCGAGTTGCGTGCACGCGCACGTCGTATTGCCAGAAACTTTGGTGGCACACTTGGTCTAGTGGTGATTGATTACTTACAGTTGATGAGTGGCTCAGGTTCTGAGAATCGTGCTACCGAAATTTCTGAAATCTCCCGTTCATTGAAGTCACTTGCCAAAGAACTGCAATGTCCAGTCGTGGCGCTCTCGCAGTTAAACCGCGGTCTTGAACAACGTCCCAATAAGCGACCCATCATGTCCGATCTTCGTGAGTCGGGCGCGATTGAGCAAGATGCTGACTTGATCATGTTTATCTATCGTGATGAGGTCTATCACCCAGACACCACTACTGATAAGGGCGTGGCTGAGATCATCATTGGTAAGCAGCGTAATGGCCCTATTGGAACGGTTCGCTTGAGCTGGCAAGGCCCCTATACCAAGTTTGATAACTTGGCTTTGGGCTCAATCGGTTATTCCTCAGGCGGCTACGAGCCGTTCTAAAAAACTTCTATTACAAATTGGTATTACTGAGGCGCTTCACTTCGCTATACGCCTTGCTTCAGTGAATTTTGCTGCCCAATAGGGCGATGTAATGTAGTCGAGTCGCACGGTACCGCCTGCACTAGGTGTGTGTACGAAGCGACCTTGACCAACATAAATTCCGACATGGGAATACTTTTCACCCGTGGTATTAAAAAAGACAAGATCGCCTGACGCTGGTGGTTGGTTATCAATGCTTCTGCCCTGCGTGCTCATCTGTTGAATGGTCCGAGGTAATTTAATACCAGCTGCTTTGTTATAAACATACACAATCAGACCACTGCAATCAAAGCCACCTTTGGGGGTATTTCCGCCATAGAGATAAGGCACATCGACCAATCCTACGGCAGCAATCGAAATATCTTCGGTTCCAACGCTGATATCTTGCTGAAACTGCGCAACCTTGGAGGGCCCTGACTTGCTGTTAAAGATGGAGCAGCCTGATAACAGGTAGACACAAATAAAAATGCCGCACCCAACAAGAGTGCAGCATGAGAAGGTTTGTTTAGAGTGCGTCGGCACATGATCCGCAAGACGAGAGCGCTCACCCCGCGCTAGCGTTACGTGACCACTGTGACGCCAACCCTTAAAGCGATCTACTACATACGTTAAACCAGAAGAGCCTTCGGTTAAGTAGGGTGTATCGATCTGCGCGATGTTGCCTAAACAGACGATCTTAGTGCCGAGGCCAGCGCGAGTCACTAAGGTTTTCATTTGTTTTGGCGTGAGGTTTTGCGCTTCATCAATGATGACAAATTTGCTAACAAAAGTTCTGCCGCGCATGAAGTTCATGCTCTTAACTTTAATGCGGGAGCGAATGAGCTCTTGAGTGGCAGCTCGACCCCATTCACCAGCAGCATCATTGCGTTGGAGTACTTCGAGGTTGTCGTCAAAAGCGCCCATCCAAGGCTGCATCTTTTCTTCTTCTGTTCCTGGTAGGAAGCCAATATCTTCACCCACCGGCACTGTGGCACGAGTAATGATGATTTCGTTATAACGCTTGCTGTCCAAAACTTGTTCTAGTCCAGCGGCTAAGGCCAGAAGGGTTTTACCAGTACCGGCTTGACCCAATAGAGTCACAAAATCGACATCTGGGTTCATGAGCAGGTTCATAGCAAAATTTTGCTCACAATTACGCGCAGTCACACTCCAAACATTGTTCTTTTGGTGTGAGAAATCCCGTAAAGTTTGCAAAAGAGCAGTCTTGCCATTGATTTCTTTCACCTGAGCATAGAACGGTGTTGAGCCATCAGGATTTTCTTGAAACACAAATTGATTGATCAGCATGCTGGGCACTGTGGGGCCAGTGACTCGGTAAAACATGGTTCCAGATTTAGAGTCATCCCAGCTCTCCATATCCTTGCCATGCTTTGGCCAAAAGTCTGCAGGCAGTGACATCACACCTGAATACATTAAGTCACGGTCTTCTAGGACCTGGTCATTGAAATAATCTTCTGCAGGCAAGCCTAAGGCGCGCGCTTTAATGCGCATGTTGATATCTTTGGATACCAATACAACCTCTTGGCCATTGCGCGTTTTTTGCAGTTCGCTAACCACTGCCAAAATGAGGTTATCACCTTTGCCTTCAGGCAAACCTTCAGGCAACGCTTTAGTAGAGAGTTTGGTCTGGAAATACAGGCGGCCCGATACATCTTGGTTGCCAAGTTTATTTAAGGGGATGCCGTCATCCAATGTGCCGCTGGTGCCAGCAATCAATTGATCCAGCGAGCGGCTTACCGTACGGGCATTGCGCGCAACTTCAGTCATGCCTTTCTTGTGATTATCCAGCTCTTCCAGCGTGGTCATTGGGAGGTACAAATCGTGCTCTGAGAAGCGAAATAAGGAGCTTGGGTCATGCATTAAGACGTTGGTGTCCAATACAAACAAGCTAGGAGGGCCAGTACGCACTACCCGCTTTGGTTTTGCTGGTGCGGTAGCTTTACCTTCATTGCGCATTGAACTGCGATCCGATTTTATTTTTTCAAGAGCAATTTCCGCTGCGGATAAATCTTCCTCAGCATCATTTACCCAATCTGCACTTTTAACCACCACTGGTTTTGCTGGAGCTGGGCGTTTTTTTAAGTCATGAGTATCTTTGCGACTTAGCTTCACTTGATCAGCAATTTGAGTTGGGATGGGTGGCAATGGCATGCAGACTCTCCTAAAAGAAAAAACCGTCAAGCGTAGTGCAGTGACGGTTTATTGTGAAACGGGTTGCAAGGGCTTCCAAAAATCGGCGGGGGTTGTTCTCCAAACCTGCTCTGAGATCTTTCAGGTTTTTGATTTAAAGGATTGTCAGACTTCCCCGTCGCTTACGGTGCATGGATTCACTTTACCCCAAATTTTGGGGTTTGCAAGCACCTTGGAATAAATTGTTGTAAAAAATTACTTAGTAGCTTGGGCAGCTTGTAATGCCTCTGTCACATGGCCTGGAACCTTTAGGCCGCGCCACTCTTTTGCCAGCTTGCCAGTCGAGTCAAACAGAAAGGTGCTGCGCTCAATGCCGCGGACCTGCTTGCCGTACATATTCTTCATTTTGATGACGTCAAAGAGCCGGCAAAGCTTTTCTTCTGTATCGGCTACAAGCTCAAACGGTAGGCCCAATTTGCTGCGGAAATTGTCGTGTGACTTGAGGCTATCGCGAGAGACGCCAACAACTAAGGTGTTTGTTTTTGTAAACGCATCAATATTATCCCGAAATTCACCAGACTCGGCTGTGCAACCAGGCGTCATATCTTTAGGGTAAAAGTACAAAACCAGTTTTTTTCCTTTAGTAGACGCAGGTGAAAACGTGAGGCCCGATGTCGCTGGAATAGCGCATGCTGGAATAGGTTGGCCGATGGCTATTGTCATGATGGTTCCTTTAAGTGTGCCTCTGTAATGTGTATTTCGTTTATTCTGCGTTATTTGCTCAAGTTGCTCTAATTATCTTGAACAATAAGTTCACCACTGCGATTCGGGATTTCACCCCAAGTCAGTGGTAATACCGCTATTTTATCGAGTTGGTTGGTGGCTTTCCAAGATTGGTGAAGTTCGCCCATAGTAACAAGGTCGTGGCCTTGATTAAGCCAACCCATCAGTAGTTTTTCAAACGCTGGCAGTAGTTTTTGACCCTCAAGTTCGGCATGTAATGTGAATACTTGATCGTTTGGGTTGCTATTGGCTATTGCTAGCAGTTTGTTTACTGCGCCAAATGCATCGGCACCATCGGTGCCAATCAGTTCATCAAATGTCGGCAAGGTCGTTGGGTACTGCACATGTTTTGCGTTTCCTGATGGCAGTGCGAGTCGGTAAGGCACTAAGTTCGGCTCTGCTCTGCCATCGGACGAGAATTGGATTCCCCATTGATCAAGTTGCTCAAACGCTGCTTCATTCATTTGCCAACCAGCAGCACCATAGGTTGCTGGAGTATGGCCAAAAATTTCTACAAAGCGATCCCAACTCTTTTGCATCATCGCTTTTGTCCAGATGGCATCTTGATGGCGAACCGCATCCTGCCAGGCAACATGGTCCCAAGTATGAATACCAGTTTCATGACCAGCTTGATCAATCGCGCGCATTTCTGCAGCCGCGTTTTTTCCAATATCTGGACCCGGTAATAAAATCCCGTAGAGCAGGGTTTTAATGCCATAGTGCTCTACAACCGAAGTACGACCCACCTTCTTAAGAAAGCCTGGTCGAAATACGCGTTTGAGTGCCCAGCCAGTATGGTCTGGGCCCAGACTAAATAGAAAGGTAGCTTTTAAACCAAAGCGATCCAGCGTTCTCGCAAGATTGGGCACTCCCTCTCTGGTGCCGCGTAAGGTATCAACATCTACCTTGAGAGCAATCTTCGCCATGTAACCGAATGCTGGTGCTTATTCTTTATCGACTAAAGAACGGGCCTTCTCGACGTCCTGACGATAGGCTTCAAAAATATTCTTGAGCGCATCTGCCATCGTAGTGGTCGGTTTCCAGCCCAATTCACTCATCGTATTGTCGATTGCAGGGACGCGGTTTTGTACATCCTGATAGCCCTCGCCATAGTAGGCGCCCGAGGTTGTTTCAACAATCTTCACATCATTTGCTGTCTTGGCGTATTCCGGAATACTGCGCGCGATCTCCAACATTTGATTTGCCAATTCACGAACAGAGTGATTATTTTTGGGGTTGCCAATGTTGTAGATCTTGCCGTTAGCGACACCATCTTTGTTATCGATAATGAGCATTAGGGCATCGATGCCATCGTCAACATAAGTAAAGGCGCGTTTTTGGGCGCCACCATCTACTAGGTTAATTGGTTCACCGCGGACAATGTGACCCAAGAACTGGGTCACTACGCGAGATGAGCCTTCTTTTGGTGTGTAGATGCTATCGAGACCTGGTCCAATCCAGTTAAATGGACGGAATAGGGTAAAGCGCAGACCCTCCATGCCGTAACCCCAAATCACGCGATCCATGAGTTGTTTGGAGCAAGCGTAAATCCAGCGCGGTTTATTAATTGGCCCATACACCATACTCGATGTAGATGGATCAAATTCGCTATCCTCACACATGCCATAAACCTCAGAGGTTGATGGAAAGACTAAGTGCTTCTTGTATTTCGCTGCGGAGCGAACGATGGGTAAATTTGCTTCGAAATCCAGTTCAAATACTTTGAGAGGCTGTTGTACATACGTTGCTGGCGTCGCAATGGCAACTAAGGGCAGGATGACATCGCATTTGCGAATGTGATACTTAACCCACTCTTTATTAATGGTGATATCGCCTTCAAAAAAGTGCATGCGAGGATGATGGATTAGATCTCCAAGACGATCATTCTGCATATCCATGCCATAGGCATCCCAATCGGTTGTCTCCAGAATGCGCTTGGAAAGGTGGTGACCAATAAATCCGTTCACACCAAGAATGAGTACTTTTTTCATTATTACTGCCTCGTTTTAATCGAATTCGTATATCTGTATGCTGCTTATTACTTTGCCGGAAACCATTCCAAGACCTCAATGGCTTGTTGATTGCCGCAAATACCAAATACCCGATTATCAACCACTTGGATGCCAGGAGTCCCAAGATCCAGATTTACTGGAAAGGGTCCTTTGAGGCTGGATTTCGCAAGGATCATGGTTTGGCCTTGAAAGTCGGTAAAGGCTCCAGGGTAAGAGGGTGCCACTGCTCTGATTAGGTTATGCACCTGTTGCGCGGTCTGATTCCAGTAGATTTGCCCATCAGCGGGCTTGCGACCACCAAAATAACTGCCTTGATTTAGTAGGTTGGGTGAACGAGGTACATTGCCTTGAAGTAACTCAGGCAATACTGTCCGAATGACTTCAGCCGCAGCGCGACTAACTTTGCTAAAGACCTCTGTTGCGGTTTCATCGGGGCCAATGTCCACACTAGCTTGCCCCACAATATCGCCTGCATCTGGCTTCGTTTCCATGACGTGCAAAGTAGCACCGGTTGTTGTCTCACCATGCAAGATAGCCCAATTGACTGGAGCGCGACCGCGGTACTTTGGCAATAAAGAGCCATGCATGTTCAGTGCAGCAATCTTGGCGCATTCCAAGATTGGCGCGGGAATCATGTAGCGGTAATAAAACGAAAATAAATAATCCGGTGAAAGTGCCTGAAGCTTTGGAGTCAGACCGCCTAACTCTTCAATGCTGGGAGTAATGTAGGCAATATTTTTCTCTTGACAGAGTTTGGCAACGCTACCGAACCAAACATTTTCATTGGGGTCATCTTGATGGGTAACCACCAGATCAATCTGGATGCCTGCTTCCAGTAAGGCTTTTAGACAATTGACGCCGACATCATGGTAGGCGAATACGACTGCGCGCAATTATTTTTTCTCTAAGACGGTTTGCACAACGTAACGAGGGCGATTACGAATTTGCTGATAGATACGTCCAATGTATTCGCCGAGCAAACCCAAGCCAAAGAGCATTACGCCAATCAAGAAGAAAGTGAGCGCAAAGAGGGTAAAGACCCCTTCAACTTCGGCTCCAAGAACAAAACGACGCACTAACAGATAGGCAAACAGGCTGCCAGCTGCCAGCGAGAGCAGCATGCCCAGAATCGAGAAGATCTGCAAAGGCATGATGGAAAACCCAGTGACCAAATCAAAATTCAGGCGAATGAGTTGATATAGGCTGTATTTGGATTCCCCTGCAAAACGCTCTTCGTGTTTTACAGTGATTTCGATGGGGTTAGCAGCAAAGGTGTATGCCAATGCTGGAATGAACGTATTGCTCTCATCGCATTGGCGAACCAAGTCAACGATACGACGACTATAGCCTCGCAACATGCACCCTTGGTCCATCATCGTGATGCGGGTAATGTTTTCGCGCAGACGATTCATAGCACGGGATGCAAATTTTCTAAAAAAACTATCTTGGCGATCTGCGCGAATCGTGCCAACGTAATCGTGACCCTTCAGAAGTTGCTCGGTCAGGGCATCAATTTCTTCGGGTGGATTTTGTAAATCCGCATCCAAAGTAATGATGTGCTCACCTCTTGCGTATTCAAAACCAGCCATGATAGCCATATGTTGACCAAAATTACTATGAAACAACACAGCGCGTGTTACGTCTGGACGCAGCTCAACTTGTTTTGCCAAAATGCCCGCAGAGCGATCTTTGCTGCCATCGTTCACATAAACGACTTCGTAATGCAGGTTTCGTTTCTTAGCGAGAGTATCTAAAGCGGGGTACAGGCGATCAAACAATGCTTGGAGTCCATCTTCCTCGTTGTAAACGGGGATGACGATGCTCAGCGTTGGATTGGCGGCTAAATTGGCAGTCATGATGCGATTTTGCCTGATTTTGCTGGCAAAACCTCTAAAACCGAATAGGGCTAGTTTTTGCGGTGTTTCTTCAGAATTTCAATGAATCCGCAGCTGATGCGGCGGATATCTTCATCAGCCATTGCAGGAAACAGGGGGAGAGTCAAAATGGAGCGACCAACGCATTCTGCAATGGGTGTATCACTAGTTTTATATCCCTGGTTTTTATAGAGAGTAAAGCCAGTAATTGCAGGATAGTGCACACCAGTGCCAATACCGATTTCCTTGAGCTCGGACATTACTTGAGTGCGATCGCAGTCTAACTGTTCTAGTGGAAGAACCACTTGGAACATATGCCAATTTGTCTCCGAAAAATTTTCCACGGGTAACTCAAGAGGCAAATTTTCTAATCCAGCGGATTGGAGCCCAGCGCGTATAGCGTCAAAGTATTGGCGTGCTAATGCTGCACGACGAGTTTGATACGCAGGCAGTTGTTTAAGTTGGTGAAGACCGATCACAGCATTTACATCGGTTAAGTTATCTTTGCCGCCCAGCACATCGACATCCATGCCATCCATCCCTTGGCGGGTTAATCCTTGGAGGCGGAACTTTTCAGCGAGCGTTGCTTCATCGGCATTGTTAAGTACGAGGCATCCGCCCTCAACCGTAGTGAGATTCTTATTGGCCTGAAAACTAAAGCTCACTAAGTCCCCAAAGCTACCAATCTTTTGACCGTTCCATTGCGAACCAAAGGCTTGTGCCGCATCTTCAATCACACGTAGGTTGAATTGATTGGCCAAGGTATATAACTGATCCATGTCCACTGGCAAGCCTGCTAAGTAGACTGGCATGATGGCACGCGTTTGGGGGGTGATGGCAGCAGTTACCTTAAGGAGATCAATATTACGAGTGACAGGATCAATATCCACGAAGATCGGTTTAGCGCCAACACTCAAAATGACATTCGATGTTGCCACCCAAGAAATTGGTGTCGTGATCACTTCGTCACCCTCGCCGATGCCAGCAACTTGCAGGGCAATCTTCATCGTTGCCGTGCCATTAGCAAAACAACGCACAGGTCGTCCGCCAAAGTAGTTGCTGAGAGTAGCCTCAAACTCTGCCGACTTCGGACCCGAAGTTACCCAACCGGAGCGCAATGCGTCTGCAACCGCATCAATGGTTTCTTGATTGAAGCTGGGGCGAGTAAAAGGAATAAAGGCGGGGGCGTTTGACATGGCTCTTATATTACTTCACTCGATTACTGGCTTGAGGTGGAAACTTCTGGGTGTTTAACGATGACGCGCCGAGAATCTCGATCGATTTCTTGCATAGGAAAATTTTGTGCCTGAAGCGCTTCATATTGCTCAGGAACCATGATGGCATACGCTGTTTGATCCTCTTTCCAGCGAGCAATAAAGGCATCGAGCGTCTGCAACCACAGTTCGGGTTGCTGCTCGACACCAAAGCGTAATTCATCTGGATCTTCCACCATGATCATGGTTCTACCTAAGTAGAACGACATTGTGTGATCCAGTAAACGGACGGAATAAAAGTTCACGCCTGCTGGAATGGTTGCTTTAACGCGGTTCGCTAAATCGATGCCAGATACAGCTCTTCCTAAGGTTTCGTGACCGGTGCCAGCAATCATGGCGCACAAGAAAAAGCCGCAAGCAAAACTCACAATACTTTGAAGACCCTTGCGTCTCGATTGCCATGCTGCATAAAGGCTAAAGACAATGAGTGCGATTAATGCAGTAATAATCCAATACGTGTATTGAGCATAAGCCGTAATTTCATCTGGCCTTGCTTGCTTGCCGATTTCGGATAAGAAGAAAAATCCAGCGCATCCCAATAAAGCAGAAGCAATAGCTTGCAGCCACCAAGGAAGTTTCATGCTATTCGTGTGACCTAGCAGGTGGTCCAAGCGGTTTCCAATCAATAAAGCCAGCGCAGGAAAAATGGGAATGATGTAGCCGGGTAATTTGGAGCGCGACACACTAAAGAACGCAAAGATCACCGCAAACCAACATACCAATAACCAGCCACTAGAGAAACTGCGCTGACGTTCTTGCCACGCTTGCGTTATCGACCCCGGAATTTGAAGCACCCAAGGCAAGATGCCGATAAGTAATAGCGGTACAAAATAATAGATTGGTCCCGTTCGACTGTGCGCATCTTGCGTGAAGCGCTGTAGGTGTTCGTGAATAAAGAAAAATTCTAAGAACTCGGGATTGCGTTGTGCAACCAAGATAAACCATGGGGCTGTAATAAGAAGGTAGAGAGTGATTCCGCTAAACAAACGCAGCCGCGTCCAAACTTTCCAATCCCAAGTAGTGAGGGAGTGGGCGATAAACACCATAGTGGGTATTGCTGCACCAATTACACCTTTTGATAGGGTAGCGAGAGCCATAAAGAACCAACAAGCCCACATCCAATGTCGCGTGTCGGACTGATTTTGAGAGGTTTGCGCTATTAAAAGACTGCACAGAGCTGCAACTAAAAATGCAGACAGCCCCATATCCAAAGAATTGAAGTGACCACTAATGATCCACATCGGGCTGGACGCCAAAACTACTGCAGCTAACCATCCTGCTCTGGCGTTATAAATACGCGCCCCGGTAAATCCAATTGCCACAATCGTGAAGAATCCAGTTAACGCCGTCCACAATCGAGCCTGCCAATCACCAATTCCGAAAACTTGAAATGCTGCGGCAGTTGCCCAGATTTGCAGCGGTGGCTTCTCAAAATATTTATAGCCGTTATAGCGAGGGGTGATCCAATCGCCGGTCACCAGCATTTCTCTAGCCATTTCTGCATACCGACCCTCATCGGAAGGAATGAGGTGGCGATAATTTAGAGTGCCAAACCAGATCAACGCATAAATCACGAG
The DNA here is from genome assembly GCF_900095195.1 of Polynucleobacter necessarius. NCBI lineage: Bacteria > Pseudomonadati > Pseudomonadota > Betaproteobacteria > Burkholderiales > Burkholderiaceae > Polynucleobacter > Polynucleobacter necessarius. The sequence continues at coordinate 350,610 of NZ_LT606950.1, forward strand.
CAAGAGCAAAATCTTGCCGGAGTGAAGGGCAGCCGATTGGCGTATGTGCCAAAACTGCATTAAGTCGGCTCCACAATCAGCGCTAAGAGAACTTGACGACCTTCGCCGGCCAAAATGTTGTAGGTACGACAGGCTGCTTGAGAATCCATAATTTCAAAGCCGATCTTGGCATCAATCAGGGCTTTGAGGAGTTGCGGTTTTGGAAAGCGTTGCTGACGACCTGTCCCAATGAGGACCAATTCTGGCTTGAGGGCGATCATTTGAGCAAAATGGTTTGCTTCCAAAGCGTCAAAGGATTTGGCTGACCATTCAGAAATAGCCCCATCTGAGCATAGTAAAACCGCATGGGCGTATGGGACTTGGTTGATTTCCATGTAGCCATCACCATAGCCGGTGATCGTATTGGCTCCTGAATGGGGGTCAGGTTGAAGTTTCACGTGGACTCTCTGTCATAATTGTGTGGATTATAGCTGGCTGTTTTTTTCCGAGATTTCAAGAACTTACCCATTAATTTATTGTGAAACCCGTTCTAAAGTCCCAAAAACTCAATCACGTCTGTTACGACATTCGTGGGCCAGTGCTCGAGCTCGCTCAGCGCATGGAGGAAGAGGGTCACAAAATCATCAAATTAAACATTGGAAATGTAGGGGTTTTTGGCTTCGATCCACCTGAAGAGATTCAGTTGGACATGATTCGGAATTTAAGCAATGCCTCTGCGTATTCAGATTCCAAGGGTATTTTTGCGGCCCGCAAAGCCATCATGCAGTATTGCCAAGAAAAAGGCATTCAAGGCGTCAATTTAGATGATGTGTATACCGGCAACGGCGTATCTGAACTGATCGTGCTGTCGATGAACGCATTGCTCAATGATGGTGATGAAGTTCTCGTGCCTACACCAGACTATCCGCTGTGGACTGCTGCAGTCAGTTTGTCTAGTGGTACACCAGTGCACTATCTGTGTGATGAAGCAAAAGAGTGGGCGCCCGACTTAAATGATTTGCGTAAAAAAATTACGCCACACACAAAAGCGATAGTGGTGATTAATCCAAATAATCCTACTGGTGCTATCTTCTCAAAAGAAGTATTGCTAGAGCTTACACAAATTGCCCGCGAACACGGTTTAATTCTGTTTGCAGATGAGATTTACGACAAGATGTTGTATGACGGTGAGAAGCACATTTCTCTGGCTTCCTTATCAAATGATGTCGTTGTCATTACCTTTAATGGCCTATCCAAAAACTACCGCTCATGCGGCTACCGCGCTGGCTGGATGGTGGTTTCCGGGGATAAGGAAATGGTGCGTGACTATATCGAGGGCCTCAATATGTTGGCATCGATGCGTTTGTGCGCAAACGTTCCAGGTCAGTACGCTATTCAAACAGCGTTAGGCGGTTACCAAAGTATTAATGATCTCGTTAACGAAGGTGGACGACTTGCGAAGCAGCGCGATCTCGCTTGGAAGTTAATTACCGATATTCCAGGAGTCACCTGCGTCAAACCAAAATCGGCGCTGTATTTATTTCCTAGATTAGACCCTGATGTTTATCCGATTGAGGATGACCAACAGTTTGTAGCAGGTCTATTGAAAGAAGAAAAAGTATTGCTTGTGCAGGGCTCTGGTTTTAACTGGGGCAAGCCTGATCATTTCCGCGTAGTGTTCTTACCTCATGAGGATGTGCTTAAAGAGGCGATTGGTCGCCTTGCCCGTTTTCTTGAGCGTTATCGTAATAAGCATGGCCGCAAGGCTTCTTCAACCGCAGCAAAGGCATCATGAAACCGATTCAAGTAGGTCTATTAGGTATTGGCACCGTTGGTGGTGGCGTATTCACTGTTCTCGAGCGCAACCAAGATGAGATCACCCGCCGTGCAGGTCGTGGTATTCGAATTAATACCGTTGCCGATTTAAACGTCGAGCGTGCGAAAGAGATCGTTCAAGATCGAGCTCAGATCGTCAATGATGCACGTGCCGTTATCAATAACCCTGAAATTGACATTGTGGTGGAGTTGATCGGCGGCTATGGTATTGCCAAAGACTTGGTACTAGAGGCGATTGCTGCTGGAAAGCATGTAGTGACCGCAAATAAAGCATTAATTGCAGTGCACGGCAATGAGATTTTTAAAGCGGCTCATGCTAAGGGTGTGATGGTGGCTTTTGAGGCAGTCGTTGCTGGTGGAATTCCGATCATCAAGGCGCTGCGGGAAGGCTTAACCGCCAACCGTATCGAATGGATTGTCGGCATTATTAACGGCACTACCAACTTCATTCTCTCTGAGATGCGTGACAAAGGCTTGGACTTTGAAACCGTCCTGAAGGAGGCGCAACGCTTAGGCTATGCAGAAGCAGACCCCACCTTTGACATTGAAGGCGTTGATGCTGCGCACAAGGCAACCATCATGAGCGCAATCGCATTTGGTATTCCAATGCAGTTTGAAAAAGCGCACGTCGAAGGTATTACCAAGTTAGCTGCTATCGACATACGTTATGCCGAGCAACTGGGTTACCGTATTAAGTTATTGGGCATTGCTAAGAAAACCCCAACTGGGGTGGAGTTGCGCGTTCACCCAACCTTAATTCCTGCGAAGCGTTTGATTGCTAATGTTGAGGGTGCTATGAATGCCGTGCAGGTATTCGGTGATGCTGTAGGCACCACTTTGTATTATGGCAAGGGTGCTGGCTCCGAACCCACGGCCTCTGCCGTGATTGCGGATTTAGTGGATATCACTCGTTTGCTAAGTGCTGATGCCGAACATCGTGTTCCATATTTAGCCTTCCAGCCAGATGCGGTCCAGGACACTCCCGTTTTGCCGATTGGCGAAATCTCCACAAGTTATTACTTGCGTATGCGCGTTGCAGATCAGGCAGGCGTATTGGCGAATATCACCAAAATTTTGGCTTCTCATGGCGTATCCATTGATGCCCTTTTACAAAAAGAAGCCGATGAAGGTGAAAGTCGGACTGATCTGGTTGCATTGACGCATGAAACCAAAGAGAAGAATATGTTGTCAGCGATCAAAGAGATTCAGAATCTCAAAACGGTGGCTGGCGATGTAGTGAAGATTCGTCTAGAAAATCTGTCTTAAATTTATTTCCGCACAATTCTGTAAAACCCATGCGTTACCAATCGACTCGTGGCAATAGCCCACAACAATCCTTCTTAGAAATTTTGTTGGGTGGGTTGGCGCCAGATGGCGGCCTTTATTTGCCGACGCATTACCCGCAAGTTGCCCCTACTCAGCTGGACTCTTGGCGTGGATTGTCCTATGCGGATTTGGCCTATGAGGTCTTGAGTCTGTATTGTGATGACATTCCTGAAGCAGATTTGCGTGCTCTTTTACGCAAAACCTATATCGAGCAAGTTTATTGCAACGGCCGTCCACAAGATAATGCTAAAGACATCACCCCTTTACATTGGTTGGGTGAGGAGCGGGGCACTCGTATCGGTTTATTAAGCCTTTCGAATGGCCCAACTTTGGCATTCAAAGATATGGCGATGCAATTGCTTGGCAATCTTTTTGAATACGCATTAAAACGCACCGGTCAGAATCTCAATATCCTGGGCGCTACGTCTGGTGATACAGGTAGCGCTGCTGAGTATGCCATGCGTGGTAAAGAGGGTGTCCGCGTATTTATGCTTTCGCCTCGCGGCAAAATGAGCGCCTTCCAATCGGCTCAGATGTATTCATTGCAGGACCCTAATATTTTTAATCTGGCAGTTGCTGGCGTCTTTGACGATTGTCAGGATATTGTGAAAGCGGTGAGTAATGATCCCACTTTCAAAGCCAAGAATCAGATTGGTACCGTGAACTCCATTAACTGGGGTCGAGTAGTCGCTCAGGTGGTGTACTACTTCCAGGGGTATCTGCTGGCGACAAAATCTAGCTCCGAAAAAGTTTCATTTACTGTGCCCTCTGGAAACTTTGGCAATGTTTGTGCTGGCCATATTGCCCGCATGATGAGTTTGCCGATTGAGCATCTTGTGGTGGCCACCAACGAGAATGATGTTCTGGATGAATTCTTCCGTACCGGGGTTTACCGTGCACGTAAGTCTGCCAAGACATTGCACACCTCAAGCCCATCCATGGATATCTCCAAAGCAAGTAACTTTGAGCGGTTTGTTTTTGATTTTATGGGTCAAGATGATAACGCTACTGCTGCAATGTTTAAGCAAGTTGATACTACCGGTGGCTTTGATATTTCCCAGGAAGCTGTATTCAAAGATCTCGGTAAATACGGTTTTCAATCTGGACGAAGCACACATGCAAATCGTCTCGAAACGATTCGTGATATCGAGAGTAAGTACGGTATCATGATTGATACGCATACAGCAGATGGTGTAAAAGTTGCTCGCGAGCACTTGCAAGCAGGCGTCCCAATGCTGGTTCTAGAAACGGCTTTACCAATTAAGTTTGAAGAAACGATTCAAGAGGCATTAGACTGTCCCGCTGAATGCCCGCCTGCATTCAAAGATATCAAATCAAAGCCGCAGCGTGTGGTCAATATTGATGCCGATGTCAATCAGGTTAAAGAATTTATAACAACACACGTTGGTTAAATATCGAGCTCAGAACTTGAACAAATTCACAAGGTGATCATGGCAGTAAATAAGCCCCCAATGTTGACAGCGCAGCAGGCTTTAGATCATTTGATTTCACATGCAAATCCTGTAGTGCAGAGTCAAAAGGTAGCTACTCAAGAGGCGCTCGGTCGAGCGCTCGCTGAAGATGTTGTGAGCTTGGTAGATGTTCCTCCATTGGACAATACCTCAATGGATGGTTACGCGGTCCGAACAGCGGATACCTTAACATCGGGCCAAATCTTGAAGGTTGCGCAGTCCCAGACGGCTCTACCGATTTAGTTCAAGTTATATCGTTCCAACATTGGGTCAGTGGATTCGTCGTCGTGGCGAAGATTTAACGGCAGGCAAAGCCGCATTAACCGCTGGCACGTTTTTACGGCCTCAAGAGTTGGGCGTTGCTGCATCTGCGGGCCAAACCCATTTAAATGTAAAGCGCCGAGTAAAAGTGGCAGCGTTTTTTACGGGCGATGAGTTGGCCTTGCCAGGTGCACCCCTCAAACCAGGCGGCATCCTACAACTCGAATCGCGATACCTTGCTGGCATGCCTGAAATTATTAGGCTGTGATGCTACTGATTTAGGAATTGTCCCCGATCGATTGGATGCAACGCGACAAGCACTTCGTAATGCGAGTAAAGATCATGACTTGATCATTACCTCTGGTGGGGTATCCGTGGGTGAAGAAGATCATATAAAGCCTGCTGTGACTGCTGAGGGACGTTTGGGTCTTTGGCAAATTGCGATTAAGCCCGGAAAGCCGTTAGCCTTTGGTGCCGTTCGAAAGTCAGATGAGTCGAAAGATGGTGAAGCGTGGTTTATTGGCTTGCCTGGCAATCCAGTTTCGAGCTTTGTCACTTTCTTATTATTTGTGTGCCCATTTATTTTGAAGCTTCAGGGTCGTGATGTAAAAGCGCCACACTCGTATTTCATGCGGGCTGATTTCGACTGGCATAAGGTGGATCGTCGTAATGAATTTTTACGCGTTAAGCTTAATGCCCAGGGCGGACTGGATTTATTTCCCAATCAAAGTTCCGGGGTGCTGACAAGTGCCTCTTGGGGAGATGGTCTGATTGACTGTCCACCTGGACAAGCCTTTAGTTGCGGCGACCTTGTGAAGTACATCCCCTTTGATGCGCTTCTAAAGTAATCGGTATACGATTGCCATATAAAAATCGAACTACGATTCTTTGCATCCTTGCGTGAAGCGTTTGGCACTTCGCAGGAAACAATCAATGTACCTGCGACGGTTAAGACGGTTGCTGAGGTCATCATGGTGGTGCCAACCCCGGATGGGGCTGAAGTAGCCTTTTTTCCACCAGTTACGGGCGGCTAATATGCCAATCCGAATTCAAGAAAATGATTTTGATATTAGTGCAGAGATTGCTGCATTACGTCAGGGCGATCCAAGGGTCAGTGCCGTAGTCTCTTTTTTAGGTACGGTACGCGACATCAATGATGGCAGCCAAGTGAAGGGGATGACCCTAGAGCATTACCCTGGCATGACAGAAAAAGCTCTGGAGGAGATTATCGCCCAAGCTAAAACTCGCTGGGATATCTATAACACGCTCGTCATTCACCGCGTTGGCCCCTTATTGCCTGAAGATCAGATCGTTCTAGTTGTAGTCACCAGTGCGCATCGAGGGGAGGCATTTGCTGCTTGCGAGTTCATCATGGACTACCTAAAAACAGCGGCCCCATTCTGGAAAAAAGAAGATACCCCGACAGGGGCACGTTGGGTTGATGCCAGAGTATCCGATGATGCCGCGCTAGAGCGTTGAAAAAAATAACCACCATTTTGTATAACTGCAATCCATGATGAGGGCTTCTATGAAGAAAATATTGGCATTACTGCTTTGTTTAACCACCCTCAGTGTTTATGCAAATACGGAGCGCCCTATCGTGCAAATTGATACTGGCATTTTGCAGGGTACCGTTGAACACAATATGAAGGCATTTAAAGGCATTCCCCATGCCGCTCCTCCGCTTGGTGAATTGCGTTGGCGTCCGCCTCAGCCTGCCAAATCCTGGGAGGGTACTCGCGATACCAGTCAGTTTGGTGATGTTTGTCCCCAGCCGTATGTGAAGAACTTAAGTACTGGTCTTCGTGCACCCGGCAATGAAAACTGCCTGCATTTAAATGTATTTACGCCCACGCAAAACGCTAAGAATCTGCCAGTGATGGTTTGGATTCATGGGGGTGGTATGTTGGTAGATGGTGCACGAGATGCGCAATTTACCCCAATTAATCTGATTAAAAATGGCGTTATTGTTATCACCTTTGATTACCGCCTGGGTTCCCTGAGGTTCTTTGCGAGCAAGGAGTTAATTAAGGAAGCAAAAGCTAGAGGTGAGCCTGTTGGTAATTACGGCACGATGGACCAAATTGCTGTTTTGAAATGGGTTAAAAAGAATATCGCAGCGTTTGGAGGGGATCCCAATAACGTCACTATTTTTGGTGAGTCTGCTGGGGGACGCAGTGTTACCTGGTTAATGGTCTCAGATTCAGCTAGAGGGCTTTTTCATCGAGCGATTGCAGAAAGTGCTCAGCAAAGTCCACTGCGTGGCTTGACTCAAAAACATTTGGGAATGACGCCGCAGGTTGATATCGATGCTAAGGCGTGAAGACAATGAAAGAGCTGCGCAGCCTCCCAAATGCTTCATTTACGAGAAATTTTTGCGCTAGAGCGTTTAAAGGATGCTTTTTAATACTGAACAAATCACCCTTCGGGGTGATTTTTTTATGTAGATTAACGAAGGCTGAAAAATGCCAGTTTTTGATCTCTGGGCAGACCCTTTAACTTCGCTTCCGCCTTCGAAGCTTCTGAGCGATTGGGGTGCTCTTGAGTGGCTAGAAGAGTGACTGGCCTGCGTGAGCGTGTGTAGCGTGCTCCTTCTCCAGAGTTGTGGGCTTCCAGTCGATGTTCCAGACGGTTTGTAATGCCAGCATAGTAGCCGCCATCGGAGCACTCGAGAAGATAAACAAGCCAGCTCAAAAATAGATCAAATTCGGTTTAAAAAAGGCTTTAAAAGCCTTGAAATTGGCAATATTGCCCCTATATTCTATAGGCATAAATAAAGACAGTATTGAGGCATACAAAAATGAGAATCGATAAATTAACAACTAAATTTCAGCAGGCTTTGAGTGAAGCTCAGAGCATTGCTTTAGCAAAAGATAACCAATATATCGAGCCAGCCCATGTGTTACTGGCCATGTTGCGTGATTCGGACGGTGGCTCCAAGAGTCTTTTGACGCGTGCTGGCGTGAATGTGCCTGGCTTGGAAAAGGGTGTCGAAAAAATTATTGCAAACCTACCAGAGGTGCAGGGCACTAGCGGCGAAGTACAAGTTGGTCGCGACCTAAGTAATTGGTTAAATTTATGTGAAAAAGAGGCCAATAAACGCAATGACCAATTTATCGCTGGCGAACTATTTCTATTGGTGGTAGCTGATGACAAGGGTGAACTTGGTAAAGTTGCGCGTGAGAATGGTTTAAATCGGAAATCGTTAGAAGCGGCTATTGATTTAGTGCGCGGAGGAGAATTGGTGAATAGTGCAGATGCTGAAGGTCAACGCGAGGCCTTAAAAAAATACACAGTCGACTTAACTGAGCGTGCGCGCATGGGTAAGCTTGATCCAGTGATTGGGCGTGATGACGAAATTCGTCGCACTATTCAGATATTGCAGCGTCGTGGAAAAAACAATCCAGTACTCATCGGTGAGCCTGGTGTTGGTAAGACTGCGATTGTGGAAGGCTTGGCTCAACGGATTGTCAACGGTGAAGTGCCCGAGACGCTTAAGGACAAGCGTGTATTGGTACTAGATATGGCTTTGTTATTAGCTGGCGCCAAATACCGCGGTGAATTTGAGGAGCGTCTCAAGGCGGTTCTCAGCGACGTTGCTAAAGATGAAGGTCAAACCATCATCTTTATCGATGAGATTCACACAATGGTGGGTGCAGGTAAGAGTGATGGCGCGATGGATGCTGGCAACATGCTCAAGCCTGCCTTGGCACGTGGTGAGTTGCATTGCATCGGCGCAACCACTCTAGATGAGCACCGCAAATATATCGAAAAAGAGCCTGCACTCGAGCGTCGTTTCCAAAAGGTGATGGTGGAAGAGCCCAGCGTAGAGGCAACCATTGCCATTTTGCGTGGTTTGCAAGAGCGTTACGAGCTTCACCACGGTATTGAAATTACCGATCCAGCGATCGTTGCAGCTGCAGAGTTATCGCACCGTTACATTACTGATCGTTTCTTACCAGATAAGGCTATCGACTTGATCGATGAGGCAGGTTCGCGCATCCGCATGGAAATTGATTCCAAGCCAGAGGTCATGGATAAGCTTGATCGCCGCTTGATTCAGCTCAAGATCGAGCGTGAGGCTGTTAAAAAAGAAAAAGATGAGGCTTCTCAAAAGCGCTTGGCACTGATTGAGGAAGAGATTAAGCGCTTGGGAGCTGAGTACGCTGATTTGGAGGAGATCTGGAAGGCCGAGAAGGGCGCTGTTTTGGGTGCTGCTCACCTCAAAGAGGAAATCGAAAAAGTTCGCGCAGAAATTGCTAAGCTCCAGCGTGAAGGCAAGCTCGAGAAAGTGGCTGAGTTGCAGTACGGCAAGCTTCCAGAGCTCGAGGCGAAATTAAAGTCTGCAACAGCGGCGGAAGCTAAAGGCGACAAAGATGGTGTCGTTAAGAACAAGCTATTACGAACACAAGTTGGTGCCGAAGAGATTGCAGAAGTGGTCTCTCGTGCAACGGGGATTCCGGTATCGAAGATGATGCAGGGCGAGCGCGACAAGTTGCTGAAGATGGAAGAGTTGTTGCATAAGCGTGTAGTGGGGCAAGACGAAGCGATTCGTGCAGTTTCGGATGCGATCCGTCGTTCCCGTGCTGGTTTGGCTGAAGAGAATCGTCCTTATGGATCATTCTTGTTCTTGGGGCCAACTGGTGTTGGTAAGACTGAGTTGTGCAAAGCTTTGGCTGGATTCCTTTTTGATAGCGAGGATCATTTGATTCGCATCGATATGAGTGAGTTCATGGAGAAACATAGTGTTGCGCGTTTGATTGGTGCGCCTCCAGGTTATGTAGGTTACGAAGAAGGTGGTTACCTAACTGAGCAGGTCCGTCGCCACCCATATAGCGTCATCTTGTTTGATGAAATCGAAAAAGCCCACTCCGATGTCTTTAACGTCCTCCTGCAAGTGTTGGATGATGGTCGTCTGACGGATGGTCAAGGTCGTACGGTAGACTTTAAGAACACTGTGATTGTGATGACTAGCAATATTGGCTCGCATTTGATTCAATCAATGGCCGATAAGAAGCAAGCGGAGATCAAGGAAGCGGTCTTTGAAGAGTTGAAGAATCATTTCCGCCCTGAATTCTTAAACCGTATCGATGAAATCGTCGTGTTCCATAGATTAGGTAAAGATAGCATCGCCAACATCGCAAAGATCCTACTGAAAAATCTCTCTGAACGCCTAGCTAGGGTTGATATGCAGTTGGAAGTGAGTGATGCCGCTTTGAGTAAATTGGCTGAAGTGGGATTTGATCCGATCTTTGGCGCAAGACCGCTCAAACGTGCAATTCAACAGCATATTGAAAACCCAGTTTCCAAGATGATTCTGGAGGGAAAATTTGGACCCAAAGATGTAGTACCTGTAGATGTGGATAAGAATGGCGAATTTAGCTTTACTCGCCAGGTTCACTAAGTCTGAACGTACTCATTTAATGCTTTGCAGGAATATTCCTGCACCAGTACACTCGGTACATGACTGTTGCGCTCGGTAGGCGTGGCAGTGATGTCCGCTTATTGGTCTCATTAGCCTAGCGCACGGCAGCTCCCATTTCTTTCATTTAGTGCCTCCTCCCATGTTTCCATGGTTGAAGGATGCCTTTGCATTGAGTTATGCCGAGCTCGGTTTGCTCATGTCTATTTTCTTTGTGACCTCGTGCATTATTCAGGCGGCTTCCGGTTTTCTGGTGGATCGTATCGGTGCCAGACCAGTCTTATTTGCGGGGGTAAGTTTGCTGGCATTAGCGGCATTAACGTATTCGCAAAGTACGGGATATTGGATGTTGATTGTTGGTGCGGTGATTGCGGGATGCGGCAATGGGATTTTTCATCCAGTGGATTACACATTGATTAACCATAAGGTGTCGCAACCCAACTTACCATATGCTTACTCCATGCATGGAGTAACCGGATATTTGGGTTGGGCTGCTGCACCAGCATTTATGGTTGTATTACCCAATTGTCGGATTGGCGCACAGCTTTTTTATCTGCCGCCTTATTGGAGGTAATCATTCTGCTCATTCTTTGGGTTAATAAAAGCCAATTGCTGGATAACTTCACGAACGTCATGCCGACAGCCATGCTAGTGTTCAAGCAGCCAATCCAGGGGCATCTCCAGCGAGCGCCTTTGCCTTTTTGAGGTTGCCGGCTGTTTGGTTGTGTTGGGTGTTCTTCTTTTTTAGTATGGTACCGACCTCGAGTTTGCAATCCTTTGCGCCGAGTGCGCTATTTACCATTTACCTAGTGCCGTTAAGTATTGGTAGCTATTACATTACGTTATTGGCATTAGGTAGCGCAGGTGGCGTTTTATTTGGTGGATTTCTGGCGGCAAAATTGCAGGCGCCAGAAAAAATTGTTTCCACATGCTTATCTATTACAGTGCTCCTGTGCATTGCGCTGGCTACTGGATTTATCGCGTCCGATCTCATTCCGATTATTTTCTTTGCACTTGGTTTTGGATATGGTGTGGTGGCACCGTCTCGTGATTTGTTGGTAAAAAAGGCGACGCCACAAGGTGTGGCTGGTCGTGTTTACGGCATTGTGTACTCAGGTATTGATTTAGGTGCTGCTGTAGGCCCATTTATCTTTGGCTTATTCATGGATGCAGGCTTACCTAAGGCACTATTTATTGGTATCGTCCTATTCCAATTGATGATCATCCCGACCGTATTCAAGGTCTCATCGGATATTGCCCCAAAGGCTAAGTAATCTCTTTGATAGATTTCATAATATGAAACATCATTACACTGCGTAAAATGCGGGGCCCCACTTAGCCGAAGAGTAGATTTTGTGAAATGAATCAATATTTCACAAAATAAGAATTTGTTTCTAAGTAACTGAATTTATTCGGTTAAATAATTTTCAAAAAATCTGATATTCCCCTTTCTGAGTTTTGATAAGCCTATAAACTCTTATATAAGACATAAGACTTAAATGGTCTAAAACGTCGTCCAATTTTGAAGTATTTGTTTAACTTAGGGAGAAATAACATGGCAGATCGCAAAGCTGAAATTGCAGCAATTCAGAAGGACTGGGACACAAATCCATGCTGGAAAGGTATCAAGCGCGGTTACACAGCAGAGGACATTGTATGTCTTCGTGGCTCATTGAAGATTGAGCACACATTGGCTAAGCATGGCGCTGCAGGCGTTCACTTTGAAGACCAATTGTCATCTGTGAAGAAGTGTGGTCACTTGGGTGGCAAGGTATTGTTGCCAACAACAGAATCAGTGCAGAAATTGATTGCTGCCCGTTTGGCAGCTGACGTCATGGGTGTTCCAACCATCATCTTGGCGCGTACCGATGCTGAAACAGCGGATTTGTTGACATCCGATTACGATGAAAACGATAAGCCATTCTTGACTGCAGAAGGCTTCTACAATACACGTAAAGGTTTGGATCAAGAATTTCTCGTGGTTTGGCTTACGCTGAATACGCCGATATGGTTTGGTGTGAAACTGGCACTCCTGATTTGGAATTTGCGCGTCAATTTGCAGAAGCAATTCGTGCGAAATTCCCAGGCAAGATGTTGGCATACAACTGTTCACCATCTTTTAACTGGAAGAAAAACTTGGACGATGCAACGATTGCGAAGTTCCAACGTGAATTGGGTGCAATGGGCTACAAGTATCAGTTCATTACTCTCGCTGGTATTCACTCTATGTGGTACAACATGTACGACTTGGCGCAAGACTATTCTAAGCGTGACATGACTGCGTATGTTGAGAAAGTTCAAGAGCCAGAATTTGCTGCACGTGATCGTGGTTACACCTTCGTTTCACACCAGCAAGAAGTGGGTACTGGTTACTTTGATGATGTCACCACCGTTATTCAGGGTGGTAAGTCATCCGTTACCGCATTGACTGGTTCTACTGAAGAAGAGCAGTTCCATTAGGAATCCCTAAGTAGTCTTGTAGTAGCAGTAACATCCTTACTGCCACGGCATCTAAATTACCCCACAAGGGTGACTTAGATGCCGTTTTCGTTTACATTCTTTCCATGGCAAATTGCATACTTTGCACCGACACACTCAAGCCCCAGGAGGGAGAGCTGATTTGGCGTGGTGATGATTGCCGCATCATTATGGTTAATGACCCAGACTTTCCGGGATTCTGTCGCGTAATTTGGAATCGGCACGTCCCGGAGATGTCCGATCTTACCTGCGGTGAGCGCGAACACATCATGTCTTTAGTGTTTGCGGTTGAGGAGGTGATGCGCGATGTAATGCAGCCTGACAAAGTCAATCTTGCAGCACTAGGAAATATGGTGCCGCATATTCATTGGCACGTCATTCCAAGGTTTAAAGACGATGCATTTTTTCCAGGATTGGCGTGGTCAACAAGAACTCAAGAAACTACTAAATCCATTCTAGAGAGTCGAATCAAATTGGCCCAGAAACTGCCTGCTGCTATCCGCGAAGAAATCTCGCAAATGTATTAAATCAAGCGCTTTAGGGCTTCGAGGTAGTTCTCGGGGCTGAGCGGTTTACCCTCGCGCTGCGCTTCCCACATCACTTGACCTAGGCACTCCATCATTTGGTGTTGTGCTTCGTGCATCGACCCCAGTTTCTTAGAAAGTGATTCTGCGATCGCCTTAATGCCTGGCGGTTGGTCGATCGAAATTTGTTCGCTAATAGACAAATGCATTGAGAGATGCAAGAACGGGTTCGTTTCCCCGCGCTCAGGAGCGTAATCCTGCTCAAGTGCGCCCTCAGGGTCGGCTAAGAGAGCATGGTATTCGGGATGTTGCTCCATCCAATCGCTTGCCAGGGTTTGCATGGGATCCAGAATTTGCTGATCGGTTTTCTTTTTCCAGGTGTCGCAGAAAAAGCGGCGAACCTCTTCACGGGTTGGATTAAATATCGCCAGGAACATTTCCTTTGCTAGTCTTTTGCTTAAACCCGCAGAATGGCTCTACGATGCATTGTGCGCAATCTGGATTGCGTGCCTTACAAGTGTATCGCCCATGCAGAATTAACCAGTGGTGCGCATCTATTAGGTATTCTTTTGGTACGCGTTTTAGCAATTGTTTCTCTGCTGCCAACACATCTTTTCCAGGAGCTAGGCCGGTTCGATTAGAAACCCGAAAGATGTGTGTATCTACCGCAATGGTGGGTTGCCCAAATGCTGTATTGAGAATGACATTCGTTGTTTTTCTACCAACGCCTGGAAGTGCTTCGAGCTCTTCGCGCGTTTGTGGAACTTCGCCACCATGTTTTTCTATTAAGAGGCGACAGGTTTCCTGAATATGCTTGCCTTTCGAGTTAAAAAGGCCAATGTGTTGAATAAAAGGGCGCACACCCTCTTCACCTAAGTTCAATAGTGCTTGGGGAGTATTAGCGACTTTAAAAAGCTTGCGGGTGCCTTTATTCACAGATACATCGGTAGCTTGAGCCGATAGCAGCACGGCAATTAAGAGCTCAAAGGGTGTGTTGTATTCGAGTTCGGTAGTGGGTTTGGGGTTATTGGCTTTGAGCTGCTCAAAAAAAGCACGACGCTTTTCAGGATTCATCATGATTTTTGTTGTGCTCTCGCAATCGCGGCTGCAATGATCGCACGTTTGCGCTCTTTTTCTTCTTCTGCACTCAATGGCTGTTCCGCATTAACTGCTGCGAGTTTGTCAGCTGCTTTTTTCGCTAAGCGTTCATCATTATCCCGTTGCTCACGGTCAAGGCGTGCTTCACGTTGATGGTAGCGCTGGCGAGCAATGTCTGCTAAGTCTTGCGACCAGGCATTCCAGCCGGTTTTAGTGCCCGTGACATCGATCATGCTGATGCAGTCTACAGGGCAAGGGAGGATGCACAGATTACACCCAGTGCACCATTCCGTCAGCACGACATGCATTTGTTTGGAGGCACCAACAATCGCATCTACGGGACAGGCTTGAATGCACAACGTACAGCCGATGCATCTTTGTGGATCGATAAACGCTACTGGCCTGGGTCTCTCAATGCCGCATTCTGGATCGATGGTTGGATGCTTCTCAAATGCGTCTTGAGGATAGATCGGGGTTAGGATATGACTTAGTCTTTTGATACCTTCAATACCGCCTGGAGGGCAGCGATTTGGAGGGACTTGTCCAGATGCCATGGCTTTTGCATAGCCTCTGCAGTCAGGATAGCCGCACTTTGTGCATTGGGTTTGAGGTAAAAGATCCTCTAAGAGATTGGCGAGTTCGTTCACCGGTTTAGAAGTCATTACTGAGGAGTTCTAGTAAAGCGGGGGCTGATCAGCCCCCTGTTTTGTATCGCGCGCGAGATTTGAATTACGAATGTCTCTTTGTTGCTTGTTGTTCACGAATGAAAGTTTTGATTTTTGGATACACCTTATCGCGCCAACGGCGACCAGAGAAGATGCCATAGTGACCAGCACCCGCAACTTCGTAATGATCCTTGCGCTCTTTTGGGATGCCAGCACATAAGCCATGAGCAGAACGTGTTTGACCGCTTCCAGAAATATCGTCTAACTCGCCCTCAACCGTGAGGAGAGCGGTCGTTTTAATGTCTTGGGGTTTGACCAACTCGCCAGCCACTTCCCAGGTGCCGTTTGGTAATGCATATTCTTGGAATACCGTTTTGATCGTATCCAGGTAGAACTTGGCATCTAAGTCCAATCCAGCGTTGTATTCATCATAGAAGCGGATATGCGCCTCAGCATCCTCTTCATCGCCGCGAACCAAATTCGCAAAGTAATCCCAATGGGATTGCAAATGGTTCTGTGGGTTCATGGCGATAAAGCCAGTGTGTTGCAAGAAACCAGGATAGACACGACGTCCAGCGCCAGGATAGGTTGGGGGAACCTTATAAATCACGTGGCTCTCAAACCAATCATGTGACTTTTGTTCCGCTAAGTTATTCACAGCGGTTGGGGGCTTGCGTGCATCGATTGGACCACCCATCATGATCATGGAAGCAGGGGTTGCTTCGCCTGCGGAGGCTATGAGAGAAATGGCGCCCAAGGTTGGAACTGTCGGCTGATATACTGAGATCACATGTAAGTTTTCTGCGCCGATAAAGCGGATGAATTCTTGAACATAATGAACATAGTCGTCTAGACCAAACTCACCTTCGCTCACGGGAACGTTGCGTGCATCAATCCAGTCGGTGATGTAGACCTTGTGATCTTGCAAAAGGGTGCGTACGGTATCGCGCAAGAGAGTTGCGCGGTGGCCAGATAACGGTGCCACGATCAATACAGATGGATCCTCTTTGAGTTTCTTGATGGTTTCTGCATCATCTGAGAAACGCTTAAAGCGAATTAATTTACAGAATGGTTTAGTGACCTTCGTAATTTCATGAATCGCAACTTCATGGCCATGAGCCATTACCGAACGAATGCCAAACTCGGGTTTTTTATAGTTCTTGCCTAAGCGATACAGAAGTTCATAGCTGGCAGCTAAACGCTCCGATCCAGGTACCTTAGAAGCTGGGTTTGAGGCATTAACGAAAGCCTCAGAGGCAGCGCGCGCCCAAGAGCTGATGGGCTGAAGTAAGGCTTTTTGGAATTCGTGTAACTGATAAAGCATGATACCTCCTGTAAATCGATATAACCGCTAACTAGCCTTTAGGCAAGTACGCGGGCGATTGCTTTGGCTACTTTATCAATATTTTTGGTATTGAGCGCAGCCACACAAATGCGTCCAGTGAAGAGGGCATAAATGCCATCTTCTTTCTGTAAGCGATCCACTTGCTCGGCAGTTAAGCCTGAGTAAGAAAACATACCGTGCTGCTTTTCAATAAAAGCAAAATCTTGCTGAACCCCAGCAGCGGCTAATTTTTCCACTAAGCCATGACGCATTGCTTTAATACGGTCACGCATCTGTGCTAATTCATCTTTCCAAAGCTGACGAAGTTCAGGTGAATTTAAAACAGCGGCAGCAATAGCAGCGCCATGAGTTGGTGGGTTGGAATAGTTTGTACGAATAACACGCTTCAATTGAGAAAGTACGCGCGTGGATTCGTCTTTGCTTTGAGTCACGATTGATAGTGCGCCAACACGCTCACCATAGAGTGAGAATGATTTGGAAAAGGAGCTGGATACAAAGAATGACATGCCAGATTCCGCGAAGAGGCGAACAGCAATGCCATCTTGCTTAATCCCGGCTGCAAAGCCTTGATAGGCCATATCTAAGAAAGGAATTAAGCCTTTGTTCTTGCAGATATCGATCACTTGGCGCCACTGTGCTTCCGTGATATCTGCGCCAGTCGGGTTGTGACAGCAAGCATGCAATAACACCGTTGTGTTTTTAGGGAAAGACTCTAAAGACTTCACCATGCCATCGAAATCGACACCGCGTGTTTTGCCGTCAAAGTAGGTGTACTCAACGACGTCAAACCCCGCAGATTCAAAAATGCCGCGATGGTTTTCCCAGGTAGGGTTGCTAATAGCGCAAGGTGCACCCAAGTTCAGACGCTTAATAAAGTCTGCGCCAACACGCAATGCGCCAGTGCCGCCTAAGCATTCAGCAGTGACTACGCGACCATCTTTGATCAGCGCAGAATCGGCACCGAACAATAAATTTTGTACTGCGCTGTTGTAAGGGTTTGGGCCTTCAATCGGAATATAGCTACGTGGAGAGTGTTTCGCCACAATCGCTTCTTCAGCTTTGATAACGGCTTGCAAGAGGGGCACTTTGCCTTCGTCTGTGTAGTAGACGCCAACACCTAAATTCACTTTGTCAGGACGCTGATCAGCAACGTATGTTTCGGTGAGGCCAAAAATGGGATCTTTAGGGGCGAGCTGGACGGATGCAAACAGGGTCATGTGATCTAAACGTAGTGGTTAAATGGTGAATTAAAGTCGGTTTTTCGGGTAATTGACGTTAAATTGGGCTTAATTGTCTGTTTTTGAAGTCAGAATCAACTATTTCTAAATAAAAACGGCAAAATCAATGTTTGTACTAAATTCGCTGTGAATAAATCTCATAGATGAAATGATAGCCGAGATGCCCCCTAAGTCACCCAAAAATAGCCCCAAAATGGAAGTCCAGGAAGCGCAGAAAAACCCTGCTGCAGACCCGTTGGGCGAGGTAGGGCATGATCTGGATCCAACCAAGTTTGTTAGCTTTCCTGGGTCACCTTATCAGCTCTATCAACCTTTCCCTCCAGCCGGAGACCAGCCAGCGGCGATCGGGGGTCTGGTAGAGGGGGTTGAGGATGGGTTGACCTTTCAGACTCTCCTCGGGGTAACTGGCTCAGGTAAGACCTTCACAATGGCCAACGTCATCGCTAGAACAGGGCGTCCAGCCATCGTTTTTGCCCCGAACAAGACCTTGGCGGCTCAGCTCTATAGCGAATTTCGGGAATTTTTCCCTAAAAACGCGGTGGAATACTTCGTAAGCTACTACGACTATTACCAACCGGAGGCCTATGTTCCTCAGCGCGACCTGTTTATCGAAAAAGACTCTTCGATCAACGAGCATATTGAGCAAATGCGTTTGTCTGCCACGAAGAGTTTGTTAGAGCGTCGCGACGTCATCATTGTTGCTACGGTATCTGCAATTTACGGTATTGGAAATCCCGGTGACTATCACAGCATGGTGATGACATTGCGACCTGGCGACAAGATGAGTCAGCGTGAAATTTTGGCAAGACTCGTCGCGATGCAATATGAACGCAATGAAATGGATTTCAAGCGTGGCGTGTTTCGAGTGCGTGGTGACACGATTGATATTTTCCCAGCAAAACATAATGAACTGGCTGTGCGGGTTGAATTATTTGATGACGAAGTAGAAAGTTTGCAGTTCTTTGATCCGCTAACGGGAAAAATTCGGCAAAAGATTCCTCACTTTACGGTCTATCCAAGTTCGCACTATGTGACCCCTCGCGAGACAGTGCTCAAAGCCATTGAAACGATTAAAGAAGAGTTGCGCATTCGGTTAGATGAGTTTGTTAAAGATGGCAAGCTGGTAGAGGCGCAACGGCTGGAACAGCGCACCCGATTTGATTTGGAAATGCTTAATGAGCTCGGCTTCTGTAAGGGCATTGAGAACTACTCACGCCATCTCTCTGGTGCCGCACCGGGTGAAGCTCCCCCGACCTTGGTGGATTATTTGCCGAATGATGCGCTGATGTTTTTGGATGAGAGCCACGTCTTGATTGGCCAGTTGAACGCGATGTACAACGGCGATAAATCGCGCAAACATACCCTGGTGGAGTTTGGTTTTCGCTTGCCTTCAGCAATGGACAATCGACCTCTCAAGTTTGTCGAGTTTGAAACCAAAATGCGCCAAACTATTTTTGTGTCTGCAACACCAGCGGAATATGAGAATGCACATCAAGGACAAGTTGTTGAGCAAGTAGCAAGACCAACTGGATTGGTTGATCCGGAAATTGAAGTTTTGCCAGCAAGCACCCAAGTGGATGATCTGCTTAGTCAAATTCATGAACGCGTAAAGGTTGGTGAGCGCGTATTAGTGACTGTACTTACCAAGTGGATGGCAGAGCAGTTAACCGATTTTTTATCGGACAATGGTGTCAAAGTACGTTACGTGCACTCTGATATTGATACGGTCGAGCGCGTCGAAATTTTGCGCGATTTGCGGCTCGGTGTATTTGATGTGTTGGTGGGCATCAATCTGTTGCGCGAGGGATTGGATATTCCTGAAGTATCCCTAGTGGCGATTTTGGATGCCGATAAAGAAGGCTTTTTGCGTTCTGAACGATCCTTAATTCAGACCATCGGGCGAGCGGCCCGAAATGTCCGTGGCAAAGCTATTCTGTATGCCGACAAAATAACGGATTCCATGCGCCGCGCGATGGGGGAGACTGAGCGTCGTCGTGCCAAGCAGATAGCCTTCAATACGCTGCACGGGATAAAGCCTAAGGGCGTGCAGAAACGCATTAAAGACATTATTGATGGCGTTTATGACGTCAAAGAGAAACATCAAGAGATGCAGGTAGAGCAGGAGCGTGCTCGCTATGAGGATATGAGCGAGAAAGATTTATCTAATGAAATCAAGCGCTTAGAAAAACAAATGAACGCTGAAACCAAAAATTTGGAATTTGAAAAGGCTGCTAATACGCGAGATAGGCTCACCAAGATCAAAGAAATGGCGTTTGGGGCTCGCTCTCGGGACCCGATGCTTTAATTCCTCGCTTTCAAGGGGGATTTTTGGGATAATTCCCGAGCAGTTTGCTGGGTCTTATGGTAAAGTTGAGCGTAATGGTTGGGTATTACCGACCCGTCCATTGGCTGTCCATAACAATCCATTGTCAAGGTGACATATGAGACTTACTACTAAAGGTCGTTTTGCAGTAACCGCGATGATTGATTTGGCTCTGCGCGAGGCGCACGGGCCTGTAACGCTTGTCGGAATTAGTCAGCGACAAAAAATTTCACTCTCTTACCTCGAACAGTTATTCGGCAAATTACGTCGATTCAACATCGTGGACAGTACGCGTGGCCCTGGTGGCGGGTATACGCTCGCTCGCCCATCCAATGAGGTAAGTGTTGCCGACATTGTTGTGGCTGTCGATGAGCCATTGGATGCCACTCAGTGTGGCGGAAAAGGAAACTGTCAATCAGAGGAAGATAGTCATGGCTGTTGTATGACACACGATCTGTGGAGCAATCTCAATTTAAAAATGGTTGAGTATCTCAGCTCGGTGACTCTGAAAGATTTGGTTCAGCAGCAAGAGGGGCGTGGCGTAGTGATTCAGGATATGCGCCAGAAAAAAGTCAAAGTAGAAAGCGCAAAAGCGGAAAAACTTACTCCAGCTGTTGCTGCGAAAAGGGGCCTGTAACCAAAGTGCCGCTGGTGAACTCCGTATTTAATTTGGCGCGACAAAGCTAACTCTTACATTATTTGAAACACAATATGAACGCACCAAGAATACTGCCTCAACAACCGGTTCCAATGTTTAGTCCAAAACACTTTCCAGTGTACATGGATTATTCAGCAACTACACCGATTGATCCGCGTGTGGTTGACAAGATGTTGCCGTATTTGCGTGAGCAATTTGGCAATGCGGCATCCCGTAGCCATGCCTATGGTTGGGCTGCAGAAGAGGCTGTTGAGTGGGCGCGTTCAGAAGTGGCTCTACTAGTTCATGCTGATCCAAGAGAAATTATATTTACGAGCGGAGCGACTGAGAGCATCAACTTAGCTCTAAAGGGTGCAGCCCATTTCTATAAGGATCGTGGCAATCACATTATTACGGTGAAGACTGAGCACAAGGCGACCTTGGATACTTGTCGCGAACTTGAGCGAGAAGGTTTTGAGGTGACGTATTTAGATGTGTTGCCCAATGGCTTGATTGACTTCGTGCAATTGGAAACCGCAATGAAGCCTGGCACCATTTTGGCTTCGGTAATGTATGTCAACAACGAAATCGGCGTTGTGCAAGACATTCCACGTATCGGTAAACTCTGCCGCTCACGTGGCGTTATCTTTCATGTTGACGCAGCGCAAGCTACTGGCAAAGTAGAAATCGATTTAGAAAAAATTAAAGTGGACTTGATGAGCTTTTCAGCGCACAAGACCTATGGTCCTAAAGGCATTGGCGCCTTATTTGTGCGCCGTAAGCCCCGTATTCGTATTGAGGCCCAGATCCATGGTGGCGGCCATGAGCGCGGTATGCGTTCTGGCACCTTGGCGGTTCACCAAATTGTGGGTATGGGTGAAGCATTCCGCATTGCGCGTCTCGAGATGGCCGAAGAGAGTAAGCGTATTCGTGCGTTGCGCGACCGCTTGCTTGATGGTTTAAAAGATATTGAAGAGGTGTATGTGAACGGTGACATGGATAGTCGTGTGCCGCACAACCTCAATATCAGTTTTAACTATGTTGAAGGCGAATCCATGATGATGGCGCTCAAAGATTTAGCGATCTCATCCGGTTCTGCTTGCACCTCTGCCTCCCTAGAGCCTTCGTACGTTTTGCGCGTGCTCGGTCGTAACGATGAATTGGCACACAGCTCCATTCGCTTTACCTTGGGTCGCTTTACAACTCAAGAAGAGGTGGACTTCACCATTCAGTTAGTTAAAGACAAGATTGCGAAATTACGCGAACTTTCTCCACTGTGGGAAATGTACAAAGATGGAATCGACTTAAGCACGATTCAATGGGCTGCACACTAAAAGATATATTGAAAAGTTAACGAGGAAATACCATGGCATACAGCGAAAAAGTCATTGACCATTATGAAAATCCCCGCAACGTTGGCTCTTTTGAAAAGAGTGACACCAGCGTTGGTACCGGCATGGTTGGGGCGCCGGCATGTGGTGACGTGATGAAGCTACAGATTCGTGTGAACGATCAAGGCGTGATTGAGGATGCCAAGTTCAAAACGTATGGTTGTGGCTCTGCAATTGCCTCATCTTCATTGGTTACTGAATGGGTCAAGGGTAAGACCTTGGATCAAGCATTAGAAATTAAGAACTCTTTAATTGCTGAAGAGTTAGCATTGCCACCTGTGAAAATTCACTGCTCGATTTTGGCGGAAGATGCAATCAAGGCTGCGGTTGCTGACTATAAAGAAAAATATCCAACCAAATAAGCAATAACTGAATCATCATGGCAATTACCTTAACTGAAAAAGCAGCAAAACACGTTACTCGCAATCTTGAGAAGCGCGGTAAAGGTTGCGGCCTACGTTTAGGCGTGCGCACTACGGGTTGTTCAGGCTTAGCGTATCAGCTCGAGTATGTGGATGAACCTGCTGTTGAAGACCAGGTATTTGAGTCAAATGGCGTAAAAGTATTTGTTGATCCAAAGAGCTTGGCTTACTTAGATGGAACAGAATTGGATTTCGTGCGTGAGGGTTTGAACGAAGGATTTAAGTTTCAAAATCCCAACGTAAAAGACGAGTGTGGTTGTGGCGAATCCTTCCGCGTCTGACGATTACTTTCGCTTCTTTGGCCTAAACCAGCAATTCAAAATCGATTTGCCTGCGCTTGATCAGGCATACCTAACCATCCAAAAAGAAGTGCATCCTGATCGCCATGCACGCGGCAGCAAGTCGGAGCAACGGATAGCAATGCAAATGGCTACATTAGCCAATACCGCGCACCAAACACTGAAGAATCCTATTCAACGAGGTTTATATCTCTGCCAATTGCATGGTGTAGATGCCACCCTGGAAACCAATACTGCCATGCCGGCCGTCTTTCTCATGAAGCAGATGGAATGGCGCGAAAGCCTGGATGAGCAAGCAGAAGATTTGCCGGCCTTAGAAGAATTGATGTCTGAAGTAGAGCAATCCAAAGAAGATACATTGATGGAAATTGTCCAGGCTATAGACGGCGCTAAAAACTATCAGCGTGCCGCTGAGCTTTTGCGTGGCCTCTTATTTATTGATAAGTTTGCTGCTGAGCTTGATGATGCTATTGCAGCCTTAATCTAGTCTACCCGTACACTATCGTTCCATGGCACTCCTACAAATTTCTGAACCCGGTAAGTCGCTTGCGCCCCATCAGCGTCGCATTGCGGTGGGAATCGATTTGGGAACAACGAATTCTTTAGTAGCGATTATTCAAGATGCATTACCAAAAGTGCTTGCAGACGAGCAAGGACGCGAATTGCTGCCATCAGTGGTGCGGTATTTGCCAAATGGCCACACTCAAGCAGGGTTTGAGGCGCTAGAACATGTGGTGAGTGATCCTAAGAATACGATTGTTTCCGTAAAGCGCTTTATGGGTCGCGGGCTTACAGATGTGGAGCACATTGAGAACGCACCATACGATTTCGTTGATCAACCTGGCATGCTCAAACTACGAACCGTTGTAGGCGATAAAAGTCCAGTCGAAGTGTCGGCCGAAATTTTGGCGCGCTTGCGTCAACTGGCTGAAGATTCGGTGAATGATGAGATTGTGGGCGCTGTGATTACGGTACCAGCGTATTTTGATGATGCACAACGTCAAGCAACCAAAGATGCAGCAAAGCTGGCTGGAATTGAAGTATTACGCCTGCTAAATGAGCCAACCGCTGCAGCAATTGCTTACGGTTTAGATAATGCCTCCGAAGGAATCTATGCGGTATATGACTTAGGTGGTGGCACGTTTGATATCTCAATCCTGCGGATGAGTAGGGGGGTATTTGAAGTTTTTTCCACTGGCGGTGATTCTGCTTTAGGCGGCGATGACTTTGATCATCGTCTCTACTGTTGGGTAATTGAGCAGGCTAAATTACCACCGCTATCGATTCATGATCAGCGTACCTTGCTTCAAGCGTGTAAACATGCCAAAGAGTTGCTCAGTCACAACCCCTTAGCGCGTGTGCATGAGACCCTTTCGGATGGTACGGTCGTTAATGTTGGTATTAGTCAGGCCCAGTTTTTTGAGATTACTCAGAACTTGGTAAATAAAACCCTTATAGCCTGTAAAAAAGCATTGCGAGATGCTGGCCTTAAGGCTGAAGAGGTAAAAGGTGTAGTCATGGTTGGCGGATCGACACGGATGCCAAACGTGCAACGTGCTGTTGGCGAATTGTTTGGAACCCAACCCTTAAATAATTTAAATCCAGATCAAGTGGTGGCTCTTGGTGCAGCAATGCAAGCGGATTTGTTGGCAGGTAATCAAGGTAAAGATGATGAGTGGTTATTACTCGATGTCATTCCACTCTCCCTCGGTATTGAAACCATGGGCGGATTGGTTGAAAAAATCATTCCACGTAATACGCCGATTCCAGTTGCTAGAGCGCAGGATTTCACAACCTTTAAGGATGGGCAAACTGCGCTAGCAATACAAGTTGTCCAGGGTGAGCGTGAGTTAGTGCAGAACTGCCGATCTCTTGGTCGTTTTGAGTTGCGCGGTATTCCACCGATGGTGGCAGGTGCCGCTCG
Source organism: Polynucleobacter necessarius (assembly GCF_900095195.1). Taxonomy (NCBI): domain Bacteria; kingdom Pseudomonadati; phylum Pseudomonadota; class Betaproteobacteria; order Burkholderiales; family Burkholderiaceae; genus Polynucleobacter; species Polynucleobacter necessarius. The sequence goes on from NZ_LT606950.1 coordinate 375,250, forward strand.
CATTCGAGTGACTTTTCAGGTTGACACTGATGGGGTGCTATCGGTCAGCGCTACTGAGCAAGGTTCTGGAGTCCAAGCTTTCATCGATATCAAGCCTTCGTATGGTTTAACGGATGCTGAAATCACGCGCATGCTACAAGATGGATTTGCCTCCGCTAAAGAAGATCTGTTGGCGCGGTCATTGCGTGAGGAGCAAGTAAGCGCCCAACGTTTATTGGATGCTGTGCAAACAGCTTTAGACAGTGATCGCCATTTGCTGACTCTAGAGGAGCAGGCGGCTATTGATCAAGAGATGGCGAAGCTGCAAAAGATTTTGTTGGAAGAGACCGATAGTTCTGTGGTCCGGAAAGCGGTTGATCATGCTGCAAAAGCAACCGATGCGTTTGCGCAAAAACGCATGAACTCCAGTATTCAAAAGGCACTATCAGGCAAGAATGTTGCTGAGATATAGAGTATTTCATAAAAATAGATAACACCATGACGCAAATTGTTGTTGTTCCCCACAGTGAATATTGCCCAGAAGGCGCAGTCGTTGAAGCATCACCAGGCACTTCAATTTGCGAGGCATTGCTCGAGAACGATATTCCGATTGAGCATGCTTGCGATATGGTTTGTGCCTGCACTACCTGTCACGTGATCGTCAAAGAGGGTTACCAAAGCCTGAATCCCCCCGATGAAAATGAGGAAGACATGCTGGATCGGGCTTGGGGTTTAAATCCCCAATCCCGTCTTTCTTGCCAAGCCATTGTGGCCAAAGAGGACCTCGTGATTGAAATTCCCAAGTACTCGATTAATCACGCCAAGGAAAATCACTAAAACAGATCAATCCAGGCACTAATTTAGCGCATTGCGTTCAAATGAATGCATTGATGGTCAGCGCCATGGATGGTAACCACTAATATGAAGTTGTTCATTCTGTAGTGTGTTTTCCGTAGTACCTCCATAAATCTTTTTAAGCCATCCTTCGGGGTGGCTTTTCTTTTTGGTGGTGATTAACAATCCACAGATTGATCTAATGAACTAATCATCTTTCGAATTCTGAATTTCTTAGTTCACTTACAAGACTGCAATTCCTACACTGAATGCAACAGAACTTCAGGAATCAACATGACGGTATTGATAGTGGGTGGTGATCGTATTTCGAGTATCATGAAATATTTAGCCCAGAACGGCTTTAATGACATTTTGCATTGGGATGCAAGACGAAATGGTAATACCCATCGGTTTATGCCACAGAGTGCGCGTTTAGTTGTGATTTTGATTAATTATCTTAATCACGGCATGGCTAAAAAGATTAAGCGTGATGCGGAAGAGTTGGGCGTGCCTGTACTTTTTAGTAAAAATTCTGCCTCTGAGCTAAGTCAGATATTTCGGGCAGATAAGCACCTCATTCATTAGGTTTTCATCCGCCCGGCAAACTTTTATTGCGAAACTGCCTCGCGAATCATGCCAGCAGCAACAGTATGATTTGTGGCTTCGTCAATCAAGATAAACGCACCAGTACGCGGAGATTGGTCGAATAAGTCCGCAACAATCGGCTTTTGCAAAATAAAATCCACTCGCCCAATTTCATTGGTAGAAAGCGCATGGACATCACTGGCATGCGATAAGGTCTGAACATCCAAGACTTGTTGGATATTTTTAACCTTTGCGCCAACCGTATTGGTGGTGTGACGCAGCGCGTATTTACGACTCAGAGAGAGTGGCTCGCTATCTAACCAGCATAAATCAGCGGAAAGTTGTTTGCTAAGTACGGGCGGATTGGTATCTTCAGCGCTAATAAATAAAGAGCCACGCGATACGTCAATATCCTCAGCCAATTGAATTGCTGCGGCTTCGCCAGTTTGAGCAGATTCCACAGCATTATTACCTTTGCTGCCTGAGCCATTCCCGAGATAAATCTCAGTAACCGTAGCTTCCGAGCCGCCTGGTAATACCCTAATCTTTTGGCCTTTGCGAACGCTGCCGAATTTAATCTCGCCGAGATAGCCACGGAAATCATCTGAAGCGCATCCATTCTGACGTGCTACATATTGCACGGAGAAGCGTAAGGCTAATTTTTCGGATTCAGGGCTGGTATCAAGACCTTCGAGTAATTCCAGCAGAGTAGAGCCATTATACCAAGGGGTGTGTTGGCTTCTGGTAACAACATTGGCCCCAAATAAGACTGAGATGGGAATTAATGTTGGAGTGGGCAAACTAATTTTGCTGGCGAGGTCTTCAATGGCGGATTTGACGGTGTTGTAAACCCTCTCATCAAATTCAAACAAGTCCATCTTGTTGATGGCAAATGCCACGTGACGCAAGCCTAATAGATGCACAATCGCTGCATGACGCTTAGTTTGGGCGAGTAATGTCGCTGGGCTAGTGGTGAGATCAACGCGAATCGCATTTACTAATATGACTGCTACATCAGATTGGGATGCTCCCGTAACCAAATTGCGAGTGTACTGTTCGTGACCAGGAGCGTCAGCCGTAATAAATTTACGCTTCGGTGTTGAAAAATAGCGATACGCTACATCAATGGTGATACCTTGTTCACGCTCAGCTTCCAGGCCATCAGTTAAAAGCGCCAAATCTACCACAGCATCAGAGGAGGTAACGCGCGCATGTTTCGTCTTAGAAATGGACTCAAGTTGGTCTACCAAAATCGATTTCGTGTCATAAAGTAGACGACCAATTAAAGTGCTCCTGCCATCATCAACGCTACCAGCGGTAATGAAGCGCACTACGTTTTGATGCGCATTTTGATATGCCGTACTGATCGATGAATGCTTGTACATCGTTCTCTTGAGGGTAGACTTTTTCGATTGCAACGCCATAGTGGTCTTCAGTTGTTTTGACCATATCGACGGTTTCTTGATGCAAGCGACCCGTCGCCAAGGTAAAAACTTGATATTGGCATTGGCCTTGGTAATCGCATCGGTAACGACCATGTCTTCAGCAGCTAGGCTGGTTGCAAAACGAACATCTGAAAACCGTTTAGATATATCGGACAGGCGCTTCTTTAAAACAGTTGATTTATCAGCAAGTTCAGTTGGCGTAAGAGTGCTTGGTGGAATGGACCAAAAAGTCGGTTTTTCGAGGGAATTTTGAAGGTTTTGCTGGGTCATTTACATACTCCGAGAGGGGGCAAATAGGCTGCCTCCAGCTCTGACACAGCAGTTTATTGGCTATTTTTATTACTTACAAATATATAAAAGTCATCTTTTTATATATAAAAGTAATGGAAACGAGTGATTTACCTGCCTAAAACTACTTTTTAATCCAAATCAATATCAGACTCAGGCTTGAGTGCCGCTTTTACTTTGGCTTCATCAAGCTTGGGTGAGCATAACTCGATGAATTCATAGGCAAATCCGCGCAAAAAGGTGCCTTTTCGTAGTGCAATCCGAGTGGTGTTGTCCTCAAATAGTTGGCCGACATCCAATAGGCTCAATTTTGTGTCTCGATCAGTTTGATATGCCATGGATGCGATGATGCCAATCCCCGGGCCTAATTCAACGTAAGTTTTTATAACGTCAGCATCAAGTGCGGACATTACGATATCGGGCGTAATTCCAGCTTTAGCAAAAGTTTTATCAACCAATTTTCTGCCAGTGAATCCTTCGTGATAGGTAACGATCGGAAATTCAGCAAGATCTTCAAGAGTTAAATTTTGCTTACCTTCAAGAAGGCGGTCTTTCGGCACTACTGCAGTGTGGTGCCATGAATAGTACGGAAACGTAACGAGCTCAGGAATGCCTTCTAAAGCTTCGGTGGCAATACCAATATCCGCCTGACCCTCTAGTAATAACTCCACAATTTCTTGTGGGCTGCCTTAATGAAGTGCTAGATGAACGCCCGGGAACTTCTTCTTAAATTGACTGACAACATTTGGCAGGGCATAGCGCGCTTGTGTATGGGTCGTTGCAGTTGTGAGTTGGCCTTTATCTGCCTGACTAAATTGAGCACCCAGCTGTTTAATGTTTTTAGTATCTAGCAAAATACGCGCGACGATCGTTAAGAGTTCTTTGCCAGGTTCGGTAAGGCCAAGAAGGCGCTTGCCTTTGCGGACAAAGAGCTCAATGCCCAATTCATCCTCGAGATCCAAGATGTGCTTACTTACCCCGGATTGAGAGGTGGCAAGTGCATTGCCAACTTCAGTCATAATGATGATAATTCGATACGTAAATTCAAACCAAAGGACAAAAATACGATCAATCTTGGCAAGTACACCATCAGTTGATTGATCCTCGGTAACAATATCCAACTCATGTGGGCGTGCACAGGCGAGAACGGAAGCGCCTTGAGAAATCGACTCTGATTGATCGTGCTTCAATTTGTCTTTACTAACTTCAATAACTCATGGACTTTATCTGCAATTTCTTCTTTGCTAGGACGCTCTTTGCGATTCTTGACTTGTAGGCCAAAGGCAACGTTATCAAATACTGTCATGTGCTTAAACAGTGCATAGTGCTGGATACAAACCCCACTTGACGATCTCGTACGGGGGTAGTGGAAGTGTCTACGCCATCCAAAATAATGGTTCCACTATCAGGTGTTTCGAGGCCCGCAATAATACGCAACAGAGTGGTTTTCCAGCAGCCAGATGGACCTAGGAGGGCGACTAGTTCTCCGGAGGGAAAATCCAGAGAGACGTTATTTAGCGCAACAAAGTTCCCGAAGGTTTTGTTGATATTTTTTACTTCAATACTCATAGTGGTCCTTCAATTGCTGGGGCTGCGTTTGTTTCGAATTTCAGACGCCATTCCACATAGGTTTTGGCGGCTAGAGTTAATAGTGCTAATAGGGCTAATAAGGACGCCACAGCAACTGCAGCGACAAAGTTGTATTCGTTATAGAGAATTTCAACCTGCAACGGAATGGTGTTGGTATAGCCGCGAATGTGTCCCGAAACGACCGAGACGGCGCCAAACTCACCCATGGCACGAGCGTTACAAAGGATGACGCCATAAAGTAGGCCCCACTTAATATTGGGCAAAAGCTTTGGATTTGAACAATTCATTCCTAATTCATTTCTGAATGATTTGTCTAATCCAAGCAACGACCCATTAGTGAATCAAGTATTTCTGAATGAAGTGCCAGTTACTAAAAGTCAGAATACAGCGCTTGATCCATTATTGGTTCGAAAAGATTTTCCGATTCTTTCTGAGCGAGTCAATGGTCGTCAATTAGTCTTGTTTGATAACGTTGCGACAACCCAAAAGCCCCAAGCAGTGATTGATCGTATTAGCTATTTTTATGAGCACGAGAATCCCAATATTCACCGTGCTGCCCATGAATTAGCTGCGCGCGCAATCGATGCTTATGAAGGTGCTCGTGAAAAGGTAAGAGTATTTCTCAACGCTAAATCGGTTAATGAAATCGTTTTTGTGCGTGGTACGACCGAAGCTATCAACTTGGTATCACAAAGTTGGGGCCGCCAAAACCTCAAAGAGGGCGATGAAATCATTCTCAGTAATCTTGAGCATCACGCAAACATTGTTCCTTGGCAGTTGTTGGCCAAAGAAAAAGGATTAAGTATTCGTGTGATACCCGTTAATGATGATGGCGAGTTGCTGTTGGATGAGTATCAGAAGCTGTTCAATAGTCGCACTAAGCTTGTGAGTTTTACCCACGTATCCAATGCATTGGGTACGATTACGCCAGCTAAGAAGATTATTGAAATTGCGCATGCCGCTGGAGTGAGGGTGCTGCTGGACGGTGCCCAATCCATTTCGCATATGAGAGTGGATCTGCAAGACCTCAATCCGGACTGGTTTGTATTTTCTGGACACAGGGCTTTTGGACCAACGGGTATTGGCGCTCTGTATGGCAAAGAAGATTTGCTTAATGCCACTCAGCCATGGCAAGGTGGCGGCAATATGATTCAAGATGTGACGTTTGAGCACACCAAGTTTCATGATGCTCCAAGCCGTTTTGAGGCGGGTACAGGCAATATTGCGGATGCGGTAGGTTTTGGTGCCGCCAGTGATTACGTCAACTCTGTTGGCATAGATTTAATTGATCAATACGAGCATCAACTCTTGTTATATGCAACCCGCTTACTCAAAGATGTTCCCGGTATTCGATTGATTGGGACTGCACAACATAAGGCTAGCGTTTTATCTAGCGTTTTATCGTTTGTGATTCCAGGAATCAAGACTGAGGATATTGGTGCGGCGTTAAATAAAGAGGGTATTGCAGTTCGCTCAGGACACCACTGTGCGCAGCCTATCTTGCGTCGCATGGGGGTAGAAACGACCGTTAGACCATCCTTAGCTTTTTACAATACTTGCAAGAGGTGGATAGGATGATTGCTGTATTGCATCGTATTCGCTCCCAGCATAGATAACCATCAGTTTGGTTAGAGTAGAAATAAAAAGGCCACTGAAAAGTGGCCTTTTAATCGTATGAAAATGAATTATGCAAAGGGTTCTTCAAGCTCGGCATATGCGCTTGCAGGGGTTGGGTTAATTGGTTTATCAGTGCATCTTGGCTCAAAGAATGTTTTTTAGCAAACTTATATCTCCAAGGAGGCAGTCTATTAGACTACCTGCTAGGTTTAGGCATCGTTGGCAGTTTTGTTTTGGGAGTGGTGTTGATTGCCGGGCATGTGAGCAAGGAAGGTGTGGCTGAAAATTTTTACGAACATACACCATATTAAATCAAATGCAGATAAATAAAAAGGGTGCTAATGCGCACCCTTTTTATTAACTAAGAATTTAGTATTCGTTTATTTTTCTACGAATGCACGTTCAAATACGTAGTCACCCAGCTGTCCAAGACTTGGTGAGACCTTAAAGCCTTTGGCATCAAGCATTTTTGACGTTTCTTTTAGCATGGATGGGCTGCCGCAAATCATGGCACGGTCAACTTCAGGATCAAGAGGCGGCAAGCCGATGTCTTTAAATAGTTGACCTGATTCAATAGCGGTAGTTAAGCGACCAGTGTGCTTAAAGGCTTCACGGGTAACGGTTGGGTGGTAGATGAGTTTTTCACGGATCAATTCGCCTAGATATTCATCTTGCGTTAATTCATTTTTAATGTAATCAGCATAGGCTAGCTCGCTAACTAAGCGAACCCCATGAATCAATACAACTTCCTCAAACTTTTCGTAAGTCTCTGGATCGCGAATAATGCTCATAAAGGGCGCAAGTCCAGTGCCAGTGCTAAATAAGTAAAGGTGTTTACCTGGGTTGAGGTCGTCAAGCACTAAAGTGCCAACGGACTTTTCGCTCACCAAAATGGGGTCACCCACTTGGATTTTTTGTAGGCGTGAGGTTAGGGGGCCATCTTGAACCTTAATGCTTAAGAATTCCAAATGCTCTTCATAGTTCGGGCTAGCGACGCTGTAAGCGCGAACGAGTGGTTTGCCTTCAACCTCAAGACCAATCATTAAGAAGTGGCCACTACGGAAGCGTAAGCCTTTGTTACGGGTGGTGGTGAAGCTAAATAGGGTGTCGTTCCAGTGGTGGACGGTTAAAACGGTTTCGGTGTGATATGCGGCCATAACAAGCTTTTAATAAATTTGCAAAACCTTGATTATCCTCAAAATCTGCTCATTTTTTGAGGGTTTGATGGATTAACTTTTCATAACCAATGCACTTTTGGTAATAAGGCAGGTCTTTCTGCCGATTGAGCCCATCTCCCACTATGATTAAGGGATGACTCGTGCTCAATACCTCTATCTCTCGTTCATTAGTCTTAGCTTGGTTATCTTTGCAGTGATATTGCAACAGGTTGGCTACCAAGGCGTCAGCTTTTTGCCTTGTCCATTGTGCATCTTGCAAAGAGTTGGGTATCTGGGCATTGGCATTTCTTGTTTATTTGCTGCGAGCTTCCATTCCTCGCGGAAGTTCTTTCACATCGTCGCCATTTTATCGGCTATATATGGCCTTGGCGTAGCTGCTCGTCATGTATGGTTACTATCTCATCCTGGGGCTTCTTGTGGCATTGATCCCCTTGAGACATGGATTAATCAGTTTCAATTAGCTCAAGGTCTTCCATGGCTATTTAAGGCTGATGATCTGTGCTCTGCAAAACTTCCCGCAATTCTCGGGTTACAAGTTCCTGAATGGTCTTTGCTTTGGTTTACTTTTTTATTGTTGATCTTGCTAGTTACTTTTCTGAGAAGAGCAAAGTAGTGCGGATAAAAAATCTCACACCATGGGTCGTGGGACTCAGCCTCCAATATGCAGGCAGACCCGTTGTTGGGTTTGCTGCACTGGTGGATTTGTTTTTGTCAGGGCTGGAGCTGTCAAAGTGGCTGGACTTCCGTAGAACTCTCCCTGTACCAAAATCCTCGAGTCATGAAATGCAAGTTGATCTAGATTCTTGGTAATCACAATATTAGCTTCACTGCTTGTACTCTTAGGCTGTTCAATATCGCTATAGAGATTCGCACCAGATTGCAAAAGGTGTCGTGCAATTTTGATGTAATGAACGTGCGCTCTTTCGGATGAGCCCTGAAGATCGGTAATCGAATCTATATTGATAGCCACTTTTAATGAATTGAGTCGATTGTTTTGCAAAACAAAGTGGAGGCGTTTGGTATCTTTTACTAATGAAATTGGCAATTCAATCACGATTCGGTTTGGTGAGAACCCGAGAGCATCAACCACTTTTCTAAATGCTGAGCCATGATTGTCATCTATGGCAGAGATGAGGCCCTCATGAACATTCAGAAATAAAAGAGCGTCATCAATGCCATGTAGCGTGAAGTTTAATAAATGAATTGTTCGACACAGGCGGTCTAGACTGGTAATTTCGTTATCATCGACTGGTTTGGAAAAAAGGTCCCCAGGCTTTATTTGATTGCCATAGGCATCAATGCAGCGAACAAATGCTTCATAGGCGTATGGGTTAACCAGATCTGTGGAGCGGAAGATTGGTTGAAATACGCTAGAAAGCGTTAAATTTTGCCAGCGAGCGCTGATCTCGCCAGCACCATTTAAAAATAATGGACGATTAACGTTATTACTTTTAAGGCCATCAATAAACAATTGGGTTTTGCTAGGAACTCTCATTTGATGGCCGATACCTTTCTATCGTTTCTTATTGGCAAATACATCAATCGCGATTTGATCGTAAATATCGCCGTCATCAAATTGTTCTTTTTGAGCCTTTTTCCAGCCACCAAAAACGGCATCGACAGTAAATGTTTTTACGGGCGGGAAGTTGCCACCATATTTTTTCGTAATTGCGGGAGTAGGGTTATTTGGGCGGAAGTAGTGTTTAGCAATAATCTCTTGCCCATTTTCTGTGAACAAGAAATCTAGATACGCTTTTGATAGTTTCTCGGTACTATGCTTTTTGGCATATTTTTCAACAACCGCCACAGGAGCTGGTGCTTCGATCATGATCGATGGATACACCACATCAAATTTTCCTGCACCAACTTCTTTATTGATCAGCTCAGCCTCATTTTCAAAGGTGATGAGAGCGTCGCCAATATCACGCTGGGTGAAGGTGGTCGTTGCGCCTCTGCCACCACCAATCGAGGATTGGTACATTTGTAAAGAGGTCGCGCACAAACTCTTTTGCTTGTTTCTCGCTCTTGGTCTTCTGGAGCGCATAGCCATATGCTGTTAAATAGGTATAGCGACCATTTCCAGAAGTTTTAGGATTCGGAATAATGACTTGTGTGCAGGCTTGGTTAAGCCTGACCAATCTTTAATATTTTTTGGATTCCCTTTGCGCACCAAAAAGACGGTTACAGAAGAGTAGGGTGCAGATTGCTTCGGAAACGCGTTGCGCCAATTTGGATTCACTAAATTGCCACGTCCAACCAAGATATCGATATCTGGCGATTGATTCATGGTGACAACATCGGCCTCAAGACCGCCAATAATTGCGCCAGCTTGTTTGCTGGACCCGCCATGGGATTGATTGAGGTTGGAGCTGTTCCGGTTTTGGCTTTCCATTCGGCAGCAAATACTGGGTTAATGTCTTTGTAGAGTTCGCGAGAAACGTCGTATGAAACGTTCAAAATCGTATTGGGGTTTTTGGTTTGTGCAAAAGCACTGGCTCCGATTAGGGCACAGATTGCAAAAAGACTGCTGGTTTTAGTAGTGAATTTCATGATGTTCCAATGGGTTTATTAAAAGTGAAATCTACTAAATAGTAGCTTAATATTGTCAAACCGACTTGGGAATCAAGAACATTTGCTAAGTAATCCTGCTCTAAGAATATTCAGTTAAGGTTTGGGGTGTGTTAATAGCGTTTTTGGTTATTAGCTTATTCATAGAGCTTCTTTTACAAAGGAATTCGTCTCGCCTAAGATGTAGGCACTTATGACCCTCCATAATTAGGAATTTTGATGACCTACTTCACTGATAACTCCCAAGCTATTTGTCGCACACTGCTAGTGAGATTAAATCGCGTTACTGACGGCACAAAGGCTACGGTGCTGGCAAAAATTGAAGGCCGCAATCCAGCTTACTCCGTGAAATGTCGTATTGGTGTGGCGATGATTAACGATGCTCAAGAGAAGGGTCTTCTCGGCCCTGGCAAGGAAATCGTAGAGCCAACATCGGGTAATAGGGGTATTGCGCTGGCTTTCGTTGCCGCAGCGCGTGGCATCCCGCTTACGCTCACTATGCCAGAAACAATGAGCTTGGAGCGTCGCAAACTCCTGACAGCATTAGGCGCCAAGATCGTGTTAACTGAAAGTCCGAAAGGGATGAATGGTGCCGTTGCCAAGGCAAAAGAAATTGCGGAATCGGATCCCAATAAATATGTTTTGCTTCAGCAATTTAGCAATCCCTCGAATCCAGCGATTCATGAAAAAACGACTGGTCCTGAAATTTGGGAAGATACAGACGGCAAGATCGATGTCTTCGTTGCTGGTGTTGGAACAGGCGGTACTATTTCTGGTGTGGGCCGTTACATCAAAAATGAAAAGAAAAAGACTATTGAAGTGGTTGCAGTGGAGCCAACTGCAAGTCCAGTAATTACGCAAAAACTGAATGGCGAAGAAATTAAACCCGCACCACATAAGATCCAAGGTATCGGCGCCGGGTTTATCCCCGACAACATCGATTTATCGGTGGTGGATAAGGTTGAGCAAGTCAGCAATGAAGGGGCCATTGAGTTTGCTCGCCGCATCGCCAAAGAAGAAGGTATTTGGTGGGCATCTCTTGTGGTGCCGCCACCGCCGTCGCAGTCCGCCTAGCCAAAAAGCCTGAGTATGCTACAAAACTATTGTGGTTGTTCTGCCAGATGCGGCTGAGCGCTACTTGAGCTCCGCACTATTTGAAGGCGTCTTTGATGAAAAAGGATTGCCCGCATAACTTAACCTCAGTTATTCCAGCGAAATAAAAAGGCACCAAGCGGTGCCTTTTTATTTCTCATCAGAATCAGATTAATTCGGATCTATTCTGATCTTTAGCTTCTTTACTCTTCCTCGCGACGCAAATGAGGGAAGAGAATCACATCGCGAATATTGGGTGCATCGGTTAGCAGCATAACTAAGCGGTCAATGCCAATACCACAACCACCAGTAGGAGGCATGCCGTATTCGAGGGCGCGAATGAAGTCGTGATCGAAATACATGGCCTCTTCATCACCTGTTTCTTTTTGCTCAACTTGCTTGCGGAAGCGATTGGCTTGATCTTCAGCATCATTGAGCTCTGAGAAGCCGTTGGCTATCTCGCGTCCGGTAATAAAGAGCTCAAAGCGCTCGGTAATGCCTGGGCGTGTATCAGACTCTCTGGCTAGTGGGCTTGCTTCGATAGGGTAGTCAATGATGTATGTAGGCACCCAAAGGTGCTCCCCAGCAACCAATTCAAATAAGGCTAATTGCAAAGCACCGATACCCGTGTTCTTGAGCGTTGGAGAATCTGGGTTCTCGCCACCTTTTTTCAATTCAGCACGAATGAACGCAGCATCTTCTAACTGAGCAGCTTCATAGTTTTTACCAGATTGAGCGCAATATTTCAGAATCGCTTCATTGATGGTGAGGCGTTGGAAAGGCTTGCTTAAATCGAGTTTACGACCTTGGTGGGTCAAGACAGCAGTGCCTTGCGCGTCAATCGCTGCAGCGCGAATCAGCCCTTCCGTGAAATCCATTAACCAGCGGTAATCCGTATAGGCCGCATAAAGCTCCATCATCGTAAATTCGGGGTTGTGGCACGGGCTGACACCTTCATTACGGAAGTTGCGGTTGATTTCAAAGACACGCTCAAAGCCACCAACAACTAGACGCTTAAGATATAGCTCTGGGGCAATGCGCAAGAACATTTGCATGTCGAGCGCATTGTGATGCGTAATGAACGGTTTTGCTGCTGCGCCACCAGGAATCGGGTGGAGCATCGGTGTTTCAACTTCCATAAAGTCAGCATCAAGCATATGGCGACGGAGTGATGCGATGGCTTTACTGCGGGCCTTAAAAGTCTCGCGACTTTCTGGATTAACAATCAAATCCACATAGCGTTGGCGATATTTTGTTTCGAGATCGGAGAGGCCGTGGAACTTGTCTGGTAATGGACGCAATGATTTGCTAAGTAATCGCAACTGATTGCATTCAACGGAGAGTTCACCCTTATTGGTCTTAAAGAGGTTGCCCTCAGCAGAGATAAAGTCACCCATATCCCAGTGCTTAAAGGCGCCATGCGTATCCGCACCGGTTAATTCATCGTTTATGTAGAACTGAATTTGGCCGCTACGATCTTGAATCGTCGCAAAACTGGTTTTACCCATGACACGTTTCAGAACCATACGGCCAGCTACTTTGACATGAATCTTTTTGGCAGCCAATTCTTCTTTGGTCAGGCTGTCATAGTGTGCATGTAAGTCAGCGGCCAGATGGGTGGGCACGAAGTCATTTGGAAACGCAACGCCGTTTTGGCGCAACTTAGAAAGTTTTTCGCGACGTTCAGCAATGATGTGATTCTCATCAACGGCTTCTGTGGCTGGAGGTAAATTCGTTTTATCGTTCATAAGGTTTGACATTAAACGCCTTGCTTTAGGCTGGCTTCAATAAAGGCATCAAGATCACCATCCAAAACTTTTTGGGTGTTGGAGATCTCAACGTTAGTGCGTAAATCTTTAATACGACTTTGATCTAAGACATAAGAGCGGATTTGATGGCCCCAACCGACATTGGTCTTGCTCGTTTCCAACTTATCCTGCTCTGCACGACGCTTTTGCATTTCATGTTCGTACAGGCGTGACTTGAGCATGCTCATTGCTTCAGCACGGTTGCGGTGTTGGCTTCGATCATTCTGGCACTGAACCACAATCCCAGTCGGAATGTGGGTTAAACGGACCGCAGAGTCTGTTTTGTTAATGTGCTGACCACCTGCACCCGAAGCGCGATAGGTATCAGTACGAATATCCGCAGGATTGACTTCAATCTCAATCGAGTCATCAATCTCGGGATACACATAGATCGAGGCAAATGAGGTATGACGTCCGTTAGAGGAATCAAACGGGGATTTGCGCACTAGACGATGTACCCCAGTCTCTGAACGAAGATGACCGTATGCATATTCACCATCGACTTTGATCGTCGCGCTCTTGATGCCCGCGACATCACCATCAGATTCTTCCAGAATTTCAGTTTTGTAACCCTTACGCTCGCAGTATTTCAGATATTGACGATAGAGCATTCTGGCCCAATTACAGGCCTCGGTGCCACCAGCACCTGCTTGGATACCAATAAAGCAATTGCATGAGTCCATTTCGTTATGAAACATGCGACGGAATTCGAGGTCATTAATGATCTTGCTGTAACCCTCAACATCTTGCTCAATGGCGGCGATAGTTTCAAAATCACCCTCGTCTTTGGCCATATCAAAGAGCTCAATAGCTCCAGTGATGTTGTTGTTTAAATCCGTTAAAGTCGCAACCACGCCATCGAGCAATTTTTTTTCTTTGCCCAGCGCTTGCGCTTTCTTTTGATCGTCCCAAATGGAGGGGTCCTCTAGGATCGCCTTAACTTCAGTAAGGCGACGCGACTTGACGTCGAAGTCAAAGATACCCCCGAAGAGCTTGCTCGCGTGTGAGCAGATCGGACAAAGTATTTGAAATAGTATTTAGTTGTTCAGCTTCCATCCCCTAATTATAAGGGGGTTATTGGGGTATAACCTCTGAGGCTAATTGCTTGCTGGACTATCGTCGTGGGCTTCAATCATCAACTGCACCCGTGCTTGGCCCTGATAGCGATCGGTGACGAGGCGGTAAGCAAGCCTTGCTTTGGGCGGCAGGGTTTTGGTGCGATTAAACCAAACGGCGGTTAGTGGCGAACCTGGTGACTTAGCCCCGGTACTTTCTCCCAACGGACGAACTTGAAGACGCAGGTGTTTCTCTTTCATGAGGCTTTGTTGCGCAATTTCAAACTCACCATAGAAAACCGGTTGTGGAAAGCCTTGTCCCCATATTTCTTCTGCGAGCAGATCGCCAATCTCGGGGGTAAATTGCGAAGGAAGGAGGGCGCCATCGTGCGGGTGCCGTCGCTTAAGGATGTCGTCGGTTAATAGGCTATTAGCCACCTCCTGAAAGCAGGCATCAAACCTTTCAAAATCATCTTTGCGAATGGTCAGGCCTACCGCCATGGCATGACCCCCAAATTTGAGAATCAGGCCAAGTTCTTTTTTGGACACCACATCCAGTGCATCGCGCAAATGAAATCCAGTCAGCGATCTGCCAGAGCCACGAAGTTCTTCTCCTAAATTACCATCTGGTGCAAAAACAATTGCAGGTCGATTAAATCGTTCTTTCAAGCGTGACGCCACAATTCCAACAACACCTTGGTGCCAATTTGGGTTCCATAAGCAAATACTGGTGCGTTGCTCTATCGATCCAGATAACTGCTCCTCAGACAGGTGAGCTAATGCCGTTTCTTGCATGCCACTCTCAATAACACGGCGTTCGCGATTAATGCGATCTAGTTCTTGCGCCAATGTCACGGCTTCATCCACGCTATCCGTCAGCAATAAACGGATGCCAAGCGTCATATCCGCTAAACGCCCAGCTGCGTTTAGTCTAGGACCAATTGCAAACCCGAGATCAAAGGTATTCGCCTTACAAGGATCTCTGCCTGCTGCCTGAAAAAGTGCCTGCATTCCAGGCTGCGCAATTCCAGCGCGAATACGTTTTAAACCATTGGATACCAAGATGCGATTGTTGCGATCCAGTTGAGCAACGTCTGCAACCGTACCTAATGCCACGAGATCTAACAGGTTTTCTACTTTTGGTTGTGTTTCGTTGGTAAATTTGCCGCGTTTGCGTAGCTCAGCACGCAATGCCACCAAAACATAAAACATGACGCCAACACCAGCAAGTGCTTTACTTGGGAATGTGCAGCTTGGTTGATTGGGATTCACAATCGTGGCGGCCTTTGGTAAACGATCGCCAGGTAAATGGTGGTCGGTGACAATCACTTCCATGCCTAATTCACGAGCACGGTCTACACCTGCTTCACTAGCTATCCCGTTATCGACAGTTATGAGGTATTTGGGTTTCGGAATTTGTTGTGCAGCCAACTCTACTACCTCGGGAGTCAGGCCGTAACCCATCGTAAATCGATTCTGGACCAGAAACTGAATTGGGGTATCAGAACCCCCAAGCATCTTTAAGCCCCGCAGACCTACTGCACAGGCGGTAGCGCCGTCACAGTCGTAATCTGCAACGATCAGCATAGGTTCTTTTTTCTCCAAAATATCTGCCAACAGGCTGGCGCTACTCAGGCAGTTCTTCAGTTCAGTAGGCGATAAAAGATTCTTTAGTTCCAATGAAAGTTCATCTGGAGATGTCAAGCCACGAGCAGCATATAGTCGAGCCAGCAAAGGATGCAGACCACTTTGCTCAAGCCAAGTAGCAGTGCGCTCAAAAAATGTTCGTTGAGAAAAAAGGCTCATGTCGAAATTATTTCATTCCAAGTACGTAATTTAGGTTTCTTCCAAAAGACCCACGATTTCAGAAATATGTCTTTTGCTGTGAAGACTCTCTCACGCACCTTGCCATGCTGAAAATCGATGAGTAAAAATTCATCTAGATGTTTTTGGGAGAGTGCCTTGCAGAGGACTGGCCAAATAGGTTCTGGCTGATCCAGCCAGGCAAATACTCCAGCAAGAGTATCAGTAGTGATAGTTTGAAGATTGTGGCTACAGGGAATGTCGCAATATTTTGCGAGACCTTGTAATATAGGATGCTCGCCATAAATCCGTTTTGCCTCCGTAAATGATTTCGGAGCCCGCACGTCATTGAGTTTCCCAATGCCGCTGATCCACAAAGAATTAATGTTCGGGAGACCGCGTTGCTCACGTGCCTCATTGGTAGGATCAATATGCCAGAGCATCTGAATTTCATTTTGCAATTTGCGCCAACGTTTAGCGATGCCCTCTTCATCAGAGTCGCGCGGCATCCACCAGTCAATATTGCGGCCATGGGCTTGATCAATGCTGTGTGTGGCCAAACTGGAGAATGGACC
Organism: Polynucleobacter necessarius; assembly: GCF_900095195.1. Lineage (NCBI taxonomy): Bacteria > Pseudomonadati > Pseudomonadota > Betaproteobacteria > Burkholderiales > Burkholderiaceae > Polynucleobacter > Polynucleobacter necessarius. The sequence continues at coordinate 391,667 of NZ_LT606950.1, forward strand.
TGCGGCAATAAACCAGTATTGCTTGTCATGAAATAACACTGGCCCTTGAAAATCTTCCTCGAGCAAGGGTAAGGCGGCTTTCAGAAACTGGGAGGATTCACTTTCGGTCAGATCAATCTGATTCTGATTCATCAAAATGAGGTGGTCTCGTGTAGCGTGCAAATGAACAGGCTGTAGGCAAGCGATAGTTTGTTCAGGATTCACGGCTACAGATGACTGGCCCAATAGCAAAACTGTAGCAATCGGAACCCGCTCCCCCAGCAAGAATCGTTCATGCGGAAGCCCCTGTGGTGGTTGGCTACTCTGGCTTTGTCCCTCCAGAACATCCTCTCCCGAAAGCATGAGGGTAAAGCGCCGAAGCTTGCTTTGGGCGCTTTGGGTTGTGTGGGCAGGAATGTTCATTCCCCTGATTTTATGAGGCATTTCAATATTCCATCGGTTGACTGTGCAATTGTCTAAACTGTGGCTATGTTGAGACTTCCCATTGAGCTAGAAATCGGCCTGCGCTATACCCGTTCCAAGCGTCGTAAGACGGTTGGCAAGCGTGATGGCTTTCTGTCCTTTATTTCTGGAATCTCTACTGTGGGCATAGCACTCGGAGTGGCTTCTTTGATTGTCGTCCTCTCCGTCATGAATGGCTTTCAGAAAGAGGTGCGCGATCGTATGCTCTCCGTGTTATCCCATGTTGAGATTACTGCCCCTGATGGTTTGGCTAATTGGGAGCCTTTGGCGCTGAAGGTTGCTGCGCAACCTCATGTGATTGGGGTTGCACCGATGGTGAGTTCGCAAGGCCTGCTCACACGTGACAACGTGATGCGAGGGGTGGCGATCCGTGGAATTTTGCCAAGCGAAGAAGGTAAGGCATCTGATTTACCCAAACAATTTGTTGCGGGAAGTATTGACGACCTTAAGCCAGGGAGTTTTGGTGTTGTATTAGGCGCTCAACTTGCGTCATTGGTTGGCGCTCGTGTAGGGGATCGTATTAATCTGATTGTTCCTGAAAGTGATTTGACTCCAGCAGGTGCGATGCCTCGGATGCGCACGCTGCAAGTGGTTGGTATTGTGGACAGTGGTCATTATGAATATGACAGCTCACTAGCCATCCTGCATTGGAAAGATGCCGCAGCCCTGTTTCGCTTGCATGATCCATCTGGCTTGCGGGTTAAGTTGGATGATATGCAGCGTGCTCCAGAGGTTGCGAATGCGCTGGCTGCTGTCGTTCCTCAAGCTCTTTGGGTAAGCGATTGGTCGCGTTCGAATCGCAATTGGTTTGCTGCTGTGCAAACGGAAAAGAAAATGATGTTCATCATCCTGACATTGATCATCGCAGTGGCTGCATTTAATTTAGTGTCGACTCTCGTAATGACTGTGAACGAAAAGCAAGCGGATATTGCGATCTTGCGAACAATGGGTGCTAGTCCAGGACTCATTCAGAGAATATTTTTGGTGCAAGGTTTGGCAATTGGATTATTAGGTTCCCTAGCAGGTGTTGGCTTGGGATTATTAATCGCACTTAATATCGATGTCATCGTTCCTGCCATTGAGGCGATCTTCCGAGTGCGTTTCCTGCCGCGTGAGGTGTATTTCATTAGTGAATTGCCATCTGATGTCCGAATGGGTGATGTGCTCACAGTGGGTCTGATGGCATTTGGTTTGTCAGTGATCGCTACCTTGTACCCGAGCCGTCGTGCGGCAAAGGTCCAGCCAGCGGAGGCTCTGCGATATGAGTGAGATGACGAACGTTCTGATTTCTAGTGGGTTGGCAAAGACCTATGGTCAAGGAGCGACTGCGGTTGAAGTGCTGAAGTCTGTAGATTTGTCTGTTGCTTCTTCTGAGAAAGTCGCGATTGTGGGCTCCTCGGGTTCGGGTAAGAGCACCTTATTGCATTTGCTGGGTGGCTTAGATACTCCTAGCGCAGGATCAGTCATCCTAGACGGCGCCAATATAAACCAATTGTCTGTGGCGAAATTGGACCGCTTGCGTAACCAGCGTTTGGGTTTTATCTATCAATTTCATCATCTCTTGGATGAATTTAGTGCAGTCGAAAACGTAGCCTTGTTATTGCGTATTCGCGGTTTGGAAAACGACGAAGCAATGGATCATGCTAGCGCGATGTTAAAAGCTGTCGGCTTGGATAATCGCGCATTGCATACCCCTGCTGAATTATCTGGCGGCGAGCGTCAGAGAGTTGCTGTTGCAAGAGCCCTAGTTGGAAATCCCATCTGCGTACTAGCAGATGAACCCACAGGTAATCTTGATACTGAAACAGCAGATGGCGTATTTGATTTAATGTTAGAGATTGCGCGCGAGCAGGGTACCGCGTTTGTGATTGTTACCCATGATCCAGTGCGGGCAAAGCATTGCGATCGTATTCTGCATCTTGAGCGCGGTGTTTTAAAGACCTTTGCTGAATAAGACAAAGGCGACCGATCCCATGTGGATTGATACTCACTGCCATTTAAATGCGCCCGAGTTCTCGGGCACATTGCCAGCGATTATTGCGGCAGCGAAAGAAAAAAATGTTCGCGCAATCTTGTTGCCGGCTGTAAGGGCAGCGGACTTCCAGAATGTCAAAGTGCTTAGCTCCCAATATCAAGATGACATTCCAGGCCTTGTGTACACATTGGGTATTCATCCGCTATATACCAATCAAGCGCATGAGCAAGATATCCAAATTTTGGATGAACAAATACGGCAATCTTTAGCTGATCCACGATTTGTGGGGATCGGAGAGATAGGCTTAGATTATTTTGTCGAGGGCTTAGACCCCCATAAACAAGACTATTTTTTTCAAGCGCAATTGGATCTTGCTCAGCAATACCAACTACCTGTGATATTGCATGTTCGTCGCTCGCAGAATGCCATCCTGAAGGCGCTCAGGCGACGTAATATTGCTGGCGGAATTACTCATGCATTTAATGGGAGTTTTCAGCAAGCAGAGCAATTTATAGATCTTGGCTTTAAGTTGGGATTTGGTGGTGCTGCGACGTATGAGCGAGCCTTGCAAATTCGAAGACTATTAACCGAGTTTTCGCTAGAGAGCATTGTGACGGAGACGGATTCTCCTGATATCCCGCCGGCTTGGTTAAAGCAAGAGGGAATTCTATGTAATGAGCCTGCCTTTATTGCCAGAATAGCGAATGCCCTGGCTGCCATTCGGGGTGTTGGTGAAGAGGAATTTGCATCGACAGTCTGGCAAAACGCTATGAAAGTTCTGCCTCGCTGGGCAACTGCTTGTGCTCTTTAATTATTAAAGTTGGCTGGGCTAGTAGACTCATAATCCTTTGGTCCCAGGTTCAAGTCCTGGTGGGCCCACCAGGACGCTATTAGGTAGCAGTTACCTAAATTTATAAATCAATAACTTAGCGAACCACAATGCCCTCTTAATTGAGGGCATTTATTTAATCTTTACTGTAAGCCTTGCAGTCATTTCCCTTAAATTCATAGCTCACAACAACTTTATTCTCAATCTTAAAGATTGTCGTACAGGCGTTTGTATATCCTATTGCAGGGCTGCCGCCCACCATGTTTGTATATGGTTTTCTGGAATCATCACTGTATTAGCTCTTGCGGGTTGACCAGGTATTACGCCTGATTCAGAGCGGGAATAAGTAAGGTATCTTACGCCTTCATTTTCATATGAGCCCTGAGGAATTCCCCGGGCGGCCACCAAGTCTTTTTCAGGCTTTCCTATCGTTGTCTGTGGGATTTTTTCGTAATTCGCTGTAGTTGCGCATCCAGCTAATAGAAGTCCAAGGATGGGTAGAGATTTTTTTCATTTGTATGGTTTTAGTCATATGGTGAACATAGCCTATTGGGTAGCAAGCGTTGCTTTAAGTAACGCTTATAGTATTTTCTTGTTCTCAAGATTCGTGCTTGCGTTAACAGCTGCCAAAAGCCATTCTGCAATAGTGAGATTTGTTCTATCGGGTAGATCCGTTAGACCGAGATGAGAGGCTGCTTTACGAAGTTCGCCCAGCGTATGTGTTTCATCTTTGGTGTTGATTTGAGTGGCAAGCGTTTGTTTACTTAATTTCTCACCATTCTAATCTAAAACTAAGGGCGGGTGCTTGTAGCTCGGGGTTGAGTATCCTAATATTTGTTGAGGATAAATTTGTCTATCGGTGTTGCTCAAAAGGTCTGATCCACGAACGATATGGGTAATGCCCTGCGAGGTGTCATCGACCACAACCGCAAGTTGATGGGTGAAGAGACCATCGATTGCGAGGAGTTTGAATGTTCTGAGCGGCTAGTCTGCTAGCAATCATTTGTCTTGAGCAGGCGCATGGGTAAAGTACTTTTTGGCCATTTAGCGTCTCAAGAGCTTCCCAATAGTATTTTTGTCGGCTAGATTGATATAGGGGTTCCTCATCCCAAAAAAGACCACAGGCCTGTAATTGGGACCGAATAATTTGATCTACACCAGGCACGCACCTTGGGGTATCTAAATCCTCAATTCTGAGTAGCCATTTCCCTGCATTTTTTCGGGCATTTAGCCAGTTTCCTGGGGCGGCAACTAATGAGCCAGCATGCAGTGGCCCAGTTGGCGAGGGGGCAAATCGCCCGCGATAGCCGTCGGCAAGGGTTGGAGGGTTTTGGGGGGTAGACACAGCTAAAATCATCTCATGGCTTCACCCCGTTTTGTACATCTTCGCATTCATTCCGAGTTTTCGATTACGGATGGAGTCGTGCGCATTGATGATGCGGTGGCAGCTGCCGTTAAGGATGAGATGGGTGCCTTGGCCATTACTGATTTAAGTAATTTATTTGGTTTGGTGCGGTTTTACACTGCCGCACGATCCAGTGGGGTTAAACCCATCGCCGGTGCGGATGTTTGGGTATCTAACTCCCAAGATCCTGACCAGCCCCACCGACTTTTGCTGTTGGTCCAAAACCATTCTGGTTATCTCAATCTTTGTGAGTTGCTTAGTAGAGCCTCGCTTGATAATCAATCGCGTGGTCGAGCTGAAGTGGATTCCGCGTGGTTTAGTGAGCCTGCTGCCAAATCTGAGGATAAGAAAGCGAAGCGAACTTTGGCATATGGACTCATTGCCCTCTCTGGAGGGCGCATGGGGGAGGTTGGGAGTGCACTATTGGCTGGCCAAGAGGATCAGGCCAAGATTATTGCCAAGCGGTATGAAAAGCTGTTTCCGAAATCGTTTTATATTGAAGTGCAGCGTGGTGGGCGCCCTCAAGACGAGAGGCAATTACAGCTTGCGTGCCATCTAGCTAGTGAGCTCGATTTACCCGTAGTGGCAACCCACCCTGTGCAGTTCATGCAAAAGAGCGATTTTACTGCGCATGAGGCACGTGTTTGTATTGCTGCAGGTGAATTACTAGGTAACCCGCGCCGCCAAAAGAAATTTAATGAAGAGCAATACTTTTTAACGCAAGCGGAGATGGAGCAGCGGTTTGCTGATTTGCCTGCAGCATTAGCAAACTCTGTAGAGATCGCAAAACGTTGCAACTTATCCTTAGTGTTGGGTCAACCGCGTTTGCCAGATTTCCCAATTCCTCCAGGCATTACGCTTGATGAATTCTTGCTAGCCCAATCAGAGGCAGGTCTTGAGCGTCATATGGAGCGCAATTTTCCTGATCCAGAAGAGCGCGCAAAAGAAATGCCGCGGTATCGCGAACGCCTTTTATTTGAAGCCAAGACCATTTCTCAAATGGGCTTCCCTGGCTACTTCCTGATCGTTGCTGACTTCATCAACTGGGCTAAAAATAATGGAGTGCCAGTGGGTCCCGGACGCGGGTCTGGCGCTGGCTCTTTAGTAGCGTATTCATTACGCATTACCGATCTGGATCCATTGCGGTACAACTTGCTTTTTGAGCGTTTCTTGAATCCTGAGCGGGTATCTATGCCTGACTTTGATATCGACTTTTGCCAACATGGCCGTGATCGAGTCATTCAGTACGTCAAAGATAAGTATGGCAAAGACGCGGTCAGTCAAATTGCAACCTTTGGCACGATGGCGGCAAGAGCGGCGATTCGCGACGTGGGCCGTGTTTTGGAGCAAGGTTATAACTTCGTTGATGGCATCGCAAAATTAGTGCCGAATAAGCCGGGTCAATACATGACCATTGAAATGGCTAAAAAAGAAGAAAAGCAATTAGCCGAGCGAGAAAAAAATGAGGATGAAGTTCGACAATTACTTTCCTTGGCAGAGCAGCTCGAGGGAATGACGCGTAACGTGGGTATGCATGCTGGTGGCGTACTGATTGCACCAGGTCGACTCACCGATTTTTGCCCGCTTTATACCCAGGAAACAAAGGATCAAGACAGCTGTTCAGTCATTAGTCAGTTCGATAAGGATGATGTCGAAGCAATTGGGCTCGTTAAGTTTGACTTTTTGGGGTTAACTACCCTTACGATTTTGGCTGCCGCAGAGCGTTGGATTAAAGCGCTTCATGCTGATCGCAAAGATTGGAGTATTAGTGATATTCCGCTTGATGATGAAAAGGCGTTTGATGTTTTAAAGCGAGCCAATACGGTTGCCGTTTTCCAGCTGGAAAGCCGGGGCATGCAAGGCATGCTTCGGGAAGCTAAGCCAGACCGTTTTGAGGACATTATTGCGCTGGTGGCACTCTATCGCCCAGGTCCAATGGATCTAATTCCAGATTTCATTGAGCGTAAACACGGTCGACAAAAGGTTGAGTATCCCGATCCACGTATTGAGCCCGTTCTGCGTGAAACCTACGGCATCATGGTCTACCAAGAGCAGGTGATGCAGATGGCCCAAATGATTGGTGGGTATTCATTAGGCGGCGCCGATATGTTGCGTCGTGCTATGGGTAAGAAAAAGCCAGAAGAGATGGCGCAACATCGCAAGATCTTCAGTGATGGTGCTAAAGCAGGCGGAATTTCAGAGGCCAAAGCGAATGAAATCTATGACTTGATGGAGCGTTTCGCTGGATATGGATTCAATAAATCGCATGCGGCAGCATACGCACTCTTGGCCTACCAAACCGCTTGGCTGAAGGCGTATTACCCCGCTGAATTCATGGCGGCCAACTTATCGCTTGCTATGGACGACACCGACAAGGTGAAGATTCTCTATGACGATTGCTTGGCTAACAAAATTCGAGCGTTCTCTCCCGATATCAACACTGGGGTTTATGAGTTCACACCATTGCGTGCGCCAGATGCTCCGCCAGATGCCCCCGTAAGCCATATCCGCTATGGATTGGGAGCGGTGCGGGGTACCGGTGAGGCTGCGATTGAGGCAATTGTCAACGCTCGCCAAGCTGGTGGCCCATTTAAGGATTTATTTGATTTTTGTGCTCGAGTAGATCGTCGTCAGGTAAATCGTCGTGCGATTGAGGCGCTTATGCGTGCTGGTGCATTCGATAGTCTCTATAAAGACGCGTTAGCAGTCGGGGGCAATCTTTACGATATTCGATCAACACTATTAGCATCGTTAGCGAGAGCGATTGAGGCAGCAGAGCAGGCAGAAGCATCGATTCATCAAGTTAGCTTGTTTGAAGTTGCAGGCGAAGATCATGCACATCAACCTGAGCTCGTTCGCGAACCTGTATGGTCTGAGAAAAAACGTCTTCAAGAAGAGAAGGCCGCTCTTGGACTTTGCCTGACCGGCCATATGTTTGATGCCTATCGAGATGAGACAGCACACTTTATTCGACAACCGCTAGTAAAAATAACTGAGGGTAAGGATCAGTTAATAGCAGGTATTGTGACTTCTGCTCGCATGCTTACTGGTCAGCGAGGTCGCATGATGATCGCAACCATTGATGACGGTGCTGCTGCTCTTGAGGTAACGCTGTATAGTGAAGTTTATGAACCTAATCGCTCTTGGTTGAAAGAGGATGAGTTGCTCATAGCTAAAGTGAATGTGACGCCCGATAAATTTTCGGGTGGTATGCGTATCGTGGCTGAAGCAGTAATGGATATCACTGGCGCAAGAATGCGTTTTGCCCGCAATATCCATGTGTGTCTTGATGCAGCGGTAGATATTCGAATGTTGCGAAGTCAAATTGGGCCCTATCTCATGGCTAATAGGCAGCGGGATCCTAAAATAAGCACTAATACTGCCGCTACCAATGATGGCGTTAAGGGATTGATGTTGACTGCCGCCGTTACAACTAGTGGTGGTGCATGCTTAATACAATTTCCAGAGGAGATGCGGATTTATCCCGACAACGCCTGCTTGCATAGTTTGACTCAACTGCTGGCCTCCAAGCAAAAAGACTCCGTTCAGATTCAATATCACTAGGGTTTATTGGGCTAAAAGCTTTTCGATAGCCTGAATGACTTGGTCAACCTCCAGCAGATCCAAGCACTCACTATTACTATCGGGGTGATCTATGCACCCTGCCTTGCGACACGGAACGCATTCGCCAGGGCCTTGGAGAATAGTGATATTGCCTATAGTTTGACTGCGAGCGCGTAATTGATATGGTTGCTTACCGATAAAGCCATTAGGCCATGGGCCAAAGTTGGTAGGGGGCGTAGCGCCAAATAAAGTGATGGTAGGAGTGTTGCATGCGGCGGCCAGGTGAGTAATAGAAGTATCCACCCCAATATAAAGCTTGGCACCTCGAAGTAACGAGCCTGCCTGGGGGATGGAAAGTCTGCCTGCGGTATCAATGACGCGTGAACGCGTATCGTTATCTAGTAAAGACAAGATATCCTCATTTAAGAGTAAGTCTTGTTTTGCGGGTGAAGCGCTCAGGACTACTTTTAGACCGTGACCTACAAGGTATTGAATGAGCTTTTGCCAATGCGCTAGAGGCCAGCGTTTATATGCAGTTAGTGGTCCAGGGTGAATAACAACATACGGCTGTGTGAGCGCATTCGTAATGGCAGGTGTTAACGCCTCTCCAATCGGGGGTGTGACATTAATGGGTTCAGAAAAGAGATTGCTAGGATTTTTAACAAAAATCTCTAACAAGCGAAGTTTTTCCGTAATGACGTGTTGTGAAAAATAATCCACGTTTACAGTGTGCATAGAAATAAATTTTTTCCAGGCGTTTTGACGATTGGATTTTTCTGTAGCACTGCTTTGAATGCCTTGGGGGTGTCCACCCAAGACTCCCACGCGATGAAATGCCGCCACTAACCCATAAATGTATGCTCGATCGCTTGGTTGCGTCACAAACGCCAGGTCATAGCGTTGAAATAGTTTATTAAATAGGGATAAATATTCTCGAATACCAGGGCGATCCGAGGTTTCAATTACTTGGTCGATATCAGGATTGCCCTTGAGCATGTCAAGCTTGCTCTTATATCCCAGGAAATGAAACTCGGCATCTGGCCAAAGCTGGCGCGCTTTGCTTATTAGTGGCGTAGTAACGAGTACATCACCAATCTGACGAGTAGCGATGAATAAAACTTTTTTAGGTTGCAGGGTAGAAACTGGACTCATGTGGAAATTACTTATAGCGCCTTGGGTAATATTTTCTCGCGAACACGTCGCGCATTTTTAGCGGCGTTGCTTTGATCATGTATTTTATGGAAGAGATGAAATACTTCCGTTGCCCAAGAGCCTGATTTTCGTTTGATCTGATTGTGTTGAAGGCGAAAAACAAAGTCGGCATCTTCATGCCCCCAACCGGTCATGCTTTCATCAAATCCATGAATTGCTATTGCATCTGTTTTCCAGCATGCCATATTGCAGCCCTTGATGCGACGCCAAACAAATTTTTTATAGTTCCGCCAGGTGCCATCACCAAATTTCAGAACGATCGGTAGGTATTTATTGATGCCACCTTGAAGGCGTGCGCTAAGTAGTTTGGCTCGAAAATGTGCAAAATCCCAAGTGTCCCAATTTAGTAATTCTTGGGATAGTGATGCGCTTAGTAAGACTCGACTTCCGGTAACTAGATAGCCCTTTTGCGCTAGCTCACGATGACGTTCGACAAAATCAGGCTGTGTAATGCAATCTCCGTCTAAAAAAATTAGATAGTCGCCCTGTGCTGCGGCGATTGCTTGGTTCAGAATTTTAGTTTTACGAAAACCACGATCCTCTTGCCAGAGATGGGTGATCGAAATGGTGTGATTTATCTTGAAGGTATCAATAACTTTCTTGGTGCTTTTTGTTGAGCCATCATCGGCGATGATGATTTCAAAATTCTGATCGGACTGGGTGGCGAGAGATTCGAGGCAAAGCTTCAGTGCTTGCGGCCAGTTGTAGGTAGCCAGCAAAATCGAAATCATTTACGAGCTTCCTGATTTAAGTGCCAAAGCTTGATATAGCGATAATACGTTCCTTGCGCGTTGGAGATTGCCAATGCAAATCCTTGACCTCCATCCAAAAAGCCTGTGCGAATGATGTACGTTCGAATGAATGCCCAAGCACCATGAAAAACTGCTTTAAGCGGGCTGCTAGTTTTTCCTTTGGCAAATGCTTGTTCTGCCGATACTGTGGAGTAGCGATCCAGTTTTTGGAGTACTTGGGAGTAATTCATAAAACTGTAGTGCAACATCGGATTCTTCAATCTGGCAACAGAGCCGCTTGGAATTAGTCGCTCATGTACTAAATCATCAGAAAAGCGTGCGGTACCCCGTTTAAAAAGACGGTCTACATAGTCAGGACTCCACCCAGAATGTCGGATAAAGCGGCCGCAATACCAAGAAAGTCTTGGGATGGCAAAACAATTAACACGAGCGCTATGGTGAATGGCCGTCAGAATCTCTGACCTGAGGGCTGGGGTGAGTCTTTCATCTGCATCTATTGATAAAACCCATTCACTTGAGGCTAGATCTAGGGCACGGTTCTTTTGGGGGCCAAATCCCGGCCAATCCAGGGGCTGGGCAATAACCGCTCCATGGCTGCGGGCAATCTCGAGGGTACGATCAGAGCTATTCGTGTCGACCACGACAATCTGCTGGGCAATGCCTTCTAGCGAGGCTAGACAGTCGCCTAAATTGGCCTCTTCATTGCGAGTGATGAGTATGACGGATAAGGTGGGCATAATTCATTATATGAATGCTCAAGACCGTACCGCCCTAAATCGCTTGATTACCTATCTAAAGCCCCATATTGGGCTGATTATCGGCTCTCTGGTTGCCATGACTTTTGTGGCTGCAGCCGAGACCTCTATTCCTGCGTTAATGAGGCCCTTATTGGACCGCGGCTTTACGGGCCAGCTGAACAGCAAGCTTTGGCAAGTGCCCGTATTTTTGGTTGGTCTCGCGCTGGTACGAAGTTTGGCCCAATTTTTGTCTAACTATTTATTAACGCGAGTCATCAACGCTGTACTTCTCAAATTACGTGAGCAAATGTTTCAAACGCTGCTTCACGCAAGCACTGCTTTTTTTCAAAAGAATTCCGCTTCGAATTTAATTAATGCAGTTGCGTTTGAGGTTAATAATGTTCTCACCATTATGGGCGGGATGTTAATTAGCTTGGTACGTGATTCGTTGACTGTAGTGGGATTGATGGGTTACCTAATCTATCTGAATTGGAAGTTAACGCTCGTTGTTTTAATTATCTTTCCAATCATTGCGTTCATCATGACGAAGATTAATCGACGACTCAGATCCTTAAATCGTGAGCAACAAAGTCTGACAAGTGATTTGGCTTACATTGTTGAAGAATCTGCGGCGGGTTACAAAATTGTGAAGGTGCATGGCGCCCAAGAATATGAGATGAACCGCTTTAGGCAGAAGGCAGAGCGCTTACGCCAGTTCGCCTTAAAGTCAGCCGTTGCTGGAGGCCTTAATCAACCGATAACTCAGCTAATCGCGTCAATGGCGTTGTCGATCGTACTGATAATTGCCTTAATGCAACCGGCTACCGAAGGCACCACGGTTGGTGGCTTTGCCGCTTTTATTACCGCAATGATGCTGGTGATTTCCCCTCTGAAACGCCTTGCCGATATTAATCAACCCTTGCAGCGTGGTTTGACGGCCGCAGAAATGATTTTTGGTTTGATGGATCAACCCCTAGAGGAGGATGAAGACCGCCGCTTAAATATGAAATCTCTGATAAAAGCCAAAGGTGCAATTCGTTTTGAAAATGTAGGATTCTCATACGAACAAGAGGTTGGCCGTAATGATGCCTTAACTGATATCAATCTCTCGATCATGCCAGGCGAAGTAGTTGCCTTCGTTGGCCCATCCGGGAGCGGCAAATCTACTTTGGTGAACCTGCTTCCCAGATTTTTTAAACCTTCAGGTGGGCAGATCTATTTAGACGGAGTTTCCCTTGAAGAAATTGTGCTTGCAGATGTTCGTAGGCAAATTGCCTTCGTAAGCCAGGATGTCATTCTTTTTAATGACACCATTGCCGCAAACGTCGCATATGGCGCAGTGGATCATGATGGAATTGATTGTGGCAGGGTCATGGAGGCCTTAGAGGTAGCAAATCTCAGTAATTTGATCCATGAGCTACCAGAGGGCATCGATACAGTTGTTGGGGATAACGGCAATCGCTTATCTGGAGGTCAGCGTCAACGCCTAGCAATTGCCCGAGCAATCTACAAAAATGCGCCTATTCTGATTTTGGATGAAGCGACGTCAGCCTTAGATTCGGAATCCGAGCGTCAGGTTCAAGATGCTTTGGAGCGTCTCATGGTGGGCAGAACTACTCTAGTTATTGCACATCGCTTATCGACGATTGAACATGCTGATCGGATTGTTGTTTTGGAGAATGGCAAGATTGTTGAAAATGGATCCCATGGGGAGTTAATTAAGCAAGATGGGCTATATGCCAATTTGCACCGCATTCAATTTTCAAACGCGTGATATCAGATAAAAAAATTTAGCTTAAAACGATATCGTATTGCTCTTGGCGAAATCTACCCTCTGCTTGTAGGGTAATGGGTTTCTTTATAAAGTCACCAAGCTGCGCTAAAAATTGATTTTCTTCTTCCAGAAGCAAATCAATGACATCTAGCGCAGCTATGATACGAAATTCTCGTGGATTAAATTGGCGGTGCTCTCGCACAATCTCGCGCAAGATTTCATAGCAAATAGTTTGGGCTGTTTTGACTTCCCCTTTGCCCATGCAGGTAGAGCAAGGCTCGCAGGTGATGTGAGCGAGCGACTCGCGGGTACGCTTACGGGTCATTTCTACAAGACCTAATGACGAAAAATCATTCACCGAGGTTCGGGCATGATCCCGCTCTAAATTGCGCTTCAGTTCATGCAAGACCGATTCTTGATGATCTTTGCTAATCATGTCTATGAAATCAATGATGATGATGCCGCCTAAATTGCGTAAGCGAAGTTGGCGAGCGATTGCCTGAGCAGCCTCTAAATTAGTCTTAAATACAGTGTCATCTAAATTGCGTGCACCAACATAGCTACCAGTATTGACGTCGATAGTTGTCATGGACTCGGTCTGATCAATCATGAGGTAGCCGCCAGACTTGAGATCCACTCGACGACCTAATGCTTTATTTATCTCAGCGTCGACATCAAACAAATCAAAAAGTGCGCGTTCGCCACGGTGCAGGGTAAGTTTGCCCAATTGGTTTGGCATGTATAAATTGGCAAAGTTTTTCAGCTTCTCAAAATTTTCCGCGGAGTCCACGCATATTTGCGTAGTTTCCTCACCTGCTACATCGCGTAAGACTCTTTCAGCCAGGCTTAGATCTTGATATAACAGGCTAGGTGCAGCTTTATGCCACATTCCTTCCCGAATCTTCTCCCAGGTAGTTCTGAGGTAAAGCATGTCGTGCTGTAATTCACTGTCAGACGCATTTTGGGCACTCGTGCGCACAATGATGCCGCCTTTTTCATCATCTGCCATAAGGCTTGCGAGCCTAGCTTTAATGGCCTCACGGTCTTCCGGCTGATCTATTCGCTGAGAAACGCCAATATATTTTTCTGTTGCTGTATCGGTACCAGCAGGTGGCAAATACACTAAATTTCTGCCAGCAATACTGAGTTGAGTTGTGAGGCGCGCACCTTTAGTACCAAGTGGATCTTTTAAGACTTGAGCTAATAGCGTTTGGCCTTCGAATAATAGTTTTTCGATTTGCGGTTGTGGACTACTTTGCGTAATATCGGCAACGTGCATAAACGCGGTTCGCTCTAAACCAATTTCAATAAAAGCGGATTGCATGCCTGGTAATACGCGAACTACTTTTGCCAGGTAAATGTTGCCAACAGTACCACGTTGGCGAGTTCTCTCAATCTGTATCTCTTGTACCGCACCTTGCTGAATTAATGCAACCCGCGTTTCTTGAGGGGTGATATTGATTAATATTTCTTCGTTCATAGGGTAGGAAATTGAGCGCGTTTTAGTAGCTGAGTAGCTTCATACAAAGGCAAGCCCATGATACCACTATAACTCCCTTGAATTTGCGGGATAAAAGCACTGGCACGCCCTTGGATGCCATAGGCCCCCGCCTTGCCGAAAGGTTCGCCACTATCGATATAGGATTGTATTTGCTCATCGGAAAGGGTGGCAAATCGTACCTCGGAAATTTGCATCAAAAAGAGGGGGCTTTCTCGGGCGTGCTAGTGACTGCTACCCCAGTGATTACCTCGTGGGTTTTTCCACTCAGCATTCTTAAAATACGAGCGGCATCATGGGCATCCGTAGACTTTCCTAAAATTTCTCCGCTTGGATGATTGGGCAGGGTGACAGTAGTGTCTGCACACAGTATGGGTGCCCATATCAAATCTCTTTCTGCCAACGTTCAAATGCCACTCTGCTCTTCGCTAAAGTGACTCTTTCAACATAGGCTCGCGCACTTTCATCTGGGAGTGGTTGCTCAAGACTTTCTGTATCCTCGCTATCTAGTGGTAACAGCACTTCAAAGTGCACACCAATTTGTTTTAAAAGTTCCTGGCGGCGCGGACTTTGAGAGGCAAGATAGATAAATGGGCTCAGGGCATTACTCGCGATGATAGGGGTGACCTTGCAGCATTGTCCATGCGCGATAGAGTTGCTCTACCAGCAGCACTCTAGCCATTGCATGCGGCAATGTTAAGCTGGAGAGACGCCACATCATTTGGGCGCTCGTTTTCGGTGAGGTATCTAGGCCATCGGCACCACCAATTAAAAAGGTGATATCGAATCCTTCTTGACGCCAATTGGCTAACTAGGTAGCGAGATTCTGAGTGGTTTGATCTTTGCCGCGTTCATCTAATGCAATGACTCGTGAACCTTTGGGGATGGCTGCCAAAATTTTGGCCGCTTCTTTCGCGGGAGTGCGATCGGGTTTGATCTCTTTAATCTCGATACTGCAATCTGCGGGCATGCGCTCTATATAATCTTGGGTTGCTGTTGCAACCCAATCCGGCATCTTATGACCAACAGAGATAATGGTTAAACGCATGGTGCGAGGATAGATTACTCTTCTTCTGGCTCGCTAGCTTTGACGAGACCTTTATCATCAGCCAACTTGACGCGTACGGGCTTTGTTCCCCACATACCTTCAAGTTGATAGTAAGAGCGCAACATGGGCTGCAAAATGTGCACAACGATATCACCGCAATCCACCAGCACCCACTCACCGGTTTCTAATCCTTCAATAGAAATAACTTCGCCCCCTTTAGCATTGACCTCTTCCTTAACAGACATGGCTAGGGAACGTGTCTGGCGATTGCTAGAACCTGTTGCAATAATGACGCGATCAAAGAGCTCGCTGAGTTTTCTGGTGTCATACATGCGAATATCCTGCGCTTTGACATCTTCTAAAGCATCAATGATGACGCGTTGTAATTTACGTAAATCCATAGTGTTGAGGTAATTTCTGTGAAGGATGGTTAATCTTAGCTGGGTTATTGCTCAATTACTGATATAGACCCAAATTAAGGATGATTTCTAGGGTGTGTGAGGGTATTTGCTCTGATGCAATTGAGCTTCGAGCGGTTGATTGCCAGCGTTTTCTGAGATCGGTTGAGGAGAGATCTACCGAAAAGCTTTCATCGATATAAATCAGCCCCGCAGGATGGCTAGTTAAATCATTGAGATCTTTAGTCTGGTTGGTTTCAAGCAGCATCTGAATTTCAGGGCTCATTTCTGTAGATAAATCGTAATTTGGCCTGCTGGCCACAGCGAAATGCAGATAGCGAAACAAATCTTGCCAAGCAATCCAGCTGGGAAGGTGAATGAGAGAATCTGCACCCGTTAACCAAATTAAACTGACGTCAGATCCGTAACGCTCACGCAGTGATTTTGCAGTATCAATGCTGTAGCTTGGACCCTCCCGTTCAATTTCGATTCGATCAACACCAATTTTGGTTGGAATTTTTAGATAAAGAAATACTCTGGCCAAATCAATCACTGCTGCTTCAGTAAGTTGATAGCGAATCTCAGCGGATGTGATGTTTGAGCCTTTTTGCCATGGCTGCCCACTGGGCACTAAGAGAAGTTCATCTAGCTGCAACTTTTTTGCAAAATAACTCGCAAGACGAAGGTGTCCTATGTGCGGTGGATCAAATGTGCCACCAAGAATGCCGATTTTTTTAGGATATTCAATGAGCGGGTAATTAAGCAAGCCAATCGCGAGGCTTAAGATAGTAATCATAAAGTTTAGCTTCGGGGGTGCCTGGCTCTGGATGCCAGCTATAGCGCCATTGCACTACGGGTGGCATCGACATAAGTATGGATTCAGTTCGTCCCCCAGAATGTAGTCCGAAGATAGTCCCGCGGTCAAAGATGAGGTTGTATTCCACATAGCGTCCACGACGATATTCTTGAAACGATTTTTCAGCGGCGGTGAAAGATTCTTGATGGCGTCGTTTTACGATTGGAAGATAGGCACTAATAAACGCATCACCCACAGCGCGGGTCATCGCAAGACTTTTTTCAAACCCAAGCTCATTAAAGTCATCGAAAAATACACCACCGATGCCACGAGGTTCTTCGCGATGTTTCAAGTAAAAATATTCATCACACCATTTTTTAAAGCGTGGGTAAAGTTCTGATCCGAAAGGATCTAAAGCATTTTTTGCAGTCTGGTGAAAGTGTTTGCAATCCTCATCAACACCATAGTAGGGCGTTAAATCAAAGCCGCCCCCAAACCACCAGACGGGCTCCTTATCAGGCGCTTGCGCAATAAAGCACCGAACATTCATGTGGGTAGTCGGCACTTTAGGATTGTTTGGATGAAATACCAGTGATACCCCCATTGCTTCAAAGCTACGACCAGCTACCTCTGGACGGTGATGAGATGCCGAAGGGGGCATCTGGTCTCCGCGCACATGGGAGAAGCCAACCCCACCTTTTTCAAGGATGTTTCCATTATCCAAAATGCAGGTGCGACCATACCCTTTCAGTTTGCTGTCTTCTGGTTTATGCCACTCATCGGCAAAAAACGATTTGCCATCGAGCGTACCCATGGCAGAAGTAATGCGTTCTTGTAAGTCTAAGAAGTATTCTCTTAGAGCGTTGATATCGATGGATGTGGCAGATGTTGACAAGGGGTGCAAGCTTAAGATGGTTATTTGATCGCGCGATAGCCGATATCTTTGCGATATTGCATGCCATCAAATTGAATTTGACTGATTGCCTCGTAGGCCTTTTGCTGTGCGCCACGAACCGCATCTGCTAAACCCACTACACAGAGTACGCGCCCACCGGATGTAACCACATGACCATCCTGTAACTTGGTGCCAGCATGGAAGGTAATTTGATCTTCGGTATCTTGAGGAATTCCAGTAATAACGTCACCACCGCGAGGTGTGTCAGGGTAATTGTGTGCCGCTAGGACAACCCCTAGCGCTGTTCGGCGATCCCATTCGAGTTCTACTTCATTCAGTCTGCCATCGACAGCATGGTCTAGAGTATTGATGAGGTCGCTTCGCAAGCGCGCCATGATGGGTTGTGTTTCTGGATCACCCATTCGGCAGTTGAACTCTAACGTTTTGATCTTGCCATCAGGGGTAATCATCAAGCCTGCATACAGGAATCCTGTGTAGGGTAGACCATCAGCTGCCATGCCTTTGACGGTTGGCAGGATCACCTCCCGCAATGCTCGAGCATGAATTTCTGGAGTTACTACAGGGGCTGGGGAATACGCACCCATGCCGCCAGTATTTGGACCTTGGTCAGCATCCAATAGGCGTTTGTGATCTTGACTGGTGGCCAAGGCGAGAACATTTTTTCCATCTACGAGCACAATAAAGCTCGCCTCTTCTCCTGTGAGGAACTCTTCGATAACCACCCTTGCGCCAGCATTACCTAATTTGTTGTCAGCCAGCATCATGTCAACAGCAGCATGCGCCTCATCAAGGCTCATTGCTACCACGACACCCTTGCCAGCCGCTAATCCATCTGCCTTAATCACAATTGGAGCACCCTTGGCATCAATGTATGCATGGGCCTCTAGCGCATTCGAGAAGGTTTGGTAGTCCGCTGTCGGAATGCCGTGACGTTTCATGAATGCCTTCGAAAAGTCTTTCGAGGATTCCAGCTGGGCCGCCAATTGAGTGGGGCCAAAAATCCGTAAACCGTTATTTCGAAATACATCCACAATGCCTGCAGCAAGAGGTGCTTCTGGCCCTACCACGGTAAGGTGAATTTTCTCACGTTTAGCAAAGTCAGCAAGTTCTTGCGGTCCAGTGATAGGTAAATTTTCAATGCCAGCAGCACTCTGTTTTGCTGTTGCGGTACCGCCGTTACCAGGTGCTACATAAACCTTTTGAACTTGCGGAGATTGCGCCAGTTTCCAAGCCAGTGCATGCTCGCGCCCGCCAGATCCAACAAGAAGAATTTTCATAATAAAAGTCTAATAAAAAGAATGAATACGGTTTATCGGAATATCTCTAAAGAGCGGCATTCGTAAAAACCTCTTGCACATCGTCCAGATTTTCAAGTGCATCTAACAATTTCTGCATACTATCTGCCGGATCGCCTTCCAGCGCAATTTCGGTTTCAGGGCGCATTGCCACCGTTGCCAGCTCGGCTTTTAAACCCGCTTTTGCAATTGCATCTTGAACTTTTGGGAATTCAGGAACGGGGGTTAATACTTCAAGCGATCCGTCATCATGCGTAATCACATCGTCAGCGCCGACATCTAATGCCACTTCCATGAGTTGATCTTCGTTGGTACCTGGAGCAAACAGAATTTGACCGCAATGCTTAAATAAGAATGCCACTGATCCCTCTGTGCCCATATTGCCACCGTTTTTATTAAACGCATGACGCACTTCAGCAACGGTGCGGGAGGTTATCAGTAAGGCAATCCACAATCACAGCAGCGCCATTAATACCGTATCCCTCATAGCGAATCTCCTCGTAGTTCACTCCCTCAAGGGATCCTGTACTGTGAGCAATGGCTCTTTGTACATTGTCATTGGGCATATTGGCATCTTTTGCTTTGTCGATTGCCAGCCGTAGGGAGGATTGGCAGAGAGGTCGTCGTCGCCTAATTTAGCGGCAACCGTAATTTCTTTAATGAGTTTGGTCCAAATCTTGCCGCGTTTTTCGTCCTGACGACCTTTGCGGTGCTGAATATTGGCCCATTTCGAATGGCCGGCCATACGGGTAATTCCTTTAAATAATTTGGCTGTAAGACGCTATTTTAAGGTGTTCTAGACTGAAGGTAAGGGGCGGAACCCAATTTTGTTACACTCTCATCTCTTAGCAGTATCGAAGTACAGATTTAAGCAGGATTTCCACTGCAAACACCTGCCTCGGTGATGGAATTGGTAGACGTGCCGGACTCAAAATCCGGTGCCGCAAGGCGTGGCGGTTCGAGTCCGCCCCGAGGCACCATCTTTACTCCCTTATTTAATTGCTGATTAATTAGTCTAGGGACGTTCAATGCCCTGTAAGTAGGGTTGGCTATCCAACCTTCGTAATCGCACCAACTGCTTTAAAAATGGACTCAATCGTCTCAGCGGAAATGCCAGTGGTTATGAATACCATTCTCGATGTGTGATCATCGCTCGGCCATGCATCTAGGGTTACTGGTGGGTGAAATATATGTTGAACACCCTGTATCACTACTGGTCTTCCTTCGATATTTAGAATACCTTTGACTCTCAATAGATCTGAGCCTCTAAGAGTTGTGAGAAGTTCAAGTGAGGACGATGCTGCCTCCCATGTGAATGGCTCTTGAAATCGAAGCGAGTGGGTTTGGATATTGCTATTGTGCTTTTGAGAAAAGTCACCGAGATATTTGGGTGTGTGATCGCTATCGTCGTTCAGAAATGTACCCAAAAAGCTAAGTGTCCTTGCGTTGACTTTAGCCGAGGATAGACCTCAGTTAATGACGCTGTATAGATCAATCTCACCATTAATGACTAATAAAATTTTAGCCCTAGGGTTGATTTCCGATATGTGTGACTTTAGTAGATCTAGCTCTGAAGGTTTAATAAGATCAGATTTGCTAATAAGTATTAAATCAGCTATGGCGATTTGTTTGACAACTTCAGCTTGATTTTCTATCTGAAATGAGCCATTGAATCCATCCACCAGACTTACGAGTCCATCAAGTCGGTATTGAGCTTCCAGCATAGTGTCGCTTGCCAGCGTTTGAACAACTGGGGCTGGATCAGCTAACCCAGTAGTTTCAATGATGACTCGATCAAACTCAGGAATTTCTCCTGAGTGGTGGCGGGCAAATAAATCCCTTAAGGTTTCTTGCATATCCGTTCTAACTGAGCAGCAAATACATCCATTAGCCAGTAATGAAATGTTTTCGGAGGACCTGGTCACTAAGTCATTGTCAATCCCAATTTCACCGATTTCATTAATGACTACTGCAACCCGATTCATGTCTGGGTGCAGTAGTAATTTTGAAATCAGCGTTTTTTTACCGTTGCCTAAAAATCCTGTGATGACTGTGATCGGAATTTTCCCGGATAGGGGGTCTCTTTGAAATGACTCGGTAGTTTTATATGTTCATTTCAAGAATGTAAAGGCCGCCACCAAATCGATCAATTGTGTAAACAATACGTCGATCATCAACAAATACATCGTTCAATTGAATTGCTCCAGATGGGCACAACTTAGGGGCGCCGGGAACATAGCAAGCAATCTCCTCAACCTTAAAGGATTCGTCGTATCGTATACACGCACACCCGCATTGAAGAAGGTGCCAATAATAATATGGTCCGATACAAATGAGCATGGCCCGGGCAGATTTTCATGTAAATTGTGCGCCCAAAATCGGCCACCACGTTTTGCAAAAGCCTTATATGATGGCGCCGGAAAGGTGCCGATGGGTGCCGGGTTACCCTCTTGGCGAGCATCTAATACTCTAACTAATTTTGGCCAATCTGCTCCGTTGTCCAGAACACATTCATCGCTAACAATCCAGAGTCCTCGGTCAAATAATGGCAACACGGTATGAATAAATCCGTTGAACGGTGGTGAGTGGTTCCATTTGGACACAACCTTAATATTGCTCTTGTCTGAAATATCCAATACGAATGCGCCACCATCAATATATCCAATGTAGGCACGATCTGGTCTCTGGGGAAATACGTTGGTGTTATGAGCTCTAAATCCAGTCTCAAACTGTTTTGGCAATCTAGTAGGCTCAGGCTCTGGATCTCCAACTTCGAGTTCCGGGATACCACCAGCGACCAGCCTCAAAAGGTTTGAGTGGATTGGAAACATCAATGATTCGATAAAACTGATCATCTAAAGGGTTTTTGGGTTCAAAATCTGCCGCACCTGATGACATGTGTACAAAATTATCATCTACAAACCAAACAGCATGAACACCACGTGAATGCGGGCCGGAACAGTCAAAGTGCGTGATTAGTTTGGGTTGTTCAGGAATGGTGATGTCAAAAAGATGAAAGCCTACACCCTTCATACCCACTCTTTTACCTTGTTGAGCAACAACCAATTTATTGCCAACAACATCAAGCGAGTTGGCTCGTAATTGCATATCTGGTAGTTCAGTTTGAATTATTAATTTTGGGTTTTTTGGGTCTGTGACATCCACTGCCGTGAAGTCTTTCGGCGCTGACTCATGAGCCATCCACAAAATGCGTCTGCCATCATCAGTCTTTTGCATTGCAATTCCTTCACCCATGCCGCCAAAGCCTGCTAACTCATGGTGTTCAAGTAGGGTCATGTTGAGGGATAGGGTTTGATCTGGACGTGATAGGGAGGTTGGGTTATTCAGCGTGTTGATAATTTTTTAAAGTGATTGTGTGGCGTAAAGGATGCGAGGTGTAGGGTTATTAATTGGGTTGAATATTTTGATCTTTAATAATTTTGGCGTACTTGGTGTATTCGCGAGTAACAAATTTTGCAAATTCTGCGGGTGAGCTCCCTACGGGTTCGGCCCATTCCCGTGCGAAGTGTTCACGAATGTCTGCACCTCCTTCTGGGGATGCGGGCACGATCAGTTTGATTGTTTTTGAGGGGTAATCATCCGCAAAAATAGGCTTGTTAAATCATATGAGCGCTAGCGCAATTACGCGCAGGCTCACAGCTTTTAATTTGAATTTCATCTTGATCTCCTGAATATTTTTTTATTTCAATATACATTGAAAAACAACCCAAGAAGGCTGGGGGAATATCGCTCAGAGCACATTTTGAGCGTCTTTAGCCCTTAAATTTCGTAACTTTCTGCTTTATCACTCATCGCTTGCTCTACAATTTTTTTTGTTAAGGTTGGTGAGAACGGCTCAATAAAGGTGTACACAAACGATCTGAGGTAGGCGCCTTGCTTTACGCCGATGTGGCACGTTATTGCCAAATAAATGGCCTACGGAGACCACTCTGAGGTTGCGGTCGCGTTCGGGGTGTATGCATGTCCTGCAACGATACCAATACCTATACTAGCTTCAACATAGGTCTTAATAACGTCCGCATCAATTGCTTCCAAAATAATGTCAGGACTAATGTTGCGCTGACCAAAGGTCGCGTCAATTTTGCTGCGCCCCGCAAATGCTTTGTCATAAGTGATGATTGGATACTTCGCAATTTCTTCAAGCGTTACATTCGATTGGTTTAAAAGAGGGTGGCTTAATGGAACCATCACCACGTGTTGCCATTGGTATCCCGGAAGCGCCAAAACACCAGGCGTGTTAGCAATTCCTTCGGTAGCGATCGCAATATCTGCGCGGTCATGGCTGAGGAGTCAAATTCTATATGAAATTTTGCTATTAAGCTTTGGAAACCCAGCGTAAGGCGGCGACTGCTAAGAGGAGGTACAGTGCCGGAGGAATGAGGGCGGTTAGAAGTGTTGGCCAGGCGCTCAATAAGCCCACGTTTGAAAATAAGGAATTAAAGAGCTGGAAACTCATGCCTAACATAATGCCGCTGAAAACTTTAATACCAACACTGCTTGCACGCACCTTTAAATACGCGAAGGGTAAGGCAAGTGCGAGCATTACAAAAATGGTGAATGGGTAAACCACTTTCTTCCAGAAAGCAATCGAATGACGCTGCACATCCTGTTTATTTTCCTTCAGGTGAGTAATAAAGCGACCTAGACTCACAATAGACATTTTTTCAGGGCTGATTAGCAGGACGCTCAAAATTTGGGGTGTCACTTCAGACTCCAACGTCAAAACAGGGTGAGTAAATGTCTGCGCTGAAAACGCTGGATTTAGTGGATCCGTTTGCTTTGTTTCTTTGAAACGAGTTTCCGTGACATCGTTTAAAACCCAAATACCAGTCTCATCAAAGTAGCCTGCTGGAGCACTCCGAATAGAGAGCAGGTTGTAGTTGTCATTAAATTCATACATCCGAATATCACGAATCTCATTATCTTTATCGACCTTGCCAACGTTGACATAGCGAACGCCCGGACGAACTGGCCCACTGCCATCCTCATCTCTGAGGCGATCTTTAACCCACACCCCAGTCTTAAATTGCGAGGTATAGGTTGCGCCAAGTGCCTTCATGCGAATTTGCTCAGACTTGTTCTCTGCATAAGGGCCCGCCCATTCACTCATGAAAAGTGTCAGCGCCACCAAGGGTAATGAAATCTTCGTTAGCGCAATCAGGCTGCGCTTAATATCCAAACCAGCGATACGTAGAATCGTAAATTCAGATTGGCTGGCTAACATGGCAAATACATAAATACTGCCAATTAATGCTGCAATCGGAATAATTTCGGAAACACGACTAGGGGCTTTTAATAAGACATGGAGGAATGCCAGTGGCAGGGTGTAACTCCCCTGTACAGATCCCAGTTCGCTCAGGATGTCGAAGAATAAGAATAGGGCGACTAAAGCAAACAGAATGAAGCTAAACGCAACATAGATTTGTTTGGCCAGATACCGCTCATAGATAAATGGAAAAAGCAGTTTCATCTTTTGACAAAGGCGGCGGGCAACTGACGTCGCCACCATTTCACAGAGGGATTAATACGGTTGCGAATTAATACGGTAGCGATCAGTAGGGCTAGCAAGTGAATAGGCCAAAGTCCAATCAGGAAATTGACTTTACCTTGGGCAACAAAGTTTTGCGTCAGGTTGAGTAAGTTGCTATAGATTAAGTAGATTAATACCGCATAAAACATGGCGGTGTAATTGCCCAACCTAGGATTAACATACGCCAGGGGAATAGCGATCAACACAAGGCCTAGCGCCATTAAAGGCAAGCCAATACGCCACAGAAACTCGGCACGATTAGCGTTTAGTACAGCCGGATTGGTGTCACCAATTAACTCATGAACGGTTTTTTCGCGGTCTCGGGGTGCTGGAGCAAGCGCCTCTTTACTACGAATCTTCATGCTGTAGTCCTCAAACTCCAAAATCCTGAAATCGGGCTGCGTAGGATATCTCTCATACCGCCGACCATTTTTTAAAACAATCGATTTTTCACCGCCTGCTAAATTGTCAATAAAGCCAGTAGAGGCTACGGCAATGCTGAGCCGCCCATTTTTATTGTCGGCAACGAAGATATTCTTCACTTCGCTTTTATCAACATCCAATTCTTCGATAAAAAAAACACGCTCAGCTCGTGCTGACTCCTTAAACTGACCTGCGCCGACCATGGAGACGTCATCGCGTTGCTGAAAGCGTTGGCTGATTAATGTTGTTTCGCGATTGGCCCATGGCCATACAAAAAGCGCTAATAAGGCGATAACAATGATGAGCGGTGTGGCAAATTGCAAAATAGGTCGGATGAGATTGCTAATACTCAGGCCACTAGTAAACCAGACAATCATTTCCGAGTCTTTATACCAACGTACTAGGACAATCAGCGTTGCCATAAAAAGGGATACCGTCAGCAGCACTGCAAGGTAGCCTAAGGTTGCTAATGCGATGAGGACAATTGCGTCTTCAGGGTTTACCGCGCCATTAGCAGCAAATCCCAAGATTCGAATCACCAGCGTGGTCACCATGATGGTGACTAGCACTAAAAAAACTCCGCCTGTGGTAAGGCTGAGTTCTCGACGCAGGGCTTCTTTGAAGATCATGGGAGTTTTGGGTTATCAATCAAGGGCGGTCGGGTTGGGCTTAATTTCTGATGAAAAAATAGGGTAATCTCATGTGGGAGGATAATGGATAAACCATCCAAATTGACCTAAAACCCACTTTAATACCGCTACAGATACTGCAATAGACCATGACCATCCAATTTAGTACCAAGATTTTCCCTCTGGCTGACTTACGCGATAGCAAGCACCTCAAGGCCGCCCTAAAAACCCTCTTGGCGCAGAGTACTGACTGCCTCGTTTTGGGGTACTCCAAAGCAGACTTCGATGGCTTTCAGGGAATCAAGGGTTCGAAATCAAAGTCTAGCGTCTTATCTGAGCTCGATTTGGCGCTGGGTGGATCCGTTGCTCATGCCGTTGAGTTAGGCGAGTTAGAAAATAAGCCAACAAGCATTTGCGTATTTCGTGCGGATCGGTCATGGTCTGCCAAGGGTATTAAGACAAAGCGCGTTTTATTACTTGGTATCGGCGACGAGCAATCTACTATTGATAGTAGTTTGTCTTCTTATGCAAAAGTAGCTCGTGCAGGTATAAAAGCATTGAGTGGAAATGCGATTGAAAGCGCTCTTTGGTTTGTGCCAAGTATCACGCTCTCAACTGCAACCGACACTATTGAACATGAAGTTCGTTTAACGATTCAGTGCGTGGGTGACCAAACCTATCGATTTGGCGTTCGTCAGCCGGCGATGAAGTTCAAGGCAAAAGATGAAGCGGATTCATTCAAGCACCTAATTTTTGCAGGTAATAACGCTTGTGCTCAAGAATTAAAACGTGCCGTAGAGCAAGGCAGCGCAATGGTGGAAGGGATGAATCTTGCTAAGGATTTAGGTAATTTGCCGCCAAATGTATGTACTCCGACCTATTTGGGTAAGACTGCACAGGGTTTAGCCAAAAAGACGAGCTTGAAGGTAGAGGTATTGGGACTTAAGAAAATAGAAGCATTAGGTATGGGCTCATTTTTGTCAGTCACTAAAGGCTCCGAAACGCCCCCACAATTTATTGTGATTCGCCATCAAGGTGGAAAAGCAGGGGAGGCTCCGACAGTTTTCGTAGGTAAAGGCATTACGTTTGATACAGGTGGCATCTCACTAAAGCCGGGTGAGGCTATGGATGAAATGAAGTACGACATGTGTGGCGCAGCCTCTGTGATTGGCACCATGTATGCAACTGCATTAATGAAGCTCAAGAAAAATGTCATTGGTGTTATCCCAACTTGCGAGAATATGCCTTCTGGTAAAGCAACGCGTCCGGGTGACATTGTTAAGAGTATGTCTGGTCAAACCATTGAAATTCTGAACACAGATGCTGAAGGGCGATTAATCCTGTGTGATGCACTAACGTATGTAGAGCGCTTCAAGCCTAAAGCCGTGATTGACATCGCAACCTTAACAGGTGCTTGCATCATTGCACTAGGCCATGTTCATAGTGGCTTGTTCTCAGACGATGAGGGTTTAGTAAATGCGTTAACCAAAGCGGGCCAAGATTCCCTAGATACCGTATGGCGTCTGCCACTTGATGCCGCTTATCACGAGCAGCTCAAGTCGAACTTTGCGGATGTAGCTAATATTGGCGGGCGTCCTGCTGGTAGTGTGACAGCGGCCTGTTTCCTATCGCGCTTTACGGAAAAATATAAATGGGCACACTTAGATATTGCTGGCACCGCCTGGAAAAGTGGGGCTGCTAAAGGATCTACTGGTCGCCCAGTGCCTTTATTAGTCAACTACTTGATTGAGCAAAAGTAAGTCTGTTTTGCCGAAATCTAAAGTTCATTAACCCATATGGCGCGCATCGATTTTCATAGCAATGTCAGCGATAAGCTTGAATATGTTTGCCGTTTGTCTCGCAAAATCTGGAGCGCCACAAAGGAAGGTGATTCTGTTCGCAATATTGTCATTGTTGGCGATAAAGCGAATCTCAAAAAATTAGATGAGCTGCTATGGTTGTTTTCCGGTACAGACTTTTTGCCGCATTGTTTTATTGAGGATGAGGCTGCAGCGGAAACGCCCATCGTGCTGACGGAGAGTTTTTCATCACCTGCCTTCAATTTAGTCCCCCATACTGATGTTTTGATTCATATCGGCAATGCAATGCCGGCGGATATTCCTGCGTTAGTGGGGCGATTCCCCCGCATTGTGGAGGTAGTTACCGTCAATGAAGCGGAGCGCCTCGCAGGGCGCGAGCGCTACAAAGCCTATCGAGAACTGGGTCATGAGTTACATAACTTTGACCAATCCAAGAGTTAACGATCTTTCATGTTGATCCACCCACAGTTTGATCCAGCAGCATTACGTATTGGATCATTTGCAGTTCATTGGTATGGCTTGATGTATCTCTTGGCATTCATGCAATTCTTAATGTTTGGTCGATTGCGGGTACGGGCGCCGCGATATCAGGCTTTAGGTTGGACCTATAAAGATCTTGAAAATTTGTTATTTGCTGGAGTACTGGGAGTGGTACTAGGTGGACGCTTAGGCTATGTCCTCTTTTATATGCCTATCTTTTATTTTTCTAATCCGCTAAATATTTTCAAAATCTGGGAAGGCGGCATGTCTTTTCATGGGGGCCTCTTAGGCGTTTTGTTGGCTTTATGGTGGTTTGCCAAAAAGAAAAAAACATCCTTTTTTGTGGTGAGCGATTTGGTTGCGCCCTTAATTCCATTTGGTTTGGCTTTTGGGCGTTTAGGGAATTTTATTAATGGCGAGTTGTGGGGAAGGCCTTCGGATTTACCATGGGCGATGATTTTTCCATTGGTGGATTCGATTCCGCGTCACCCTTCGCAGATCTACCAGTTGCTTGGTGAAGGTGTATTGCTGGGTATTGTGCTTTGGATCTATTCCAGCAAGCCGCGTCGTATTGGACAGGTATCTGGACTGTTTTTATTAGGTTATGGAGTGTGTCGTTTCATGGCAGAGTTTGCGCGTGAGCCAGATGCATTCTTGGGTTTATTGGGTTTTGGACTATCGATGGGGCAGTGGCTTTGCATTCCGATGATTTTTTTCGGCATTTATTTGCTTCGTCATCAATCAGATGATGCGCATGCTTAGAGGGCGCCCGGAATGCTGAACGAAGAAGTCACTCTCAAAAAGCTTGAAATTTTGTGCTCGTTTGTTCGAACGGGTAGTCTTGTTAAGACTGCTGAGGAGTTGCAGTTAAGCTCAGTGAGTATCCACAAAGCCCTACATTCTTTGTAGGCGGGGATTGGGTGCCCTCCTTTCATAAAGGAGGGTCGTCACCCAAACCTTTGCCAGCTGCGGTTTACTTGGCAGAGGCAAGTAATGACTTGCTGAGCGATGTCGATCACATTCTAAAAAAGACAAGAGCAAAAGCAGGTGTAGAGAGCGGCCAAATTCGTTTAGGGTCAGTGTATTCGCTGACTGCCAACATTATTCCACGTATGATTATGGGCAGGAAAATTCGTAGGCCCGAATTGGATATTGATCTGTACCTTGGTTCAGATGAAGATCTGTTGAAAAAACTCTACGAGGGCAATATTGATGCTGTTGTGATCGCTGCGCCCTTGTCGAATATGGTGGATGATCTAGAGGTAATCCATTTATTCGAAGATGATTTATGTCTTGTCTCATCCAAAGGTAATAAACCCAAGGTCACAGAAGTCGATCTATCAGAATATGAGGGCGAAAAGTTTTTAACCTTGCAAGATGGTTTTGCTACGACCTCAGGTTTTTATGATGCATTCAAGTTGGCTGGATTTACGCCAAATATCGTCATGAAGGTAGGTGATATTTTTCGTTGATGAATATGGTCTCGGGCGATATGGGTAGAACCCTGTTGCCCGGAAGGGTTCGGGCATTGATGGGAAATGCGATTGAATTTACCCCCCCTACAAGCGAAATACCATGTCACTCAGCGGTACCTTAAAGCTAATGAATCGAACCCCAATATATTGGCTCTAGCGGCTGAAGCCCGCATATTGCATCGCACCATCCTCTCAAAATCCTAGGCAAAACCCCTCTATCATTAACTTTAAGTTAATGTAAATTCACTTCCGTTAATTGATTCCTCGAATGCGCAGGAATACATTGATTCGTTGCCATTACTACCCAGTTGATTCAATAAAAGTACATGCTCGAAAAGTTAGCAAAAGCCCGTTATTTTTCCCGCGTTACTGGCGCAGTAAATCGGCTTATTTCAGAGCGTGGCGAATCAAATGCTGTCAGCATGGCTGATGAGGTTTTTAATAACTATCGCAAGCTCAGCAAAGATCAACACGCCAAGTTCTTTACCTTTTTATTCGAAAAGCTCAATCCTGATCCAGCAGCAGCCATGACCGCTGCACAAAATTTTTCTGCAGATGCCAGCGCACGCAATTACATCAAATTACAGCGCGTCACTGAGCCCCCTAGACAAGAACTCTTTCGTCGTTTAAATCGCGCCACAAATGGAACGGCTACTTTGCTTCGGGTGCATTAAGAGGTTCGGGGAGTGACCAAGTCTGAGTTGGCACTGTGAACTTTTGAAACGCTCACGCCCACAAGGTAAAGATCGTTCCGGATGCTTGCGCATCGGTTCAAGGAACTATTGGCCTTGGCGAACCAGGCAGGGAAAGGCTTTGCAACAAGGTATCGACTTTGTCTTCCAGTTCATGAATCTGTGCCTGAAGGCGCGCTACTTCATCGGCATTCACATTAGAAGATGGATTTTGTTGCGTTTGATTGTGCGCTTTGAGCCAAACACATAAGATGTATTGCTTAATAAAATCACCGCTGCGCAAATCTGAATCATTTGCTTTTGGTTGAATTGCTGTTTCATTCACTTCTTTCTGTTATCGATTGCCTAACTCGCTTCCCCGTAAGTTGGGTCGAACAGAATTTCGAGTGCAAGAGATTGGCGTCAATTAGCGCAAGATCGATTGATCAGTGGCATCATCGGCGCGCGAAGATCCCCGTCCGCGAAATTCCACCTGTCTTGGCCGGTATCCGGGCTAGCAAATTTCAGAATCTGGCCTTCCCATGCGATTGACGCGCACAGTGGCGTATTTCAAATTCCTGACCTCTAAGGTTGTTATTAGAAGTATTTACCTACCGTTGCGGGAACGGCACACGTTTAGTGTTTCCCGTTTAACTATGTTGCATTGCAGCAAAGCACCACGACCCCGCCATTCTAGCTTATGCACTAGCTCAAAAGCCGTTTAATCCTGTTTTTAGGGCAAAAAGCCTACAATAGAGGGTCTAGGACGAAAGATTCATGACTGCATTAGATAAGCACCCCGAGAAAAACCTGATTCGACTTTAGTTGAGTTAAAACTGTGTCCTGAAAAGCTTGGATTTGGCCGCAATGGCTGATCTAGAGCGTCATTTAGAGATATCGGATCTTAAAAGTCTGAAATCCTCTTGCACCAAGGTGATCACCAGATGGAGCAGTATTTTGTTCTCGATGGCATCCTAAAAAGGATCGTATCCAGTGCGGATACTAAAGAGATGATTTTGCGCTTTGCGATCGAAAAAGATATTGAAACAAGCTTTCCCAATGATTTTGATTTCAGGTTCAAGCGAACGTGAAATCGTGGACCTGCAACAAGGCGACTATGAAGAGATGGATCAGCTCAACGCTGCGAAGCCTTACTGTAAAGCAGCGTACCGTATTAATCACATCGAAGATATTGGCATCGGTTTTGCACGCGCAATCCGTGCTGCAGTATCTGGTCGTCCAGGTGGTGTCTATCTAGACTTACCTGCACAGTTGCTTTCGCAAACGATGCCTGTTGAAGAAGCGAAGAAGTCGATCTTCAAGGTAATCGATCCTGTTCCACGCCAAATTCCAGCAGCTGATGCAGTTGCGCGGGCATTGGATGTTCTGAAGGGTGCTAAGCGGCCATTGATTCTCTTGGGCAAAGATGCTGCTTATACACAAGCAGACAAAGAGATCCGTGATTTGATCGAAAAATCGGGCATCCCGTATTTGCCAATGTCTATGGCAAAAGGTTTGCTGCCAGACAACCATCCGCAATCGACATCTGCAGCGCGTTCATTTGTGTTGGCTGAAGCTGATGTGGTGATTTGAACTGGTTGCTTGCGCATGGTAAGGGTAAGACATTGGGCAAAGATCCGAAGAAATTTATTCAGATCGACATTCAAGCAAATGAGGTGGATAGCAACGTGCAAATTGCTGCACCATTGATCGGTGATGTTGGTGAAAACAGTTTTAGGACAACGGCGCAAACACCCTTAAAGAATCCAGGGCGAAACTCACCTTCCAAGATATCGCCCAATTGTTGAGGGGGGTCAATACGATATTCCTGGGGTTGGGGATAAAGATCGCGTTCGGTCGGTGCAAACAATATGTAGACACCTTCTTTTTCAAGCTTTTCAATATCCGCCTGCATCGTACGGGGGTAGCTATCAAAATCCTCACTCGGTCCAAACTGAAGGCGATTGACGAGGATGCTAGCAACAACCGGGCACCATGTTGTCGCGCCAGACGCATCAGCGAAAGATGACCTTCGTGTAGATTGCCCATGGTTGGAACAAAAGGACGCACGGTTTTGTCCGCGCAAGTGATCGCGCAGCTCTTGAATGTCGCTAATGATTTTCATGCAACAGGTGTGTATGCAAGGCGCACATAAATGGGTGCGTATGGCTCTGCTTGTGTAATTTCGACTAAAGCTTCGCGAGAGAGTTCGAGCATCGCAATGAAGTTCACGATGACCACCGGAATACCTTTGCCAGACTTGATCGCATCTTCAAACAATTCACCAAATTCTACAAATTTTGCATTGTGGAGGCGACGCAAGATGCGGGTCATAAAGTCACGCACCGATAATTCTTCGCGCGTAATGGTGTGATGTTGATTGAGTTTGGTACGGTGAAGCACATCCCGCCAGGCCATTTGTAGATCTTCTAGGTTTACTTCAGGCCAAGTAATGGCAACAGTAGTGTCTACGAAGCCATGTGCAACCTGGAAATCTCGGCCTTGCTGAGGGATTTGATCAAGTTCTTGTGCAGCTAACTTCATGCGCTCGTACTCCAAGAGGCGGCGTACTAGTTCTGCACGGGGGTCTTCAACTTCTTCCTCGCTATCTGCTTTCTTCATCGGAAGCAGCATGCGTGATTTGATTTCTATCAACATGGCAGCCATCAATAAGTATTCGGCGGCCAGTTCGAGATTGTGATGGCGAATCTGATCGATATAGCCCAAGTACTGTTGAGTAACTTGAGCCATTGGAATATCCAGAACATTGAAGTTCTGTTTACGAATTAAATACAGCAGAAGATCTAACGGACCTTCAAATGCTTCCAGAAAAACTTCTAGCGCATCTGGTGGAATGTAGAGATCTGTTGGGAGCTTAAAAAGAGGTTCGCCGTACAGTTTGGCGAACGCTTCCGACATCCCATCAGTAACGGATGGGGTGCTGTCGAGTAAATCGGGTATTGGCTGAGTGCCTGGCTCAGTCATTCGAGTAAACGTAAGCGCGTTGTTTTAGTTTGGCAGCCTTGGCGCGACGTTGATCTTCTACGGTCAGGGGCTCTTTATCCCAAAGCAGGGCGCGACCAGCTTGCTGATCAGCTTCCAAGTGCGGTTTCTCGGATTTGAGCTCATTTAAGAACCGAGTGAATTCAGATTGATATCTGGCCATAGTAATTCCTGAAATACTCAATAAATTCAATAACTTATAGCATTAGTGACAAAAGTTATTTGGGGACTACGACCACTATTATAGGTGCTTTTTAGGCCTATTTTTACAAGTTTGCAGCCAATAAAGCCTCAATTTGGGGGGCTTCCACCCGGGTCATTAGGTGCTTGTAGGTCTTAATGGGGTTTTTGCTGGATAGAGGGGTGCTGATATCGCTCCAAGATTGCGGGGCCAGGGATAAGAAATCCTCCACGCCAGCAGCGACGTTCGGAATGACGAGCTTGAGATAGATGCTGAGCATCCTAAAGGCTTCTAAGGTGATGCTACAGACTTTTTGTAAATCAGCTTCACGCGCTGGATCTTTAGCGATTTCCCAGGGCTTGTTTTCATCGACAAAACTATTGACCTTATCGGCCAACTCCATGATCAGACGTAATGCTTTTGCGTATTCGCGTGATTCATAGAGGACGGCCACTTTTTCGCTATTACCAGCAATTTCCTTGAGAAGCGAATGATTCATGGCGTCATCGGAAACCAATCCATTGAATCGCTTCACCAAGAAACCCGCACTACGACTGGCGATATTGATGTACTTACCTAAAAGATCGCTATTAATACGTGCAACAAAGTCTTGAAGATTCAAATCCAAATCTTCCATACTGTCATTGAGCTTGGTTGCAAAGTAATAGCGGAGCCACTCTGGATTGAAGCCACACTCAATGACACTGTTAGCAGAAATTAACGTGCCACGGGACTTGCTCATCTTCTCGCCATCAACCGTTAAAAAGCCGTGAGCGAACACGTTTGTTGGAGTGCGATATCCTGCAAATTGCAACGTGGCTGGCCAAAATAAGGTGTGGAAATACAAGATATCTTTGCCGATGAAATGGTACTGCTCGGTAGTAGTATCTGGCTTGACCCATTCCTCAAAATTGATGCCTTTAGACTGGCAGTAATTGAGGAAACTGGCGTAATATCCGATTGGCGCATCCAACCAGACATAGAAGTATTTACCAGGCGCATCAGGGATTTCAAAGCCGAAGTAGGGGGCATCGCGCGAGATATCCCAGTCGCCAAGCTTGCTCTCGCCAGGAACGCCAACCCATTCCTTCATTTTGTTACGCGCCTCAGGTTGCAGCGGTGTTTTAACTTGGGTCCATGCGCGTAAAAATGCCTCGCAACGGGGATCCGATAACTTAAAGAAATAGTGATCTGAAATCTTTTTGATGGGCGTTGCGCCGCTAACAACAGAAAATGGATTTTTTAGATCGGTTGGAGAATACGTGGCGCCACACTTTTCACAGTTGTCACCGTATTGATCTTTAGCGCCGCACTTAGGGCACTCTCCTTTAATAAAGCGATCTGGCAAAAACATTTCTTTGACAGGATCGTACGCTTGTTCAATTGCGCGCTTTTCGATCAAGCCTGCATCACGCAGTTTGATGTAAATACTTTGCGCTAGTGTTTCATTCTCAGGGCTATCAGTGGTGTAGTAGTTATCAAACGAGATTAAGAAGTTATCAAAATCTCTTTTGTGCTCTTTCCAGACATTAGCAATGAGTTCTTTGGGTGTAAGACCTTCTTTTTTAGCGCGCAACATGATGGGGGTGCCATGGGTATCATCAGCGCCGACATAATGAACCTCGTGACCACGCATCCGCTGAAAGCGCACCCAAATATCGGTCTGGATATATTCCACTAAATGACCAATATGGATCTGGCCATTGGCGTAGGGCAGGGCGGAAGTAACGAGGAGGCGACGCTGAGGGTTGCTCATGTAAAGCGGTCTTTAATCAGAAATATCAGGGTTTAATTCGTATCTAAACTGCCATTATGCGGGTTCGAGCGGTAATTTTAGTCTGCGGTTAAAGTAAAAGCCCAAATCGTGTCGATAAGTCTCGATAAAATTGAGTTAACCCTTTCCTCCTTTAGAAGGCGCCTCATATCAAAGCTAACGCATATCCCTGGCGAACGCCCTTTAACTATTTATCTTGATAAGCGTGAAGTCGTCACATTGATGACTTTGGGGAGTGCTCCTGAGGCTCTGGTCTTAGGTTATCTCCGGAACCAGCGTCTAGTGGAGTCGCGGGAGGATATTGAAAGCATTCAGGTTGACTGGGAGACAGATTCTGCTGCCGTAAAGACACGTCGAAAGACGGTAGATATTGATGCTTTAACGAGCAAGCGGGTGGTCACCACGGGGTGTGGTCAGGGCACGATGTTTGGTGGCCCGATGGAGGAGATGTCCGAGATTCGTTTGCCAGATGGCCCCAAGCTAAGCCAAGAGGCCATCATTACTTTAGTGGATGCCATTCGTGCGCATGACACGATCTATAAGAAATCTGGCTCAGTTCATGCATGCGCCGTGTTTGAGCGCGAGGGTGAGCATGGTGTGAAGTTGCTCCACTTGATTGAGGATGTTGGGCGCCACAATGCTGTGGACTCGATCTCGGGCCTCATGTGGCTTGCAAATCGGCCTGGCAAAGAGCTGATCTTCACCACCACGGGGCGACTTACTTCCGAGATGGTGATTAAGGGTGCGCAGATGGGTATTCCATTCCTACTCACCCGCTCGGGCGTGACCCTGATGGGCTTAGAGTTAGCGCGTAAAACGAACCTCACCATCCTCTCCAGCTGCTCGGGCAAACATTTCGAGATCTACAACGCTCCTGAGCGGGTGGTTTTTACCCCCAACCCCACATAAATTCATGGGCAGTTGGGGTCTAAGGTTTTACAATTCGCCCATGACTATTAAATCTGACCACTGGATCCGCCGCATGGGCGAGCAAGGCATGATCAGCCCATTCAAACCTGGGCAAATTCGCCAAGATGCTGCCGGCAACAAAATCGTGAGCTATGGCACTTCAAGCTACGGCTATGACATTCGTTGCGCAGACGAATTCAAAATCTTCACTAATATCAACAGCACGATTGTGGACCCTAAGAATTTTGATGAGCAATCGTTTGTGGATTTCAAGGGCGATGTTTGTATCATTCCGCCAAACTCATTTGCGCTGGCAAGAACGATGGAATATTTCAAGATTCCACGGAATGTATTAACAGTCTGCGTTGGTAAGAGCACGTATGCGCGTTGCGGCATCATTGTGAACGTGACCCCATTTGAACCAGAATGGGAAGGTTATGTAACCCTAGAGTTTTCTAACACAACACCATTGCCTGCAAAAATTTACGCAGGTGAGGGTTGTGCTCAAGTTCTCTTCTTTGAGAGCGATGAGGTGTGTGGCACCTCTTACAAAGATCGCGGTGGCAAGTATCAAGGCCAACGAGGCGTCACTCTACCCAAGACCTAAGACGTGCGGTAGTGCGTAAGTTTCCGTTTAGTCACCGCCCAGTGCGGATTAATTTAGACGAGTACCGCGCTACCCTCTCGCGCACGGAGAGGGCGCGCCCAGAAAACAGTTTCTACCATTGGTTGCTTGGCACTAGTTGGGTAAAATTCTTGTTGTTGGTGGTACAATGCACAGTGTCGATGAGCTGTGTCCCTTAAGGAGTACCTAGAAATACTGCCGTTGAACAACAGTGGCATCTCCTGATCACCTTTACGGGCTACCACGAGAGTCTCGTAAACCAGGTTTATGCCCGACATGTTTACTTACCAAGAGATGTACAGCAAAATGCATTTTTTGTTAAAATTGTCACAGTCCCGCTAGATGGCGGCCGTATTATTGTTAGCCAATTTTGATAAGTGGATTCCGAGTCCATCGGATAAGCAAGCAGGGGAGTTTTT
This sequence comes from Polynucleobacter necessarius, assembly GCF_900095195.1. Taxonomy (NCBI): domain Bacteria; kingdom Pseudomonadati; phylum Pseudomonadota; class Betaproteobacteria; order Burkholderiales; family Burkholderiaceae; genus Polynucleobacter; species Polynucleobacter necessarius. Next base: position 428,288 of record NZ_LT606950.1, read on the forward strand.
ATGAAATTTCGTTTTCCGATCGTCATTATTGATGAAGACTTCCGCTCCGAGAATATTTCGGGTTCCGGTATTCGTGACCTTGCAGAGGCTATTGAAAACGAAGGCATGGAAGTTATCGGCCTAACGAGCTATGGCGACTTAACGTCATTTGCGCAACAGGCTTCCCGTGCATCCACTTTTATTGTCTCGATAGATGATGAGGAGTTTGTGTCGGACTCTGAAGATCATGATCTGCCAGCATTAAATAACTTGCGTGCATTTATTACAGAAGTGCGTAAACGCAATGAGGATATTCCAATCTTCTTATATGGCGAGACCCGCACCTCACGTCATATGCCGAATGACATATTGCGCGAATTGCATGGCTTCATTCATATGAATGAAGACACTCCAGAATTTGTTGCACGTCACATTATTCGTGAAGCGAAGGTCTATCTGGATTCTTTGGCACCACCATTCTTCCGTGCGTTAACCAATTACGCATCAGAGGGTTCGTATTCATGGCATTGCCCCGGGCACTCGGGGGGCGTAGCATTCTTAAAGAGCCCAGTGGGTCGTATGTTCCACCAATTTTTTGGGGAGAACATGTTGCGGGCCGACGTTTGTAATGCCGTGGAAGAATTAGGCCAGCTGCTAGATCATACTGGCCCAGTATTGCAGAGTGAGCGCAATGCAGCGCGAATATTCAATGCTGATCATTTATTCTTTGTTACCAATGGCACATCGACCTCTAATAAGATTGTCTGGCACTCGACTGTGGCTCCTGGCGATGTCGTTTTGGTTGACCGGAACTGCCACAAATCGGTAATCCATTCCATTACGATGATGGGCGCCATCCCCATTTTCTTGATGCCAACCCGCAATCACCTCGGTATCATTGGTCCGATTCCAAAAGAAGAATTTGAGTGGAAGAACATTAAAAAGAAGATTGATGCCAACCCATTTATTAAGAATAAGGATGTGGTTCCGCGCGTTATGACTCTGACGCAAAGCACCTATGACGGAATTGTCTACAACGTCGAGATGATCAAAGAAATGCTCGATGGCAGGGTGGACTCACTACACTTTGATGAGGCTTGGCTACCCCATGCCGCATTCCATCCGTTTTATAAAGATATGCATGCGATTGGGTCTGACCGCAAGCGCACCAAGAAGAGTTTGATGTTTGCGACCCAGTCGACCCACAAATTATTGGCGGGCCTATCTCAAGCATCTCAAGTATTGGTGCAAGATGCGGAAGAAACAAAATTGGATCGCGATTGCTTCAATGAAGCTTACTTGATGCATACCTCAACCAGCCCGCAGTACTCAATCATTGCCTCTTGCGACGTATCGGCCGCCATGATGGAATCCCCTGGCGGAACGACATTGGTTGAAGAATCCATTGCAGAAGCAATGGATTTTCGCCGTGCCATGCGCGAAGTGGGTGATAAGTTTGGCGCGGATTGGTGGTTTAAGGTTTGGGGTCCAGATCATTTAGCGGAAGAGGGCATCGGTGAGCGCTCGGATTGGGTATTGGAGCCTAATGCAAGTTGGCACGACTTTGGCAAGCTCGCCAAAGATTTCAACATGCTGGATCCGATCAAGGCGACGATTGTTACTCCAGGCCTGGATATTGAAGGTAACTTTGGTTCGATGGGGATACCTGCCAGCATCGTGACGAAATACTTGGCTGAGCACGGCGTGATTGTGGAGAAATGCGGTCTGTATTCGTTCTTTATCATGTTCACGATTGGTATTACCAAGGGTCGTTGGAATACGCTGGTGACCGAGTTACAACAATTCAAAGATCACTTTGATAAAAATGCTCCTCTATGGAAAGTTCTGCCAGAGTTTGTTGCAAAACATCCTCGATATGAGCGCGTTGGCCTCAAAGATATTTGCCAACAGATTCATGAATTCTATAAGAGTCGCGATGTGGCACGCATGACAACCGAAATGTATACCTCCGATATGGAGCCAGCGATGATGCCATCAGATGCTTGGGCGACGATGGCACACAAGGAAGTTGAGCGCGTACCGTTAGATCAGTTGGATGGCCGTGTAACCGCAATGTTGGTTACGCCATATCCTCCAGGTATTCCGCTGTTGATTCCAGGCGAGCGTTTTAATAAGCGAATCGTGGATTATCTCTACTTTGCAAGAGACTTTAATGAAAAGTTCCCTGGCTTTGAGACCGATATTCATGGATTGGTAAAAGGCGAGGTGGATGGACGTAGTGAATACTATGTCGACTGCGTCAAGCAGTAACCCGCTATTGGTCTAAGCTGTTACTGCTGCATCAAAGCCCCGAGTTTCGGGGCTTTTTAATTAGCAGGCTTATCCAATTGGAAGGTCACTGGCGCATCTTCATCAACCTTGCTTGCAGGTGATTCCGATTTACATTCTTCACTGATGAAATTGAAATCCTGACTCTGCACAACGGCTGCAGGCTTATCTAGGAAGGTGGTCACGAGTGCTGGGAATGCCATAACCACGGCAACCATAACCAGTTGTAGAACAACCCAAGGCAAGGCGCCCCAATAGATATCGCTACTTTTCACCTCTTTTGGCGCAACCCCTCTTAAGTAAAACAGGGCAAAACCAAATGGTGGATGCATAAATGAAGTTTGCATGTTGACGCAAAGCATTACCCCAAACCAAACCAGTGCTGCGCTTGCTGCAGCTTGTGGATTGCCGTTCATCGACTCTAGTAACACCGGTGAGAGCAATTTGACCGCTACAGGAGCGAGCATTGGCACAACAATGAAAGCAACTTCAAAAAAGTCTAAAAAGAATGCCAAGAAAAAGACAAATAAATTCACCACAATTAAGAAGCCTACCCAGCCGCCTGGCAGACTTGAGAACAGTTCCTCTACCCAACGACCACCATCAACGCCTTGAAAGACAACGGAAAAGCATGTGGAGCCAATTAAGATAAATACCACCATTGCCGTAATACGCATAGTGTTTTGGTAAGCCTCCTGAATCAACCCTTTGAGGTTTGGAATGCTAGCCTTTCTCAGCCAGGCGAGTAATAAGGCACCCATCGCACCCATCGCACCTGATTCGGTGGGGGTGGCGATACCGGTCATGATGGTGCCAAGCACTAAGAAGATCAGCACTGCTGACGGAACAATTCCCAGTAAGCACTGTTGCCATAAAGCCCAGCCTCTCAGTATTAAGTCGCCCTCAGGAACGGGCGGTAAATCGTTTGGCCGAATACGGGACAGGAAAAAGGTGTACAGCGCAAAGAGAGCAATCTGCAGAATGGATGGACCCCAAGCGCCCAGATACATGCTGCCTACATCCGCACTACCGCTTTGAGTTTTGAGTTGGTCTGCGAGAACAATTAATACTAACGATGGCGGCACCAATTGCGTAATGGTGCCTGAGGCCGCTAATACGCCGGTAGCGTAGCGCATGTTATAGCCGTAGCGCATCATGACGGGGAGCGAGATCATCGCCATAGCAATAACCTGGGCTGCTACCGTTCCCGTGATGGCACCCAAAATAAAGCCCACAATAATCACGGAGTAACCCAGGCCGCCGCGTACTCGCCCGAAGAGTTGACCCATGGAGTCCAGCATCTCTTCGGCTAGACCGCAACGCTCCAGAATGGCGCCCATAAAGGTAAAGAATGGAATAGCTAACAACAAATCGTTGGCGAGTACGCTCCCAAAAATGCGTTGCGGGATGGCTTGCAAAAATGCCATGCCAAAAAAGCCTTCACTGATCGCAATCGCGGAGAAAAACAATCCTGCTGCCATTAAGGAGAACGCGACTGGGAAGCCAATCAACATAAAGATGACTAAGCCGCCAAACATGAAAGGGGGCATCCACTCCAATGGAATCATTGCATTGGCTTTTCGTAATGGAGATCTTCAGTGGGCAGGGTAGTTTCTCCGTTGAGTGCCCCGATTCGTTTGATGATTTCTGATAGACCCTGAAGGCTCAACATAAAGAAGCCAAACGGTACCACAAACTTAATTGGATAGCGAGCTAAGCCCCCTGAATTGAGGGAGCCCTCTGCCATCAACCATGAGAGATAAAAGAGGCTGGTCCAGGATAAATAGGTAAACAGACTGCAAGCGGGCATCAAAAAGCAAGCTAGACCAAAGAGATCAACCCAAATGCGACCTCGATCCGATAAGTCTGAGTAGATTAAATCCACGCGCACGTGTTCATTGCGCTTGAGGGTATAGGAAGCGCCCAGCATGACTGCAGCGCTAAATAGATACCATTGAAGTTCTAGTGGCCAGTTATTGCTCATGTCTAGACCGTAACGCAGAATGGCATTAACAGCAGAGACTACGCAAGAGAGCAAAATCATGATGCTGGCAGCACTGCCCAGCAGTTGATTTACTCGGTCAATGCTCTCGGAGAGCTTGAACCAAAAACCCATCTTAGAGGGCAGCGCGGCCCCGCTTAATGGCAGCGAGAACTTGTGAAGGGGCGGTACCGCCAGCATGTTGACGGGATTTCACAGAGCCATCGACTGTGAGTAATGCAAATACATCGTCACCGATCAGCTCAGGGCGATTGTCAAGTCCGCAGGCAAAGCGCAATTCGGAGAGGCCGAGATCTGTGAGCATGCAGTTTCTGCCAACACAGGCTTTCACTGCATGGGCAACCGCTTCATGGGCGTTACGAAAGGCGAGACCTTTTTTGACTAAATAGTCTGCAAGATCGGTCGCAGTTGCAAACCCCTCTTCCGCCGCTGTTTTCATGACCTCGGCTTTCACTTCAATGTGAGGAACCATGTCAGCAAAAATGCGTAGGGTATCTTGTACGGTATCGACCGCATCGAACAAGGGCTCTTTATCCTCTTGATTATCTTTGTTGTAAGCCAAGGGCTGACCCTTCATTAAGGCCAGTAATGAAATTAAGTCGCCATAGACACGGCCAGTTTTGCCACGCGCTAGCTCAGGAACATCGGGGTTTTTTTTTTGCGGCATGATCGAGCTGCCCGTGCAAAAGCGATCTTGCAAATCAATAAAACCAAAGCGTGGGCTTAGCCAAAGAATTAGCTCTTCGGAGAGGCGTGAAACATGCATCATCAAAATTGATGCAAACGCGCAAAATTCAATCGCAAAGTCACGATCAGAAACGGCATCTAAGGAGTTGTTGCAGATCCCATCAAATCCCAACGTCTTAGCAACTTGCTCGCGATCAATTGGATAGGTAGTGCCCGCAAGAGCGGCAGCGCCAAGGGGTAAACGATTAAAGCGCGTGCGCAAGTCCGCTAAACGACTAGCATCGCGACTAAACATTTCGTAATAGGCCATCAAGTGGTGGCCAAAGGTAATGGGTTGAGCAACCTGTAGGTGAGTATGACCCGGCATGATGGTCTGTGCATGTTTCTCGGCAAGATCCAAAAGTGCTGTGCGTAAAGTTTTTAATGTTGTTGCAATTTCATCAACACTGCCGCGCAACCAGAGACGTAAATCCGTCGCCACTTGATCGTTCCGCGAGCGTCCTGTATGCAAACGTTTGCCTGCGTCACCCACCAACTCCGTGAGACGTGCCTCGATATTCAGATGCACATCTTCCAATGCGAGTTGCCAGTGAAATTCACCAGCTTCGATTTCGCCCTTAATTTGAGCCATACCCTTTTCAATATCTGCTAAATCCTGGGCGCCGATGATTTTTTGGGCAGCTAGCATCTGGGCGTGAGCTAATGAGCCTTCAATATCGACTAGGGCAAAGCGTTGATCAAAACCAATCGAGGCGGTATAGCGCTGGACGAGTTCGTCAACGGGTTCAGCAAAACGGGCTGACCAAGCTTGGGCCTTATTGGCAAGGGAATTTTTAGATGAGCTCATAAACACAGTATATTGGTGTAGGTCCTTGATTATTTTAAATGTTATGTCCCAAACCCTGAATTCTTCATCCCCATCCCCTGGTCTAGAAGCCCCTAAACGGCTTGTTATTGCCTCTAGAGAAAGTCGGCTAGCAATGTGGCAGGCCGAACATGTCCGGGATTGCCTGAAAAAGCTCTACCCAGGGTGTGATGTACAAATTTTGGGGATGACGACTCGGGGTGATCAAATTTTGGATCTCGCTCTCTCCAAGGTGGGTGGAAAAGGCCTTTTTGTTAAAGAATTGGAGACTGCGCTGGAAGACGGTCGCGCGGATTTGGCGGTGCATTCTCTAAAAGATGTACCTACGGTGATGCCAGAGGGTTTTGAATTGGCTTGTGTCATGGCCAGAGAGGATGCCCGTGATGCATTTGTTTCGAGTGATTATGCGAGTCTCGATGATTTGCCTAAAGGCGCAGTGGTGGGAACCTCGAGTTTGCGACGTGAGTCCGTTTTACGCGCTAGATTTCCTCATCTCGTGATTCAGCCATTACGTGGAAATTTGGATACGCGGATGAGTAAGCTGGATCGTGGCGAATACCAAGCCATCATTTTGGCTGCTGTTGGATTGAAGCGGCTGGGCTTGGAACCCCGTATTCGTGCTTATTTGCCATACGATCCGTACACGCCTGCTGCAGGACAGGGCGCGCTTGGTATCGAGACGCTGAGTCAGCATCCCAATATTAAGCAATGGTTATCTCCGCTAAATGACTTATCCACTTTATATGCAGTATCTGCTGAGCGCATGGTGTCACGTCAGTTAGGTGGCTCCTGTGAGGTGCCGCTAGCAGCCCATGCCACTTGGAATAAAGAGCATTTGCAAATTCAATCTTTTGTCGCTGGCACGGATGGCAAAGCCATCTGTTTAGCAAAATGGAGCGCTAAAGTCTGCTCTATTGCAGATGCGGAAGCATTGGGTTTAGAAGTCGCAAAGGACCTCCTCGCACAGGGTGCTGCAGAGTTAATTCCCAAGATTGCTAAATAACTATTACCAAAAATGAGCATCAAAACCATTGTCATTACTCGGCCCAGCGGTCAGGCACGACAGTTCATTGAAGTACTGACAAAAGCGATTGAGCAAGCGGGTATTGCAAAACGAAGTTTTGCACAAATTTTGTCTTTACCCTTGTTAACGATTATCCCTAAGGATGACGAGCAATTGGCCGATCACATTGCCACAGTTCTGAATCACGCTGACTTGGCAATTTTTGTTAGCCCCAACGCTATTGAATCGGTCATGCGTTTGTTAGAGCGGAATTGGCAAGATTTTTCTAAGAACATTATTCCTATTGGCGTTATGGGTTGTAGTAGCGCCATGGCATTGAAGAACCATGGGATCGGTTTGGAAGGCTCTCCCACCCCAATCTATATGCCGAGTAGTAATGAACAATGGGATTCAGGGGGTCTGTGGACGGTGTTACAACGCTTGGATTGGGATTGGACCACCAAGAAAGTCATCTTTTTTAAAGGTGACGGCGGCCGTGATTGGCTAGCAGATACGATCAAGAAAGCGGGCGCTGCTGTAGAGGCTATTTTGATCTATACGCGAATGCCATTAGATGTAGCGAATCCTGCCTGGCTCGCTGTACGAGAAATGGATATTTCTAGATCACTCTGGGTGCTCACATCATCCGAAGCAGTGCGTTATCTCGGTCAAGTTACCAAGGATGAATTGCCGCAAGGTTTACAACATGCCAGTGCGCTATGTCCGCATCACAATATTGCTGATGCTGCGCGGGCAATAGGTTTTGGTGAAGTATTTACTTCGGAGCCAGGAGATGAAGCGCTCATTAAGGCTGCACTTGCTTGGCTGACAATTTGACGTTGAGTATCTAAGCTACCGAGTACGTTAGTAGAGCAGGCAAGAAAATCTCATTGACTAGGATGGGGTGCCCCTTTAGGCGATAGAGGGTTCGACGAGCCCATAACGGTGATGGTAGGCATTCACACTGTTTAGAACACTTTTTCCATAATGCACTGCTTTTATCCAAGCGCGATATGTATGTCGCGCGGTGGTTTTGCTTTTGAATGCATGCGTGATTTCGCAAAGAGTACAGCACCCAAGGGTTTTGTGCCAAGGCGCAGGATGGAATGATTGCTGCCACTTGAGCTGAGTGTCGGTATTACGCTGTGCGCCATAACTAAGGCACACCATCGGCGCAAAGCAATACTTCCCGAATGCGACACCGTCGAATCTGAAAACGAAAATAGCGACTTTCATCTCTATTTAACGTTTGAGGGCAGTCGCGCAAAACCTGTACTTGCAGTTTTTGACCAATCGCTTTCTCAATTTTTTGCGTGAGTGATCCAGTATCAATCAGCCATGGTTGCCACTCACGTGGTGCCCGATGAATTCCACCGGAACCGACTCGATTCCATGCAGAACGGAGACGATTACGGTGAATCATTTTTAGTTGCCACTAAAGTTGCGACGTTGGCCGCCAGGCCTCGGTTTTGCGAATCGCGGACCTGCTGGGCGCTTTGGGTGTGAATCCGCAGAACGGGCAGGGCGAGAATCTGCAGAGCGAGCTGGACGAGAATCGCCAGAACGATTGCCACCCGAATTGCCGCCACCAAAGCGAGATTCAGAGCGTGCACCGGAGCCGTAGCGGCCACTACCGCCACCACCAGAACGGCTTCCAGAGTGGCCACCAGGGCGTCCACCACCAAAGTTTGGTTTGACTTGTGGTTCAAGGCCGGCAATCACCGAAACGACAATATTTTGTTGCGTGAAGCGCTCAATATTGCGAATCTTGGCGCGATCGCGGTGTCCCACTAGGGTAATTGCAACGCCATTGCGACCAGCACGACCGGTACGACCAATGCGGTGTGTGTAGTCTTCTGGTTTCATGGGCAAGCCAAAATTAATCACGTGACTAATGCGGGGCACATCAATACCGCGAGCAGCGACATCGGTGGCCACCAAAATCTTGGTGTGACCTTTGCGTAAAGACTCTAGACGACGCATGCGTACTGCTTGAGGCATAGCGCCATGTAATGCGGTAGCTTCATAGCCGTTTGCACGCAAGGTATCTGCAATCTTTTCACTTTCCACTTGGGTGCTGGCAAAGACAACCGCTTGATCCAACGAGGCGTCCGCCAAAATGTGCTCCAGCAATTTGTGCTTATGAGACATGCTATCAGCCCAGTGAAGCTTTTGCTCGATATTGGCATGCTTTTCACCGGCGTGAGTAAGCTCAATACGCTTTGCATCGGTAGTTAATTCGTTGGCCAAGGCCATAATGCTGGGTGCGAAGGTCGCAGAGAACATCAAGGTTTGCTGGCGATTTGCGCAACGCTTATCAATCGTTTCTAGGTCTTCCGAAAATCCCATATCGAGCATGCGATCAGCTTCATCAATGACTAATTGTTGAACGTCGTCAAGGCGAATGGCTTTGCTATCACAGAGGTCTAATAAGCGACCTGGTGTGGCGACAACCAGCAATGCACCTTTAAGTGCTTGAATTTGTTTGCCGTAGGGCATGCCACCCATCACAGTGGCAATGCGAATCCCTTTGACACCGCGAACAAAGTTGACGGCATCAGCTGCAACCTGTTGGGCTAACTCGCGCGTAGGGCAGAGCACCAATACTTTGGGTTGTGCGCGACCTGGTACAGGCGAGTTGTTTGGGTTGCTCTCGATCAATTGGTTAATCAACGGCAATAAAAACGCTGCGGTCTTACCGCTACCGGTTTGACTGCTGACCAATAGGTCTCCGCCAGCAGTGGCTGCAGGAATAACCTGAGCTTGCACTGGTGTTGCTTGGGTAAATCCCAATTCAGCAATGTTTTTAAGTAGTGGTGCCGCGATGGCGAAGTTCTGGAATTCCGATCCAGTATGTTTTGTTTCTTTAGAAAAAGTCATGCTATTACCCACCCCATTTATGGGGCGTCTCCGTATGTTGCACCAAAGGTTTTATTGGATGCGATGGTCAAAGGCATCGACCATCAGACAAGCGGCAGCGCGTTTATGTTGTTTGTTTAGAAGTTGTATGACTTCAAAACGATGCGCTGAAATAGAGCTGGGGGCGATGAATAAAATTGCTTAAAAAGCTTCTCATTATGACAGTTTGAGAGTGCGATTACAAGGGTTTTCCCGAATTAATTAAGATATCGAGATGGATTGGACTGCTTTTAGCCTGTTATCCCCCGCAAATGCTGGAATCGTCGACTTCTCAAGTTACTTGCTTTGGACGCTATTCATCATATTGTTGCCTGGACCAAATTCACTTTATGTCCTGAGCGTTTCTACGCAACAGGGTTGGCGCTCGGGAGTGTGGGGTGCAATCGGAATATTTATGGGTGATACGGTGTTAATGCTTGCAGTAGCTCTAGGCGCTGCATTGCTATTAATCTCATCGCTTTTGCTCTTTCAATTGGTTCGAATTGCTGGAGTATTTTATTTAGCCTGGATGGGTATTGGCTTATTGCGCAGTGGTCTGCATCGTTGGTCACAACAATCTTCTTCATGACACAACAGCGTATCGGATGTTTCTGCGCGTCTCATGCAATTGCACCCACTGATTGCAGCGCTTTCACTTTCGCTAACCAACCCCAAGGCAATCCTTTTCTTTATTGCTTTCTTCTCGCAATTTATCCGCCCTGATTTTCCAAATCCGGGGCTAACGTTTATTTACCTTGCGGTCGTATTGCAAATGATGAGCATGGCTTATCTAGGCGCATTAATTTTCATTGGCCAAAGTTGCTCGAGATACTTTGTTAGTCACCCGAGGCTCTCAGGGAGTCTTTAGGTTCTGACGGGCTTGCTGTTTATGGGTTTTTCTATCCGCTTGCTAATGACGCAGATGTAATGCGTTATCAGAGATAGCGCAAAAGCCATTCCACTTTTTTCCGTAGGGCGGCCGAACCATCTTGGTACCCTTGAATAGATTGAGGCCTAAGAAACCCTGAACCTCGAGAACAGACTTTTGATGGCTGAAGGTATCAAACCCCTCTTTGCCGTGATATTTTCCGATACCGCTGGCGCCTACTCCCCCAAACGGTAGATCATTAATTGTGATGTGCAGCAGAGTGTCGTTAATGGTGACGCCGCCAGAGTGAGTTTCGTTCAGCACCTTTCTAAGGTTGACTTTATTCTTGCCAAACCAATAGAGGGCGAGAGGGTGAGAACGCTCATTAACAAACTGGATCGCAGCCGCAGTATCTTTGACGGTCAAGATTGGCAGAATGGGGCCAAAAATTTCTTCTTGTAGAATTAATGAGTCAGGTTGAACATTGGTAATTACTATTGGCTCGAAACGGCGTGCACCTGCCCTGGGATTGTTGAGTAATGGGATTCGCTTTGCACCACGATCGAGTGTATCGATCACTAAATGATTCCAATAGTGAAGCTGCCGTTCATCGGTTGGACCCGTTAGCTCTTCTGGATTGCTGAATTGAGTTTGTGCAGCGTGTTGGAGTTCTTTAATGAATGCCTCTTCTTGGCTAGATTCAATCAACACATAGTCTTGGGCAATACAGGCTTGTCCACCATACAGGCTTGTCCACCATACAGGCTTGTCCACCATACAGGCTTGTCCACCATACAGGCTTGTCCACCATACAGGCTTGTCCACCATACAGGCTTGTCCACCATTGAGTAGCTTTCCATAAATAATGGCTTGGGCTGCATCTTTTAGTTTTGCCGACGAGTCAATGATGACTGGCGTTGTGCCACCAAACTCTAATGTGATGGGGGTGAGATTTTCTGCTGCTGCGCACATCATTTTTTGCCAATCGCGCCCGATCCGGCGAAGAATAGGTGGTCAAAGGGTAGAGCAGAGAATTGTTCCGCAACATCGGGACCACCCGGACTGACACAGAATTCTGAAGGATGAAAATACTCCTGAATTAACGAAGCTAAAAATCCTGAAGTGCGTGAACTGCGTTCAGAGGGTTTGAGCCACACCCGATTGCCGGCTGCAAACGCAGCAATAGCGGGAACCAGTGCCAATTGGACTGGATAATTCCACGGGCTCAAAATTCCTACAACCCCTAACGGTTGACTTTGAACCCAGGCTTGCGAACTTCCAAGATGAATGGGAACGTCTCGCTATGAAGGTTTCATCCACTCTTTCAGATGCTTGCGGGTGTACTGACATGCTTGATAAATCATCTGGCATTCTGCAAGACGGGTCTCGATTGGATGACGCACGCCAAAATCTGCGGCGAGTGTTTTGCAAAACTTTTCTTCATTGGCCTCCACCATTTTTTCGATGCGGGCAATGCGTTCCAACCTTACTTCTAATGTGGGATTTGGTTCGGCAGCGTAGGCAGCCTTGATTTCATCGAATTGAATGGTGAAGCGATTCATAACGGAGTGCTTTTCAAAAATGATTGCAATAAAGCATTAGGATAAAGCTGTGATAGATACTTTTGATAAAAATTCCTCTTCCTTAGAGCGTGCAACCCTTGGTGGCGGGTGTTTTTGGTGTCTTGAAGCTGTTTATCAACAGATCCATGGGGTCAGTAGCGTGGTCTCTGGCTATGCAGGCGGTGAGTCTCCAAATCCAAGTTATGAAACTGTTTGCACTGGAACCACAGGGCACGCTGAGATCGTGGATATCGAATTTGATCCACAGATCATTTCGTTTCGGGACTTACTGGAAATTTTCTTTGTAATTCACGATCCAACAACATTGAACTACCAGGGACATGATCACGGCACGCAATACCGCTCAGTGAGCTTTACTCACGGTGATGAGCAGAGCAAGATTGCCCATGAAGTGGTATGCGAACTCGAAGACTCAAAAATTTACTCAAATCCAGTAGTGACGCAAATTAAAGCGGCGCCTGCAATTTATCCTGCTGAGGACTATCACCAAAATTATTTTCAGCAGCATCCCAATCAAGGGTATTGTGCGGCTTTGGTTGCACCAAAGTTAGCGAAATTTAGAGCCAAATTCAAATCGCTGATCGCCCCCAAATACGCCTAGGAGCGCATTACGGTGCGAGTCTACTAATGCCCCAATGTGTACTATTCAGTTTGTAGTGAATGCGATCGTGCAGGCGTGATGGTCTGCCTTGCCAAAATTCGATTTTGGTAGGGCGAAGGCGGTAGCCACCCCAATGCGCTGGACGCGGTGGGGTATCGCCAAATTCTGCCTGAAAGCGTTTTTCGGCCTCCTTTAAAAACTCACGGTTTGGAATGGGGGCGCTTTGGGGAGAGGCCCAAGCGCCAATGCGAGATGCTGGTGGACGAGAGTGGAAGTATTGATCGCTCTCTTCGGGGCTAACACGTTCAACCACCCCCTGGATGCGTACCTGGCGTTCTAATTCATGCCAATGAAAGAGCATGGCCGCTTGCGGGCGAACAGCGAGGTCTTTTCCTTTTTGACTCTCGTAATTGGTAAAAAAGGTAAAGCCGTTTTCGTCGGCGCCTTTTAGTAAGACAATACGTGCTGATGGATTGCCAGCCTTATCTGCGGTTGCCAGAGTCATGGAATTCGGTTCTGGACACTCCGCTTTGACTGCTTGATCAAACCAAAGCTGAAACAGTAGCAAAGGTTGCTGTGGAACTTCGGATTCTGAGAGTTGCCCGAAGGTGTAGTTTTTGCGAAGTTGAGCAATGGAGTCCATTTATTCAGTATAAAGAGAAGCTATGGCAGAACACAAGATTGAAGACGGAGACAATGGCGGGCTAGAGGAGCGTCGTTTTAGGGGCGTTTCTAGGCTCTACGGCTCCGAGTTGCGTGCGCGTTTTCGGAATGCGACTGTCGTGGTCGCGGGCTTGGGTGGCGTTGGTTCATGGGCGGCAGAGGCGTTGGCTCGCACTGGAATTGGTCATTTGGTGTTAGCGGACTTTGACCACATTGCTGAGAGTAATACCAATCGTCAGTTGCATGCTATTGAAGGCCAGTTTGGAAAAGCGAAAGTCGAAGCCATGACGCAACGCATACTACAGATTAATCCTGAAATTCAATTCACTGCACATGATGAATTTTTGGGGCCGGATAATTTAGATCGCATCATCCCGAGTAATGCCTATGTGCTTGATGCTACGGATTCTGTTCAAACCAAAATTGCACTGTCTGTTTGGGCAAGACAACACAATCGTGCTTTAGTGATGTGTGGAGCGGCAGGCGGTAAGACTGATCCTACTGCAGTGCGCTGTGCCGATCTGTCACGTACGGAGCAAGATGCTTTATTGGCAAAAGTCCGCCAAGGCCTCAGGCAAGATCATGGATTTTCGAGAAATCTAAAACACAAAATTGGGATTCGAGCGATTTATTCGCATGAGCCACGAGCGGGCGCATCGACTGGGGGTCTAGCCTGCTCGGGCTATGGCTCAACGGTGATGGTGACAGCAGCGTGTGGCCTTGCTGCGGCAGCTGAGATTTTGAATTGGATTGGCGAAGATCGGTAAGACATTTCAGTAGGAATAAATTCCATAAATTGCACCAGAAATTCTTAAGGGGATTCCCTGTAAGAAATTACTGATTCTGTTGCAGTCATTGCGGATAAATTCTCAGAATATTTCCTAACTTGTAAGGAGTTGCAGAATTTAACTTCTCCATTTCTATTCTTTTAATCACTTTAGTTATTTAATGCCCCTAGTGCATTGGAAGAGTCCTCCCTAGACTTTGCCTCGTTGGTAAATCGCCAATGACAAACTGAAAGGAGGTCTCTTTTGTAGACTGAACACACTGGCTTGAAGCGCCACCTTAAAGCAAGGCATATCCGATTAATGGCCTTGGGTTCAACGATTGGCGTTGGATTATTTCTGGGGTCTGCTAGCGCCATACAACTAGCTGGACCTTCCATCCTCTTGGGATATTTATTGGCAGGAATCGCGGCATTCATTGTCTTGCGTACCTTGGGTGAAATGGCGGTGCATGAACCGGTAGCCGGATCATTTGCTGCTTACGCCAATACCTATATTGGTCCTTGGGCTGGATACATTGTGGGTGGGGGTATTGGACCTATTGGATTGTGGTTGGCATTGCCGAGGTCACTGCCGTTGGAATTTATATGGGAATTTGGTTTCCCGAAACGCCTCAATGGATTTGGGCGCTGTCATCTATTGTGATGAGGGGACTCATTAATCTGATTGCGGTCAAGGTATTTGGTGAGCTTGAGTTTTGGTTTGCACTCATCAAGGTCATCGCCATTATTGCCATGATCACGCTGGGTGGCTTGGTCATCTTGTTTGTGTTCACAAACAACTGGCAGCCGATTGGTTTAAGTAATCTATGGCAGCATGGCGGATTCTTTCCGAATGGTATGGGTGGCATGCTGCTCTCGCTACAAATGGTTTTGTTTGCATACGTTGGTATCGAGATGATTGGTTTATCTGCAGGTGAGGCGGAGAATCCCAAGAAAACCATCCCGATGGCAATTGATTCATTGGCATGGCGCATTTTGATTTTCTACATGGGCACGATTCTGGTGATCTTGGCCATTTTTCCTTGGAATCAAGTAGGTCAGCAGGGTAGCCCATTTGTGGTGATGTTTGAGCGCATCGGTTTACGCGAAGCTGCGGGGTTAATTAATTTTGTGGTGATTACTGCAGCCCTATCATCGTGTAACGCGAGCATTTTCAGCGGCGGGCGTCTTCTGTATGCCCTGTCCTCAAATGGTTATGCTCCGGCACCATTTGCCAAGTTATCGAAATATGGCGTACCCCATCGAGCTGTGATGGCAACCGTCGCTGTTTGTATGCGGGAGTCGTACTCAATTACTTTGTGCCTGATAAAGCTTTTCAATACATCATGGCAGCAGTGACATTTGTTGGGCTAATGGTTTGGATTGCCATTCTGTTGACCCAAATGCAATTTCGTCGCTCTTTAACCAAGGCGCAAGTTGCGGAACTGGGTTATAGCGCACCCTGGTGGCCTTATTCCTCGTGGTTTGCTCTGGCATTAATTTTGTTGGTGGTGGTGCTCATGGGTTTTCATGAGGATGCGCGGATGGCCTTGATCTTAGGTCCGTGTTTATTGGGGGTGTATCTGGCGATGTTTTATATCGTGGGTTTACACCGTAAAACAAAAACAAGTCGTGAATTTAAATCCTAGGAGATAGTGATGATTATTGGCGCTCCACAAGAAGTGAAAAATAATGAGTTTCGGGTTGGTCTGACTCCCGGCAATGTCAGGGGTTTATGTCAGCAAGGACACTCCATCTTGATTCAGCGTGGAGCTGGTGCGCAAATTGGATTGAGTGATGAGTCTTATCGTATGGCTGACGCCACTCTCATTAATAGTGCTGCTGAAGTATTTCAGAAAGCGGAAATGATTGTGAAAGTGAAAGAGCCTAAGCCACAAGAATGCGCCATGCTACAAGAGGACCAACTGTTATTCACCTACTTGCATCTCGCGCCAGATCCCAAACAAACGGCAGTTCTTCTTGCTTCAGGCGCAACCTGTATTGCCTATGAGACAGTCACCGCCATGAACGGTGCCCTCCCATTGCTAGCGCCAATGAGTGAAGTGGCGGAGCGGATGTCCATTCAGGCGGCTGCAGCACATCTGGAAAAAACCAATGGCGGTTTGGGAGTCTTAATGGCAGGTGTACCGGGGGTATCTCCCGCCAAGATCCTCATTTTGGGCGTGGGAGTGGTGGGTCGTAACGCCTTGCAGATAGCGGTGGGTATGGGTGCAGATGTCTGCATTTTTGATCGGGATATTGATCGTTTGCGACAGATTGATCTCTTTTATGGCAATCGTGTTCGGATCTTTTATTCGGACAGTTTATTGGTCGAGTCTGAAATTGGCGAAGCGGGTGTAATGATTGGAGCGGTACTGTTGCCGGGGGCGGCCGCACCAAAGCTGGTTACAAAAGAGATGGTTAAGAAGATGAAAGCCGGTGCGGCGATTGTAGACGTCGCGATTGATCAGGGTGGTTGCTTCAAGACATCCAAACCCACGACGCACGCTGATCCAACCTTTTTAGTTGACGGCGTCTTGCACTATTGCGTCGCTAATATGCCGGGAGCGGTGGCGAGAACGTCTACTTTTGCGCTAACGAATGCAACCTATCCGTATATCGAGGCATTGGCCAATCGTGGTTTCGTGCAAGCGCTATCAACGGATCACCATCTGCGAAATGGCCTTAGTATCCATAAAGGCGTTTTAACATTAGAGCCAGTAGCCCAAGCGCAGGGGCTGGAATATGCATTGGCGGAGGATTTGCTGGCAGCGTAATGCGATTTATGGAGGCTTGTCACAGTGAGGATATAAACTCACCCCATTGTTAATGTCTTTCTGAATGGCCTCATGGATTTTTCTGCCTTAACCCTTTCCGCTGGTGTCGTTGCATTGGCGGAAATGGGTGACAAAACCCAATTGCTATCGTTGATGTTGGCCGCTCGGTATCCGCGGCAATCGTTGGCGATTATCCTTGGAATTTTTATTGCCACCATCGCTAATCATGCAGGTGCTGCGCTCTTAGGTCATTGGCTGATGACCTTGGCCTCGCCGGATGTCATGCGTTGGATTCTAGGTGTGAGTTTTTTAGGGCTTGGACTATGGCTATTGGTACCAGATCACATTGATGATGCGAAGGGATCTAAGGTGGCGGATCGAGCCCTGCAAGTATTTATTCTGACCGTAGTGTTATTTTTCTTGGCCGAAATGGGAGATAAGACACAAATTGCCACCATTGCTCTGTGTGCTCGTTATGAAGATGTCGTTTCGGTAACCATCGGCACCACCTTGGGGATGATGTTGGCTAATGCCCCAGCAGTTTGGATTGGGCAAAAATTCACACAACGTATGCCGATTAAATGGGTGCATGCTGTCGTCGCCGTCTCTTTTATTCTGATTGGGCTTGCTACTCTCATTTGGGGTTAGATCTCTTCAGCATAGGCTAGTCTGAGGTCTTAAAATGGGCAGATGAAAACTGATCTGCCACGGAGCTTTCGTCGGCTCGAATACCGCCCTCCTGTTTATACCGTCGATCAAGTCGAGCTCGATATCGCCTTGGATTCGGCCCGTACGATTGTAAAAAGTCGCATGGAGGTCTTACCAGGAAAAAGTTTCGAGTCTGGCGCGCCGTTGATATTGGTTGGGCAAGAACTGGAGTTTGTGAGTTTGCGCATCAATGGTGAAGCGCATCGTCATTTTGAGCTCACTCCAGAGACGTTGACGATTCACTCGTTACCAAAAGAAGGCCAAGAAAGGTGCATCGTCGAAATTATCTCGATATGCGTTCCAGAAAAAAATACGAGCTTGATGGGCTTGTATGTGTCAAATGGCAATTTCTTTACGCAATGTGAAGCAGAGGGCTTTCGCAAGATCACCTATTTTTTAGATCGTCCCGATGTTATGGCGCGTTATCGCGTGACGTTGCGTGCACGTGAGGCGGAGTATTCCATGTTACTTTCCAATGGTAATTTAATTGGTGAAGAAAAGTTACCGAATGGCTGGCATAGTGCCACCTGGGAAGATCCCTTTCCGAAGCCGTCCTATCTCTTTGCGCTGGTTGCCGGTAAGTTGGAATGTATTGAAGAAACCATTACCACTAGCAGTGGGGCAAAGAAGCTATTGCAGATTTGGGTAGAGCCACATGATCTGAAGAAGACACGGCATGCTATGGACTCCCTAATCGCATCAATTCATTGGGATGAGAAGCGTTTTGGGCTTGAACTTGATCTTGATCGTTTCATGATTGTGGCGGTGGGCGACTTTAATATGGGTGCCATGGAAAACAAGGGATTAAATATCTTTAATACCAAGTTTGTTCTTGCTCAACCAGAAACTGCGACCGATGCTGATTTTGCCAATATCGAAAGTGTTGTGGCGCATGAGTATTTCCATAATTGGACTGGCAACCGTGTCACCTGCCAAGATTGGTTCCAACTTTCTTTAAAAGAGGGTCTGACGGTCTTTCGAGATCAGGAATTCTCCGCTGATCAAATGGGTAGCGAGTCTGGTAGGGTGGTAAAGCGCATCGAAGATGTTCGTTTATTGCGTCAGTTGCAGTTTCCGGAGGACGCCGGTCCGATGGCGCATCCCATACGTCCTGATGAGTATCAAGAAATCAATAACTTCTATACCGTGACGGTTTACGAGAAGGGTTCTGAAGTGGTGCGGATGTACCAAACCCTTTTGGGTAGAGAAGGCTTTCGCAAGGGTATGGATCTGTATTTCAAGCGGCACGATGGTCAAGCGGTTACTTGCGATGACTTCCTGGCAGCAATGGCGGATGCCAATGGTAGAGATCTAACCCAATTTAAAAACTGGTACAGCCAAGCGGGTACTCCAAGAATCAAAGTAGAGGAGCGCTACGATCCAGCGAGTCAGCAATACCATTTGACCCTCACTCAGAGTTGTTTGCCAACACCGGGGCAGTCTGAAAAAAAGCCGTTTCATATTCCGTTAAAAATGCGCTTGATCACCTCAGAAAACGATCAAGCTGAGCAACTATTGGAGTTGACGCAGCCTGCTCAGTCGTGGACGTTTAGCAATATCAGCGAGCGTCCAGTTCTTTCGATGAATCGAAACTTCTCCGCGCCTATAAATCTAGACTTTGAACAAAGCGAAGCCGATCTATTGACACTGTTCTCAAGCGATGATGATACATTTAATCGCTGGGAGGCTGGCCAGAAACTTGCCATGCAAATGATTCTAAATAACCGTTTGCCGGATGCGCAGTTGATCAATGCATACCGAGAGCTCTTGCTGGATTCAACGCTTGACCCAGCATTTAAAGAGCTTGCCTTAACGCTCCCTGCCGAGTCTTACCTCTACGAACAATGCACTAGTGTGGATCCGCAGCAAATTTTTACAGCGCGCAGAGCGTTTCGACGAGCTATCGCCAAGCAATTAGCATTAGAGTGGGCTGCGATGTACCAGCAAAACCAAACTCCTGGCCTATTTAAGTCTGACGCAAAAGATTCAGGCAAGAGGGCATTAAAAAATCTTGCGCTCAATATGTTGTTAGAAGCGGATCCAGTTGTTTGGACTCCGATGGCGGTGAATCAATATCGCGTTGCGGACAATATGACGGACCGCTATGCTGCCTTTGCTGCATTGGTAATGCATGGTGCAAAAGGAGCGCAGGATTGCTTGAATGATTTCTTCAATCGTTTTGCGAACGATGCATTAGTGATTGATAAATGGTTTGTGCTACAGTCAAGTCGTCCGCCTGTCGATGGTCTTGAGTCTACTCTTGCGGATGTCAAGCGCTTGCGCGAACATCCTGCTTTTAAACTCAATAATCCAAATCGGGCTCGCAGTGTTATACATGCATTCTGTACCAATAATCCAGCGAGCTTTCATCAGGCTGACGGTAGCGGCTATGCTTTTTGGGTGGAGAGTGTCTTGGCGCTTGACCCCATTAATCCACAGGTGGCTGCCCGACTAGCCAGAGCCCTTGATCGCTGGCGTTTATTCGCTCAGCCATATCAAAGTCATATGAAAGCTGCTCTCGAGAATGTTACCGCTTGTCAAACCCTTTCCCCAGATGTGTGTGAGGTGGTTAGCAAGGCTCTGGCAGGCTAATTTTTCGATGCAGCTAGTGTAAATTCTGGCTGTAAGCAATACCTAGCCGTGATGCGAGCGACTCAAGATTTTTGTCAAAAGTCCGGATGAGAGCATTTTCTGAGAGAAGTGTTGCTGCGAGCAGAGAAACGTCAATCGCGCTACATCCTGATTCATAGAGTTTATGGGCTTCAATAAAATTTAACGTTTCTTCTGGCGTAGCAATTTTGGCCTGCTGTAATTTTTTTAAATCATTTAAGGTTTTAGATCGCGGTGATGGTGGCGATCCACATGCTAGCTCGACTAATTCTGATCATTTAGTAGGAGAGATATGAATGATGGATTTGCTTTCCTGAAGTGCGCAACCCAAACAGACGTATCTGCGAGCACCATGGTCACACAGGCGCTACTCCATTAGATTTGCGACGTGGAATATTTTCATTTGGGGCGCTTTACCACCAAGCGCAGCTAAACGCTTAGCGATTTGCACACGAATAAATACGCTTATTGCCTCGCGAAATAGATCGGCTTTATCCATGCTTGGATCAGCAAGCTCTAACCCGCTTTGGTAAAGATCATCGTCAATTGTTACGGTAGCTCTCATGATTTTCCTCATCAAAAATGATGCATATATATGTCAAATTTTACATCAAAATTAAGAAACCTCCTTATTGATTCACCAGTAAACCTGGCGCCCAGTGGAAAAGAGCGCTTTTATAGGGAAATGTTTGATTACAAGGCAAAATACACCCTAATCCCCTGGCGCTTTGGAGAAATCGTTTTGTCCTCTAGTACCCATATTAATTTCAAGCAATATTTAGCAACGGCCACCCCAAAAGGGGCACCGATCCCTGCTGGACTGCAGGAGTTGCTCAGTGCAGTAGTTAGTACCTGTTCCACTCTTAGTCACGAAGTAGCACAGGGCGCCTTAATTGGTTTGTTGGGTTCGGCTGGAACGGGGAATGTGCAGGGGGAAGTTCAGCAAAAGTTGGACATTATTGCGAATGATTTACTCATCGATGGTGTGCAGGATTGCAAATCTTTAGCGGGCTTAGCCTCTGAGGAAATGGAATTGCCCCTTCCTGTAAAAGGCACGGGTGATTACCTTTTATTGTTTGATCCGCTTGATGGCTCATCCAATATTGATGTGAACGTTTCGATTGGCACCATCTTTTCGGTGCTTCAAAAGCAAGATCCACAAGCGCCATTGCAAACTTCAGATTTTCTGTTATCAGGCCGTCATCAAGTAGCAGCAGGGTATGTCGTCTATGGCCCGCAAACAACGATGGCATTGACTCTGGGTGATGGCGTGGTAATGTTTACTTTAAACAAAGTGACCGGCGAGTTTTTGTTGATTAAGGATGCTGTGATGATTTCGTATTCCACAAAAGAGTTTGCTATCAACATGTCCAATATGCGCCATTGGGCAGATCCAGTGTGCCGTTATGTTGAAGAATGCTTAGCGGGAGTGGGCGGCGCTCGTGAAAAAGACTTCAATATGCGTTGGATTGCATCGATGGTGGCAGACGTTCATCGCGTGCTCTCGCGGGGCGGTGTATTTATGTATCCATGGGATCAACGAGAGCCCCATAAGCCCGGTAAATTGCGCTTAATGTATGAAGCAAACCCGATGAGTTTTTTGGTAGAGCAGGCAGGTGGTGCTTCAACCAACGGCAAGGAGTTGATTCTCGATTTGCAGCCTACCAATTTGCATGAACGTGTTTCCGTCATGTTGGGTTCGAAAGAAGAGGTGGAGCGTTTGCGTCATTACCATGCTTAATGCTGGCTAATTCCTAAAAAATAAAGCCCGATCGAATGATCGGGCTTTTTTATTCAATCTTTTGATAAATCGACGCTACTACGGCTGAACTTTTTCTTTTGGGTAAGCCAAAGACTCTTCTACTTGGTCAATCAGAATTAGCTTGGCCTTGGTAGCATCAACGAGACCTCCTTGCAGGAGTTTTAATACTTCACCATCTTCGCGCCCACGTTGGCAAGCATCTTGATACAGAATGACGTTATCAAAAGCATTGCCAAGAATGCGGGTTAAATCTCGGATATCTTCATCGCGACGGTCGCCAGCGCCACTAATCACCACATGGCGTCTTTTAGGTTTCATCGCCTCAATGGCGTTAGTGAGGGCGCGCATGGCATCTGGGTTATGACCATAGTCAGCAATAACCGTGGCACCTTTGTGCTGAAATTGATTGAAGCGACCAGGAACCGAATTCGCGGTACTCTCAAAACTGTGTAAACCGCGCGCAATTTTTTCAGCATCCAGCCTAATGCCCATGCTGCTCCAATCGCGGCCATGGCATTTTCTATCTGAAAGCCCAACACACCATTTTGAGTTAGCGGAATTTCACTGACTGGGAAGCGATACATTACGCGTGAACCTTTGGAGGCAACAATATAGGCGCCATCAAAGTAAATTACTTTCTTATTCTTAGCGCGGTGTGCAGTGATGACCGGGTATTGTTGATTCTGAGCAAAGAAAATAACTCGGCCAGAACATTTATCACCCATCTTTGCCACCATGGGATCGGCAGCATTCAATACTGCGGCACCAGTAGGTGCTACGTTTTGCACAATGACTCGTTTCAATACAGCCAAATCTTCTACGCTGGTAATGTAATTGAGGCCTAAGTGATCGCCTTCACCAATAGGTACTGACACACCAGCGGCGGCCAAAAGATTTTTGGTGAGCTCTTTATCTTGTGCAATGGCTTCCGCAATCGCGCTGGTATCACTCGTCTCAGCCGCTTGAATTCGTTTTTGTTTGCTACCCCATCCAAATTGCACCATGCTGCCTTCGGTCATTCGGCGGAAGGGGATATTGCGTTGTACCGCTGCATCGACTATGGATCCAGTGCTTGGACCAAGACGCACATCCTCATAAAGCGCTTCAAGTTCTGATAGGGCAGCAGCCAAGTCAAAAGGGGCATCATTCAGTGTTGCCTGAATTAGTGCAAAGCCAAAATCAAACGCCATGCGTCCCACAACTTCTTCAATGTACTCACGACAACTTGATATACACCTTCATCAATCGTTTGTACCGTGCGACTAAAGGTCACGGGGCAGCCTGCTTAAGCCTGCAGGCCGAGTGCAGCATATTCAAGAGCATGCGCTAGTGACAACACTTCGTTATGACTGCCGCGTCGCATGCTGCCGAGTTGTGGAAAGCGTTCCCGAATCTTAGTTTCAAATTGCGGTATCGCATCGATAGAGCGTTCCGCAACATCGCACGTTACAATCGCCTCTAGAGCGGTATGGCGGCTCCACAAGTTGGGCCCACGCAGCATTCGAACACGGGTGATTTCCAATTAAGCCCCTAATAAATGAATAGCATCAGGAATGAATGTTTCCGCGCCCGCTTCAATCACATTGAATGGAATGTCAAGCGCCCAAGCAGCGCCAAATGCAGCGGCAAGACTGCGATGGGGCCCCCATGGTGATTTTGAGTAGTTTTGAATAGATGTGGGCGTGGGAATCGCTTTAATTAAAGCGTCACCCCGATAGAGAGTGGTGTTTTTGGGGGTTGCAATAATGAAACGACCATTTTTTTGTTTGTGCTCGGTAATGATGCTCGATGAGGAGTCTGTTGAGAAATACATTACCTCACCTTTACTCAATTCAGCCATTTTGACGATCATAGGATCCTCTGCGTTCAGAATACTGACGCCTGTAGGAACTACAACATCTACTTGTGTTCGAATGACGTTAAATAGCTGATCTTCATCGCTAATATGATGCTCTGGAAACAATCCATTTGGATCTACATTGAGGCCAATGCCTACTTGGCAATGGTCGTAAGATAAGCCCTCAATCAACATGGAGCGGTTGTCATTTTCGATGACAGCTAGATCAATCGCTCCATTGTTGAGGACTCTTCGACCATTTTCCCAATTGGAGCTGGATAGACGCGTAATGGATCTTGTTCCAAAGCACAAATCTTTGCTTGTCGAAAGTCCAACATGCGCGTTGGTAAGTCTTGCAAAATGGGCAACCATTTCAGCAACGATAGTTCTGTCTGTGCTCCCACTAATACCAATGATAGGGAGTCGAAAATCATAATGACTAGGAAAGAGGTGCTCGGCGATTGCTTCGCCAACGGGTTGGGGTTTACCGCTAGCAGGCTTTAAATGCATCAATAAACCCGGACCCGCATTGACTTCAACGATTGCTGCATTTTGTTCTTCTAGCGGGCGACCAATATCTTGAGCAACAAGATCAACCCCGGCAATTTCAAGGCCAACAACACGAGCTGCTAGAGCTACTTGGCTTGCAACATCTGGATGCACTAGGTTGGTGACATCAAATGCCACATTGCCATTACTCTAAATTAACACTTTGTGATCACAGGGAGGCACGCTACGCCCGGTGAGCTGTTGTTTTGCAAGTTCTAGCTCCACCGCAGAATCGATGCGGACAGGATTTAGTGGGTGCTCCTCGGCATTGCCACGTCGTGGATCTGAGTTAATTTGTATATTGATTAGTTCTTGTATTGTGTGTTTGCCATCACCAGTAACCCAGACAGTTTCGCCCTTTGCAGCTGCAACTACTTTATTGCCCACTACTAAGAGGCGATGTTCAGCGCCATGAATGTGGCGTTCAACCAATACTTCGCTACCTTCGTCAATTGCTACAGCATAAGCAGCTTCTATTTCCTGTTTGGTGTGAAGGTTGATAAACACACCCCGACCATGATTGCCATCAATTGGTTTGACAACTACGGGCAGTCCAATCTCTTGAGCTGACTCCCAAGCATCTTCTGGGCTGGTTACCGCTCTTCCCTCGGGAGTGGGGACGCCAGCACTTCGGAGTAGGCTTTTAGTTAGGTCTTTGTCTCTCGAGCTGGTTTCGGCAATAGCACTCGTTTGGTCCGTCTCAGCAGTCCAGATCCGACGTTGCTTCGCTCCGTATCCAAGCTGTACCAAATTGCCGCTTGATAAGCGAATGTATGGAATTTCGCGTGCACTTGCAGCATGGACAATACATGCTATGCTTGGCCCCAAGCATAGATCATCACTTAACTCACGCAATTCTTCAATGATGTTATTGCGCTGAGAGATTGGGTCGCCATTGTCTTGAATTAAGGTTAGCAATAGATCACGCGCATGAGTAAAAGCCTTGAGTGTTACTTCTTCTTCAGTGCAGCTCACAATCACTTTGTAAACACCGCGACGCCCCCCATCGCGCGCTCTTCCAAATCCACCAGGGATGCCCGCAAGATTTTGCAGCTCAATCGTAAGATGCTCCAAGATATGACCCGGCCGCGTTCCTTCCTCAACCCGTTTCAGAAATCCACCGGGTTCACCATAACTGCAACGGTGCTCATGAAGACTGGGGAGGCAGTTGTATAGCCGATCATAGAAGCCCGGGATTTTGTCGGAGGGGTAATCCTCGAGTTCGCCAATATCGATTAAAACTTCCAGAGCAGGGTTGTAGCTCCACGTATTTGGGCCACGTAAGTGTCGATGGCTAAGTATTTGAATCGATTTATCGAGTAATTGAGGCATTTAAGGTTAGCAAAGGGGGTGGGTGCCAAGGGATGGATGAAAGAGCCAGCATCCCCAGCTTCTTATTTTTTTAGTTTTCTTTGAAATCCACAAAAAATAGCAAAAATACGTAAAAAAGCTTACTTTATTAATTTAACGGTTTTCCACCCCTTAAAGTTGACATTGCCAATAAATCCAAATAATGGAGCTCCACTATACTTTTGGGATTAATCAAGCCATCCATCCTACCTTTTGCGCCCGAGCTGCCGATAAGATTGGCAAGCTATTCTGAGGGGCGATAAATCCCCATTTAATGGCTTAGAGCACAGTCTAGATGGGGTATTGGCCTGGGTTGAGCTCGATTTAGGTGCTGATCTGCGTTTTGAAAAAAGCCTGCTTCTATTGAGTGAGCAGGGTTTGATTTGGACCGAAGGCAGCAATTTTGAAGTTTGGCATTTCACATTGGCAGTTAACCCCCAGGTTCTGCGCTTACAGTCGAGTTTTCGGCAATTAACGAGAGGGGGCGAGTTTGTTGAGGCGGAGGTTGGCGAGTATGACAAGCAAGTTTGTTCGGTTTGCTTGAGCCCAAAGCCAGCAGACTCTGAAGTCTGTCCAATCTGTGATCCTGAGGATGACAAACCACCATCGACTTGGACGCTGTTTAAGCTGTGGCGTTTTGCAAAGCCCTATCAAAATCAATTGCTACTCGGTTTTGTTTTAACACTGCTATCTACCGGTGCAACACTCATACCGCCATACCTAACTATGCCACTCATGGATCATGTCTTGATTCCGTATGAGCGAGGTAATCCCATTGATTTTCATTTGGTAAGCATGTATCTGCTGGCACTTTTTGGTGCCGCCTTAATTGCCTGGGGATTGGGTTGGTGGAAAACGTATCTGTTGGCATTGGTCAGTGAACGTATTGGGGCGGACCTGCGTAATACCACGTTTGAGCACTTACTGAAGTTATCGCTGGAGTATTTTGGTGGCAATCTAACTGGAGACTTAATCGCTCGTATTGGTGCAGAGACGGATCGCATCTGCGTCTTCCTATCCTTATATGCATTGGACTTTGCGACCGATGTCTTGATGATTACGATGACTGCCGCCATCCTCGTATCGATTGACCCTTTGTTAGCTTTAGTAACCTTAGCGCCATTGCCATTTATTGTTTGGATGATTCATGTGGTGCGAGATAGGTCATGTGGTGCGAGATAGGTCATGTGGTGCGAGATAGGTTACGTTTTGGTTTTGAAAGGATCGATCGGATATGGTTTGAAGTAACCAATATTTTGGCTGATACGATTCCTGGTATTCGTGTAGTAAAAGCGTTTGCTCAAGAAGATCGTGAGCTCAAGCGTTTCGTAGATTCCAATAAGCACAATTTGCAAATTAACGATCGTGTAAATCGCGTGTGGGGATTATTTTCTCCAACCGTCACGCTTTTGACCGAAACCAGTTTGTTGGTGGTGTGGGGTTTTGGTATTTGGCAAGTTGCACATCAAAAAGTAACCGTTGGCGTTTTAATTGCCTTTTTAGCGTACATCGGTCGTTTCTATGTTCGCCTCGACTCGATGAGTCGGACTGTGTCTCACACTCAAAAAGCTGCTGCCGGAGCAAAGCGGATCTTTGATATCTTGGATCATGTGTCCAGCGTGCCAAAACCAGTCAATCCAGCGCCGCTGGGTCCGGTAAAGGGCGGGCTCTCCATGAGAGGAGTCGGTTTTCGGTATGGCAATTGCGCGGTATCCAAGGGAATTGATTTGGATCTCACTCCTGGAGAAATGATTGGCTTGGTAGGCCACAGTGGCTCCGGCAAGAGCACCTTAGTGAACTTAATTTGCCGTTTTTATGACGTGAGTTCAGGCTCGATTGCTTTGGATGGCAGAGACATTCGCAGCATTGGCATTGCAGATTACCGTAAGTGCATCGGATTGGTGTTGCAAGAACCCTTTTTATTCTTTGGCACGATCGCAGAAAATATTGCTTATGGCAAACCCAATGCTGCGCGCGACGAAATTATTGAGGCTGCGCGCGCCGCACATGCCCATGAATTTATTTTGCGTTTACCTTTAGGGTATGACTCGTTAGTT
This sequence comes from Polynucleobacter necessarius, assembly GCF_900095195.1. NCBI lineage: Bacteria > Pseudomonadati > Pseudomonadota > Betaproteobacteria > Burkholderiales > Burkholderiaceae > Polynucleobacter > Polynucleobacter necessarius. The sequence continues at coordinate 456,142 of NZ_LT606950.1, forward strand.
GGTGAGCGCAGCCAATCTCTTTCCGGCGGCGAGCGACAACGTATTTCAATTGCGCGCGCTCTGTGTATTTGATGACACACGTATGCCTTACAAAGAGAAGGTGACCGATACCCAATCTTGGTATGACATCCCAACTTGTAAAGAGCTGGCGTTCCAACCGATTACGTGATGTTGCGCGGTATCTTTATGGCGCCTGGTGTCACGCAAGAGCAAGTCGACTTTTATGTTGAGTTATTCAAAAAAGCTCGCGCTACTCCAGAGTGGAAGGAATTCATGGCTGATGGTGCTTTCAACCAAACTTTCATGACTGGTAAAGAGTTCCGGAATTGGCTCACACTTAACGAGGCTTTGCACAAGCAGTTAATGTCCGAAGCTGGTTTCTTGGCCAAATAATATGCAGTAAATACGATAGGACCTCCATTCGGGGTCCTATTTTTTAAGTAGGCGTCTTTATGACTGGCAGTATTAAGTTGGGCGCTAGCTGGGGTAGTGATGGTCCCGAAGCTGGCTATTTCCCATTTTATGTAAGCTTAATCATCATTATTTCGAGTGCTATTATGCTTTATCAAGCGGCAATTGTGAATAAGAAAAAGAAAATGGAATCCTTTGTCGACAAGGAGTCTTTTGGTCAGGTCTTGGCGGTATTGCTCCCCGCATTTGTGTTTGTGCTGGGTGTTCAGCTTATTGGTATTTATGTTTCCTTGTTTGTCTACATTGCCATTTTTATGGTTTGGTTGGGCAAATATCCAATTTGGAAAGCAGTGGCAGTCGCGCTTGGCGTGAGTGCAGCTCTCTACTTCATGTTTGAATATTGGTTCCAGGTTCCAATGCCACACGGCTCATGGATCAACCCACTCGAATTCTTGGGTGTGAATTAAACAATAACTATTAAAAAAGATTAGAAAAAAAGAGTCCAAGTTAGAAGAAATTAGCGCTCTATTCAGCGGCTTTGCCGTTGCAATGACACCCTTTAATTTATTGCTCATGCTCGCTGGTGTAACACTGGGTGTGATCATCGGCGTTTTGCCTGGTCTTGGTGGTGCGAATGGCATTGCGATTCTGTTGCCGTTGACATTTACGATTCATCATGCTCTCCTGTATCTATTGGGGTGCGTTGTTTGGTGGTGCAATTACTTCGGTACTGTTCAATATTCCGGGCGAACCCTGGTCGGTAGCGACTACCTTTGATGGTTACCCCATGGCACGTAATGGCAAAGCAGGTGAAGCATTAACGGCCGCATTTACCTCTTCATTTGTTGGTGCGTTCATTGCGAACGTGATGACCACGTTCTTGGCGCCATTGGTTGCGAAGTTTGCTCTGCAGTTTGGCCCGCCTGAATTCTTCTCGGTGTACTTGCTGACCTTCTGTAGCTTTGTGGGTATGAACAAGGGCTCACCATTCAAGACCATTTCTGCCATGATGCTCGGTTTTGCATTAGCAGCGGTAGGTATGGATACCGTTACCGGTCAATTGCGTTTGACATTCGGTCATGCAGAATTGATGCGCGGTTTTGATTTCTTGATCGCGGTGATTGGTTTGTTTGGTATTGGTGAGATTCTTCTCTCAATGGAAGAGGGTCTAGCATTCCAAGGCGCAGCTGCGAAGATTCGTGGCAAGGTCGTTCTGGAAACATGGAAGCAGTTGCCGAAATACTGGGCGGCTTCATTGCGCAGTTGCTTAATTGGTTGCTGGATGGGTATTTGGATTAATCAATCTGCAAGAAGGGCATTTTTAGTGAAGCTACCCAAGGATTTGCCTTCAGACGACGCATTGATTCAGGGCTTTGAGGATCAATATCTAGGCTACATTCCCAAAAAGATTGGTCGCGAACCATTGAAGGAATTGGCAATCTTGCATCGAAAAATAAATGATCTAGAAAAATACAAGCGTCAGCTAGGAACGGGTGTATTTGCATTGATGGGAAGTGCTGGAATGAGTGTTTTCTCAAAAAGAGAGCTAATAAGCTTGCTCTCTGAGCAGGCTAAATCCTTGAGGCCTGTTTATGCAATGATCGATGAACGCCTAGAGCACTTAAAGAGTGAGTTGGCTCAAACAAACCAGATCTTTAAGCGTGGCAATGATGCTTGCTATGAAAGAAGGTTAGTGGCATGAATAGATTTCTGCAAAAAATTCCTGGATATCAGGAATATAAGCCTGGGTTAGAGGCCAAAGTATTGAATGAGTTTCCATTATTTACTTTATTGGGTCTACTAGCGATCGCCTTACCAAGCTATTTGGCCAGATTGGTTCTCTCAAATAGAGGGCAAAGGATCGTGGATATTCTTGTAATAGGAACCGAAATATTTTTTAGGGATGGTCTTGACCTTAGCGATTGCTGCATTCATTATTAAGCTATCAAAGGGACCAGCCTATATTGCTGATGCATACCCTTTGTATGATTTCGATAAGCCCAAAGATTAGGTCTTATGGGTTTTTTGGCTGTAGAGTAAAGGCATGCGAAGCTGGTTAATGAAAAGAAATTGTTCGTTTTCGCCAAAACAGGTGGGATTGTTTTATTTATCGATTGTGAGTTTTTCACTCTTGGTGGCTTTTTCCTTCCTATTCATTGGGGTGTGGATGATTATCATCTTTATTTCGATTGAGATCATGGCTTTAACCATGGCCCTATATGTTTACAGTCGTCATGCACTCGATTATGAAAAGATCACCATTATTGGTAAGCAATTGTTATTTGAGCGCAGTTGGGGAGGCAAAGTACAGGTAGAGGAATTTAATACTGTCTGGACGAAGTTGGTGCATAAATAGGAAGGTCGTCGGGATTTAGTGCTGGCAACCTCTACAAAAGAAGTTCCGATTGGCTACTTTGTCGTTGCCAATCAACAAGAGCAGTTTGAACGAGATCTTGGAAGTTATCTTGGACTTTAATTTAAATAAGGAGTGGTCATGAAATCCAATGTATTGGTAATAATGTGTGCAGCTATCGGTATTGCAGTCAGCGGCCTAGCAGTAGCGCAGAATGCTTCAGTAGGCTCGATCAAAATTGAGAATGCCTATACCCGTGCTACGGCTCCTGGCCAGCAAGTTGCCGGCGGCTTTCTGAAGATTGAAAATAAGGGTGCTGCCGACCAATTGGTTTCTGCAAGCTCCCCAGTAGCAGGTGAAGTGCAGTTGCATGAAATGGCGATGGAAGGCAATGTCATGAAGATGCGACAAGTTAAGGACATCCCGGTGCCGGCAAACGGATCGGTAGAGCTTAAGCCAGGCGGTTTGCACATCATGTTTATGAATATCAAGGCGCCATTAGCTGCCGGAGAAACTGTGCCGGTCAAGTTAAAGTTTGCTAAAGCAGGCGATGTTGAAGTCAAAATGCCCGTGAATGCAACTGCACCCATGAAGCATTAACAAGTTCTTAGTTTTGTAAATCAAAAGGCCTCTGAAGTTCAGAGGCCTTTATCATTGGTGCCGAAGAAATAGTTTGAATCAGCTTAGATTTAAATCCAAATCGGTTACCGCACCTTTGCTAGCACTGCTGGCTAGGCTTGCATACTTCGCTAACAGTCCGCGGGTATAGCGTGGCTTGGGTTGCTTCCACGCAGCGCGACGCTTGGCAATTTCTTCATCGCTGACATTGAGCTGAATCAGGAGCTTATGAGCATCAATGGTTACGGAGTCACCTTCATTAATGAGCGCAATCGTGCCGCCAACATAGGCCTCGGGAGCCACGTGACCAACGACCATCCCCCAGGTGCCACCAGAGAAGCGACCATCCGTAATAAGACCTACGGATTCACCGAGGCCTTGGCCAACAAGGGCAGATGTCGGAGAGAGCATCTCCCGCATGCCAGGACCGCCTTTAGGGCCTTCATAGCGAATCACCACGATGTCGCCATCCTTGATCTTTTGAGCCATGATGGCTGCCATCACATCGTCTTCTGAATCAAAGACACGAGCAGGACCAGTAATAGAGGGGTTCTTCAGTCCGGTAATTTTGGCAACACAGCCTTCGGGAGAGATGTTGCCCTTCAAGATAGCCAAGTGACCTTGTTTGTATAAAGGGTTATCTAATGTGCGAATCACTTTTTGATCGGCGCGTGGCACAGAAGGAACGTCTTTTAGAACTTCAGCAATGGTTTTGCCGGTAATGGTCATGCAATCACCATGTAATAGGCCGCCATCTAATAAAATCTTCATCACTTGTGGGATGCCGCCTGCTTGATGTAAATCCGTAGCGAGGTAAGTGCCAGAGGGTTTCATATCCACGATTGCTGGAACACGTTTACGAATGCGCTCAAAATCATCAATCGTCCAATCGATTTCAGCGGCGCTAGTAATGGCCAAGAAATGCAATACCGCATTGGTTGATCCACCAACTGCCATGATCACGCTTACGGCGTTCTCAATCGATTTCTTGGTAATGATGTCGCGTGGGCGCAAATTATTCTTAATGGCTTCCACCAAAACACGTGCAGACTCAGCAGCGCTAGCGACTTTTTCAGCATCTTCATTCGCCATGGCAGAAGAGTAGGGGAGACTCATGCCGAGGGCCTCAAAGGAAGAGCTCATCGTGTTAGCGGTATACATACCACCACAGGATCCACTGCCTGGGCAAGCATGTTGCTCAACACCCTTTAGATCCTCTTCACTCATGCGGCCTGAAGTAAATTCACCAACGGCCTCAAATGCGGAAACAATGTTCAGATCTTTGCCTTTGTAATGACCGGGCTTGATCGTGCCACCATAAACATAAATAGCCGGCACATTCGTGCGCGCAATGGCCATCATGCCGCCAGGCATATTTTTATCGCAACCACCAATCGCTATTACACCGTCTTGCCATAAACCATTTACGCAAGTCTCAATGCTGTCCGCAATCACCTCGCGTGATACGAGAGAATATTTCATGCCCTCGGTACCCATACCGATGCCATCGGATACGGTAGGTGTACCAAACATCTGCGCTTTTGCACCCGCTTCTTCTAGCGCAGTGACAACCGCATCACTTAATTTTTGTAAACCGCTATTACAGGGAGTGATTGTGGAGTGGCCATTTGCAACGCCAACCATCGGTTTAGAAAAATCCTTTTCTTGATATCCCATGGCGTAATACATCGAGCGGTTAGGCGCGCGAGCGACTCCATCGGTGACCATGCGTGAGCGTTCATTAAGGCGTTTCATGCTTATTACTCCAGAAAAGGTTTATTGCAAAAGGCTCTATTGTGCCGTGAGATGCGTAGTTGTTGCACTGCACAATAATGGGTTTAACTACACCCAAACCTAAAATAGTAGAAAAGTACTCACCTTCTTTGCATTTTATAGGTAGTATCTTGTACATAACGATTGTTAGCTCGAAGAGACAATAGAGATTGGTCTATACCCAAAATAAGTTCCCAGCCATTCGTCAAGAGGCTTTTAAAAATGCACGAGAGGCGTTAGGTCTGAGCGTTCAGGATCTCTCGCAAATGTCGTGCTACTCGGTACGTCAGATCGAGCAGATCGAGAACGGCGAGTCCAGTTCTTTTTATGGCGCTCAAGTCAAATTTACTGCTGCAAAAAAAGTCGCTGGCTTATTAAAACTCTCTGAAGAAAATGCCCTCGACTTTAGCGAGGTAAACGCTCTTAAGAAAACTGGGGCATCGACGACTGAGTCATCTGATGTAAAGGTGCAGGAGAGTGCCGTGCCTCCCGCGCCGCAAAGCGTTTCCGAAAAAGATTCTGTGCCAACAACACCTGCACCAAAACAGAAATCGTTAAAGTTAGAAGTATTAAGCTCTGCATCTGTAAAGAGTGCTCATCCACAGAAAAAGATTTTCTTGCTTGTGGCAATTGCAGCAGCCTTTGTATTTTCAATTGTGAACTTGCGCCCATTATTTTTTCCGGAGCCCGTTAAAGAAGAAATTGTGGTGGTGGAAGAAGTGGTGCCGGCGAATCCGCCCACGGATGCTGATGCAAAGAGCGCTCCAGCAAACTCTGAGCCAGCGGCAGTGGTCGCTTCCGCACCAGCTCCTGTGGCTGCCCCCGTTTCTACTGAATGCCCGCCTGCCGATACCAATGTGGCGACTTACAAACCCGATGCTCCGAAAAAAGCAGGGGATATGGTTTATTTACAATCGAAAACGGCACAAACGGTTTGTGTAACCGATGCGAGTGGTAAAACGCAAAATAAAACATTAGAGCCTGGCGTTGGTGCCAGTGTTTACGGCAAGCCGCCATTCAAGGTGTTGACGACTGGACAGGCGGCGGTAGATTTGTTTTATCAGGGCGCTAAGGTGCGCTTATCTAATACGGTTAATAAAACGATCTTATTGGAGTCAGATGAAATCATTCAGCCGATTAGTTCGACAGATTCTCAGTTACGCTAAGGTTGTATTGGCGTCCTGAGAACCTATTCGCAGATTTAAACTGCGGACTCGTTAGTCTCGCCAGTGCGAATACGAATCACTTGCTCAACGGGCGTGACGAAAATTTTGCCATCACCAATTTTTCCAGTGCGAGCAGCTTTTGTAATCGCTTCGATAGCAGCTTCTACGCGATCCCCGGGAACAACGGCCTCAACTTTGACTTTTGGCAAGAAGTCGACCACATATTCAGCGCCACGATAGAGTTCAGTGTGACCTTTTTGACGACCAAAGCCTTTTACTTCGGTTACGGTTAGGCCAGTAACACCAACCTCAGCTAAAGCCTCACGGACTTCATCGAGCTTGAACGGTTTAATGATGGATGTAATGAGTTTCATGTATATCTCCCTAATGCGATGATCATACCGAGAACTGTGAGGACCTGCCAAATTCACCCAATTTCGTGGGTTTGACTCTTCGGTTAGACCCTAAATTGCGAAGTGATGGGGTAGCGCCAGTCCCGACCAAAAGCCTTGGTGGTCACCCGTACACCTGGAGGTGCTTGGCGGCGCTTGTATTCGTTCAGCTTGATCAGGCGAGTGACTTTTTCAACGCTTTCTGGGTCAAAGCCAGCAGCGATGATTTGTTCAATCGACTGGTTTTGCTCCGTATAGCGCTCAACGATTCCGTCCAATACTTCATAGGAAGGAAGGCTATCTTGGTCTCTCTGGTCTGGACGTAATTCGGCGGATGGAGCACGCGTCAAAATCCGCTCCGGAATGACCGGTTGAATACTGTTGCGATAGTCGCATAAACGGTAGACCAATGTCTTGGCAATATCTTTAATCACCGCAAAGCCGCCTGCCATGTCGCCATAGAGTGTGCAGTAACCCACGGCCATTTCACTTTTGTTGCCAGTCGTCAACACCAGACGACCAGTTTTGTTTGAGAGTGCCATGAGCAAGGTGCCGCGGACGCGAGCCTGAATATTCTCTTCGGTAGCGTCTACTGGCATTCCCTTAAATTGCTCGGCTAACGATTGCTCTAAGGCATCCACAGGTCCGCTAATGGGAATTTCATCGTATTGGACGCCGAGATTTTTAGCAAGCTCACGCGCATCGATCCAGGAAATGTCCGCGGTATAGCGAGATGCCATCATGACTGCACGTACCTTATCTGCACCCAAAGCGTCTACAGCGATGGCAAGTACCAAAGCGGAGTCAACCCCTCCTGAGAGCCCAATAATGACGCCAGGAAAGCGATTTTTGGTTACATAGTCGCGTACGCCGAGAACAAGGGCTTGGTAGGCCTGCGCTTCAACACTTAACGGAGGGCAAATTTGGCCTTTTGTTAGCTCGCCAGCTGCGTTTATTGAGACGATTCCAAGACCGGTTTCAAACCGGGGCATTGACATTGCCAGTTTGCCGCTTTTGTCTAATGCAAATGAACCGCCATCAAATACCAACTCGTCTTGACCGCCAACCGCATTCACATAGACCAATGGCATGTTGGTTTGCTCGATATGAGCACGCAATACATCGATACGAAGCGCTCCTTTTTGGAGGTGGTATGGAGATGCATTAGAAACTAATAATATTTTTGCGCCAGCAGCATGTGCTTGTTTTTCTGGCCCAGAATGCCATGCATCCTCACACAGGATCAAGCCATACGAAATACTGTCGCATTCAAAAACGCAGGGCTCGTTACCTGGAACAAAGTAACGAACTTCATCAAACACTTCGTGATTTGGTAATTCTTGTTTGGCATAACCAGCAATCACCTTGCCGTTGCGCAGAACCGATGCATAGTTCTGTAAACCCGAAGTAGACTTTTTGGGGTGACCCACAATCACAGTGAGATCGGGATATTGAGATAGTTGCTGTGTTAACTGAGCAAGCTGCGTTTGTGCCGCCTCAATGAAGGCAGGGCGCAACAATAAATCTTCTGGAGGATAGCCAGTTAGTGAGAGTTCTGGCGTAACAACGAGCTTGGCGCCCTGATTAAAGCCTTCTAGAGCGGCTTTGTGAATACGTTGTGCATTGCCAGCCAGATCGCCCAGTAACGGGTTGATTTGAGCCAAAGCAATTTTTTGCGCACTCACTCCGAATCACAAAGCCTTTGCTAGATAGAAAATAAAAAACGAAATTACGCGTGTTCTTTGTTGTAACGCTCAATACCTTCCAGAATTTCTTTATGAGCCTCAGCAACACCACCCCAGCCTTTTACTTTGACCCATTTACCTTTTTCGAGATCTTTGTAGTGCTCGAAGAAGTGTTGGATCTGATCCAAGCGCAATGGGTTCATATCTTCTGGCTTTTGCCAGTGGGTGTAGATAGGCAAAATCTTATCTTCTGGAACAGCTAAAAGTTTGGCGTCTTGGCCTGCTTCATCTTCCATTAACAAAATACCAATCGCACGGCAGCTAACAACCACACCTGGAATTAATGGGAAAGGCGTAATCACGAGGACGTCAACTGGGTCGCCATCACCAGCAATCGTTTTATTGATGTAACCATAGTTACATGGGTAATGCATTGAAGTACCCATAAATCGGTCTACGAATATGGCGCCACTTTCTTTATCCACTTCATACTTGATTGGATCCGCGTTCATAGGGATTTCAATAATGACGTTGAAGCTCTCAGGGATCTTTTTGCCTGTCTTGACGTTGTCGAGACTCATAAATACTCCGATATAGATTAGTAAATACCCTGATCCTGGATAGGGGGCGCAGGGGTGATTCTGCTACATACTGATACAGCTTAAAGACATAGTTTAAAGCTTTCAGAAACCAGGTCTACCTAAGCGCTAGTAATACAAAACAATAAAGGTCAACTTTAGGGAGTTCAAGCATGAGTAATGTCACTTTAGGCTTGTATTTTGCCTTGGCGTGCGGTGTCCTGGCCGTGATTTACGGTTTTGTGATGCGCGGCTGGATTTTGAAGCAAAGTACCGGCAACGCCAAAATGCAAGAGATTGCAGAGGCGATTCAGCAGGGCGCGGCCGCTTATCTGTCGCGTCAATATAAAACGATTGCAGTTGTCGGCGTGGTTCTGATCATTCTGATGGCGCTCTTCTTGGATTTCGCCACTGCGATTGGATTTGTGGTTGGTGCAGTTCTCTCGGGCGCCTGTGGATTTATTGGCATGAATGTTTCGGTACGCGCCAACGTTCGTACTGCTGAAGCAGCCACTAAAGGCATGAATGAAGCGCTCAATGTGGCATTCAAAGGCTGGGCTATTACCGGTATGTTGGTAGTTGGTCTTGGTCTCTTGGGTGTTGGCTTGTTCTTTGTGTTCCTGGTCTCCATTGGTGCAGGACAAGACCTCTCTTCTGTACTGCATCCATTAATTGGTTTGGCATTCGGATCCTCATTGATTTCCATCTTTGCTCGTTTGGGTGGCGGCATCTTTACCAAGGGTGCTGACGTTGGTGCTGACCTGGTTGGCAAGGTAGAGGCAGGTATTCCAGAAGATGATCCGCGCAATCCCGCGGTGATTGCCGATAACGTTGGCGATAACGTGGGTGACTGTGCAGGTATGGCGGCTGACTTATTTGAAACGTATGCAGTGACCTTAATTGCAACTATGGTGCTAGGTTCACTGATGGTGGCCGGCGCTCCAGTAGCTGCGATCATTTATCCATTAGTACTTGGCGGTGTATCGATCATTGCATCGATTGTGGGATGTTCGTTCGTGAAGGCAACGCCCGGCATGAAGAATGTAATGCCTGCTTTGTATAAGGGCCTCATCATTGCTGGTGTCTTGTCACTCATCGCGTTCTACTTTGTCACGAATTTTGTGATGCCAGATGATGCTTTGGGTATTCTAGGTAGTCAGTGGCGTTTATTTGGCGCGACAGTTGTCGGACTCTTGCTGACTGCAGCATTGGTTTGGATTGCCGAGTACTACACTGGTACCCAGTTCAAGCCAGTTCAACATATTGCTGAGGCCTCTACTAAGAGTCATGGCACGAACATCATCGCAGGCTTGGGTATTTCTATGAAATCTACTGCCTATCCAGTGATCTTTGTGTGTATCACAATCTTTGCTGCCTACTGGTTGGCCGGTTTGTACGGTATTGCAGTTGCTGCAACCTCCATGTTGTCAATGGCAGGTATCGTGGTGGTACTCGATGCTTACGGACCCATTACAGATAATGCAGGCGGTATTGCAGAGATGGCAGGATTGCCACAAGCTGTACGCGATATTACCGATCCATTAGATGCAGTTGGCAATACCACCAAAGCAGTGACCAAGAGGGTTATGCCATTGGCTCGGCTGGTCTGGCATCTTTGGTGCTCTTCGCTGACTATACCCATGCTCTTGAAGGCATTGGTCAACAGATCTCGTTTGATCTCTCAAACATATGGTCATCATCGGTCTCTTTATTGGCGGCATGATCCCCTATTTGTTTGGTGCGATGGCTATGGAGGCTGTGGGTCGTTGCGCAGGTGCTGTGGTGGAAGAAGTGCGTCGCCAGTTCCGCGATATTCCGGGAATCATGCAGGGTACTGCAAAGCCTGAATATGGCAAAGCTGTTGACATGCTGACCTCTGCTGCAATTAAAGAGATGATCGTTCCCTCATTGTTACCAGTCATTGCGCCAATCGTAGTGGGTTTATTACTTGGACCTGCTGCATTAGGCGGCTTATTAATGGGCACTATCATCACGGGATTATTTGTAGCGATCTCGATGTGTACAGGTGGTGGCGCTTGGGATAACGCTAAGATGTAGGCGATCCCTACAAAGACACTGCTGGTCCCGCTGTTAATCCGCTTATGAAGATCATTAACATCGTGGCGTTGCTCATCGCGCCACTCTTGCTAGTGATCTCACATTAAGCATTGTGTAATTGCTGCAGCAGTAACAATCAAAAACGCCTAGCAATGCTAGGCGTTTTTGTTGATGTGAAGCGCTTGACAATGGGTAGTTCATTGAACTACTATTGAGTCAATGAATTTTGAATGGGATTTGGCTAAAAGTAACGCATGCCAAATTTCCCGAAATTTCGATTTTGCATTGTAGTTGTTTTTACCAAAAGACAAAATGCCATTCGAATTATTTCGGCCAGAAGAGCTAACAGTAGGGAGGTCAAGCGTTATGAAAAAAATTGTGCGGGTAAAAGTTGATCTAAATAACCCTAAAAGCTTCCCCAAAGGCTTTGTGAATAAAAAGTTGCTTGATGAAACTACTGAACGCCTTATTCGCCAGCATCAAAAAGAGGATGATGCCGAGGCAATGCAGGATGCGGCAAAGTATGCAAAACGTGTGCGTGAGCGCATTGGATTATCCCAACAGGAATTCTCAAATCGAATTGAGGTATCCCTCGAAACCATTCGCAATTGGGAGCAAGGTAAACGTTGTCCAACTGGCGCTGCTAAGGCTTTATTAAAGATTCTAGATCGCGCCCCTGAGGTTGCTCTCCTAGCTTTGGGTATTTAAGTAGGCACAAACAGAAACGCCTAGCATTGCTAGGCGTTTTTTTATTAACTACTCTTAACTAACTTATTCAAGAGTTTCTAAATACCGTTGCGCATCTAATGCAGCCATACACCCTGTGCCCGCGCTGGTAATCGCTTGGCGGTAGATGTGATCTTGCACATCGCCAGCCGCAAATACGCCTGGGATATTGGTGGCGGTGGCATTACCTTCAAGGCCAGAATGCGTCTTGATGTAGCCGTTATTCATATCTAACTGACCTACAAAGAGTTCGGTATTAGGTTTGTGACCAATTGCAATGAACGCACCCGTTACTGCAATCTCTTCGGTGCTGCTATCGTATTTCTTAATGCGCACACCCGTAACACCCTTGTCGTCACCAAGCACTTCATCCAGCATCGCATTTAACTTGAGCTCGACTTTTCCTTCGGCTACTTTTGCCATTAAGCGATCATTCAAAATTGGCTCGGCGCGAAATTTATCGCGACGATGTATCACGGTAACTTTTTTTGCAATACCCGTGAGATAAAGCGCCTTTTCAACTGCGGTATTGCCGCCACCGACAACGCAAACATCTTGATTGCGATAGAAGAAGCCATCGCAAGTTGCGCAACCAGAAACACCGTGACCCATAAATGCCTCTTCACTTGGTAGGCCAATGTATTGTGCGGAAGCGCCCGTGCAAATGATTAGTGCATCGCAGGTGTAGGTGCCAGAGTCCCCAACTAAGCGGATCGGTTTTTCGGTAAGCGCAGCAGTGTGGATATGGTCGAAAATGATCTCAGTATTGAGATACTCGGCATGCTTCAAAAAGCGCGCCATGAGCTCAGGTCCTTGAACGCCTTCTGGGTCGGCTGGCCAGTTTTCAACGTCGGTCGTGGTCATTAATTGCCCCCCTTGAACCAAGCCGGTTATGAGGGTAGGATTTAAATTGGCTCGGGCAGCGTAGACGGCTGCGGTATAGCCCGCAGGGCCGGATCCGAGAATGAGAACTTTGGAGTGTTTTGGGGTATTTGTAGTCATACCCAAATTATAGATTTGCTTGTTTACAATCAGCAGAACATGGCGAGAACCGTATATCCGAAGTCCAAGGCTTCAATGAGCCCCCAGCCACCCGACAGCAACGGGCAGGGCCGGATACCCCGCCTCCTCTTGGAAGCCCGGTGGTTCATCTCTTTGGGCTTGTGCTTGGGCCTATTTGCCATTTTGCTGACCTATTCCAAGTCTGATCCAGCCTGGTCTCATGCCAGTTTTGAGGCTCCCAAGAATCTTGGGGGTCGTTTTGGCGCTTATTTAGCAGACTTAATGCTGTATATCTTTGGGATCTCTGCATTTTGGTGGGTAGCGTTGTTTGGTCGCCGAGTCTTGCAGGGTTGGCGTGAGCTTTGGAGCGTTCCGCTTCCACCCGATCCTGAAGCGAAGCCGGATTCATTATCGGTTCGCTGGCTTGGCTTTGGATTGACCCTAGTCTGCAGTATGGGCCTTGAGTCCATTCGTTTGCATACACTGTTCTGGCAACCTCCTAGACCGCCTGGAGGCATTCTGGGTGAGCTCATTGGCGATCCGTTGCAAATGTCCTTGGGATTCACTGGCGCAACACTTGTTCTACTTTTTGGTCTGTGCGCAGGGCTCTCCCTGTTTTTGCATTTTTCGTGGCTCGACGTTGTAGAAAAAGTTGGGCGTTTTTTAGAGGTCAGCTTTCTGCGTATTCGCGAGCGTCGCGATAGCGAGGAAGATCGCAAGCTTGGTGAAGCGGCTGCTGAAGAGCGCGAAGAATTTGTTGAGGAGATTCGTGGGCGTGTTGAGGTTGCCGCGCCCGTACAAATTGTGCGTGCGCCAATTGAGATTCCCAAGAGTGCTCGTGTTGAGCGCGAAAAACAACAACCGTTCTTTGTGGATATTCCCGATTCAGAATTGCCACCATTAGCATTGCTTGATCCAGTTCCTGAAGCTAAAGAAACGATTTCTGCTGATGTCCTGGAATTTACCTCTCGCTTAATTGAACGCAAGTTAGCCGAGTTTGGCGTTCAGGTCACTGTGATTGCGGCTTACCCAGGCCCTGTGGTTATTCGCTATGAGATTGATCCAGCCGTTGGTGTAAAGGGCAGTCAGATTGTTAATCTCTCGCGAGACTTAGCGCGCTCTTTGGGCGTGGTGAGCATGCGTGTGGTTGAAACCATTCCCGGTAAAACCTGCATGGCTTTGGAATTACCAAACCCCACACGTCAATCTGTTTACTTATCTGAGATTCTGACTTCGCAGGTCTACAACGACAACCACTCCTTGTTGACTCTGGCATTGGGTAAAGATATTTCGGGTAGCCCAATGGTCGCAGATTTGGCGAAGATGCCGCACTGTTTGGTAGCGGGTACTACTGGTGCAGGTAAATCGGTAGGTATCAATGCCATGATCCTGTCATTACTCTTTAAGGCGAAGCCTGATGAAGTGCGCTTGATCATGATTGATCCGAAGATGCTAGAGATGGCAATCTACGACAAGATTCCGCATTTGCTTTGCCCCGTCGTAACCGACATGAAGCAAGCGTATAACGCGCTGAATTGGGCAGTAAACGAGATGGAGCGTCGTTATAAGCTCATGAGTAAGTTTGGTGTTCGTAATCTTGCTGGCTTTAATAAAAAGATTCTGGAAGCAGAAGAGCGTGGCGAAAAGCTCACTAATCCATTTAGCTTGACCCCAGAGGATCCAGAGCCAATCTACAAGGCACCAGTCATCGTGATCGTGATTGATGAGCTGGCTGACCTGATGATGGTCTCTGGCAAGAAGATTGAAGAATTGATTGCGCGCATCGCGCAAAAAGCACGTGCCGCAGGAATTCATTTGGTGCTGGCAACGCAACGTCCGAGTGTGGATGTGATTACGGGCCTGATTAAGGCGAACGTACCAACCCGTATTTCGTTCCAAGTCAGTAGCAAGATTGATAGCCGAACCATTTTGGATCAGCAGGGCGCAGAAGCGTTACTCGGTATGGGCGATATGTTGTACATGGCGCCTGGAACTGGACTGCCAGTTCGCGTTCACGGGGCATTTGTATCGGATGATGAAGTGCATCGTGTCGTTGAGTGGCTCAAGGAGAGGGGCGAGGCCAATTATATTGATGGCGTTCTTGAAGGCGCTGATGAGTCTAACGTCGATGCTTTAACGGGTGAGGGTGGTGGTGAAGCCGACCCTCTGTATGACCAAGCGGTGGCGCTTGTTCTAGAAAACAAGCGCCCATCGATTTCTTTGGTTCAGAGACACTTGCGCATTGGATATAACCGTGCAGCGCGACTGTTAGAAGATATGGAAAAGGCTGGTTTAGTGTCTAAGATGGGTAATGGCGGGAACCGCGAGATTTTGCATCGCTCCTCTGAGTAAGGTTTGATTTTGCAACGACATATTTCTGCAGCAATTATTCAAATTGCTATCGGTATCACTAGCATCCTCTTCTCAGGAGCTGCTATTTCTCAGAGCGAGAGTGGTTCTGAGCAACTACGCAATTTTGTTCGCAATTCCAAAACGGCTGAGGGTGATTTTGTGCAGCAACAATTGCGCGCTCCTAAAGCAATTGAACCTCAAGACAAAGGTTTAAAAGTGGTTCGCCAAACTCAAGGGCATTTTGTCTTTCAACGTCCTGGCCGCTTTGTATGGGACACCCAAAAACCCTATGAACAAAAACTAATTGCCAACGGCAGTCAACTTATTTTGTGGGATAAAGATTTAAATCAAGCGACGTTTCGTCCAGCGGGTCAAGCCATTGCCTCAACTCCTGCGGCGTTTCTCTTTGGAGAAACATCGCTAGACCGGCATTTTCAATTGGTAGATGGCGAGGAGCGTTTGGGTATGAAATGGGTAGCCCTCGTTCCCAAAGCTGATCCCAACGCCAAGAAGCAAAGTGATCTGCCCTATACCAAGATATCGATTGGAATGAGCAACGGTCTGCCCAAAGCACTTGAATTGATGGATGGCTTAGGAAGCGTTGTTTTGGTAACTCTTGAAAAGATTCAAATCAACGTCAATCTGCCTGCCAATCGTTTTAATTTCACGCCGCCTGTCGGCGCTGAAGTCTTGCGCTTAAACTAGAGCCTATCTCCCTTTCTGAGCAATATATGATTGATCCGCAATTACTTCGTAAAGATATCGCCGCAGTTGCAGCGCGTTTGGCTACTCGTAAATTTCAATTGGATGTTGAAAAATTCAACACGCTGGAATCAGAACGAAAGTCGTTGCAAACGCGTACAGAAGAGTTGCAGGCTAAACGCAACCAATTGTCTAAAGCAATTGGGATGAAGAAGGGCAAAGGTGAAGATGCTTCTGCAGAAATGGCAGAAGTTGCCCAAGTAAATAGCGATATGGAATCTGGCGCGGTACGACTGAGTACCCTACAAGCTGAGATTACTGATTTCTTAATGGGTATTCCCAATTTGCCGGATGAGTCAGTACCTACTGGTAAAGATGAGACCGAGAATCAAGAAATAAAACGCTGGGGCGAGCAGCCAATATTTGATTTTGAAATTAAAGATCATGTGGATCTTGGTGGTCCACTAGGTTTAGATTTTGAAGTGGCCGCCAAAATAAGTGGCTCACGCTTTGTGGTATTAAAAGGACTCATTGCTCGATTACATCGTGCTTTAGCGCAGTTTATGATTGATACGCATGCTAGCCACCATGGCTATCAAGAAGTTTATGCGCCCTATATGGTGAATGCCGCTTCCATGCGTGGAACTGGGCAATTGCCGAAGTTTGAGGAAGACCTTTTCAAGGTTCCCCGTCAAATGGGTGGTGAAGCGCAGTCAGACAATGCGGGTGGCGAGGCGAATACCGAAAACTTTTACCTCATTCCAACCGCAGAAGTGCCAGTAACCAATTTAGTCAGGGATGAGATCGTGAATGCGGATTCACTTCCCTTAAAGTTTGTTGCACATACACCGTGTTTTCGTTCCGAAGCGGGAAGCTATGGGCGGGATGTGCGCGGGATGATTCGCCAACACCAGTTTGATAAAGTTGAGTTGGTGCAAATTACAAAGCCTGACAACTCGATGCAAGCGCTAGAGGAATTAACAGGTCACGCAGAAAGAATCCTTGAGTTACTCGAGTTGCCATACAGAAAAGTATTGCTCTGTACTGGCGACATGGGCTCTGGTAGTACTAAGACCTATGACCTCGAGGTTTGGGTGCCATCGCAACATGCTTATCGTGAGATAAGTTCATGCTCAAGCATGGGGGATTTCCAAGCACGTCGTATGCAAGCAAGATTTAAAGCGGGCCAAGGGAAGCCAGAGTTAGTTCACACCTTAAATGGTTCGGGATTGGCCGTCGGTAGAGCCTTAGTGGCCTTGATCGAGAATAAACAGCAAGTTGATGGCAGTGTTGCGATTTCGAAGGCATTACAACCCTATTTGGGTGGCTTGGGAGTGCTCAAACCCATTTAATTTTGATTGGTAGACTTTCTGAAATGAATCGACTCTTCAGCAATCTCATTTGGGTTAGCGCCATCATGATTGCTCAAGACGTTTTTGCTATCGAGAAAACCTATCGATGCGAGGTTCTGAGTGACGCTTATATTAAAACTAACGGAGAGCTAGCCGTTATTTAGGATAGCCCTAGAGTCGGTCAAGAATTTGCGGTGTTCAAAAGAACTGGCGAGGTGATTGGAGATGTGATTGACTCTCTAAAAACCCGAAGATAATTGCCTCTGGCAGTAGCAGTAACGCATACAAAGTTATTTGGGTGCAAAAGTCTGCTGGTAAAAATGGTGCATTTGTTGATTATCTAAGTATCGAAGAGTTTGTATCCAGCAGTAAAAAGCCCTTTGGGTTTTTTCTGGTGGACTGTTAATGACTGGCGTTTGCCAGCAATAGCAGGCATTATTATTTCCAGCAGGTTTAAAGTTGTATAAGCCTGTAGGCATCGGAGAGGTGGCAGAGTGGTTGAATGTACCGCACTCGAAATGCGGCGTAGGATAAAACCTATCGAGGGTTCGAATCCCTCCCTCTCCGCCAAATGCTATTTAATTCAGATAAATTCATGATGAAGATCGATCGTTTATTGTGCTCTAGCGCCATCATTTTGACTGCTGCCGCATGTTCAACGCCGCCCAGTCAGTTTGGGATGTATCAGCAATCGGATGGAACCGTTGGCGTACATGCGCCAAAGGATGCCAAGGAAAGCGAAGCTCAGGAAGTGGCAACCGCTGAGTGCAAGAAGCTTGGAAAAAGAACGGCAACGATTATGGATAGTCGAAAAACAGTCAATGACCGCTTTCCGATGACTTACAACTATTTGTGCCGCTAATTTAACTCAGCAACCATTTCTTGATGGACTTGTTCACGCACATAGCATCTAGGGCAAGACCAAAAAATTCAGAACCGTTCGTGACCATGCTTTCAATGGCCTCGACTTTTCCAGATTTGATGCCTCTTAAATAGGTGGCGACGCGATAGCGCAAGAAGTGCTCTGTTTCACCATCTTCATTTTCAGTGGTGCAAAGTTCTAGACTGCCGTAGCGGGTTTCAGGATTGATATTCAGAGTCGATAGACTCAATGTGCCTACGAGTTTCTCTGGGACAGGAATGGGCACATAGGAGTAGAGGGAGATCAACATTTCTTCTTCATCGACCTCAATGATGTGATCGATATCTAATACATCTTGCTCGGTGAGTTCGGTTTCTCCAGAATCACCACCTCCAAAGGTGGATTCAAACTGCAACATTGCAGTATTGCTACCTTAGGAAATTTCAATCATGTTTGGATAGCCTAATAAACCTTTCCACCAATACATTAGTGAAAATGTGCAGGGGTTGACCTCAACCAAGCCTTTGCTAGTGGATTTTGCGAAGTAGAGACCATAAACTCATCATCCTTTTCCAAGCCGTATTGATCGACTTTAGGCGACTTTGTTGCCCCCTTTTTTTAGTTACTTTTTAGCGGCTGGTTTCTTCGTGATTACCTTTTTGGTAACGACTTTCTTGGCAGCAGGTTTTTTGGCCGCCACCTTCTTGGTAGCAGGTTTAGATGCCTTTTTAGCTAATGACTTTCCAGATGGTTTTTTGGCAGACACTTTTTTGACCGCTTTTACTGCTTTAGTAGCTATTTTCTTTTTTACTGCTGACTTTTTGGTAGCCATAGTTCAATCCTTTATGAGGTGATTCTTGATGGTGATGCTCAGTACTTACCGTATTACTGCAAATTGTTTGCAAAATGATTAAATCAGCCTGAGGTCAACCATGCTAATTACCAGAGTAAAAATAGGGTTGAATGGAAATATAAATTTTTTTGAATGTATTGTTCTTGGTAATTCAGGTTGCTACACTGTAACTGGGCAGTATTGATTAACTTAATTCCATAAAGAGAGATTTCATGTTTCCCGAATATCGCGACTTAATTACCAAATTAAAAACAACGGATCGTCATTTTTCACATTTGTTTGATAAGCACAATAATTTGGATGCCAAGATCTTGCGCATGGAGGGTCACCAGGAGCCGAGCACTCCAGAGGAAATCGAAACCCTCAAGAAAGAAAAACTATTGCTTAAAGACCAGATTTATGCAGTACTTAAGAAAGCAAGCGCAACCTAGATAAGTTACTAAGCTTTCTTCAAGAAGCAGGCTTTGAGCAGCATATTGCCTGCTTCTGTTTTGTAGTCGACCTCATGATCGCCTGACACAAGGCGAATTCCTTTGATTTTGGTGCCGACTTTAAGGGTAGTTGATGAGCCTTTTACCTTTAGGTCTTTTATAAGGGAAACAGTATCACCATCACTCAAAAGATTGCCGTTGGCATCTTTAACAATTAACCCTATCTCTTCCTCAGAGATAGCCTGCATCGGCCATTCATGGCCACATTGGGCGCAAACATAATTGTCCCCATCGGGATAAGTCATATCTTCCTGGCAGGAAGGGCATTTTGGGAAATTTTCGGTGCTCGTTGCCCCATTTTAATCTAGCCATTTAGAATCAAGGTAAATGAAAAGAGTAATTAAAGTTTGCCTATATGCATTGCTGCCTTTGGTGCTGGTCGCTCTACTTGCAGTCTGGTATATATCTACATCGATTAAGCCAGATCAATTAACCCAATTGATTGGCTCTACTGTTAAATCCGCCACAGGCCGTGACCTGAAAATTGCTGGCCCTGTGAGCCTGCGGCTCTTTCCTTCGATTGGTATTACTGCACAGCAGGTTTCTCTGAGTAATGCTCCTTGGTCAGCCAATTCAGAAATGCTTAACGTAAAGCGAATGGAGTTCGATATTGAGCTGCTGCCTTTGTTAAGAGGGGTGGTAGCGTTCAATACTATCAACTTTACCGGAGTGGATGCTTTGCTTCAAACCAACAAGGCAGGAGAGGGTAATTGGAATTTTGATTCTTCGCAAACGTCGAATCTAGGTCCAGCCATTGCTTCACAATCTGTTGACAGCGCAACTTCTGCTCAAACGGATTCATTGCGTATTCAGAACATCAATGTGGCGGATGCAAGAATTCAATACCATGCCTATGGATCTTCTCCCAAGCTGTTTCAAGCCTCTAGCTGTCCTTATCTGGCGGAAGTAATAAAAACAGTATTTCGGGGCAAGTCCAGTATGAAAACTATCAGTTAGGTATTAAAGCGAAAACGGGCAATCTACAAGAGATTTTGAATCAATGGGATGTGCGTCCTGTCAAAATGCCTGTCCAACTCAATCTCTCTGTGAATGGAAAGGTTTTGCAGGTTGATGGAGAGACTGATAAAAGGCCAAACATTGAGCCAAGCTTTAGCCTGCAGATACAGTCAAAATCGTTTGAATTTGCACCCTTGGCAGGGTCGGCTGTGATTGCGGCATCAAGCCCCTCTAATAAGTCCAGCTCAGTAGCAATACCATCATCAGTAAATTTTTCTTTAGCGATGACGTGCTGCCGTTTGAAGTAATGCCTCAAGCAAAGGGTACGCTATCTGTTGATATAGATGAGCTGGGTATCTCAGGGCAATTACCAGTTACGGGCTTAAAAGGCAAATTTGTATTTAATGGCTCAAATATTGGTGTGAGCGCCCTCAGGTTTGGGGTTGGCAATAAAGGTGCTGTCGAGATTCAAGAAAATCTCTCAGAATTGCAAAGTGCCAATTCGACAGTATCGCTAAAAGGCATTGCCCAGGGATTTACTCTGGAACAGCTGATGGACATCCTGGGTTCGTCGGCAAAAGTCAAAGGAGGGGCCACTGAAATTGCATTGAACTTGCGTAGCTCTGGCATCTCATTGCATCAATTGCCAGGAAAAGCAAATGGAGCAGTGCGAATTGCGATTGCCGAAGGCGTATTGGATGCAAGCATTGTGAATGCAGGTGGCGATTTATTGAGTACGGTTGTGAATGCCGTTAATCCGATGCGAAAACGAGCTGACCAAACGACTTTGGAGTGTGCGGTAGCCTATTTACCGTTGAATAACGGCGAAATTATTTTGAATAATTCATTTGGCGTAGTTCACTGATCGTCTGAATATGACGATGTCAGGCTCGGTTGACTTAAAAACAGAATTTCTCAATATTAAGATCGACCTAAGAGTCGGTCGGGTTTAACAACGGGCGTCAATCTTGGTGGTTTAGTGCAGTTGTAGGGAACCTTAATGAACCCACAGGTAGGACTTAACAAAGAGGGTGTCGTCAATAGTGCCGTATCGATTGGATTGGGAATATTGACGGGCGGTGCAACTGTTTTAGCTGAAAACGCGAAGTCGTTGGCGACCAAGAATACGGTTCAGCCTTGTAAAACCGCACTGCACTCTTGGTCGGATATCTATCCTGGTGTAAAGAATTAGAAAACTAAGCCGCTGACAAACAGGCTGAATAGTGAAATAAAAATGCTGGCAAAAAAAGCGGTCCAAAAGCTGGATACCGTGAAGCCTGATACTAGTGCGCCAACAAGCATCAACACCAACGCATTTACCACTAACAGAAAAAGCCCCATGGTGACTACTGTTAGGGGTAGCGTGAACAGGATCAGCAGGGGTTTGACTACAGCATTCGCAAAGCCCAGAACCAAGGCCGCAATCAATAAGGAGCCACCATCTGCAAATTTAATGCCGCTGAAGATATAACTGGCCACCCAGAGCGAAAGGGATGTTAAGCTCCACTGGACCAGAAATAGCGTTAAGTTGTTCATGATGGGATCATCAAAATGATTAATAGCAAAGATGATTAACGGCGCATTCAGAATACGATAGCGCTTCTATGGTAACAGCCGATTAATAGTGCGGTGGGATTTCATCTTTGAGGCTGGTGGCGCCATGCCCGCCAGAGCTGGCCTGTTCTTTCGTTGCCTTTAACTCACGATACAGAAATTCAATTTGTTATTTCTGTTTGTAAACTGTCTCATTAAGTTTTCCAATAAGGTCTTCAGCAAAGCTGAGCTTGATTTCGAGATTGGTGATTCTGTCCTCAGTCATTTTTGATTTCTTCTAGTGGTTAGCGAGCTCGAAGCGGCCATCTTCCATCTCTGATTGTGGCCTGATCCAAAAATCATGAGATTGCATGGACTCATAGACATAGGCTGGTTCAAGAGTGGTTTCAATATTTGCCAAGAAAATGACCCTATAAAAACCACCGGTCTTGATATGTCTGAGTTTTGTCCCTGGTTTATATAGGCCATCATCGGGGTTGGCCATTTTGGGTTTACTCATTTCTAATCCTTAAAAAGGATATCAGTAGATTCTAGACTGTGGCACGATAGTCGGCGCTAATCATGACCCCGTCTTTCAGGGCTCTACTTGCAAGTGCCAGGATTGCATTATTAATATGCTGGGCTTAGAGGAGTAAGCCAGATCCAAAAACCTGATCATCTGGGTCTTGGCATTGCCATGGTGCTGCTGGTACGGTGCTTTACTGGCGCGGCATATATTGGGACTAGTAGCTACGTCATGATGACAAATTCTGAGTTTCCCGCAAAGTCTGTTGGGGAATTTATAGCGTTAGCTAAAGCGAATCCAGATGCCTATAACTATGCAAGCGCTGGAAATGGTAGTGCCTCGCATCTAGCGATGGCCTATTTCGATAGCATGGCTGGAATTCAGCTAGTGCACATAACCCACCAAAGGGGCTGGCGATGCAATTGCCGAGCTCTTAGCTGGTCGCGCTCAAGCTGTGATTGCGGCCAATGTTGCGGCACTGCCTTTTGCCAATGACCCAAGAGTTCGCTTTTTAGGAGTTTCCTCCGAGAAGCCTTCACCTTTTGTTCCTGGCGTTCCACCAATTGGTAATACCGTGAAGGGGTATGTTTTTGATAGTTGGTTCGGTCTTTTGGCCCCTGCTGGCACGCCTATTTCTGTGATCGGCAAAATGTAGTCCGAAATGGGTAAATTGCTTAAACAACCTGAAATCATTGAGCGTATGCGTCGCCAAGGGATCGAGATAGGAAATTTAACTTCTGCTGAATTCAATCAACTTTTAGTTCGGGACTATGTTCGGATGGCGAAGGTGGTGAAAGTCTCCGGTGCTAAGACGGATTAGTTGTCAGTTAATTCTATGACCCGAATTACTGAATTACGTTTGCCTCTTGATCACGGTATAGATGATCTTGAGCTTGCTCTTCTAAAGAGATTAAGTATTCCATAGAAAGATCTAATCTCATTCAAGATCTTCAAGCGTAGCTATTCTGCGTTGAGCATACTGATTCCAATGCACGAGTTTCCAGTCATCTCTAGGATCCCATCGTTTTTGCATACGTGCTTTTGCTTCACTTTCCTCAAGGACAATCCAAGCAATGGAGATCTTGGTTTGCGGTGGAATTCCTAATGCATCAGGATTCAACATTCTGCCACTCTGAATTTCCCGGGAAAATGGTCCAACCAGAATCACGTTAACTCCTAGAAGTAGGTTTTCTCGGGCAATATCAAGCAAACCTTGGTATTCCCAATCGCGGAGATTTTCAAGATAGTAGGGGCTATCTCGATCATTGGGTTTGGGTGATCAACTCCATGACATGAGCGCTATACGAGCCATACGCTGTGTCTTTATCCAGAAAGAAAAAGTCTTCGCTTGTCCTTTCAATGATTAGAGGGAGGGCTTTTTGACCAAGGTCGACTTACCAGTTCCTGCGTGACCAGCAAAAAGAATGAGGCGTGGGGCGGTTGGGGTAAGTTTGCAGACCATGTAACGCTAGTCTCGCAGAATTTCTTGGAAATTTCTTCCATTTTTTGGAAGAGACGATAATGTCGCCATGGCTTTAATCGTACTTACTGATGCAAAACTGGCTTTTGGCCACGTTGATCTTCTTGCAAATACTGCATTCTCACTGGAATCTGGTGAACGTGTTGGCTTAATCGGTCAAAATGGCACCGGTAAATCCTCTCTATTAAAAATTTTGGCTGGTATTGAAAAGATGGATGATGGTCTTTTGCAATATCAGCAGGGTCTACGTATCTCATACGTTCCTCAGGAGCCGATTTTTGAGGCCAAAGAAACCATCTTTGAGGCAGTCTCAAAGGGTGTTGCGGAAGCAAAAGCACTCAGAGAAGAGTATGGGGCTCTGAGCGTAGGCGATTGGGATGATGATGCTCATCACCGTTTAGATGAAGTGCAATCCAAACTTGAGGCATTGAGCGGTTGGAACTGGGAGCAACGCGTGCATGAAACGCTGGATCGCCTCCATTTGGATGCAGACCAAAAAATTAGCAACTTATCGGGGGGTACCAAGATGCGAGTGGCATTGGCTCGTGCACTCGTCGAAATGCCTGATGTCCTGCTATTAGATGAACCAACGAACCATTTGGATTTGGATTCGATTGCGTGGCTGGAGGAGTTGTTAAAAGAATACCAAGGTTCCGTAATATTAATTACCTACGATCGTGCATTCTTGGATAACGTATGCACGCAAATCGTAGAGTTGGATCGCGGTATTTTGCGAAGTTATCCTGGAAACTTTACGCAATATGAAGTTCTCAAGGAACAAGAGCTCAATGCCGAGTCCTTGGCTAATGCGCGTGCAGATAAATTATTGGCGCAAGAAGAGGTGTGGATTCGGAAAGGCGTTGAAGCTCGTCGCACTCGCAGTGTTGCCCGTATAGCTCGCTTAGAAAAGCTGCGTGCAAGCCGAGCTGAGCGCAGAGATGCGATGGGGCAGGTGAAGATGGCGGTTTCTGCTGGAGAGCGTAGCGGCAAGATTGTTGCGGAGCTGGAGAACGTCTGCAAGTCATACGATAGACCCATTGTGAAGGATTTCACAGCGACGATATTGCTCGGCGACAAGGTCGGGTTGTTGGGTCCGAACGGTGCTGGTAAAACCACCTTACTCAAATTAATTCTCGGAACAGTTAAGCCTGATTCAGGTACCGCCACGATGGGAACACGTATTGAAGTGGCTTATTTTGATCAAATGCGTGAAGGCTTAAATCTCAATGCCTCGCTAGAGGATTACATTAGCCCTGGTAGCGAGTGGATTGAGATTAATGGCAATAAAAAACATGTCAAAAGTTATCTAAGTGATTTCTTATTCGCACCTGAGCGTACAAATTCTCCAATAAGCACTCTGTCTGGTGGCGAGCGCAATCGCCTGCTGCTAGCCCGCTTGTTTGCCCGACCAGCCAATGTCTTAGTGCTCGATGAGCCCACTAATGACTTAGATATTGATACCTTAGATTTGCTGGAGCAATTATTGCAAGACTATAAAGGGACTGTTTTCTTAGTCAGTCATGACCGTTATTTCTTGGACAATGTTGTTACCAGCATCATTGCGCATGAGGGTGATGGATATTGGCGTGAGTATGAAGGTGGTTATGAGGATTGGAAGATTCAAAAAGCCCGCTCAGAGCAGATTCGTGCGAATAAAAATACGGCTAAGCCATCAACGAAATCAGAGACAAAAGCCCCCCGCACCCGAATCGAAAGCGGCCCCTAAAGGTAATGTGCAAAAGCTTAATGGCAAAGAGCGGCAAGAATTGGAATCGTTGCCTCAGCAAATAGAGGAATTGAAGTCTGAGCAGGCTGATATTGGAATTGAAATGAGTAATCCCGATCTATACAAGAATGATCGGGAATTAGCAGCGAGTATGCAGGCGCGCTTAGCGAAGTTACTGTTCAGTTAGAGCAAAAACTGCAACGCTGGGAGCAGCTTTTAAGCCGCTCCGAATCCTAAGGGTTGCTTATTCCCCGCGCTTGAGGCGGGCACGTAACCCTGCTATCTCATCGAGTAGATCCAGCGCTAAAGCGACTCCGGGAACATTCAACTCGAGATCATGGGTTAAGTGAGCGGCCGTCTTGGCGCGTCTTAATGAATCGCCGCCAAAGCGCCATTTTCTGGAGAAGAGCCAGAGGGGCTAAGGACTCCCTCGGTTACCCAAGACATAATTAATTCTTCCGGTGTACGGGATGCATGAGAAAGCTCCACAATGCTCATATGCACTTCATTCTCAACGACGCTTCCCTCAATCCAAGTAATGTTGGTGGTATTGATATTTGTCATGGCATCATCCCTTCAAATGCGTTCTTGGGTTGAAATCAAATGCTTTCTCAAATTGCTGGTATGCCTCTTTAAGTGCATCGGTATCCGCTGGAGGTAGGGTGATAGTCGGAACTACAAAGAGGTCACCAGATTCTGCGCTAGGAATCCCCTTGCCCTTTAAGCGCATCTTGCGTCCCGCAACAGTCCCCGCCGGAATCTTGAGTCCAAGGTAGAGCCTGAGGAGTGGGGACATTTACTGTGGTGCCCAACGCGGCTTCCCATGGCGCCAATGGAATATCGATAAAGATATCTTTACCATCCACGCGGTAAATGGGGCTTGGGTGAAATTCAATTTCTAAATACAAATCCCCGGCGGGGCCTTCGCCGATACCAGGGCCACCTTGTCCCGATAAGCGCAGATTTTGTCCAGCCTTTATTCCTTTTGGAATGCTAACGGCTAACTTGCGCTCTTGAGTGCTGACATGACCCTGAGAATTACCGGTTTGGCATACTTATAGACTTCCATTAAAGGACCGGTGCCTCCTTTCATTGAGGAGCCTAGTGATTTTTCAAAAATATTTGCAAGGCCGCCAATTTGGTTTCCAGGGCTAACTTGGCCGTTAATTTGCACATCTCGACCAACCGAATATTCATCTTTCCACCAACGAATACGTTTGATGAGCTTTTCACCAATCTCCTTGCTTGCTGCGCGACGGGTGAGGGGTGTTCTACACCATAAATTTCTGGGGTTTCAGACAAGATGCCAGTGCCACCATGACGAGACAAGATATCAATCGCAGCGCCTAATGCTGGGTTTGCAGTGATAGAAGAGAAGCCATCGGAACCACCACATTGCAAGCCGACAGTGAGATGGCTTGCTGATACCGTTTGGCGTTTAGCCTTATTTGCTTCTGGCAGTAGCGCTTTCACCGCTTCAATTCTAGCCTCAATGGTCTTGCGGGTACCGCCTGATTCTTGCATGATGAAGGTGTGCAAGGTAGAGCCTTCCTTTAGATCTTCCTGCTCCATTAACCCTTTCAACTGATTGCGCTCACATCCAAGTCCTACGATTAATGCTGCGGCAAGGTTAGGATGGCGGGCATATCCTGATATCGTGCGTCGTAGTAATTCCATGGGCTCATCGCTCATTTCCATGCCACAACCAATACTATGGCTGAAAGCGACAACGCCATCCACATTCGGAAAATCTTTTAAGCGTTCCGCAGTGAAATATTCTGCAATTTTGTTTACTACAGTGGCAGAGCAGTTGACGGTCGATAAAATTCCAATAAAGTTTCTTGTGCCAACCTTGCCATTTGGTCGAACATATACCTAGCGAAAACTTTACGAGCCGCAGCCAAGTGCCTGCTGGCTACAAAATTGCCGCCAAAAAGATACTCAAAGGTGAGCCAATTCTCAAATACAACGTCACTGTTGGATTTGCCAATACCGACATTGGGTCCGGCACAATGGTGCACAGCCACAATACAGAATTTCGGGAATTTGATCGCGATTATGCGCATGCCAGCGAATACAAACCCACTCAAATGCTTCCTGAGTCTGAACGAGCCACCTTCCAAGGATATCAGTGCCGATGCCCACATCAACACGAGCGACAACAATATTGTCATTTGGATGTAGACGAATGATCGGCCCAATAAGGCGCTTTTCAGAAATTTCAATCATGGAACACTTTCGATATAGTAAGTTTTTATTCTGGTGTAGCGCCTGATTCTTAACGATGGGGCCCCACTTTGCGACTTCGGATTTGATGTATTCGCTGAGTTGGTTTGGCGTGCTTGTAATGACTTCAAAACCTTTGCTGCTGACTTGTCCTTTAATTTCTGGATTATTGAGTACGCTAATTAATTGAGAATTCAACTTATCAATAATTGCTTTTGGAGTATTGGCGGGTGCAACAATTGCATAAACTAACTCCACTTCATATTTCGGCACATATTCAGAAATTGCCGGGATTTCAGGTGCATTGGGTGATCTTTTGAGGCTAGTGATTCCGAGTGGAATTAATTTTCCGTTGGGACATATGGAAGTGCCGCTGGCGCACCAACGAGAGCGGTCTCAATTTGTCCGCCCAGTACATCGGTTGTTCTCCTTATTTAGTGTTTATTTTTAATGTTATTTCGATTTTGGCGCTAGGCAATTCATGAAAATTACTCAAGCAACTTTTTTCCTGTATCGATACCGTTGATCGAGCCCATCAAAATGGCTAATGATGTAGTGATTGATATAAAACAGTATTGCTGAGCTTGCGCGATGAGCAGGGGCGTATTGGGCGGGTGGCGTCAATTGCCCCAATGATGACTGGTGAGACCCTCGATAGTTTGTGCGCAAGTTTAGGGTACCTCTTGGATAAGGTGCGCAAATTCGAGTGGAATGATCCGCGCCATTTCTCAATCCAATTTAATACCGTTCTGTATGGTAACCATTCAGCAAAATCTTGTCTTGAAATGGCATTACTAGATCTATACACACAACGTGAATCCGTGCCATTGTGGAAGTATCTTCGCACCCTTAATCCGAATGTCAATAACCTAGAGTTAAAAGCCATCCCCATTCTTCGAATGTTGGGAGGCAGTCTTGAAAAGGAGTTGGAGGATGCAAAAATATTTCGGGAGTCAGGGTTTAAGCATTGGAAAATAAAGATCGGGTCCATTATCCCATCATTAGTGATATAAAAACTGCAGATTACTGGGGGAGACTATATGTTTAAAACTATATCTAAAAATAGAGTGTTGAGATCGGTATTCAGCACGGTGATTGGGGTGGCATTCTCCACCTCCGTCTTTGCGGCCTATCCTGACAAACCAATCAAAATGCTGATTGGTTATGCCCCAGGCAGTTCAACAGATATTGTGGGTCGCATGATTGCAAATGATCTCAGTATGGTTTTGAAGCAGCCAATTGTTGTCGAAAATCGTGGTGGTGCGGCGGGTAGCTTGGCTGCTGATGCGGTCGCTAAAAGTGCGCCAGATGGTTACACCATTCTTTTTGCTCAAAATGGACTTGCAATCAATGTGGCCGCTAATCCGAAGTTACCTTTTAACGGTCAAAAGGATCTCGTGCCTGTTGTTGGTGTTGCAGCGACTCCGCATATATTGATTGTGAATAACAATTCACCTGCAAAGACTGTGGCTGTTATTCCAGAGTCGCCTCGGCATCAAGCTCACCAACATTCCGTACAAAGGCACTGGTCCAGCGTTAACCGACCTGTTGGGCGGGCAAGTCGACCTCCTTTGCGACCAAACTACACAAACTATCCATTACATCAAGGATGGCCGCGTAAAAACCTATGGGACAACCACTCTCAAACGTTTACCAGCCATTCCGAACTTACCAACTCTGAACGAGCAGGGCCTCAAAGGCTTTGAGATAAAAGTTTGGCATGGTGTTTACACACCAAAAGGTGTTCCAAAACCTATCTTGGATAAAATTAATGCAGCTTTGAAGAAGGCATTGAATTCTCCTGAAGTAAAGAAACGTTTAGATGATTCGAATATTGATATTGTTCCAGCAAGCAAAATGACGCCCAAGGGACTTCAAGATCATCTTGACTCTGAAATCAACGTCTGGGGTCCAGTCATTCGTAAAGCCAATATTCCAGACTAAGTTTGTCAACGGATGTCTGAAAATAAAAAACCAGCTTCGGCTGGTTTTTTTATTGGTGATTACTCATCAGACATCCATCAAAACGCTTAACCTGGTCTAAACAAATATCCTGAACGTGCTTTTTGTTTGCGCTTCTGCAAGAAAGCCTCCAGCAAACTGACTATTGCCCAAATTGCCAATACAGGATCTAGCAGGTAATCCCACAAGTTCGTGGACTCATGCCAATGCACTGACCAAGCAATGATCGCCAAACCTATCAACCAAACACCCTTGACCCAGTTGGCAAGTCCACAGATAACCGCAAAGACCAGAACGGCAACTAGAAAAGTAGTAGAACCATATCCCCAAGCATAGGGATCAACCATACCAACCCCGAGCGCGAAAGGATAAAAGCCTAAAGCAATCAGACTAATACTGAAAGAAAAGGCCATGGGGGTTTTTGAAGGTTTTGGAAGTAACGTGCTCCAGAGTAATAGCATCGTTACGACACTCAAATCACCGATCACTCCTCTCACATACGCAGCCAAAGGAAGCTCTAGTGATAAACCCAAAGGCCAGAAAAAGAGGTTTACCAAAACGAGCAACAAAAATACTTTAGCAAGAGAAGGAAAGGCTTTCTGAGAAATTTTCTGCAAAAGCCAGATGATGACTACCCCACAACTAATTGCCACTTCGCCCAAGGCAATAGCTTGCGAAATCGAGTGCATTTGGATATTCATTTTGAAGACTCCTTTGCGCTTTCATCTGGAGCATTTTGATCTTGCGGCAATTGACCAAAGGTACGCTTTAGCCAAGCACTGGGAAAATAGATATGGCGGATTTTTTTACGATCCCAGGTATATACCAAATGCGCATCATGACCATTGCTTGAAATGAGGTATGGGTACGAAAATTCTTTGCGCTCTTGATCCGGTAATGCCTCATCGTTTTCAAGCGTCTCCACCACATGCCATTGGTTGGATTGCGGATGATTCATTAAGAGCACTAAGCGGTGTCGCCCTGCTTCAATATTATTGAGCACCAAAATACGAGCACTATTCTGCAGCTTTAATGTGGCAATTGCCGAATTGGGATTGGCTATTTCCAAATCCGCGGCAGGCTGCCATGCTTGACCAGCATTTTGTGTCTCACCCATCGGAATCTGCTTGGGCATGCCAGCACTACGTGTTTGGCGAAAATAAGCTGTTGCATCCTGAGGCCCATTGACAAAAACAGCTGGTTGAATGGCTCCTCGACCAGAACTCATACGGCGCTTATCCATCACCTGCGCACCTTCGATCCACAGAAACTCTCCAAAACGGCCAATCCATTCATGATAGGCCGGCAATCCTAAGCGGCCATCCACAAATGTCAGTGCGGGTGACTTCACTAGCGTACTGAGATTGATCAGGGGTGACGTTATTAACCGCTTCGGCCTGCCCCACGTTAAACCATCGTCATCTGAAATGATGGTCGAAATTGAGCTACCCGCCCAACCACCAATCGATACCGTCACAAAGAATAATTGCAAACGACCATCAGCCATCCGCGCTGGCACAGGATTGCCCAATTTAGCGATGTAACGTGACAAACCATTTTCTGCTGATACACGATCAATCACCACCGTTGGCGCTGCCCAAGCATTCGACTTTGTGTCATAAACGGCTGTATTAATCACGACATCTGCAGCGCCCTCCCTGCTTCCAGCAAACCAAAATGCCCGCACATTACCATCACTGAGTGCAATGATTGAGGCGGCATGAACAGATGCCGCTCCAGTATCCGGCAACCAATCTGCCCGCAGGCCTGGAACGGATGGATTTACAGCCGTTTTTGATTTTGCTAAAGAGGGATTGGCTTGCTTTACTTCTGGGGTGATATCTTTATCCGCATCCGTATTTGCATTTACAGAAACTTCGCTGGTTTGAAATGGGGCCCAAGCAGGTCGGCCATCAATATGAATAAAACCAAGCACTGCGGCAAGCAATAAAAAACAAAGTGCTATTACACGACTCATCGACACGCATCCTTCACATTCAATACATCAGCGTTTGATGCTGGCGTTGCAATTAAGTATTCCATCACAAAAAGGTGTTCACCCACTTGCCCCATTAGCATGGCTTTTATTTCGTCATTGGAATGGCGGGCTCTCATCTCCATTCGTTGTCCAACAATCTGGCAAGATTCACAAATGGCTGGTAATGTCCCAACAGGCGTGTGCACAGCAACGATGGGGTAGGCTTTGGTGAGAACCTCGAGATTGCTCGCATCTTTAGCAAGGTAGCCATGAAGTTGTGCGCCCGGCAGAAGCAATCGATACTCCTCGTCTTTAGCTCGATAGTCACAGGGAATCCACACCTCTTTGCCCTGGACCTGTGCAATCGTCTGCGCAGAAAAACGACCCAATTGCCCCTCCAACGGACTAAGGCTGCTTGTTAAAGCGCAGTAGCTGAGAAAACATCCAATGAGCGCCAATGCTTTGGTTTGATTTTTTCTGAATAGTCCGATCACCACTAATACAAAAGCAATGATCATCAACCACCAATGGATGGGAAGATATGTCCAAGATCCCGCATCTCCCATGAGGTCTGACATTTTTAGATTAAAGGCAATCCAACTCAGGGCCGCCAAAATTATTCCCTGCAATACCAAGGCAATTCTAAATCCCCATAAGGGCAATTGCTCCCAATGTATAGCAATGAGCGCCGCAAATGCAGGCATCACCGGAAGTAAATAACGACCAGAACGTTGGCTTGGCAAACTAAAAACAATAAAGAATGCAGCGATCAGCAGCAAAAGCAATACTTCTTCAGCATTTAAAAAACGTCGTCCCTTCCAGCATTGTAGGAGCGTTAAAATCAAGACAAACGTCAAGAGTCCTGCATTTGCTAAAGAGGTTACGATCAACATCCAAATACTGTCGCCACCCCATACTAAGTCCAACAAATAGTTAGAACTGCGAGCAGCAAATTTGCCGGCGTTTTCGCCTAATACGAACTCTCTCCAAACCGCATCTGGCTGTGGATCTAGAACAAACCACAAACTGAAAACACCCAATGCCAGCAGAACGATCAGAATCAATTTGTACAGATCCCGAATGAGCGTTTGCGGGATGCTCCACTGGCGCAAATTCCAGTAATACAATCCCAGCGCTAACGATCCAGGAACAATATACGCAAAGGATTTTGCAAACAGCGCCAGACCAAAACAAAGGCCCGCAAACAGTGGAAAGAGAAATTTCGACTCAAAAGTGCTTTTACCCCAATGCAACAGAGCTAAAAATGGAGCTGTTAACCAGAATACTTCTGGAGGATCTGTTAAAAAGGGTCGCCCATAACGATATGTCGCAAAAAAAGAGAGCCAGACCAAGGCTGCTAATGCCCCCGTTTGCGATTTGCCACTAAAACGACGTACCGCCAAAAATAGTAAGAAAGCAGTCAAACCGGTATAGAGAACATTAGGCCAACGCAGGTTCGCTAAAGTCCATTCGTTTGCCCAACCGGTACTCACAATACCCTGCCAAAAAATCAAGGGTGGCTTGGTATTTTTAATGCCGTCCATCTCAGACTGGAGTGGCAGCCAATTGCCAGACTCAGCCGTCATGCGAACAATGTGCATATAGGGATACTCATCCCCGTTTTTAGGTGCAAAGCGGCTATCTAAACCATATAAATAGGAAAAGACCGCCAAAACTAGCGCCAAAAGTGCATACCGCAGAGTAAATGAGCCTCGCATGCCTATAGTTTATAGGCTCAGGAGGGCTGCCCCAGAAATACCCACTAAGTACGGTCTATACACTTTTTGTTATTTACTTAGCAGAAATCCATCTGAACCCGATAGTCCAGGCCAATACATTCTTGGTTAAGATACGGTAAGAAAAATCGTCAGACATGTTTTATGCCATTAACAACATCGGAGATCATTCCAATGCGAATCCTCCAACTGAAAACAGCCCTAGTACTAAGCAGTTTTCTGTCCGTTGCAATCCCACCAAATCTCACGCATGCTCAATCAACAGATGCGACCAAGCTCTATCATCGCGGCTTAGCAGCAACTTGCGCGAACTGTCATGGCTCCGATGGCAATGGAGTACTTAATGGCGGCATGCCACTGATCAACAATTTGACTAGCGAGCAAATTCTGGCGCAACTAAAGGCATTCAAATCAGGTGCTCGCGAAGGCACGATCATGCCGCAATTAGCCAAAGGCTATACAGATGAGCAACTCGAAATCATCGCCAATCAACTTGGCAAGAAATAATTAGGAGATCATGATGGATCGTCGACATTTTATTGGCCACAGCGCCGCTGCAATCGGTTTAGCTGCTGGCTTCTCTGGGCAAGCGCGCGCCAATCTTCAAAAAGCTGAAATTTTGGTGATAGGTGGAGGTTATGGCGGTGCAACTGCTGCCAAGTATTTGCGTCTTTTTTCAAACAATACCGCCAAGGTCACATTAATTGAGCCTAACGCATCTTTTATTTCCTGCCCACTATCAAATCTCGTAGTGGGAGGATCGCGAACATTGACGGAACTTACTAGTCCTTACGATAACCTCAGCAAACGCCATGGCATCAAAATTATTCAGGATAGCGTTACTAGTATTGATCCCGATAAAAAAACCGTGAAACTTGCTTCAGGCAAAACACTGCCATACGATAAGGTTGTAGTCTCTCCAGGAATCAGTTTGCTATTTAATAGCATTGATGGTTTAGCACAAGCCAACAAAGCCGGGGTGACATTGCAAGCATGGAAAGCCGGTCCCGAGACCGTTGCCCTCCACAAACAGCTTGCGGCGATTCGTGATGGTGGAACATATGCTATTAGCATTCCAGAAGCACCCTATCGCTGCCCTCCAGGCCCTTATGAGCGTGCCTGCCAAGTGGCGAGTTTCTTCAAACAAAACAAGCCTAAATCAAAAGTATTGATCTTGGATGCAAATCAAGATGCTGTCTCCAAAGGCGCGCTATTTAAAAAGGTTTGGGCGGAACAATACTCCGGAATAGTGGAATATTTACCAAAGCACAATGTCACCGCTGTAGATGCGAAGACTAAGACCATCAAATTTGAAGTCCAAGATGACATCAAGGCAGACGTACTCAATTTGCTACCCGCAATGAGTGCTGGTGATATTGCCGTGAAAACCGGCTTGGCAAATTCCAATGGGCGCTGGGTCAATGTCAATTACATCAACTTTAAATCCACCGCCCAAAAAGACATTCATGTATTAGGCGACGCTATTCAGGTAGCGCCACTAATGCCGAAATCGGGCCATATGGCAAATCAGCATGCTAAGGCTGCAGCAGCAGCCATTGTTGCGGAGCTTAGTGGCTGGGAAATAAATCCATCACCAGTACTCACCAATACTTGCTATAGCTTTGTGAACGCTAAAGAAGTTGTTCATGTGGCCAGCGTGCATCAGTACAACGTAACCGAGAAGACCTTTAAGACAGTTCCAGGCTCTGGCGGCGTTTCTCCCGGACCGTCCACACTGGAAGGAGTCTATGCCTGGGGATGGGCTCACAACATCTGGGCAGACACACTCGGTTGACGCAGATCAATACTTACAAAAAGGGGCTAACTAACCTCTTTTTTATTGCTTTACTAAGTGAGATACCTATACTGACCATATCCCGTCCGATTTTTGATCTACGTTGCCATCACTGCCGTAACACGCTTAATCATTGATTTAGTGAATACCAAGCATGAAGCAGATATGGCGATTCTATTGATGGGCGTCATCATTCTCGTACTGGCATTAGCTAATGCTGTCGTTCGCTACGCCTCCTTTAAATTTCCCAGCAGACATAGCGAAAACGAATAACTACAGGTCTGGATCAACCCCAGCGTCGAACTGATAGGAGTGCACCCCTATTTAGACAGCTGCGCACATAGTCAATGCTCGTGCGCAGCGCGTAATAGTCACTTGCCAGGCGCTTTGAAACGTTAATATTAAGAGCCTGGTACTCAAAAAGATCCAATCTTTTAAGATACTCATCCTGCTTTGATTGATCAAAGTTGGTCAACAACTCTTGCTCAAATGCCTTTAACTCTCCATAAAGACGGTTAATTTTGTTGTACATCCTTCGCGTTCTGAAACTTGGCAAAACTTGCAGAGCGGGATAAGCAACGACCAAGAAAGGTAGCAATATAAATATCAAGCGGTTGATTAATTCTGCCAACCAAAATGGAAAATACGAAGTGATTAGTGGGTAGCGATTTTTTTCATAATGAATGGCTACAGGGCTCTCGGGCAACAAAGAATCTTTAAAAGAGGGGAGCTCCCCTTTCTTGGTAAAGAATGACTCTCGGCCATTAATTTCTCGCGCAGCCTCTAAAAATAAAAATTGAATGGCTGGATGCATCCGATCATCAATTAACAAATTCGTGGTAGTTGCTACTAGCTTTATATCTTCATTCGGAAAATTTTGCTCCAAACTAAAAGATCCTTCTGGGACCTTCAATATTTGCAAATACGGAATAAGCTTCGCAAAGGCCTCTGCTCGTCTAAACGTAATTAAATGCAATGTGGGATCAGTCAATAACGCTTGAATGTTGGGCGCCTCAAATGCATCTACGATAAAAGCGGCATCTATCTCACCGCCCTTGAGGGCTTTGACAGCCTGATCTCCAGGGAGCTCCAACAATTGCAGATTGGTACGATCTAAACCGGACACCTTGAGAATGCGCATCGCCTGGGCATGGGTACCACTTCCCTCAACGCCCACCGATATTTTGCGATTCGCAAAATATTTGGAATGTCCTTGAATTACTTCAAAATCGGCTCGATTAACTTCAGCGCCTCGATAAAAAAACCAAGTGGGATCGTACCCAATCGCGCCCAAGGACTGAATACCAGTAGTGGTTTTAGGGTGAGCAACGCCGGCTTGGACAAAAGCTGCTTGAACAGGATCATTGCGGTCACTTAAGCGGGAAAGATTTTCTTGAGCGCCGTTGGTTGGCATTAGCTCAAGAGTGACTCCTTTCTTAGCAAAGAAGTCAGCGTATTTCTTGCCCAATGCCTCATAGGAGCCGCCAGACAATCCGGTTGCTAGAATGACATGCCTTGGTGGTGGATCCGCATACCACCAGATACCCATCACAAAGTATTCGCGAAAGCTTTTTAGGTCTTGCTGAAACTGTTCAGAAGAAGTGGTCTGACTTTATATAGTTTTTACAAGAAGCTTGGCCATTACTTATTTTATTGCTCATGTTTATTTAAAACTTGCCATGAGCCATTACCATGCAAATATCGCAAAAGCCAATGATAATATTCTTATGAATAATCAGTACAAGATCTAGATTTAAATATGCAATTTCTTAGAAAATCCCACGACAGGGGCTATGCCGATCATGGCTGGCTAAAGAGCTTTCACTCATTCTCCTTTGCTAGTTACCATGATCCCCGCTTTATGGGTTTGGGGAATCTTCGCGTGATTAATGAAGATCGCATAGCCCCTGAAATGGGCTTTGGCAAACATGGCCACCGTAATATGGAAATTATCAGTTATGTATTGTCAGGTGAGTTAGCACATCAAGATAGCATGGGTAACATTAAAGGCATTCCGCCTGGTGATGTGCAACGCATGAGTGCTGGCACGGGCGTTACCCATAGTGAGTTCAACCACGCAAAAGATCAAACAACCCATTTTCTACAAATTTGGATTGAACCAAACGTTCTGGAGATAGCGCCAAGCTATGAACAAAAAACGATTCCTTCTGCTAACAAAATTGGCAAACTTTGCTTAGTGGCCTCGCCGGATGGGGAGGCCAAATCCGTATCAATATCAGCAGATG
Source organism: Polynucleobacter necessarius (assembly GCF_900095195.1). Taxonomy (NCBI): domain Bacteria; kingdom Pseudomonadati; phylum Pseudomonadota; class Betaproteobacteria; order Burkholderiales; family Burkholderiaceae; genus Polynucleobacter; species Polynucleobacter necessarius. The sequence goes on from NZ_LT606950.1 coordinate 493,681, forward strand.
CAAAAATGTATGCGGGCTTATTTAACGGGAATCAATCAGCAGAGTTGACATTAAATCCGCAACGTAAAGCCTATGTTCATTTAATCAGCGGATCTATTCATGTGAATGGCCAAATTCTGCATGGTGGAGATGCGCTAATGACTCAAGAAGAAAATCGCTTAACCATCTCCAATAGAAAAGACGCCGAGGTATTGGTATTTACCTCAGCGCCTAATCTCCTTGCCCATAAGGCTTAATCAAGCCTTATCTTTGCCTTTTCAATCACTGCTTTCCAACGAGCAATGTCGGAAAATATAAGTCTGAAAATTGTTGGGTGTTCATGGGAGCTATTTGCACGCCGGCTTTTTGGAACCGCTCTTTCATTTCTGGCGTATCCAATATTTCCAAAATGGAATTATTTAATCCCCTGATGATTAATTGAGGCGTCACGCTGGCACAAATACCCCTTGCCATAGAGCCATCTCATAGCCTTTGACGCCCGCCTCTTGCATCGTCACCAATTCAGGTGCGCCGCTGAAACGATTTTTACTAGTCACAGCTTAATGCTTTTACCTTGTCGCCTTTGCGCAAGGGAAGGCCAACAGGCATTCCGGCAAAGTAAAAATCAATTTGACCGCCAACTAAGTCGGTCGCTGCAGGTGATCCACCTTTATACGGAATGTGAATCCTGTGGTTGCCAAAAGCAACTCACCAGCCATATGATCCGAGTTGCCAATTCCTGAAGAACCAAAACTTAACTTACCGGGATCTGCTTTTAAAAGTGCAATAAGAACAGATCGAACAACTGTGATACAGCTCCAGGACCAGCATTTGCCATTGTGGCTTTAGAGCCATTCGCTTTGATGTAAGCCTCAAGCTCTTTAAAGTTATTTGGAGGAAGATCCTTTTTGCCCAGCAAGACCATTGGCACATCCGCAACCTGTCCGATGTATTCAAAATCTTTCATGGGGTCGTAGGGAAGCTTGTCATAGAGGGCATTCGCCGTTGCCATGCCCATATGGTGGATATAAATGGTGTAGCCATCCGGTGCAGCACGGGCAACCTTAGTGGATGCAATAGTGCCGCCAGCTCCCGGTACGTTCTCCACCACAACTGTTTGACCCAAAGCTTGACCCATTGGCACGGCAATTAAGCGTGCAATCGAATCTGTGGGGCCACCAGCTGCAAATGGAACAATCATTTGAATGGATTTGGTAGGTCAATTCTTTTGCGCATAAGCAGTAGTGCTAATGAGGGCGCCAGCGAATAACGCAACTGCAACACTCGCTAGAAATGTTTTTTTAATATTCAATTTAGTCTCCATACGGTGAATTCCGAATCTAAATTTCGCCAGTTTTTTGACAAAAGTGATAAGGGTAGCCTATTAGTGTTTACCACCAAGCGCCAAGGCCTTTTGAGCCAGCAACACTACCGGACGATCAATCATCTTCCCATCCAGCTTGACCGCACCGCCGTGCGAGGCGCGGTCGGCCTCGATAACGCGTTGAGCCCACCGTATATCCACCTCTGTTGGCATAAATGCTGCTTGCACAATAGTCACTTGCTTAGGATGGATACATAATTTACCACCAAATCCCATCCGTTTAGCGCGTTGTGCATCATTGGCAATGCGGGGGAGGCCGTCTGTAGAGGGTGTAACCCCGTCAATAGGAGGGGCAATCTGCGCGAGACTGGAAGCCAGCACGATTTGATAGCGCGCGGTCTGCAATTCAGTTTCTTGCGTGTCGCAAACCATTCCGAGATCAGCCTGCAAGTCCAAATTTCCCAATGCAATACGAAGCACTTGATTTGCGTTAGCAATTTCTCTGAGTCGATCCAATCCTATGGCAGTTTCAATCATCGGAATAATGGCGGTATTCGGCAACACTAAGGCGGCACCATTGATCTGATCCAGCGATTCACTCTTGGGGATCAGCGTGCAGCCCATGTGCAATTCTTGTGCCAGCATTAAGTCGGCAGAATAAAACTTGCTTCCTGGAGAATTGGTGCGAATGACTAAGCGTTTTCTTTGCTCGATAGAGAACGTAGACCACGCTTGACGAATGGCATTGCGAGCAACCTCTTTATCTTCTTCAGCAACAGCATCTTCTAAATCCAAGACTACGGCGCCGGCACCGCTATCGAGTGCTTTCATAAAACGTTCTGGACGAGTACCAGGAACAAACAAAAAGTTTGAGCTAAGGCCCAGCGGGGTGTCTATAGGGTTCATGAAGGCTTATGTTTGAGGAAGTAGAGCGTCTATCTTGGCTTGTTTACGAATATTCCACAAGCGATCTATGGCAACTTGCATCTCCTGTGGATTGGCGCCACCGCTAAAAGCTGCTAGACGCAGGGCTTTGTCAGTGATTTCTGGGCGGGAGGGTGTATTGCCAGGATCACCTTTGGGTTCATCTACCCGACCATCCAATATTTGGCCATTCTGTAAATGGACTTTGACTTTACCAATCCAGCGTTGTGGATAGGCGCTGTCCACTTCAGAATCGAGTGTCATCGCGACCCGATCTCTAAATTGGCAGATTTCATCATCATGAAAATGGCGCTCAAATTCTTGTAAGCCAGCAAATTGATAGTGGGCAATAAGAGCGAGCACGGTTCCCATCGAAAACTTCGATTGGTGAACGGTTGCAGGATCAGTTACTGGACCCAAGACATCAATAGCACCCTGGTGAACCAGTGTTTCAACTTTAGCAATATCACGCGGTTGAAGTTTGTTTTGGAGCATTACTTGTAAGAGAGCATCTGCGGCAGGGCGCGTACTGGGGCGGTAGTCACCGTGTCGGAAAGCGACTCGGTTTTTCCGAGCCACTCTTGAAGATGGGTAATGGTTTGAGGTTCGATTCGCATAAGATCCATTATGCCAATCTTGAAGAAAAAACTTAGCCGATCAAAATAGTGGCAATGTGGAGTAAAAGCCCTGCTAAGGCTGAGCCCCCTAAAACAGTTATCACCCCTTTTTGAAATTGAAAGAGTGCAAGGCCCGCTAATCCGCAAATAGCAATTGAGAGCCAAGAAATCGAGCCACCTAGGCCGTGTGGGAAAAACACGTGGTACGCAAAAAATAGATCAAGGTTTGCAATCACACCAACCACCGCTGCAGTAATGGCACTTGACCGTAGGTGAGATAAACCCAGGATAGGCCGATCAATATCAGTAAAGAGGGCAAGACAAAGAGAGTGCCTGAAGGATGCCTCCCCAACTACGATGCATGAGCCAGCCTATTATAGGTAACAAGCTGTTGTGCTTCGGGCCAGGGTAATAGCATGCAGTAATTTATGGCATGTAAAAAGCGTCGCTCAGAAATCCAGCGACGCTTCTCAACTAACTAATGAAGCTTAGCTTAGCCCAAAACTTGAGAGCTTGGCTAAATGAGATCGATGGCCCAGAAGATGCAGAACCGCTCAAGCATCTTCCATTCCGCCAATCACTTGGCTAAAGCCGTTATCAACATAAATAATTTTGGCAGTAATGCCGTTCGCTAAGTCGGATAACAAGAATGCAGCGGTATTGCCGACATCATCAATGGTCACATTGCGGCGCAGCGGGGCAGTTTGTTCAACAGCTTCGAGAATCTTGCCAAACCCTTTAATGCCGGAAGCTGCCAGGGTTTTAATTGGGCCGGCAGAGATGCCGTTTGCTCGAATACCTTTGGGACCCACGGAGCCAGCAAGATAACGGACGGACGCTTCCAGCGAAGCTTTTGCTAAACCCATGGTATTGTAGTTCGGAACATTCTTTATTGACCCTAAATAGGTCAGGGTCAATAAAGAGGATTTATCGCGTAGCATCGGTAATGCTTCTTTTGCCATGGCAGGAAAGCTGTAGGCAGAAATGTCATGAGCAATTTTGAAGCCCTCGCGCGAGAGACCCTCTAAGAAATCACCAGCAATGGCTTCGCGTGGTGCAAAGCCAATCGCGTGCACAAAACCGTCAAACTGAGGCCAGGATTTCGCTAGGTCCTTAAATAGGGCGGAAATTTGTTCGTCACTACCGACATCACAATCAAAAATCAGTTCGGAATTAAATTCTTTTGCAAAATCTACAATCCGATCCTTGAATCGCTCACCAACGTATGTAAAGGCAAGTTCAGCACCCTCACGATGGCAGGCCTTGGCAATGCCATAGGCTATCGAGCGGTTGGATAGAAGGCCGGTAATGAGGATTTTTTTGCCGGAGAGAAAGCCCATGATGTGTCCTTTGCTTCAAATATGATTTGCTATCTACAATTGTTGCATATATGCCAGCTCAGACCTTTTTTCGCGCAATCGCCCGCTTAATGCTTTTAACCCTCTTGATGGGGGTGGGTTGCCACTCAGTATTGGCCAGCCAAGGGATCGCGCAGTACGGTAAGCCAAAGTATCCCGAGGGATTTGCTCACTTTGACTATGTCAATCCCAATGCACCCAAGGGTGGCACCTTGGTTCTTCCTAACCCAGGGCAACGTACGAGTTTCGATAAATTCAATCCCTTTACCTTGCGCGGCATTTCTGCGCCGGGAATTGATTTGATGTTTGAGTCTTTAGCTGAAGGAAGTGCAGATGAAACCTCGAGCGTCTATGGATTACTTGCTGACAATATTGAAGTAGCAAAGGATCGTCGGTCTGTGACGTTTCATATTCGAAATGAAGCGAAGTTTTCTGATGGCAGTCCAGTGTTGGCTGCTGATGTGAAAGACAGTTTTGACATGTTGATGAGTGGCAAAGCGCATCCACGTTACAAAACGACTTTTGCCGACATTGCAGCGGCGGTGATTGTGTCCGACCGGGTGGTGCGCTTTGAATTTAAGAGTGATAACTCGGAGCTGCCTATTCTGGCAGGAACGTTGCCGATCTTTTCGCGGAATTGGGGTAAGAAGCCTGATGGGACGATGATTCCATTTGACAAAATGGCCTTTGAGCAGCCGATCGGAAGTGGCCCATACTTGATTGAGTCATTTAAAGCTGGAAAGTCTATAACGTATAAAAAGAATCCACAGTACTGGGCTAATCAACTCAGCAAACCCTTAAACATCCGAGTTGGTTTCTATAACTTTGATCGGGTGCTCTATAAGCTCTACAGCGATGATGCGATTCGATTAGAGGCATTTAAAGCAGGAGAGTTTGATGCACTCGTCGAGTACCGCGCCAAGATTTGGGCGAAAGGCTATGTTGGTCCTAAGTTTGATAATGGCACGCTATTAAAGAAAGCATTTTTGAATTACAATGGCGCAGGCATGCAAGGTTTTGCGATGAATGTGCGCAAACCGCTTTTTCAGGATGCACGAGTTCGACAAGCATTGGGTTTAGCACTGGACTTTGAGTGGCTAAATCGGCAAATCTTTTTTGATCAGTATGGCCGTATCAATAGCTTTTTTACGAATAGCGATTTGAGTGCGAATTTTGATGGTCCGCGTAAACCAACCGAAGCAGAATTGAAGTTACTTAGACCGCTTAAAGCAAAGTACCCACAGTGGGTTCCCGATGCGGTATTTGGCCCGATGCCTGCGCCGCCCTCAACGAAACCACCAGGAAGCTTAAGACAGAATTTACGTCAAGCACGCGAACTATTGATGCATGCTGGTTGGCAATATCGGGATGGTGCATTACGCAATGAAAAGGGTGAGCCCTTCCGAATTGAAATGGTGGAGAACGGCGGATTCTTTCTCCGAGTCCTATCGGCGTATGGACGTAACCTCGAAAAGCTGGGCATTCAGTTGGATATTCGTACGAGTGACTTTGCTTTGTATCAAAAACGCATGAACGAATACGATTTTGATATGTCCACGGTGCGCTTTCAAGATTCACAAAACCCTGGTAGCGAGCTATGGGACCGCTTTGGTAGTCAAGCCGCAAAAGAAAAGGGTTCTGACAATGTCATCGGCATTCAATCGCCGGTAGTCGATGCCTTGGTTGAGGAGATTACGAAAGCTCAAAATCGCAATCAATTGCAAACTGCTGCGAGAGCTCTCGATCGTGTGCTATGGAATAGTTATTACGTTGTGCCGCAGTGGTACAACCCCACCCATCGTGTAGCCTTCCGAAAAGAGATGCGCTGCCCAGAGCCACCTTTGTATTACCAAGCGGAATCTTGGATCATGCAGAACTGGTGGAAAGAAGAGGCTAAATAATGCAAGCTCAAATGCGCGCTTATATCATCAAGCGTTTATTGCTGATGATTCCAACGCTACTAGGGGTCTTAACATTAACCTTTGCAGTAGTGCAGTTTGTGCCCGGTGGCCCAGTAGAGCAGATGGTGTTAGAGCTCAAGGGTAAGGGTGATGCTGCCGTCGGTGGTGCCGAATCCTCTGGATCCGGAGCAACCTATCGCGGTCGACAAGGAATCGATGCGCAACGTTTAGAGGAAGTAAAAGCGCTGTATGGCTTTGATAAGCCGCCTCTCGAGCGTTATTTCATGATGCTAGGTCGTTTTGCTACTTTTGATTTGGGGCAAAGTTATTACCAGCATGAAAGTGTCTGGCGTTTAGTGGTCTCTAAATTACCGGTGTCAATCAGTATTGGGTTGTGGGCCTTCTTTATGACGTATTTAGTGTCGATCCCTTTGGGTATTACTAAAGCGGTGCGAGATGGCACCCGCTTCGATGCGGTAACGAGCACGATGATCTTGGTGGGCTACGCTATTCCCGGTTTTGTTTTGGGCGTATTGCTCCTAGTAATTTTTGGCGGAGGAAGTTTTTTACAAATATTCCCACTGCGAGGTTTAACTTCTGATGACTGGAGTGATCTTAGTGTGATGGGTAAGGTCATGGATTACTTATGGCATTTAGTGCTCCCCATTACTGCATCTGTCCTAGGAAGTTTTGCGGTGGTGACGATGCTGACCAAAAACTCATTCTTGGAAGAGATTCGTAAGCAGTATGTGTTAACTGCTCGAGCAAAAGGCCTGACTGAAAAACAAGTGCTGTGGAAGCATGTCTTTCGCAACGCCATGTTGCCCTTGGTTACCGGTTTTCCTGCTGCATTTATTGGTGCGTTCTTTACGGGTTCGCTCTTGGTTGAGACCTTGTTCTCATTAGATGGTCTTGGCTTACTCTCCTACGAATCTGTGATGCGGCGTGACTATCCCGTTGTATTCGGTACCCTTTATTTATTTACCTTGATAGGTTTGTTCACCAAGCTTATTTCGGATTTTTGCTACGTTTATGTCGATCCTCGGATTCGGTTTGGAGCGGGGGGCGGTTCATGAGTCGTTGGCAGCGCTTTCGAAATAATCGTCGTGGCTATGCCAGCCTTTGGATCTTTCTGATTCTGTTTGGCATCTCGTTGTGTGCTGAACTCATTGCAAACGATAAGCCTTTAATTGTTCGCTATGACGGTCATTTTTACTTTCCGATTGTGAAAAATCTTCCAGAGACTGCTTTTGGCGGAGATTTTGCAACCCCGACCGATTTCTTGGATCCCGATATTCGTCGCATCATAACGAGTAATGGCAATTGGGCAATTTATCCACCAATTACGTACAGCTATGAGACCTTAAATTATTTTTCTCAAGTTCCAAATCCAGCGCCACCATCCTGGCAAAACTGGTTAGGCACGGATGATCGTGGGCGGGATGTGCTTTCAAGGCTAATTTATGGCTCTCGCCTCTCGATCTTATTTGGCTTAGCGCTCACCATTGTTGGTGTCACCGTTGGAGTAATTACGGGAGCGCTCATGGGATTCTTTGGCGGTAAGTTTGATTTGATTTCTCAGCGTTTGATTGAGATCTGGTCCGCAATGCCCGAGTTGTATTTATTAATTATCTTTGCATCCATTTTTAATCCCAGTGTTCTTTTGCTGATTGTGTTGTTGGCTGCTTTTGGTTGGATGGGTTTATCGGATTACGTTCGTGCAGAATTCTTTCGTAATCGTGCCCTGGAGTATGTTCGCGCCGCAAGAGCACTTGGCCTCACAAATTTGCAAATCATGTGGTGCCACATTCTGCCCAATAGTTTGACTCCAGTGATTACTTTTTTACCGTTTCGCATGAGCGCGGCGATTTTATCGTTAACGAGTTTGGACTTCTTGGGTTTAGGGGTTCCACCGGGGACGCCGAGTTTGGGAGAATTGCTATCGCAAGGCAAAGGAAATTTAGATGCCTGGTGGATATCCCTTTCCACCTTTATTGTTCTGGTTACAACACTGCTGTTATTAACATTTATGGGTGAAGCTCTGCGTGATGCTTATGACTCCCGTAAGGCAGGCCTGATGAGCGGAGGACGCTCATGAGTTTGCTGCGTTATGAAGATCTTAGTATTTCCTTTGGCGCAGGGAGACGCGAGAAATTTGCCGTCAGTCATTTGAATTTAGAGATTGGGATTGGTGAGCGCGTCGCGCTTGTAGGCGAATCCGGCTCAGGCAAAACCTTAACAGCCTTAGCTCCTTTGAGGTTAGAGCCTGAAGGTGCAAAGGTAGCAGGTAAGATTCTCTGGAGCAAAAAAGAAGGTGATGGTGTCGTCGATTTGCTCTCGTTATCAATCGATGCGATACGTGCGATTCGTGGTCGTGAAATAGCGATGATTTTTCAGGAGCCGATGACGGCACTCAATCCGCTCTTTACGATTGGCAATCAAATTATCGAGGCCGTTCAAATCTATCAGCCCTTGCTATCCAAAGCAGATTGCATTGATGCGGCAATCGATTTACTTAAAAAGACCGGAATCCCTGAACCCGAACGGCGGTTTTATTCCTACCCGCATCAACTATCAGGCGGTCAGCGTCAACGTGCCATGATCGCGATGGCATTGGCGTGTAAGCCGCGTTTATTGATTGCGGATGAGCCAACAACGGCATTGGACGTGAGTCTGCGTTTGCAAATTTTGGATTTGCTTAAAGAATTGCAAGAAGAATCTAAAGAGCATGGCGGCATGGGTATCTTGTTAATTACTCATGACCTGAATTTAGTAAAACACTTTGCGCAACGGGTGGCTGTGTTAAATCAGGGTAACCTGATGGAGGTGGGCTCAACCAAGCAGGTGTTTGAACATCCAACAGATCCATACACAAAAGCATTGGTCAACAGTGAACCTGTGCGGCAACTTGCTCCGGTGATGCCATTGGCTCCCGTGCTATTAAAAACGCAGGCATTATCCGTTGCTTATCCAGGTTCCGAGACAACTTCCTGGTTAAAAAAAGCGCCAGCACATAAAGTGCTGAAAAAAGTAGACTTCCATTTAAAGCAAGGTCAAACCATTGGTGTGATTGGCGAGTCTGGGTCAGGCAAGACTACGCTGGGTATGGCAGTGCTCGGCCTATTGGGCGATACTGCGGCGCAGGTAACGGGCGATGTTGATGTGCTGGGCAAAGATTGGCAATTACTTAAGCCGGCTGAACGTCGCGCGATGCGCTCTAGTTTGCAGGTGATCTTTCAGGATCCGTTTGGATCCCTATCGCCGCGCATGAATGTGTTGCAAATTATTGCTGAGGGGCTTGATATACATTACCCAAATCTTTCAGCAACTGAACGAGAAACGCGTGTCGTCGATATGCTGAAAGAGGTCGGTTTAGATCACTCAGTATTAACGCGTTATCCCCATGAGTTCTCGGGTGGTCAACGTCAGCGTATTGCCATCGCACGCGCTTTAATTTTGCGCCCCCAGATTTTGGTGCTGGATGAACCTACCTCAGCATTGGATGTTTCTATTCAGAAACAAGTACTCGCTCTGTTGTCGGAATTGCGGAAGAAGTACAACTTGGCGTACCTGATGATTAGTCATGACCTGGCTGTCATTCGAGCCATGTCGCATGAAATCATGGTTCTCAAAGAAGGCAGGGTCGTTGAGTTTGGCGATACCGAAACCCTGATCAAGCACCCCAAGCAGATCTATACCAAAGAGTTGTTTGCGGCGGCCGAGCGTTCTTAGGGGTCGAAAATACCCTCGAAGTGGGCCTATTTTGGTGCATTGGGAGGGGTTCTCTGCGTTTTTTATAAGAAAAATGCTTATTAAACAGAGACTTATGATTGATCGAGGGTCTTGGTAAAGATCGGGTTCTTTGTTAAACTGGATCGATGTCACTGAAAAAGACACTCCTTTTTTCGATCCTGGGTCTATCTCTCGGTCTTACGGTCTCGTTGCCAACGCTGGCTGCGGATGCCGTCTCCCCTGCTAATGAGGCGACTACACCGTCTGCCGAGGCAATAGTTCCTAAAGAAAGTATGTTCCAGGCGGGGAGGGCGTACATCGCTCGTGTATCCGATCGGTTGGCGGATACCGTGACGGAAAAATCCGACGAGTTGATTAATCGCGCCATGGAAGTGATTGGCGTGCGCTATCGCTGGGATGCTGAATTGCCGCAGTCAGGTTTAGATGGCAGCAGCTTCGTTGGTTATGTGTTCAAAGATAAATTGGGTTTTTTATTGCCACGCAAATCTACACAAATGAGTCGTGTTGGCAAACCGATTAGTCGCGAAGAACTGCAACCAGGCGACCTCGTTTTCTTTAACACCATGCGCTTAACGTTTTCACACGTTGGCATTTATGTCGGTGACAATAAATTTATACATTCACCATCCAAGGGAACTGCTGTCCGCGTCGATGATCTTGGAAGCTTGTATTGGGATAAACGCTTTGATGGCGCCCGTCGCCTCGATGGCAGTGACAACTTAGATGATGCAGAGCGTCAAGAGTTGTTAAACGAGGTGAAGAACCTCAAGCGCAAGTCTCATAGCCTTTAAGCTACGGCCTACAGGCCTGTTATCACAAGCCTTTCAGGCTCTCTTTAATTAGCGCCATCTGCTCTTGAGTGGCAACTTCTCCCGCTAAGATAGCGGCGTTTCTGGATTTGAAATCGCCGCTGCTCATTTGTTTTAGCTGTGGCTGAATCACGATATCCGCACTCTTCAATTCGAATTGATTAATACTGCGTTGCATGATGGAGATGGTTTGCTGTAGCACTCCGAAGGTACCACTTGCATCTTGATGAACAGGCTCAGAAGAAATATTGACAGCGATGACTAAAGTAGCGCCCATCTGTCGCGCATAACTGACTGGTATAGGGGTTACTAAACCACCGTCGACATATTCTTTGCCTGCGATGACGGTCGGTTGAAAAACACCGGGCACGCTACATGAGGCTCTTACTGCTTGACCGGTATTGCCTGTACGAAAGAGTACCCCCTTGCCGGACTGCAATTCAGTAGCAACAATTCCGAGAGGAATGCGCATTTGCTCAATCGTTTTATTTTGTACCTCGCGGTTCACCATATTTTGCAGTGCGTCGCCCTTAATGAGTCCGCCAAACCGTCCAGCAAAAGGTAGACCCCAGTCTGCAATCGTGGCTTCATCTAAATTGAGAGCAAGACGATTCAGATCATTGCCCGTCGCACCCGAGGCGAGGAGGGCAGCGATCACGCTACCTGCACTGCTGCCAACCACATATCGGGGCGAATACCTTGCGCCTCCAGGGCTTTAATTACCCCAACATGAGCAAATCCACGAGCGGCCCCCGCCCCTAGGACGAGTCCAACTACCGGTTTTTTGCTTCCGACCAGGCTGCAAGAGCTCAGGCCACCAGCGCAAAGGAGGGCGCCAAGGCCCATTAGATTGCGCCGCTGAAGCGAGACTGGGGGTTTTGATGAATTCTTGTGCATGTGGCTATTGTATTGAGCCTACCTTATAATGGCTCGACGGTGAACGAAAAGGACTTCGTTGCAGCGCAGGCATATTCCATAACTAGAGATGATGAGACGGATTGCCTGTAGTCGCTAGAGAACACCAAAACCCATTACGGAAATACATTTTTAATTCTTCTCAGGACTATTCCTGAAAGCCCGACTTTTATGGATGATCACAACAAGCGCGTTATTGAAACAGCCCTCCTGTGTGCACAGGAGCCACTTACTGTTGCTGACTTATCCCGTCTGTTTGTTGAAGACATTACAACAGCCGACATCGATGAGGCATTGGTCGAGTTGCAGCGTGCTTGGGATGATAAAGGGATGGAGCTCGTTCACATTGCAACGGGTTGGCGTTTTCAAAGCCGCCTATCGATGCGGGAATACCTCGATCGGTTAACCCCAGAAAAGCCACCGAAGTACTCGCGTGCAGTGATGGAAACATTAGCCATCATTGCTTACCGCCAGCCAGTAACGCGTGGTGAGATCGAAGAGATCCGTGGTGTTGCTGTGAGTAGTAACGTCATGAAGCAATTAGAAGATCGTGGTTGGGTTGAGGTAATTGGTCATAAAGATACGATTGGTCGTCCCGGTTTGTATGCCACCACCAAACAGTTTTTAGCTGACCTCAGTTTGACTAACTTGCAAAGCCTCCCCATCTTGGGGGGATGCTGCTCCTATGGCAGCCGCAGAACAGTTGGGTCAAGCAGTGTTGAATTTGATCCAACGGCTACGGTCGAGACAGTTGTTGTTGAAGGTGTTGAGCAAACCACCACAGAAGAAGTGGCGGTAGAAGTAATCGAAGAAATCGCTGAGGCAGAAGTAACCCCCGAGTCTGACGGGCAAGCAGACGAAACAAAATAACGATTAATGACAAGTTCTAACGAAAACGATTCCATTCCAGCAGCACCAGTAGTCACACTGTCTCATACCGATTCCAGTTTTGCCCATGTTGAGGGATCTCAGGGTGGCGGTGAGGGTGGTGAGCGTACGCTCCGCGAAGATCGTGGGTCGCGTCATCCTCGGCGCGCGGGAACGGGCAAGCACCCCTTTAACAAAAAGCGTCCGTTCAATAAAGATAAGCCACGCCGTGAAGGTGGCAGTGCGAACGGTCCACGTGAAGGCGGTAATCATTTAGCAAAGCTAGACCCAAATCCTGCAGACGTTGAAGCGTTATTTGCTTCCGTTGTCTCTGGCGAGTTTGATGCAGCCCTCGATGCCCCAGAAGTATTGGAGATTAAAAATCCTGACGGCTTAAATGAAGCGGAGATCTCGCACCAAACGGGAGCGGAGCGTCGAGCGCAGCGCGCACAACGCTCTCGTGAAGACGAAGATCCTGATGCGCCGACGGAAGCTGAGATGAGTAGCTTGCAGTTTGCCAACATTGATGAGTTGCCTCTGAGTTTGCGTGATGAAGTTTGGTCTGATTTAGATGGCCTAGACGATGATGCGGATGATGAAGATACCGTCAAGCTCCATAAAGTATTGGCTGATGCGGGGATGGGTTCGCGTCGCGATATGGAGGACTTGATTGTCCAAGGTCGTGTGTCTGTTAATGGATTACCAGCGCATATTGGTCAACGCATTGGACCAACTGATCAGGTTCGTATTAATGGCAAACCAGCGTATCGCAAGATACAGACAAAACCACCACGTGTGATTTTGTATCACAAGCCGGCCGGTGAAATTGTCAGCCAATCCGATCCAGATGGTCGTCCAACGGTGTTTGATCGTTTGCCAAAACCACGTCAAGGTCGATGGATTGCGGTGGGTCGTTTGGACTTTAATACAGAAGGCTTATTGTTATTCACCACTTCAGGTGAATTAGCAAATCGATTAATGCATCCACGCTATGGTGTTGAGCGTGAGTATGCAGTCCGTATTTTGGGTGAGCTGAGTCAGGACAACACTGCGCAACTCAAGAGCGGCATCAAACTGGATGATGGGCAAGCACGCTTCTTGCGTTTAGCCATGGGTGGTGGCGATGGTGCAAACCGTTGGTACCACGTTGCGTTAACTGAAGGCCGCAACCGCGAAGTGCGTCGTATGTTTGAAGCGGTAGGGCATACCGTTTCCCGGTTGATTCGGACACGCTATGGTATGTTCATACTACCTCCCCGTTTACGACGCGGTAAGTGGGAAGAGGTTTCTCCAGAGGGCGTAGCAAGTCTGATGAAGTCTGCTGGGTTGAAAGTACCCCAGCCTCAAGATAAGAATCGCAATCCCAACGCAAATGGTCAGAATCGACATGCGGCAAGCGGCGATTTCCAGCCTGATCCGATGCAGACTTCTGTTTCCTATTGGGGTTCGCGCGACGCTCTAACCTTGGCAAGCGGTCATCACGGCATGACGCATCAAGGTAAAAATGGCAAGCCTGGCGGAGGGTCTGGAGATGGGCGCGGTCCATTCCGCGGTCGTACCCAAGCCGGTAGGCCAGGCCAAGGCGGTGGGCAAGGTGGAAACGGCCAAAATCGTAATAAAGCCAAAAAAGTCCACCATGGGCAGTCTGCGTTTGTGGCAGGTAATCCGCAAAGTCCTGGAAATGGGCCTAAGAGAAGTGGTACCAAGGGTCGAAAGCCCTTCAATAAGGGCCCCAGAAAGCCTCGAAATCCTGGCGAAAGCTTCTGATTTCTATCAGTTTTCTCTAAAAATCCGCTATAATTTACGTCTTGCAACACAAACCTGTTGCAAGTGTTGTTACCGACTGATGTTGCGATCAACGTAAGTCGGCCTGTTCTGAATTTCGAGAATATGGGCTTTGAAGCCCATTTTTTTTTGCCGTTTTAGATTGAAGGGTGGTTGTGAGGGATCAGAAGATCATTGCTGCAGAGTTGGAAAACTTAGGCTACACGCTAGTAGATATTGAGCGTGAAGCTGGGGGGTTGCTGCGCGTCACAATTGAGAACCCAGATTATGAGCGTTTGATTACGGTGTCAGACTGCGAAAAGATAAGCCATCAATTGAGCTACACCTTGCCTGTAGAAAACATCCCGTATGAGCGCTTGGAGATCTCCTCCCCGGGGTTGGATCGTCCCATTAAAACGGCGATGGATTTTGAACGCTTCGCTGGTATGGAGGTGGATCTGAAATTGCGTGTTGCTGTTGGTAACCGTAAAAATTTTCGTGGTGTGTTGCAAGGTTTGCTGAGTGGTGGAGTGGATTCACCCGATGCGAAATTTGGTTTGGTGTTCGAGGCGGCGGATGGTCAGCCGTCTCAATTGGAGTTTTCTTTAGCCGAGGTCGATAAGACTCGGTTGGTCCCTGTTATTGATTTCAAAGGAAGAAAGTCATGAGCCGAGAAGTTCTCATGTTGGCAGACGCGTTAGCGCGTGAAAAGAACGTTGATCGTGAAATTGTGTTCGAGGCGCTTGAAATGGCGCTGGCATCGGCCACGAAGAAGCGTTATGCAACCGAAGACGTGGATATTCGGGTATCGATCGATCGTGATTCGGGTGAATACGAAACCTTCCGCCGTTGGTTGGTGGTGCCGGATGAAGCGGGCCTCCAAGAGCCGGATAAAGAGATTTTGCAATTTGAGGCAAAAGAGCAACTGTCGGACATCGAAGTCGGGGATTACATCGAAGAACAAATCGAATCATTGGCATTTGGACGTATTGGCGCACAAGCAGCGAAGCAAGTGATCTTGCAACGTATTCGCGATGCTGAGCGTGAGCAAATCTTGAACGATTATCTTGAGCGTGGCGAAAAAGTTATGACTGGTACAGTCA
This sequence comes from Polynucleobacter necessarius, assembly GCF_900095195.1. Classification (NCBI taxonomy): domain Bacteria; kingdom Pseudomonadati; phylum Pseudomonadota; class Betaproteobacteria; order Burkholderiales; family Burkholderiaceae; genus Polynucleobacter; species Polynucleobacter necessarius. The sequence continues at coordinate 508,995 of NZ_LT606950.1, forward strand.
AACGCGCCGATAAGAATAGTTTGATTATTGAATCTGGACGCGTGGAAGCATTATTGCGTCGCGATCAAATGATTCCAAAAGAGAACTTGCGTTCAGGCGATCGTGTACGTGCCTATATTTTGAAAGTAGATCGTGAAGCTCGCGGCCCACAAATCGAACTGTCCCGCACTTGCCCAGAATTTTTAATCAAGTTGTTTGAGAATGAAGTTCCAGAGATGGAGCAGGGTTTGCTGGAGATCAAGGGTGCTGCTCGTGATCCTGGTATTCGCGCAAAAATTGCCGTGATTACTTACGACAAGCGTATTGACCCAATTGGTACTTGTGTTGGCGTTCGCGGTACACGCGTTACAGCAGTGCGTAACGAAGTAGCTGGCGAGGCAGTCGACATCGTATTGTGGTCTGAAGATCCAGCGCAATTTGTAATTGGTGCATTAGCTCCTGCACAGGTTTCCTCTATCATCATTGATGAGGAGCGCCATGCTATGGATGTGGTGGTTGATGAAGAAAGCTTGGCGATTGCCATTGGCCGCAGTGGACAAAACGTCCGTTTGGCAAGTGATTTGACCGGCTGGCAAATTAACATCATGACTCCAGAAGAGTCTGCTGAGAAAACCGAAAAAGAGGCTTCCTCCGTGCGTCAATTGTTCATGGATAAATTGGACGTTGACCAAGAAGTTGCCGATATCTTGATTGAAGAAGGCTTCAATACATTGGAAGAAGTGGCCTATGTGCCTTTGTCTGAAATGTTGGGGATTGATTCATTTGATGAAGACATCGTTAACGAATTACGCACTCGTGCTCGTGATTCCTTGTTGACGATGGAATTGGCAAAAGAAGAGCGCATTGGTGAAGTATCACAAGATTTGCGTTCACTCGAGGGCATGACTACCGAGTTAATTGCGAAGCTTGCTGAAAATCAAGTGCATACCCGTGACGACCTTGCTGAACTGGCTGTTGATGAGCTGGTTGAGGCGACACAAATTGACGAAGAAACTGCGAAAACGCTCATCATGAAAGCGCGCAAACATTGGTTTACTTCATGAGAGGAAGTAGTACATGGTAACAACAACTGTAAAAGTACTCGCTAAGGAACTAAAAAGAACCGCAGCTGACCTCTTGGAGCAATTAAATGCAGCAGGGATCGAAAAAGGTTCTGAGGATGAGAGCATTACTGATAAGGACAAAACAGTCCTGCTTGAGTATTTACAAAAAGCACGTGGCAACGCTGAGGCTGGCGCTCGCAAAAAGATTACTTTAATCAAGCGTGAGAGCTCGGAGATTCGCCAAGCGGACTCTACTGGACGTACGCGCACTGTTCAAGTGGAAGTGCGTAAAAAGCGCGTGCTGGTAAAAGCGGGAGATAAGTCACCTGAGGCTGCTGTCAATACTCCTGCTGCAACCATGCCTGCTGCACCTGCTAAACCCATTCTGTCTGAAGAAGAGTTAGAAAAACGCACTGCTGAAGCAACACGTCAGGCTGAACTCTTGGCGCGCCAAGAAGCGGAAATGAAAGTCGCTGAAGACGCACGTCAGAAGGAAGTAGTTGCGCCAGCAGAGAATGAAGCGAAGCAGGCTGATGAGGCCCCTGATGCGGTTGCAGCTGCAGCTGAGAAAAAAGCCAAAGCGGATAAAGCGGCAAAAGAGCTCGTTGCTGCCAAAGAGAAAGAATTAGCCGATTTGCGTGCGCGTCGCGCTGCTGCTGAAGCAGAGGCATTAGCGATTCGCGACATGATGAGTGCTCCAGCGCGAGTACTTAAGGCGCCAAGCGGAGTGGCTGCAGAAGAGGCGAAAAAGGGAACCTTGCATAAGCCAACCAAGGCGGAGGGTTCGGAAGATAAGAAGAGGCCAGCAAAAGTTGGCGGTAAGACAATTAAATCTTCCGAAACATCGTCTACATGGCAAAAAGATGGCATTAAGAAGTCTGGCGGCCTGAAGACCCGTGGCGATACCTCTGGTGGTGTTGGCGGTTGGCGAACAGGTGGTGGACGTAAAAAACAACGTCAAGTTGCTGAAGCGAATATTGATACAAACTTCCAAGTGCCGACGGAGCCAATTGTTCGCGATGTGCATGTACCGGAGACGATTACTGTTGCTGAGCTTGCACACTCTATGGCGGTGAAAAGCGCTGAAGTCATTAAGTTGTTGATGGGCATGGGCCAAATGGTTACCATCAACCAAGTGCTTGATCAAGATACTGCGATGATCATCGTTGAAGAGATGGGCCATCGTGCCCATGCTGCCAAACTGGATGATCCTGATTTAGATTTAGCAGCCGATGGTCATGATGCAGAGTTATTGCCTCGTCCACCCGTCGTCACCGTGATGGGCCACGTCGACCATGGTAAGACTTCGTTGCTCGATAAGATTCGTGTCGCTAAAGTGGCATCTGGTGAGGCTGGTGGCATTACTCAGCATATCGGCGCATATCACGTAGAAACACCGCGTGGCATGATTACATTCTTAGATACCCCTGGTCACGAGGCCTTTACGGCAATGCGTGCGCGTGGTGCTAAGGCAACTGATATTGTGATCTTGGTTGTTGCAGCAGATGACGGCGTGATGCCGCAAACCAAAGAAGCGATTCACCATGCGATTGCGGGTGGCGTACCTTTGGTTGTGGCAATCAACAAAATCGATAAGCCTGAAGCAAACTCAGAGCTGGTCAAGACCGAATTGGTTGCTGAGCAAGTGGTGCCAGAAGAATACGGTGGCGATGTGCCTTTTATTCCGGTCTCCGCAAAGACTGGCGAAGGCATTGATGCGTTACTCGAGAACGTACTCTTGCAAGCGGAAATCTTAGAGCTCAAAGCTCCGCAAGAGGCGCCTGCTCAAGGATTGGTAATCGAAGCCCGTTTGGATAAAGGTAAGGGTGCGGTTGCTACCGTTCTCGTCCAATCGGGAACTCTGAAACGTGGCGACATGCTCTTGGCTGGCTCAACCTTTGGCCGTGTTCGTGCGATGTTGGACGAAAACGGTAAGCCATGTAATGAAGCTGGACCATCAATTCCGGTTGAGATTCAAGGTTTGGCAGGGGTGCCCGCTGCTGGCGAGTCTGTGCAAGTAGTAGCCGACGAGCGTAAAGCGCGCGAGATTGCACTATTCCGTCAAGGCAAGTTCCACGACGTGAAGTTGGCTAAGCAACAGGCTGTCAAACTGGAAACCATGATGGAAAACATGGGTGAGGGTGCGATTGAAGCCAAGTTATTGCCATTGATCATTAAGGCGGACGTACAAGGCTCTCAGGAAGCATTGTCACAATCGCTGTTGAAGCTTTCGACACCCGAGGTGAAGGTGCAAATCGTTCATGCTGCTGTTGGCGGTATTACCGAAACTGATGTCAATTTAGCAGTCGCTTCGAAAGCCGTCATTATTGGCTTTAACTCCCATGCGGATGCTGCAGCACGCAAGCTAGCAGAGAACAATGGAGTGGATATTCGTTATCACAACATTATTTATGATGCTGTTGATGAAGTGAAGCTTGCATTAAGTGGCATGTTGACTCCAGATAAGAAAGAAGAGATCACTGGCTTGGTGGAAATTCGTCAAGTCTTCTTGGTTTCTAAGGTTGGTGCAATTGCGGGTTGCTTGGTCGTTGACGGTATCGTGAAACGCACCTCAAGCGTTCGCCTCTTGCGTGACAACGTGGTGATCTGGTCCGGTGAGCTCGATTCGCTTAAACGCTTTAAAGACGACGCAAAAGAAGTTCGTGCCGGCGTTGAATGTGGCTTGTCATTAAAAGGCTACAACGACATTAAAGAAGGTGATCAACTCGAAGTGTTCGAAGTAACGGAAGTTGCTCGTTCTCTTTAATAGACTAACCATGCATAAATCCAGTCCGCATCGTAACCAGCGTCTTGCTGATCAAATTCAGCGAGACCTGGCCGAGCTCATTCCGCGTGAGTTACGTAGCCCGAGTTTGGGCTTGATTACGTTGCAAAGTATTGAGCTCTCTCCAGACTTAGCTCATGCAAAAGTATTTTTTACGGTATTGGGCGCAGAGCCTGAGCAAGCACAAAAAGCGCTGCAAGAAAAAGCAGGCTACCTACATTCCTTGTTGTTTAAGCGTTTGCATATTCATGCTGTACCAACCCTACATTTTCACTATGACAACTCGGTAGAGCATGGCATAGAGATGTCTCGATTGATTGATCAAGCGCTGGAGAGCGATCAATCAGAGAAAAAATAATTCATGTCCACACGTATCGACGGAGTAGTGTTGCTGGATAAGCCTGCCGGGATGAGTTCTCAAGGTGCGGTAACGGCGGTTAAGCGCGCATTTAACGCAGAGAAGGCCGGGGTAGCGCAAGTTAAGTTTGGTTCTCGTACCGATACTGGCGATGCTGAAGGCAACGTCATTGAAGAGTTACCGTTGCCATTTTTTGAAAATGAATCAGCACTGCAAACTGCACTAGATGCAGTACTTTCCAAATTTTCAGGTGCCATTACACAAGTGCCGCCAATGTATTCGGCGTTAGAGCGCGATGGTAAGCCTCTGTATGAATACGCTAGAGCGGGTGTGGAATTAGAGCGCACCCCTCGTGAGATCACTTTTCATAAAATTCGTTGGACTAATGTCCGGTGTCCGCAAGCTACCCTAGAGGTAAGCTGCAGTAAAAGTACGTATATTCGGGTTTTGGCTGAGGATATTGGCAATACTGGGGTATTGCACCCAAAGAGACTAATCTCGCAGCCTCATTAGGCACTCATGAATTCATCTTTTTATTTATCTTTAACTGTAGAAGCTTCAAATGACTAAATGCGCACTTCGTAATATCGCCATCATCGCTCACGTTGACCATGGCAAAACTACTCTCGTTGACCAACTTTTGCGTCAATCCGGTACCTTCCGCTCCAATGAGAAAGTAGCTGAACGTGTGATGGATTCAAGCGATCTTGAAAAAGAGCGTGGTATCACCATTTTGTCTAAAAACTGCTCGGTGGAATATGACGGTACTCATATCAATATCATTGATACGCCAGGACACGCGGACTTCGGCGGCGAAGTAGAGCGTGTTCTATCGATGGTCGATGGTGTTTTACTGCTTGTGGATGCGGTTGAAGGCCCTATGCCACAAACCCGATTTGTAACTAAGAAAGCCTTGGCCTTAGGGCTAAAGCCAATCGTGGTGATCAATAAGGTAGACCGTTCTGGTGCACGTACAGATTACGTTATCAATGCGACATTTGAGTTATTTGATAAGTTAGGCGCTACGGAAGAGCAGTTAGATTTCCCGGTTGTGTATGCATCGGGTTTGAACGGTTATGCGGGCTTAACAGATGATGTGCGTGAAGGCGATATGCGTCCATTATTTGATGCAGTGCTGAAGCATGTTCCAGTGCGCGACGACAATCCAGATGGTCCATTGCAGTTGCAAATTACCTCGATTGAATACAGCACCTATGTTGGCAAGATCGGTGTAGGCCGCGTCAATCGCGGTACGGTCAAGCCTGGCATGGATGTGGTCTTTATGGATGGCCCCGAAGATCAGCAGCGCAAAGGACGCATTAACCAAGTATTAAAGTTCCGCGGCTTAGAGCGTGAGTTGGTTGATGAAGCGCAAGCGGGCGACATCGTGTTGGTCAACGGTATTGAGGATTTGGCGATTGGTACCACCATCTGCGCCCCTGATGTTCCAGAGGCGTTGCCAATGCTCAAAATTGATGAGCCAACCCTCACCATGAACTTTATGGTTAATACCAGCCCCTTGGCTGGTCGTGAAGGTAAGTTTGTGACGAGCCGTCAGATTCGTGAGCGCTTAGACCGCGAACTCAAATCCAATATGGCCTTGCGTGTGAAGGATACAGACGATGACACTGTATTTGAAGTATCTGGTCGCGGTGAATTGCACCTCACCATCCTGGTAGAAACCATGCGTCGCGAGGGTTACGAGCTCGCGGTTTCGCGTCCACGCGTAGTGTTCCATGAAGAGAATGGCGTGAAGATGGAGCCATACGAGAACTTAACAGTTGACGTCGAAGATACTACCCAAGGTGCAGTGATGGAAGACTTGGGTAAGCGCAAAGGCGAGTTGCTCGATATGGTCAGTGACGGTAAGGGCCGTACCCGTCTCGAATATCGCATACCAGCGCGTGGTTTGATCGGTTTCCAAGGCGATTTCATGACCATGACACGTGGCAACGGTTTGGTGAGTCACACGTTTGATTCCTATGCGCCAGCAAAAGAAGGTATTTTGGGCGAGCGTCACAATGGTGTATTGATCAGTCAGGATGATGGTGATGCGGTTGCATATGCATTATGGAAGTTGCAAGATCGTGGTCGTATGTTTGTGAGTCCTGGAGATCCCTTATATGAGGGCATGGTGATCGGTATTCATAGTCGTGACAACGATTTGGTGGTAAATCCTATTAAAGGTAAACAGCTTACTAACGTGCGCGCATCGGGTACCGATGAAGCTGTGCGCCTAGTGCCGCCTATCGCTCTCAATCTTGAATACGCTGTAGAGTTCATTGACGATGATGAGTTAGTTGAAGTAACGCCGAAGAGCATTCGTATTCGCAAGCGTTACCTTAAGGAGCATGAGCGTAAAAAAGCCTCGCGCGAATAAGCAATCTCAGTATCACTACAAAAGTCACCTGCGGGTGGCTTTTGTTCTTCATTGTTTTCAAGATTCTAAAAATTCTAAATACGCAACAGTCCCTTTTATTGCTCGCTATCGTAAAGAGGCAACTGGAGGGTTGGACGATGCTCAATTGCGTTTATTAGAAGAGCGTTTGGGATATCTGCGAGAGCTAGAAGAGTGACGCAAAACCATCGTGGCCTCGATTGAAGAGCAGGGCAAGATGACGCCTGAGTTGCTCAAAGCCATCATGATGGCGAAAGATAAAATGCGTTTAGAAGATCTCTACTTATCTTATAAACTAAGCGGAGAACCAAAGCGCAGATCGCCTTAGGGGCGGGTCTAGAGCCTCTGGCAAATGATTTATTGGCCAACCCAAATCTAGATCCCGAAATAGAAGCAGCGAAATATACTAAAGAGGCTTTTAAAACCGAGCAGGGCGATAATCCCGGAGTGCTAGATACTAAGGCCGCACTAAAGGGTGCTCGCCAAATATTGATGGGGCGATTTGCAGAGGATGCGGGTTTAGTTCAATCCTTGCGAAGCTATTTACAAGATCATGGTGTAGTTGAATCTAAAGTGATCGCAGGCAAAGAGCACGAGGGCGAGAAGTTTGCCGATTATTTTGACTACTCTGAGCCTATCAAAGCCGTTCCATCTCATCGTGCGTTAGCATTGTTTCGGGGTCGGCGTGAGCAGATATTAATGGTGAGTCTGCGCCTCGATAGCGAGGAAGAAAAGCCAAAATGGGATTCGCCACACAATCCATGTGAGCAGCGGATAGCCAATCATTTCAAAATTAAAAATGAGGGTCGAGCGGATCCATGGTTAGCCGATACGGTTCGTTGGACGTGGCGTATTACAGCGCTGCGTGAACGGGCGGAGACTGAGGCGATTAACGTCTTTGCTCGTAACTTGAAGGACTTGTTATTGGCTGCTCCTGCCGGGCCTCGGGTTACTATTGGCTTAGATACCGGGATGCGAACTGGCGTGAAGGTTGCGGTTGTGGACGAGACTGGTAAGGTCGTTGATACCGATGTGATATACCCACATCAACCTAAAAATGACTGGACTGGCTCACTAATGACCCTGGCTAAGTTAGCCGAGAAGCATAAAGCAACGTTAATTTCGATTGGAAATCGTATGGCCTCAAGAGAAACGGATAAGTTGGCGCAAGATTTAATCAAGGCCAAACCTGAGCTTGGTCTTACCAAGATTGTGGTTTCGGAAGCGGGGGCTTCGGTATATTCTGCCTCTGAGTACGCATCAAAAGAATTGCCTGGAATGGATGTGTCGTTGCGTGGTGCGGTCTCTATTGCTCGCAGACTGCAAGATCCACTTGCCGAGCTTGTCAAAATTGATCCAAAGTCGATTGGTGTTGGCCAATACCGGCGCGATGTTATGCAAACCCAGCTCGCAAGAGCATTGGTAGCGGTAGTTGAGGATTGCGTAAATGCGGTTGGCGTTGATGTGAATACTGCCTCAGCCCCGTTATTGGCGAGAGTCTCAGGTTTGAGTTCAACGGTAGCCGAGGGAATCGTTGCCTATCGGGATAGTAAGGGCGCCTTTAAATCTAGATTGGACTTAATGAGCGTGCCGCGTCTTGGAGAGAAGACTTTTGAGCAGGCAGCGGGTTTCTTGCGAATTATGAATGGGCAAGATCCTTTGGATGCATCCGCGGTTCACCCTGAATCCTATCCATTGGCTGAGAAAATCCTGAAAGATATCCAGAAGAATGTCAAAGAAGTCATCGGTGACGCCAATTTACTGCAGTCTTTATCCCCTGAGAAATACGCTAATGGGCAGTTTGGTATCCCAACGGTCACCGATATTTTGAAAGAACTAGAAAAGCCGGGAAGGGATCCACGCCCGGAATTTACAACGGCTACTTTTAAAGAGGGCGTCGAAACGATCGGGGATCTGAAGACCGATATGATTTTGGAAGGTGTCGTGACCAACGTTGCCACATTTGGTGCATTCGTGGACATTGAAGTGCATCAAGATGGCCTCGTGCACATCTCGGCCCTATCTAATACCTTTGTTAAAGATCCCCATGCAGTAGTTAAAGCGGGTCAAAAGGTAAGGGTTCTGGAGGTTGATGAGAAGCGCAAACGTATTGCCTTAACCATGCGCTTATCGGATGAGGCTCCTAAGGCGGGAACAAAGCCAGAGCAAAAAATCCAGAACAGACCAAAGCAAAGTGAAATTAAGCGACCTCAAGAAGATCGTAGACAAGCGGCCCCCATGAATAATGCAATGGCGATGGCTTTGGCCAAGCTCAAGAAGTAGTATTTACAGTATGAGTAAGGTCAATTCAGAAGGGGTTTCAGCATCGCGGGTGTATCTACCACCCGATCAATCCCATCTGAACTTATTGCAATTCTTTATTGCTCAATTTCCACACATTGACGCAGTTGAGTGGAAGAGTCGTTTCGCTGAAGGATTGATACTAGATGCTGATGGCCAAGTGTTAGCAGCGAATGATCCATAACGTCCCAATACTCATCTACATTACTTCAGAAGATTGGCTCGTGAGCCTGAGATACCATTCGAGGAGCTCATACTCTTTCAGGATGAGCATTTGCTGGTTGCAGATAAACCCCATTTCTTGCCAGTAACACCTAGTGGCTTGTATTTACATCAAACCTTGCTCGATCGATTGAAGAGGAAAACCCACATTCAAACCTTAAGCCCTATAACCGCATTGATCGGGATGCTGCCGGGTTAGTGATCTTCTCTGTAAACCCTAGCGAAAGGGCGCAATACCAAAATCTCTTTCGTGATCGAATTGTAAATAAGGTGTATGAGGCAATCGCACCATACTCCGAGGCCCTAGAAAAAAGATTGTCACTGATGTATCAAAGTTGTCTTGAGGAATCCGAACATTTCTTGCAAATGCAAGAGGTGGAGGGTGAGTCCAATTCCGATACACGAATCGAATTACTTGAAATAAACAAGCCATGGGCAAGATATCGTTTGATGCCAGTGAGCGGCAAGATGCGGTAAATCACATTGATGAGGCCGTCAAAAGTAACACGATTGCGATCGGAGCTGCCAAAGGAGTGTATTTAGCCTTGTAGAGACTTTAGGCGCAATGGTTGGAGATCCGGATCTTCCGAATCACCTCAAGTCTGGATGCATGGGCGCTTTGGACTTGGCAGCAGAGCTTGAGGCGAAGCTCGATAAGATGAAATAAAGCGTGATGCAATAAATAGTGCACAAGGATTATGCTAGATCAGGGCGACTTCGGTTGCCCTGTTGCCTTTAAAATAGGACGTTAATTAAAACAATGGATGTTTATGAATAGCGTCCCCCAAAAGCGCATTGCAGTTGCTCCGATGATGGAGTGGACAGACCGCCATTGCCGCTCTTTTCACCGCTCTCTGAGTAAAGAAGCTGTCTTGTATACGGAGATGGTGACTACTGGCGCGCTGTTGCATGGCGATGTACCTCGTCACTTGGATTATTCGCAAGACCAGCATCCCGTCGTATTGCAGTTGGGCGGATCGGAACCAAATGATTTAGCAAGATCTGTAGAACTGGCCCAGCAATGGGGCTACAATGAAATTGATCTGAACTGTGGATGCCCATCCGAGCGCGTGCAGCGTGGCGCATTTGGCGCATGCTTGATGGCAGAGCCTAAGCTGGTTGCCGAATGCGTTAAGGCAATGAAAGATGCGGTAGATGTTCCCATTTCGGTAAAGCATCGATTGGGGCTTGATTCCATGGATGCATCTAGCTCAAATGAGGATTATCAATTTGCATTAAATTTCATTTTGTCTGTTGCAGATGCTGGTGCTAGTCAGGTCACTATTCATGCGCGTAACGCAGTTCTCAAGGGCCTATCTCCCAAGGAGAACCGCAGTAAGCCGCCATTGCGATATGAAGTCGCAGCGCAATTACGCTTAGATGCCCAAAAACATTTTCCTAAATTAAAAGTGTTGCTCAATGGTGGCTTGGAATCTAATGAGCAAATTGCTGGTCATTGGAATGATTTTGATGGCTTTATGGTTGGCAGAGCGGCATATCATTTTCCTGCGATGTTGTTGGGTTGGGATGATTTGATTAATAGTGATGGTGATGCAGCGGGTTACCTCTTTAGCGAGACGGAATGGCATCGCATTCAGATTGCGCTAGTGAAACAAGTGCAAGCCTGGTTTGATGAGTGCCAAGTCAAGCAAAAACCGTTTTATATTGGCGCATTCACAAGGCATATCTTGGGCTTGGCGCATGGTAGAGCGGGTTCGCGCTATTCGCGCTATTGGCGTCAAAAACTATCCGATCATTATGCTCTGGCAAAAGTGCAGTCCAAGGATGCGATTGCAGACTTCTTTCTAGATGCCAGCTTATGTCTTGGAGACTGGGCTGCTTTTGAGCTCGAAACCGCAGAATAAGGCTGTTTTGCGGGGTTTTTACCCAAAAAGGCTATAATTTCACTTCTTCTGCGGCGGACGTAGCTCAGTTGGTAGAGTCCCAGATTGTGATTCTGGTTGTCGCGGGTTCGAGTCCCGTCGTTCGCCCCAAATACCCCTAAAGCTCCCCAAAGATATCTTGCGGAGCTTTTTCTATTACAGTCATCAAAATGAAAAAGTTTGATATTTACCAAATCCTATTTGGCATTTTGTTATCTGCCATCTCCTTGTATTTGCTGTTGAGACCAAGCACTAGCCAAAGTGCGCCACCATCATCAATCCCGACAACACCAATTGGTAATCTAGTATGGGATCAAACGGAGATGACCATTGGTGATGTTAAGGCGTTTGCTGCTGCAACGGGATTTGTTAGTGCTGCCGAGAAAAAGGGTGGGGGGTTGTCGTATGAGGCAGGCTTTGTTCAAAAGCCAGGCTGACCTGGAAAATGCCTTATGGGGTTCCTGCAGGTGACTTAGAGCCTGCAGTGCATCTTAATCAAAAGGAAGCGGAATCGATTTGTCGGTATTACGGAAAACGTTTACCAACGGACGCGAAATGGGCCTCTACTGCGTTTTTAGAGCAACGGTCTAATCCGCCGACGGGATTCATCAAAGGACAACGATATCCGTTTCCCGGCGGTAGTACGTCATCCGTCTCGCATTGCCTTAGTGGTTGCGGTAACTATAAAGGCTTAGCACCAGCGGGAGCTCTCAATCGCGGGACAGGACATGTCACCACCAAAACGACTAAACCCGGAGTCAATGGGATGTATCACATGGGTGGTAATGTATGGGAATGGACGTCGACTGAACGCAATGGGGGTTACATTACCCGAGGAGATTCCTGGTGATATGGTCCTGAGCGTCAGCAAGAGTCTGATGTGGAGTCTAAGTCGGGCGATATCGCTGTCGTGTACATTGGGTTTCGGTGTGTAGCTGACGCCGTGAAACAATGAGGGATGTCTTCCTCCATTACCCATTCTCCTGAAATTGAAATTACGCCAGACTATGAAGCGGTGATTGAGGCAATAGATCGTGGCGATCCTTATATCTTTGTTAGCGGTAAAGCAGGCACTGGTAAAACCACGCTGATTGGCTATCTTCGAGAAACCGTTTCTGGCAATGTGGTTGTTGTGGCGCCAACGGGAGTAGCCGCTCTGCAAGTAAGGGGAGTGACAATTCATTCCTTCTTTAGATTGCCTCCGCGTTTAATCTTTCCTGAGGAAGATATCAAGCCTCTGCGTGATAAGCGGTTATACAAAGATATTCGTTTACTCATCATTGATGAGATCTCCATGGTTCGCGCAGATGTAGTGGATGCTATGGATTTATTCCTACGCGAGAATGGCCCCCAAAAAGGTAAACCCTTTGGTGGCATTCAGGTGATGTTTGTGGGGGATTTATTTCAGTTGCCGCCCGTGGTATCGGCTGCGGACAAGCAGGTGCTAGCAGATAGGGGATATGAAGGCCCTTACTTCTTTTGCGCGATGGCTCTGCATCGCAAAGATGTCACGATGGTGGAGTTAAGTAAGATCTTTCGTCAAAAAGATGCCAGTTTTGCTAGCCTATTAAATCAAATCCGCATTAATCAAGACGCTGATGAGGTGATCGATACACTCAATGCCCAGTGCTATCGCAAAGATCAAGCGGTTGATGACCAAACAATTGCGCTCACCACCACCAACGCCAGAGCAGATCAGATTAATGGTGCCTGGCTACGTTCCCTGACTACCGATGCGAAGACCTATGTGGGTAAAACCACTGGTAAGTTCAATGTAGATGATCGCAATTTGCCGTCGCCTAATCAGCTCATCTTAAAAGTGGGCGCTAAGGTGATGTTTACCGCGACCGACCCTGGATTTCCGAAGCGATGGGTAAATGGAACCATTGGGGTAGTGCGTGAGCTTCTGTCCGATAAGGTGAAAGTAATGGTTCAGAACGGACCGTATTCAAATACCGCAGAGGTAAGCGGGCATCAGTGGGAGTCATATCGGTACGATCACGACATGATGTCAGGAAAAATCTCTCCCAGCATTATTGGCACTTACGTACAGATTCCGCTGATGTTAGCTTGGGCAGTGACGATTCACAAGAGCCAAGGTAAAACCTTGGATAAAGTCAAAGTCGACCTCTCCTCAGGTGCATTTGCATCAGGGCAGGTTTATGTCGCGTTAAGTCGCTGTAAAACCATCGAGGGCATCACCTTACAGAGGCCGATTGAGCCCAGAGACGTGAGTTGCGATCAAGAAATTAAGCGCTTCTATCTAGCGTGTTTGCCAAGACCTCTGTAATTAAAATCCAGCCGCCAAACCATCGCGTCGATGGTCGCTACCGGCGATGTAGGCAGAAACAGTATCATCACTGAGTTTGGCAATCGCTTGGGCGCTTCCAAAATCTAGGCTATTTGCAGGCTGAACGGCAACTTCGTGTCCCATGGCCCTAAGTCCATCAACGTTTACCTGGGTTAACTTGATTCGGGTGACCATCTTGTAGGCTAAAACTCATGCCACGATTATGAAAAGCGATTCCTCCAGGAGAAACTACGCCAGAGCCAAAGCCTTTGAAGTTCGATTGAATGTACGAGATCATCATACCTGATTCATCTGCGGCGCATAAGTAAACCGTGCCACCAGAATGAGGGTCGCCCGCACCATAGCTGCCTGCCTGATGATGATCAATCAATGCAGCACGACTTACTAGGTAATCACGATTTAATAGACTCGATACTGGAACGGCCATTGAACGAGCATCGGATACATAAGCATATGCATCGGCAAACGCGATTCGCATGGCTTCAATCTGTAAGTGAATACGCTGCGCTGAATTTGCGGGATATTGCTTCACATTGGCCGCTTGCAAAATGCCGAGAGCCATTTGAGCGGCAATGCCAGAGCCATTGGGCGGGATTTCATGGAGGGTAAGTTATTTGATGGTCTTTCGGGGCTGTGGTGCTCTGCTGATAATCAATCTGACTGGATTGAACCTCTTGCCTTTGATTATGGCGAATATACCTCCATGATCATCAAAGTAGTAAGCTCCCTTAGCATAGCGCATGATTTTGGGATGCCGGTGGAAATAGCGATTTAGCGTAAAAGGCAGCCAGTACGCTGACATATCGATTCCTCTAGGAGGCTGATGAGCTTCGGTCATGAGTGTCTCTTTTTATGGATGTGCTTTTTGCATATCTAATACTATATTACCTACCCACTCTTTAATCCCAAACGGAAAATTGGATACCTTATGACCCGCTTGAAATCGATTCTATTTAGTGTCTGCGCCCTCATAGTCAGTATGAACTCAGTTTGGGCAGCGCCAAAGTTGGATTGGCCCAAAAAACCCATACTAGCGATTGTTTCTTTTCCTGCTGGCGGGTCCACTGATATCTTTGCCCGCAGCGTGACTACTCCACTTGCTGAGGCGCTTGGCCAATCATTGGTTTGCAAGCAGCAGCCAAGGCAGCGCCTGATGGATACACGATTCACGTGAGTGCGTTGACGAATCAATCCATTTCATCTGCGCTATTTAAAAATCCACCCACTGACTTACAAAAAGATTTTGTACCCGTTGCGCTCATAGGCACGATTCCCAATTTAATTGGGATGAATCCCAGCGTTCCCGCCAAAAACCTCCAAGAGTTAATTACGTTTATCAAATCCAAAAATGGAAATTTCAATTACGCCTCGCAGGGCAATGGCAGCTTGTCGCATCTTGAATCTACTTTATTCATGCAGCGTATTGATGCTGCTGGCACTCATATTCCCTATAAAGGCAGCAAGCTTTGCTTTGCCCGACTTAATCGCAGGCAATACCTTAATGATGTTTGATAGCGTGACCGTATCACTGCCGCACACCCAAATCGGAAAGTTGCGGCCAATTGCCATTGCAGCAGCAGAACGCTCCCCTCTCATGCCTAATGTACCAACATTAGGCCAAGATGGCATGAGGCAATTTGATATTGAAAATTTTTATGCGATTTACGTTCCCAAAGGCACATCACCCGCCATTGTTGCCAAGCTTGAACGCGAGATTCGGAAAATTTTGACGAACCCTGACTTTAAAGCGCGCATGGCCACGCAAGGTATCCACCCTCAATTTGCTAACTCTGAAAAGTTAGCAGAAATTACTGCTGAAGAAGCAAGCAAGCGGGAGAAAGTAGTCAAGTCCGCCAATATTAAAGTCGATTAAATTTCACCAACACTAGATAAGCTTCCATGATTATTTCTCCTCCTTTTGGTGGCGGTTGCGCCCCAGTTTTAGCCAAGAGCACCGTTGCTAGCTCGCAGCCATTGGCAACACAGGCCGACATCGAAGCACTTCAACAGGGTGGAAATGCCGTGGATGCTGCGTTAGCTACTGCAATCACACTAACCGTTGTTGAGCCCACCATGAATGGTTTGGGTGGCGATGGATTTGCAATCTTATGGGATGGCAAAAAACTTCACGGACTCAATGCTTCTGGTCGCGCTCCCAGCGCTTGGACTCCTGAGTATTTTGCAGGGAAATCCGCGATGGATTTGATTGGTTGGGGCACAGTAACAGTGCCTGGCATGGTGGCCGGTTAAGCGTAGCCCTAGCATGCCAGACGTACCCACATTTATCGAAAGTGGGATTAAAGACTTTGTGATTGATGACTGGGTGGGCTTGTTGGCGCCTGCAAAAACGCCTAAGCCAATCATCAATAAACTCAATCAAGCATTAAATGAGATTCTGAATTCACCTGAGGGTAAAGCAAAGCTCCTATCAATGGGTATCTTTGCCTCCCCAGGGACTACAGATTTATTTATTGAACAAATGGTAAATGATGGGAATGGCAACAGCGCTAATAACGCCGTTCATTCCCATGGCTAGACTTGCATAGGTTTCCGGCTT
This sequence comes from Polynucleobacter necessarius, assembly GCF_900095195.1. Classification (NCBI taxonomy): domain Bacteria; kingdom Pseudomonadati; phylum Pseudomonadota; class Betaproteobacteria; order Burkholderiales; family Burkholderiaceae; genus Polynucleobacter; species Polynucleobacter necessarius. Next base: position 524,853 of record NZ_LT606950.1, read on the forward strand.
CGGGATGAATGCTAAATGCTCTCGAAGTGCCAATGCCGATTGCAAAACCGCGTTGCCACCACGCTTCATACCTAAGGCATTAAGAACAAATGGTGCCAAGATAGCTCCCAGTATCCCGGTGCTAACCGCAAATATAGTTGTTAACGTGGGAGATACGCCAATGCGCTCAGCAATGAGTCTGAGATGACTGGGCCATGACGCGTTTCTTTGACGATAAAGTGAATCGACGGCGCACCTTTCACATCAATGATTTCTTGGCGGACTTTAAAGGGAAGTAAGCCATCAGGTCCTCGATACATTCCGGGATTCTTGGTATCGATTTGCTCAATGTGTAAATCTTGTACATCGGGATTGGTATTAGTAAAGCTCCAAGCAAAAGTTTCGGATCTACCCAAAATAACTGCTGGTATTCCGGGTAGCGTTCCTCCTAATACATTTAAGCCGGGAGCATCTAAATGCGCAAAATACCAAATCGCTGGCGTAGATAATCCCAAGTGTGGATCATTGGCGAGAAATGGTTTTTCGCTCACTGTCAGCTTTCCGCTTAAGGCCCAGTTATTAGAGCCAATACCATCTTTTCCGCCAGGAACATCGATTGCGGACAACTCTGTCGCGGGGGGTTGGGCGGAAATCGATGGGCCCCGCTTTAGGATTAAAGACATTGAGTTCTTTGTAAAGCTTGACAAAATCCATACTTGTTATTGGCTCAGATTCATATGGGGGGAGTACTTCCCAGATTTGCTTGATAGTCAGAAATTGCGAGAGCTCAAGTCGTTGCAATTCCTTATGCCAGTTCCCGCCCAAATCTAAGGCCATCATGAGCATCCAAGCGACACTGTCTGTTGGTGACCAATGACCAGTTTAGATCCTGTTAAAAAATATTCCACTGGCAGAGCCCAACCTAAATGCGCGTTGCTTGCATTGATGCCATCTGCATACGACTGTAACAACCGTTTTGCTACGACAGGATATTTATCAAATTGCTGCTCAGCCGCACACTTTATTCCTAAAGTGCGAATGAATCGATCAATATTAACCGTCTCACTATTAACCGTCTCACTACCAAGGATTTCGGAGAGTCTGCCACTGGCAATGCGACGATCCATTTCCAGTTGCCAGGAACGTTCAGTAGCGTGTAAATACCCTAAGGCAAATAAAGCATCAGCTTGGTTGTTGGCTTTGATGTGTGGAATATCGGATTCATCAAAGTTGATGACAACGCTATTCCCAAGATTTTTAATGCTGCGTTTTCCTGAAGGGCTGGACTGCGCTGAATATAAATAAACCAAACCGACTGTAAATATCAGCAAAATGAATGCACCAAGTACCCCCATGGTTATATGACGTAGATAAACCCGCTACCCTTAAAATACGCTGATGAAATCCATAACCAATCAAACTGGAATGCGCAAACTCTTGCGCCCCCTACTTGGGATAGGTCCGCGCGGGCAATTTGAGCTTACATGCTAAAATAGACATCGTCTTAATTTACTTAGCGCAGCAGTTTCTGCTTGTGCGAGCCCGAGTGGTGAAATCGGTAGACACAGCAGATTTAAAATCTGCCGACTCAAAAAAGTCGTGCCGGTTCGATTCCGGCCTCGGGCACCACCACTACCAAGACATATACCTCATTCAGAGTCTATGCGCCTATCCCATATCTTTTTTTTGCCTCAATCTCATTCTAGTAAGTACAAGTTCCTGGACTATAGATGTACTGGAGTTTTATTGCAAGCGTTCTGAAAAAGGCTATACCGAAGAATATGACATGAAAATTACCCTAGCTTCGGGCAGCCAGAAAGCCAAAATTTATTTAGATGGCCGGGATTTGGATCAATCCGATGCTTACGGCAAGCAGGTGGTTAAAAGCGTAACCTTGGCGCGACCAAATATTCTGATGATGATTGAAGCCAGCTTTGAGCCTGAAAATGTGATGGGCGTTTCGTATTCAGCGGGAACTGTGCTGACACAGATTGCACTTGATCCTGTGACCGGTAAATTAAAAAGACTGAAAAGATTCAGGGCGGCATATTGGGTGAGACGATGGGTTTATGCACCTACGTCAGCGAAGAACTCTGCTTGCCATCCAAAATGCCCTATAAGGCCAAGCAATAACATCCCAAATATTAGTTAGGTCAGTTACAAACCCTAACTTGGTTAAGCCTGCGCGACGAAATGCTGCCAAGACTTGCGCAACGTATTCATATTTAACCGACTTATCGGCGCGCAGATTGATCTCCGGCTGCGGATCTTTTTGAGCCGCTTTTTCTGCATAGCCATCAAAGGTTTTGATATCAATCGGAGTGCTATTCCAGAAGATTTGACCCTTACCATCAATCGATAGCTGAATCGATTCGGGCTTGATTTCATTTCGGACGCTATTGGCTTTGGGTAATTCGACCTTTACTGCCTGCTGAATCACTGGCAAGGTAATGATGAAGATAATTAATAGCACCAACATCACGTCGACCATCGGCGTCATGTTGATTTCCGCCATGATGGCGTCGTCGTTTTGATCATCTTGCAGATGAAAAGACATGCTTAGTCTCCAGATTGAACGCGAGCGCCAGTAACAAAATAGGCCAGTAAATCATTACCAAAGCGATTGAGATCCGCAACCAGCAATTTATTGGCGCGATTGATCGCGTTAAATCCAAGAACGGCTGGAATCGCTACCGCAAGACCCAAAGCAGTCATGATCAATGCCTCGCCAATCTGCAACCTGATCAATTTGTGCGCTACCGGAGCTACTGATAGAGATCAGCGCATGGTAAATGCCCCACACGGTGCCGAACAATCCAATAAAGGGGGCGGTAGCACCAGTTGAGCCTAAAAAGGTTAGCCCCATTTGAAGGCTGGCTGCGATGCTATCGATGCTGTTTTTAATGCTGCGGGACATCCATTCGGAGTAATTGAGTGTTTGCAGCAATTCGCGGTGATTGGTTGCTTGACTCTGATGGTGAATCGATGCGTCGCTTGCAGACTTTGCAATCTGATAGTAGGGATTCATTGAGGGATTGCTGAAAGACTGCAGTCCTTGATCAAAGGAGGTGGCATGCCAAAACTGATCCAATTCAGGTTTGAGCTTGCGCAAATTACGCAATTCCCAATAGCGAGAGAGCAAAATAACCCAGGTCACAATTGAGCACAACAATAAGGCAATCGCTACAAAGCGAGTGATGGCGTCTCCCTCAAGCCATAGATTGGCAATTCCAAAAGGTGTATTCATAGTGATTAATTCTTCAGATTAAATTTGATTAAAAGATTGGTTGAGATTCGTTGGGGCGAGCCATTAACTAAAAAAGGTTTAAACCGATAGCGACGACCAATATCCGTAGCGGCGCGATCCAATCTGGGGAAGGAGCTCGATTGCGGTATCGCAACGTCTTCAACGTCGCCGTTTTCGGCAATAATCAAGCGCACCACTATGGTGCCTTGTTCACCTGAGCGTTTGGAGAACGATGGGTAATAGGCATCCGCATCCGGCTGACACACCACGATGAGTTTACCAATGTCTGTCTGAATTGGTGTGCCACTGGCGCCGCCAGTCGTTGTGGGTGCAACTGCCGCATTTGGCATTTGGCTTGACGATTGCGGCTCACTTTTCTGCTGCTGGCTAGTGTTTTGGGTTTGCTGAGGGGTTGGCTTTTGCGATAACTTTTCTTCAACCTTCTTTTTCTTCGGCTCTTCTTGAGGTTTGGTGGTGGAGCAGTTGGCTGTGACTTGCTATCTGCTGTATCGGGGCTAACGAGATTGGCCATGACACGCGCGTCATCGAGCTTGGGTGGTCGCGACGTAAAATGCAAAAACTCTAACGCTGGCAAAGCATGCAACAGCAGCACGATGCCAATGATGATGCGTTCGGTCTTGGTGAATGGGAGACGCATATCGAGTTTTTGTAAAGAGGTACTCATCACTGAGAATCCAACATGCTCGAATTCAACGCATGATTATTTAGATCACTGCGCATTAAATCTCGCGCCATCTTTAGCAAGGGTGCATCATCTTTACTGCTGACAAAAGAAACTGAGCCATGGCGCTCCTCATTCAAGCCTTCATCGGATTTGAATTGCTCTAACTGGCGCCTTAACTGTCTTACGACGGCATCGCTCGTATCAATCAATGTGATCGAGTTGCCTAATAGTTTACGAATAGCCTTGCGTAGAAAAGGGTAGTGTGTGCATCCTAAAACAATGGTATCGGCGCCTGCGTCTTGAATGGGTTCTAGATGTTTTGCCAGCAACTCCAAGGTTTCTTCGCCATCTGCCTCGCCCATCTCAATCAGAGGAACCAATCCAGCCCCAGCTTGTTTAATAAAGCGACAATCATTTGGTAGGGTTGCTAAAAGTGCATTGAACTTATCGCTCTTCAGCGTGGCTTCGGTTGCTAATACTCCAACAACACCATTTTGGGTTTGCATGGATGCTGGCTTAATGCCTGGCTCTACTCCAATGACCGGGATAGGTACTTGATCGCGAATTTGCTTGATTGCTTCAGCGGTCGCAGTATTGCAGGCGACCACAATGGCATCGCACCCAGATCTGGCTAAGTGCCGACATAACTCGAGACTGCGTTCCGCAATCCACTCGCTCGATTTTTCACCGTAGGGCGCGTTTGCAGAATCGGCTAGATAAATATAGTCGTGCTGCGGAAGTTGGCGTAGGGCTTCATCCAAAATGGATAAGCCACCAACGCCAGAATCAAAAACGCCTACCAGTGACAAGTGGGTGCCAATGCCTAACTAAATGACGGATAAATTCATTAGCAATTAAGCAATGGTTACCGGAATGTTGCCAATCTTGGCTTGCCATTCTTTTGGACCAGTCTCATGCATGGAGATGCCTTCGGAGTTCACGGCTACCGTCACCGGCATATCTTTGACATCAAATTCATAAATAGCTTCCATGCCTAGGTCAGCAAAGCCAACCACTTTAGAGTGTTGGATTGCTTTGGATACTAGGTAAGCGGCACCACCCACCGCTATGAGGTAGGCGGATTTATGTTTTTTAATTGCCTCAATCGCAACTGGTCCGCGCTCAGCTTTACCAATCATGGAAATTAAGCCAATTTTGGCGAGCATCATTTCGGTGAACTTATCCATACGGGTTGAAGTTGTAGGACCTACTGGGCCAACCACTTCATCGCGCACTGGATCGACTGGACCAACGTAATAAATCACGCGATTCTTAAAGCTAACAGGCAATTCTTCGCCCTTGGCCAGCATATCCTGAATGCGTTTGTGAGCGGCATCGCGACCGGTCAAAATTTTGCCATTCAGAAGTAGGGTCTCGCCGGGTTTCCAGCTCGCTACTTCCTCTGCAGTGAGGGTATCCAAATTGACGCGCTTGGATTTTTGAACATCTGGTGTCCAAGTTACATCTGGCCAATCGGAGAGAGAAGGGGCCTCGAGTTTTGCAGGGCCATCACCATGTAAATGGAAATGGACGTGACGGGTTGCAGCACAGTTCGGAATCATCGCCACAGGTAATGAAGCAGCATGCGTTGGGTAATCCAAAATCTTAATATCCAAGACGGTAGCCAATCCACCCAAACCTTGCGCGCCGATACCCAGTTTGTTTACTTTTTCGTAGATCTCTAAGCGCAATTCTTCAACGCGATTCTTTGAACCGCGTGCGATGAGTTCCTGAATGTCGACTGGGCCCATCAATGCTTCTTTAGCCATCAACATCGCTTTTTCTGGGGTGCCGCCAATGCCGATACCGAGAATTCCAGGAGGGCACCAGCCCGCACCCATGGTGGGAACGGTTTTTAAAACCCAGTCGACGATGGAGTCAGAAGGGTTAAGCATGACCATCTTTGCTTTGTTTTCAGAGCCACCACCTTTTGCAGCGCAGATGACTTCAACGTCATCGCCAGGAACGATTTCGTAATGCACTACTGCGGGGGTATTGTCACCACTGTTTTTGCGTTTACCCGCTGGATCGGTCAATACAGAAACTCGCAAGGTATTGTCGGGATTAAGGTAAGCGCGACGCACGCCTTCATTCACCATCTCGGTCACGCTCATCGTGGCATCCGGCCACTGTACATTCATACCAATTTTTAAAAAGACCACGGCAATGCCCGTATCTTGGCAAAGAGGGCGGTGACCTTCTGCACACATACGGCTATTGGTCAAAATTTGAGCGATCGCATCCTTGGCTGTTTCACCCTTTTCTAGGGAGTACGCCTTGCCCATGGCTTCAATGAAATCCTTTGGATGGTAGTAAGAAATGAACTGGAAGGCATCAGCAACGCTTTGGATCAGGTCGTTTTGTTTGATATTGGTCATGATTTTAGGCTTATTTCCACATTATTAGTAAGGTTTTCCCCATTTTAAGGGTTTGCCATAGAGCAAACCCCAAGTGTTTTCACTTATCTTCAGTAGTCTTGAGGGCTAGAAACCCTCATTTTGCGACATTTTGCGTCCTTTTTAACGCAAAAAATATTGATTATTTATTAGAGGGCTGTGAAGCATGGAACCATTAAAGCAAGAAAACCGCGTTTTTAGCCCACCTGCTGACTTTGTAAAGGGTGCGGCCATTTAGGCATAGAGGCCTACAAAAAGCTGTGCGCTGAGGCTGAAAAAGATTACGACGGTTTCTGGGGTCGACTTGTAAAAGAGAACATCTATTGGAAGAAGCCTTTTACGAAGGTTTTGGATGAATCGAAAGCGCCTTTCAGACGGCACAACCAATGCTTCTTATAACTGTTTAGATCGTCAGATCGAAGCTGGTCTGGGCGATAAGACCGCCATCATTTTTGAAGCAGACGATGGCACAGTTACTAAGGTTACCTATAAAGAAATGCTTGAGCGTGTTTGCAAAATGGCAAATGCACTTCGAAAACTCGGTATCAAATCTGGTGACAGCGTCATCATTTATATGGCGATGACGATCGAAGGCATCGTAGCGATGCAAGCGTGTGCTCGTATCGGCGCGATTCACTCAGTCGTGTTCGGTGGTTTCTCTGCCCAAGCGTTGCGTGATCGCATTATGGACGTTGGCGCTGTTGCCGTGATTACTGCTGATGGTCAATACCGTGGCGGTAAGGTATTGCCACTCAAAGCAATTTGCGACGAAGCACTCTCCACTGGCGAGTGCCCTAAGGTAAAACACGTGATCGTCAGCAAGCCCACCGGAACCGATGTTGCTATGACAGCAGGTCGGGATGTGTGGATGCAAGAAATCGTTGCTAATGAAGCAACTACTTGTGGCCAGAGTGGGTAAGGCTGAGCACCCATTGTTCATTCTCTATGCCTCTGGATCTACTGGTAAGCCAAAGGGTGTGCAGCACTCTACTGGCGGCTATCTCTTGTGGGCGATTCTGACCATGAAGTAGACCTTTGACATTAAGCCGAACGATGTGTTCTGGTGTACTGCCCACATTGGATGGGTAACTAGCCACTCGTATATTACGTATGGTCCTCTCGCAGTAGGCGCAACTGAGATTGTGTTTGAAGGTGTACCAACTTATCCGAACGCTGGTCGTTTCTGGGAAATGATTCAAAAGCACAAAGCTACAATTTTCTACACAGCACCAACAGCGATTCGTTCATTGATCAAAGCATCGAGCAGCGATCAAGCAGTGCATCCAAAGAGCTTTGATTTATCGTCATTACGTCTCTTGGGTTCAGTGGGTGAGCCAATTAATCCAGAAGCTTGGATGTGGTACTACGAGAATGTGGGCGGCTCCCGTTGCCCAATCGCAGATACTTTCTGGCAAACCGAAACCGGTGGTCATATGATTTCTCCATTGCCAGGCGCAACCCCAATGATTCCAGGTTCATGCACATTGCCATTGCCAGGTATTCAGGCGGCGATTGTGGATGAAGCTGGCCATGATGTGCAAATGGAAACGGTGGAATTCTTGTGGTTAAATGTCCATGGCCATCTATGATTTGTACGATTTTGGGCGATCCAGATCGCTTCGTGAAGTCGTACTCCCCAGAAGAGTTGGGTGGCAAGCTCTATCTCGCTGGTGACGGCGCAATTCGTAATAAAGACACTGGCCACTTCACCATCACTGGCCGTATCGATGACGTGTTGAACGTTTCTGGTCACCGTATGGGAACCATGGAAATCGAATCTTGCTTAGTTGCGAATCCATTGGTTGCTGAAGCCGCGGTAGTCGGCCGTCCTGACGAACTGACTGAGGCTATCTGCGTATTTGTAGTGCTTAAAGGCGGTCGTCCAACAGGCGAAGAGGCTAAGAAGATTGCTACTGAGTTGCGTAACTGGGTTGGTAAGGAAATTGGCCCGATTGCCAAGCCAAAAGATGTTCGCTTTGGTGATAACTTGCCAAAAACCCGTTCTGGCAAGATCATGCGTCGCTTATTGCGTGTGATTGCGAAGGAGTAATGCAAGATACTTCTACCTTGGAAAACCCAGCGATTTTGGAGCAACTCAAAGAGTCACTCTAAGTCAGCTAGAAGGTGTGTGCGGTATCCCCATTGCGGCAATCGTATAATCAACGGTTCCGGAAGGGTGGATGAGTGGTTTAAGTCACACGCCTGGAAAGCGTGCGTAGGTTAATAGCCTACCGCGGGTTCGAATCCCGCCCCTTCCGCCAAACAGTAGATAAAAGAAAAGCCACCCTCGGGCGGCTTTTTGTTTCAGGCTAAGAGCTTATAGACTAGTCACCGCTAGAGTTGCTATTCGAACTCTTTCCGGCCTTATAACCCGCATTGTATTCAGAAGCCTGATTTTTCTTGTAGGCGTCATAAGCATAGCCTGAAGCTGCACCAACTGCAGCACCACCGACTGCGCCGCGGACTGGATTGCCGTGGAAGATAGCAGTCCAACACCACCAGCAACTGCGCCAATAGAAGCACCGGAGAGAGTACGTTGCTCGGTATTGCTCATGTTAGGGCAGCCTGCAATAGCAATTGTCGCTGCGGTAATAACGAGTATTTTTTTCATTTGTAGATCCTGTAATTAAATCAATTTGATGGAAACGTCGTGATTATTTCTTGGCGCACGCAAATTTCATGGCTAAAAAGTTGAGTACGGTTCCAGATGCAGGGTCATGAGCCAGCATCGGTGCGGTTTGAGAAATAAATTGAACGTATTCAGCAATCACTTCATCGCGTTTTGGAGCAGGTTGCTTGACGCAGATGAAAGGCTTAGCACGCTGTTGGTGACGCGTTGCCAGATAGGTATCGTAGATAGCAGTGGTGTAGCCAATACAGTAGCTACGGGATTCAGAACTGGCTGGTAGCTTGCAGTAATTCACGAGCTCTTGCGCGCTCAGTACGGGGATTTTTTCATCGGCCTGAGCGGATTGCATGGAAAGCAGCGCAGCAAAAGTGGCTAGTGCAAGAGAGAGTTTTTTTCATGGGTTTTCCTTGGTTGTCTATGGTTACAATGATTGCACCAGTTGCCAAAACGTATGTATTTGCGCAATCTACTAGCCAAAGTCAGGCGCCCCTGTCAGATCAACAACTGAATTCTTTGGTATCGCCGATTGCGCTTTATCCTCATTCATTGATTTCGCAAATTCTGATGGCTTCCACCTATCCATTGGAAGTGGCTGAAGCAGCCGGTTGGCAAAAGCAAAATTCCCGCTTGACTGGACCTGCATTAGATGGCGCCTTGCAATCCCAAAATTGGGATCCGAGCGTCAAGTCCTTAGTGAGTTTTCCACAAGCCTTGCAAATGATGGGCTCGGATTTGAACTGGACACAAAAGTTAGGTGATGCTGTATTGGCTCAGCAATCCGATGTGATGAAGGCAATTCAGACTATGCGCGCGAAAGCAAAGCAGGCTGGCAACTTAACTTCTACTCCGCAGCAAACTGTTAGCACCTCTGGTCAAAACATCATTATTCAGCCAGCCAGTCCACAGGTGATTTATGTACCAACGCATAATCCTACGGTGGTGTATGGTCCATGGCCTTATCCAGCCTATCCACCGCCTCCACCATACTACCCACCAGGGTATGTGGCCGGCGCGGAACTATTGTCTTTCGGTATTGGCATGGCTGTCGGTGCCGCACTCTTTGGTGGCATGCACTGGGGTGGCGGTTGGGATGGTGGCTCGATCACTGTGAACAACAATACGTTCAATAGTTTCAATCGCAATACGGCGAATGGAAACTTTAAATCGGGTTCATTTAGCTCTGGTGATAAGTGGCAATTTAATCCACAGCATCGTGGCAATATGCCATATCCAAATTCCAATTTGCAAAGTAAATACGGTAAGTTGAGTAATCAAGGTTCATCTGCAATACGCGATCAAGAGCGTGACCACTTGCGTCAGAATTTAGAAAAGAATGGCCTCAACGGAACCGATGCTGGTCGTAGTGAAGGATCGCGCGATCCTGGTCGAGACTCTTCTCATGAACAAGCTGCGCGCAATGATGCAGAGCGTGCGCGTGACAACTACCGTGCTCCTGAGCGAGATCCTCGAGAGGGTGGTTTTGGTGGTGGTGAGCGTGCGGGCGGCCGTGGTGGTTTCGGTGGCGGACGTATGGGTGGCTTTAGACGCTAAGCGCTGTGTCATCAAAAATTGTGAAAGATAACTATGTCTATTAAAAATGTACTTTATGGATTTGGCGTTTTGGTGTTTTTAGGATGCCAACCAAGCTATGCTCAATCAGTGGTTCCGGAGAATGACAACTCTACCGCAGAGTTTGTAGAGCTCTGTCGTAATCTAAATGATGTGGATGCCCAGAATTTTTGTTTTGGTTTTGGAGAAGGCGTATTTCAAACCTACATGGCAGATCGCCCAAAGCAGGCTCAGCCTGAGTTCTGCTTGCCAAAGGCGGCGATACACGCAAGGGCATTTTGAAGGCCTTTTTAGCCTGGAATCAAAAGACACCACAGTTCAACAAAGATCCTGCTTTAGCAATCCAGGGCGGCAAAATTGTCGCTGTTGGTAATAAAGATGTTGTTGTGAAAGATTGGAAGGCGGATTCTACTAAGGTGATTGATCTGAAGGGTCAGGCCGTCATGCCAGGATTTGTGGAGCCACACGTGCACATCATGGCGACCTCCGTATTTGAAAATCTCGGTTTAAACCTCAGTAACTTTACCTTGCCATATGACACTAAAGATACATTGATTCAAAAGGTTAAAGCAGCCGTCAAAAGTGTTCCGCAGGGCGGTTGGTTAATTGGGTTTGGTGTCGATCCCTCTCGTATAAGCCCGTTTATGGCTGAGCTTAATGCGGATGATTTGGACAAGGCGTCAAAAGACGTTTCGATCTTTATCGTGAACCAATCCGGTCATATTGCTTACGTCAATCACAAGGCTATCGAGTTGGCAGGCATTACTGAAAGTACCCCAAATCCTTCAGGTGGTGGCATCTACGTCAAGGATGCCAAAGGTAAGCTAACCGGTAAGTTGGTTGAGCCACTTACTTCCTTATGAATCGTATATGCCCAGTGAGATCTCCGGTGGTATGCAGAAGCGCGCTGCACACCCTCTACCAATACTTTAACGGTGCCATCAGCAACATCCATGCGTGCTGCCCACGAACTCAGCTCACTGTGCTGATTTTGCTGTTCAGCTTCTTTGCTATCACCCACCCACTTGAAGCCTTCATCCGGCATATCGAAGAGCAACATCTCCAACACCAACTTTTGACTCTTTAAAGCACGTTCACTATTGGCCTTGACTTCCATGCCAGGCGTAGCACTTCTGCAGCAACTAGGCGCCAGCGTTCTCTCTCCATTGATTTCCACAACGCAGGCACGGCAGTTACCGTCTGGACGATACCCATCCTTGAAACACAAGTGGGGAATATCAACCCCATGACGTTTAGCGGCCTTGAGAATCGTTTCGCCTTCATAAGAAACAATGGTCGCAAGGGCTTGCGCAGTTACAGCGTGAGCGGGCGTGTTAAACAACCTGGAGTGAAGTTACCAACAAGGCTGCCAAGCTGATGCAAGCACCAGCTTGGGATCAACAAACCTTAGACGATTTGGCTACGGTGATGGTTGATGCCTCCATCTGTGGTTTAGGTCAAGCAGCACCCAATCCTATTCGTTGTATTCAGAAATATTTCCCGCAGGAAGTGAAATAACAATCGCTAAAAACAATATCGGGAAAACGAGACAAACATGAACGCACCAACCAATCCAAAGAACTCGAGTTACAAACCGTAGAGTTCAAACTCGACGGCAAGACCATGTAGTCCGTATGAACTAAACCACTCAGGCCCACGCGCAACAATGTCGCGCACCCAGTAGAGTGTTTCAAAATTGTGCTCCAGGGTTCATTACTTAACCATTCTTCTACTGCTGCCCTGCTGGGGAAATCCATGACTAATAGACTTCCTAACACGGTATTGCCATCGTCGGATGTTAGTGGGCCAGCAAATGCAATACGCTCCGCTTGTTGACCCAAATATGCACGATTCTCTGGACGAACCTGCACTCGCAATTCTGCAGTACCGGGTCGATCCATTAAGGTTGCGTCACTGCAGCAGTGAGACCTTGCGTAGAACCATCGGTAATATATTTAATACCAATAAATCGCAGCTGATCATCACCATCATTCGGCTTAACGCCTTTGTATCCAGGAGGAATGGCCTGACTGTACAAATAACCCCGCACCCGAATCGGTGATGCGTTTTTAGCAAAGATCTCTTTGTAGATGGCAATTTCTTTATCAACACCAAAGTTTCCACCAACGCTCATGTCCGATGCCGTGGTGACTCCAGTGGATGCCATTTTTTTCGGGGTAGTTTGGATTGCTCCAAATAATTGCGCTTCTGTAGGATTAGGCATCTTGGCCATAAATGGCAGATAGGTAAGCCCACGAGGTCTAACTTGCAACGTACCAGCAAATTCATTTGGTCCTGCGTCAGCTGGGTATATTCCTGCATGAATAATGTAACGCTATCCAAAAGATTCATGGAACCAAATAAGACTTCCTGTTGATACATGACGCCAAAGCTCGTCATGAGATTCTAACGCTCTGCTCCTTGGGCCTTGGTGATGTTTTTCCTTCGATGAGCACATCGCCGGATAACGGCTGATATAAGCCAAAAAGATTCTTGAGGAGGCTCGATTTACCGCACCCCGAGCCGCCGAGGATGACGAAGATTTCACCATTGTTTATTGTGAAATTGAGGTCTTTCATCAGAACATTTGAACCATAACCCACTGTGAGATTGTGCACATCAATGGCGCATGGAGTCGAAAATGGGATCGGATTGGTTGCTGGTGTATTCACCAGAAACCCGTTTATAAGAGATAACAGCGAAGATGCCGTCCACCACCACAATCATCACAATACTGCTTACCACGGCACACGAGTAGCTGAGATGCCCACTGCGGCAGCACCAGTACCAGTTTGCATACCACGTAAGCATCCCATTGCAGAGACAACGACACCAAACATCGTCGCTTTAACCAATCCAGAAAAAATATCTTCCACATCAACCGCGCTAATCATGCCGTTGTAAAAATTCACAAAAGGAATGCCATAAATTTGCATCGTGCACATCGACGCAATGATGCTCACGATGTCTGCGTATAAAGTCAGGATGGGTGCCACCAAAATTCCGGCAAGCACTCTAGGCACAACCAAAAAACGCATTGGACTCAAACCGCCTGAAACTAGCGCATCCACTCCGCTATTCACGGTCGTAGTGCCAATCTCGGCAGCAAATGCCGCTGAAGAACGGCCGGCCAACAAAATGGCGGTAATCAATGGGCCCTCTCACGAACAATGCCGAGAGCCGCCAAAGGCCCCACAAAGGACACTGCGCCAAACTGTTTCATACCAATAGCAGCTTGGAACGATAGAATTACACCAATTAAAAAGGCCACTAAACCCACAATTGGTAGCGCTGCAATACCCGCCTCTACGGCAGCATTCACAAAATCGCCCCCACGTACTTTTGTGATGTTTCGCAAAGACCAAAGTAAATCCGAACTCAGATGTCCCGCAAAGGTAATCACCCCCCAATCATTTATGAGATTTTGTGCAGCCATCCCCGTACTAACGAAGAAACTACGCTTCGGTTTCTCAGCAGGGACTGGGAATAAATTACTGATGGGATCAAACTCATGCAACAAGGGTTGATAGCGACTATTTAAACCTTGCAATTCAGACTTGGCACCTACTTTTATTTGCGCCTCTTCCACGCCAATTAAAAAAGCGATGCCTGCACCATCTAAAGAAGTTACTGCAGTCGCATCAAACGTCAGAGTGGCCTGTGCAACATTCGCTTTGGGGATGCTCGCAAGCCATGCGCTTTGGGAGTCTCGGATCTGGGTCCAAACTACACCTAGGGTGTAGACATTAATCACCCCACTAAGCACTACTTTAGCGTGATTGGCGTCGAGCTGAGACCAAACCGCTCTCGGACTTTGGGAAGACGGAGAAACCGTGGAAATGGGTCAGAAACCCTCATATTATCGCGAGAGAGATGGTTTTGCAAGGTCGTGAAACGATCTTGCTCGAACGCGAGAGTGCATTTGGAACGGTCAGCAGCGCACGCAACAGCGAGGTGATTCACGCAGGTATTTACTACCCGAAAGATTCGCTGAAAGCCAAGCTGTGTGTTGAGGGAAATCGATTGCTCTATGAATACTGTCGCAATCATCACGTTGCTACGCAATCGTATGGCAAGCTGATTGTTGCTACAGACGATACACAGATTGATGATCTGCAAGCGCTTTATTACAAAGCCCAAAATAATCATGTACCTGCAATCAAATTAATTTCAGGAGATGAGGCAAAAGTACTAGAGCCAAACCTTAATTGTGTTGCTGCAATCTTGTCAGCTAGCACTGGAATCCTCGATAGTCATGGCTATATGCTCTCACTGCTGGGAGGCTTTGAAGATGCGGGTGGCATGGTTGCCTATCAGTCACCACTAATGCGAACAAAACCGCTTGGCAGCCACGCCGAGAATGGATATGCGTTGCACGTTGGTGTCGCAGACAGTAGTGAGTCAATGACCATTCAAACTAAGCTGCTAATTAATTGCGCGGGAATGAGTGCTCCAGCGGTAGCAAACAAAATTGAAGGCCTTCTACCTGAGCAGATTCCGAAGGCATACTTTGCAAAAGGCAATTATTTTTCTCTTTCTGGAAAGTCACCATTTCACCATTTGATTTATCCGGTACCAGAGCCGGGCGGCCTCGGCGTGCACCTTACCTTGGATATGGGGAGTCAAGCCAAGTTTGGCCCTGATGTAGAGTGGCTCGATATTGCATCCGAAGAGCAAATTGATTACACCGTGAATCCAAAACGCAGTGAGGGCTTTTATGCTGCGGTAAGGCGCTATTGGCCAAATCTCAAAGACGGGGCGCTACAGCCTGATTACTCAGGGGTTAGAGCAAAAATTGTTCCGCCAAACGCCCCTGCGGGAGACTTTTGCTTTAATGGGCCAGGGGATCATGGTTTGCGGGGACTCTATAACTTATATGGCTTTGAATCCCCGGGATTGACCGCTAGCCTAGCGATTGCCAACTATTTAGAGGGACAGGTCAAAAATTCCTTACAATTTAGGGCTGTAATCAAACCGACTACACAGTAAGTTCAATTTAAGGAAGAGTGGCAGAGCGGTTGAATGCACCAGTCTTGAAAACTGGCGAGGATGAAAGTCCTTCGTGAGTTCGAATCTCACCTCTTCCGCCAATCTCCTAAACAAGTATTTGCAGTCTGAGTTAATTCAGATCAATTTGCGGCTTCGCATCTTTCACCAGCTTTGCCCAGCGATTACGATCTTTGGCAATAAACTGACTAAAAGCTGCCGGCGTACCACCACCATCTTCTGCGCCTACTTCTGCCAACTTGGCTTGGATCTCAGGCTTCTTCAATATGGTATTCACATCGGTATTAATCTTGGCGACGATCTTGGGATCAAGATTGGCGGGCCCCATCAAACCATACCAAACTGTTGCCTCAAAACCAACATAACCCAATTGCTCCATGGTTGGGACATTGGGGTAGGCGGGCGAGCGCTTGGTTCTGGTTTGTGCCATTGGAATGACTTTGCCACTTTGAATATGGGGCGTAGCAGCGCCCATCGTTTCAAAAGCGTAGGTGATGTGACCAGCAATAAGGTCAACTAAAACCGGGCCACTTCCTTTATAGGGGATGTGCATGCCTTGTGTATCCGCCATGTGCATAAAGAGTTCATAGGCGAGGTGTTGGGTGCTGCCATTACCTGCAGATCCAAAGCTGACTTTGCCTGGATTCTGTTTCATATAGGCAACGAGATCCTTAGCATTCTTAGCATGGGCATCGACATTGGCAATCAAAATGTTTGGTGTAATGCCTAACAAAATAATGGGCGTAAAGTCTGTTGATGCGTTGTAAGGCATCTTTTGTCCCAAGGCTGGAATGATGGACATTGCATTGACGTGAGCAAGGCCTAGGGTATATCCGTCTGCAGGTGCTTTGGCTAGGAGATCGTCCGCAATGGTGCCTGCAGCTCCGCCGCGGTTATCAATCACCACTTGTTGCCCCCACATTTGCGAGAGGTTTATCGCAATCACGCGAGCAATCGCATCGGAGCCGCCCCCAGGAGGAAAGCCCACAATTAATTTGATTGGTTTATCTGGCCAGCCTTTTGCTTGAGCAAAGGCGCCTTGAGAAAACATTAGTGAACTGGCAGCTAACACCAACATATTGACAACAGTGTTTAAGAATCGACCAGATTTTTGGCCGAGCAAAGTGCGATACATCATTTGGTTAGTCTCCAATACGGTTTGCAATGGGTTGCAATATTTTTATATTGAGTATTCTTACTGCTGATTACTTTAACCGACTTTCGCTAGGCAAGAAAGATCTCTTGCAGGTTATTGAGATAGCGTAAACCCTGATCGGTTGCCCGCAATTTGCTGGGATTTTCATCAAGCAAACACTTTTTGCTGGCTTTGTCCAGAGGCTTGCTGATCACGCTGAGTGGCAGGCCGGTGCGCTCGCTAAAGGTTTGGGTATCAACCCCATCGGTTAGTCGCAATGCGTTGAGCATGAATTCAAAGGGGAGGTCATTGGCATCAACTTCCTTGGATTCCATGACGGCATGGCCCTTGGTTTCCATTGTGGTCATATACGCTTCGGGGTGTCGTTCTCGCACCTGACGGGTAATTCGGTTTGGGTAAGATATTTTGCTGTGCGCCCCAGCACCAATGCCAATGTAATCACCAAAGCGCCAGTAATTCAGATTGTGTTTGCACCCTTGATCTTTTCTTGCATACGCAGACACTTCATAACGCTTATACCCAGCTGCAGTTAAAAGCTTTAGGTTTTGCTCAGACATTGCATCTACCTCATCATCAGTTGGTAATGTTGGTGGAAAGTTCACAAAATACGTATTAGGTTCTAAGGTCAGGTTGTAGAGGGATAAGTGTGGCGTCTGAAATGACAGAGCGGTTTCAATATCGGCCTTTGCTGCCTCCAGTGTTTGATTCGGTAGGCCATACATCAAATCGAGATTGACTGATTGAAAGTGATCTAGCGCAATCTGAATTGCCCGTTTCGCCTCTTCGCCATTGTGGATTCGCCCCAAAGCTTTTAACTGCGCATCCTGAAAGCTTTGTACACCAATGGATACACGATTAATCCCGCAATTGGCGAACGCTGCAAATTTTTCTGCCTCAATGGATCCTGGATTTGCTTCCATCGTGATTTCTGCATTGGGCTCGAGATTGACGCGCGCACGAGTCGCTGAGAGAAGTTGATCCATACCCTCCGGCGAGAATAGGCTGGGGGTACCACCGCCAATAAAAATGCTGTGCACCTGACGTCCCCAAATATTGGGAAGCTCAGTTTCTAAATCGGCAATGAGTGCGTTGATGTAGCGCTTTTCATCAAAACCGGATTGGTTAGAGCCTCCAGTTCTATCCTTTATTTGATGGGAGTTGAAATCACAGTACGGACACTTCTTTTCACACCACGGAAAGTGGATATAGAGCGCGAGGGGTGGGGGCGCTGTGAGTGTTACTGAATGGTGCTGCAGATTAGACACGAGACTGTAGTTGGGTAATGAATTCTCGTAGGGCTTGCCCGCGATGGCTAATGGAATTCTTCTTTTCGGGAGCAAGCTCAGCCGCCGTGAGACCAAGTTCTGGCAAATAAAAATGCGGATCGTATCCAAACCCGTTAGTCCCTTTCGGGGTATCAATGAACGTGCCATACCAGCGTGTTTGCACAATCAGGGGCTCGGGATCGTTGGCGCTATTTACGAAGACGAGTGCGCACACATAGTGCGCCCCGCGGTTTTGTTCATCCCGTAGATTTTGAATGAGTAATTGATTGTTGGCAGCGTCATTTGCAGGTTCACCAGCGTAACGGGCAGATAACTCCCCGGGAGCACCGCCCAAAGCATGTGCACAAATTCCAGAATCATCGGCTAGCGCAGGAAGGCCGCTTAATCCGCTGGCATGACGTGCTTTCGCAAGCGCATTTTCTACAAACGTGTGATGCGGTTCTTCAGCTGAAGGAATGCCCAATTCACCCTGAGGAATCACTTGAAACTTGAGGGGCGCGAGCAGTGCGGCAAACTCGCGAACTTTGCCTGCGTTATTAGAGGCGAGAACCAGCTTTCGCATGGACTACTTTCTGGATCAATCTAATTACGTCAATGCATGAATTTGCAATTGCGTGAGCTCTTGAATGCCTTGCTCCGCTAAATCTAGCAGGGCAGTTAACTCGCCCCTAGAGAATGCTGCCCCTTCAGCAGTGCCTTGCACTTCAATCATGCCACCTTTGCCCGTCATCACGACATTCATATCGGTGTCGCATGATGAGTCTTCAGGGTAATCCAAATCCAATACTGGGACGCCCTCATAAATGCCCACTGAAATCGCAGCTACGCTATCGATAATTGGGTCTTGAGTTAGTGCGCCACTCTTAAGGAGTTGATTAACAGCATCGCGCGCCGCAACATATGCACCAGTAATGGAGGCGGTACGTGTGCCACCATCGGCTTGCAAGACATCGCAATCCAAATGAATCGTGCGTTCACCCAAAATTTTCAGATCGAAAACACTGCGCATTGCTCGACCGATGAGGCGCTGGATTTCTTGAGTGCGACCCGATTGTTTGCCACGGGCTGCTTCACGATCGCTGCGCGTATGGGTAGAGCGGGGCAGCATGCCGTATTCCGCAGTAACCCACCCTTCGCCAGATCCACGTTTGTGGGGCGGAACTTTATCTAAGATGCTGGCAGTACATAAGACCTTGGTGTCGCCAAAAGCAATTAAGACCGAACCTTCAGCATGCTTGGTAAAGCTTCGAGTGATCGTCACGGGACGCAAGTCGGTGGGTTGGCGACTGCTTGGGCGGGAGATTTTGGCTGAATTTTGGCTGCTCATGGTCTACAATGTTCATATGATATCGAGCATGACTGGTTACGGCAGCGCTTCACGCCAAGTCTCCTTAGGGGGTGGTGTGGTGGCAGATCTGCAGGTGGAATGTTGGGCGGTCAATAGCCGCTTTTTGGACTTGGGTTTTCGCTTGCCCGATGAGTGCCGGG
Organism: Polynucleobacter necessarius; assembly: GCF_900095195.1. Lineage (NCBI taxonomy): Bacteria > Pseudomonadati > Pseudomonadota > Betaproteobacteria > Burkholderiales > Burkholderiaceae > Polynucleobacter > Polynucleobacter necessarius. The sequence continues at coordinate 544,295 of NZ_LT606950.1, forward strand.
GGGCTGAGCCCGCCTTACGCGAAATGGCTACCCAGAACCTCTCTCGGGGGAAAGTCGGGTTTCGGGCTGCGTGGCGCATTAACAATGCCTCAGCCGGGTCAGCTAAAAGCAATCCGCATGCATTGGGGGCTATTAATACTGACCGCCTAGATGCGCTCTATACCCTTCAAGGACAAGCTCAACGCACGTTTTCAAAAGCGCAAGAATTAACCATCTCTGAAGTGCTTCGTTGGCCTGGTGTCGTGTCTGAACCCAGAGGGGAAGAAGAGAGTTGGATTACAGCAACGGTGGAGGCAGGGCGCGCTGCTTTAGATGCATTATTGGAGAGTCGTCTTGCTGAAGGTAAGGCTTTAGTAACTGTGTTGACCAATATCACCGGCAAGATGCGCGACATCGTGGGTGTGATTGAGCCCAAGGTGCCGCAGTATGTTGCGCAATATCAGAAAAAACTGACTGAGCGTTTGGCCGAAGCCTTGGCTTCACAAGAGCAAGCAAAAAATGCGGGCGCAACAGCGGCCGAATTGATGGAGCGTATTCGTCAGGAAGTGGTGCTTTACGCGGTACGCATCGATATTGCTGAAGAATTTGCAAGGCTCAAAACGCATCTACAAGCTGTCAATACTGTCCTAGCGGGTAAGGGGCCAGTAGGTAAGCGATTGGATTTTCTGATGCAAGAGCTCAATCGTGAAGCCAATACTCTCAGTTCCAAATCAGTTTCTGAGGAGTGCACGCAAGCAGCTTTGGAGCTCAAGCTCTTTATTGAGCAAATGCGTGAGCAAGTTCAAAATCTTGAGTAATTTATTTCATACTATCGATCTATGACGAACGCAAATACCTCCTATCAAGGCAGCGTGCTTATGATTGTGGCGCCTTCCGGTGCAGGTAAATCCTCCTTGGTAAATGCGCTATTAAAAGAAGATGCGGGATTAAAACTATCTTTATCTACGACAACGCGCGCACCGAGACCGGGTGAAGTGGATGGCAAGGATTACCGTTTTGTTTCTCAGGAAGCATTTATTGCGGAACGTGATCAAGGCCACTTTTTAGAGTGGGCAGAAGTTCATGGTCATTTCTATGGCACATCCAAGCCTTGGATTGAATCGCAAATGCAAACAGGCAATGATGTCGTGCTTGAAATCGATTGGCAGGGTGCTCAGCAAATCCGCAGGCTCATCCTGTCAGTGCAATGGATCTTTATTTTTCCACCCTCCATTGAGGCTTTGGAAGAGCGTTTGCGCAAACGCGGTCAGGATGATGAGGCAACCATTCAAAAACGCCTCGCCGCAGCCCATATTGAGCTAATCCATGCTCCCGAGGCGGATTACATCGTGGTTAATAATTCCTTTGACCAGGCCTTGACAGATTTGCAGGATATTTTGGCTGCCAGCCGCCTGCGTTCTGGCCCTGCTATGGCCAGAAATCCAGCCCTTTTACGGCGCCTTGGGGTCTAATCAGTTATCCTATCGGTATTGAGGCTAATTTAAGTGAGTTCAGCATGGCCCGTATTACTGTAGAAGATTGCCTTAAAACCATCCCAAATCGTTTTGAACTCGTGTTGGCGGCGACGTATCGCGCACGTCAATTGGTTCAAGGTCACTCTCCACGTGTTGAGTCCAGAGACAAAGCAACGGTTGTGGCGTTGCGTGAAGTCGCAGCTGGTGTAACTGACCGTGACATGCTGACCAAAGTACCTTTGTAATTTAGGAGTTCCGGTGTGGAGCTTCCCTTAGGACCTTTGGGATCAACCAAGACATCGGAATTAACCGGAGTGGCCTCGCCTAATGAGGGCGCCTTCAGTGCAGCACAACATCCTCAAGCAGACCTGCTGAGTATCTCTTCCGATACGCCAACTCAGAAAGACAGTAAGAAGTCCGTTATTGCTTCTATCTTGGCGCAATCGAGTCGCCATCTTTTTGGTCCGACCTCGGCACCTACTACCAGCCCACTAAAACATCAGGTCGTCTCGATTGAAGGCTTGATTTCAAAGTTGGGCTACCTCAAGCCCGAAGAAATTGCCCAAGTTAAAAAAGCATTTCAGTTTGCAGATGCTGCTCACCTAGGACAATATCGCCATAGTGGTGAACCTTACATTACCCATCCAGTTTCCGTAGCGGAGTTGTGCGCCACCTGGCGTTTGGATGCTCCTTCCATTATGGTAGCGCTGCTGCATGATGTGATTGAAGATACAGGCTGTACAAAAGCCGATTTAGTTGAGAAGTTCGGTGCTAAAGTTGCTGAGCTCGTAGAGGGCCTAATAAAGTTGGACAAACTGGAGTTTCAGAGTCATGCAGAAGCGCAAGCAGAAAGCTTTCGCAAAATGTTTATGGCGATGGCGCGGGATGTCCGAGTGATTCTGGTGAAGTTGGCGGATCGTACGCACAATATGCGTACCCTAGATGCGGTGCCGATGGCAAAGCGTCGTAGGGTCGCCGCTGAAACCATTGAGATCTATGCGCCAATTGCCCGTCGTTTGGGGCTGAATGTGATCTATCGTGACCTTCAGGACCTTAGCTTCCGTTACTCCATGCCCATGCGTTTCCGAGTCATTGAGGGGGCTGTTAGACGGGCGCGAGGCAATCGCAAAGAAATGGTAGAGAAGATTTTGCAAGCCTCCCGCATGGCGTTTGCAAAAGCCAATCTGAATGTTGATCTGCGTGGCCGTGAAAAAACTCTGTATAGCATCTATAACAAGATGCGCACCAAGCATGTGAGCTTTTCTCAGGTATTGGATGTGTATGCGTTCCGCGTGACTGTGAGTAGCATTGATGAGTGTTACCGTGCGCTCGGTATTTTGCATTCCTTGTATAAACCGATGCCCGGTAAGTTTAAGGATTACATTGCAATTCCCAAGCTCAATGGTTACCGGTCTCTCCACACCACCTTATTAGGTCCATCCGGAGTGCCAGTCGAGTTTCAAATTCGGACAACGGACATGCATGCGGTGGCAGAAGCCGGAGTTGCCGCACACTGGGCGTATAAGGATGGCTCACCTGATATGAGCGAAGTCCAAAACCGTGCTCACCAATGGCTTCAGTCCTTGATTGATATTCAAGACAGTAGTGGCGACTCGCAGGAATTCTTGGAGCACGTCAAGATTGATTTGTTCCCCGATGCGGTTTATGTGTTTACACCGAAAGGGCAAATACGCGCATTGCCCCGCGGTGCAACGGCTTTGGACTTTGCCTATTCCATTCACAGTGATTTAGGAAATACCTGCGTTGCTGTCAAGATCAATGGCTTGCAATTGCCGCTTCGCAGCGAGCTGAAAAACAGCGACATCATTGAAGTGATTACTTCAGCGAACTCGCAGCCTAATCCGGGTTGGTTAGCTTTTGTACGCACTGGTAAAGCACGCGCTGCGATTCGACACGCTTTAAAAACCAAACATTACTCCGAATTGTTGCAATTGGGCGAGCGTTTGTTGGTAAACAGCTTATGTCAACAAGGAGTTGATGCATCTTTATTGACCCCGGAGATTTGGGAGAAGCTGATGCATTGGACGGGGGATAAAAATCGCGAGGAGGCCTGCGTCAACATTGCGCTTGGTCGCCGCTCACCCCAGGAACTCGCCATTCGTCTCAAAATCCTCGTTGATGAAGAGGGTGGAACTGAACAAATGCGTTTTGGCGCAGCGGATTGGGTCACACCCAATCAAGAATTGCATCCTCACCAGCATCAACGTCAAGCGATTTTGGTCGATGGGCGCGAGGGCAATTCCATTAGCTTTCAATCCTGTTGCCATCCCATTCCTGGCGACAACATCATCGGCTATCTTGGCAAAGGTGATGGCTTGCAAGTCCATACGAATGACTGCCCAGTAGCCTTGCGTATGCTTTCTAAAGACAGTGATAAATGGGTAGAAGTAGAGTGGAGCAAAGAGCTTAATCGAGAATTTGAAGTCGATTTAGCGATTGATACGCGTCAGGGTAAAGGTGTTTTAGCCCGCGTGGCGAGCAGTGTGACTTCTGCGGATTCGAACATCATGAATGTTTCGATGGAAGACCGCTTTAAAGAAGATTCCGTCACTATTTGTTTTACGATTCAGGTGTATGACCGTCTGCATTTATCAAAAGTGATGCGTAGCTTGCGCACCAATCCCGACGTGATGCGCGTAACGCGTACCCGCGCTTTATAAACTCAGTTACTTCATCCTTACGGGATCTACTAGGGATACTGAACAACTAGGGATACTGAACATCTAGTATTTCAATTTCGGTGGGTCCAGTAGGTGTTTGGATCACTACACAATCGCCAAGTCTGGCTTTAATGAGAGCTCGCGCGATGGGAGATACCCAGCTCACATGGCCTTTTTCAAGATCGACTTCATCCACACCCACGATAGTGATCGTAGTCTCTTGACCCGCCTGTTTTCCCTCTAATGGGGAGTAGGTAACGGTTGCCCCAAAGAAGATTTGCTCGGCATCCGCTTCGCCTGACTTGCGGGCGGAATTATCGACCACCACAGCAAATTCCAGGCGTTTATTCAGGAAACGAATACGTCGATCGATCTCCCGCAACCGCTTTTTGCCATAAATATAGTCCCCATTTTCGGAGCGGTCGCCGTTGCTTGCTGCCCAGTGAACCACCTTGACAACCTCTGGCCTATCAAGGTTTAGAAGCTGTAGGAGCTCGGCTTTGATCCGCTCGTGGCCAGCCGGGGTGATGTAGTTCTTCTCTTCCATGGCATAATTATGGCTGTTGCGGCTGTAGCTCAGCTGGATAGAGTACTTGGCTACGAACCAAGGGGTCGTGGGTTCAATTCCTGCCAGCCGCACCATCTCATTAGGGGTCTAGTTTGAAAACTGGGCCCTTTTCATTTTGGAGTATTTCACGAAGGTTTCTTGTGGATACCTTCTTGATAAAATCTCAAAATGTCTTCAAAGCCCATATCTGATACCACTCTACCCAATAGCACCCACGGCGCGGTAGATGTCATTTTGGATACCGCATATCAAGGAATCAGCCCAAAAAACTGGGCTAGCCTGTTTGACTTGGCTCGTAAATCCCAGTTACCAGAATTTATTGCTAATCTGTTCGCTGGCGAACATGTCAACCAAAGCGAAGATCGTCCGGCCTTGCATTCAGCCTTGCGCAATCTCTCCAAAACACCAGTGATTCTGGATGGTAAAGATGTCATGCCAGCGGTGACTGATGTTTGGAAACGAATGGAGGCGCTTTGCAATAAATGGGTTGGCGTAACGGATGTCATTCATATTGGTATTGGTGGTTCTGACTTTGGCCCCCGCCTTGCGATTGAAGCACTGGCTCACGTCCCCAAACTTGAAAGCCGCGGTATGCGCATGCATTTCTTGGCCAACATTGATACGGCAGAATTAGCTCGCATTTTGGACAAAGCGCAACCCAATAGCACGCGTGTGGTGATTGTGTCGAAGTCATTCACCACCTTAGAAACCACCATGAACGCTAAGGCTGTTGTGGCTTGGCTAAAGGCCCATGGGTGTACCAAGGGTCAAATTAGCAAAGCCTTATTTGCGGTAACGGTCAACATCCCTGCTACCAAAGAGTTTGGCGTCGAAGAAGACCATATTTTCCCTTTCTGGGATTGGGTAGGCGGTCGATATTCCGTCTGGTCTGCCGTTGGATTGCCGATAGCACTGCAATATGGCTTTAAGACCTTTGAAGAGTTTCTAGCAGGCGCACATGCCATGGATTTGCATTTTAAGAGTGCGCCACTTGAAGAGAATCTCTCTGTCATTATGGCACTCGCCCTGCTCTATCAACAACAAAAACGCGATGTCAAAGCCTACGCTGCCATTCCGTATGCTGATGCTCTGGATTGGTTTCCGAGATGGTTGCAACAACTGGATATGGAAAGCAATGGCAAGAGTATTGGCATGGACGGCAACCCAGTTAAATACTCTTCCCCAGTTGTTTTTGGTAGTGCCGGAAGTAATGCACAGCACTCCTACTTCCAACTGTTTCATCAAGGCCCAGAGGTCATTCCAATTGACTTTATTGCCGTGCGCAAACCCATGAGCGATCGACCCGAGGCCATTGCCCATCACCGCATCCTGCTCTCGAATTGCTTGGCGCAAGCCCAAGCCTTAGCGCATGGTAAATCGGACAGCAACCCTAATAATGTTTACCCTGGCAAGCGCCCGAGCAATTTACTGCTCCTACCAGAACTCAATGCGTTTTATTTAGGCGCTCTACTCGTCCTTTACGAAAACCGTGCTGCCACTTTAGGCGCTCTCTGGAATATCAATAGCTTTGATCAACCTGGCGTAGAATACGGCAAGGTCTTGGCCAAGCCTATTGAGGCTGCGTTAAGTAGTGGCTCTAGCGATATTGTTGCCAATGAAAATATTGATGCGGTAACCGCCACTCGTATCAATCTTTTAAATAGTTAACGCAATCAACTTAAGAACAGAATTTCCATGAAACTCTCTCCATCGATTTTTAAAGCTTATGACATTCGCGGCATTATCGATGAGACTCTCGATCCCTCGATTGCAAAATTAATCGGTCAGGCCTTTGGCACCGAAATGCGCAATCTCGGTGAAACAGAGATTGTGATCGGCAGAGATGGTCGCTTATCGAGCCCAAGCCTCATTGAAGCATTAACTGAGGGTCTTTTATCCACAGGCATCAATGTGATCGATTTGGGTATGGTGGCTACGCCAATGGTGTACTTTGGTGCGAATCAAGTGCTCGATGGTAAAAAGCCAAAATCCGGCATCATGATTACAGGCAGCCATAACCCGCCAAATTACAACGGCTTCAAAATGGTTCTGGGTGGCTCAGCCATATACGGCGAGCAAATTCAGGCATTGCGCAAACGCATTGAAGCAACAGATTTTGTTTCGGGGCATGGAAACCGCTCTACCTTTGATATCTTCCCGATGTACCTGAAACATATTGTTGGCGATGTGAAATTAGCCCGCCCTCTCAAGATTGCCGTGGATTGTGGCAATGGTGTTGGCGGCGCATTTGCTGGTCAATTGTTTAGAGCCATGGGTTGCGAAGTGCAAGAACTCTTTTGCGAGGTGGATGGTCATTTTCCGAATCACCATCCCGATCCAGCACATCTTGAGAATCTGCAAGACCTAATTAAAAACTTACAAACCACGGATAATGAGCTCGGTCTTGCCTTTGATGGCGACGCCGATCGCTTGGGTGTAGTGACCAAAGACGGTCAAGTGATCTTCCCCGATCGCCAGATGATGCTTTTTGCAAAGGACGTACTCTCCAGAAATCCGGGTGGCCAGATTATTTACGACGTGAAGTGCACTCGTAATCTTGCCAGCTGGGTAAAGCAACATGGTGGTGAGCCGCTGATGTGGAAAACTGGCCATTCGTTAGTGAAAGCCAAGCTCAAAGAAACTGGCGCCCCTCTTGCTGGTGAAATGTCAGGACATATTTTCTTTAAGGATCGTTGGTTTGGTTTTGATGATGGTCTATACACCGGTGCACGTTTACTAGAGATTCTGTCCAAAAAAAAAGATCCTAATAAAGCACTTAATGACTTACCAAATGCTATCTGCACCCCAGAATTACAACTGGTTTGCGCCGAAGGCGAGCCTTTTGTTTTACTAGAAACGATTAAAGCCAATGCGAAGTTCCCCACATCTGAGTCCATTAATACTATTGATGGCGTGCGCGTGGAATACAAAGATGGTTTTGGTCTCGCAAGGCCATCCAATACCACTCCGGTGGTAGTGATGCGCTTTGAAGCAGATAGTGAAGCAGCCATTGCGCGCATTCAGGCGGAGTTTAAAGCGGTGTTGTTGGCTGCTAAGCCAGATGCAACGTTGCCGTTCTAGGCAAGCACAAATCAGGGGCTCGGTTTAAGAGCTCGTATGACCTCAACCGCTAGTGCTCCAATCGCCTTTGATTATCCCCAACAAGACTCAGCGGGGGTTACTTGCACTGCCCAAGCTTGGGCCAAGGTTCCCCCTCATTTGGCTGGACCAGAGAAGGCAGCAGTCGTTGCTCGCATTAAACAGTTGCTTGTGGAAAAAGATGCTGCGTTAGTCGCTCACTACTATGTGGATGGAGATATTCAAGATTTAGCACTGGAGACCGGCGGCTTTGTGGCGGATTCCTTAGAGATGGCACGTTTTGGCAAAAATCATTCCGCCAAGAATTTAATTGTTGCTGGTGTGCGCTTTATGGGTGAGACTGCCAAGATTCTGAGCCCTGAAAAACGCATCTTTATGCCCGACTTGGATGCAACGTGCTCTCTTGACTTAGGCCGTGATGCATCCGACTTTGTAAGGTTTCGTGCTTTGCATCCCGATCGCGTGGTGGTTTACGCCAATACCTCAGCCGCTGTTAAAGCTCAGGCCGACTGGATGGTGACCAGCTCTTGCGCCCTAGCAATTGTTCATCAATTGAAAGTAGAAGGCAAAAAAAATCCTCTGGGCACCCGATCGTCACTTAGGTAGATATATTCAGGAACAAACTGGCGCTGATATGTTGCTCTGGAATGGTGCCTGTATCATCCATGATGAATTCAAGGCGGCTGAGTTAGAGATTCTGAAAGCTGCGCACCCTAATGCCAAAATCTTGGTTCACCCTGAATCACCACAAGCCGTAGTTGATTTAGCGGATGTGGTGGGATCTACTTCAGCCATGATTAAAGCCGTCGTCGACGGCACCGCAACTGAATATATTGTGGCAACCGATAAGGGCATCTTGCACCGCATGCGTCAGTTAGCTCCGAATAAAAAACTCATTGAAGCACCTACAGCGGGTAATGGTGCAACCTGCAAGAGCTGCGCCCACTGCCCCTGGATGGCCATGAATGGCTTGCAAGGCATTTTAGATTGCCTAGAAAATGCTTCCGGCGAAATCTTTATCAATGAGCCAATTCGAGTAGAGGCGCTCGGTTGCATTGAACGTATGCTCGATTTCACTAAAAATCACCCCGATCTTCTTGCCAAAGCACAGCATGGCTTTGTTAAGAATATTGGCGCCGCTTAGAATTCATTTCATTTAGCGTTTGTTCATTACTCATCATTGTTCATTTGGTCACTCTTCTTCAATTTATTCATGTTTGATTTCAACGAAACCTTAGAGCAAGCTCGTCAACGCAATATTCACGATGCCTTGATGGAGGATATGGGCATCTGCGATTGGACCGCGAAATTAGTTCCCAGTAAAGTTGTTCAGGCGCAATTGATTGTGCGCCAAGATGCGGTGCTCTGTGGTGTGGATTGGTTTGAGGGCACGCTGAAGAAATTAGACCCCAACGCCAAAATCACCTGGCATTACATCGAGGGCGATATGATGGAAACAGACACCAAGGTCTGCGATATCTCTGCGGATGCTCAAGCTCTGCTCTCCGCTGAGCGCACTTGTATCAATTTTTACAAACTCTGTCTTGGACTGCCAGCATCACCCGCCAACACGTTGATGCCATTGCTGGGGCCAGCCCGAATCCAAAAGGTTGCGCCGTTCTCGATACGCGCAAGACCATTCCTGGACTACGGCAAGCGCAAAAGTATGCCGTACGAATTGGCGGTGGCCAAAACCAGCGGCTTGCCCTCTGGCATGGCATTTTGATTAAAGAAAATCATATCGCCGCCGCTGGAAGCGTCACTGCTGCACTTAAGAATGCGCAAGCTCTCAATTCTGGGGTGGATATTCAGATTGAGGTTGAGAATTTTGACGAACTTGAAGAAGCTTTGGCTGCAGGTGCTAAAAGTATTTTGATTGACAACTTTGATACCGAGCAAATGAAACAAGCGGTAGCCATCACGGCTGGACGTGCGCTCTTAGAAGCCTCTGGCGGTATTAATCTGGATCAAATGCGTGCGATTGCCGCTGCTGGAGCGAATCGCATTTCTCTTGGCAAACTCACCAAGGATGTAATTGCTGTCGACTTCTCAATGCGTATTTTGGGATAACTTATTTACGCTTCCTGCGAAGTGTCGCTAGTTTCAACTTGTGGCGTCAAAATCGGTGGGTATGATACAGCCCAAGTTCCTGGGTAATCGCGACTGTAATGCAATCCCTGCTCTCACGACGCATCAAGGCTGAACGCACGATAAGCTCTGCACATTCAAGCAAATTTCGCAATTCAATCAAGTCGCGAGTCACTTTAAAATTAGCGTAATACCCCTGCACCTCATAACGAAGTAACTTAATACGGTGCAGCGCGCGATCTAGTCGACGATTCGTTCGCACAATACCAACGTAGTTCCACATGAGAGAACGTAATTCATCCTAGTTATGGGCAATCACCACCTGCTCGTCCGCATCCTCGACTTGACTCTCGTCCCATAGGGGTAGGCTTGGCATTGCTGGCGTCTTCAATCCGGAGATATCTTCAGCGGCAGCTTTGCCAATCACGACGCATTCCAATAAAGAGTTGCTTGCAAGGCGATTCGCGCCATGCAATCCAGTGTAAGTGGCCTCACCAACAGCATACAAACCTGGTAAGTCAGTGCGCCCCTTCAGGTCAGTGACGACACCGCCACAGGTGTAATGCGCTGCTGGAACGACAGGTATCGGCTCTTTAGGATATCTAATCCCAGACTTAAACAACGCGCATAGATCATCGGGAAATGTTCTTTGATAAATGCTTCACCTAAATGAGTGGTGTCTAGGCAAACATAATCTAAGCCGTGCTTTTTCATTTCGAAGTCAATGGCACGGGCCACAATATCGCGAGGAGCGAGCTCATTACGCTCATCATGCTCGGGCATAAAACGTGTGCCATCTGGTAATTTAAGCAAGCCACCCTCGCCGCGCATGGCTTCGGTAATCAAAAATGTGCGATCACTTGGGTGGTAAAGGCATGTAGGATGAAATTGGATAAATTCCATATTGCCCACGCGACAACCAGCACGCCAGGCCATTGCAATTCCATCGCCCGTGGCTGTATCGGGGTTGCTGGTGTAGCGATAGACCTTACCGACACCACCAGTCGCAAGCACTACCGACTTAGCAGAAATGGTTTCCACGCGATTGTTTTTTATGTCGAGCGCATAGACTCCATAACAACGATTAGGTTTTGTGCGCTGTGTTTTTGCATCCAAATGACGATTAGTAATGAGGTCCAAAGCAATCCAATTATGAGACTTTGCCTTATCAAGTAACACCTCATGAATCGCTTTACCAGTTGCATCCGCAGCATGAGCAATTCGGCGATGGCTATGCCCACCCTCACGTGTGAGATGCAAGCCCATCGGTCCTGACTTATCTTCTGTAAATGGAACGCCCTGCTCCACCAACCATTTAATCGCCTGAGCACTTTCTTCGGCGATATAACGTGCGGTTGACTCCACCACTAAACCCGCGCCCGCATTTAAGGTGTCTGCCACATGAGCATCAATACTGTCATGCTCTTGGTCGACAACACCTACGATGCCACCCTGAGCCCAAGCAGTTGCCAACTTCATTTAAGCCTCGTTTAGCCATCAAAATGACGGGTTGCGTCTCTGCCATATGCAAAGCAACCGTCAAGCCTGCTAAACCGGCTCCGATAATCAGAACCGGTAAATCTGCCTGAGACTGGGAAGAAGTTGGTGTGGGAATGCCCACTTCACCCCGACGAGATTGAATAGTAATTGCATCCCCAGCGGAGACACCCAATTGCGCCATATCTTCACCATTCATAGATACCGTTGCCATTGGCTCAATTGCATCGAGCACGATTGCACGGCGCGTCATACTGCCAGTGTGCCAATGCTCTAACTGGCGTCCAGTGATCAAGACAAATTGGTATTCAGAATCTGGTCGCTCGTTCGCAGGAATAATGTCTGCTGGCACCAGTTTGGCTTTGCCATCGGGTGTGGCAAAGATGTCATCAAATACGATAGGACGACCTGGGTCATCAAGTGACAAACAAGAATAGGTCACATAGATTCTTTTTCTAGATGCCCCCAGGAAATCCCTTTAATGGCACCCATGCATCGCTTGGCGCATTTCTTCATACACTTCAGCTACACCAGCATCAGGACCTTGGCAATTCCAATTGAGGCCCATGCGTTTCGCAATCTCTTGAATAATCCACAAATCAGGCTTTGCTTCACCCGGAGGCTCAACGGCTTTCTTGCCTAACTGCACCATACGGTCCGTGTTGCTGGCGGTACCGACTTTTTCAGGCCAAGCGCTCGCAGGCAAAACGACATCAGCCAATAGCGCAGTTTCCGTCATGAAAATATCTTGCACCACTAAATGCTCAAGCGAAGCTAAGGCATGACGCGCATGATTTAAATCGGGGTCGCTCATCGCAGGATTCTCACCCTCTACATACATGCCACGAATCTTGTCGGGGTCGCTGTCGGGTGCAGTAATCTTGTGCATGATTTCAACAACGGTGTAACCCGGCCTCTTATCAAGCGGCGTGTTCCAAAACTTCTCAAACCAAGCATGCGCCTCTGGGTTATCAACCCGTTGGTAATTGGGGAACATCATCGGAATCAAACCGGCATCACTAGCGCCCTGCACGTTATTTTGCCCGCGCAATGGTTGAAAACCGGATCCAGGCTTACCAATTTGGCCAGTAATGCTGACCAAGGCAATGAGGCAACGTGCATTGTCGGTGCCGTGTACGTGCTGACTAACACCCATGTCCCACAAACTCATGGCAGACTTGGTTGTCGCAAACTCTCGGGCTACTTCACGCAAGGTTTCCGCCGGAATGCCCCAAATTGGGGCCATCGCTTCAGGGCTATAGCCTTTGATGTTTTCTTTTAAGGCTTCATAGTTATTCGCGCGATTAGCGATGAAATCTTTATCCGCCAAGCCCTCTTCAATGATCGTGTAGATCATGGCATTGAGCATCGCCACATCCGTATCCGGCTTGAACTGCATGGTACGCCATGCATGTTTACTAATCTCCGTTTTGCGTGAATCGCATAATACGAGCTTTGCACCTCGTTTAGCAGCGTTCTTAAACCAGGTGGCAGCAACTAGATGGTTTGCCGTTGGGTTGGAACCAATCAACATAATTAAGCTGGAATGCTCAACATCATTAACCTGGTTACTCACCGCACCAGAACCTACACCCTCAAGCGGTGCCGCCACTGATGACGCGTGGCATAGACGAGTACAGCGGTCGACGTTATTACTTCCAAAACCAGTGCGTACCAATTTTTGAAATAGATACGCTTCTTCGTTGCTTCCTTTTGCAGAACCAAAGCCAGCTAAGACTTTGAGACCATGTTTGTCTTTGAGCTCTTTGAGTTTGCCGCCTGCAAAATCGAGCGCTTCCTCCCAAGTGGCCTCACGGAAGATATCGGACCAATCTTGTTTACCTTCCAAAATCGATTCATCTTTGGGTACGCCAGGTTTACGAATGAGTGGCTTAGTTAAACGTTTTGGGTTATGGATGTAATCCATACCAAAACGACCTTTTACACAAAGACGATTGTGATTAGCTGGACCATCACGACCCTCAATACTGACAATCTTGTCATTTTTAATGTTATAGGTGATCTGGCAACCAACACCACAGAGTGGACAAACTGAATCTACCTTGCGGTCAACCGTTTGCGATCTAATTAAACCTTTTGGCATCAACGCGCCTGTTGGGCAAGTTTGTACGCACTCACCGCAGGCAACTCAGGTACTTTCACCCATCGAATCATTGAGATCAAACACAATCTCACTGTGTGCACCGCGCATTGCGTAGCCGATCACATCGTTGACTTGTTCTTCGCGGCAAGCACGCACACAACGATTGCATTGGATACACGCATCTAAGTTCACCGCCATCGCAGGATGCGAGACATCGCTCGCCACCTTCTCACAACGCAGCGCCTTGAGCTCTGGGCGAACAGCAGGCCTTGATCCCATTACATCTGCTGATTTGGATCAGACCATTATGGACTTGTCTAAAAATTTAGGCATTACCTTTGTGATTGTGTCGCACGAGTTAGCGAGTATCTATGCGATCGCTGATAAGGTCATTATGTTGGACAAGTGCGCTAAGGGCATTATTGCCGAAGGTGATTCCAAGGTATTGCGCGATATCAGCACAGATCCCCGCGTACATCAATTCTTTAATCGCATTACGACTAAGGACGCAGCATGAGTAATAACTCAAACCCTAACTATTTCCGACTTGGCGTATTTGTCATTGCCGCGATCGCCGTCCTAATTTCGGTGATCTTGATCTTTGGCTCAGGACAATTGTTTAAGAAATCGTTTTATATCGAAACCTACATCAAGCAATCGGTCACCGGTTTAGATGTTGGAGCGGCAGTACGATTTCGGGGTATCAAGATTGGCCAAGTGAGCATGATAGGGCTTACAGGCGATATTTACGAGGAAGAGATTCCCTTTAACAAATGGTCTACGCTCACGAGTCAAGTCTATGGGTATCACGGGTGTGAATTACATCGAATTCGATTTTTTGCCAAAAAGCGCCAGTCAATATACTGAATTACCATACAGCTGGAAGCCAAAGTATCCCGTCATCCCATCGTTTCCTAACCAAGCTGATGAGATTATTTTTGGCATTCAAAAGCTGATTGATGGCATGAATCAAATCAATATCGATGGCACTCAACAAAAGTTTGATCAGCTATTGGGTAATCTCAATAGCTTGATGGCAGGTGATGGCAAAAATAATCAAGGCTTAATTAACTCCGTAAAAGACTTGAATGTCATTTTGGAGCGCATTGCCAAGGTAACCGATAAAGACGAACTAAATGTTTTGATGCGCGAACTCGTAGGCGCTATGGTTTCCTTGCGTCAAACTATCACGACGATGCAGGGTGACACACAATTGACTATTGAAAACCTGAAGTAAACCAGCGAGCCACTCAACGAGTTTTCCCGAATTGCGAGCCAGTCGCCAGCCAGTTTGATTTGAGGTGAGCCGCCTCCGCGGATTACGCCACCCATGAATGGCACTCAGACTCAACTAGGAGCAGCAAAATGATTAAATACCTCTTTGCTGGCATTACCACTGTCGTTCTGACTGCATGCTCTTTGCCCACGCGTGCGCCTGTGACACCAACCAGTTGGTTGGTGGCTCCACAACGTGCGGGCGCTCCATTGAAACAACACAGCGACTACTGGCTGAAGATTGGTTCCGTTAGTGTTGCTCCACCGTTTGATGGCAAGTCCCTGGTGTATCGCATCAGCGATCAGCGTTACGAAAAAGATTTTTATAACGTGTATTCGACTATTCCATCGGAGATGATTGGTAATGCGGAGCGAGAGTGGATCAATAAATCGAACATCTTTGCCGTGGCTGTTGGTCAAAACAACAGCTTCTTTCCGTACTACAGTGAATGAGTTTTATGGAGACTATCGTGTTCGTCCCGAGGCTGTTGTCAGTGTGGAGTTTTTTCTCTCGGTAACTAATGCCGGAAAAACGAACCCATTGATTGGCTCAAACCGTTACACCAGGCGGATTGCTCTAAAGGACAATACCCCCGAAGCATTGGTATTAGGACAGCAACAAGCGCTGGCTGAAATCTTCAAACAATATGAAGAGCAGCTCTATAAGTACGCTGGTAATCTGCCAAAACCTTTGGGGCAATAAGGGACATCTTCGATGAAGATCATTGCAATCCCATGGAAGTATCTGGCTATAAGTGCCTTAGCAATCATCGGCTTTGGTGCAACACCGCAGGTCCGGGCTCAATCACAGGCACAACCTTTTCCTGTTAAACCGATTCGTTTCATCGTCCCGTTTGCCCCTGGGGGGGAGCACAGATATTATCGCGCGCGCTGTTGGTGATGCCCTAGGTCGTCAGCTGGGTCAGCCGGTCATTGTTGAAAACAAGGCGGGTGGAGGCGGTTCCGTAGGGGCATTAGAGGTCATGCGTGCGCCAAAGGACGGTTACACGATTGGTATGGCAACCGTATCGACTACGGCAGCCAATCCGGCGATTAATCCGAAGATTGGTTATGACCCCATTACGGATTTCACAGCCATTAGCAATATTGCTACAACTCCCAACATCATTGCTGTCAATCCATCCTTTCCGGCAAAAGACTTCAAAACGTTTATGGAGGTCCTCAAAACCAATCCTGGAAAGTATTCCTACTCCAGTTCAGGAACGGGTGGTATTGGCCATTTGCAAACCGAGCTTTTTAAAAGCTTAACGGGAGTATTTATCGTACATATCCCGTATCGTTGTGCCGGCCCCGCATTGGCCGATACGGTTGGTGGTCAGGTCTCCATGATTTTTGATAACTTGCCATCGTCCTTGTCATTTATTAAAGATGGCAAGCTGGTGCCGATTGTTGTGGCTGCTCCAAAACGATTGGCACAATTGCCCAATGTGCCAACGTTTTCAGAAGTCGGCCTTGCTCCCGTAAATCGGATGGCTTATTACGGCTTGCTAGGTCCTGCAGGTATGCCCAAGGACGTGGTGGATAAATATTACTCAGCCTTGAAAGTGGTTGTGAATGATCCCGCTGTGAAAAAACGCATCGAAGATACGGGTTCCATCATTAATGCAAGTGGGCCAGAAGCGTTTTCAAAAGAAATCAAGGCAGAATTTGCTGTTTACAAAGAGGTCGTAGCAAAGCAAAAGCTCGCTTTAGACTAGAGTAATCGCATTTAAATGCCCAATTAAAAATAAAAATATTTTGTGGAGGCAGTATGGATTTAGGGATTCATGGGAAGGTGGCTCTGGTTATGGCGTCGAGCCGCGGCTTAGGGCAG
Organism: Polynucleobacter necessarius; assembly: GCF_900095195.1. Classification (NCBI taxonomy): domain Bacteria; kingdom Pseudomonadati; phylum Pseudomonadota; class Betaproteobacteria; order Burkholderiales; family Burkholderiaceae; genus Polynucleobacter; species Polynucleobacter necessarius. Next base: position 560,895 of record NZ_LT606950.1, read on the forward strand.
GCTATGGCCGTGGCTCTCGCGCGTGAGGGCGTGAAGGTGGCGGTAACCGGTCGGAGTGCCGAAGGCTTGCAAAAATCGGTTGAGCTCATCGAGGCTGCCGGTGGAACAGCATTAGCGCTGAATTGGGATTTATCCAATCCATCGATTATTGATGGACTCGTTTCACAAGTTGAGAGCACGCTTAGTCCAATTGATATTCTGATTAACAACACGGGTGGGCCACCACTAACGCCTGCTGCAGGACAGGATCCTGCACTCTGGCAAAAAAGTTTTAATGACATGGTGTTGTCCTTGATTGCCATTACCGATCGGGCTTTGCCTGGAATGCGTCAGCGAAAGTGGGGTCGCATTATCACCAGCATGACATCGGGAGCAATTGCGCCGATTAAAAATCTGGCAATCTCCAATACCTTGCGCGCTGCTTTGCTGGCGTGGTCTAAGACTCTAGCGACTGAGGTGGCAAGCGAGGGTATTACCGTCAATGTCATCATGCCAGGTAGAGTGGCAACCGATCGCCTGAGGCAGTTGGATGAAGCCAGTGCGAAACGTGAAGGTACGACCTACGAAGAGGTGGTCAAGGCGAGTTTGCGTCAAATTCCAATGGGTCGTTATGGTGATCCGAAAGAGTATGGCGACGCCGCAGCATTTTTAGCCAGTCAAAACGCTTCCTTCATAACGGGTACTGTTATGCGGATTGATGGCGGCCAAATTCAAGCGATTTGATTTAATCATCAGTCTTATGCAGGGCTTCATACAACGATTTAGGCAGGATCTGCGCTCTAAAGAGCTCAAGTGGTTATTGCTGGCGCTCATTATCTCGGTCTGCGCGATGACCAGTGTCAGCTTTTTGGCGGATCGTATGCATCGCGCCTTTGAATTTGATGTGCGCCAGTTACTTGCCGCAGACCTTCTCATTGCTGCCGATCAGCCGTTGCCTGAGCGGTTTATTGATGAAGCAAAAATTCGTCAACTGCACATTGCACAGACTATTGTGTTCCCGAGCATGGCAACCGTGGGAACGCAAAGTAAGCTCGCTTCGATAAAGGCGGTCAGCCCAGAGTATCCCTTGCGCGGTGCATTGGAAGTTGAGAGATCAGCGACTTCAGCAGTCGGACTAGTCAGCGGATCGGTATATGTGGATCCTGCTTTGCTCAATAATTTACGTGCCAAGTTAGGGGACTCCATTCGTCTTGGCGATCGACAGTTTGTTATCTAAGGGGTGTTAGTTAAGGAGCTTGACCGTGGCGCTGGCTTTATGAATTTTGCCTCACGCATCATGATTTCCCTATCGGATCTTCAATCGACTGGGCTGATTGGGTTGGGTAGTCGAGTGACTTATCATTTACTTCTTGCGGGATCCGATAAATCAATCGCAGATTATCAACAGTGGGCAAATCAATATATTGAGACGAAAAAAATTCGTGGCCTGCGCATCGAGACACTGGAGAACGCGCAACCCATGATGCGCAAGACATTAGAGCGGGCAGAGCAGTTTCTATCCTTGGTAGCGTTGTTGACGGCCATGATTGCTGCGGTGGCGATCGGATTATCCGCAAGGCGCTACATGATAGGCCAGGCTGATGCCTGCGCTGCGCTTAAATGCTTTGGTGCTACCAGGTGGGCAATTATTCAAAAAGAATTCACTACGCTATTGCTGCTGGGGATGTTGTCGGCTGTAATTGGCTCGGCTTTTGGCTACCTTGTTCAACATGTATTGACGGGATTACTGGGTAATCTTGTAGTAGGCAATCTGCCATCTGTTTCCATCGTGCCAGTACTGTGGAGTACGGTTTTTGCGTGGGTCTTATTGTTTGCATTTGCTGGGCCGCCGCTTCTCAATTTGGCAAATGTGTCGCCTATGCGATTAATACGCAAAGGGATTGGTATTGCAACTCAGGCTACTGTGTGGATCACGTTATTTACCGCAGTAGTTTGTGTAGGACTCATTTGGGTAGTTGCAAAGGATGCGAAGTTGGCACTATGGGTTGGCATGATCTTTGCAGGAGCGCTAATGCTTTTCGCGATCTTGGCGCGCTTCATATTATGGCTACTATCCAAAATACAAACATCATACTTCCCGATACGCTTCGCGATTACAGCGATGAATCGACGCGCTGGATTTGCAGTAATGCAAATGAGTGCATTAGCGATTTCCATCATGGCAATTTTACTGATTCTATTGCTGCGACAAGATCTTTTGAGCACGTGGCAAGGCAATATTCCGGCCGATGCGCCGAATCGCTTCATGATTAATATTCAAGGGGATCAAAGAGAGGGTATTGCACTTGCTTTACAACAAGGCGGCTTATCTAAGCCTGATTTTTATCCGATGATTCGAGGAAGGCTGATTGCGGTAAATGGTCGAGATATTGCTCCATCCGATTACTCAGAGGAGAACGCGCGTCGCTTGGTTGATCGAGAATTTAATCTGTCCTATACCGAGCAATTGCCGATTGCTAATCGAATCGTTGCTGGGGGGGTGGATCAACGGAGCAAAACCACAAATTTCTATGGAGACGGGAATTGCAAAGACTCTCAAGCATCAGTTGGGCGATCAGCTGACCTTTGAGGTTGCTGACGAGCGTGTCGTGGCGCCCATTACCTCGTTGCGCAAATTGGACTGGGGTTCTATGCGAGTGAACTTCTTTGTCATCATGCCGCCAGCGCTATTAAACAATATGCCGCAGTCTTGGATTACATCCTATTACCAAAGTCCAAACAAAGATGTTCTGGATTACTCCTTAAGCCAAGCTTATCCCAACATCACTCTGGTCGATGTTTCGGCATCGCTACAGCAAATTCAGGAGGTAATGGATAAGTTATCCGCCGCACTGGGTTTGTTGTTTGCATTCACCATTATTGCTGCTACTCAAGATGAGCGTTTTCGAAACGCTGCCTTGTTAAAAGTATTAGGCGGATCTCGCAGTGTATTGAGTCAAATCGTCAGAATCGAATTGCTCTGTATTGGTTTTGTTGCTGGATTGCTGGGTGGTCTGGCTGCGGCAGTAGCTCGCTTGGGCGCTAGGTCGTTATGTCATGGAAATTGACTTTAATGCCTTTGCGCAATCCATTTTGCTGGGTATCGCATTTGGTGTGATTGCTTCGTTAACTGCGGGCTATCGCTTTCAGAATCGCATACAAGCCACTACGGCAGTGGAGTGTTTACGCGAGGCTTAAGACAGGGTAACGACGCTCTTAGGAAGCTCCACCAACCTAGAGCCCGCTAAGCGATCCGGCAAGTTCTGGCGCAAAGTGGATACGTTGCGATCGAAATAAATGCTGATCGGCCAAAGAAATAATGCCACCGTAAAGAGCATCTCAATAATCTGCCATTTTTCTAAATGGAAGAGCGATTGCAAGATCGCGCACGGAACAACCCAAAGAGATCCATAGATATAGCGCCAGATCGCTTGACGGCGTGAAAGGTTAAACCCATCCCGACCAATCATGCGCACTCGCCAAGTTTGCATCGCCAACGTTTGGCCGGATTTTGTCCAATACCAAACGAAGTAAATACCAAGCACTGCATATAGATATAAAAACGTTAACCAGTTTGGCAAGGAAACGCCAAATAATATTCCGAGTCCCAGGTTGGTCAGCAGAAATGTAAAGGCAACCACGCCAAGTAATACGAGTTGCTCATAGAGGGAGCAAGATACGCGTCGCCAAAATCCCGGCGCAGGTAACGCATTAAGTTCTGCAGGGGTCATTTGCTAGAAGCTTCTGAGGCCTCAGTATTCGCGGGAGCAGTCGAATCTGTGGACTCCGAGGCAGCGGGGGCGACAGCTCTGGGTTTTGGTGCTGGCGGTTGTGGAGACGTCACATCTTGCTTGATGGCATGTTGCTGCAGGGTGGGGGCAGTAGTAGCACTTGGCTTTTTCCTAGCCTCCATATCGGCTAATTTCTTCTTCTGCTCATCACTTAGCTTTTGATACGCGCTCCAAGCCTCAACTTTTTTCTCAGGTGGAAATTTCAGGCTAGTGAAATAATTTTCACGAGCAATGCGCCGATCTTTTTGCGATAGATTTGACCAGCTCGCCATGCGTGATTGCAGGCGCTCTTGATCTTGTGAGCTCATCTTGGGATAAATGTTGGCAACGTAAATCCATTTCTTGCGACTATCAGGAGACATGTAGTCCCAATCACTCTCAAGTGGCGCCAGAATTTTTTGTTGGTTGACATTAAGCCCTTCCCAGGTGCCATCGGGCACTTTGGTAGGGACTGCGGTAGTTTTGCCGTGGCCACCACCACTGACGGTTTGTGCATGACTCGTGCTGATGGCAAGTGAGCTCAAGCCGAGGGTGATCGCAACAGCAGTTACGATAGAACGAGCGAGTGACTTCAATGATGAAGACATGGAGCTCAACTTACTTGCTTGGAGACAGTTCAGTAGCGCTATCTTCCGAATCTGAGAGTGGGCCATTTTTAAGGAAAGCCAAAAAGCCACTATCTGCATATGCATCGGGTGGAACGTCATCTGTCAGAAGAGCAACGTCCACTTCAGCAGTATCCGTTAGACGAGAATCGTTTTGCCAATGAGCAATGCCGATGAGTCCAAAAACGAGCACCATTAATGGCGCCACCCAACTGGCGGTATCCCAAATGCCATTTGAGGAAGAGGTGTAATTGCCAATAGATCCTGCAAAGACAGCCTTTTGCGCACGCACCTTCTCAGCCTTACGGACTGAGAGCGCTTTCATGCGAGCAGCATGAAGACGATCTTTAATGCCAATAGGCAGGGCTTGTGCGCCTTGGTTTAACAGGGCGGCACTGGCTCGACCGAATTGGTCGGCTTGGGTCTGGCTTAGGGCTTCGTTAAGGTGTTTCACAGGGTAATTCCTTTTAATTTCAATGCTTTATCTAAGGATTGGGTTGCTCTCGAACAATGCGTTTTGACACTACCTTCGCTGCAATTCATGGCTTTGGCAGTCTCCGTAATACTTAGCTCATCCTAATAACGCATCAGGAAGGCTTCTCGTTGACGTACAGGTAATTTAGCGATTTCTGACTCCAAAGCCTGTAAAAGCTGACTTTGCTCCAGTTTTTGGGCCCCATCTTGGTGAATTTCACTATCGTCTGCAGCAGAAAGCGACTCTAGAGGGTCAAAATCCTCGTTTTCATCGGATTTCTTGCCCATGCTGGAAAAGAGGGTGACCCATGCATTGCGAACCTTTTGGCGTCGAAACCAGTCATGAATTCGGTTTTGCAGGATTCTGGTGAAAAGCAAGTGGTAGTTCTGCAACAGGTTTATCACCGTATTTTTCAGCCAACTTAATCATGGCATCTTGAACAATATCGAGCGCAGCATCGTCGTCACGCACGGCATAGACTGCCTGTTTGAAGGCGCGCTGCTCGACGCTACTCAAAAAGTCAGATAGTTCTTGGGCTGATGCCATGCAATCGATTACACCTGAATCGGTAAGAATTGGGTCATTTTAGGGGGTTGCTATAAAATATAAAGTTTACTACCTAGATTCTCATTTACGAAGTGGTTTTTCCGGTAGCAGCGCCGTTCGAACTCAGGCCATAAGCGGGGATAGAACAGACCAAACAATTTTTTGCCGAAAATTGCAAAGGACGAAAGAAAATGAATACAAGCAGCGCTGAATTTTTAGCGACTAAAGCTAATAAAGATTCCAATACAACTCCCGTAGCAACGCCTCCAGAAATGATTGGTGCTGAAATGCTCGTGCATGCATTGCACAAAGAGGGCGTGGAATACGTTTGGGGATACCCAGGCGGTTCTGTGCTTTTTATCTACGACGAGATTTTTAAACAAAATAAATTCGAACACATCTTGGTTCGCCATGAGCAGGCTGCTGTACATGCTGCTGATGGCTACGCCAGAGCAACCGGTAAAGTTGGTGTGGCACTCGTGACCTCGGGTCCCGGTGTGACCAATGCAGTCACGGGTATTGCTACTGCATACACTGATTCGATCCCCATGGTGATCATTAGCGGTAACGTACCGACTTATGCGATTGGTGAAGATGCGTTCCAAGAAGCCGATACTGTTGGTATTACTCGCCCAGTGGTGAAACACAACTTCCTAGTGAGGGATGTGAAAGATTTGCCATTGGTGATAAAAAAAGCATTCTACATTGCGCAGACAGGTCGTCCAGGTCCAGTCTTGATTGATATTCCGAAGGATGTCTCCGCTGCGAAGGGGCCTTTTGTCTATCCCGAGACGCTGGAGATGCGTTCCTACAACCCAGTTATTAAGGGCCATAGCGGTCAGATACGCAAGGCGATTGCGTTATTGCAAGAAGCCGAACGTCCTTATATCTATACCGGTGGTGGCATTATTTTGGCTGACGCGGCACCAGAGCTGAAGGAGTTTGCCGATCTCTTGGGTTACCCAGTGGCCAATACCTTGATGGGTCTTGGAGGTTTCCCTGGAACTAGCCCACAGTTTCTGGGTATGTTGGGTATGCATGGAACCTATGAAACGAATATGGCGATGCAACACAGCGATGTGTTGATTGCAATCGGTGCTCGTTTTGAGGATCGTGTGATTGGTAACACTGCGCATTTTGCAAGTCATCCACGTAAGATCATTCATATTGATATTGATCCATCCGTGATTTCCAAGCGGGTGAAAGTAGATGTTCCAATTGTTGGCAATCTCAAAGAAGTATTGATTGAAATGACGGCTCAGCTCAAGGTAGCTGGTCCACGTAAAAATGGCGACAAGGTTGCTGCTTGGTGGGATCAGATTAATGAATGGCGCAAAAAAGATTGCCTGAAGTATGACGAGGCATCGCAAATAGTGAAGCCGCAATATGTAGTCCAAAAGTTATGGGAACTTACTGGCGGTGACGCATTTGTTTGCTCCGACGTTGGTCAGCATCAAATGTGGGCTGCGCAGTTCTATAAGTTTGATAAGCCACGTCGTTGGATTAACTCGGGCGGTCTAGGTACCATGGGCGTGGGTCTGCCGTACGCTATGGGAATCAAGAAAGCATTTCCGGAGAAGGATGTATTCACCATTACCGGTGAGGGCTCTATTCAGATGTGCATTCAGGAGTTGTCCACCTGCAAACAGTACGACACTCCGGTGAAGATCTTGTCATTGAATAACCGCTACCTCGGTATGGTTCGTCAGTGGCAAGAGCTTACCTATAACAAACGGTATTCCAGCTCCTATATGGATTCATTGCCAGACTTTGTAAAGTTGGCCGAAGCCTATGGACACGTTGGTATGCGCATCGAGAAAAAATCGGATGTTGAAGGCGCACTCAAAGAAGCAATTCGTTTAAAAGATCGTACGGTGTTCATGGATTTCCAAATTGACCCAGAAGAGAATGTCTGGCCAATGGTTCATGATGGCAAGGGTATTACTGAAATGCTGTTGGGTAGTGAGGATCTGTAATGCGACACATTATTTCTGTATTGATTGAGAACGAGCCGGGGGCTTTGTCACGCGTTGTAGGATTGTTTTCTGCCCGCGGTTACAACATTGATACGCTCAGCGTTGCGCCAACCGAAGATCCATCGCTTTCCCGCATGACCATCGTCACTTTTGGTTCGGATAATGTCATCGAACAAATCACCAAACACTTAAACCGTTTGGTTGAAGTCGTAAAAGTATTTGATTTGAGCGAAGGTCCTCATATCGAGCGCGAGTTGATGATGATTAAGGTTCGTGCGGTGGGTAAGCAGCGCGAAGAACTGAAGCGCACAACGGATATCTTCCGTGGTCGCATCATTGATGTCACTGATAAGAGCTACACCATTGAATTGACTGGCGATGGCGCCAAGTTAGACGCTTTTATTGATTCAATTGATCGTGCCTCCATTTTGGAAACCGTTCGTTCGGGCGGTTCTGGTATTGGGCGCGGCGAGCGCATCTTGAGGGTGTAATTTTTTACTGATTTATTACTCGAATAACAATATTTTCAACACAAGGAAAGAGCATGAAAGTTTTTTACGATAAAGACGCAGATTTGTCCCTCATTAGGGGCAAGAAAGTCACCATCATTGGTTACGGTTCACAGGGTCATGCACACGCGTTGAACCTAAAAGACTCCGGTGTGAACGTAACGGTGGGTTTGCGTAAAAACGGTGCCTCTTGGAATAAAGCGGCTAACGCTGGTTTAGCGGTAAAAGAAGTTGCGGAAGCTGTTAAGGATGCTGATGTCGTGATGATGATGTTGCCAGACGAGCAAATTGCAGACGTTTACAACAAAGAAGTACACGCAAACATTAAACAAGGCGCCGCTCTTGCATTTGCACACGGCTTTAACGTGCATTACGGTCAAGTTCAACCTCGCGCCGACTTGGATGTCATCATGATTGCTCCAAAAGCGCCTGGTCATACTGTGCGTGGCACCTATACACAGGGTGGTGGCGTTCCGCATTTGATCGCTGTTTACCAAGATAAGTCCGGTTCTGCCCGTGATGTTGCGTTGTCCTATGCAACTGCCAACGGTGGCGGTCGCGCTGGCATCATCGAAACCAATTTCCGCGAAGAAGCCGAAACCGATTTGTTCGGTGAGCAAGCTGTTCTGTGTGGTGGTGCCGTAGAGTTGATCAAGGCTGGCTTTGAGACCTTGGTAGAAGCTGGCTACGCCCCTGAAATGGCGTACTTTGAGTGCTTGCATGAGCTCAAGTTGATCGTGGACTTGATCTATGAAGGCGGAATTGCCAACATGAACTACTCCATCTCAAATAACGCTGAGTACGGTGAATACGTTACTGGCCCACGTGTTGTTACAGAAGATACTAAGAACGCAATGCGTCAGTGCTTGAAAGACATTCAGACTGGTGAATATGCGAAGAGCTTTATCCTTGAAAATAAGGCTGGTGCTCCAACACTGATCTCACGTCGTCGCTTAAATGCAGAGCATGACATTGAAGTCGTTGGCGCTAAGTTGCGCGCCATGATGCCTTGGATTGCAAAAAACAAATTGGTTGATCAAACTAAAAACTAATTAATCCATTGCTGGATGTTTAAAAAGGACTCAGAATAACGATGATGTATCCACACCCCATTATTGCGAAAGAAGGTTGGCCCTATTTGGCGCTAGTGGGGGTAGTGGCCTTGCTAGTTCACCACTTTGGTGGAATAGCATGGTCTTGGCCAGTGTGGATTATTTTTGTCTTTGTTCTGCAGTTCTTTCGCGATCCCCAGCGCATTCCTGCATTAGGTCGCGATCTGGTTTTATCCCCTGCGGATGGCCGTATTGTGGTGGTTGAAACTGCCAATGATCCATACGCTGGGCGTGAAACGCTTAAAATTAGCGTGTTCATGAACGTTTTTAACGTTCACTCCAATCGCAGTTCAGTTAATGGCCTAGTGAAAGAGATTCAATATTTTCCGGGCAAGTTTGTGAATGCCGACTTGGACAAAGCCTCTACTGAAAATGAGCGTAATGCGGTGGTGATTGATGCGAACGGTCAAACCATTACCTTGGTGCAAGTGGCAGGTTTGATAGCGCGCCGTATTCTTTGCTACATCCATGTGGGCGATCGCTTGAAAGCGGGCGAGCGCTATGGCTTTATTCGCTTTGGTTCTCGCGTCGATGTGTATTTGCCTTTGACCGCCGAACCTTTGGTTTCGGTAGGTGATAAAGTATTTGCAACCAATACTGCCTTGGCCCGTGTGCCGGGTTTGGATTAAGTTACTCCGTATAACCTTTACCATTTATTTGGAAAACCTTGACTACCTTTCGCCGTCGTGGACGCATTGACCGCAGTCGCCTGAGCCATCGTAAGACTGAGCCCTCTCAAGCAGAGTGGGTGGATGCATTGGGTGATGGGGTTGACTACGAAGTTGAGGAGCTCGAGCCTCCCAAGCCACGATTGCGCAGTAAAGGCATTTATCTTTTGCCAAACGCATTTACTACGGCTGCATTGTTCAGCGGCTTTTTTGCCATTGTCAATGCGATGAACGGTCAATTTCAGGTAGCCGCAATTGCTATATTTGCCTCATTGGTATTGGATGGCATGGATGGTCGCGTTGCTCGAATGACCAATACGCAAAGTGCATTTGGTGAGCAATACGATTCATTGGCTGACATGGTCTCATTTGGTGTCGCTCCCGCATTGGTTGCATATGAGTGGGCCCTAAAAGATTTAGGGAAGTGGGGCTGGTTGGCTGCCTTTACGTATTGCGCTGGAGCAGCTTTGCGTTTGGCTCGTTTCAATGTCAACATTGGCATAGTGGACAAGAAATTTTTCCAGGGCTTGCCCAGTCCAGCGGCTGGATCACTCGTTGCTGGCTTCATATGGTTGGCTGACGATAACCAGATTCCGGTCCGAGATACGGCTATTCCGTGGGTGATGTTCTTGATTGCCGTCTATGCCGGCTTGACGATGGTTTCGAATGCCCGTTTCTACAGCGGTAAAGCCTTAGATGTGCGCTATCGGGTGCCTTTTGGCGTGATGGTTTTATTGATTCTGACTTTTGTATTGATTTCATCAAACCCGCCATTAACCTTATTTGGCTTGTTTGTGGTGTATTCGATCTCCGGATATGTGATTTGGGTATGGGAGCGCCTCAATCGAAAGCGTTTTAGCTAAATCCCCATTTTTTGGGTTATATTATTTCCATGTTGATGAATTTCTCACTTTTAACCGGTCTTCTTCTGCTAGCACTAAGCCTTAAGCTTGGGGCGGGTAAGGTCTGAGTTGATGAGATTGATTTAATTCATTAACCACCAATACCAGCCCCAGCAAATTGCTGGGGTTTTTGTTTTTTAGTACAGCGTTTCAGAATTTCATTAAATCCGTAATCCAAACTGGAGAGTAGTAATGAGCGACAAAGTAATCATTTTTGATACCACCTTGCGTGATGGCGAGCAGTCCCCTGGTGCATCGATGACTAAGGACGAGAAGGTTCGTATTGCCCGTCAGCTCGAGCGTCTCAAAGTGGATGTGATTGAAGCGGGTTTTGCTGCCAGCTCTGAAGGAGATTTTCAGGCAATTTCTGCGGTGGCTGCGGCCATCAAAGACTCCACGGTTTGTTCTTTGGTGCGTGCAAACGACAAAGATATTACCCGAGCTGCTGATGCCTTAAAAGCAGCTAATGCAAAACGCATTCATGCCTTCTTAGCAACCAGTCCGTTGCACATGGCCGTGAAATTACGCATGTCACCTGAGGAAGTATTGGAGCAAGCTAAGCGATCGATTCGTTTTGCCCGAAATTTGGCTTCGGATATTGAGTTCTCGGCAGAGGATGGCTACCGCTCTGAGATGGATTTCTTGTGTAGGGTGGTAGAGGCGGTGATTAATGAAGGCGCTTCAACCATCAATATTCCCGATACGGTTGGTTATGCCACTCCAGAGTTGTATGGCGAGTTTATCAAGACCTTGCGGACGCGTGTGCCCAATTCCGATAAGGCCATTTGGTCCGTGCATTGCCATAACGATTTAGGAATGGCGGTGGCCAACTCTTTGGCTGGGGTGAAGATTGGCGGGGCCCGTCAAATTGAGTGCACCATTAATGGCTTGGGTGAGCGCGCTGGCAATACCGCGTTAGAAGAAATTGTTATGTCCTTGCGTACTCGCAAAGATTACTTTGATATGGTTTGCGGCATTGATGCGAGCCAAATTGTTCCTGCATCAAAATTGGTTTCGCAAATTACCGGCTTTGTGGTGCAGCCTAATAAGGCGGTTGTCGGTGCAAATGCATTTGCACATGCTTCCGGCATTCATCAAGACGGTATTTTGAAAAATCGTGAAACCTATGAAATCATGCGCGCAGAAGATGTGGGTTGGACTACCAACAAAATTGTGTTGGGCAAACTTTCTGGACACAATGCCTTCAAACAGCGCTTACAAGAGTTGGGTATCACTGTTGAAGCGGAAGCAGATTTGAACGAGGCCTTTACTCGGTTTAAGGCTCTGGCGGATCAAAAAGCGGAGATTTTTGACGAGGACATCATTGCCATCATGTCTGATTCTGCGGCTGCAGAGGAGGGCGAACATTACCATTTCATATCGTTGAGCCAGCATTCGGAGACCGGTGAGCGCCCAAAATCTCGGGTGACCTTTCGCATGGGTAGCCAAGAGGTGAGCTCAGAGGCTGAGGGTAATGGCCCAGTAGATGCAAGCTTAAATGCCGTCGAAGAGATTGCGAAGAGTGGTGCCGAGCAATTACTGTATTCGGTAAATGCAATAACCTCCGGTACGCAATCTCAGGGTGAAGTGACAGTGCGCTTATCTAAGGGTGGTCGCATTGTGAATGGGGTAGGCACGGATCCGGACATCATTGCCGCATCAGCAAAAGCTTACTTGTCTGCTTTGAATAAATTGCATGACCCAAGCCAGGCAAAACTGAATGCCCAAATGACGCCTTAAGGATGTGTTAATGACTCTCGATGCCACAAACAGCCAGGTCCAAGACCACAATAGAACCATTTACTTTGGTCTTGATATTCCGTTTTTGCACCACTTAGGTGTTGTTCCTGAATTTGCTGAAAGCGGTAAGGTTAGGATCGGCTACACCGTAAAGCCAGAGCACACCAATAGCTTTCATGTGGCTCAAGGGGGCGTCATTATGACCTTGCTTGATTTTGCGATGGGTGCAGCCGCTCGTACAGCTTCAAACCATCAACTCGGAGCCATTACGATTGATATGAGCACGAGCTTCCTGCGCCCGAGTGAAGGAAAAATTGTGGTGGAAGGCACTTTGCTAAAAGCTGGTAAATCCATTCATTATTGCGAGGCTGTGGCATTGAATGGGGCGGGAGAAATTACTGCTAAAGCCAGCGGAACCTTTGTATTAAGAAAATAGCGTTTTCTTATTAAATCATCATATTTAATAATGATATTTATAATGAATATGTATATTTAATAACTATTAATGCCATAAACCGTAGATAAATAAAGGTTAATAACATTATTTAATGCTATTTCCGATAACTTAATATATAGAGAAATCAATAGATGTCTTCTTATAAAGAGCTCTTGGCTCAGCGCGAGCAATTAGATAAGCAAATCAAAGAAGCAATTGCCCGTGAAAAGGCTGATGGTATTGCAAAAGCAAAAGCCATTATTGAGTAGTACGGTCTAGTAGCATCCGATTTATTTAGTCGTAAGGCTGGTGCGAATAGTGTAAGTGGCAAGGTAGCCCCCGAATACCGTAATCCATACACTGCGAGACTTGGACTGGTCGCGGTAAAGCGCCAAAATGGATCGAAGGAAGAGATCGCAGTAATTTCCCGATCTAATTTGACATTAAGTGGGTAATTAACAAAATAGGCCGCTATGCGGCCTATTTTTTTTCTTCGAATACCTGGTTTTACAACCCATTAAGTCATATAGATGCTTCTAGGGGCACTTTCGGGAAAGTGCCCCTAAAAATAGTGGCTCCAAGAGGTCATGACGGCTGGAATGGGGTGATGATGTGGTCCTGATCTGGACTAGTTGCGGGATAGCCAATAGTCAGCGGATTGAGATCAATTAAGCCATTTTCTAGCTCTTCCTTAATGCTATCGGTGAGATGGGGTCGGCTGCTGTGGTTCTCGTCTGCTAGGGCAACAACGCCAGGGTGAAGCTTGATAAAACCTTCATCCACCAGAATAGGTATACGCTGTGTGTCCTTGTTTTTACTCAGATAATGGATTAGATGTACTTGCTCTACCGGGGGAATGAGTGCGTCCAAAAAGATGACGTCTGGCGTAATCGAGACCGCCTTCATCAGCCCCTCTAGGCTATCTACAGCCACTTCCATTTCTACCTCCAAATGCCAGTCAACAATCGATTTTAGGGGTTCTTCGCTATTTTCGGATCTTCGAAAGATGCCGATCGCAACGCAGTTTTGGGTGGTTTTCTGGCGCATCGCCCGTTTTCGTTTTTGTAGCTGTTGTTCAAGCGAGCTGGCCAATATTCGTCGATGACCCCCACGGGTTTTCCAGGCGATTAATTTACCTAATTCAACCATTTTCTGAACGGCTCCCAGAGAAACCTGCAAAACTTTGGCGCTTTGTCTGGTGCTGAGATATTCCATTTCTGGCGTAATTGCTTTCATATTCCCCTTAATTTCATTAATTCACTTGAAGATTTAGAGAATAAAAACCAAATGGCATTCAATCTGTCCGCCAATATTGAAAGCGCGGTAGGAAAGTTCTTATTCATATTGTTGGGCTAGGGAAATACCCCGAAAACCCCATAAATCAGGGAAAGCCCTTTATGTGACCGTGGTCACTCATGTTAAATTACTGCAGTAGTACCAGTATTTGCACAGATCAATTCGTGAAACGGTACAGCCGTGTAACGGATGGTTATAACCACAGTTTTTATTCGGGAAACCCGATGAAAGGTGAGCATCATGATGCAGGATCAAAGAGGTAAATCCTATCTCTTCGGCGGAAATGCCCCCTATGTAGAGGAACTCTACGAGTCTTATTTGCACGATCCAAGTTCTGTAGAGGACCACTGGCGTGATTATTTCGATAACGTGAAACAAATCCCAGCGGTGGATGGTTCAAATCGAACCGACATTGCGCACGGACCAATTGTGGCGTCTTTTGCTGAGCGCGCCAAACAAGGTCCGATCCGAACGATTTCGGATTCTGCTGATTCAGAAAAAATGGGGCGTAAGCGCGTTGCTGTTCAGCAATTGATTGCAGCGTACCGTAACGTTGGCAATCGCTGGGCAAACTTAGATCCTTTGAAGCGCACGGAGCGCCAGGATATTCCTGAGCTTGATCCTGCTTTCTACGGATTTACGGATGGCGATATGGATATCGTCTTCAATACCAGCAATACATTCTTCGGCAAAAATGAAATGACCCTGCGCGATTTGCTGCAGGCATTACGCGAAACCTACTGTGGCACGATTGGTGCCGAGTTCATGTTTATCGCTGATCAAAAGATCAAAAAATGGTGGCAAGAGAAGTTGGAGTCTATTCGCTCGACACCCCAATTTAATGTAGAAGAAAAGCGCCAGATTTTGGATCGCTTGACCGCTGCAGAGGGTCTGGAGCGCTATCTCCAAGCCAAATACGTTGGTCAAAAGCGTTTCTCCCTTGAGGGCGGTGAAAGCTTTATTGCCTGTATGGATGAGTTGATCCGTGATGCAGGTAGCCGCGGCGTACAGGAGATTGTGATTGGTATGGCCCACCGTGGTCGTCTGAATGTTCTTGTAAACACCTTGGGCAAAATGCCCAAAGATTTATTTGCTGAATTTGAACACAAAGGTCCCGAGACATTGCCTGCTGGTGACGTCAAATATCACCAAGGTTTCTCGAGTGACATTTCGACTCCAGGCGGTCCCGTTCACTTATCGTTGGCATTTAATCCATCCCACTTAGAAATCGTTAACCCAGTGGTTGAGGGCTCTGCGCGTGCGCGTATGGAGCGTCGTGGCGATATGTTGGGTGAACAAGTGATGCCAGTATTGGTGCACGGTGACACTGCGATCGCTGGTCAAGGTGTGATGCAAGAGACTCTGGCAATGTCTGAGGTTCGCGGTTACTCAACCGGCGGTACAGTTCACATTGTGATCAACAACCAGATTGGTTTCACCACATCTGATCCCCGTGACTTGCGTTCGAGCTTGTA
Source organism: Polynucleobacter necessarius (assembly GCF_900095195.1). Classification (NCBI taxonomy): domain Bacteria; kingdom Pseudomonadati; phylum Pseudomonadota; class Betaproteobacteria; order Burkholderiales; family Burkholderiaceae; genus Polynucleobacter; species Polynucleobacter necessarius. Next base: position 576,405 of record NZ_LT606950.1, read on the forward strand.
CTGTACGGATATCATGAAGGTGGTCGATGCCCCAGTATTGCACGTCAATGGGGATGATCCTGAGGCAGTAGTTCTGGCGACGAAATTGGCAGTTGAGTTCCGCACGAAGTTCCATAAAGATGTTGCCATCGACATTATCTGTTTCCGCAAACTGGGTCACAACGAACAAGATACGCCAGCCATGACTCAGCCGTTGATGTACAAGGTCATTGGCGCACACCCAGGTACCCGCAAACTGTATGCCGACCGCTTAGAAACTCAGGGCGTCTTGCCTGCAGGTACTGGCGATTTAATGGTGAAAGAGTACCGCGCTGCAATGGATGCCGGTAAACAAACCTCTGATCCAGTGCTCAGTAATTTCAAGGGCAAGTTTGCGGTGGATTGGTCCCCATTCCTAAATAAGAAGTGGACTGATGAAGCGGATACCTCCATTCCATTAACCGAGTGGAGGCGCTTGGCAGAAAAGATTTCTACCATCCCAGGGGGCTTTAAAGCGCACCCACTGGTAGCGAAGGTCTACAACGACCGCGCTGCGATGGGTCGCGGTGAAGCGAATATCGACTGGGGTATGGGCGAGCATATAGCTTTTGCTTCTCTGGTTGCAAGCGGCTATCCAATTCGTCTATCGGGCGAGGATAGTGGTCGCGGTACCTTTACTCACCGTCATGCGGTATTGCATGAGCAAAACCGCGAGAAGTGGGATACCGGTACCTACATTGCGCTTCAGCATGTAACCAAAGATCAAGCCCCATTTACAGTGATTGACTCGATTCTGTCTGAAGAAGCAGTTCTTGGTTTTGAATATGGTTACGCGGCTGCAGAGCCAAATACGTTGACCATTTGGGAAGCCCAGTTTGGTGACTTTGCCAATGGCGCACAGGTAGTGATTGACCAGTTCATCGCCTCGGGTGAGGTGAAGTGGGGTCGCGCAAACGGTTTGGTCATGATGTTGCCGCACGGCTATGAAGGTCAGGGTCCTGAGCACTCTTCAGCACGTCTTGAGCGCTTCATGCAGTTGTGTGCTGATACCAATATGCAGGTGATTCAGCCAACTACGGCGTCTCAAATCTTCCACGTATTGCGTCGTCAAATGATTCGCCAGTTCCGTAAGCCGTTGGTATTGTTTACGCCAAAATCGTTGTTGCGTAATAAGGATGCTGCATCACCACTTTCAGAGTTTACGAAGGGCGGCTTCCAAACCGTCATCGGCGAACGCGACGACACCATAGATGCGAAGAAAGTGACTCGCATGATTATGTGTTCAGGCAGGGTCTACTATGACTTAGTCAAGCAGCGCACAGAGAAGAAGTCAGGGGATGTGGCGATTATTCGTTTGGAGCAGTTGTATCCTTTCCCACATAAAGCGCTCACTGCTGAACTGAAGAAATATCCAAAGCTGGAAGAGATTGTTTGGTGTCAGGATGAGCCACAAAATCAGGGTGCATGGTTCTTTGTCCAGCACAATATCTTGGAGAACATGTCTGATGGTATGAAGTTAGGTTATGCAGGGCGTCCTGCATCAGCTTCACCTGCTTGCGGATATGCTCATTTGCACCAAGAGCAGCAGAAGTCTCTTCTCAATGCGGCATTTGCCAAATTAAAAGGTTACGTGATCACGAAATAATCGTCTTCATTACTCAACATACATATCAATAAGCAAGATTAATCATGGCTATTTTTGAAGTTAAAGTTCCACAACTCTCCGAATCTGTTGCTGAAGCAACATTGTTGCAATGGAAAAAGAAAGTCGGCGATGCTGTCGGTCAAGATGAAATTTTGATCGAAATCGAGACCGATAAGGTGGTACTCGAGGTGCCGGCGCCCTCAGCAGGTGTTTTGACAGAAATCGTTGTTGCCGATGGCGGTACTGTCGTTGCTGAGCAGTTGATTGCAAAAATTGATAGCACAGCGGTTGCCGCTGCAGCACCGGCCGCAGCTCCTGCGAAAGCTGCCGCGCCTGCCAAAGCTGCTGGCGCAGCCGCATCACCATCAGCAAGCAAGATTCTGGCTGAGAAGGGTGTTGATGCAGGTCAGGTAGCAGGTTCCGGTCGTGATGGCCGTATTACTAAGGGTGATGCACTAAATGCATCTGCTGGCGGTAAAGCTGCTGCATTGCCAAGTGCTCCAATTCCGATTGGTGATCGCCCAGAAGAGCGCGTGCCAATGAGTCGCTTGCGTGCTCGTATCGCTGAGCGTTTGCTGGAGTCCCAAGCAAACAATGCCATCTTGACCACATTCAATGAAGTCAATATGGGTCCAGTGATTGCATTGCGTAACAAATACAAAGATCAGTTTGAAAAAACTCATGGTGTGAAGTTGGGCTTCATGTCATTCTTCGTTAAAGCGGCTACTCATGCTTTGAAAAAGTTCCCACTCCTCAATGCATCTGTGGATGGAAACGACATCGTTTATCACGGTTACTTTGATATTGGTATTGCTGTGAGCTCACCACGTGGCTTGGTAGTGCCGATTCTGCGCGATGTAGACCAAATGAACTTGGCTGATATTGAGAAGAAGATTGCTGAATTCGGTGTTAAAGCTCGCGAAGGTAAGCTATCGATTGAAGAGCTAACTGGCGGTACTTTCTCCATCTCAAACGGTGGCGTGTTTGGTTCGATGCTATCTACACCGATTATCAATCCTCCGCAGTCTGCTATTTTGGGTATTCACGCAACGAAAGATCGCGCTGTTGTGGAGAACGGTCAAGTTGTCGTACGCCCAATTAACTACTTAGCCTTGTCTTATGACCACCGTATCATCGATGGCCGTGAGGCTGTGCTTGGTCTGGTTGCCATAAAGGATGCCTTAGAAGATCCTTCACGCCTTCTCCTTGATTTGTAAGAAGGGAAGATCATGAGCCAAGCTTTTGATGTGCTCGTAATTGGCGGTGGCCCTGGTGGCTACATCGCTGCTATCCGTGCGGCGCAATTGGGTTTCAAGGTTGCCTGTGCTGAATCGAATGCCTATGATGATCCAAACGGTGAGCCACGCTTAGGTGGAACCTGCTTGAACGTTGGCTGTATTCCTTCGAAAGCCTTATTAGCCTCATCCGAAGAGTTCGAGAGGATTGGTCACCATGCAGCAGACCATGGAATCGAAGTTGGCTCAGTCAGCATTGATTCCAAAAAAATGGTGCAACGTAAAGATGACATCGTTACAAAGATGACGGGTGGTATTCAGTACCTATTCCGTAAAAACAAAATTACCTTGCTCAAAGGCCATGCGTCTTTTGAAGGTAAAGGTGCTGATGGCTATCAAGTCAAAATTGATGGCAAGGATAAGGATACTGTTACCGCTAAAAATGTGATCATCGCAACTGGATCGAAGGCGCGTCACTTGCCTGGTATTCCAGTGGATAACATGTTGATTTGCGATAACGAAGGCGCCCTGAAGTTCGACTCAGTTCCCAAGAAGTTAGGCGTGATTGGCGCTGGTGTTATTGGTCTGGAACTTGGTTCTGTTTGGCGCCGCTTGGGCTCCGAAGTGACTGTGCTCGAAGCATTGCCATCCTTCTTGGCTGCTTGCGATGTCAGTATTGCCAAAGAAGCGCAAAAGCTATTTACCAAACAGGGTTTGAACATCAACATGGGTGTGAATATCGGTGAAGTGAAGGCTGACAAGAAAGGTGTAGTCGTCAATTACACCGATAGCGCTGGTAAAGCTGCAAAACTCGAGTGTGATCGTTTAATTGTTTCTGTTGGGCGTGTGCCGAATACCGATAAATTGGGCCTGGATAAGATCGGACTCAAAGTTGATGAGCGTGGCTTTATTCCGATTGACGACCATGCTTGTGCAATTTCTGCGCCTGGTGTTTATGCGGTTGGTGACGTTGTTCGTGGGCCGATGTTGGCGCACAAAGCAGAGGATGAGGGTGTTCTCGCCGCTGAAGTAATCGCTGGTCAAAAGCCCCACATTGATTACAACTGTATTCCATGGGTCATTTATACCGATCCCGAGATTGCTTGGGTTGGCAAAACCGAACAGGCCCTCAAAGAGGCTGGTGTTGCTTATAAATCCGGTCAGTTCCCATTTGCTGCGAATGGTCGTGCATTGGGCATGGGTCGTGCTGATGGTTTTATCAAGGTATTGTCTGACGCAAAGACCGATGAAATTCTCGGTGTTCATATCATTGGTGCAAATGCATCGGATTTAATTGCTGAAGCTGCTGTAGCAATGGAATTCAAAGCAGCTGCTGAGGATATTGCACGTATCTGTCATCCGCATCCAAGCTTGTCAGAAGTGATGCGCGAAGCGGCATTAGCGACAGATCAACGCGCACTCAATATGTAATTGAAAACCATTGAGTATTACCATCAAGAGTTAAAAGCGCGCGGGTATCAAAGTGATCCCGCGCAGCTTCGTGCTGTAGAGCGTCTGCAAAAATGCGAAGATGAATGGATAGCCTACAAAGGTATCCGTAGCAACAATCTCAAAAAGAAAATCTTCAAACCTACTCTGCCCAGAGGTCTTTATCTATGGGGCGGTGTAGGGCGTGGCAAGTCCTTCCTCATGGATTGTTTTTACGCAGCCTCTCCTTTAGAGAAGAAGATTCGCATTCATTTCCATGAATTTATGCGGGAGGTCCATCGTGAACTCCGTGAACTCTCTGGCCTTGCGGATCCACTTGATGAGCTCTCTAAGCGGATAGCGAATCGCTATCGCTTGATCTGTTTTGATGAGTTCCACATCAATGACATTGCTGATGCAATGATTCTGTATCGCTTGCTCAGCGCGCTTTTTGCGGATCGCGTGCAGTTTGTAATGACTTCCAACTATCGTCCGGATCAACTGTATCCCAATGGTTTGCATCATGATCGTCTATTGCCCGCCATCAAATTGCTAGAAGAAAAACTCGATGTCTTAAATGTGGATGCGGGAAATGATTATCGTCGGGTACAGATGGCGCAAGTAGAGGCATATCTCACGCCGATTAACGCAGAGACACAGGCAACGCTTGGTCAAATGTTTCAGACATTAATTGGCAATCAACCAGAAATGCGTAATCCAGACTTGCATATTGAGTCACGAGAGCTAAGACCGTTGCATATGGCCGATGGTGTGGTTTGGTTTGATTTTCAGACGCTGTGTTGTGGACCCCGTTCCCAGAATGACTATCTTGAGATTGCGAATCAGTTTCACACGGTGATCTTGTCTGGGGTGCCTTATATGCCCCCCAAAATGACGAATGAGGCCCGCCGTTTTATTTGGTTGATTGATGTTTTATATGACCACAAAATCAAGCTAATTATGTCGGCCCAAGTGCCAGCCCCTGACTTGTATACCGAGGGGCAAATTACCGCTGAATTCTCCAGAACAGTATCTCGTTTAATCGAAATGCAGTCTCGCGACTACCTAGATGCTCCGCGCCGGGTAATAGATACCAGCTTGACCTAAAATAGGGTCATGAGTAGTTTATCCACCATTAACGCTGATTTACATTGCCATTCCGTTATTTCGGATGGCACCTTAACGCCTGAAGTTCTTGCAGAGCGCGCCAAGGCAAATGGTGTGAGCTTGTGGGCTTTGACAGATCACGATGAGCTTGGCGGTCAACAGCGTGCTAAGAGTGCTGCACAGGCTTTAAGTATTGATTATGTTGCCGGTGTTGAAATTTCAGTGACTTGGATGGGTCAAACGATTCATATTGTTGGTCTTGGTATTGACTCAGAGCACCTCGGGATTATTGAGGGCTTGCGTCGTACACGAGAGGGTCGTGGCAATCGAGCCAAACAAATGTCTGACCAATTATTGAAGGTTGGCATTCCTGGTGCATATGAAGGTGCCTTGCACTATGCCGGCAATCATCAACTGATTTCGAGAACACATTTCGCTCGGTTTTTAGTAGAGCAGGGCGTATGCAAAGATACCGAACATGTATTCAAAAACTATTTGGTAGAAGGCAAGCCGGGCTTTGTAACGCATCAGTGGGCCCCCTTGGATGACGCGGTTGCCTGGATTAAGGGGGCTGGTGGGGTGGCGGTCATTGCGCACCCAGGACGCTATAACTTCAATGCTTTGCAAATGGAAGAGCTATATAAGCATTTCAAGAATATCGGTGGCCTGGGTATTGAAGTGATTACTGGAAGTCATAGCCCAGATCAATATCAAACTTATGGAGAAATTGCCCAGCACTATGGTTTTTTAGCGTCTCGTGGCTCCGATTTTCATGATCCTAGTGAGAGTCATGTCGATTTAGGATCGCTACCGCCTTTACCAGACTCTCTCACGCCAGTGTGGTCTGTGTTTCATTAACTGATTTCATTATTCACAAAGAAAAACTAAACGATGTTTGCTGAACGTGTTCTCTCTGGTATGCGGCCTACGGGCAATTTGCATCTTGGTCATTACCAAGGAGTATTAAAAAACTGGGTACGCTTGCAATCTGAATATCCCTGCTTTTTCTTTGTTGCGGATTGGCATGCGCTAACCACCCACTATGAAACCCCTGATGTGATCGAGCAATCGGTTTGGGATATGGTGATCGATTGGTTGGCTGCTGGCGTGGACCCAAATCAGGCAGCCTTGTTCATTCAGAGCAAAGTGCCTGAGCATGCGGAACTCTTTTTATTGTTATCGATGGGAACCCCGTTGGGCTGGCTTGAGCGTGTTCCAACCTATAAGGATCAGCTTGAGAAGCTCAAAGAGAAAGACCTGCAAACCTATGGTTTCTTGGGCTATCCACTTCTACAGTCTGCCGATATTTTGATTTACCGTGCGCAGTTTGTCCCGGTTGGTGAAGATCAGGTTCCGCACGTTGAGATGACGCGCGAAGTCGCACGTCGTTTTAATTACCTTTATGGTCGCGAGCCAGGTTTTGAAGAGAAGGCACTCGAAGCAGTCAAAAAACTCGGTAGTAAACGTGCCAAGATGTATTCCGAATTGCGAGTAGCGTTTCAGGAGCGCGGAGATGATGAAGCGCTAGAACAAGCCAAGGCGCTGTTGCAAGAAGCGCAAAGCCTATCGATGGCCGATCGCGAAAGGCTATTTGGATTTTTGGAAGGTGCTCGCAAAATTATCCTTCCCGAGCCACAAGCATTGCTGACGGCCGCTTCACGTATGCCAGGAATTGACGGGCAAAAGATGTCTAAGTCCTATGGCAACACGATCAGCGTTCGTGAACAGCCTGAGGAAGTCATTAAGAAAATACGGACCATGCCTACCGATCCAGCCCGAGTACGCAGAACGGATGCGGGCGATCCAGCGCGTTGCCCCGTATGGCAACTTCACACCGTCTATTCGAATGAAGAAACCAAGCGGTGGGTCGGGAAGGGGTGTAAGTCAGCAGGAATCGGCTGCTTGGAGTGCAAGCAACCCGTGATTGATGCGATATTGGCTGAGCAGCAACCGATGTTTGAGCGAGCTCAAAAATATTTAGACGACCCCAGCTTGTTGCGTTCCATCATTGCCGATGGTTGCGATAAGGCCCGTAAGGTTGCCCAAGAAACCATGCGCGAGGTTCGTGAGGCCATGGGTCTAGCGTACGACTAGGGGCTTTCTTGGTAGTTTGCATGACACCGTATTAAATCCTTTGCCTTGGGTGAAGCGTTTTGCGCCCATGATTCCGAAACCAGGTTTGGTCTTGGGTCTTGCTTATGGTGCTGGCGACATGCAATTTATCTCGCGGACCAAGGCTTTTCAGTGATGGCGGTTGATCAAGATGTCTCTCTGCTTGAGCGCAACCAAAACCCCCTCATCGAAACCACAGCCCTCAATCTGGAATTGAATGATTGGCCACTACAAGGTCACCAATTTAACGGGATTGTCGTGACCAATTACCTGTTTAGACCCCATTTAGATCAGTTGCCAGCAATGCTGGTTTCAGGCGGGGCGCTGATCTATGAAACCAATGCCCAGTTTGGTAAGCCCTCAAACCCCAATTTCCTCTTAAATTCAGGGGAATTGCTGGCTTTAGCGACCCGTCATGGCCTGAAAGTCGTGGCCCACGAGGGATCTGTATATCAATGAACCCAAACCACAGCCGTGGTTCAGCGCCTTTGTGCCCTAAAAGAGGGTTAAAAAGGGCGCCTTCCGTTACAATTTCAAGGTTAAGACAGCTAAAATCGGTATACATTCGGTGACATATACAGCTCAATCCAAAGGTAGTAAAAAAACCATCTCTGGCAGCATGTCAGCAATTGTGACCCCCATGTTTGAAGATGGCAGCTTGGATTTTTCTAGCCTGAAGTCTTTGCTAGATTGGCATGTTGCTGAAGGTACAGATGGCATTGTGATTGTAGGCACTAGTGGAGAATCTCCTACGGTGTCCGTAGAAGAGCACTGTGAACTGATTTGTGTCACGGTTGAGCACATTGCTGGACGTATTCCAGTGATTGCGGGTACGGGTGGTAATTCCACAGCGGAGGCGATCGAGCTTACTGAGTTCGCTAAAAAAGTGGGTGCGGATGCAAGTCTTCAAGTGGTTCCGTACTACAACAAGCCTACTCAAGAGGGTATGTATGCTCATCTCAAAAAGATTGCTGAGTCAGTAGATTTGCCGGTAATTCTTTATAACGTGCCAGGTCGTACTGTGGCCGATTTAGCGGGCGATACCGTCGTACGATTGGCTTCTGTGCCAGGTGTAATCGGCATCAAGGACGCTACAAGCAGTCTCGAGCGAGGCACTCTACTAATCAATGATTTAAAACGTGCAGGTCATAGCGATTTTGCCGTGTTTTCGGGTGATGATTTAACGGCAGCCATGCTGATGTTGATGGGTGGCAAAGGCAATATCTCAGTGACGGCAAACGTAGCGCCAAGACTCATGCACGAATTATGTGTTGCAGCGATGTCCGATGACGTGAAGCGTACCCGTGAAATTCAGTATCAATTGATTGCGGTCCACAAAGCGATGTTTACTGAGGCTAACCCAATTCCAGTGAAGTGGGCTTTACATGAAATGGGCAAAATTACCGCTGGTATTCGGTTGCCGCTCACTCCACTGAGCGACCCACTCCGAGAGCCATTGAAGGCAGCATTAAAACAGGCCAATTTATTATGAAGAATGTGTTTTTCCTACCTGGTCGTATCCTTACTTGTGCTGTAGCCTTGACGGCGGTTCTCGGATTGGTCTCCTGTAAGTCTGTGACAACTAATGACACGGTAGATTACAAACAATCGGGTGCGGTGCGTGGTCCGAATTTATCCTACCCCCCTGATTTAATAACATCCCAAGCAGATCGTCGTTATATCGTGCAAGACGGCACCGCAACCATGTCTGAGTACAATGCAGCGGTTAAAAAATCTGTACAAATGCGAAGCAATGTGATGACGGGTATTCCGGGTATGCGCATTGCTAAAGATGGGGAGCGCAGATGGTTGGTAGTTGAAAAACCCGCACCAGAGCTTTACCCCAAAATTAAGGATTTTTGGCAGGAAAACGGTTTCTTATTGGTGGTTGATTCGCCATCCACTGGAATTATGGAGACTGATTGGGCAGAAAATCGCGCCAAAATCTCACAAGACTTTATTCGTAAGGCATTGAGTAGCGTTTTAGATTCCGCTTATGACACTGGTGAGCGAGATAAATATAAAACTCGCTTAGAGGTTACGAAGCCGGGTGTAACGGAGATTTACATCACTCAACGTGGCGCGCTTGAAAAATGTGTGACCGATACGACTGGCGCATGTCTATACACCATTTGGACTCCTCGTCCTAACGATCCGGAACTTGAGGCAGCATTCTTGGTGCGCTTAATGGAGCGTCTTGGAATGACGCAAGAGCAAGCTAAGGCAATGGTTGTAACCCCGCTAGGACCAAAAACCCCTAAAGCCAAGTTTGTTCAAGAGGCGAATAACAAGGGTTATATCGAGTTAAGCGCTGGCTTTGATCGCTCATGGCGTGATGTGGGTTTGGCGCTGGACCGATCGAATTTTACCGTTGAGGATCGTAATCGTTCTGAAGGCGTCTATTTTGTTCGTTACATCAATGCGAAAGACGTTGGTGATTCAAAAGGCTTTTTCAGTAATCTTCTTAGTAGCAAAGATGATGCAAAACTGCAGGCAAAGAAATATCGTGTTGTTGTGAAGAGCGCCGGTGATAATTCTGCGAATGTCTATGTGCAGGACGCAGATGGTAAGCCTGAAAATACGCCCGCCGGTATTCAGTTGCTCACGATCCTTACCGATCAGTTGACGAAGTAGGTCGTATACTAAATGCCGCATTAGGCAATAAAAAAGCCGCTCGAAAGCGGCTTTTTTATTTGATGAAGAAGATTACTTCTTAGCGTCAGCAGCAGGAGCAGCTGGTGCAGCAGGAGCAGCATCTTTAGCAGCGTCAGCAGCAGGAGCAGCTGGTGCAGCAGCAGGAGCAGGAGCTTCAGCAGGTTTTGCTTCTTCTTTTTTACCGCAAGCGGCCAAAGCGATAGCTAACATTGCAGCGAATACGAGTGACTTCTTCATTTGTAATTTCCTCTAAAAAATAAAACAGCAATTATCAATAATTGTTGCGGGAACTACCAAGGGCTAATACCTAAGTAATTACCTGTATTCATTATAGTCATACCGTTACCGCTTCTCGAAAATTAGCCAACCAGCAAGATAGGCTTCATAGAGGCTTGATTTGTCGACGTTTTTTAGGGTCTTAGCGGTTAAGCTCCTATTGGCTGAGAGGGTCTCCCATGCCGCAACCACATTGTTTGGCTGATCTTTTGTGACTTCTTCTCCGTTGCAAAAAACTTGTTTTCTGAAGCTCAAAATTCGGGTCTGCGGGCTTGGTATCAGTGCCTGCTTAGCCAATTTATTTAGAAAGGATTTCGGAGAAAGGGATGGGACCGGCCCAGTGAAAAAGGCATTCGGTTTTGGTTCTGAGAGGTAGGCTGTAATACCGGGTAAAAAACGGTTTACTTGATTGAGCTGTAGTTTGCTAACTTCCTCGTGTAATCGCTTTATCAACTCCTCTGGCAGTTGATCTGGATTGGCGGTGGCATTCTGCTTCGGATCAGCAAATCTTTGATCTAAATTTGGAATATCTTCTAGCGATTCAGCAAGTCGCCATAAACCCTCTTGCAATAACTCTTTGAAGCTTGGCGAACGAAATCCCACGGACCACGTTTGGCAGCCTGAATCCAATGCTATGCCATCGTGCGCAATATGTGGTGGAAGGTAGAGCATGTCACCAGGCTCTAAGACCCATTCCTGCTCGCTCTGAAACGATTGCAAAATCTTCAAGGGAAGTTTGGGGTTAAGGCTTAAGTCCTTTTGTTCCGAGATGCGCCATTGTCTTCTACCCGACATCTGAATCAAGAACACGTCATAGGAGTCAAAGTGTGGCCCTGCGCCGCCGCCGATGCCAGCAATGCTAATCATCAAATCATCAAGGCGAGCATCTGGTATGAACCGAAACCACGATAGTATGGTTGCTGCGGCCGGGTGATGCGCTTCCATGCCCTGAAACAACAGCGTCCAATTTGAATCCCCCAACTTCGGGATCCGTTTTTTAGTAAACGGCCCGTGTGAAAAACGCCAAGGCTTGGACTGAATCAAGCGTGATTCCAGTTCCTCTTTTTCGGACAATTGAATCAGCTCAGAGTAAGAGATGGGGCTTTCTAAGTACTCATCATTTTGTTTGGCTAGGGCAAAGGCAGGAATGGCCCCTCGAACTAATAATGGCTTTTTGTGCCAATATTGCTTCATGAACTGCTGTGGACTGATTCCGCCAAAAAGTGCCCATGGCAACTCCAATGGCAGCTTTTTAGGTGGCTTGGGTGGTTGATGGGGTGTGCTCAAGTAAAATGAGGTCATAGAGTGATTAGAAACGAATGTACGGTAAATTGCGCATGAAGATTGAAAAAAATACTATCGTATCCCTTCGATATAAATTAACAGACGCACACAATAATGTCATCGAAGAGCCAGATGCTCCGATGGTATACCTGCACGGTGGTTATGAGGGTACTTTCCCAAAAATCGAATCGCTGCTTGACGGTCAGGATATCGGCTATGAAGCCACTATTCAGCTCGAACCCAATGAAGCATTTGGTGAGTACGATCCGGAATTACTCAAGATTGAGTCGCGTGCTCGCTTCCCAGAGCCGTTGGAGGTTGGTATGCAGTTTGAAGGCGTTCCCGACTCTGAGGAGTCTGAAGACATTTCTGTCGCTGATGTCGAGGAAGATAGTGACGATGAGCCGCTGATTTATACCGTTACCGATGTCGAAGACAATCAAGTGGTTCTCGATGGCAATCATCCACTGGCTGGAATGGCGCTGCGCTTTTGGGTGCAAGTTGAGGATGTGCGTGCTGCAACCGAGGATGAAATTGAAAACCGTCACCCAGATGGTGCCGAGAATTTTACCTTCGGCATGCCAAGCGAAGACGCTGATGAAGAGGATTTCTTAGAAAAAGCGCTTGGCACCCAAGGGCAGGTATCGCGCACCCTGCATTGATTTAGATTACTAGGGCTACTCTTTCAGCCATTCTTTAATGGCATCTAAATCGCGCTTGGTATCACTGCTGCCCGCAGAATCTGTTGGCGTATTGCTAAGTTTTGCCAGAGCCTTTTCAAGCTGGGCAATTTTTGCTTCTTGCTCAATCGTGGCATCGATCAGACCCCTAAGTGCCATTGACACGGGATCATCAACATTGGGTGTCACGCCATAGGCAGAGAAGTATTCCTTTGTTTTGCTATCCGCGCTTTGCGGTAAATCGGGATGCAGAATGCGAGCTGGAATTCCAACAGCAGTTGCTCCGGGCGGAATTTCTTTTAAGACCACTGCATTTGATCCAACGCGCGCACTATCGCCAACGGTAAATCCGCCCAATACTTTCGCACCTGCGCTGACGACGACGCCATTGCCAAGGGTAGGGTGACGCTTAACACCTTTGTAGAGCGAAGTGCCACCTAATGTGACGCCTTGATAGATGGTGCAGTCATCACCGATCTCGGTAGTTTCGCCAATCACAATTCCTAGGCCATGATCTAAAAATACGCGACGACCAATCTTTGCACCAGGATGAATTTCAATACCAGTAATAAAGCGCGACACCATCGATAGCAAACGCGCAATCCACTTTAAGCCTAAATTCCATAAAAAATGGGAGATGCGGTGGAGCCAAACTGCATGTAAACCTTGGTAGCAGGTAATGACCTCGAGACGGTTTCTTGCCGCTGGATCACGAACGATGATGGAGTCGACTTGCTCAAAGAGTGAATTAAACATAGCTAGATTCTAATGGGGCTATCTATTTTTTGTGGAGCATCTCTTTTGCCATGCCTCGCAGTAAATCAATCTCCTCTTTTTGAAGGCGAGCGCGGGCAAATAATGCCTCTAATCGAGGCATTAGTTTTTTGGGTTGGTGGGGTCTAAATAGCCAATAACGCCAGTGCTCCAGCATGGCTGAAACAGCAACAGGATCAGCTAGGTCCTGAGCATCACGGTTTTTACGGATTCATCAGCAGCGCCAGCCTTTAAAGCCTGTCGGAGGATATAGGCACAGACCATAAGTGCTTGAGCTAAATTGAGCGAGGGGTAATTGGGGTTAGCGTCCAGCCAGACACGATGAGTGCAGAGCGATAGGTGGTGGTTTTCAAGACCGGTTCGCTCTGGACCAAATACCATGGGCGACGTACCCTTGATTTTGGACCGTTTGCGCGATCAGCTGGCAGGCACTCTCCCAGTCGATAGCAGGAGGACCAAATTCCCGTTCGCGACTGGTTAATCCAACTACCATTGAGCACCCTTGGACCGTGGTGTCGAGAGAGTCGGATACAGAGCAAGATTCCAAAATATCCACTGCGCCACTCGCCATTGCTATGGCATCAGCTTGCTTTGCGATATCAGGAGTATTGGGGTTCACAAGCCGTAATTGCTCGAAGCCCATGGTCTTGAGGGCTCTCGCGGCAGAGCCGACATTGCCTGGATGGCTAGTCTCTACCAGAACCCAACGCAGAAAACGGGCTTGATTAATGTTCATTAGGTGGTGGCTTCTCAAGGGATTTGGGGTAAATAAGGCAATTCTTTTAGAATCATAGGATTAGCTTGGTATTGTCATGCAGAAAATCACATTTTCACAGTACTTCTGGCCCGTTCTTATTTAATTTGTCCACCCATACTATGCATCCCATGTTAAATGTGGCCGTAAAGGCCGCCCGTCGTGCTGGAACCATTATAAATCGTGCTTCATTGAATTTGGAGCGCCTCCAGATTGATCGCAAACAGCACAATGATTTTGTGACTGAGGTGGACAAAGCCGCAGAAGCGGCCATCATTGAAACCCTGAGCGAAGCCTATCCAACGCATGGATTCATGGCTGAAGAAACGGGTGAGCATAACTCTGATGCTGAAAATGTCTGGATCATTGATCCATTGGATGGCACAACCAATTTCATTCATGGCTTTCCGCAATATGCAGTCTCAATCGCCCTAGCAGTCAATGGCGTGACACAACAAGCGGTTGTGTACGACCCTACGCGGGATGAGCTCTTCGCTGCTACACGTGGTGCGGGCGCATACCTCGATCGCCGTCGTTTACGAGTGGGTACGCAAGATCGCTTAGCGAATGCATTGATCGGCACAGGCTTTCCATATCGTGAAGATCAAGACCTCGAAAAGTACCTCAAGATATTTGCAAAGATGTCTCGCCAATGCGCAGGGTTGCGCCGTCCAGGTGCAGCCTCTTTGGATTTGGCATATGTAGCCGCAGGTCGTTACGATGGATTTTTTGAGAGTGATCTCAAGCCATGGGATATGGCCGCTGGTGCTTTGTTGATTGCCGAAGCAGGGGGCCTTGTCGGCAATTATCGAGGTGAGGAAGGGTTCTTAAAGAGCGGTGAGGTGATGGCTGCTAACCCACGCATCTATGCGCAGATGGTGCAATGTTTATCAAAATATTCCGTCAGCTAATTTAAGATTTAACTAAATCGACTGACCGAACTCCTTCCGCATTCACCAACAGCGCATTGGCTCTAGGACGTGCACTTTCATGGCGGTCTAAATCCCAATCCGATAACACCCAGCGTTGCCATTTTTGCGCACCAAAGGATTCTTGATGGTGTGCAGGCAGATGAGTGTGTCCGTGAATGAGTTGATCGCAGTCAAACGTTTTTAGAGCTGCAGCACAGGCATCCTGAGTAACATTCGTTTTGATGACGTTTCGATGGTGGGACGTGCTAGCGCGGTGCTGGTATTGAGCCTGACTATTGCTGCGCAGGTGATTAGCGATACCACGACGCCATGACAGTGGTAATCGTAAAAACGATTTTTGTATCCAACGCTTTCTGGTCCATCTACGAAATACTTGATAGCCCGCGTCTGCCGTACAGAGCGCGTCACCATGTGAGAGTAAGTATTGCTGACCACCTAGGTTTACCAATGATGGATCGGCTAATGGCATTATTCCGGTTTTTTTTAGAAATGCTGGGCCAATCAAAAAATCGCGATTGCCATGCATGTAGTACGTTTTGGTTTTGCTGGAGAGACTAGCAAGGGCGCGCCTTACTTCCCGAGTAAATGGGGAATGAGCGGCGGCGGCATCTCCAATCCAATACTCAAATAAATCACCCAAAATAAATACAGCTTCAACCTGGGAAACATCTTTTTCGCAGAAGTCAAAAAAGCGTTGCGCCGTCAATGGCATTGACGGCGTCAGGTGTATGTCTGAGATGAGCAGGGCGCTCGTGTGATGCGGAATCATTCCTCGAGGACAGAGGCTTTCTCAATCACAACGTCTTCCGTTGGAACGTCTTGATGAAAGCCGGAGTTACCGGTTTTCACCTTACGAATGGCATCCACGACATCCATGCCATGCCATGTACCTTACCAAAAACCGCGTAGCCCCATCCTTGGGCATTTGGAGCGGTGTGGTTTAAGAAATCATTGTTATTCACATTAATAAAAACTGTGCGGTAGCGGAGTGCGGGTCGCTCGTACGCGCCATAGCAATCGTGCCACACTCATTTTTGAGACCATTTTCTCAATTTGATCACCGGTTGGCTTTTGTTTCATGCCGGCAGTCATTCCGCCACCTTGAATCATGAAGTTGTCGATCACGCGATGAAAAATCGCGCCATCGTAATGCCCGTTTTTAACGTATTGCAAAAAGTTGGCTACGCTCTTTGGCGCTTTTGCTGCATCAAGACTAAGGGTGATATCGCCCTTATTCGTTTTTAATAGTACTTTTGCCATGGTTTGATTTACCTATCTGATGATTTAGTGGATGAATTGCTCTAAGGATTGCTAGTACTCGAGCCTTTTGCTTGTGGCTTGAGTAGGTTTAAAAGATATTTGGCGCGATTTGCATAAAGACGTTGATTTAACTGCGTATTGGTAGCGGCATCCTCATAGGCCTTGGCGCCCAGCCTGACATAGACATCGCCCAAGTTGGCCGATGCAATGCTATAGCTGGGGCGTAGCTTGTGAGCAAGCTCTAAGTAATCGCGTGCTTCAAGCCACTTGTTTTGATTGGCGGCAATGGCTGCCAGATTGTTATAGGGTTCTGGCAACTCAGGAAATTGCTGTGTAATTTCAACCAGTGTTTTCTTGGCGGCATCAAAATCGCGCAGCTCAATTTGTACGCGAGCTTTCACATAGCGTAGTTGAACATTTTTTGGCGTCTTTTTGAGTTTTGCATTAATTAAATCGATGGCATCTTGATATTGGCGTGCTTTGATTAGTTTCTCAACATCGGATGGCACTGCATTTTTAGTAAAAGGATCAGGCTCAATAATTAAAAACGATAAGAACGGAACGCCAACCGTTTCGGATAGCTCTGGATTGGGAGGGTCGTATGGTGAGTCTGTGGTAAGACGTGGAGGGTCAATCGGGCCGTATCCACCAAGATAAGCCTGTGTTTTTGCTTGCGGGGAAGTCGTTTCTTGCTTGTTAACTGCCGCAATTTCGGCGTTTGCAAGTTGTTGGGCTGGTGTGCTGCACCCGCTGATGAGCAAAAGGCTGGACGTAGCTACCAAAACCATCAAAAGGGTGGTAAGCAGGGCTTTAGGGGTCACAAACATAGGGGAGGGGGTGAAAAACGGTCTCATTCGATATACTCAGCGCTCAGTCTAACAAATTGGCGCTACTTGCCGCACCTTTATAGCTCTATGCTGCAAATCTATAACACCCTCAGCCGTTCCAAACAGGTCTTTAAGCCCATCCTACCGGGTAAGGTGAAGATGTATGTCTGCGGCATGACGGTCTATGATTTTTGCCATATTGGGCACGCTCGCGTCATGATTGTTTTTGACATGGTGGTTCGTTGGCTCCGAGCAAGCGGCTATGAAGTTCTTTACGTTCGCAATATCACCGATATTGATGACAAGATTATCAATCGCGCCCTAGAAAACGGCGAACCCATTTCTGCGTTAACGAATCGCTTCATCGATGCCATGCACGCCGATTCGGATGAGTTAGGTCTCGTGCATCCTGATAAAGAGCCTCGTGCTACAGATTACATTCAACAAATGCAAGGAATGATTGGCCGACTTATTGACAATGAACTTGCCTATCAAGCGGCAGATGGCGACGTCAATTTTGCAGTGCGCCTACTGCCGCGTTATGGCCAGCTTTCTGGAAAGTCATTGGATGAACTCAATGCGGGTGAGCGTATTGCTGTCAGTGGTGGCAAGCGTGACCCATTGGACTTTGTTTTGTGGAAGAGCGCTAAGCCTGAGGAGCCTGCTGATACGCGCTGGAGTTCGCCATGGGGTGAGGGTCGCCCAGGCTGGCATATCGAATGCTCGGCAATGTCTTGCGACTTGCTTGGAGAGCATTTTGATATTCATGGTGGTGGCGCTGATCTTCAGCTTCCCCATCACGAAAATGAAATTGCTCAAAGCGAAGGTGTCTTGTACGGACAGAATCGTAGCGAAGAAGATGCTCCATTTGTGAACTACTGGATGCACAATGGCCACATTCGTGTCAACGAAAAAAAAATGTCCAAGTCTCTTGGTAATTTCTTTCTGATTCGGGATGTTCTCAAGCGGTTTGATCCTGAAGTGCTACGTTTCTTTATGTTGAAAGCACACTATCGTAGCCCGATCAATTACAGTGACACTCAGCTCGAAGAGGCTCGCGCAGGTCTAGTAAGGTTATACACTGCTCTATCGCAAACTCATTCAACCGATAGTAGTGTCTTAGACGGCAACAATCCATGGGTCAAGCGCTTTACAGGGGCGATGAATGATGATCTCAATACCCCTGAGGCTATTGCAGTCATGTTTGATTTAGCGACCGAGGTAAATCGCTCCCAGGGCTCAGAAAAGCAAGCACTAGCAGGCCTTTTGAAGGGCTTGGCTGGAACTATGAACTTCTTGCAACGGGATCCTATCGAGTTTTTGCAGTCAGGATCTAAAAAACAGGGTGATTTAAGTCCGGAGCAAATCGAAGAACAAATTTCTGCGCGGATAGCTGCTAAACAGGCAAAAGATTTTGCCAAAGCTGATCACATTCGCACAACACTGCTCGAACAAGGGGTTTCCTTGGAAGATAAACCTGGTGGCATTACCGAATGGCGTAGAGCGTAGTGTTGGCTGCAAAAGAAAAAACGATTCTGACGGAATCTGCCCCGGAGTATTGGGAGCAGGCTTGTCGCGAGCTCATGAAGCAAGATCGCATTTTAAAAAAACTGATTCCGAAGTATGGTTCAGGATTTTTAGTGACGCGAGGTGATGCATTTACTACTCTAGCCCGAGCAATTGTCGGCCAACAAATATCCGTTGCAGCAGCGCAAGCGGTGTGGGATAGAGTGATGATTGCTTGCAAGAAAAAAATGCACCCTAAAAATGTCTTATCACTTTCGACCGAGGAATTACGAGCCGCTAGACTATCTGGACGTAAAGTCGAGTACATTCGCGATTTGGCCGATCACTTTGACTCTGGGCGCTTGCATGCTAACCAGTGGAAAGACATGGACGACGAGAGCGTGATTAAAGAATTAAGTGCTATTCGCGGAATTGGTCGCTGGACCGCCGAAATGTTCCTGATTTTTAATATGGTTCGCCCTAATATCCTGCCCTTGGACGATGTTGGTCTAATTAAGGCAATTTCCCTCAATTATTTCAGTGGAGAGCCGGTAAGTCGGCATGAGGCTAGGGAGGTAGCAGCGAATTGGGCCCCATGGCGTACCGTTGCTACTTGGTATATGTGGAGAAGTATCGACCCCATCCCGGTTGAATATTAAAATCTGACTATGAAAACGACTTTCCTGGATTTTGAGCAGCAAATCGCTGAACTTGAGTCAAAAATTGAAGAGCTGCGTTTTGTGCAGGACGAATCATCGGTAGATATCTCCGATGAGATTAAAACGCTTTCCGAAAAGAGTCTGCAGCTTACCAAAGATGTTTATGCCAACTTAACACCATGGCAAGTTTCACAAGTAGCCCGTCATCCACAGCGTCCTTACACCTTGGATTATGTCAATGCTTTGTTTACAGACTTTCATGAGTTGCATGGTGATCGCACATTTGCAGATGATCAATCGATTATTGGCGGATTAGCACGTTTTGATGACCAGCCTTGTATGGTGATTGGTCATCAAAAAGGCCGCGACACTAAAGAGCGTGCCATGCGCAACTTTGGCATGAGTCGCCCAGAGGGCTATCGCAAAGCAATGCGCTTGATGCGCCTGGCAGAAAAATTTGGTATTCTCGTATTTACCTTTGTAGACACACCAGGCGCATTTCCAGGGATTGATGCGGAAGAGCGCAATCAATCAGAGGCGATCGGTCGTAATTTATATGTCCAAGCAGAATTAGAGGTGCCTATTATTGCCACCATCATCGGCGAGGGCGGGTCTGGTGGTGCGCTAGCGATTGCAATGGGGGATGTGGTACTGATGTTGCAGAACTCAACCTACTCTGTAATCTCCCCTGAGGGATGTGCCTCCATCCTCTGGAAGACCGCAGACAAAGCCTCTGAGGCTGCTGAGCAATTGGGCCTAACTGCCCAGCGTTTAAAGGCGTTGGGGTTAATCGATAAGATTGTGACCGAACCTATTGGTGGTGCTCATCGTGATTACGATGCCATGATGAGCAATATGCGCAAGGCACTCTCAGAGTCACTGAAAACCTTTGATGGCATGAAGATTGATGCATTGCTTGAGCGTCGCCATGAGCGTCTCATGAGTTATGGCAAGTTCAAGGAAATCGCCGCCAAATCCTAAGCCTACAAAACGAATTGCGGTTGCCCTGAGTGGTGGCCTCGATTCGGTTGTATTGTTAGATTCTGTTTGCAAGTCGCAAGCTCAAAAACATTCTGTTGAAATTATTGTTTTTCATATTCATCATGGTTTGCAAAAGCCCGTTGATGAATGGCTACTCTTTTGCGAACAGCTTGCCAAAAAATATCGAGTGCCATTTGATTTTCGATTACTGCATTTGGATCATGAGCTGGGTAATGTTGAAGCTAGAGCGAGAGCGGGACGCTATGAGGCCCTGGCAAGTCTTTGTGAAGATCATGGCGTAGACGATTTACTGTTGGCACATCACCAAAACGACCAAGCCGAGACGGTTCTTTTGCAACTCTTACGTGGAGCGGGTGTAGCAGGCTTATCCGGCATGCCGGAGGTAAGAAGAATAGGGGGCTCCATAAAGCCAATTACCCTCTGGCGCCCGTTAATCAATCTCAGTAGAGCTAATCTTGAGGTTTACGCAAAAGAGCATCGTCTGAAGTGGATTGAGGATCCTAGTAACCAGGATAAAAAGTATCGACGCAATGCCATTCGCAAAGACATTCTTCCAAAGTTAGAAAAAATTCAGCCTCAAGCAATTGCTAATATGGCTCGTAGCGCTTCCTTACTCAGTGATGCGCAGAGTTTGTTGGATCGTTTGGCGATTCACGATGGGGTGGGCATTTTTTCTGAGGGATTACTCAATGTAAAGCCCTGGCTAGCCCTGGCGAAGTCAGATTTTCTTGCCGCAAACAACGTGCTGCGGTATTGGCTTAAGCAAAAACAATTGGCGATGCCATCGCAAGAGCGGTTGGATGCTTGGTATCGTGATTTGCAATCTGCGAAAGCGGATACTCAGCTGGAATGGGTCCACGATGAAAAGGCAATTCGTTTATGGCGGGGTCAATTGCAACTCGTGCCTCAAATAAACGGCCAGTGGGTACTTCAATCGGTGGCGAGCAACAGTAAGGGGCCTGGCTTGCCAGCAGACTGGGTCAAAAACGCGCAGAAGAGCGGGGCGGTCAGCCAAAAGGCCCGTTCAGGTGCAGAGAAATTGCAGATTAAATCGAAGGGACCCCGTAAAACCCTCAAGAATCTTTTTCAGGAGGCCGATATTCCTCCTTGGCAACGTCAGGCCCCGCTGCTTTACATTGAGGGCGAGTTGATCGCTGTTGCTGGCATTGGCGTCAGCTATCCGCATCTCGTTCATCAAGGGCCACGGGTTATGCCCGAATGGCAAGAGGGCTCTTAGCGGGTTCAAACCCTGTAAAATAAACCATTTTTAGGCCTGTGGCTGAGTGGTAAGGCTTAAATCAACAAACCAATAGATTACAGACAGTTTTATGGCCCTTATTGTTCATAAATATGGTGGCACCTCAATGGGCTCAGTTGAGCGTATTGCGAATGTCGCTAAACGCGTTGCTAAGTGGATGCGTGCCGGTCACCAAGTGGTGGTGGTGCCATCGGCAATGTCAGGCGAAACTAACCGCTTATTGGGTTTGGCCAAGGAGATTAATCCCGATGCCAATCCTCGCGAGTTAGATCAAATTGCATCGACTGGTGAGCAGGTTAGCTCCGGTTTGCTTGCGTTGGCATTGATGCGTAAAGGTATTGATGCAGCGAGCTATGCTGGTTGGCAAGTAACTGTTCATACCGATTCATCATTTACAAAAGCGCGCATTAAGAGCATTGATGATCAAAAGATTTTGAAAGATTTGAACGCCGGACGTGCGGTAGTGGTGACAGGCTTTCAGGGAGTGGATCCGGAAGGAAACATCACTACCTTGGGTCGCGGTGGCTCCGATACCTCCGCTGTTGCGATGGCCGCAGCGCTGAAAGCGGATGAGTGCTTGATCTACACCGATGTCGATGGTGTGTACACCACTGACCCACGCGTTTGCGAAGATGCGCGTCGTTTGGACAAAATTACCTTTGAAGAAATGTTGGAGATGGCCAGCCTCGGTTCGAGGGTGTTGCAAATTCGTTCCGTTGAATTTGCGGGTAAATACAAAGTTAAAACCCGTGTTCTGTCATCCTTGACAGATCCGTTGATGCCTTTAGACCAAGAGATGAAGTCGGGCACCTTAATAACATTTGAAGAGGACAGCACTATGGAAGCCGCAGTTATTTCCGGCATCGCCTTTGCGCGCGATGAAGCGAAAATTACCGTACTCGGAGTGCCTGATCGCCCAGGCATTGCTTATCAAATTTTGGGCCCGATTGCCGATGCCAATATTGATGTGGACATCATCATTCAAAACCAATCGGTTGATGGTAAGACTGACTTTACATTCACAGTGCCACGCGCTGACTATCAAAAGGCCTTGGATATTTTGAAAGGAACCGTACAAGCGCACATCGAAGCAAAAGAGATTTCGGGTGATCCTAAAGTTTCTAAAGTTTCAGTGGTTGGTGTCGGCATGCGCTCACACGTTGGTATTGCCAGCAAAATGTTCCGCACCTTATCGGAAGAGGGTATCAATATTTTGATGATCTCCACGAGCGAAATCAAAATATCTGTCGTGATTGATGAGAAGTACATGGAATTGGCGGTACGAGCTTTGCACAAGGCATTTGAGTTAGACCAAAAATAGTTCAATTGCCCAGTCAAAAACCCTGCAGAGGCGGTTATCCGTTAAACTGTGGGGCGCAGTTAGGTAGCAAAAGTACGGAGACGTGGCCGAGCTGGTCGAAGGCACTCCCCTGCTAAGGGAGCATCGGGGCTAAAACTCTGATCGGAGGTTCGAATCCTCTCGTCTCCGCCAGTACTTTTTGACAAAAACTCAGCTTTTTTCATGAAAAGTTGGGTTTTTTGTTGCCCGTATAAATCTATAAGCTATTGAATTTAAACAGAAAAATTTTCTATTGAAATTTATTTGTTGCTTAGCAATAAATAATTGTTGCAATACAGCATAAACTTTGAAACAATGGTGCATCGCAACAAAAAATGTAACCCAATTTCATAAAGGATTAATCATATTTCAAGCTCAATTAAACGATCAAATCGCTCAAGCTAAAGCTAAAGCTGTTGAGAACGCTAAACATTTGGCGCAAGTAGCTGTTGAAAGTGCTCAAGAATTAGCAGAACTCAACCAAGCTGCTGCTAAAGATGCATTGGCTGCTGCACAAGATGCAAGCTCACAATTGTTGGCAATCAAGGATCCACAACAATTGGCTAAATTGGCTCAGCCAGAAGCTGCTCAAGAAGCTGCTAAGTATGCTGCTGCTACCAAGCTAAAGTAAACAAAGTTGTTCGTAACGGTAACAAAGAAGTTACTCAAGTTGTAGACGCTTCTATTGATGACGCTCGTGATGACTTAGTTAAGTTTGTTAAGGAAGCTACTAAGTCTGCTCCTGCTGGTTCTGAGGCATTTGTACCTGCATTCAAAACTGCATTCGAAGCTTCTCTCCAACAGTTTGACCAAGTTCGTGCAACTGCAACTGATGCATTTGCAACTTTTGAAAAGAATGTTGATTCTGCTTTGGCAAACCTTCAAGGTCAATACGCTGTTGCTAGGCCAGCTGCTAAGAGCCGTAAAGCTGCCGATTAATACACAGTAATTGCTTCAAAAAAAACCGCCTTCGGGCGGTTTTTTATTTCACTCTCGTAAAGAGCTCCCCCAATCCAGGGGGACTAGGCGTGGATTAATAGTTCTTGCCATCCACTGCTTTGAGATAGCCCTTAATGTACTGGGGCGGCACATAAACTACAGTGCTAATTCCAGCTTTTGATGAGATTTTTAACTGAAATCCATCATTCAAATTCTGTTTCAAAAACGCATCCGTTAAATTCACTGATACCAATTCCTTAAACATACAGCCTTTGGCTTCGCATAGGCCGGCTTCTTTGGGGATGACTTTTAATGTAGTTGCGGGGCCATTGAGAAGAGAGGCCGAATCGTAGTTGCGCATTTGATTGAAATAGGTCAAATGAATCTGCAATTCGTTAGTGCCTTGGGCAGATAGATCGCTTCGTAGATTAAACATCTCATAGGTATTGGCTTCACCATCGTGTTGATCGAAGGCCCGACATAGGTCTTTCCGCCAGCGCTATTCGGGGTCGCGGTAGTGGATTGATAGACGTCGTTTACTTCCCATGAACTAATTTTCTATCGTTATTAGCACAGCCGGTGATGACTATGGCAAAAGCGGCGGCAAGTAATAGTGCAATACGGAGCATAGTTGGCTCCTTAGTTAGCAAAATAATACTATCGTCCCGAATCCAGACCGTTTTTTTCTCAATCCCAGGCCGTTTTTCATCTACCTGTTTCCCCCAAGCATTTTCTGAGTCGAGGCTTGGGGTTTGTCATAATGTAATTTATGAAGTACTGAACCGGGAGATGAAATGAAGCGACAAATACCGAAAACACATCAGGCCTTGGAGTGGATAGGGAAGGGCCTGAGCGCAGCTCAAGCCGCTAGAAAGATGCAAATTTCAGAATCCAGCGTATACGCCGCTCTCCGCAAAACGAGAGCAAAGGATTTGGAGTGTTGTCCAACTTGTGGTTACAAAATAAGGAACTAAAAATGAAAAAGACTCTATTAGCAACCGTCACAATTTCTGTAGCCGCATTCGCTTATGCAAGCACATCCTCTGATTCATCTGCACTTGTTAGCCAGCAATGTAAACTTTCCGCTGAAGCAGCATCTACCTTAAAGAGTTTGCAGTATGGCAATACGTCGATACGCAAGGACGTCTCCAGTTTGATTGATCGCCACTTAAAAACTCAAGAAAATCGAGATATTGCGCATAAGAAGCTGAATCTGATGGTTGATGACAAATCTTCTGATGCTCGCACCCTAGAGATGAAGTACTGCTCCTAATTGAGCAGCATTCTGCATAGTCAGCTCTTTGATTCAAATAGCAGAATGTCCAGAATGCGGTAATCCACGTGGATTATTTGACGATTGTCCGCACTGTGGATCATTATCCCTCCGCATGTGATATCGGATACTGTTGAGCTCAATATCAAGCGCGGTAATCTTTCAGTCGAGGAGGCTCTTGACAACCTGGCGGCCAAGATTCGTGAGCTGCAAGAGTTGGGTATCAAGACTATCGTGTTGATTCATGGGTATGGGTCATCCGGAAAGGGTGGTCATATTAAGAGGGCGGTCCATGATGCACTGGAAAATAATTGCTATGCAGATCGCGTTGAAGAGTATTGCTTCGGAGAGATGGTTCCCTATGCTAGCCCCGTATACCAATCGCTTATTAAGCAACGCCCGGGCTTGAAACAGTTTTTAAGGCACTTTAAGGCTGCTAATGCAGGAATGACGGTTCTACTCCTTGGTTCGGCACCTAGGAGTGCTTAGAATAGAGTGAATAAAGGATTCGTGGAGCATTTATGAGTGCAAAAAAATCAGATCACCAAGTCGACCGGGAAGCGGTATCCGCTAGCGCCGATCAACTCATTGGTGAATTCAAAAACCTGATGGTGGATGCTGAGGCTTTAATTAAAGTCACCGAGGATCATCCGAGTGAAACAATTAGCTCCATTCGCAATAAGGCACTTGACACTATTGCTGGTGCAAAAGCCAGTCTCTCAAGATTAGAAGGATCGCTGACAGATAAGGCGAAGGCAGTAGCTTTGGGGGCAGATGATTTTGTTCACCGAAATCCCTGGGAGGCTGTCGGAGTGGCTGCTGGATTGGGCTTGCTGATTGGCTTATTTATACGTCGTCGCTAGGCCCATATGTCTCAAGAAAACTTCCTTGCTTCCATTAAAAGCCTGGCCTCTACTGGAGCATCTATAGCGCAGACGCGGTTAGAGCTTTTATCGGTAGATGTTCAGATTGCCAGAAATAAATTCATTAGCCTGTTGGTCTTAATTGTTTGCGCCTTGTTCTTTTTATTCTTTGGCTTAGTGATGCTGGCCTTGCTGATTGTGATCTATAGCTGGGAATCCGACAAAATGTTGGCATTAAGCTTGCTGACAGGGGCTTTCATTGGGGTTGGGCTCATCCTTGCGCTCCTGATTAGACAATCTCTCAACAATATGCCGAAGTTATTTGAAGCATCGATTGCTGAATTAGCCAAGGACCAACAAGATATCACTTAATGGGTAGCACTTTAAATACTCTAGAGACGCGTCGGCAAGCGTTGCAAGAGCGTTCTGTTTTGGAGCGACGTGAGTTTGCTAAACACTTTAAGCCCTGGGAAAAGCGGCTCTCATGGGCGGCCAAGGGCGTTGATGCCTTCCCCTTTCTAAAAAATAATCCATTGCTCTGGACTAGTGCGTTTGCCACCTTGGCGCACTATAAGCCAAAGCTAGCTAGAAAGTTGTTGGCAGTAGGTTGGGGTGGATTGAAGATCTTTAGAAGTATTAAAAAGATCGTTTAGATTTCCTTACTGCTCAGCCTCGTACCAAACTTGGGTTCTACCAAGAAAGTGGTACGCCGATATACCCACGAACATCCATCTTCTTGTCATCTTCGGTACTGATTTTGACTTTGTAGTATTCACCCTCTTTGGGATCTAGAATTTTTCCGCCTGACCATCCCCCAGGTTTATCTTGTTTTAAGCCACTCATGATTTTTAGGCCAATAATCGGCTTATCTTTGAGCTCGTCTTTGCAGAGATTGCAATTGACTAAAAGCGTTTCATTGGGACGCGGGAATGTCTTAATGATGGTACCTTCTAGGCTACCATTAACCTCATCAATCTTGATGAGTGATGCTGGTTGATTGGTTTTGTCATCAATCGTTTTCCATACGCCAATTGCGGGGTCAGTGGTCTGCGCTAATGCTATTTAGCAGACAGGATGGCGATAACTTTAGAACGATTAAAAACCATTTATTTGACATCTCAGCTCCTTATTAATAAAGATGGATTTCCTTAACAGGCAGCAAAAATACCGGTAGCACCCATTCCCGTACCAACGCACATCGTCACCATGGCATGCTTTAAATTTTTCCGCTTCATCGCATGAATCGCGGTTGCTGCACGAATGGCCGCTTCTTTCAGACCACCACCCGCTGGCAGAAGGCCGACACCCACCTCGACTAAGCCGATGTAACTTTCGATTGCCGCGACGCGCCGAGCCGACTGCATGACCAACTCACAACCACCACCAAGAGCGATGCCGGATACCGCGCACACCACCGGGGACTTTGGAGTATTTCACACGCATCATGGTGTCTTGAAACAACTTTACAAATGGTTCGACACCAGCAGGTCCGCCTTTCATCACCATGGGCAGGCCAGTTTCGAGATTTGCTCCGAAGAGAAGGGGCCGCCGGGAGTGCCAAGTTTTAGGGAGGTAGGTTGCCAAATGACTAAGCCAGAATAGTCTGCTTCAGCCAATTCAATCGCTTTTTGAATACCGTTAAAACGTCTGGGCTGATCGTATTCATTTTGGATTTAAACGAAGCGATTAATACCCCTGGCTCATTGGGGTCAACCCATGCGCGTAGATCAGCATTTTCGTAAATCGTTGTGCCAGCCGTTCTTGGGTCTGGTGAGCCATCTCCAAGAAGAGGGGCTCGAAAAACCTGTTTTTGGTAGACGGGAAGGGTGGATCGCTGGATGAATCGATTTTGTGCAGCTGACCAAGAACCTTCTGGTGTGTGGAAGGCTTGCTTCTCCGCCACAGGCCCATTAAAGATCCAATGCGGTAGCGGTTCTTTGCTGAGGGTTTTGCCGGAATCAATGTCCTCTTTAATCCAATTGGCTACTTGAGTAACGCCAGCTGCTTGCCAATCTTCGAACGGACCCTTATCCCAGCCGTATCCCCAGCGCATAGCAAAGTCGATTTCGCGTGCGGAGTCAGCGATGCTTGCTAAATGAATGGCGCAGTAGTGGAAGATGTCGCGGTAGATAGACCACAAAAATTGCGCTTGAGGATGATCAGTTTCTCTGAGTAATCCCAATCTCTCTGCTACCGGCTTTTTTAAGATTCATTCTACAATCGGATCAACTGTGGCGGTGGAGGGCTTATATTCACCGTTCGCAGGATCAAGAACCATGACCGCTTTGCCGTCTTTACGATAAAAACCGGCTTTTGTCTTTTGACCTAACGCACCTTTTTCAATCAGCTTTGCAACGACATCAGGAACCTTAAATAGACTCGAAAATGAATCGCTCTGTAGGGAGTTCTCCATGGTTTTAATGACGTGCGCCATGGTGTCTAGTCCAACGACATCGCTGGTTCGAAACGTTGCCGATTTAGGGCGACCCAGTTTGCTACCGGTAATAGCATCTGCCCAAACCAAATTTTTGCGCTTGCGCAAATACTGCCAAGATAGAGAAAACGCCAACACGGTTGCTGACAAAGTTGGGCGTATCTTCTGCGCGAACAACACCCTTATAAAGGTTTCGAGTGCATCCAGCACCTCTGGATCAGAGTCTGCGTGATGCGGGCATCCCGAACATACTGCTCCATTCCCAATTCCGCAATGTAACCGTGACCACCAAACACTTGCAGGCCTTCATTAGTTGCAATAAACGCGTTATCCGTGAGGAACGCTTTGACGATGGGGGTTAAGTTAATAAGGACACCATTTCATTGGTCTCTTTGCGTACAGATTCATCTGGATGTGATAGTTCTGTGTCAATCATCAAGGCCACCCAATATGCAAATGCTCTAGCACCCTCTGCATAGGCGCGTTGGGTTAACAACATGCGTCGTACATCTGGGTGAAAAATTCAGGTTCTGTGGCACCTTTAAGGCTGCGCATTTGTAGTCGTTCCTTGGCGTAAGCCGCAGAGTTTTGATATGCCACTTCAGTCAAACCAAGGCTCTGCATACCAACTCCAAGGCGTGCGGCGTTCATCATCACGAACATGGTATTCAAGCCTTTATTCGGTTCGCCGACAAGCGTGCCAATCGCACCATCTATGAGCAATTCTCATCTTCCAAAGGCATTGCGAGGACTCCGACTGCCAGTCATTGCAGCGCCGATGTTTACCGTGAGTTATCCAGAATTGGTGAAAGCCCAATGTCTAGCTGGTATTGTGGGGTCCTTTCCGGCGCTCAATGCTCGTCCCCCTGAACTCTTGGATGAATGGGCTCACGCAAATTCAGGAGGAGGTGAATTCGCATCAGCAGCGAAATCCACAATCGAAGGTTGGTCCGCTCGCAGTAAATCAAATTGTGCATGTCTCCAATGTACGCCTTGAGCAAGACATGCGGGTTTGTGTAAAGCACCGCATTCCGTTTACATCACTAGCTTACGTGCCCCCATTAAAGACATGATCGATGCTGTTCATAGTTACGGAGGGATTGTTCTGCATGACGTCATTAGTTTGCGTCACGCTGAAAAAGCACTTGAGGCAGGTGTAGATGGTTTGATTCTCATTGCTGCTGGGGCATGCGGGTGGGTTGTCGCCGTTTGCCTTAGTCGGTGAAGTGCGAAAATATTTCAGGGGCCAATCGTACTCTCTGGCGCCATTAGCACTGGATTGGCAGTTTTGGCAGCTCAGGCCATGGGTGCGGATTTTGCCTATATATGGGTACCCGGTTTATCGCTAGCCAAGAGGCACATGCGAGCGACGCCTACAAAGAGGCGATTGTGAATGCGAGCGCTTCCGATGTTGTTTACACGGACTACTTCACGGGAATATCCGGTAATTACATCAAGAAAAGTATTGAAAACGCAGGGCTTGATCCCAATCATTTGCCAGCCGGTGATCCTGGCGCCTTTGCCAAGCTCTCGCAGGAAAATAAAGAGGCTGGTAGTAGCAAAGCGTGGAAGGATATATGGGGTGCCGGTCAAGGAGTTGGCCTTGTTGATGATGTTCCCTCTGTAGCACAGATTATCGACACCTTAGAAACGGAGTATGTCGCAGCTAAGAAAGCGCTTATCAATTAATCCATTGTAGATTCATTCTTTTTACCAATCGATTTTTGGAACTTATTAACATGTTGTGGCTCGGAGCAGTTTTATTTTATTTGTACGGAATTTTTACGGTGGTTATTTTTGCCTCCGTGATTTTGTTGTTGATACCGTTTTCGAAGTCTTCCACGCGTTATCAAGTCGGCGTGGTGTGGTGCAAATTAGCCCTCTGGGTGCTTTCAAAATTATGCGGAGTGCGATACAAAGTTGAAGGCTTACACAATATCCCTTCAGATCATCAAACGCCATTGATTGTTTTGGGAAAACACCAGTCTGCTTGGGAGGCGATTGCTTACCCAGCACTTTTTCCTAATGAACTCTGTTTTGTATTCAAGCGCGAATTACTGCTTTTGCCTTTCTTTGGTTGGGCTTTAGGGTCTTTGGGAATGATTCACATCAACCGAGGTGATCGTGAAAAAGCCCGCGAGGCAGTGGCCAAGTTAGGCAAGCAGTGTTTGCGGGAAGGAAAATGGATATCGATATTTCCGGAGGGTACCCGCACGCCCAGAGGCTCTTTAAAGCCTTGCCGGCGTGGCGGTGTGCGCTTGGCTATCAGTACCGATACCAATATCCTGCCAATCGCTCAGAACTCAGGTCTCTTATGGCCACGAAATACATTCGTTAAGAAGCCTGGCTTAATCACCGTATCGATCGGCCCCGTTATTACAGTGGCAGGCAAAACCGAGGATCAACTTCAAGAGGAAGTGGAAAACTGGATTGAGGGTGAAATGCGTCGCTTAGACCCCAGAGCGTATTAATGAACAATTCTTAATAAAGTCATGTATCCAATCACCGAATTTGATTACTTTTTCATTGGCGGTGGATCGGCTGGTTCAGTTGTTGCGTCTCGACTTAATGAATCAGGCGCTAATACGGTGGCACTTTTTGAAGCTGGCGGTAGGGGCCGACTGTTTTGTTGTCAATACTCCCTTGGCTGCAGCGGCCATGTTGCTCACCTATACCCGTGGGCATCCGTTCCCGTGGGCATCCGTTAGACTATGATCACTGGGCATCTTTGGGAAATTCAGGCTGGTCATACCAAGATTTACTGCCGTACTTCATTAAAAGTGAATGTAATGCCAATTTAACTGGGTCATTTCATGACAATAACGGCCCTCTACACGTTTCCCACCTTCAATCTGACAACCCCTATCAAGAGATTTTTATAGCTGCAGCAAAGCAAGCGGGGTTTCCGATTAGTGAAGATTTCAATGGCGAGACGCAAGAAGGTCTAGGGATCTATCAAGTTACTCACCAAAATGGTGAGCGTTGCAGTGCTGCTAGGGCTTACTTGTTTCCGCATTTGGAAAATCGTCAAAACTTGGTAGTGCAAACCTTGAGCGTATCGTGATTCAAGAAGGACGCGCGATGGGGATTTTGTACCGCCAAAATGGCGTACAAAAAGAAGCGCGCGCACGAAAAGAAGTAATTCTGTGCGCTAGAGCAATTGTTTCTCCTCAATTGCTGATGCTATCTGGCATTGGCCCTGCCGAGCATCTTCAGCAACTTCATATTCCAGTGGTTCATAACCTTCCGAGAGTCGGTCAAAATCTACAAGATCATCCAGATTTTATATTTGGCTATGAGGCAGATGATACGAATTTAATTGGCATCTCGGTTGCTGGCACCCTAAAACTCCTTAGAGAATATCAACGCTACTCAAAATCCCGCAGAGGCATGTTTGCGAGCAATTTTGCAGAGGCGGGCGGGTTTCTTAAACGGATCCCACTGTATCGGCGCCAGATATTCAATTGCACTTCGTGGTTGCATTGGTAGATGATCACGCACGTAAATTGCACATGAGTCATGGCTACTCTTGTCATGTTTGTTTATTAAGACCCCATAGTCGAGGCCAAATTACTCTTGCCAATACTGACCCGCAAGCACCGCCCCAAGGAATAGTGGCCGCTACATTCCTTGATGCTCGGTTTTTCAGGGACTGCTGGGGAGACTATATTAGTCATTACAAAATTATTGGGTTAAGCGTTGCAACAGGATTCGCCACTAGCGCAACTTGTCGCCACCTCGGGTGGAGCGGGTTCATTGGTGTAGCGCGCGATATAAGCTTTTTTGCCTTGAAGGGCGGGTTTGATCCAAACAAAGTGGCCTGAGCCAGGAGCAACCGTAATCGGTTCATCATTGAGATTCCACATGGCATCCAAAACAAGGTCTTGATTTCCCTGGGGTTCAATCACTTCAATTTTGTCACCAACAGCAAAGCGATTTTTCACATTCACTTTGACTCGCCCTGTGACTTGATCTACTTCCAGTGTTTCGCCAACATAGAGGCTTCTACCCGAGAGAGAATGACCGCGCATATAGAGCTGGTATTCCTTATCGTGATGACGCTCATAAAAACCGTCGGTATACCCACGATTGGCAAGTCCCTCTAGGTTGCCTAATAACGTGGTATTGAATGGCTTGCCTCCAACCGCATCATCAATTGCACTGCGATATGCTTGGCAAGTGCGTGCAACATAGTAGGGAGATTTAGTCCGTCCCTCAATCTTGAATGAATCCACTCCCATATTGGTGAGGTGTTCAATGTGTTCAATGGCGCGTAGGTCCTTCGAATTCATGATGTATGTGCCATGTTCATCTTCTTCCATTGGCATTGAATCATCAGGCCTTCTGGCCTCTTGAAGTAAAATTACATCACCACTTTGTGTTTGTTGGCCAGGTTTGACCTTGTAATCCCAGCGGCAGGCATTAGTGCAAGCACCCTGGTTCGAGTCGCGATGCGACATGTAGCCAGAGAGTAAACAACGACCCGAATAGGCGATGCAGAGTGCGCCATGTACAAAAACTTCCAGCTCCATTTCGGGGCAGTCCTGACGGACTTCCTTGATTTCATCAAAGGAGAGTTCGCGAGAAAGAATGACGCGGCTTATTCCAACAGAACGCCAAAATTTTGCGGAAGCACCATTTACAGTATTGGCCTGCACTGATAGGTGAATCGGCATATCGGGCCATGCTTCACGTGCCATCATGATGAGGCCAGGGTCGGACATGATCAATGCATCCGGCTTTAAGGCAACCACTGGCGACATGTCCCGAATGTAAGTGCGTGTCTTGGCACCGTGAGGCAGGAGGTTGGAAACTAAATAAAACTTTTTACCCAGATCATGTGTGGTATCGATACCTTGCTTGAGAACCTCAATCTTGCCAAAGTCATTGTTACGAACGCGTAATGAATAGCGTGGCTGACCCGCATAAATCGCATCCGCCCCAAAATCAAAGGCAGTTTCGAGCATCTGCAGGCTACCTGCGGGGGCTAATAGTTCTGGTGTTTTCATGATGTTGGTATTTTAATGCCATTAGCTTAAATATTGCCCTTGGGGTCGCGCAAGGCGATAAAACAGAGAATTATTGGGTTTTAGTCACTTTATGCCGATAGGTGACAACGGTAGGCATGGCTCGACTAAGACAGTTTTGGTGCTCTTAAGCCATTCAAGATTTAAGCCATTCAAGATTCGAGACAATAGCTATACACTGAGCTTCAGGACTGTAGTTTTTGTCAATCCATGATGCTATATGAGTGATTTAATTCGCATTTGATTCTGATGCCAACATAATGCAGTTAGCGAACCAAACATTTTATTTTGCATTATTCTTCAGCACTTTTATTGGCTTGCTGACACCCCTATATTGGGGTCGGCAGAAGCTAAACGATCAATTTAGTATTAACTACTAGCCACTTAGGCTTGTGGCTTATGCAACCTCATCTCTGAGCCTTTTTTGACTTCCTTGCTTGGCAAGTTGAATTTATTTATTGCCAATCTCATGCTGCTCGTAGGCGCCTTGTGCATCTGCTTGTTATTTAGCGCATGGAGCGGCACTATAACGAGATCAAAGCAAGCCTTTGCAGCGCTTTGGTTTACTTTTATTGCATCGGTTTACTTGTATCTTCTCAATTATGGAAGTACCAATGATCGGATTCATTTGATGAATCTGGCAATATCGGTCGCGTCTATTTGGCAGATCAGCGTTCTCTATGGGTTGAGTAAATCCGATGCTTCCCATCAGCTTAAGCTAATCATGCTTGCTGATACAGTGCAGTTGCTTGCTAGAGGAAGTCGTTCAGTAATTATGTACTTCCAAGAAATCGCAACCCTTCCATCCCTATTTCAGGAAGAAATTTTGGGGTTTGGTCTAAGGGTAATTGCCGGCCCCTCAACTATGATGGTGTGCATATTAATTGCCAATTACTATCTTGAAAAATTAATGCAAGAGCACAAAAAAGTGCCTACGCCATTGAGGACGGCTTGTTAAATAGCCTCAATTCCCTCTCAATGGTTCGCGATAACGAGACTGGCAATCACATTGTGCGAACCAAGAAGTATGTTGAAACCATTGCAAAGCGGCTACGCTCTATGAATCAATACAGCGACGAGCTCTCTGATGATTTAATTGAGGACATTACTTGAGCGGTGCCATTACACGATATTGGCAAGGTTGGCATTCCCGATTCAATTCTCAAACAGCAGGGATCTCTGACTGAGGATGAGTGGCATGTAATGAAGACTCATGCTGTTTTGGGTGAACAGGTATTAAAGGCAACCCTAATTGGGGATATTAAGCACACCTCTGTTCTGGAGGATGCGATCGGTATAGCGGGCTGCCATCATGAAAACTGGGATGGCAGTGCTTATCCTCGAGGCTTGCGGGGGCTTGATATTCCTTTGCCAGCGAGAATTATGTCTCTGGCGGATACCTATGACACCTTAATTAGTGAGCGTGTTTACAAAGATGCATGGACACACCAAATGGCCTGCGAAGAAATTCAACGTCTTAAGGGCATTCGTTTTGATCCTGCGGTGGTAGAGGCCTTTCTAATGGATCAAGACAAATTTATTGAGATTTCCCAAGCTTATAGAGATGCCGCATGACCATTAGTTATGAATTGAGCTCCAATATTCGTCGTAACTCCAGAATTATTCTGGTCACCGCTTTTATATTGGCAATCATTTTCTGTGTTAATGCCTCGTTATCTGCATACTTATTGCGTCAAAACAGTATCGACAATCATTCTGAGGAGTTGTCCAATTTAACGGTTATTTTGGCAGAGCATACCGCGCAAACGATCTTTTTAGCAAATACCGCCTTAAATAGCATCATGGATACGATTCAGCTTGAGCGAATATCAACTGAAAAAGCGTTTCGAGAATTTGCAACCAGCAAGAAGCGGTTTGAATTACTCAAGGATCGCACTCAATCCAACTCCGTTTTAGATGTTTCAACCTTTGTTGCAGACGATGGCAAAGTTTTAAACTTTTCACGCTCATTTCCTGCTCCAGATATCAACCTCGCAGATCGTGATTATTTCAAGTACCTCAGTGCCAATAATGATCAGTTTACCTATTGCAGTTTGCCCGTCCGTAACAAGGGCAATGGTAAATGGGTCTTCTACTTGGCGAAACGCGTTAATGGCCTCAACAATCAATTTTTAGGACTTGTATTGGTGGGGTTTCAGCAGAGGTCTTTTCCACTTTATATGAGCGTATTGGTAAAAATTTAGGTGATGGTGTGGCAATTTCCCTCCATCGAAATGACAAGACGCTGTTAACCCGCTGGCCTCTGGTTGTTGATGCTTTGGGCAAGGTAAACACCAATACATTTATAAATCAGTCTTTGGCAAATAAGGACATTAACGATGGCACCATTTTTACGAGTGGTGCCGGGTTTTCAAGGGGAAATGAAACCCCTGTACCGCGTATGATTTCTTGTCGAGCAGTGGAAGGTTACCCGTTTATCGTTGGCGCAGTAGAGCCTGAAGCCATTTATTTAGCTGGCTGGGATCGAAATGCCATTGGCGTATTTATTGCCACGGCATTAAGTCCCATTGCTTTATTTTCCGGCACATATTTTTTCCTGACTACCTACCGAAGTAATACCGAGAACCAATATTGTGCTCACCATGATCCTTTGACAAAACTTCCCAATAGAAAGATGAGTTTGTGATTATCTTGCCTGAGCTCAGCGCGGATGGACATGCTTTGAATGTGGCTCAAAAGATACTGAAATCTTTGCAAACTCCATTTCATATTGACGGTATATTGATTCATACCAGCGGCAGTATTGGTATAGCAATTTATCCTGATCATGGAGTTAACGAGACGGAATTGACGAATAATGCCGATATGGCAATGTATGGCGCGAAATCTTCTGGAAAGAATGCAGTGCGCGTCTACAGTCATCAAACTACGGAATCTATTACGAGAGACCTAATCTAATCCTTATTTATATGTTGGCAAGGGGTATTTTTGCTCGTCTAATTAAGGGGGGCAAAAAAGAAAAAGCCCCTAAATTGCTTTAGGAACTCTACTTATTTGGCTCCTCGACCTGGGCTCGAACCAGGGACCTACGGATTAACAGACACCATCTAGACTCTATTAAAATCGAATCTACACTATTTATTAATTAAATGACACTTATTTGGTGGATTTTTGAATATAGTTTGAACTTATAAATCAACAAGGGATTGAGGATGAAGATTGCCATTATTGGTTTGGGGAAAATGGGGCTTAATATGGCTACTAGACTATCCCTTTCCGGAATTTCAGTAGCTGGTTTCGATATAGCTTCACCATCCCCTGAGAATTTGCCACATAAAAACTTCGAAATTGCTAATTCGCTTACAGAGGCAGTTGAGTCGCTACCATCGCCTAGGATTGTTTGGCTAATGCTTCCAAGTGGTTTTCAGACTGAGGATGTAATTCTTGAATTGTCATCAATCTTATCTGCCGGTGACATTATTTTGGATGGCGCAAATTCATATTACAAGGATACCCAAAGAAGAGGTCTGGAATTAATTAATAAGGGTTTTAACTTCATTGATGTCGGTGTATCAGGGGGTATTTGGGGTTTGAATGATGGCTATTGCCTTATGGTTGGTGGTGAATCCGAAATAGCCCTAAAGCTCAGTCCGATATTCAATGCCCTTTCAACAAATGGCTCGGATGGTTGGAGTCATTTGGGGCCATTGGGGGCTGGTCATTTTGCAAAAATGATTCATAACGGTATTGAATATGGAATGATGCAGGCTTTTGCTGAGGGCCTGGAATTGACTCAATCAAAGAGACAATTTGCAATAGATACAGGAAAGTTGGTTGAGTTATGGCGCCATGGTTCTGTGGTGCGCTCATGGTTGCTAGACATGCTCTCTAAAGGAATTCACTCAAATCTTAACTTAGATGAGGTTTTGCCATATGTGCCTGACTCTGGTGAGGGCAGGTGGTTTGCAATTGAAGCAATAGAGCAAGGCATACCAACACCCGTGATTTCGCAGGCCCTTAATGCACGTTTCCAGAGTCAAAATAACTTTAATTTTGGATTCAGGATCTTATCCATTATGAGAAATGCATTTGGTGGGCATAAAATTCATAAAAAATGAAGCTCTGTATTATTAAATGTCCTTAAATTTAGCCCTCAATTCAAATTGTCTGCTTGGTGAGTCTCCCGTTTGGAGTCCGGTTGATCAATCTATTTATTTTATTGACACTAAAAAAATGTCCATTAATAGGTTTTGTATTTCGAATAGTCTTTTTGAGACTATTCCCACCCCATCAGAGATTGGATGCATTGTTTTAAAGCGGGGTGGAGGTATCGTTGCGGCTATGCAAAGTGGACTTGCATTTGTAGATTTCACCGTTAAAGAATATGCATTCTTTTGCACTATCGATAGCGATATTCTCACAAACAGGCCAAATGATGGTAAATGTGATGGCGCTGGTAGACTTTGGGTTGCCTCCATGGACAATAAAGAAGTCAGCTCATCAGGGCGGCTTTGGAAGGTATCCCCAACTACTGCACCAGAAATAGTGGATTCAAATTTTGTAATTGGAAATGGAATTGATTGGAGTCCTGATTCCAAAAAAATGTATTTTACTGATAGTGTCAATAGAGCTATTTATATCTATGATTTTGATTTGGGAAGTGGAACTATCGGCAACAAAGAAATGTTTGTAAAAATTCCTGAGGATGATGGATTTCCAGACGGTTTAGTTGTAGACGGCCAGGGATTTGTCTGGAGCGCACATTGGGATGGATGGCGAGTAACTAGATATGCGCTAGATGGGTCTATCGATAAGGTGGTTAATTTACCTGTACCAAGGCCAACTTCTTTGGCTTTTGGAGGGGCAAATCTTTCAAGTCTCTTTATCACCTCTGCTAGCTACGGTTTATCTTCTGCCGAGCTAATGAATGCACCATTGTCCGGGGGGTTATTTGTCTATGATTCAACTGTCTCTGGCCGTCTCAGCAATCAATATATAGCTGAAATTTCATGATTTATTTAGTGATGGGTGTGAGTGGCTGTGGAAAAACAACTACTGGGCTAAATTTGGCTTCTCGACTTGATGCCATTTTTTTAGATGCCGATAGCTTTCACTCTGAATCTAATCTTTCCAAGATGGCGAAAGGAATTCCCTTAACAGATGAGGATAGAGAGCCATGGTTAGCGAAATTAAATTCTAAATTAATTAAAGCCACCATGAACAGCAAAAATATTGTTTTAGCATGTTCAGCTTTAAAAGATTCTTATAGAAAATCGTTGCTCAGCAATATTGAGAGTTACCTAATAATCTATCTCAAGGCTGATATTTCCTTACTTGAGCGAAGACAGTCCGAGAGGAAAAATCATTTTTTTAATCCAAAACTATTATTCTCCCAAATAGCAATATTGGAGGAGCCAAAAGAAAATTTTATTGAATTGGATGCCAGCAAATCCACCCAAGATATTGTTGAGGAAATTTTTTGCAAGCTAGTATAAGAATAATATATTTAAGTTGATTTAGACTTGGATGAATACTCCGATGATGAACATGACTTTTTAGCTGCTTATTTAACTTAATTGATACTAGGTTGATTTAATTAGGCATTTCCAATGCACCTATCTTCTCCGATTCCCTTCCATCAGGCGATACAAATATTATTTTGATGTCTGTTATAGGCTCATCAGTAGTCTCTAAGATATTGGTTTGTTTGGGTCGGCCATCTAATCTGTCTGCAAGCTCTTTAATTGCCCAAGGCTCACCACGAGAAGCCAAGTCAAGCAGTTTCTCTATAGAGGCTCTTAATCGTTTTCCGTCATCTTGGGCTATTGCTTTCCTTAAGGCATCATTCCACATTCTTCCTTTTTGAGCATTATGGTTTCCTATAGGTGCGCCAGCCATGTCTTACCTTATTTGGGGTGTAGTAGGGGAATAAAGATTTGGGTCTTTATGATTAAAAAATGGTACGGCAACCTGCCAATACCAACAAAGCATCATGGGCCCTACAGTAGAACCGAATCAAAACCTTCTTTGCTAATGTATTCAATCCATCCATTAGTTAGATACGGTGATAGATGAACCTCCCCATAAGCCCAATCCATCTTTTTGTGAATTTTCATTAGATTGCCGATAAATTCAGATCGCTCAATATGAGTCGGTATTCCTAGTGCTAAGTGAAGGTGAAGCCTTTTTTCAATGTCACCTTTTTCGACACAGCAGATTGAATTTAATCGCTCATATCCAACTCGATATTTTCGTTTGAGTATTCTTTCATTTAGCCGCTTTCTAAGCCAATGTCCTGATTTCTCCGCTTGCTCTATAGAGTTATTTATTTGATGAATGGAGTGCCTCTTCTTTAGGTTTACTGTCACTGCAAGGTCAAATGGGCCTTGTTTAGCTAGAAATTCAGTAACTTTTTGTGAGGATGGTTTGCGGAAATTGTTGTGCATTCAAAACCTTTTTGAATTCTGAATATGAATTTTTCCAATCTCTATGACTGCATAGTCAAAACACTCCTAGTTAATCAAAACTCGTCAAGCAGGCATTAATAAGGCTGAATTTTTTATGAGGAATGGTTTGTTTTTTTGAATAAACCATTGTGCAGCCTGGAAAGGCTGGGGAAGATGTGGCTTCGCCCATAAGCATGCTCGTTACTATGCCGGTAAGGATGCTGATGGCAAATCGATCTTTAAATCCAAAAATAAACCGTATGCTCCAGCAACAATTAATCGCTACGCAGCAGCTATTAGTGCATTGTTTACATGGTGCATTAAAAGACGAATCGCACCTAAACGCTGGGAGCACCCTCGCAAAGCAATTGAGCGTAGACCTGAAAACAATGAAATTGTTCGCTTCTTAAGCGATAGTGAACGACATGCTCTTTTGCAAGCTTGCAGGGAGTCAAAACTATATCTGTTAACGTTCTGGGCATTACAACCGGAGCTCGCAAGGGTGAGCTCAAAGGATTGCGATGGTCAGATATCAATCTTGAGAGAGGGGAAGCGTATTTAGCCATTACAAAAAACGGAAACCGTAAGACCTTACCTTTACTGCCAACAATCATTGAAGAAATGATGAAATTTGAACAGCCCCTGAATCAACACATTTTTGCCTCAAAGAGAATGCCTGATAGGCCTTATAACCATGAGGATAGATGGAAGCAGGCCCTTAAGAAAGCCAAAGTGTCCGTTACTACAACATTTGGTGCAATAAATGAGTCAAACACAAAAAAGCTTAGATTCATTAATAAGTCTTGAGGCTTATAGGAGTTATTAGAAAGCTCTTCAATCGCAAAGAAGATGTGATCCTCATCAACCTCATTTAAGGGGAGGGTCCCAAGTTTCACTTGCCAACAAGCAATACGCTGAGCAAGCGACTTATCATTGCCTTGATAGCAGGCCATGTAGGCATTAATTGCTTGGGAGATGGTGATATTGCCGTTACCCTCAGAAAGGGCGGTAAGGCTTGTTTTAGGACTTGTGGTGCCGGAAATCACCGACAAGCTCGCAAACGGAACATCTAAAGACTCGTAACGATTCATTTTTAACTCCAATTTAGGTGACCGCTTTTTCACCAGCGGACTAAAGTGGGAGTCTTAAAAGCCCCGTTACTATAAGGTATTTGGCTCCTCGACCTGGGCTCGAACCAGGGACCTACGGATTAACAGTCCGGCGCTCTACCGACTGAGCTATCGAGGAATAAGCCGACATTGTAGCAAGATGCAATCACTACTTCCCACTTCCATAGAGATCCCTAAAGTACTGACCATTGCTGGCTCTGACAGTGGTGGAGCGGCAGGGGTTCAGGCCGATCTCGAGGTGATCACCGCACTGGGCGGCTATGGCATGTCTGTCATCACGGCGATTACTGCTCAAAATACCCTCGGGGTGTCGCGTATTCAGGATGTTGCTGTAGAGGTGGTTGAGGCACAAATCGATGCCGTATTGACAGACATTGGCGCAGATATTGTCAAGATTGGCATGTTGGCGAGCCCAGAAATTGTGAAAACGGTCGCACACAGCCTGCGTAAGCATGGCATCAAACGGATTGTTCTGGATCCTGTGCTATCTATGTGCAACTTCTGGCGCAAGTTTTGGTGGTGACGATACTGCTCAAGCGATGATCGCGCATTTGTTTCCCATAGCAACGTTGATCACACCAAATTTAGATGAAGCTTCTTTATTGTTAGGCTGTGACATTCTGGGTCCGGAGGATTTCCAATCAGCCGCACACGAATTGTTGGACATGGGTCCACAAGAAGTCCTGATCAAAGGCGGCCATCTAGATGCTACGCATACCCAAATTACCGATTACTTGATGTGGCGTTCTGTTGAAGATAATCTGGAAGTTATTCAAACGAAAGAATTTAAACACTATCGCGTTAATACTCCGAACACACACGGTACGGGTTGTTCGCTTGCATCGGCGATCGCTACATATCTAGCCGATGATCACGATCTGACCCACGCTGTTGCTAAAGCCATTGCCTATGTGGAGGCGGGTTTAGAAGCAGGGCGTTTCTTGAGCATTGGCGATGGTCCTGGGCCCTTATGGCATATGCATGATTTCTATCCAACAGCCTTGTTGGATGAAAAAGATCGGTAATAACAACCCTGATTTAGAGCTTATGCCTGCATCAGTGCTTGAAGGTGTTGCACAGCAGCTTTAGGGTCTTTGGCCTGTGTAATTGCTCGAACAACAGCAACTGACCCAGCGCCACTTTTAGCTACCGCATGAATACTCTCTTGATCAATACCGCCAATTGCGACTAATGGGTAGTGACTCATGAGTTTGGCATATTGGTAAAGTCTTCCTAGTCCCTGAGGTGCTGTTGGCATCTTTTTGAGGGTGGTAGCAAAGATAGCACCCATTGCACTATAACTGGGACAAAAGCGATCGGCATAAGCCATCTCGGCATAGCCATGCGTGCTAATGCCTAATCACAAGCCAGCATCCCGAATCTTTTCAAGGTCGGCGGTTTCAAGATCCTGTTGATCTAGGTGAACACCGTAAGCTTCCGCGTTAATCGCTTCTTGCCAATAATCATTAATGAAGAGCAAGGTTTTGCTACCTTGTGTCGCATTCACCGCTTCTTTAATCTGGCGACGAATTTTGAAACGATCTTCTGCTTTGAAACGTAATTGCACAGTAGGAAGTTCCGCATCAACCATCCGTTTTACCCAATCCACATCGGGCATTACGCCATTTAGCCCAAGGCGCTTCGGACATTCTTTAAACGCATTGGGATTCATATTGCGAGTCCATGGCAACAAATCAAAGTGCTCAAGCCTGCTAGGCCATTTAAAGGGGTTAAAGCCGCCATCCTGTGTGGTCATGCGAGACCATGCCTTACCAAGCACCTTGGCATCTGCTTCGATAAAACCCATTTCCACTGCTGCAAGGCCGCCCGCCATTTCATAGTGATCGGCCGCGGCTTCATTGTCAATCTGCGGCGAAGGAGAGCTCATCGAAAATGGCGGAATTGGAATACATAAATCATCATTTTGATGAGCTTGGATGATTTGATCGGCAAGGTCGCGTATGAGGCTCATGTCCTAGTCCTTAGGCTTGATGCCAAAATGGTTTGCCCACTAAGGGGGTGATGGCTTGCGCAGATTCTTGAGGCTTCATTGCGCCAGAGAGATAGGCGGTACGGCCTGCTTCGACAGAGGTAGCAAATGCTTTTGCCATAGCAACGGGATCATTTGATAGTGCCACTGCAGTATTGAGTAACACCCCATCAAAACCCAATTCCATAACGGCGCATGCGTGGGAAGGTAAGCCCAGACCAGCATCCACAATGAGTGGTACGTTCAAACGATCGCGCAGTAACTTCATGGCGTATGGGTTAAGTAGGACCCTGTTCAGTGCCTATTGGCGCAGCCCATGGCATTACCGCTTGGCAACCAACATCCACTAAACGTTGGCACAAAATTAAATCTTCAGTGCAATACGGCAATACCTTAAAACCCTCTTTAATCAGTATCTCAGCAGTTTGTACGAGACGTAGGGTATCGGGTTGCAGGGTGTAATCATCACCAATGAGTTCCAATTTAATCCAATCGGTCTCAAAGACTTCGCGTGCCATATGCGCAGTGGTGATGACTTCTTGTGGACTATGACAGCAGCAGTATTTGGTAAAACGGGCACTGCCATTTTTTTGAGTAAATCCCAAAATCCGTTGTGTGCTTCGGTAGTGCTAGTGCCATGACGGCGCAGACTGACCGTAATCATGGCTGGACGAGAGGTCTCTACCGCATCTTCTAGTACTTGTGGTGAAGGATAGCGCGAGGCTCCCAATAGCACTTCACCTTCAAAATTTGCAGCTCACTTAGTAGTGCATCTAGCAACTGACGATTATCGAGTTGACCCTCGTTCTGCAACAACAATCCCTGGGTAAAGCGATCTGCTACACCAGGCTCTATAGTTCGCAATTGAGCGCTATCGAGTTTTTGAGGGAGGCTTAATAGTGGATTGTGGCGACAGTTCGTCTCTAAGTGACTGGTAAAGCGCGCTGCCTCATGGGCATCTTGCCGATGCCACAAAATTAAGGTGCCATCTTGTTGAAAAAATATAGGCTTTAACAATGTATCAATCAGCTCTTTCCATCGAGGTAGGCTGTAGGTGCCCATGCGCACCACAGAATCTTCGGTAATGGCAGATCCTGCGAGTGGCGCCAGTATTGCAGCAGCAATGCGCGCTGCAGCACCATCAGCATTTGAATCTCCCTGATCATAAAGATCAATCTTAGCCCCACAACGAGCTTAGCCCCACAACGAGCAAGGGCAACCGCCAACAACCGACCCATGAGGCCGGCGCCAACAATTGCATATCTGCTATTCATG
This sequence comes from Polynucleobacter necessarius, assembly GCF_900095195.1. Lineage (NCBI taxonomy): Bacteria > Pseudomonadati > Pseudomonadota > Betaproteobacteria > Burkholderiales > Burkholderiaceae > Polynucleobacter > Polynucleobacter necessarius. The sequence goes on from NZ_LT606950.1 coordinate 620,455, forward strand.
GGGCTGCCTGAACTCATGATGCTACTGGTAAATCTCACTTCCGCGTTTGCGGAACTCTGCAGACATTTCTTCCACGCCCTTAGCTGCGCTGGCAGCATCTGTCGCTTGTGCGATCAGGATCACTTTGCCTCCTTGGGTAGGATTGCCATCTGTATCTAAGCTAGCCGCATAGTCACGCATTTCTTGGGTGATTTTCATCGAACAGAACTTCGGTCCGCACATTGAGCAGAGGTGCGCAATCTTCGCACCTTCAGCGGGTAGGGTCGCGTCGTGATACTCGCGGGCATGCTCTGGGTCTAAGCCAAGATTAAATTGATTTTCCCAGCGGAACTCGAAGCGTGCTTTGGAGAGGGCGTTATCGCGCACCTGCGCACCAGGCAAACCCTTGGCTAAGTCAGCGCCGTGAGCCGCGATCTTGTAGGGATGATGCCTTCACGCACATCTTCCTTATCGGGCAAGCCTAAATGCTCTTTAGGGGTGACATAGCACAACATTGCGGTGCCATACCAACCAATTTGCGCTGCACCATTACCACTAGTAATGTGGTCATAACCTGGTGCGATATCCGTAATCAGTGGTCCTAGCGTATAAAACGGTGCTTCCAAGAATGCTTCAGTTCTTCCGTCATGTTTTCTTCAATACGTTGCATTGGACGTGACCAGGGCCTTCAATCATGACTTGGACGTCGTGTTTCCAGGCCTTGGCAGTTAATTCACCCAAGGTATGCAGTTCGCCAAACTGAGCGGCATCATTGGAGTCGGCAATACAGCCAGGACGCAAGTCGTCACCTAAACTGAAGGAGACGTCGTAGGTTTTCATGATCTCGCAAATTTCATCAAACTTCGTATAGAGAAAGTTTTCTTTGTGATGCGCCAGACACCACTTGGCCATGATGGAGCCGCCACGCGAGACAATACCCGTGATGCGATCTGCCGTCGGTGGTACATATCGCAACAAAACGCCAGCATGAATGGTGAAGTAATCCACACCTTGTTCGGCTTGTTCAATCAACGTATCGCGGAACGTTTCCCAGGCGAGATCTTCGGCGATACCACCAGTTTTATCCAACGCTTGATAAATTGGAACGGTACCAATTGGTACGGGGGAGTTTCGAATAATCCACTCACGCGCCTCATGAATATGTTTACCCGTAGAAAGATCCATGCTGGTGTCTGCACTCCAGCGGATGGACCATACCATCTTTTCAACCTCCTCATTAATGGAAGAGGTCACGGCGGAGTTACCCAGGTTGCCGTTGATCTTGACGCGGAAGTTGCGACCAATAATCATTGGCTCGAGTTCGGAGTGATTAATGTTGGCAGGAATAATGGCCCGTCCTGCAGCAATTTCCGAGCGTACAAACTCGCCCGTAATAACCTCTGGCAAGTTTGCGCCATAGCCCTTACCGGGGTGCTGTTTCAGTAATTGCTTGTACGCAGGGTCTTTGCGCGGTTGCTCTAAGCCCATGGACTCACGCAAGGCAACATATTCCATTTCTGGCGTAATGATGCCTTTGCGGGCGTAATGCATTTGGCTGACGTTATGTCCTGCCTTTGCCACCCGCGATGCGCTGATGTGCGCAAAGCGTAAGTTTTTGGTTGCTTCATCTTTTGATCATGCTACACCGTATTCAGATCTAGGACCAGCGAGTTGTTCAGTGTCATTGCGTTCCTGAATCCACGCAATCTCGTAAACGTGGCAACCCTTTTTCGAGATTAATCACAATTTCAGGATCGCTATAAGGACCGGATGTGTCGTATACTGGAACCGGAGGATTGGGAACCAATTCTTCGCCAACACGAGTGGGAAGTTGTTCAATCATGCGAACCGGCGCTTTGATATCAGCACGCGATCCTTGAAGATACGTTTTAGTAGAAGCAGGGTATGCAAATTTTTGACCGAAGTCACGCTCTAAGCTTTTTAAGCTTGGAATTCCATGTTTGGTTTTTGAATGACCTGTGCTCATGTCCATCTCCGAATAATGTTCGATGGACGAAACCGGGTGTTGGTCTGATGTAACTCCCCACGCCAGCATTACCTGGATCGGGTTCGAGGGTCTTTCTCAACGCCTTTTATCAAAACTGCAAAAGGGCACCCCTGTTTCATCCTTAAGGGGGATTTAACCACGCTAGGCATGACCCCAATCAAGATCTGCTATCCAGTCATTTGACGGGCAATAAGGACTACTTATTGTGACGCAAAATGAAGTCTGCTGTCACAAACGCGGCATCACTCGTAAATTCATCGGCAAGAATGCGGGCCGCAGCTTCTGCATAGGAAACCTCGATAAATCCGCTGACTTCGCCATCATGGTTGGTGGGGATAAAGTTATCCGTTAGCTCCAAGTCATAAATAAAGAGCCGTTCGTCATGAAAACCCCTTCCTGGAAGGGGACGACGCATGTGTATCCGTCCTACCGGTTCGATTTCATCCGAAATCTGCGCGGGGACACCAGCTTCCTCCCAGAGCTCACGACGAGCGCTAATCCATGGTGTTTCATCGGCACTAATACCGCCAGCGGCAAGATTATCTAACTGGCCTGGATCGGTTGGTTTATTTTCACTGCGTCTACCTAACCAAATCGTATTACTTTTCGTGTAACCGTTAATGTGCGTTGCCATGCTGCGAAAGCCAAAGGTGCGAAATGCAGCACGCTCTAAGCGAAAATATTTGTGTCCATTTTGATCGACCCAGGCAAACTCCTCGTTTCGCCAACCCGGAATATATCCACCAAGACGCAATATATTTGCCAATTGATTCAAGCTTGCTGAAAGTTCCCTAGGTTTGCCTAGATGAATGGAGAGACGATCACTTCCGATGGAGATGAGCGGAATGGAATGCTTTTTAAGCGCATCCTGTAAGTAGGAAATGAATTCTGGGTTGAAGTGACCAATGATTTGCTGTTCCGTTGCACCACGCACAAAAAAAATGGGCATGAAATCGGCAGGAGCTGGGCGCGCTGTATTTTGGAGCATCTCCTCTAGGGCAGCCATGGTGCTGGTGGATAAGGTCGGCATATTTGGGAGTGTAAGGGAACTTGCGTCAATTAGCAGTGATATATCAATCTGCCTACCATAAAACTGAAAAGTTTTTATTTGCAAATGCACAACTGGATGGTGGACTTGCTGCTGATTATTTGGGCAAGCCAGGTCGCTCTATACAAATCTGCGACTTACGAAAACTTTTGCCGATTTATCCACAATGGCTGTGGATAACTCTGAAAGAGTTGTTGGTCCCGCCGACAGGAATCGAACCTGTATCCCACGCTTAGGAGGCATGTGCACTATCCATTGTGCTACGGCGAGATGAGCTATTTACTACCAACCACAAAGCGCCCATACTTGATTGGTCAGTGCAACCACCGTATCGGGAGCATAGTACGCTGAAAAAATCAGAATGAGTGCGAAGCACGCAAATCCATACCCGATAATTTTCCAGAGAGTGGAAGATCTTGTTCTAAGCATTAGCTACTCGAGTAATCGCAGGCTCCTTTACAGGCAGGTTTACTAAGAATGCAAATATACCTAGAGCGATAGCAATTTGCCAAACGACCAGATAAGAGCCCTGTACGGTCGAATAAATAGCCACCTAGAAATGGTCCACAAAAACTTCCTAATTGATGGGAGAAAAAGACAAGACCTGAGAGCATGGTTAGATATTTCACACCAAAAATTTGTGCAACGAGCCATTGGTTAGTGGAATAGTAGAAAGCCAGAGAAAGCCCATGATGGCCGCAAAAACGTATGTGCTTAGTGGGCTAGGGGGGATCCATAAGAATTCGGTAATGGCAAATGCTCGGCTCAAATAAATTCCAGAGAGTAAATACCGCCTCGGAAAACGTTGACCGAGATATCCAGAACTGTAGGTGCCAAAGATATTAAATAATCCAATCAGGGCTAACGCAGTCGTCGCAACCGCAGGTGAGCCCGCGGATGGATAACTCGCCGAGAGATCCTTAAGGTAGGGTGCCAAATGTACGGCAATAAACACCACCTGAAAACCACAGACGAAATAACCCAGTGTTAACAGCCGAAAGCTTGGGTTACCGATTGCCTCTTTTAGAGCCTCTTTAATCGTTTGATCGCCTAAGGAATGGTGATATGCAAAATTTTTCTCGCGCAACATGAATGCCGTGGGAATCATCAGGCTTGCCATCAACGCTAACAGGAGTAAGGCATCTTGTGCCCCAAATGCACTCAATAGCCCTTGTTCTGCTGGAATCATCAGAAATTGGCCAAACGATCCTGCAGCAGCCGCAATTCCCATGGCCCAGACACGCTTGTTCGCAGGAACGTTGCGCCCCAGAATTCCGTACACCACGCTATAGGTCGTTGCGGTTTGCGCTAATCCAATAAGTAATCCGCCGGCGATCGTGAAATTGAGTGCATCACTGGATATGCCCATGCCTGCTAAGCCAAGCGCATACAGTGCGCCACCCACAATCATGATCTTGAAAGCACCATAGCGATCCGCCAGAGCCCCAGTAATTGGGTTGCACCGCACCAAATCAAGTTTTGCAAGGCAATTGTGAGGGCAAGGGTCTCTCGACCCCAACCGTTAGCCATGGTGATGGGGAGATTAAATAAGCCAAAGCCATGCCGAATCCCCATGGACATGGTCACGATCAGCCCGCCAAAAATGAGAACCTGTTTTATCGACAAAGAAGCATTCGTTGAAGTTACTAGATCACTCCTTTGTGCCGAAGTTTGGCGATGGCAGATGCATCGAGATGAAGATCGTCTTGCAAGACTTCATCAGTATGTTGGCCTAGAGTGGGGGTGCCATCCGAACTTCTGTTGGTGTTTTGGAGAGTCGCATGGGACTGGCAACCAACTTCATGGTGCCGACTGTTGGGTGGGCACATCAATTTGCACATTTCTGGCAATCACCTGCTCATTCTTCTTGCGCGTCATTACTTCAAGCAAGGGAATGAGTTGTTTACGGTGCATGACGCGATCAGGATTAGTCAAGAAGCGCGCATCATCCGCGAGTTGAGGTTCTCCGCCTGCAGTAACAAAGTGGCGAAACTGGCTATCGTTGCCTGAGGCTACGATCATCCAACCATCCGATGTGGGAAATGTTTGGTAAGGAACAATAATGGGCGAAGCATTGCCCCAGCGACGAGGCACCTCTCCTGAGCATAAATACGCGCTGGAGACGTTGGCCATCACGGCGATTTGAGTGTCTAGCAAAGACATGTCAATGTATTGACCCTCACCTGTCTGATCACGATGAATCACCGCAGCGAAAATGGCAGTCGAGGCCTACATTCCCGTGAAGATATCGGCAATCGCAACCCCAGATTTTTGTGGGCTGGCACCTTCGAAGTCATCTGCTTCTCCGGTCACACTCATGAAGCCGCCTATGCCTTGAATAATGAAATCGTAACCAGGGCGATGTGCGTAGGGGCCCGTTTGCCCAAATCCCGTGATTGAGCAGTAAATTAAATCGGGCTTAACCTTTTTCAGGTTTTCATAGTCAAGTCCATACTTGGCCAGATCACCGACTTTGTAATTTTCAATCATCACATCCGATTCGGCGGCCAATTGCCGAATAATGTCTTGATCCTCAGGTTTGCTGATGTCGACGGTAATCGAGCGTTTATTACGGTTAATGCAAATAAAGTAGGCGGATTCTTCAGTTTCCACGCCATCCCCATTCTTTGCAAACGGCGGACCCCAGTGGCGGGTATCGTCACCCGCACCGGGTCTTTCGACTTTAATCACATCTGCACCCAAATCGGCTAGGTTCTGGGCGCACCAGGGGCCAGCAAGTACTCGGCTAAGGTCTAAACACGAATATGACTTAAGGCTCCCATGCCCCAATTTTGGCATGGATGGCAGGGGATTACAGGAAAATCCTTGGCACACCTCAGACATGACTACAATTTCCGCGCATGGCTACCCGTAAAACTTCTGAATACAGCGAATCGTCGATTCAGGTCCTCAAAGGACTGGAGCCAGTCCGCCAGCGGCCTGGTATGTACACCCGAACCGATAACCCATTGCACATCATCCAAGAAGTCTTGGATAACGCCTCCGATGAAGCCTTAGGTGGTTACGGCAAGCAAATTATTGTCACCTTGCATACCGATGGTAGTGTTAGCATCGAAGATGATGGTCGTGGCATTCCAGTGGGAATGCATCCCACCGAAAAATTACCCGCAGTTGAAATCGTATTCACACAATTGCATGCTGGTGGCAAATTTGAGAAGGGCACCGGCGGTGCTTATGCATTCTCAGGCGGTTTGCATGGCGTTGGTGTATCTGTTACGAATGCGCTATCGAAACGCTTAGAAGTGACGGTTTGGAGAGATAGCCAAGTGTCAACCTTGACATTTGCCGATGGCAAGGTCATTGAAAAACTGAAGTCGAAACCTTCTTCCAAAGAAGATAAATCGCATGGTACGCGAGTGCGTGCATGGCCCGATGGCAAATACTTTGATAGTTCGGCCATTCCTATGGCCGATCTCATTCGCCTATTACGTTCTAAGGCAGTGCTGTTGCCTGGCGTCAAAGTCACTCTGATTCAAGAAAAGAGTGGAGATACCCAGACATGGCAATACGCCCAGGGCCTACGTGGCTACCTCAATGAAGCCATCGCTCAGGCGGGTCATGGCGCAGAGGTGATTCCGCCATTTGAAGGGGAACAACATGCTACTGGCGCAGGCGAAGATGATGCGTTTGCTGAAGGCGAAGGCGCGGCTTGGGTGGTAAGCTGGACAGAAGATGGTGTTCCTGTGCGTGAGAGTTATGTGAACCTCATCCCGACGCCCGCTGGTGGAACGCATGAGAGTGGTTTGCGTGAAGGCCTCTTTAATGCAGTTAAAGGCTTTATCGAAATGCATGCATTACAACCTAAGGGTGTGAAACTCATGCCTGAAGACGTCTTTGCTCGTGCTTCATTTATTTTGTCCGCTAAGGTATTGGATCCCCAATTTCAAGGACAGATTAAAGAACGTCTTAATTCACGTGATGCAGTTCGTTTAGTTTCCGGCTATGCAAAATCGGCCCTAGAGCTTTGGCTCAATCAGCACGTTGACTATGGTCGTAAGCTTGCTGATCTCGTCATTAAACAGGCACAAGCTAGAACACGTGCAGGACAAAAAGTTGAAAAGAAAAAATCCTCCGGCGTGGCGGTTTTGCCCGGAAAACTCACTGATTGCGAAAGCGAAGATATTGCGCAGAATGAAATTTTCTTGGTTGAGGGCGATTCTGCCGGTGGCTCAGCCAAAATGGGACGCAACAAAGAATATCAGGCAATCCTGCCTTTGCGCGGCAAGGTCCTGAATACTTGGGAAACAGAACGCGATCGCTTGTTTGCGAACAATGAAGTGCATGACATTGCTGTCGCCATTGGCGTGGATCCGCATGGACCGAATGATGATCCTGATTTATCCAATCTTCGATACGGTAAGGTTTGCATTCTTTCGGATGCGGACGTTGATGGTGCCCACATACAGGTGCTGTTGCTAACGTTGTTCTATAAGCATTTCCCGAAATTAATCGAGTTAGGCCATGTGCACATCTCTAGGCCGCCTTTGTTTAGGGTTGACGCACCTGCGCGAGGTAAAAAGCCCGCCCAAAAAATTTACGCCTTGAATGCGAGTGAGTTGCAAGCGATTGAAGATAAATTGCGTAAAGACGGTTTAAAAGAATCCGCCTGGCAAATCTCCCGCTTTAAGGGGTTGGGTGAGATGAGTGCAGAGCAGTTGTGGGATACAACATTAAATCCCGATACTCGTCGCTTACTACCGGTTACTTTGGGCTCCTGGACCGAAGATGAAACCTTTAAAACGATGGATATGCTGATGGGTAAATCGGAGTCCGGTGCTCGTCGTGACTGGCTAGAAGAGCGCGGCAATGAAGTTGAGGCAGATATTTAATGGCAACGAGAAAAACACCAACCAAAAAACCTATTGCTGAGCAAACAGACTTGTTTGCGTCGACCGTCGACGAAATCGAGATCACTGAGGTTTCGGAGACGCCGGAATTAAAGGCTGGTAATGCATCGAACGGGGCAAACGGTCCTCGCGATCCACATGATCCAAAAACGCTGGATCTGAACGAAGATAACAAAGACAGTTTGACCTTGGCGATATATGCTGAGCGCGCCTATTTGGACTATGCGATCAGCGTCGTCAAAGGTAGAGCACTACCTGAAGTGGCGGATGACCAAAAACCAGTGCAACGTCGCATTCTGTTCTCGATGAATGAAATGGGTCTACGAGCTGATGCCAAACCGGTAAAGAGTGCTCGAGTAGTCGGCGATGTATTGGGAAAATTTCATCCCCATGGCGATCAATCGGCTTACGATGCTTTAGTGCGTTTGGCGCAGGGATTTTCGCTGCGCTATCCATTAATTGACGGGCAGGGAAACTTTGGCTCGCGAGATGGCGATGGCGCAGCGGCCATGCGCTATACCGAAGCGCGCCTAACCAAAATTGCAGGTTTGTTACTAAGCGAAATTGATGAGGGTACCGTCGATTTTGCTCCGAACTACGACGGCTCCTTCCAGGAACCTAAATTATTGCCTGCGCGCTTACCCTTTGTGTTGCTCAATGGCGCATCTGGAATCGCAGTGGGTATGGCCACTGAGATACCTTCGCATAACCTTCGTGAAGTAGGTAATGCGGCGATTGCTTTAATGAAGTCTCCAAAACTAACGACGGCTGAGTTACTGGAGATCATGCCTGGCCCAGATTACCCAGGTGGCGGACAGATTATTTCTTCAGCACCAGAAATTGCCCAAATCTATGAAACCGGTCGTGGAAGTGTAAAGGTGCGTGCCCGTTGGTCTATCGAGGAATTGGCTCGCGGCCAGTGGCAAGTCGTCGTCAATGAATTACCTCCATCGGCATCCTCTCAGCGAGTCTTGCAAGAGATTGAGGAGTTAACGAATCCAAAGGTGAAGGTCGGCAAGAAAACCCTAACACCTGAGCAAAATAATCTCAAATCCACCATCCTGAATGTGCTTGATGGAGTGCGAGATGAGTCTAGTAAGGATGCGCCAGTACGTTTGGTGTTTGAGCCCAAGAGTAAAAATATCGATGTCAATGAGTTCATCAATTTATTGTTGGCGCATACCTCACTTGAATCCAATGCGCCGATGAACTTGGTGATGATTGGTAATGATGGGCGCCCACGTCAAAAAGGTCTCAAAGACATTATTGCTGAGTGGATTGCGTTCCGCGTCACCACAGTGACTCGTCGCACACAGTTCCGTTTAGGAAAAGTGAAAGATCGGATGCATATCTTGGAAGGGCGCTTAACCGTTCTTCTCAATATCGATAATGTGATAAAGATCATCCGTAACAGTGATGAACCTACGGCGGATTTAATTAAAGAGTTCAAGTTGACCGACCGCCAAGCCGAAGACATCTTGGATATTCGTTTACGTCAGTTGGCCCGTCTAGAAGGTATCAAGATTGAGCAAGAGCTTAAAGAGTTGAAATCTGAACGGGATGACCTTGAGGGCTTACTCCAAAGTGATACTGTCTTACGTAAGCGCATCATCAAAGAAATCGAAGCGGATGTGAAAGATTTTGGTGATGATCGTCGCACCTTAATACAAGAAGACAAGCGCGCAGTTGCCGAGACCAAAGTCATTGATGAGCCAGTCACGGTGATCGTTTCTCAAAAGGGTTGGGTGCGTGTAAGGCAAGGTCATGAGCATGATCCAACGCAATTTAGCTTCAAGGCGGGCGACTCGTTATATGCAACGTTTGAAGTTCGCACTGTAGACGTGATGCAGGGCTTTGGTAGTGATGGTCGCGTATATACGGTACCCGTGAGTGAATTGCCTGGGGCACGTGGCGATGGATCGCCATTGACGAGTTTTGTGAACTTGGCGGCTGGATCGCAAATGGTTGCCTACTACGCCGGTCAGCCAGATGATTTGGTGTTGCTATCGACTAGAGCGGGTTATGGCTTCTTGGCGAATGTTGCGGATATGAGTACCCGCAATAAGGCTGGAAAGTCTTTTATTACGATTGACGCCAAGGTTCCAGGTGACGCACCACTTGATGCCACCAAGGTTGAAGTCGGTATGAAGCAGGTTGCGTGTTTATCGCAAGCATCAAAGTTATTAGTATTCCCATTAGACGAGCTAAAACGTTTGCCGACTGGCGGTAAGGGCGTGATATTAATGGGATTGGATGACAAAGAATTTATGGCATCCGCGATTGCAGTGGGTCCCAATGGGGCAATCTATTCAGGCGCTGGTAGAGCGGGCAAACCGACAGAACTAAGTTTTGATGCCAAAACCTTAAAGTCGTTTGCTGGAAATCGTGCTCGTAAAGGCCACTTCGTCGAGCCACGTCTTAAAGACGGCAAGCTCAAGGCAAATTGATTAATTAGGTTTTCTGAGGTACGGGAATGCCGTACTTCACAGCAATCACTTCCGCCAGGATCGATACCGCAATTTCGGGTGGGGTGAGAGCGCCGAGTACAGACCTACGGGCCCATGCAGGCGTTCCACTTGCTCTTGGTTGAGATCAAACTCCAGTAATCGCTCTTTACGTTTTTGCGTATTTTTACGACTGCCGAGTGCACCGACATAAAAAGCAGGGGACTTTAATGCTTCCATCAACGCCATATCGTCTAACTTGGGGTCATGAGTCAGCGCTACGACTGCGGTATGAGATCGACCCCGATTTCGAGCAAGACATCATCAGGCATGCCTTTGATAAAAGTGACGTCCTGTCGATCTAATCCTTCAGCATATTCATCGCGAGGATCAATGACGATGACTTCAAAATCCGAAGCTAGCGCAAAATCAGCGGTGTACAGCGAAAGTTGACCGGCGCCAATAATAACCATACGCCAACGAGGACCATACGTTGTTCGCATTTCGGTATCGGTGCAGAGAAATTCATCCAGCCGTGTACCGGAATCTAAAGTGGATCTACCGGAAGTCAGGCCAAACCGGGCTGCTTCTTCCTGACTCACTCCATACACCACCATTTCAGGGGTAGAGCGCGTTAAGATCTCCGTTTGAACGCGACTAATGAGATCGTCTTCAACGCAGCCGCCAGATACCGAGCCGGCTACTTGCCCATCCTGACGAATAGCAAGCCAGGAACCAACTGGTCTGGGAGCGGAGCCCCAGGTCTGAACGATCGTAGCGATTGCTACAGGGTGTCCAGCCTGTAGCCAACTCACTGCGGATTTAAGAACGCTTAAGTCAGTACTATTCATTGAAGTCGTAATTCATCTATTTTTAAGATTCTTATTTATTATCACCCTAATGAGTGCATCGCGTACTTCTACTATGTCTGACTTGCTAAATCCAAAGTCTAAGATCGCCGTGGTTCTATTGGCTGCTGGTGAGGGTATCCGTATGGGGTCAATTCCAAAAGCGTTACTGCGCAGAGGAGAGAGAACGCTCCTGGAATCCTTCTGCATCGAACTAAGCTCGCTCGAGCCCAAAGAAATATTGGTACCTGTCGAGCTTATCTGGATCTTCATCCAGAGCTTGTGAAAACCTATGTTTCTAATCACAGACCATTTGTCGAAGGCGTTGATGCCCTAGAAGATATTGCGAAATGGAATGCTCGGCAGTACTTAGATCTCTGCAATTAATTCGATTTCAACGCAGGCTCCAAGTGGAATTTGGGCTACACCAAAAGCGCTACGTGCATGTTTTCCAGCTTCACCAAAGACTTCAAATAGCAATTCAGAGCAACTGTTAATGACGAGATGCTGTTCAGCATATTCACTGGTGGAATTTACCAAGCCCATCACTTTGACAATGCGCTTGATTTTGTCTAGTGAGCCTAAATGATGTTGAAGCGTTGCAATCAAATCAATGGTAATGGAACGCGCAGCTGCTTTGCCAGTTTCGGTATCCATATTCTGACCAAGCTTACCGACCCATGGTTTCCCGTCACGCTTGGCAATGTGCCCTGAGACAAAAACGGTGTTACCCGTAGTGGCGGCCATGACGTATGCAGCTGCTGGAGGTCCTGGCGGAGGTAAATCAATGCCAAGTGTTTTTAGGCGGCTATCAATGGTGCTCATCATGGTCTCTCAATCGTTGTCATGGGTTTGAAATTTGAATGAATCTAAATCTTACTGGCAAATTACTTGGATAACTGGCGCATCGCACTTTCCAGTCCATTCAGGGTTACGGGATACATACGGTCTTTCATTAAATTTCGCATAATGTCGATGGACTGGCGGTATTGCCAGATGGATTCAGGCTCGGGGTTGAGCCATGCAAAGTGTGGGAAGTGATCTAGGAGGCTGTTGATCCATATCGCGCCTGCCTCTCTATTGTTGTATTCCACCGAACCATTTGGACTCAGAATTTCATAAGGGGACATGGTGGCATCGTCTACAAAAATCAGTTTATAGTCGGACCATATTTGTTGATCACTTCTTGGGTTGGCGTGACTTGGTCTCTGCGACGGCGATTGCTTTGCCATAGATTGTCATAAACGCAGTGATGAAAATAATAGTACTCAAGGTGCTTAAATTCTGCTTTGGCAGCAGAAAATAATTCACCAATTTGTTTGATGTGATCGTCCATCGACCCGCCGACATCCATTAAGAGGAGTACCTTGACTTGATTGTGGCGCTCAGGACGCATCTGAATATCCAGCATCCCTGCATTGGCTGCGGTTGACTGGATGGTTTTATCCAAATCCAACTCTAGTGTGGAGCCTTCACGGGCAAAACGACGCAGCCGACGCAGGGCAACTTTAATATTGCGTGTGCCTAGGGCGAGATGGCTGTCGTAATCTTTAAATTCGCGGGCTTCCCATACTTTGATTGCGGTACGATTCCCCGCGCTTTCTCCGCCAATCCGAATGCCTTCAGGATGGTAGCCGCCGGCCCCAATCCATTTGTTTCCACCACCATGCCATTCCTTTTGCTCTTTGAGTAATTCTTCTAAGCGTTTTTTAAGGGCCTCAGGCCCGCCTAATTTTTGGAGCGCCGCTTTTTCTTCATCTGTTAAAATCCGTTGCAGTTTCTTCTCTAGCCATTCCGATGGAATATCTGGTGAAATGGCGATGATTTGTTCTACACCATTGAAATAGCTATCAAACACTTGGTCAAAGCGATCAAAGTGCTGCTCATCTTTGACTAAGCTCATTCGAGAGAGTTGGTAAAACTCATCAATAGATGGGTGAATGACGCCAGATTTCAAGGCTTCTAGCAGAGTAAAAACTCTCTGACAGAGACTGCACTTTGGCCTCTTTCAGCTGCAGAAAGAATTGAATCAGCATGGTATGGATTGCAAAAAAGAATGCGCTAACGATGATTGCGATTCATCATCACAAGACGTTCAAATAAATGAATGTCTTGTTCATTCTTAAGAAGGGCGCCATGCAATGGCGGCACCACAATCTTGTCATCATCACTAAACAATACCTCTGGAGGGATGTCTTCTGCTAATAGCAGATTGAGCCAATCAATCAGTTCGGACGTGGACGGCTTTTTCTTCAGTCCAGGCAGGGCGCGGATCTGGTAGAAGGCTTTTAGGGCTGATTTCAAAAGATCTTGTTTGATATTGGGGTGATGGACATCCACGATGCTTTGCATGGTTTGCGCATCCGGGAAAGTGATGTAGTGAAAGAAGCAGCGTCTTAAAAAGGCATCTGGCAATTCTTTTTCATTATTTGAGGTGATGATGACTAGAGGGCGATGTTTTGCTTTGATTAACTCGCGCGTCTCATATACATAAAACTCCATACGATCAATTTCACGCAAGAGGTCATTTGGAAATTCAATATCGGCTTTATCAATTTCATCAATTAGAAGGACGGTGGGTTGCTCTGCTTCGAATGCTTGCCAAGGGACGCCTTTCGCAATGTAGTTGCGAATATCCTTTACCTTTTCATCTCCCAATTGCGAATCGCGCAATCGACTAACTGCGTCATACTCATACAAGCCTTGCTGCGCTTTTGTGGTTGACTTAATGTGCCACTGTAATAAAGGCATATTGAGTGCTGCTGCCACTTCCTCAGCCAACATCGTTTTGCCAGTGCCGGGTTCACCTTTAATGAGAAGGGGCCGCTGTAATGCCATGGCCGCATTGACTGCTAGCTTTAGGCATCGGTGGCGACATCACTTTGGCTGCCCTCAAAGCGACCTGAGGATTTTGATGGGGAATTCGTTGCGAGCTTGGTCATGAATGGATTCTGAATATCGTATTTAGAGCTTTTAAGCATAGGTAAATGGACCTAATTTTTCAGTATTTCTAGTGATTTTGGCCTCTGAACGGCGCAGATCATGGAGAAGAGGGCATCAGTCCGCTATACTCTTATCAGTTGATCTAAATCAAACTCATAAAATCGATTCCTATGAAGAAACTCTCCATTCTTTCACGCTTATTCGTCTGTGCTGGTCTGGCTTTTGCCGGATTTACTGCGCAGGCCGACGAAGTTAAAGGTAATTCGGCTGCAGGTAACGGCAAGGTTTGGCTCTGCGTAGGTTGCCATTCCATTCCAGACTACCGCGCTGATTACCCGCTCACCTACAGAGTGCCAATGTTGGGTGGTCAAAATGCCGCTTATATCGCCAGCGCATTAGCGGCGTATAAAAAAGGCGAGCGCAAGCATCCAACAATGCGTTTTATCGCCGCTAGTCTGTCTGATCAAGACATGGCCGATATCGGCGAATACTATGCTGCGCAGACTGCCAGCTCACCAAATAACCAATTGAAGTGAAAGAGGCACGTTCATGAAATTTGCACTAATTACAGCGGCTTTGCTCTCAAGTCTTGGTTCGGCAAGTGTCGCCAATGCAGCAAGCATTGAAAAAGGACAGGCATTGGTCGAGAAGGGCAATTGCGCCTCTTGCCATGGAGCTGGTTTAAACGCCCCAGTAGCTCCTGCATATCCAAAACTCGCTGGGCAACCAGCTGATTACTTGTATTACGCCTTGCGTGCATATCAAGTTGGCGGCTCCAACCCAAACTTTGGGCGAGTAAATGCCATCATGGTATCTCAGGTTCAAGGAACGCCAGACGTCAAGGCGTATTCTCAACAAGACCTACAAGACATGGCGGCGTATATTGCGTCTCTGCCAGGCACCATGGTGATCAAGAAATAAACCTACCCCGGGTCTGTACAGTAGAACAAAAGGCTTAGGATATTCTTCTAAGCCTTTGTTATTTATAAATATTTTGAATTTATTTAAGCGCTTCTAGCCCTCTGGCCAAGTGCTTTCTCATGGCAGATTCTGCCCCTGTTGCGTCACACTTCAATAGTGCGTTGAGAATCGCTCGATGCTCAATTAGGGAGTTCTGCAGCCTACCCGTGCTCATGAGCAAATCCTTGCGGTGAAGCTTTAACACCTTTCTTAGGTCTGCAATCACACCATTCATCCAGCGGTTTCCGGCAATTTCTTGGATTAACTCATGGAATTTTCCATTTATTTCAAAAAATTGCTCAATATCGCGATCGGCAGCCGCCTTTTCGAGGCGATGGTGCCAGTAATCCAATTGGTTTAGCTCATCTTCAGTGGCTTTAAGCGCTGTTTCACGGGCAGCTTCACCCTCCAGGAGGGATAGAACCGTAAAGATTTGCTCCAAATCCTTTTTGGCTACTTCTGTGACATAGGCCCCGCGACGCATCTTGATGGTTACGAGCCTGCTGATCCGAAGCGTCTTGCGGCATTGGCTGCATTTATGCGCTACCGCTACCTTGAGCATATCAAGATGATTGATGGTCAGTTGGCCGGACACGAGATGGTGATTGCCAAGAAATTTGTTGTGGTAACTGGCAAGAAAACCGGTTCAATGACAGACCCCTATGAAGTACCCATTCGAGTTGAGCTTAAAGATGGTGTTTACTCCGTTTATATCGATGAAAAAGAAGGTGTTAGTCGGTATGACATCGTTAGCGATTGGCGTCCTGGCCCAATTTGCTTGCATGCAACGATTAACGGCACTCATAAGATCACCGCTCAAGTGGAACGCAAGGGCGTCAAGTTCTACTTAGAATTGGATGGCGCACATTTTGTGTATATGGTGCTTAGCCCCTTAGGTGCAGAGCTTCAGCGCCGGATGCCAGTGAAATTACCACCAGACACGTCTAAGTTAGTAATGTCTCCGATGCCAGGCTTATTGACCAAGATTGCAGTGAAGGTTGGTGAGGCTGTGACTGCAGGTCAAGAATTGGCCTCAATTGAAGCGATGAAGATGGAAAACACGATCTCTGCTGTACAAGATGGCGTAGTTGCTGAAATCTGTGCAAAAGAGGGTGATAGCCTCGCAGTGGATCAACTCATCATTCGTTTTGAATAGAAAGCTATCTTGATATGACTGCAAAACCATTCAAAATTTTAGGCATTCAACAAATTGCTATTGGTGGCGAGAATAAAGAGCGTCTCAAAACGCTTTGGGCTGATATGCTCGGATTTGAATACAAAAGCACCTTTGTTTCTGAGCGTGAAAACGTCGATGAGGATATCTGTGTAATTGGCTCAGGTGCCCATGAAATTGAAGTGGACCTGATGCAACCATTTGACATCAATAAAAAGCCCGCGGTACATCAAACCCCATTAAATCACATTGGTTTGTGGGTGGATGATCTGCCAAAGGCTGTCGAATGGCTTTCTGCGAATGGTTTGCGCTTTGCCCCTGGGGGGATTCGTAAGGGTGCGGCAAGGTATGACATCACCTTTGTGCACCAAAATGGCAACGATGAGTTGCCGATTAGTGGTGAGGGTGTTTTGATAGAGCTCGTTCAAGCCCCGCCGGAAGTCATTGCAGGATTGCGGTGATAATTTGGTTTTATAGCCAAATTCATCGTTAAAGCGAGTTCCCCATGCCACAACTATTGGCCATCGACACTTCATCTGCTTGGTGTTCGGTGGCTTTATCTTTAGATTACCAAGCACCAAGATGTCGACAGGAAGAGGTGTCGGCAGGTGCTAGCCAACGCTTGCTTCCATGGATCGCTGAATTACTAAAATCATCGGACATCAGCCTTTCTTCCCTAGATGCGATTGCAGTGGATATCGGCCCGGGAGCATTTACTGGGGTTCGATTGGGTATCGCCGCGGTTCAGGGTCTAGCAACTGCTGCTAATTTACGGGTACTACCAGTTACTAGTTTGGATGCGCTGGCGGCACAAGTTACCAAGAGCGATCGCTATGCCAAGAATAATCCAGCGGTTTTTGCTGTCGCTATAGATGCGCGTATGGATGAAATCTATTGGGCTAAATATCAATCATTTGGAGCAAATCAACTACCTACTCGCATTGGTGAAATACACCTCGCTAAGCCTGAGAATATGGACCTTCAAGATGTTCAGTATCTCGCAGGGAGTGCAGTCGCGGCATACGGGAGCAGACTGTTTGTAACCCGCTCATTGCCTGAAGATGCTTGTGATACTGAGATCACCATCTCTGCTCTGGGGGTGTTGGCCTGCGCTCAATCTATGTTGCGCCAAGGTCATTCCATCTCTGTGGCTGAGCTAGAGCCACTCTATGTTCGCAATAAGGTGGCGCTGACTACTGAGGAGCGCGAGATCGCGTTTGGCAAGGGCGATACCCTATGACCACTCGGGAGTGTGAAGCGGAGTTGTCATTTATGCTCATGCAGGAATCGGATCTTGATCAGGTTTTGGCTATTGAAGACATCTCGCATATTCATCCATGGAGTCGAGGAAATTTTTCAGATTCATTAGCTGCGGGACATTGGGCATACTGCATTTGTTCGCAATTGGATCAAACTCAATTAAAGCCTGGAAGCTTTCTTGACCCAAATGTTTTATGGGCTTATTGCATCCTGTTTCCGGCGGTAGATGAGTTACACCTGTTAAACATCACTGTGTCTTCACAATTGCGCAAACTAGGCCTTGGGTCCCGCATTATGGCGGCAATCGAAGGAGTTGCCGCGCAACAAACTATGCCTCGCATTATTTTGGAGGTGAGGCCCTCCAATGCGTCTGCCTTAGCGCTCTATAACAAGTTGGGTTATGAGCGGATCGGGGTACGTAAAAATTACTATTCTGCGACTTTGGGTGACGGTAGTCGTGAAGATGCCATAGTGATGGCGAAATCGATTAAGCTAGCGCAATGAATATGCATTCAAGCTTCCTAAAAGAAATGGGCATTACAGAGTGGATGTCTCGAGATGCGTCGCGCATTGAGGCTCAACCGGCTGAAGCGCCACAACAATCCCAATCAAAATTTAAATCATCTGAAGCTGTTCATGCCACTGCGGTTACACCTTCTGTTGAAAGATCCCCGAAAGCCCATTGGCTATTTTTTGGTAGCGAATTGAAGACCGACACTCAGTTGTTGTTTCAGAACATTATTCGCGCGCTCGGTTTATTGCGAACTGAATGGTCCTGGAGCAGTCCGAATCGGGATTTATCGCAAATTTCCTCTCCCATAGCTGGAGTTCCAGTGGTTGCTGTCGCATTTGGTGGGCCTGCTACCCAGGCCATTACTGGTGAGCGCGATCCATTGCCTCAATTGCGCGAAACTATTCTGGCACTAAATGTAGAAAGTGACGAAGAGATCCCCGTGGTGGCAACTCTTGATCTGAACCAGCTAATTGGCAAGCCTAAAGAAAAAGCTTTAATTTGGCAGGATCTGCTGCTAGCGAGATCCGTGTTACAAAATAGTTAGTAGCAATGCTAGAAACGATTAGTGCTTATGCTCGCCGATGAGGTGCATGGAATCGTATTCGGCTTGATTGCGTTCATGCCGTTTAATCACAAGCCACATAATGGCGCTGACTGCCAGGCCAAAACCAATAATCACATATTGAACTGGTACATCAAACCAAATCAGCAATGAGTAAATTGCCAACATGGCAAGCACGGAGATATTCTCATTGAAGTTTTGCACGGCAATCGAGTGCCCAGCAGACATTAAAACGTGACCACGATGCTGCAAGAGGGCATTCATGGGAACAACAAAGTAACCGGCAAACCAACCTACCAAAATTAGTAAGAAGTAGGCTGGTAGTAAATTCAAGGTCACCTGCATTTTGCCGATGGTCATGAGGGGAGTATTTGGCAACATATCGGAGTTGTAAATTGCCATTACGCACACGACAAGTCCCATGAGAATTCCGTATGGCAAGACATTGAGTGAGCTCCGAAGCGGCACGCGCCATGCAGCCCATACAGCGCCCCCCGCAACACCCACGGCCGATATCGCTTGCAAGATAGCGCCTTGAGACAGGTTCATGTGAAGGGCAACTTGTGCCCACTTAATCACAATAAATTGCAGTGTGGCACCGGCACCCCAAAATAAGGTGGTGACCGCCAAGGAAATTTGCCCCAATCGATCGTTCCAAAGAGTTTTAAAGCACACGGCAAAATCTTTTACGAGCTCAATGGGATTCGTTTTTTGCGAAACATAGCGTGCGCCAGTATCTGGAATTTTTAAATTAATGATCGCGGCCACAACATAAATCATCATGATGATTAGGATTGCCGATTCTGCTGGAGTATCAATACCTGTTTCCATTACTGGAATGTCGAGCGCTAACAAGCTTTGCGATACCGTAGTGCTGATTAAGACACCTCCCAGTAAGGTACCGAGAATAATCGAGCCTACGGTGAGGCCTTCGATCCAGCCGTTGGCTGCAACCAATTTCTCTGGCGGCAGGAGTTCGGTCAAGATGCCATATTTCGCAGGCGAATACGCAGCAGCACCTAGACCGACAATGGCATAGGACAGCAGCGGGTGACCGCCAAAGAGCATTGCAACACACCCAACAAACTTAATCGTGTTTGTAATGAACATGACATTACCTTTGAGGCGTGAATCAGCAAAGGCGCCCACGAAGGCCGCGAGCAATACATAAGACAATACGAAGAATAATTTGAGCAAAGGAGTCATCCAGGCCAGAGCGTGAAACTGGGCCAGGAGTGCGATAGCCGCAATCAGGAGGGCGTTATCAGCAAGCGACGAAAAAAATTGCGCCGCCATAATGATGTAAAAACTACGGTTCATTCGTACAATCTAGTCATTCACACAATTAAAACATGAAAGGAGGGGTAGAAATGGGTGCTTCGGCCAATAGCTTGATTAATAGACCAATTTTGGCATCTATTCATACACAGGCCTTTCAGCATAATTTAAACCGAGTTCGCGAGCTTGCGCCGGAGTCCAAAATTTGGGCTGTTATTAAGGCTAGGGCATATGGCCACTGTTTTGAGGCTGCTCTAAACAGTTTGGCCTCCACCGATGGCTTTGCGTTACTCGATACTCAGGATGCGGTATGGCTAAGGGAGCATGGTTGGCAGGGTCGCATTCTGTTATTGGAGGGGCTTTTTCATGAAAATGAACTGGATCTTGCCAAAGAGTTGCACTGCGACCTAGTGGTTCATTGTGAGGCGCAAATTGACTGGTTGGAACGCTATGCAGATAAAGGCCACAAGCCCATTAATGTCTTTCTAAAAATGAATACTGGGATGAACCGTCTTGGCCTAAAGCCAACAGCTTACCGAATTGCATATCACCGTTTACATTCAGCGCGTTATCGCATTCATCACATGACCCACTTTGCCAACGCTGATCACATCGATCAGCAACCAACTGTTAGCGGTCAGTTAGAGGTTTTCAATCAAACCATCGAAGGTCTCGAGGGGCCCACCTCATTGGCAAACTCTGCGGCAATTCTTTGGCATCGCAATGCTTTGGGCGACTGGGTTCGCCCCGGAATAATGTTGTACGGAGCATCGCCTACAGGACTTTATGCGGATATTGAGCATGCGCATTTAAACGCAGTCATGCAATTGCATAGTGAAATTATTGACATTCAAGAACTTCAAGCTGGCGACCGTATTGGATACGGTGGACGCTACCAAGCTACCGAAGTGATGCGCATCGGCATCATTGCATGCGGATATGCGGATGGTTACCCGCGTCATGCAAAAGATGGAACGCCAGTCTGGGTCAGCAATGGTAATGATGGGGTAGTTTGCCCGATAGTTGGGCGGGTTTCGATGGACGTGTTAACGGTGGATTTGCGTCATGCTCCAGAAGCAAAAATAGGCAGCGTTGTAGAGTTGTGGGGCGATCGCGTTCCTGTAGATCAAGTGGCGCAAATGAGTGACACCATCGGCTATGAGCTACTCTGTGCTGTTGCGCCAAGAGTGCCTGTCAAGATTATTTAAGACTCAATAAAAAATCCTCTAGCACGGAGGATTTTTTGCATACTTACGAAACAATACCTGGATCTTAGTCAGATTACTTATTCCAGATTTGCCACCATCTGCGTTCTTTTTGTACACGCTGTCCCGTTTCGAATATTTGGCTGTCTGGGAAGTTCAATTTAAATACACGAATGGTGTCGTTGCTAAGTTGTGTCATCCCCAATTTTTCATAGGATTTCGCCAGAATATAAAGCGCTTCTTCTACGGCGGGAGCGCGGTCATAATCGCGAATCACGAGCTGTGCACGGTTGGCTGAGGCCAAATAGGCGCCACGTTGGTAATAGAAGCGCGCCACTATAACATCAGCTCCCGCCAGGGAGTTGACGATATAGCGCATGCGATCTAAGGAGTCTGGAGCGTATTTGCTGTTTTGGAAGCGCTCGACAACGGTTTTAAAAGACTCAAACGCTTCTTTAGCCGCTTTGGGGTCGCGTTCACTGAGGTCTTGTCCGGTAAATTTGCCAAGCCATCCCAAGTCATCATTGAAGGTGATTAAACCTTTCAAATAGTATGCATAGTCTAGAGTGGGGCTACCTTGGTGTAGTTTGATGAAGCGATCAATTGCGACCAATGCCTGCGTTGTTTCCTGTGCCTTCCAGTAGCAATACGCAGCATTAATTTGTGCTTGTTGTGAATATGGCCCAAACGGGAAACGCGCTTCAAGCTTATCGAAGTACTTGCCGCACTTTGCGAAGTCGCCATCATTCAATTTATCCGTACCCTCAGAGTACAGTTTGGATTCTGACCAAATATCGGTGTCATCTTTTTGACCATCACTGCCAGCGCAACCGCTAAGGAGTACTAATGCGCAGATTGAACACACTAAAAGCGCAAATATGCCTTTTCTATCGGGGGAGTTTTCTTTTTGGGGGGCGAATAGCCCGGCAAGCCTTAAACTGGCGTCTGATACTGCTTCGGATATAATTGAAAGGCTCTTTAAGCGTGGCATTGCCGCAAACTCCGGATTTGAATCCTTTTGATTATATCGATGAAGATGATTGCATCTCCCTAGAGATTCCTATGGAGATGGCGGGTGAACGCCTAGACAAGGTGCTGGCGGGGTCTTTGCCTGAGTATTCCCGAAATCGACTTAAAACCTGGGTTGAGGCTGGGGCAATTATGGTGGATGGCAAAGTGACGAAAGCTCGCTATTTGCTCAGGGGCGGTGAGAGCATCAAAGTCTTTCCTCAGGAAATGCCAGAGCAGTTTGCTTTTAGTCCTGAAGATATACCACTCGATGTGGTGTACGAGGACGAATCGATCATCGTCATTAATAAACCACCGGGTTTAGTGGTTCATCCTGCAGCTGGCAATTGGTCGGGTACGTTATTAAATGGACTCTTATTTCGATACCCTGAACTTAAGATATTGCCTCGTGCTGGCATAGTGCATCGATTGGATAAAGATACGTCAGGTCTGATGGTGGTGGCGCGCACCGCTCAAGCGCAAACATCATTAGTTCGACAATTGCAAGATCGATCAGTCGGGCGTCGTTATTTGGCATGGGTCTGGGGTGAGCCGCCTAGTCAAGGCAAAGTACTTGCCAATATTGGCCGCGATCAACGGGACCGATTAAAGATGGCCGCAGGAAGCGTTCAAGGAAAGCCGGCGGCGACACTCTTTCGACGTCTAGCAAAAGGGCGCTTCAACGATGCGCCACTGGCCTTGCTCGAATGTCGTCTTGAAACAGGGCGCACTCACCAGATTCGAGTCCATCTGGAGTCACTCGGCTTTCCATTGCTCGGGGATCCTGTGTATTGCAAAAAAAGTCCAGGCGCAGCTAAGGAGTTGCCATTTGAGCGCCAGGCCTTACATGCATATGCGTTAAGCCTGCAGCATCCTCAAACTCAGCAACTCACAAGTTGGTTTAGATTGCCCCCAATCGATTTGCAGAATTCTTTGCTGAAAGTTGGTATGACCGGAGAAGATTTGCCGCAGGAGGCTGTTGTCATGGCATCCGTGCATCATGATCATTTAAATGAATAATTTGCCTGCAACCGAGTCGTTGCTTCTTCTGAGGCCTGACTGGAA
Organism: Polynucleobacter necessarius; assembly: GCF_900095195.1. Lineage (NCBI taxonomy): Bacteria > Pseudomonadati > Pseudomonadota > Betaproteobacteria > Burkholderiales > Burkholderiaceae > Polynucleobacter > Polynucleobacter necessarius. The sequence continues at coordinate 643,619 of NZ_LT606950.1, forward strand.
TGCACCACCCTCAGCAAAGTCTTTGCTGACGACAAGGGTAGGTGGGCTCCATATCTATCGCTAAATCTTGGTGATCACGTTGGGGATTTGCCCGACATGGTGTCTGCTAACAGAGTGCTCTTGAGACAACATGTGCCGGCCGGAGCCCATTTGGTTAAAGCAGGTTCATGGATGTGCGGTGATTATTCCCTCGGCCCGAGTGGCTGAGGCTGATGCCATTATTAGCAATACCCCAAACGAAGTGCTGGCCATCATGACAGCCGATTGTCTCCCAGTGCTATTTTCAAACCAGTCGGGGTCTGTGATCGGGGCTGCTCATGCAGGCTGGCGAGGTCTATGCATGGTATCCTCGAAAACACGGTTAAAGCCATGCGCGAACTTGCGAACGCAAATCAAGATAGGAAAAGTAGTTGTGTAAACGACCCAATTACGGCCTGGTTTGGTCCTGCTATCGGCCCTACAGCCTTTGAGGTTGGAGAGGGCGTAGTTGAAGCTTTTCTGTCCCCTGGGATTGGATTTCCATCCAATGCCTTCGTGGCAATAGAACAAAAACCCAGCAAGTATCTCGCTGATATCTATTTACTAGCACGCAGTTGCCTAGAAGCTGTTGGTGTACAGAATATTGCTGGTGATAATTGCTGTACGGTTACCCAATCAGATCGTTTTTTCTCCTATCGCCGCGATGGGGTGACTGGACGATTTGCGAGTTTGATTTAAATAGAGGATTCCCATACTCGCTCTTAGAGGTGAGGGTAAGTACTAGATTGGTGATCCATCTTAGGGTTACTGTGTATAACTCTATAGGTCTTATGGATGGAGAATGGTCTCTCATCAATAAAGAGACAACTATGTTTGCAGGCATGAATCCCGGTGCAACGCCATCTTTGGCACCGCACCATATGGCATTAATACCCCAAGAGCGCCTAGCAGAGATTCAGAAAGAATATTTCACTGAATTGGCGCATATCGCCACCAATCCAGAGGCGATTGAAGTGAAGGATCGTCGCTTCGCAGGTAAAGCATGGCACTCCTCATGGAGTAAAGTGATTGCGGCAACCTATTTACTTAATTCAAAACACTTAATGGCGCTGGCGAAGGCCGTTGAGACCGATGAAAAACGCGTCAAAAAATTCTGTTCGCAACTGAGCAGATGATTGATGCAATTTCGCCATCTAATTTCATGGCAACCAATCCCGAGGTAATTGAAAATATTATTAGCACCCAAGGTGCCACCTTGCATTAATAAGTACTACATCCTCGATTTGCAGCCCGATAACTCTGGAGTGCGTCACATGGTGGCTCAAGGTCATACCGTGTTTTAGTCTCTTGGAGGAATCCAGATTCCTCTATGGCTAAGGTCAGCTGGGATGACTATGTCGGCAAGGGTGTGATTAAGGCAATCGAGGTTGTCCAAGAAATTAGCGAATCTAAGCAGATCAACGTCTTGGGCTTCTGCGTTGGCGGAACATTAACTACTTCAGCGCTTGCGGTCTTAGCAGCTCGCGATCAGCATCCGGCAGCTAGCTTGACGCTCTTTACAACCTTGCTAGATTTCACGAACACTGGGATTCTGGACGTCTTTATTGATGAAGCTATGGTGTAGTTACGTGAGAACACCATCGGCGGTAAGGCTGGTACATACGGCATGATGTCGGGGTTGGACTTAGGCAATACCTTCTCGTTCTTGCGACCGAATGACCTTGTGTGGAACTATGTTGTCGACAACTACCTTAATGGAAATTCACCACCGCCTTTTGATCTCTTGTATTGGAGTGGCGACTCTACGAATCTGCCTGGTATGTATTGCTGGTATTTGCGTCACACCTATTTGCAGAATGATTTGGTTAAACCGGGTAAGGTCACCATTTGCGGTGAAAAGATTGATCTTGGCAAAATTAAATGTGCAGCATATTTATACGCTTCCCAGGAAGATCACATCGTTCCTTGGCAATCCGCTTATGAATCCACCCATATTCTCAAGGGCAAGAATCGCTTTGTGCTTGGAGCATCAGGCCATATTGCGGGCGTGATTAATCCACCTGCTAAAAATAAGCGCTACTACTTTGAAAATAACAAAATTGCCCCGACTGCAGAAGAGTGGTTGGCTGATGCAAAACAAATTCCGGGAAGTTGGTGGCCAAACTACACCAAATGGCTAGAGCAGTTTGGCGGCGAACAAAAGCCTGCGCCTACGACTTTTGGTAATGGCAAGTATAAAAAGATGGAATCTGCGCCAGGGGTTTATGTAAAAGAAAAGGCAGCGTAATCGGTTAGACCGTAAACGAATCCATTATTAACGAAGGTTTTTTACAAGGGGAAAGTGATGTCTCAAAAAGTTGCATACGTAACAGGTGGCATGGGCGGTATACCGCTATTTGCCAGCGTTTGGCTAAAGATGGATTTAAGGTCATTGCTGGCTGTGGCCCAAACTCACCGCGCAAAGATCGTTGGCTTGCAGAGCAAAAGGCACTAGGCTTTGACTTTATTGCCTCTGAAGGTAACGTGTCCGATTGGGATAGCACCGTTGCTGCCTCTGACAAAGTAAAGGCCGAAGTAGGTCGCGTTGACGTATTGGTCAACAATGCTGGCATTACCAATGTAACCAGGAGAAACGGTATTGACCGTAACGCCTTTTGTGGCCACTTCCTGTGCCAATGCCATGGTGAAACCGTGTAAGCCCGCTTTTGCAGTGGAATAGTTGCATTGGCCGAACTGACCCTTTTGACCGTTCACTGAAGAAATATTGACAATACGGCCCCAGTTGTTATCCACCATGCCATCAATCACTTGTTTGGTAACGTTAAACAGTGTGTTCAAGTTGGTATCAATAACGGCTTTCCAAGCATCTGGCGTCATTTTGCGGAAAACGCTGTCACGGGTACGGATATGGTGAAAGCCATTCGCGAGGATGTGCTCGAAAAGATTGTGGCAGGCATTCGCCCATGCGTGCACCACTGCGCATCGCTGGGGAGCCATACATACCGCTGGACATGACTTCAACGCCACCGCCAATACCGTAATCGCAATCACCTAACATAATTTGCCGTGCAGTAGTCACAATCGCTTGCAAGCCAGAGCTACATAAACGGTTCAAGGCCATTGCCACAGACTCCATTAGCAAGCCCGCTTGAATTGCTGCGACGCGCGCTACATAGGCATAACGACTGTCGGTACTTAATTAATGACACAAACAACAGTTTTATAACAATCGTCAAATCTCGGCTATTAAGTCATGCCCTTGGGAGCCAATCACTGTGGCTCGGATAATTTCTCCGGCTCGATAGCGCTTAGACGGCTTGCTGGGCGGCAAAACCCGCACCAAACCATCAATTTCAGGGGCATCGCCGATGGAACGTCCAATACCTCCCAGACTCGTCAATACGATCAATCATCACTTGAATCCGCTTGCCGACCTTCTTGGCTAGGCGCTGAATGGATATTTCTTCGGCCTTGGCCATAAAACGAGCCTTACGCTCTTCGCGAATGTTATCCGGGACTGGATTGTCCAGTTGATTGGCGATGGTGCCCTCGACCGGAGAGTAAGCAAAACACCCTGCGCGATCAATCTGGGTCTGTTCTAGGAAGTTGAGAAATGGGCAAACTCTTCTTCAGTCTCACCAGGGAATCCTGCAATAAACGTACTGCGGATAACCAAGTCTGCGCAGGCTTTACGCCAGCAGGTGGCACCAAATAAGGGATCATGCGGCTTCGGCAAATGGGCATGAATTGCCTGCATCACTTCATCGGTTGCATGAGGGCCAGTTACCGCAAGGACTTTTGGATGAATGCTTTGAATCAGATCACTGCCGTCAGCATTCTTTCTGGCACCCAAGCATCCGGTCACAATTGCTTTGCCGTTTTCAGCAAGAGCCTCACCAATCGCAGAAAGACTTTCTTCTACAGCGGAGTCGATAAAGCCACAGGTATTGACTACTACGAGATCGGCGCCAGAATAATCCTTGGCAGTCTCGTAACCTTCAGCACTTAATTGCGTTAGGATCAGTTCAGAATCAACTAAAGCCTTAGGGCAACCTAAGGATACAAAACCAATTTTTTCAGCACAACTATTCTTTTTCAGTTTTATTGGGCTGTGGTGTAGTAAATGGGAAGCCACCAAACATGTTGTGAGAGCCCTGCATTTGCTCCTGCATCTTCACAAACAGATCTTTGCTTTGCTCCATGTAGTTGCCCATTAAATTTTGCATGAGCGAATTTTGAAGATTGAGCATTTGTGACCAAGCCTCTGGCGTGCTACCTGCACCCAAGCCTTTTGTCCGATCGCCCAACTTGTTGTGAATATCGACAAAAGACTGCATGGTCTTCTCAAGATAATTTCCCATGAGGCCCTGCATCGAGTTGCCATAGAAGCGAATGATTTGGGAGAGCATCTGAGTAGAAAACACTGGTGCGCCACCAGCCTCTTCTTCCAAAATGATTTGCAACAGAATATTGCGTGTGAGATCTTCGTCGGTCTTTGCATCCACGACCTTGAAGCTCTCGTTGCCCATGACTAAACCCTTGATGTCTGTCAGTGTGACGTAGGTGCTGGTCTGAGTGTCATAGAGACGACGATTGGGATACTTCTTAATGAGCCGATCTTCACCAGCTTTTTTTGCACGGGTAGCCATGATTTTCCTTACTAAATACTGCAACGCAACATCAGCATAGTTTATCCCTAGTTAAACCTCAAGGTAAATTTGCCGTGTTGCGCCCCATCAATACTGCTTTTTTGGCCTCAATTAGCCAGTATGGATACCGCCATTTAGCGAGAAGTCCGCTCCAGTTGCATAGCCGCCATCATCCGAAGCGATCCGGCAGCAGATTGAAGCAATCTCATCCTGGGTTCCTAAACGCTTCACAGGAATCCAAGATGCTCGATTTAATGGTTGCCGTGTTGACTGATCCGTTCGGCGTTGGTCATATGGGTGTGACAGCTGAGAACTTGGTTGAAAAATGGAAGCTAACGCGCGAAGAGCAAGATGCTCTTGCGGCAGAGTCTCATCACCGTGCTGCTAACGCCATTAAAGAGGGTCGATTCAAATCGCAGATCGTGCCAATTACCATCAAAACCCGTAATGGCGATGTGGTGTTTGATACCGATGAGCATTGCAAGCCAGACACCACTATGGAAACATTGGGCAAGATGAAAGCGGTGTTCAAGAAAGAGGGTGGCTCTGTTACTGCTGGTAATGCATCTGGTATTAATGATGGTGCTGCATTCTTTGTATTGGCGGATGCCGAAACCGCTAAAAAAGCAGGCCACAAGCCCATCGCGTCTCGCCCTGGAGCGTGCCGGTCTCAAGCTTGATCAAATTGACGTGATTGAGTCGAATGAGGCGTTTGCTGCCCAGGCTTTGGCTGTGACAAAAGGCCTTGGTTTGGATCCTGCAAAGATTAATGTGAACGGTGGTGCGATTGCGTTTGGTCACCCAATTGGTTGTTCAGGCGCTGCCATTGCTACAAAAGCAATTCATGAATTGCAACGTGTTCAGGGTAAATATGCGCTGGTCACGATGTGTATTGGTGGCGGTCAAGGCATTGCCACCATTTTTGAGCGCCTGTAAGCAACTTACTAGCTCATTAAGAGCAGAGCAGCATCCAAGCCGACGTGGTCAAAAGCCGCGTCGGCTTTTTCTTTGACGACGGGTTTTGCTTGATAGGCAACGCTGATACCCGAGCCATTCATCATGATCAGATCATTGGCGCCATCACCCATCGTGATAGAGTTTTCTTTAGTGCATCCTAAGCGTTGACAGGCCTCGTCCAGATGGGCAGCTTTGGCTGCGCCATCCACAATGTCACCCAGCACCTTGCCGGTGAGCTTGCCATCGATGATTTCAAGAGTATTAGCCTGCGTTTGCTTGAATCCCAACTGCTGACGCAACTTTTCAGTAAAGAAGGTAAAGCCACCAGAAACTAAAAGGGTATGTAGGCCGCGTTGATTAGCGCCTGCTAAAAGCTCAACAGCGCCAGGATTGGGTCGCAGGCGCTCGCGATAGACTGCCTCAAGCGCATCTGCATGGATACCTTCTAAGACAGCAACACGCCTGCGCAAACTTTCTTTAAAGTCTTTAATTTCGCCGCGCATAGTGGCTTCAGTAATTTGGGCAACAGCCGATTTCTTGCCTGTAAAGTCCGCAATCTCATCGATGCACTCAATGTTAATAAGAGTAGAGTCCATATCCATTGCTAAAACACGAATATCGTTTGGCACCAAATCTGCTTTTAGATAACAGAGATCAGTTTGATGGCTACTCGCAATTGCTCGCAGAGATTCACGCTTCGAAGTATCAAGCGGTTCATTGAATGACCACCGATCCTGATGATAAGTACCGTTAGTCTCTTGACCACCTAAGCTATGAAGCGTTGCGCCAAACTGCAATGCCTGATTCTTAAGCTCAAATACCAATTTTTCAGGGATTGGTTGACGCGATATAGCAACAAGGATTGGGGTTGATGGGATTGGCATAGCTAAATAATAGTGGAATAGCTGGCGAATGTTTATTGCATTAGTTGATTTTTGCGTGACTTAGTACAGCAGAGTCGTTTAGGCGCCGTAGAACCTGACGAATCGCTTCTAAACGTTGCTCAAGCTTTTCAAATTCGCGATCTTTTTGCGGTAATACCTTGAGCTTGTCTTGACCATTGAGCTGGATATGTTTGTTCTGAATCAGCTGAATAATCTTAAGTGGATTAATCGGTGGGTTTTGAACAAATTGAATCTGAATGGAAGCAGGGCTGGCATCAATTTTCTTAATGCCAAAACCAACCATTTCAAGGCGCAGTCGATGCGTTTCATAAAAAGATTTGGCTTGATCTGGAAGATTACCGAACCGATCCACCAATTCTTCGCGCAAGCCCATGAGTTCAGAGAAATCGTTACAGCCAGCAAAACGTTTATAAAGAGATAAGCGTTCGTGTACATCTGGACAGTAGTCTTCTGGTAATAACGCCGGAAGACCCAAATTAACATCGGTTTTTGCTTGAAGTGGTGAGAGAAGGTCGGGCTCTTTACCACTACGCAATGCTTTGACCGCGCGATTGAGCATCTCGGTATACAACTGAAAGCTTATCTCATGGATTTCACCAGACTGTTTGTCACCCAAAACCTCACCGGCACCGCGTATTTCTAGGTCATGCATTGCCAAATAGAAGCCAGAGCCCAGTTCCTCCATAGCCTGAATGGCATTTAAACGTAACTGTGCTTGTTTGCTCAGGGCTTCAGGATCGGGGACCAGTAAATAGGCATATGCCTGGTGGTGTGAGCGCCCCACGCGTCCTCGCAACTGATGCAATTGGGCTAGACCAAATTTATCAGCACGATGCATGATGATGGTGTTCGCTGTTGGAACATCAATGCCGGTTTCAATAATGGTCGTACACAACAAAATATTAGTGCGTTGCGTGACAAATTCCCGCATTACCGATTCCAATTCGCGTTCGTGCATCTGCCCATGAGCAACACTAATACGGGCCTCAGGAATCAACTCTTGTAATGATTGTTTGCGATTTTCAATCGTCTCGACTTCGTTGTGTAAGAAATACACTTGACCACCACGTTTGATTTCTCGCAATACGGCCTCTCGAATAACGCCGTCTCCCTCTCGTCGCACAAAGGTTTTGATGGCTAGGCGCTTTTGTGGCGCAGTGGCAATAATCGAAAATTCTCGCAAGCCTTCCATGGCCATTCCCAAGGTCCTCGGAATTGGGGTTGCCGTTAAGGTCAATATGTCGACTTCAGCACGCAAGGCCTTGAGAGCATCTTTTTGGCGTACGCCAAAACGATGCTCCTCATCCACAATCACCAAGCCTAAATTCGCAAACTGTGGTTCTTTTGAGAGTAATTTATGAGTGCCGATGATGATGTCAGCCTCTCCTTTGCTGATGGCTTCAAGCGCAGCATTAATTTCTTTGCTTGTCTTAAAGCGTGAGAGTTCGACGATTCGCACTGGCCAATCCGCAAAACGGTCTTTCCAAGTCGCAACGTGCTGCTCAGCCAGTAGAGTGGTTGGTGCCAGAATAGCGACTTGCTTGCCACCCATGACTGCCACAAAGCTGGCTCGAAGAGCTACTTCGGTCTTTCCGAAGCCAACATCACCGCAAACCAAGCGATCCATTGGTGTGCCACTGGTCATGTCGCCAATTACGGCAGCGATTGCATTTGCCTGATCTGGAGTCTCTTCAAATCCAAAACTTTCGGCAAACGCTGCGTAGTCATGTGCTGAAAATTCAAATGCATGGCCTTTGCGTATGGCTCTCGCTGCATAAAGCCCCAATAATTTAGCGGCTGTATCCCGGATTTGTTGTGCTGCCTTGCGTTTTGCCTTGTCCCACCGACCAGAGCCGAGCTGATGCAATGGGGCGGAGTCTGGGTCCGAGCCTGCATAGCGTGTCACCATAGCAAGTTGTTGTACGGGCACATACAGTGTGGCCTGTCCTGCATATTGCAGGTGCAGGAACTCTTCAAAAATTGGTGCTTCTTTGGGTTGAGCAAGGTTTAACAGCACTAAACCTTGATATCGTCCAATGCCGTGCTCGGCATGGACTACTGGATCACCGATTTTGAGCTCAGAAAGGTCTTTAAATAAAAGATCGGGATCCGTATTTTCAGTGGATTTACTTTTACGACGTTGCCGAGCGGTGGATGTAAATAGTTCGGCCTCAGTCAGAACCAGTAGGTTCTCCGCCTTCCACAAGAAACCATTCAGCAGAGGGGCAGTAACCAAGCCAAATGCAGAATCGCTTTTTACAAAGTCTGCGATACCTTCAAAACCCTCAGGTATCAATGGATAGAGTGGCTTGCCATCGTTTCTGGCAACTGTATTACTCTCATCCAGCAGCTGACGAATCGATTCTTTTCTGCCGGCACTATCGCTGCAGATCAACACCCGCAATTTTTGTTCAGAAACAATCTTGCGTAATCGTTCAATTGGATCGGTATCGCGACGATGAACGGCGACATCGGGGGATGGTAAAAATACGGGATTCTCAGAAGCGTTTTCAGTTTCGTTTTCTAAAACTAGACGCGCATACGGCTTGGAAGTGGAAAAGAATTCGTCTACATCCAAGAATAATTCTTTGGGCGGTAGAATAGGTCTATCAAGATCATGCTTTAGAAAGTCATAGCGCGATTGCGTATTTCTCCAAAAGCCTCGAATGGAGTCTTCAATATTTCCAGTCATGACAAGCCAGACGGGGTCGCCTGAGCGCGGAAAGTAATCAAAAAGATTGGATTGCTCTTCAAAAAATAGAGGTAGATACGATTCAATACCCGCACTGGGTATTCCTAAATTAGCATCCTTATAGATGGAGCAACGGGTAGGGTCGCCCTCAAATACTTCACGCCAGCGCCCTCTAAATGCGGTGCGAGCATCATCGTTAAATGGGAATTCATGACCAGGTAGAAGGCGGATTTCTTTGGCGGGGTAAAGGCTACGCTGTGTATCGGGATCAAATGCACGAATCTGTTCAATTTCATCGCCAAATAGATCCAGACGATAGGGCAGGCTTGAGCCCATCGGAAATAAATCAATGAGGCCACCACGAATACTGTACTCACCTGGTCGCATGACAGCGCTAACTGGATCGTAGCCCGCTTGTTGCAATTGCAGTCTTAATGCTGCTTCATCGAGCTTGTCGCCTTGCCGAAAGAAAAAGGTATGGCCTGACAAAAATTGCGGGGTTCCCAGACGTTGCAAAGCAGTGGTTGCCGAAACCAACACAATGTCGCAACTACCATTGAGTAATTCATAGAGCGTTGCTAAACGTTCGGACACCAAATCTTGGTGCGGTGAAAAATGATCGTAGGGGAGAATTTCCCAGTCAGGTAATAAACGCACTTTTAGTTGCGGAGCAAATGCAGGAATCTCTTCTGCGAGGCGTTGGGCCTCTTGCGCTTGGGCACAAAAGACCACCATAACTGAAAAATCCTGTCGGTAGCGCAGAGCAGACTGAGCAAGTAGAGCGGCATCTGCCGACCCAACTAGCCCCGAAAAGGTAAAGCGCTGCCCAGCCCGTGGCACGGGTATGGGGAGTGCTAGATTTAATGCATCGGACATCTAGGGTCATTATAGAATCAGGCATGGGCTCAGCAAATCAATCCACCAGGCAATGTCACGCACTTCTACCTACTGCGGGAACGGGTTCGCGCTTGGGGGGTGAGCTGCCAAAGCAATTTCAAGAGTTGGCGGGTAAACCCATGCTGGCTTACGCCCTAGATGCGTTTATTCAGTCGCCCCATATTCAATCGATATGGATTGGTGTTGCACCTGCCTTTATTGACAACTCAATTCTTAAGAACCTCGCAATAGCCAATAAGCCCGTCCATTTTTTACCTACGGGTGGCCCAACCCGTCAGGAAACAGTTCAAAATACACTGAGCGCTTTACTAGCATCCGGTATAAATCCTGATGATTGGGTATTGGTGCACGATGCTGCGCGACCAGGCATTACACCTGCTTTGATCGATACCTTAATTACAGCAGTCCAAGATAGTAATGTTGGAGGATTGTTGGCAATTCCTCTAGCGGATACCTTGAAGCAAGCGGATTTAGATTCCGCTATTGCTGGTAACTTGCCCCATAGCGAAAAAACCATACCGCGTGAACATCTTTGGCAAGCGCAAACACCTCAAATGTTTGCCACCAAGCAACTACACGACGCTATAGAAGAGGCGATTCGCCAAGAGGCCGATATTACTGATGAAGCGAGTACTATGGAGCTTTCTGGCATTAAGCCGTTATTGATTGAAGGTGCTACTCGCAATTTCAAAGTAACACATCCCGCTGATTGGGAGCTCATGCACGTATTATTAAATACAAGTAAGTCAACCTGATTTCATAAAGAAGATTTTTATGACGCAATCTACTACACATGTTCCACCGATTCGTATCGGCCAAGGTTATGACATTCATGCATTAGTGGCTGAGCGCAAGCTGATTTTGGGTGGAGTGCAAGTGCCCTACGAAAAAGGCTTACTTGGACATTCTGATGCCGACGCTTTACTGCACGCTTTAACCGATGCGTTGTTGGGTGCTGCTGGCTTGAATGATATCGGTCAATTATTTCCCGATACAGACCCCCAATTCCAGGATATGGATGGCCGTATTTTGTTGCGGGCAGCCCTTCAAAAAGTACAAGCCGCCGGTTATCACGTTAGCAATATTGATGCGACCATTATTTGCCAGAAGCCCAAATTAGCGGAATTTCTGCCAGAAATGGTCCGAAATATTGCCGCGGATTTGGCTGTCACCCCAAGCCATGTGAACCTCAAAGCAAAAACCAATGAATCTCTGGGCCATTTGGGCCGAGGGGAGGGCATAGCTGTCCACGCCGTTGCTTTGCTCTATAAGGCCTAAAAGAGCCTCTAAAACCCCAAGCATTGTAGAATTACACTCTTTTAGAGTGAAGTCTAGGCTTGGCAGTGTTTGCGGATATCGCGAGGATGGCGAAATTGGTAGACGCACCAGGTTTAGGTCCTGACGCCAGAAATGGTGTGGGGGTTCGAGTCCCCCTCCTCGCACCACAAGATTGCTACTTGGCTTGGACTTCGCATTTCCAGATCTTCAATTAAGAGACGAGAATGGCTGTGCAGATAGAAAATTTAGGTTCGTTAGACCGCAAAATGACTTTGGAATTCACTCGTGCCGATTTGGCCAAAGCGCGCGAAGCTCGTTTAGTTAAGGTTGGTAAGACCATGAAAATGGCCGGCTTTCGTCCAGGCAAAGTGCCCAAGAGTATGGTTGAAAAGCAATATGGCATGCAAGTCGATTTTGAGCTGCAATATGACAAAGCTTCTGAACTCTTTTTTGAACAAAGCCAAAAAGAAGGTATTAAATTGGCTGGTCAACCACGACTTGAGCCAAAGAGTGAACTCGACGCCGATACGATCGTGTTCGACGCATTTTTTGAGGCTCTACCAGAAGTTAAGATTGGTGACTTTAGTAAAGCTGAAGTAACCAAATACAGCACTGAAATTGGTGAAGCCGAAATTGATCGCGCTCTCGATGTTTTGCGTAAGCAGCGAGTGCACTACCACCCACGCGGTGAAGCAGGTCCTCATGGCGGTGGCGGTTCCAATACTGCCGCCCAAAATGGCGATCAAGTAGTCATTGACTTCGTTGGCAAGATTGATGGCGTTGAGTTTGCAGGCGATAAAGCAGAAAACTTTGAATATGTCCTCGGCCAAGGTCGCATGTTGCCAGAATTTGAAGCAGCAACACGAGGCCTTAAGGCAGGCGAGAGCAAATCGTTCCCATTGAGTTTCCCGGCCGATTATCACGGTAAAGATGTTGCAGGGAAAACAGCAGAGTTCACGATCACTGTGAAATCTGTGAACTGGGCACACTTACCTACAGTTGATGATGCCTTCGCATTTTCTTTGGGTGTGACCGAGGGTGGCGTTGCTAAGATGCGTGAAGAAGTAAAACAAAATTTAGAGCGCGAAGTAAAGCGCCGCATTACCTCATTGTTAAAAGGTGAAGTAATGGATAAGCTTAATGATCTTTGCGAACTTGAGGTTCCAAAATCCTTAGTAGCCTCAGAACAAGAACGCCTGGTTCAAGGCGCTCGTCAAGATTTAATCCAGCGTGGCGTACCAAATGCGAAAGACGCCCCGATTCCTCCTGAAATTTTTGCCGAACAAGCACTCAAGCGTGTTCGTTTAGGCTTGATTCTGGGTGACTTGGTTAAGAAAAATAACCTCGCTGCTACAGCCGACCAGATCAAGGCGGAAATTGATGAGCAGGCTGCTACCTATGAGGACCCCAAGGAAGTGGTTCGGTGGTACTACAGTAACCCAAGTCGCCTTAAAGACATTGAAAACTTAGTGTTGGAAGGCAATGTAATCAAGCATTTCACATCCCTTGCCAAGGTAAATGACAAGGCGATCATTTTTGAAGAGTTAAGCAAGCTACACTAAGTCCATTCATTGATCAAAAGGCCCTTACCATGACCCGGAACCATTTTCAATCTGACGATTTAGAGCCGAAAGGATTGGGCTTGGTTCCCATGGTGATCGAAACCTCGGGTCGAGGAGAGCGTGCCTACGACATCTATTCACGTCTACTTCGTGAGCGCGTCGTATTTTTGGTCGGCGAGGTCAATGATCAAACTGCTAACTTGGTGATTGCGCAGCTTTTGTTCCTGGAGAGTGAAAATCCAGACAAAGACATTTCTCTGTACATCAATTCACCTGGTGGCTCTGTTTCTGCTGGTTTAGCTATTTACGACACGATGCAATTTATCAAGCCGCATGTCAGCACCTTATGTATGGGTATGGCGGCTTCTATGGGCGCATTCTTATTGTGCGCTGGAGAAAAAGGTAAGCGTTATGCACTCCCAAATTCACGAGTAATGATCCATCAGCCACTTGGCGGTGCTCGTGGTCAGGCCTCTGATATCGAAATTCAAGCCCGTGAGATTTTGTATTTGCGCGAACGCCTAAATAAAATCCTCTCAGATCGTTCTGGCCAATCTATTGAGACTATTGCGAAAGACACCGATCGCGATAATTTTATGTCGGCCGATCAAGCTCGCGAATATGGCTTGATTGATAAGGTAATTGAGAAGCGCCATTAACTGTTAATTAAATCCATATTGGACATCCACATTGAGCGATACCACCACCAATTCAAGCGATAAAGTTTTGTATTGCTCTTTTTGTGGCAAGAGTCAGCATGAAGTCCGCAAGCTGATTGCTGGACCCTCTGTTTTTATTTGCGATGAATGCATTGATCTGTGCACCGACATCATCCAAGAAGAGATTGCCAAACTTCCTAAGGATGAGGGTGATGACTCCCTGCCGACACCACATCAGATTCGCGAGAACTTGGATCAATACGTTATTGGTCAAGACCATGCAAAGAAAACATTAGCGGTTGCGGTTTATAACCACTACAAACGCCTGCAATATTTGCCCAAGCCCAAGAAAGAGAAGCTCGATAAGGATGGCAAGCCAGTAGAGGGTCACGATAAAAAAAAAACTAAAGCACCAGCCAAAGCGATTGTGGATGGCGTTGAGTTGGCCAAGAGCAACATTCTGCTAATTGGACCTACTGGCTCTGGTAAAACATTGCTTGCGCAAACATTAGCACGCATGTTGGATGTGCCATTTGTCATGGCGGATGCAACGACATTAACTGAAGCAGGTTATGTTGGCGAGGACGTTGAAAATATTATTCAAAAACTCTTACAGGCTTGCGACTACAACGTTGAAAAAGCGCAACGCGGTATCGTATACATCGACGAAATCGATAAGATTTCTCGCAAGTCTGATAACCCATCCATTACCCGTGATGTATCCGGTGAGGGGGTGCAGCAGGCCTTGCTGAAGTTGGTTGAGGGAACGATGGCGTCTGTTCCACCCCAAGGTGGCCGCAAGCATCCCAATCAAGATTTCTTACAAGTAGATACAACAAACATTCTCTTTATTTGTGGTGGTGCGTTTGACGGCTTGGAAAAGGTTATTCAGCAACGCACTGCAAAAACGGGCATTGGCTTTAATGCCGCCGTACCTGGTAAAGATGATCGTGGTGTCAGCGATTTGCTCTTAGAGGTTGAGCCTGAGGACTTAATTAAGTTTGGTTTGATTCCAGAATTGATTGGACGCCTCCCCGTAGTGACAACTTTGGCTCAGTTGGATGAAGAGGCGTTAATCCAAATTTTGACCGAACCGAAGAACGCCTTGGCGAAACAATATCAAGCGTTGTTAACGATGGAAGGCTCTGAGCTTGAGGTGCGCCGCGAGGCGCTTGCCGCTATTGCGAAGAAGGCGATTGCTCGCAAAACGGGTGCTCGTGGCCTGCGTTCCATTCTTGAAGGATCGCTGATGGATGTTATGTATGACCTACCATCCCTCAAAAATGTCCAAAAGGTAGTTATCGACGAATCCAGTATTGTGGATGGCGGTAAGCCCTTATTGGTTTACAAACAGGATCCCGATCAGGCTGATTTAAGCAAAAAAGCATAAACTCTTAGGGTTTTCGCTATTTTTGGGGCATTTTTGCCACTTTTTTACGCTTTTTTCCCTTGAATTTCACAGAGTGCTACTCATATAGGTAGTATTCTACTCAAGAATAATGTCTGTATTTAGTGGTTGATAGTTTCATTACCACTAGAAATGGATGCTTGAGGATTTGTTTACTTTGGAGGAAATGCCTAATGCCTGGCCACTTATTGCTACCCTCTGAGCCGATACAGCTACCGTTGCTCCCTTTGCGCGACGTAGTTGTTTTTCCTCATATGGTGATTCCATTGTTTGTGGGAAGACCAAAATCTATTAAGGCTTTGGAAGCCGCCATGGAAACTGGCAAGAATGTCCTGTTGGTCGCACAAAAAACTGCGGCAAAGGATGAGCCAGGAATAGAAGATTTATACGAAGTGGGTTGTATCGCAAATATTCTGCAAATGCTGAAGTTGCCTGATGGCACCGTTAAAGTATTGGTAGAGGGTGTGCAGCGCGCTGAAGTTAGTAAAATTGAAGATAGTCTTGGCTACTTCAATTGCGAGGCAACCCCTACTGCGTTAAATGCAATAGATGCGCACGAGACTGAAGCATTGCGTCGCGCCATCATGGCTCAATTTGATCAGTACGTAAAACTGAATAAAAAAGTACCGCAAGAGATCCTTTCCTCTCTCGGCGGCATTGATGATCCAAGCCGTTTAGCCAATATGATCTGCGCGTATTTACCAGTCAAGCTTGAACAAAAACAACGCTTGTTAGAGATGACCGATGTCGTGCAGCGTTTAGAAAGTCTATTGGCAGATCTTGAGAGTGAGATCGATATTCTTCAAGTGGAAAAGCGCATTCGTGGACGTGTTAAGCGCCAGATGGAAAAGAGTCAGCGCGAATACTACTTGAATGAGCAGGTGAAGGCTATTCAAAAAGAATTGGGTGAGGGTGAAGAGGGTGCCGATCTCGAAGAACTCGAGAAACGAATCAAAGCTGCTCGCATGCCAAAAGAAGCCTTAAAGAAGGCTGAATCGGAATTGAAAAAGTTGAAGTTAATGTCGCCAATGTCTGCTGAGGCGACCGTAACCCGAAACTTTATCGATACCTTGGTGAATTTGCCATGGAAGAAGAAAACCAAAATTAATAATGACCTGTCGAATGCTGAAAAAGTATTGGATGAAGACCATTATGGTTTGGATAAAGTCAAAGAGCGCATCTTGGAATATCTCGCTGTTCAACAGCGGGTTGATCGGGTGAAGGCACCAATCTTGTGCTTAGTTGGCCCTCCTGGGGTCGGCAAGACCTCCTTGGGGCAATCCATTGCCCGCGCCACAAATCGTAAATTTGTACGCATGGCATTAGGTGGTGTGTGTGATGAATCCGAGATTCGTGGTCACCGCAGAACATACGTCGGTTCCATGCCGGGCAAAATATTGACCAGCCTGATTAAGGTAGGTGTTCGCAATCCTTTATTCCTTTTGGATGAAGTGGACAAGATGGGAATGGACTTCCGGGGTGATCCCGCCAGCGCCTTATTGGAGGTTCTCGACCCAGAGCAAAATCACACATTCCAAGATCATTATGTCGAAGTGGACTTTGATCTTTCTGATGTCATGTTTGTGGCGACCTCAAACTCATTAAATATTCCTGGACCCCTATTGGATCGTCTCGAGATCATTCGCCTTGCGGGTTATACCGAGGATGAGAAAACCAGTATTGCTGTGAATTATTTGATTCCAAAGCAAACCAAAAACAATGGTTTGAAAAAGGATGAATTGAAGATTGAAGAGAGTGCGGTTCGTAACATTATTCGCTATTACACACGCGAAGCTGGTGTGCGGTCTCTTGAGCGGGAAATTAGCAAGATCTGCCGTAAGGTGGTGAAGTTACTGCTTCTTAAAAAGGAAGCTGCTCCTGTAGTAGTCAATGCCGATAACCTTGAGAAGTTCTTGTCGGTGCGTATGTTTGACTTTGGTTTGGCTGGTAAAGAAAACCAAGTGGGACAAGTCACCGGCCTGGCATGGACAGAGGTGGGCGGTGACCTTCTTACGATTGAGGCAGCTACCATGGCTGGCAAGGGTGTCATTACCCGAACTGGTTCAATCGGTGATGTGATGAAAGAATCGGTGGAAGCTGCACGAACCGTAGTGCGTTCTCGCGCCAAGCGCCTGGGTATAGCGGATGAATCATTTGAGAAGAATGACATTCACATTCACTTTCCAGATGGCGCGACACCAAAAGACGGGCCGTCTGCTGGTATCGCCATTACTACTGCGTTAGTCTCCGTCTTCACCGGCATTCCGATTCGTTCGGATGTCGCAATGACTGGTGAGATCACATTACGCGGTGAAGTGTTACCAATCGGTGGCCTTAAAGAAAAGCTGTTAGCGGCGCATCGTGGCGGTATTAAATTAGCACTGATTCCAGAAGAGAATGTCAAAGATTTGATTGATATTCCTGATAACGTGAAGAATGCGATTGAGATTATTCCCGTGCGCTGGATTGATAAAGTATTGGAGCTCGCGTTAGAGCGCTTACCAACACCTTTGCCAGATCCAACGCCTGAAGAGCTTGCTAAGAAGGCCGCTGAAACCAACAAAGCCAAGGAAAGCATTTCTTCTGGTGATGTGCTAAAGCATTAGCGATGGCTTGTTTGTAAATGATGGTCGGCTAAGGCTGCCTTTGGAAAAAGGCAGTTTTTAGCCATTTTCAGGCGTTCTTTTGGTGATTAGGTTACAATCTGTCCTTGAAATATTTTGGGGCGCTTAGCTCAGTTGGTAGAGCGTCTGCCTTACACGCAGAATGTCGGGAGTTCGAGCCTCTCAGCGCCCACCAAATATTTATATTTTAGCCTGTTCTGGCACCCATGCATATTTCTCAATTCAGTACCTAGTAAACTGATAGTTACTCGTTTTACTGTACATTTTTAGCGACCTATTCATGTTTGATACTGTTCGTAAGCATCAAAAATTACTTCAGTTAGTGCTGATGTTGTTTATTGTTCCTTCATTTGTAATGTTTGGTATCTCGAGTTATTCAGGGTTTATGGATAAAGAGACCGATTTGGTGAAGGTGAACGGCAAGCCGATTACTGCTCAAGAAGTTGATAACGCAGCAAAGCGTCAGGCGGAGCCTGTTGGTGGCAACAGGCAAATTGCGCAGAGCTTGCAATTTCGCCAAGCTATTTTGAACGAATTATTGCAGCAACGTATTTTAGGTTTCGCCGTCACCAATCTTCGTTTGCAAGTTGGCAAGGACGCATTAATTAAGAGTCTGCAGGGTATTCCACAAATACGAGCTTTATATCGCCAAGATGGTAGTTTTGACGACGCTCGATTCAAGCAATTGCTTGCAAGCAATGGTCTGAACGAAGAGCAGTTTTATGCCAGCCAGGCTTTTGATTTAAAGATCGGCCAATTGGTGAACTCCGTAGCGCGTACTGAGATTGGTACACCTAAGTTATCTGAGATCGTGTCTACCCTGTATGAGACAGAGCGCCAGGTTCAAGCGCTCAGTTTTAATGCCAAGGATTACTTGGGTAAAGTCAATCCTAGCCCAGAGGAATTACAAGCTTTTTACAACGCAAACACCAAACTGTTTGAAAGCCCCGAATTTATCGATGTTGAATACATCGTTTTAAAGGCAGATCCTAAAGAAGACGCCAAGGCTTTTAGTGAAAAAGCGGATCAATTTGCTAACATGACCTACGATCAGTCTGATAGCTTGAAGCCTGCAGCTGATAAATTAAAGCTGAGTATTCAGACGCAAAATGGTGTGACTCGCTCGGGCCCTGTAGGTGTATCGCGCGATCACCCGTTGGCTAACCCCAAAGTAGTTCAATCACTTTTTGGTGATGAAGCACTGAAAAATAAACGCAACACTGAGGCAGTCCAAACAGTGCCTGGAGTATTTGTTTCCGCTCGTGTTGTGACGTTGCACCCCGCGCAAATTCTTCCTTATAAAGATGTGGCAGCAGAAGTTAAGCGTCAAGTCAGCCAACGTGCCGCTGAAAAATTGGCAGTCGCGGCTGCCGCTGAACGCTATGCTGCTTTGGAAAAGGATCCCAAAAGCGTCTCTGGATTTGCCAGTCCATTTTGGGTCTCACGCAATAAGCCTGCGAATCTTGTAGGTCCCGCATTAGATGATGTTATGTCGGTAAATCCTGATAAGTTTCCGGCGATCATTTCTGTGAATAATCCGGGGGTTGGCACTACCCTGTATCGCGTTGATCAGGTACGTCAACCATCTGGTGTGGATGCAAAAGTTCACAAAGCCCAAGCCCAGCAGATTCAAGCCTTAGCTGCTCAATCCGAGTTTGCTGGTTTCATGTCTTGCTGGCGCGATGCAGCCGGCGTCAAAGATATTAATCCCCTTAAGCCACCGTCTAGTGGCTCCGGCGGCTAAAGCACACTGGGATTATTTGAGTAGTGAATAATATGGGGCCTTGCGCCCCATACGTTTTTATAAAGAATGACTTGAGCTGCTTCATTCAAAAATCTTTTTTAGTTGCTACTCCGGAGAGAAAGAATGGTAGGAGCTCTACGCCTTCTTGACTGGCAAGTTTTACAAAGAGTTCCTTGAATTGTTTGGTATATTGCTGACCATAATTAGGCGGGATTTGCATACCCAATAGCAAGACTTTGGCCCCAGTTTGTTTTGACAGCACAATCATTTTGCGAAGATTTTGCTCAGTTTGTTCAATCGATAATCCTCGTAGCGCATCGTTAGCTCCAAGTTCTAAAAGAACGATGCCAGGCTTCTTGGTCTCCAATAACGAGGGAAGTCTGGCAAAGCCCCCAGAGCTTGTCTCGCCGCTAATGCTGGCGTTGAAAACGGTCCAGGGGCTAGATTGTTTTTGGAGTTGAGCCTCGAGAAGCTTTACCCAGCCTTGCACGATACTGGCGCCTCCGGATCGGGTAAGAGTACTTTGTTAGGTTTATTGGCTGGACTGGATCTTCCCAATGCTGGAAGTGTTGCTTTAATGGGTCAAGACTTAAATGTGTTGACTGAAGATGGTAGAGCTCAGTTGCGGGGGCGGTATATCAGTTTTGTGTTTCAGTCCTTTCAGCTGCTGTCGTATTATTTAACGGCCTTAGAGTGTGGCACGAGAACACCTCGTTACTCTCGCTTTGATCGGGACGATAAGGGAGGAGGGCAGATGTTCTTCTCAGAAAAGCCAGACTTTACGCCCACCATTCTTCCGGGTACACAAGATTGATTCAGCTTGATGTTTCAGCTAGCATCCCTATTAAACGGTGATAGCAAAATGGATCCAGCCGGTGTTATTCGATCTATACCTGTTGTGGATTACAACTCCCTAGAGAACTGGCAATTTAAGAGTTATGGCGAAGCCTTAAATGGAGGATATTCCCAGTATGGGCGTTACGTAGATCGCCATTACGCACTCATGCAACGTGAAAATGATCCCTATATGGTTAGCCAAAGACTTGGAATGGTTTCCTGGCAGAATTCGCTCGCTAGAGTCTAACGGTTCACTCAATTTGTAATCTCCATAGCCTACGGTCGTATACATTTCGCCGGCAAAGTAAAAAGCAGGTTGAGATCAACATGACCCAAATCTGACTGTTGCCCATGTCGCATTAATCTCATTAAAGAGTGTTAGAAAGCTGGGTAGGTCAGCGCTTTGAAAGAGGCTAAACATGGTGGTGGTATTCGTATTCTTACAAAAATATCTTATTTGACATAATAATGATTATATGCATCCAGGGTTTTTGATAATATCGATTACCGAAAATCCATGCGCATTCCGCATGCGAATATCAGCGCCGTTGTCTAAAAGAAATAAGGCAATTTAGTTGATGCACACCTAACGCTTTTGCATACTCAATAGCCTTGGAAACGCCCGTCCGAAACTCCTCCTTGCGATCCGGTAGGCAGGCAATGCCGCGCTCACCAGCATACCAATCACCACGATCTAAGAATTTAAATAAGTAGGTGTAGTTAATCTCGCCAGTACCAGGGTGACAAGAAAATTCGTGACTTATTAAAAAATACCTCCCTTAAGTCTGAGTAGCTAAAGCCTTTCGCTATTTTCTAGAATTATTTGGTCTTCGGTTTTGGGGCACTTTGATACAAAGGCTGAACTGCTGGCATTAATTCCGTAAGTTGTTCAATACGTGTGTCCCCAGAAGGATGGGTTGATAAGAACTCCATTGTTCCTTTACCCTGAGTAATCTTATTCATCTTTTGCCAAATGCTAATTGCTGCTTGAGGGTTGTACCCCGAGCGAGCGGCAAGTTCAACGCCAATTGCATCTGCTTCGGATTCATTTTGTCGTGAATTTGGCAGCACCAAAATATACTGCGCCGCCTGATTGGCGGCACTGATGGCTGAACCATAAGATCCTGCAGCTGCCATAGCAATATTGGTCACTGCACTTTGTGCCATGGCTTGTGACAAGCGTTCACGACCATGCTCACGCAGGGCATGGGCAATTTCATGGCCCATGATGGCAGCAATTTCATCATCTGTTAAATTCAATTGCTCTATGATGCCGGTGTAGAAGGTAATCTTTCCGCCTGGTGCACAGGTAGCATTCAAGATAGGGGCATTAATTAAAACGAGTTGCCAATTCCACTGTCTTGTATCATCCCGAAAGGTGCCAGTCTGGGCAATTAGATGATTGGATATCATCTTCAGACGGTCATACTCTGGCCCAGAAGTAATGAGTACCCCTTTTTCTTTAGCCTTTTGATTTTGCTCGTTGTAGCCAATGGCTGAAAGTCGATCTACTTCAGCAGCGGAAACGACTAGAAACTGAGAGCGATTGACCCCGACAACTCCAGACCGCGTTGTATTGGCGCAGGCTGAGAGGAGGGAGATAAGAGCAATGCTGAAGAATAACTTACTCCAAACCGATTTGTACTGCATTTAGTCGGATTGCTTATTTCTTAGGAGGGGCGATAGAAGCAGCCATGGCATCGTAATAAATCACTTTCACTTGCTCGCCCACTTTGACATCGGCCAATAGAGTAGGGTTCTTTACGGTCACCGTGGTGATCTTTCCACTTGGACCTTTAACGGAAACCAGTTTTTTATCGCGATTTACTTCAACGATATCTGCAATGATCGTTGTTTTATTTGCAATGGTTTCGGCAGGCTTTTCATTTGCCTTAGAGCTAGTTACTGTGTTGGATTCCACTTTTGAGCGAACACCATCACTTTTCGATTTAATCAATTCAATGGCAACAGCCAACTCATAGGTTACGCTTAATTGGTCACCTTTTTTGATTTGATCAAAGTTTTTGATTTCAGGGCCAGCCACAAACTTCGATTCACCCTCTTTGTTTTTGAACGTAATGGTGCGAGTTTTTTTATCGACCTTAACGACTGAGCCCTCGTAAAGCTGGTAGGTGTTATCAACCACTGCTGCATCAATCACGGTCGGCTTATTTTCATTCTTTGGTGTTTGCGCTACAACATGAGATGAAGAGAGAAAAATTGCCGTAGCTGCCAATACGATCTGTGTGAGTTTGGTATTCATTATTTTCCTTGGTTGATGACGGATATCGAAATTCAATATTAGCGTATTTTTATTGGCGCCCCCATGAAAATGGACCATATTTCTGTATCTGAAGAAAAGGGACTGATTTGTTAAGATGCTCCATTCATTTTTAATAACCTTGGAAGGTTTCGAGTGCCTCAATTTGCCGATGCTTTTTACTGAGGTGCCTTTTTAGAGCGCTTTGAAAAAGCACATCATGTTGCGTCGTATTTAAAAAAAAAGAAACCAGGAATATCGTAAAAATTAATGGGCTCGATTAATAAACACAAATTAGCCCTCTCCAATTCTGCTGCCGCATAGCGTAGATTCTCCGCTTGAGCAGCCATCATCAATGGCGTTGTGCCGTTTGGGCTACGAGAATTAAGTGCCCCGCCATAATGGCCTCCATAATACCTGAAGCTGAAGTGCATACCGCACACAATCCAGAAATGCAATAGAAGGTTTATCTGGAAACATCACCATTCTACTCCCCGGGTTAAATGGTGGTGGCCTTGAGCTTGGACAATTGCCAAATTTTTTGAATGCTAATGGCTTCGAAACAATAGCTCCTCAGATCGATGGCCATCTTATTTAAAATCAAAAAGCCTCCATATGGAGGCTTTTACATTGAAATTTGGCGGAACGGACGGGACTCGAACCCGCGACCCTCTGCGTGACAGGCAGATATTCTAACCAACTGAACTACCGCTCCAAATTACCACTCAACTACTACCTAAGCTACAGCCAAAAAGTTTGGCGTCCCCAGGGGGATTCGAACCCCCGTACTCACCGTGAAAGGGTGATGTCCTAGGCCTCTAGACGATGGGGACCTAGCAACTACTCTGCTTTGAAATCTTGGTGGAGATAAGCGGGATCGAACCGCTGACCTCTTGCATGCCATGCAAGCGCTCTCCCATCTGAGCTATACCCCCGAAATCTCGCAATAAAACCACAAGACCATCAAAACAATCCGAGATTTTAGCCTATTTTTGTGCAACTGCGCAAATTCGCTACTGGACGACCTTGGAGAGCCGATTTAGCGCCTCTTCTTTACCCAGAACAACCAGAACAGAATCAATCGCTGGAGCCTGGGTGGTTGCAAATAATGCATAACGAACCGGCATCGCCAAGGCTGGCATTTTCAATTGGTGCTGTGATAAAACTTGTTTAAAGGCCGCACCATACCCTTCTTTTGTTTCAGGCGCTTCCCGAATTGCCTCAATTAAATCAATAAAAGCTGGAACCACTGCTGCAGGTATATTTGCATCGATTTGTTCTTTGCTTAAGTCCGGAGGTGGCAAATAAAAAAGTTTTGCACCCTCAGCAATTTCAATCAGTGTATTGGCGCGATCTTTTAGTAAAGCCACAACCTCAACAAAATTTGGACCTGATTCTGTATTGATACCCAGCTCATGTGCAAACGGTTTAGTTGCCTCTGCTAGCTGAACAGGATCCGCCTGTTGAATGTACTGATGATTTAACCAAAGTAATTTTTCAGGATTGTGTTGTGCTGGCGATCGCCCCAAACTATCCAAATCAAACCAATTTACAAATTGTTCTTTGGTAAACACTTCTGCATCGCCGTGAGACCAACCCAGGCGTGCCAAGTAGTTCAAGATGGCTTCAGGCAAATACCCTGCTTTTTGGTAGTCGCGCACGCTCATGGCACCATTGCGCTTACTCATCTTTTCGCCAGAGTCATTCAGCACGGTAGGTAAATGAGCGTAAACCGGGGGTGCCCCACCTAAAGCGCGCATGATATTGATTTGGCGCGGGGTGTTATTGACATGGTCATTGCCTCGAATAACGTGGGTGATGTTCATATCCAAGTCGTCCACTACAACGCAAAAATTGTAGGTTGGCGTACCATCAGGACGCGCAATGATGAGGTCATCTAATTCGTCATTGGAGATTTCAATTCGCCCCTTAACCGCATCTTCCCAAACAACGGAACCGCCGATCGGATTCTTGAAGCGAATCACGGGTTGAATACCCTCCGGAATGGGTGGCATAGTCTTTCCCGGCTCAGGCCTCCATAAGCCGTTATATCGGGGCTTCTCTTTATTGGCCATTTGTTGATCGCGTAAATGATTCAACTCATCTTCGCTCATGTAGCAGGGATAAGCCAAGCCATCATCCAACATCTGCTTGATCACTTCACGATAGCGATCAATCCGCTGCATTTGGTAGATTGGACCCTCATCAATATCCAACCCTAACCAAGCCATGCCTTCAATAATGACGTCGACCGCTTCTTGAGTGGATCGCTCTAAATCGGTGTCTTCAATCCTCAGTATGAAGTCGCCCCTATTGTGGCGCGCGAATGCCCAGGGATAGAGGGCGCTACGAAGATTTCCCAAATGAATAAAGCCCGTGGGACTGGGGGCGAAACGAGTACGAATATGCATAGACGCTATTATCTCAGGTCAGCCAAATAGACGGAAAATTCAAAAGAGTGGATACTTTGACCTATGAATGAATTACTTGTTTTTATGTGCGATGGAGCCCCGGTACGCGGGGAAATCGTCTCCATTGGTTCCGCATGGCAGGCTTAGAGCGGCGTAACGACCCCCTGCAATTCGTCGAATATTTGATGGAACGCTCATTATTCAAGCCCAAAGTAAAGGCCCAATTCAGTTGCTTGTGGTGGAATGCACTTCCGACCTTTCCATGCGTGCAACTGTCAAGCTCAATGCCAAAGTTTCCGAAATTGCAAATGATGCACAACCCCTCGGTGAGTTATTGGATGCAAGTAATGCAACTTGATACTCGGATTTGGCTTGCTTCGAACGATTCCAACGTAGGCGGCCTATTGCTTCAACGATTACCCAACTCTGGTGGTCATGCAAACCTAGATCCAGCAGTTGCTGCAGAAGGATGGTCTCGCATCCAGATGTTAGGCGAAACCATCACGAATGATGAGCTACTGACCTTATCTCCAGACACTATATTGCGCGCTTATTCTTAGAAGAATCCACCGAGAATGGTGTGCGTAGCTTCCCGGCCCGCCAAATTCGATTTGCTTGCCGATGCTCGCGCACGAAAAGTAGCAGATGTTCTTCGCATGCTTAGTGAGGAGGAGGTCCAAAGCATTCTTGCCGAACAAGGCGCCGTTGAAACGATTTGCGATTTTTGTTCAAAGCCGTATCGCTTTAATGCAGTGGACTGCCTTCAGGTCTTCAAAACAGATTTACTGAGTGATGCTACACGGCCGCCTTCAAGCGGCCATTAAAAATCTATTGTTTTGTCGGCTGAGCCGCTGATGATTTATCGGCAGGCAAGATTTGAACGAAGAATTCACCTTCTTTAATAAGACCATGCTCAACCCGAGCTCGCTCTTCGATGGCTCGGGTGCCATCTTTCAAGTCTTTAACATCACCTGCAATCTTGGCATTGCGCAGAGCCAAGAGGCTATTCTTAGCCTCTTGCAGCTCAACTTGCTTTTCCATCTCATACACCTTCAGCCAACCACCCTTACCCAGCCATAGCGGGTACTGAATTGCAATGAGCAATACCAGCATAGAGTAGATGACTATTCGCATAGATACGTATTAGCGTTTTAAGTTGTAGAAAACGGATTTACCTGGATAGGTTGCAACATCACCCAAATCTTCTTCGATGCGCAGTAGCTGGTTGTACTTTGCAATACGATCAGAGCGCGATAATGAACCGGTCTTAATTTGGCCAGCATTAGTGCCAACAGCAATATCCGCAATAGTGCCGTCTTCTGTCTCGCCGGAGCGATGAGAAATGACCGCGGTGTAATTAGTCCGCCTTGCCATCTCGATCGCGGCGAATGTCTCCGTCAACGTGCCAATCTGATTTATCTTAATCAGAATGGAATTAGCGATACCCTTTTCAATACCTTCTTTGAGAATCCGTGTATTAGTTACAAAGAGATCGTCACCAACTAACTGAATCTTGTTCCCGAGCTTTTGAGTGATGTCAGCCCAACCGTCCCAATCACTTTCATGCATGCCATCCTCGATCGATACGATCGGAAATTGATCGGCCAAATTGCCCAAATAATCTGAGAATTCACTAGACGACAATTGTAGGCCTTCACCAGATAAATGGTATTTGCCATCCTTGTAGAACTCACTAGCGGCACAGTCGATCGCTAACAGAACATCTTCACCTGCTTGGTAACCAGCACCCTCAATGGCCTTCATAATGGTTTGCAAACATTCGTGATTGCTTTTGAAGTTTGGCGCAAAACCACCTTCATCACCCACTGTTGTTGGCATACCTTGAGAGCCAATAATCTCTTTGAGCTCGTGGAAAATTTCAGCACCACAACGTAATGCGTCACGGAAGCTCTCCGCACCAACTGGCATCACCATAAACTCTTGAATATCCAGGCTATTATTTGCGTGCGCGCCACCATTAACAATATTCATCATGGGGACTGGCAACTGCATGCCACCTGATCCGCCGAAATAGCGGTATAACGGCAACCCAGCCTCCTCCGCAGCTGCCCGTGCCACGGCCATGGAAACCGCCAGAGTGGCATTTGCACCAAGGCGTGCTTTGTTATGAGTGCCATCTAAGTCGATGAGGGTCTTATCTAAAAACACTTGCTCACTGGCATCCAAGCCAAGAATAGTTTCTGCGATTTCGACATTAATGTTTTGAACTGCTTTCAAGACACCCTTTCCGAGGTAACGTGCCTTATCACCATCCCGCAATTCAATTGCTTCGCGCGAGCCAGTAGATGCACCCGATGGAACTGCTGCACGCCCCATCACTCCAGACTCGAGCAATACGTCACACTCTACAGTCGGGTTTCCGCGCGAATCTAAAACTTCCCTGCCGATGATGTCAACAATGGCGCTCATGCACCTTCTCCTTGAAATGGGTTTATTCAATCAATATTGAAATTACTTAAAACTATTCTCTAAATACGTTGGGCCAGATTTCACGACAGTATCAATTGCAACTAAAGAGCTCAATAGCTCCTTCATACGATTCAACGGAACAGCATTGGGGCCATCTGATGGGGCTTTTGCCGGGTCCGGGTGAGTTTCCATAAATAGCCCACCAATTCCCACTGCTACTGCCGCTCTAGCAAGCACGGGAACGAATTCACGTTGGCCACCGCTGGAAGAGCCTTGTCCACCAGGCAATTGCACGGAATGGGTTGCATCAAACACCACAGGGGCTTGGGATTCACGCAAAATAGCCAAACTACGCATATCAGAAACTAAATTGTTATAGCCAAAAGAAGCGCCACGTTCGCAAACCATGAATTGATCGGGAAGATTTTTTTCTTTCGCAGCAGATCTTGCCTTCTCAACAACATTAAGCATTTCATGCGGAGACAAAAACTGACCCTTTTTAAAATTCACAGGCTTACCGCTTTGCGCGCAAGCACGAATAAAATCGGTTTGTCGACACAAGAAAGCGGGTGTTTGCAACACATCAACCACTTGAGCTACCGGTGCAATCTCACTGATGTCATGCACATCCGTTAATGCTGGAACGCCAACCTGTTTTTTAACTTTTGCCAGAATTTCAAGCCCCTTCTCCATTCCTAAACCACGATATGAGGAACCTGAAGAGCGATTGGCCTTATCAAATGAAGACTTGTAGATAAACGGGATTTTTAAAGCAGCGGTGATTTCCTTGAGCTCGCCAGCGATATCAATAGCAGACTGTTCTGACTCGATGACACAAGGGCCAGCGATTAAAAAGAAACGCTGGTCTAGGCCAATATCGAAACCGCAAAGCTGAAATGTGCTCATGAGATTCCTTTAGGCGCCCTGCTTTAGGGCTGCATCTTGATGAGTCAGGGCCGCATTAATGAATGCCGAAAATAATGGGTGTCCATCACGTGGTGTCGATGTGAATTCTGGATGGAACTGGACGCCAAAGAACCAAGGATGCATCGACTCAGGGAGCTCCATCATTTCTGGCAGCGATTCATTCGGAGTTCTAGCGGAAATAATTAATCCGGACTGCTCCAATTTAGGCACATACGTATTATTTACCTCATAGCGATGACGATGACGCTCGTTGACTTCAGAACCATAAATTCGGTTAGCAAGCGTTCCTGATTTGACCGAACAACGTTGAGAACCTAAGCGCATAGTGCCGCCGAGATCTGATTTATTGGTTCGTTTCTCAACGCGGCCTTCACGATCAAGCCATTCCATAATCAATGCCACTACAGGGCTATCGGTTTCAGGATCAAATTCAGTACTATTCGCTTTTGCAATGTTGGCAACATGACGCGCAAACTCAATTACAGCCAATTGCATACCAAAGCAAATGCCTAAATAAGGAACATGATTTTCTCGGGCATAACGAATGGCAGCAATTTTGCCTTCGGTGCCTCGCTTACCAAATCCACCGGGAACCAGGATGGCATCCAGCTTTTTAAGGCAATCTACCCCATCTTTTTCAATAATCTCAGAATCGATGTAATTAATATTGACATGGGTATGGGTGTGAATCCCTGCATGGCGCAATGCTTCAATCAACGATTTATAGGACTCAGTCAATTCCACATATTTACCGACCATACCAATGGTCACTTCATGTTTAGGATTGGCTAACTCATAAACCAATTTCGCCCAGACAGATAAATCTGCAGGTTTTGCATTGATTTGCAAATCGCGACAAATTAAATCATCCATACCTTGCGCATGAAGCATTTCTGGAATTTTGTAAATCGTATCCACATCCCATACAGAGATTACGGCCTCTTCACGCACATTTGAGAACAGCGATATCTTGGCGCGCTCATCATCGGGGATTGGTCTGTCAGCACGGCATAGCAACACAGTTGGCATAATGCCAATTTCACGCAATTTCTGAACAGAGTGCTGAGTGGGTTTTGTTTTCAACTCGCCAGCGCTGCTGATATAGGGAACGAGCGTCAAATGAACAAAGGCGCAGCTGTGCATCGGAAGGCGAATGCTCATCTGGCGGGCGGCCTCTAGAAATGGCAGCGACTCAATGTCGCCTACAGTACCGCCGATTTCACAGATGGCAATATCCGCCTTACCGTCGTGACTTGCTTTAGCACCACGCTCAATGAATGCTTGAATCTCATTGGTAATGTGCGGAATAACTTGAACGGTTTTTCCGAGATATTCACCACGACGCTCTTTACTGATGACGGATTCATAAATTTGACCCGTAGTAAAGTTATTGCTTTTGCGCATCTTAGCTGATACAAAACGCTCATAGTGACCCAAATCCAGATCGGTTTCAGCGCCATCTTCAGTAACAAAAACTTCGCCGTGTTGCAAAGGGCTCATTGTCCCTGGGTCAACGTTGATATAGGGGTCTAATTTTAGGGGGGTGACTTTCAGGCCGCGGGATTCAAGAATCGCGGCAAGCGAGGCAGCTGCGATCCCTTTCCCTAAAGAAGAAACCACGCCACCAGTGACAAAAACGTATTTAGTCATCGCTTAAGCTCTGTTGGAAAAAATAATTATAACGATTGCCATTGCGATTTTCATAAAACCAAAGCTCATCGGGCCTTTTTTCTATGCCGAAGTGATATTTTATATCCTCCAGGGCCCTTTTATTGGTCTTTCGAACTTCTGCTGCCTTAAACTTTGATGTGCTTAGGGTTTAGACTCTTATATAAGACTTAAATTTGTAACTATAATGGCCAAATTAGGGTGAAAATCCCAAAATAACTTACCTTTTGTCGCCATAACCCCATAGGAAACGCTATGTTAGATGCCTATAACGCCCAAGTTGTTGAACGTGCCAAGCTTGGCATTCCAGCCCCCCCTCTGACTAAAGATCAGACCGCGGAATTAGTGAAATTGTTAAAGAGTCCTCCTGCTGGCAAAGAAGCCGAATTACTCGAACTGATTACCAATCGCGTACCAGCGGGCGTTGATGAGGCAGCAAAGGTAAAAGCTGAATTTTTAGATTCCGTAGCGAAAGGTACTGACAAATCCCCGCTAATTTCACGCATCAAAGCGACCGAACTTCTCGGCACTATGCTTGGTGGTTACACCATTAAACCATTGGTTGAATTACTTTCAGATTCAGAATGTGGGTCCGTTGCTGCCGAAGCCCTAAAGAAAACGTTATTGATGTTCGATTACTTTAATGACGTCAATGAGCTTGCAGAAAAAGGTAACGAAAATGCAAAAGCCGTAATGAAGAGTTGGGCTGATGCAGAATGGTTTACGAGTCGTCTTGCTGTCCCAGAGAGTATGAAATTAACCGTATTTAAGGTGACTGGGGAAACAAATACAGATGATCTATCTCCCGCCCCAGATGCGTGGAGCCGTCCTGACATCCCGCTGCATGCAACCATCATGCTTAAAAATCCTCGTCCTGGAATTGAGCCAGATGAGCCAGGCGTTCGTGGCCCAATCAAACAAATCGCAGCTTTGAAGCAAAAAGGGAAGCAGATTGCTTATGTTGGAGATGTTGTAGGCACTGGCTCTTCACGCAAATCAGCCACAAATTCCGTATTATGGTGGACTGGCGAAGACATTCCTTTTGTACCAAACAAACGGTTTGGAGGCGTGTGTCTTGGAGGCAATATTGCGCCAATCTTCTTTAATACCATGGAAGATTCAGGTGCCCTCCCAATTGAACTAGACGTATTCCAAATGAACATGGGCGACGAAATTGAATTGCGCCCATACGAAGGCAAGGTGATAAAGAATGGTCAAGAAATCGCCAGCTTTTCTTTAAAGTCTCCCGTTATTTTGGATGAAGTACGTGCAGGCGGACGGATTCCGCTAATCATTGGACGGGGTTTGACTGCCAAGGCTCGTGCAGCACTTGGTCTACCTGCATCTACAGAATTCTGCCTCCCTGTTAGCCCTCCTGACAACAAAAATGGCTTCAGTTTGGCGCAAAAAATTGTTGGTCGCGCCTGTGGTCTGCCAGAGGGGCAAGGTGTACGCCCTGGGACCTACTGCGAGCCACGCATGACAACCGTTGGGTCACAAGACGCTACCGGTCCTATGACTCGCGATGAATTAAAAAATCTCGCCTGCCTTGGATTCTCGTCTGACTTGGTAATGCAATCCTTTTGCCATACATCCGCTTACCCCAAACCAGTAGACATTCGCACTCAACATGAGTTGCCACTATTCATGACAAACCGTGGCGGCGTTGCTTTGCGTCCAGGCGATGGCGTTATTCATAGCTGGTTAAACCGCCTTTTATTGCCTGATACCTGTGGAACTGGTGGTGATAGCCACACACGTTTCCCAATCGGCATTTCCTTCCCTGCAGGATCGGGACTAGTTGCCTTTGCGGCTGCCACTGGCGTCATGCCATTGGATATGCCTGAGTCAGTATTAGTGCGGTTCAAAGGTAAATTGCAGCCTGGTATTACATTGCGCGATCTAGTAAATGCTATTCCGTTATATGCCATCAAGAAGGGTCTTTTGACGGTTGAGAAACAAGGTAAGAAAAATATCTTCTCTGGAAGAATTTTAGAGATCGAAGGTTTACCAGACTTAAAAGTTGAGCAGGCATTTGAGTTATCAGATGCCTCAGCTGAGCGCTCTGCAGGGGGTTGCACTGTTCATCTCAATAAAGAGCCAATCATTGAATATATGCAATCAAACATTGCATTGATGAAATGGATGATTGCCAATGGCTATGAAGATAAACGTACCCTTGGTCGTCGCATCAAAGCTATGGAGGCATGGATTGCAAACCCGCAACTCCTAAAAGCTGATGAGAATGCAGACTATGCAGAAATCATTGAAATTAATATCGATGAGATCAAGGAGCCAATCCTTGCCTGCCCAAATGATCCAGATGATGTCAAGGTACTTTCCGAAGTTGCTGGCGATAAGATTGACGAGGTCTTTATTGGCTCCTGCATGACAAATATTGGCCACTTCCGTGCGGCTGGCCAAGTCCTGCAAGGCAAAAAAGATATGCCAACCCGACTCTGGGTGGCACCTCCAACAAAGATGGATGCAATGGTTCTGATGGAGGAAGGTTATTACGGCATGTTAGGTGCTGCGGGCGCTCGCATGGAAAGTCCGGGCTGTTCTTTGTGCATGGGAAATCAAGCACAAATTCGCAAAGGCTCCACCGCTGTATCAACCTCCACACGTAACTTCCCTAATCGCTTGGGGATTGATACTAGAGTGTATTTAGCCTCCGCTGAATTGGCGTCTGTTGCAGCTTTATTGGGACGCCTCCCTACTCCAAGCGAGTATTTAGAGCAGGTGAAGGCACTAGATTCCAAGGCTGGTGACGTATACAAATACATGAGCTTTGATAAGATCAAATCATTTAGTGAAGTTGCGGATACCGTTACTGTGTAATTGATGTTTTTAGCCCCGTATTCACAATGCGGGGACTTGAGATAGAAAAGGCGATCTTTTGATCGCCTTTTTCTTTACCTGAATTTAGATCGACAATCGCTCTTCTTGTCGTGCATTTGCTTGCCTTAACCCAGTAGACCATGAGTCTGTCAGTAGACCTGTCTTGACAGCAATCACCTTTGCACGTTTGACCACCTCACTCCAATCAACTTCTAATGCTGGACCTTTAAAAGCAATCGCCACAACATTGCAATCGTGTGATTCAGGAAAAAGCAACACCCTGTTATTGAACGCCTCACAGATATTCCGAAGATTGACGTCGAAACTTTTATGGCGTGAAAAGAGATTCACAGTCATCACACCAGGTCCTTTGAGGATGTTGTAACAGCCCTGGTAAAAATCCAAAGAGCTTGCGGCAGGACCATCACAAATTGCGTCATAGAGATCAACTTGTACAGCAGCAAATTGCTCATTATTTGTTTTGGATTTAACGAATGCTTTCGCATCCTCCTGAAGTGTTTCGAGCCTACGATCATCATCTGGAGTTAAAAACATCGACCTTGCTGCAACGATAACAGCAGGATTGAGCTCAACAACGGTAGTTTTGACTGCAGGACAATGACGATGTTGAAATTTCGCTAAGGCACCAGTACCAAGACCCAATTGAGCAATACGCATGCCTGGTCTCGTCTCCAAAAAAAGGATCCAGGCCATCATTTGCTGGTTGTATTCGAGATAAATTTCATCGGGGTCGCGGATGCGCATTGCCCCTTGTATTAAATCTGTCCCGAAATGCAGGTAGCGTACGCCACCAATTTCGGAAAAGGTTACCGGCTCCATCAGCATGAATTAGCGAATATTAATTCGTCCAACGACGTGCATTACGGAACAATCGTAGCCAAGGGCTTGCTCCATCCGGGGTCTCCAACCACTCTGGTGGACACCAACTCATCTGCACGGCGCGGAAGACGCGTTCAGGATGCGGCATCATTACGGTAAAGCGACCGTCTGGTGTGGTAACTCCCGTTAGACCGCCAGGAGAGCCATTCGGATTCATTGGATAGACTTCTGTTGGATTGCCTTGATGATCAACAAAGCGTAAAGCGGCTAGCTCTTGCTGAGTGATGCTCTCCAAATTGCCTTGCTGACTAAAGTTAGCAAAACCTTCACCGTGCGCAATAGCAATAGGTAACTGACTACCCTCCATGCCTTGGGTAAATATAGATGGTGATTTAAGAACTTCCGCCATCACTAAACGCGCTTCGTATTGCTCAGATTGATTGCGCGTAAATTTTGGCCAAGCATCTGCACCCGGAATAATGCTTGCAAGGTTACTCATCATTTGGCAACCATTACATACCCCTAGCGCAGAGCTATCTTGCCGGTTAAAAAATTTTGAGAACTGATCGCGCAGTCGTTGGTTGAACAGAATAGTTTTCGCCCAGCCCTCACCTGCACCCAACACATCACCGTAACTAAAACCGCCACAGGCGATTAAGCCTCGGAAATCTTCTAACCTCGCTTTACCGCTTAGTAAGTCCGACATATGGACGTCATAACTGTCAAAGCCCGCCCAATTAACTGCGTATGCCATCTCCACGTGAGAGTTAACGCCCTGCTCACGCAATATAGCTACTTTAGGGCGTGCACCCTTGGAAATAAAAGGTGCTGCAATATCTTCAGCCACATCAAAGGTTAATTTGGGTGACATCCCTGGATCGGCAAGATGATCCAATAACGCAAACTCAGAATCAGCGCAGGCCGGATTATCACGCAACCTCGCAATTTGATAACTGGTATTGGTCCACATCTTCTGCAGGACTTCGCGAGGCTCAGCAAAAATATTCTTCGCATCGCGCCAAATTTCGATGCGCCCATTGGTGTTGGGTTTACCAATAACATGACTATATGCACTTAATCCCAGTTTCCGAAGTACCCCAAAAACTGCATCGCGATCTGCTCTGCGCGCCTGAATGACAGCACCCAGCTCTTCGTTAAAAAGTGCGCGCATAGTTTGTTCATGGCGACGACCAGATACTTGTTGAGCCCAGTTCTTGGCGTCACCATAATCTGGCTCTTGGTCTTTATCAACCGCAATCATGTCCACATTCAAAGAGACGCCAGCGTGGGATGCGAATGCCATTTCGGCAACGCAAGCCAAGAGACCGCCATCAGAGCGATCATGATATGCCAATAGCATATTGGCTTTACGCAACTCAATGATCGCCGCCGCCAATGCTTTGAGATCCTCAGGATGATCTAAATCTGGAGCGGATTGGCCAGACTGATTAAGAACTTGGGCCAAGATGCTACCAGCCATGCGATTCTTGCCACGACCCAAATCAATCAGAATTAATTCCGATTCCAGCGGGGATCCTTCTTGATTTTTGAGCTTCAGTAACGGCGTGCTCGTCTTTCGAGCATCTTGAACCGATGCAAATGCAGAAATAATCAAGGAGACGGGTGCAACTACCTTCTTGGCGTCATTACCCTGCTTCCATTCGGTTGCCATAGAGAGAGAATCTTTGCCCACTGGAATAGAAATACCTAATGCGGGGCATAGCTCCACACCAACGGCTTTTACAGAGTCATAGAGTTTTGCATCCTCTCCAGGCGCGCCACAGGCAGCCATCCAGTTTGCTGAAAGCTTGACATCTTCTAAGCGACGAATATCGGCTGCTAATAAATTGGTAATGGCTTCACCAACTGCCATGCGAGCTGCTGCTGGTGCGTCCATCACTGCAACGGGAGTGCGTTCACCCATTGTCATGACTTCGCCGCGGTAACCCCTGTAATCCATCATGGTCACAGCACAGTCAGCTACGGGCACTTGCCACGGCCCGACAAATTGATCGCGTGCATTTAGGCCGCCAACTGTTCGATCTCCAATGGTGATCAAAAAGGATTTGCTCGCGACAGTAGGCTGTTGTAATACCCAAGCAATGGATTGCGCTAAATCTGCATCTGCTACATCTAATTCGTCAAACTTCTGAGTTACCCGCTGAACATTGCGATGCATGCGTGGTGGTTTACCAAGCAATACTTCCATTGGCATATCGATGGGTAAAGCAGCATCGGAATCTACAAATTGCTTAGAATCGAGAAGTTGTAGCTGACGCTCGGTCGTAGCCTCACCGACAACCGCAAATGGGCAACGCTCGCGCTCGCAAAATGTTGCAAACAATTCAAGATCCTTAGCATCAATGGCGAGTACATAGCGCTCTTGCGATTCGTTGCACCAAATCTCCGCAGGACTCATGCCGCTCTCTTCAAGAGGTACGCTTCGCAACTTAAACTTTGCACCTAAGCCAGCGCCATCAGCTAGCTCTGGGAAGGCGTTCGACAACCCCCCCGCTCCCACATCATGGATCGAAACAATCGGATTATTTTCCCCGAGTGCACGACAAGCATTAATTACTTCTTGTGCACGATGCTCCATTTCAGGGTTACCACGTTGAACCGAATCAAAATCCAAGTCCGCCGTGTTGGTTCCAGTTGCTACTGAACTACCAGTGGCACCACCCATACCGATGCGCATACCAGGACCGCCAAGTTGAATCAGCAAGTGCCCGGACTGAATTGCCTTCTTTTGCGTATGAATGGAATCAATACTGCCAATACCACCGGCAATCATGATGGGCTTGTGATAGCCACGACGTATACCGTCTAATGTCTGTTCAAAAACCCGGAAATAGCCCCCAAGTATGGGGCGACCAAACTCATTATTGAATGCAGCGCCGCCTAATGGGCCGTCAATCATAATTTGCAACGGCGTAGCAATCCTCTCGGGCTTGCCATATTGTTCTTGCTCCCATGGCAAATCGGTACCAGGGAGATTCAGATTGGATACCGAGAAACCGGTCAAACCTGCTTTTGGGCGCCCACCAATACCCGTTGCACCTTCATCTCGAATCTCGCCGCCAGCGCCTGTCGAAGCGCCGGGAAATGGTGCAATGGCAGTTGGGTGATTATGGGTCTCCACCTTCATCAGCGTATGTATTAAGCGAGTATCTTTTTCGTACCGATGATCTGCGCCTTGAGGAACCCAAGTTTCAGTCTCGCAGCCCTCCATGACTGCGGAGTTGTCAGAATAGGCAACTATCGTACCTTCCGGTTGCAATTGATGAGTATTGCGAATCATGGCAAAAAGGGAGCGTTCCTGATTATCGCCATCAATTGTCCAGCTAGAGTTAAAAATCTTATGGCGGCAATGCTCGCTGTTGGCTTGCGCAAACATAATTAGTTCAACATCGCTGGGATTACGATTTAAGCGTGTAAAGCTATCTGTCAGGTAACTAACCTCATCCTCAGATAGAGCCAGGCCCAGCTCTTGGTTAGCCCGATCTAAAGCCGCTCTACCCTGAGAGAGGACTGGTATGCGTTTTAGCGGGCGATCGTCGATGGTTTGATAGGGCGCATTCGCAGATTCCGGTGAATCAATAACAGCCTCAGTCATTCGATCATGCAAAGCGGCAAGAACCTGCTCGACTTGATTCGTATCAAGCGCCTTTTTAGCTTTCCAGGAAAATTGAACACCCCGCTCAATTCTAAGAACTTGTAAACCACATTGTTGTGCAATATCAGTAGCTTTACTAGCCCACGGAGAAACCGTTCCTAAACGGGGAATAACTATTGCCCCCTGAATATCTGTTGAACTACCCTTACCAATTCCACACCACGCTTTACCATCATGAAGTTTTGACTGAAATGGCTGACCATATGTCAGCAAGCTCACTAGAACCTCTTGGTCGTTCACATCTAACGGTTTTTCGGACCAGATGAAATGAAGGTATTGAGCCTCGATCGATTCGATCGTGATACCTTGTGCTGCTAATGTGGCTAAAAGTCGCTGTTGGCGGAACGGGGAAAGCGCATCAGCGCCAGGTAAAAATTGGTAAAAAGACATCCCTAGATTATAAGGTTTAGCTTAGGCCAGGCGACCCGCCATGAAGGTGAATTTGGCGCTCACAACGGGAGCTTGAACCAACACCGCGTTGATCTGCACTGCCGCCCTGCTCACTTGTCGTTGCTTTATCGATTTCGCCTGTTGAGGAAGTTTTCTGCGATGCCTGTTGCTTTGGGCTTTTCGAAATTTGAATTTTTTGAGGTGGCTCAGCCTTTATCTCCGTTCGGATAATTAAGTCATCTGGGATCTCCGGAGCACTTCCAAATGAAATAAATGGCAATCCAAAAAAAACACAAAATGCCCAACCAGGGATAGCAGTAAAGCGACAAGAATAATCCGCAGCGAATTTGTGCGAAATGATTGAAGTCTACTTAACTGCACAAGAATGCTTTATCGGGAAAAACGGTCAAGAAGTCTACTATCTTTTGGTAGGTTCGCTGCAAGAAAATCCATTTGGTCGGCTAGGATATTTCGGCCTCTAAGGATCATATCCTCATATAGACTGGGCATGTACGGCGTATATAACAGGCCCATGCCCGCTTGTTCTGGAGTGCGATTTCCTTTTCGTTGATTGCAAGGTCGACAAGAGATCACCAAATTCATCCAGGAATATTTTCCACCCCGACTATTGGGAATAATATGTTCTGCCTCTGCATGGTTTTCATGAATCGCAGAACCACAATAGGCACAAAGACCGCGATCACGCTTAAAGAGTTTGTGCTTCGTAATGACTGGGACGACATCGAAGAGATTGACCTTAGAAGTGCCTTTGACGGCAATAATGGAGTGCAACTCAATAATCGATTGCAATCCACTGGCACGTGAAATGCCGCCGCGCATTCGGATGATTGGATCGCCCAACGTCCAGAGCACACTGCTGTCGGCATAATGTTTGGTGGCTTCTTCAGCATGAACCCAACCCTGGGGAATTCCACCAGCGTCTAATTTCAAGATGCTCAGCACAATCTCTCCTTTCTAGGACTATCCATGGATAGCACCGTTTAAAAGATATTACCCAAGATGTCCGCCCCCAATCAATAAATGGGCGCATGGGGGTTTACGACTGGGAGATAAATTCCAAAACCCGTGAGAGATGATCTGCGTAGTCGGCAATACCATGGTCGCTACCCTCCAGTACCAATTGATTAGCGCCAGGATAAAAAGCGACCATCTCTTGCCAGTCAAGCAACTCATCCCCCTTTGCAGCCATTAAGAAATAGCGTTCGGGCTTAGTGATGGCTCCAACTTGGAGACTCTTGAGTTGATCAATATATTCATGACGAAAATCAAATGGCTCATCACTATCGTAGGCGGTCATCATGCCTACATGTGGAGCAAGCTCTCTGGCGGCTCGAACGGCGGGGTTTAAAACAACAGCTTTACAACCGTATTTTTCTGCCAAATAGTTTGCATAAAAACTGCCAAGTGATGATCCAATTACCACAATTCGATCAGCGTTTGATTCATCAATATATGCAGTAACCATATCCATGCTCTCTTTGGGAGATGCTAGCAACTGAGGGCAATACCATTCGAACGAATTTACTGGAGAGGAAAGCCCTTTCACAGCTTCACCAGTCATCACCGCTTTGCTCGAACGTGGCGATGATCGAAAACCGTGGAGATAAACTAAAAGGGTCTTTGTCATAGATAGCCTATCACCATGGCTGTCTTGTGCGGTTGCTGTATTGGGCAAGGGGACGCCCAACGCTCTGACGCTATTAAGTGCCAAGTTCAAATCTTTTCAGTATAACTCGATCCGAAAGCCGGGGTCAAATGTTCGCTTGACCATGCATTAGAGGTGTTTCACCATATTTCTTATACTCTTCAGTCACCTTGGCGGACTTATCTCGAATGGCAATCACCAGCATTGGATCACCTTTGGCATCCACTGATCCACTGCGTTGGGATTAACGCCAGCAGCAATCAAGGATTTCACCTCTGAGACATCATCAAAGCGTGCTGCTTTGGCAAAGTCCGCAATTTGACTTATTTATAACCCTATCTATTTGAAAACATTGGTAAAAATTACTTGATGTTGTATTTGCCAATTCCTCAATGGATACGCCTTTGAGGTTGGCGATAAATTCACCTACTTTGGCAACCCAAGCCGGCTCATTGGTTTTTCCACGAAAAGGAATGGGTGTAAGGTACGGTGAATCGGTCTCTATGAGTAAGCGGTCTAATGGAATCTGCTTGCAGGTTTCCTGAAGGTCTTTAGCACTCTTGAACGTCACTATGCCTGAAAAGGAGATATAAAAGCCCATATCCATCGCTTGACGGGCAACATCCAGGCTTTCCGTAAAGCAATGCATTACACCGCCGATTCTTTCTGCACCCTCCTCCTTAAGAATTCGGATGGTGTCTTCAGAGGCCGAGCGGGTATGAATAATTAAAGGCTTCTTAGCCTCCAGTGCGACCCGGATATGTGTTCGAAATCGATCCCGTTGCCACTCCAAGGACTCATAACTGCGATCGCTCATGCGGTAGTAATCCAGACCTGTTTCACCTATAGCAATGATCTTGGAATATTGATTGGCTGTATCGACTAAAAATTCGACGGTGGGCTCGGGGGTATCTTCATAGTCTGGATGAACACCAATGGAGGCGTACAAATGTGGATGCTCTTGGGCAAGTCGGAGGACGTTTGGAAAATCAGGAATATCGACTGATACACAAAGAGCATGACTGACATTGGCTGATTTCATATTCGCCAAGACTTCCGGCAGACGTGCTTGGAATTCTGGGAAATCGAGATGGCAATGGGAGTCTATAAACATAAGCCCATTTTAGTCTGCCTTCCCTGGAATCAGTGCTGGCTAGCCCTCAAAAACCTGCTGGTATTGAGATAACAAGGCTTCCATTTGAATGCGGCTGGCAAGGGGATGGTTCTCAGACCGCCTTGCCTGTATTAACGACTTCCAAAATGCCAAAAGCTTTTGTGCTCGTGCCGCCAGGGCCAAGCCTTGTAGTGTGGCTAGATGTTTTGGGTAGTAACGCGGTTCGCCGCCCTGAGAAACTGCTTGTATATCCGAAACCCAGCGTTGCATGGTCGCTAATAAATAACCAATTGGCGCTTTATGAACCTTCTCTGTAGTTTCTAGCCATGCAATGCGACCTCCTTGCGCCATAGCTTGCAACAAAATTCGTGAGGCGGCAATAGAGAGGGTTAACTCATCTTTCTCATCTTGATGATG
Source organism: Polynucleobacter necessarius (assembly GCF_900095195.1). Classification (NCBI taxonomy): domain Bacteria; kingdom Pseudomonadati; phylum Pseudomonadota; class Betaproteobacteria; order Burkholderiales; family Burkholderiaceae; genus Polynucleobacter; species Polynucleobacter necessarius. The sequence continues at coordinate 684,450 of NZ_LT606950.1, forward strand.
GCGCGCGATGATGGAGTCCAAAACTGCATACGGCGCCCCACCCTGCTCGTCATAAATGGTTTCGATGTCAGAATCTTTGATCTTTAGCCCAGCAATAGACAGGAGTTGGCTCTTGAGCCAAGCTAATCCTTGAATTCGATCTGGTCTAGGAGCTGCTAGCAGGCGGCAGCGGGATCGAATAGTTGGCAATACACGGTCTATACGGTCAGCAAGAAGAATAAATACCGTGCTGGCTGGTGGCTCTTCTAAAGATTTCAACAGAGTATTAGCCGAGTCAGGGCGCAACAATTCCAACGGGTAAATCAGGATGACGCGCATTCCGCCACGGTGTGAGCCAATGGATAGACCCTCAATTGCGCTACGGGTTTCTTCTATTGAGATGGTTTTCTTTTCCTTCTTCTCGCTAGTCTCACCATTAGAATCGTCACGCGTAGACTTTGATCGCTTGATAACGTCCTCGTTTCCAAATTTGGCTTGGGGCAAAAATTTTCGATGTGTCTCGGGTACTAGAGCAATGAAGTCTGGGTGGTTGCCAGCGCTAAACCAATGACACGCTTCGCGGTGATCACAGGGTTTCGGTTGATCAGTCGTTTCACAGAGTAGTGCTTTTGAAAGTTCAACTGCGAAGGAAAACTTTCCAATACCGGCTTGTCCATGCAACAAGATAGCGTGCGGCAACTTCGTAAAATCAAGAGCATCCCATATTGGCTGAAGCCAGGGCGCCACCCTACTCTTGTTTTCTACTGGAAACATGAAATCGCTCATTTACAACTGAATTTGGAGTGTTTGCAAGCCATTCCAAATGTCTTCGGGGGTTTTGGTGGCATCAACAATGTGAAAGCGTTTTGGGTTTTCATGAGCGCGCCTTAAATATTCTTGGCGAACTTTTTCAAAAAAATCCAAATTCATTTTTTCGAATTTATCGGGTGCGCGCACTTTAGAGCGACGTTCCTCAGCAACTTTTCCTGGTAGATCAAATAGTATGGTCAGATTCGGTTGCAGTAGCGTTCCGTCTGGGCGCGCTTGAATCCATTGCTCTAGGTCATTCAGTTTTGCAACACTTAATCCTCTGCCACCGCCCTGATAGGCGAAGCTGGCATCTGTGAAGCGATCGGAAACAACAATCTTTCCCGCCTGCAGAGCCGGCTCAATCACCTGCGTAATGTGCTCCTGGCGAGCTGCAAACATTAAAAGCGCTTCCGTTTCTAAGTTCATTGGGGTGTTAAGCAATAAATTGCGTAACTGCTCACCCAAAGGTGTGCCTCCAGGTTCGCGTGTAATGACAACCTCTTTATTGGGATAGCGCTCCTGCATTAGCTTGCAAAATGCATCGATGTGCGTACTTTTGCCGGCGCCATCAATGCCTTCAAAACTGATGAAATATCCTGGATGTGGTGAGGTCATATTATTTGGACTTGGGTACTAATTTACGTTGATAGCGATCGACTGCGGACTCATGTTCCGTAAGTGTCTCCGAAAAGTGACTGCCCCCATCCCTCTTGGCAACAAAATACAGCGCCTGACTTTTGGCTGGATGAATCGCGGCATAAATGGAATCTTTGTCAGGCATAGCAATCGGTGTTGGTGGTAGACCTTTGTGCATATAGGTATTGTAGGGACTATCTTTGCGTAAATCCGCCTTACGAAGATTTCCATCAAAATGCGGTCCTATGCCATATATCACCGTGGGATCAGTTTGCAACATCATCCTCTTTTTGAGGCGGTTCAAAAATACCGCCGCGACCAGACCTCTATCGCTAGCCTTGCCAGTTTCTTTTTCAATAATTGAAGAAAGGATCAGTAAGTCATAAGGCGTTTTCAAAGGGCTATCAGACGGCTTTTCTGACCATGCTTGTGATAACTGCTTTTGCATTGCTTGAGAAGCTTTTCGATAAATGTTAAGATCAATCTCATCCGGATCGAATACATAGGTATCCGGAAAGAAGAGACCCTCATCGCCTGGATAATGAAGATTCAATAGCTGAAGAAGTGCTTGTGAACTTAGCCCCTGAGTTTGATGAATTAAACCTGGGTGCGAATCGATCAGACTCCGCAATTGCCAAATCGTCATTCCGGGAATAATAGCGATACTTTCGCGCACGCGCTCACCACGAGCGATTTGGAGCAATACCTTTCCTAAGCTAGCACCCATTGGCAAAAGATAGGTGCCGGGCTTAAGCTTTGAGCCAACTAGCAATGCTTTTGCGCCAATTTGGAATGGCAAAGCAGATATGGACAACCCTTGTTCATGTAACTGCTTAGCAATGTTGGCTTGACTGGATTGCGGCGCAATCTTTACTCTAAAACTGGATGAATCTGGAAGGTTTGACTGGCTGGGGACGATCGGCCATAAGAAAATGACACCATAAACCACAACCAATGCCGAACCTATAGCAAGCAGCGTAGAGCGCATACGATTTAACAACGTCATTAGTTTCTGAAATATGAATCTTCCCTGAATTTTTTGGCGTATCAGGCTATGATAAAAAAGAGATGACGTTTACCAGCCAAAATACCGCAATGCCCACGGAAATACCCTCTTCTAGCTTTTCCCTTTTACCCCAATGGGGCCTCATTTTCGTAGAAGGGCCAGAAGCTGCTGGCTTTTTACAAAATCAGCTTACCAATTCCGTTTTGGGTTTACGCCGCGCTTTCCCGCCTGATATCGCTCAATCAACCCTCTCTGCTAGGTTGGTAGGTTACTGCAGCCCAAAAGGTCGATTATTAGCAAGCGCATGGCTATCACTTGCGCCTACTGGAGATACTGCTGAGGATCGCTTTGCACTATTCATCTCAAAAGATATCGCTGCAACTACTGCTAAGCGTTTAGCGATGTATGTGTTGCGCTCAAAAGTGAAGGTGACCGATGTCTCGAACGAATGGAACCTTATGGGCTACGTTGCCAACACCTCCTCACCCGAGGTAACAATTAATGTGCTTACCGATGGCCAGATTGGCATTGAGCTTCCTGCTGTAATTCATCAGACAGAAACATATCAGCGTATTCTCATTGCACAAAACGCTTCAGATTTCTCTATAGAAACTAACATCCCAGTACTCAATGTATGGAATGATTTAGAGGTATTGAGCGGAGTCCCCAGAATTGTTCAAGCAACCCAAGAGCAATTTGTTCCTCAAATGGTGAATTTTGAATCGGTCGGTGGCGTTGACTTCAAAAAAGGTTGCTATCCTGGACAAGAGGTTGTGGCGCGTAGCCAATATCGGGGTGCTATTAAAAGACGCCTTTGTTTGGCTCATACCGCTTCGAATGGAGTCGAGCCTAGGCTCTACCAGCCAGGAACTGAAATTTTTCATACAGCCGATCCAAAACAACCTGCCGGAATGGTGGTTTTATCGTCGCCCAGCAGTTTTGAGGTAAATCGGATTGATCTGCAGATAGAGTGCAAGCTTGAGGCGCTTGAGATTGGGGAAATACGACTAGGAAGCATGCAGGGCCCTGTGTTAAAACTGAATTCATTACTTTACCCATTTATTGAAATTTAAGATCAAAATTTTTTGAATTTATGTGCTTAATTCTCTTCGCCTGGAATTTTCATCCTGACTATTCGTTGGTGGTGGCTGCGAGTCGCGATGAATTTTATGAGCGCGATACGGAAGGTATTTCGTATTGGCCTGAACACCCTCATTTATTAGCTGGGCGTGATCGTGCTGATGTTTTGGGTAGTCCTGGTACTTGGCTAGGATTTACAAAGTCTGGAAAATTTGTTGCCGTTACAAACGTTCGTGCACCAAGCGAAAAAAATCCAGATGCAAGGACCCGTGGCGAACTGTCATTTATGTATCTAACAAGCAACCATAAACCTGGTGCCTTTGTAGATAAGAATGCTAAGCGTTTTAATCCCTATAACGGTTTCAATTTCCCGATGGCCGACTTAAGCGATCCTGGAAATGCTGAAATGCACTGGATCAGCAACCGTATGCTGATGGGTCAAAGTATTCGACCCCGCAAGGTGTTCCCGCATCAACCATTGGCCCAAAGTGTTTACGGTTTATCGAATGCCATGCTCGATACCCCTTGGGCCAAGGTAAACCATCGTGTCGCCGCCTTTGCGAAAGCCTTGGCAGTAGATCGGGGGCAACTCAAGGGTGCTGACCAATACCTAAAGGTGTTAGCGGATACGCGTTATGCCAGTGATCATGAATTGCCAAACACTGGGGTAAGCAAAGAATGGGAAAAAGCACTCTCCCCTGCTTTTATCAAAACCCCGTCCTACGGAACTCGTTCGAGCACGTTATTGAGGGTTCGAAAAGATGGTCAATTTGAAATGGTAGAGCGTCGCTTTGATGCTACCGGTACTGTTGGTCACGATGTCATAACCGGTACACTCACCCTCACCTCAGGATCCAACCTGTCGGTTTAATTAAGACGAGCGCTGATCTTCGTTGATGACGCGTTCACCACTTGCCCCTCGAGATGGTAGACGTTTGATGTATTGGAATGTTCCGGTAGCCATACAACAGATCTCCCCTTGATCGTTATAGAGCTTTGCATCACAAAATGCCATGGTTGCCGTCCTGCGAACCGTATCCGCTTTCACTCGCAAAATACCTGCGCCGCCTGCATAAAGTTATTCTTCAACTCGATCGTGACAACGCTGCGGTCCCCTGGGTCTCCAGATCGAGCAGCGACTGCCATCGCGACATCCATGAGGGTTAATAAAATCCGCCGTGAGCAACCGACCAAGTGTTAGTGTGCTCGGGTTTTAAGGCAAGCAGAGTTTCACCCTTACCCATCTCCGCACTCAAAAAACGCACACCTAGCAATTTCAAAAAAGGGGGCGTTTAGCTCCTCACCTAAGTTAGCCAATTGAGTTTGCGGATTAAATTGATTTATGAGGCTTGTGCACCATTTTGGGAATACTCCTAGAATAGCCTTATGGCGTTTTCTCTTCGTGGCGACGATGTTTGCTAGCATATTCAACCAACTCCAATTCCTAATCTATGCTGGGTGGGATTTTCTGCAGGCGTCGCTAAGTTACTGGGCATTGAGTTGAATGCTAGCGGCCTACCATCGGATCCTCAGTGGCTAGATGTATTGGCGGGAAACGCACTAGCAACCAACACCCATCGTTTTTCAGATCCAATCTCCACCGTTTACAGTGGGCACCAATTTGGAGTCTGGGCGGGACAACTTGGCGATGGCAGAGCAATTCTGCTGGGCGAACTGAATGGTTTTGAATTGCAGTTAAAAGGGTCTGGTCAAACTCGCTACTCTCGGATGGGAGATGGACGTGCAGTATTACGATCCTCCATTCGAGAATTTTTATGTAGCGAGGCTATGCATGCACTAGGCATACCAACTACGCGAGCTTTATCAGTGGTTGGCTCTGAATTATCCGTACGAAGAGAAACGATTGAAACAGCGGCGGTATGCGCCCGAGTAGCACCGAGCTTTCTGCGTATTGGCCATTTTGAACACTTTGCATCCCAGCAAAATAGTGTGCGCCTTAAAGAGTTGGCTGATTTGCTCATCGAGCATCACTATCTTCGTAATCATTTGGCTCAGAATGCTATCGAGAAAGCACAGAGCCATGATTTTGCTGAGCTGAATACCCTACTCGCCATCTTAACTAAACCCTTTGATGAACAGACTGCATTCCACAACTACTCGCTACCTCCGCCTGAAGGTTTGGAGTGAGTTGAAGTAAGTTGCTCTTCTTAGTATTGACCATTGACGAAATCATCATGAAAAAAACCGACCCAGAATACAAACAGGTGTTAAGCGATATTGAATATCGTGTTACTCGTGAAGCTGCTACTGAACGCCCTTTTACAGGCAAGTATTGGGACCATTGGCATCAGGGTAAATACAAGTGCATCTGTTGCGATACCCCGCTTTTTGCATCGGATACCAAGTTCGATGCTGGTTGTGGCTGGCCCAGTTATAACGCCCCGGAAAATCCGAAAACCATTAAAGAGGTTCGCGATACCTCTCATGGCATGATTCGCACCGAGGTGCGTTGTGCAAACTGTGATGCACACTTAGGCCATGTTTTTGACGATGGGCCCATGCCTACTGGTCTACGCTACTGCATAAATTCGGCATCGCTGCAATTTGAACCTAGTGAAAATGCCAAGCCTAATCAGGATAAATGACTTTATATAGACCCAGCGCCTGATATTGAGTTTCCTCATAGAAATAGTTGGATAATCTCCCCCATGAAATTTTTATTCGATCTATTCCCTATCATTCTGTTTTTTATCGCCTTTAAATTAGCCGATATTTATACGGCAACCATTGTTGCCATGATTGCAACCATCGGTCAAATCCTCTGGGTCTATTACCGCCATCGCAAAATTGATGCCATGCAGTGGGTTAGCCTGGTGATGATCATTGTTTTTGGTAGCCTGACCATTTTCTTGCATGATAAAACCTTCATTCAATTGAAGCCCACAGCTCTGTATTGGCTTTTTTCTGGAGCATTATTCATTAGCGCCCAGTTTTTCAATAAGAACTGGATCCAAATTCTGGTGGGCAAGCAAGTGACGCTCAAGGCCGAACGTGCGCATTCCGTATGGCACCAGCTCAATATCGCTTGGGCAAGCTTCTTCTTCTTCATGGGCGCCCTCAATCTCTATATTGCTTTTGAGTTTTCTGAAGAAACATGGGTCAATTTCAAGCTGTTTGGTAGCGCTGGGTTATTGATCGTTTTTGTCATCATTCAAGGTGTTTGGCTCTCAAAGCACATGGAACATCCAGAGCAATGAATATCAATCAAAAACGGATTTCAATGTTTGGGGCGGATCTGAATAAGTCTTTCACGATTCAGAAACTCACAATTGAGGATGAAAGCCACCTTCATTCTGGGCATGCTGGCGCAGCCAGTGGCGGAGGCCACTTCAAGCTCAGTATTGTGGCTCCAGAGTTTCAGGGGTTGACCGCGGTTGCCAGGCACCGAGCCGTATATGCAGCACTCAACCGCCATATTCCCACTGAAATTCATGCATTAACGATCACCGCCCTCACCCCACAGCAGGCTGGTTTCTAGCCTGCTTTACACTTTACCCATTCATTTTTTAATTGAGAATCACTATGTTCAAAAATCGCCATCTCGTCACTATTGGTCTTGCGGTCTCTCTCCTTTCGATGCATGCTGCTGCGCAAAATGCCGTGATCGTAAACGGCAAACCCATTCCGAAAGCGCAACTCGATAAATTGGTTCAAAAGTTTGGACAACCAGATAACCCACAAGTACGCGATAAGGCTCGTGAAATGTTGGTCACCCGAGAATTAATTCTTCAGGAAGCTGATAAACGTGGTGTAACTCAGAATGAGTCTGTGCGCGAACAGCTTGAACAGTCTCGCGTCGGAATTTTAGTTGCAGCCGTTTTCGAGGACTATGTCGAAAAAGAAGGCGTAACCGAGGCAGAGTTAAAAGCCGCATACGAATCAGTAAAAACGCAAAATACCGGCAAGGAATACCGTGTTGAACATATTCTGGTTGAAAAAGAATCAGATGCAAAAGCCATCATCGCCCAATTAAAAGCCGGTGGAAACTTTGAAGAAATTGCTAAGGCCAAAATTGCTAAGGCCAAATCAAAAGATCCAGGCTCAGCCCTAAATGGCGAAGATTTGGGTTATGTCAGCGATAAGTCTCTTGTCCCAGGGTTTTCTAAGGCGATGGTTCAACTCAAGAATGGTCAAGTAACCGACAAACCGGTTAAAACCCAATTTGGTTGGCACATTATTAAGATGATTGATTCGCGCGATACCAAAGCGCCAAGCTTTGAAGAAATGAAAGCTCAGCTAAAACAAATGATTGCCTCCGATCAAAATTGGCAAAAGGCGAAGTTCTCGGAAATGATGCAAAAATTGCGCGCGAAAGCAAAAACTCAGTAAAGCGCTCGTGATGCTTGTTTAATTTTTTCTGGCAGGATAGCGGCGAGGACGCATTTTTTGAATCGCCATGCCTGCCAGTGCGCATGCAAATGCTGACATAACAAACACATCCCCAGGTTGCGATATATCCCAGATCCAGCCGGCACACAATCCTCCAATAGTTCCTCCAAAGCCGTAAGATACGGTGGCCATGATGGCTTGCCCCCGAGCTTGTAATGGGCCCGTGAACCATCGTTGCAATAACTTCGTGGCTCCACTATGGTGTGCGGCAAAGGTAGCGGCATGCATGATCTGCGCCACTATCAATACCGAGGTGAATGGCATGAAGGCAATCAGAATGAAGCGGATGACACCGATACCAAATGCGCCCTGCAATATAACCTCAGCATCCAAGCGACTAAGAAGTTTGTTTTGGAAGTAAAAAAATAATACCTCTGCCGCTACACCTAGCGCCCAAAAAAGACCAATCTGAAATTTATCGTAGCCTAGATTTGCCAGATATAGGGAATAGAATACATACAAAGAGGCGTGAGCAAAGATCATAAAAAACCCCGATACCAAAAACCAGCGAACGTCTGGATTGAGTAGAACTCCTATTAATTCACCCTTCACCATTTTGCGACGCTCCATCTTGGGTTCGTGCAGGCAAAATGTGATGAGCGCTAAAGCAAACAATACAACTACGCCGACATACGGATAAAGCTCGATACCATTGCGCTGAAATAACTCGCCCGCAATGAGCACCATCGATATAAAGCCAATTGAGCCCCACAGTCTCAATCGACCGTAGCGCTTATCAAAAGAATTGTCTTTATAGAGCGCGTGAATGGTCGCGGTTTCGCCCAAAGGCATTTGGCTACTCAATATGGTATGAAGTACAAACATCCATATAAAGAAGCTCAAGTAACTGTGTAAATAAAAAATACACAGAAAAACGAGCGCCGCTAAGCATGCGCAAATCCGAATTATCCCGATGCGGTTGGATAGGTAATCTGATAACCATCCCCAGCTAAATGGGCCAACAATCCGAGTGATTTGCAGCATTGACATGAGTACTGCAATTTCGAGCGCACTAAAACCGCGATCAAGAAAAAATAGGCTAGCGTATGGTGAAACCAAACCAACGTAAGCGAAATATAAAAAGAAAAAGGACCCGAAGGCCCAGCGAAGCACGGGCGACATCTCAGATCAATACGCTAATCGCTTTTGGAGCTTGGTCGTGCTGCAGGAATGGGTCCAATATCTAGCTTGACATCACCACATTGAGCGCGATGACGCATAGCATGATCCATTAATACCAAAGCCAGCATTGCCTCTGCGATCGGCGTTGCTCGAATACCAACGCAGGGGTCATGACGACCCTTGGTTTGAACCGTAATTGGCTTACCATTGAGATCAATCGATTGCTTAGGCGACATGATGCTCGAGGTCGGCTTAATGGCTATTGATACTCTCAGGTCTTGTCCAGTAGAAATGCCGCCCAAGGTTCCGCCAGCATTGTTTGTCGCAAAACCATCAGGATGAAGCTCATCCTGATGCTCGCTACCGCGTTGAGCAACTGACGCAAAGCCAGCACCAATTTCAACACCTTTTACAGCGTTGATACCCATCATCGCATGCCCAATATCTGCATCCAATTTGTCAAACAGAGGTTCACCAAGGCCAACAGGAACATTTCGGGCTCGAACTTCAATACGCGCACCACAGGAATCTCCTGCTTTACGTAATTCATCCATGTAGCTCTCGAGCTGAGGGATAACTTGCGCATTAGCAACAAAGAATGGATTTTGACCAATCTGTGTGGCATCAACAAACGGAATGTTAATTTCCCCAAGCTGGCTCATGTAACCATAGAACTCAGTGCCATATTGTTGGTGTAACCATTTTTTGGCAATTGCTGCCGCCGCAACGACTGGCGCGGTTAAGCGTGCAGACGAACGACCCCCACCCCGAGGATCGCGAAGACCATATTTATGGTGATATGCATAGTCAGCATGACCAGGTCGAAATGTTTGCAAAATATCGCCGTAATCCTGACCGCGTTGATCCGTATTTCGAATTAAAAGGCCAATCGGCGCACCGGTAGTTTTGCCCTCAAACACTCCCGACAAAATTTCGACCCTATCCTCCTCCTTACGCTGTGTCACGTGGCGAGAAGTGCCCGGTTTGCGACGCTCCAAATCGGTTTGAAGGTCTGCTTCACTCAATGGCATGCCGGGCGGACAGCCATCGACCACCGCCCCAATGGCGGGTCCGTGTGATTCACCAAAGGTGGTAACTGTAAAAAGAAGGCCTAGAGTATTTCCTGACATACCGACATTATGTCATTTGTCAGAAATATAGGGCCAGAACAACTTAATTGGTGGTTTTTTCTGCGTCTTCAGGCCAATCACGAATATAGGCCTTCAGCATAGTGTTCTCGAAATCTTGCGCCTCTACTACAGATTTTGCAACGTCGTAGAACGAAATCACGCCCATGAGCATTTTTTGATCCATGACTGGTAAATACCGCGCATGGTCTACCAACATCATGCGGCGTACTTCATCGATTTCTGTTTCCATGTTGCAAGTCAATGGCTTTTGATTCATGACAGATCGGACTTGCAATCCATCTAATTTCCCGTGGTGTTTTGCTAATGCAGAGATAACTTCACGGAAGGTCAATATACCAACCAACTTGTCGTACTCCATCACAACCAAAGAGCCAATGTTATGTTCGCTCATCACCAGCACAGCTGTTTGCAATACAGTATCTGGCGCAACCGTAAATAAAGTGCTGCCTTTTACACGCAAAATGTCACGAACTTTCATGGAGTCTCCAAACAATCAATGCATGGTTTCAATATAGACTCAAACAAGCCTTGAATCAAGACCTCTTAGACCGGTTTTAGTAACGAATAACCCTAATGACGCCGCTACGAATGCTAGGTAGATTGGCCACCAAGACCGCTCCAGCCAGGGTGATCCACCATGTTAGGTATATCCAGTGGATGGCCAACTGGAAGACAGCAAAGGCGCCATAGATCGTCTTGTAGAAGGCGGTATGGGTCAAGAAAATCGCAAAGCCTTTCATACACTCAAAACTAAAAGCAGCAAAAAGCGCGCCACTAATCGCATCTTTCCATAAGATTTGCGAGTATGGAAGAGTTTTGTAAACCACCGTGTAGACCAATACCGCTAGAAGTATTGGCGCAACCGTAGCAATTACACTGAAAGTTATGGAAATGGCTTCCGTCCAACCTTCGGATGCGCTAAATAAAACACCACTCAGATAGATGCCGATACCAAGCAATATGAGCCCTAGCAAAGTTGCTGCGGTGTAGATGGCAATCTTTTTCATCAGTGGGCGACTTTTGAACCTTAAAGATCTGATTGAACGCCCCCTCAATGACCGAGAGCGTCATGATGGCTGTAATAAACAATCCTGCTAAACCCACCAAGGTCAGACCTCTTGCTTGCGCCGAAAATTGGTCTAAATAGATAAAAACCTGTTGATTGATACCGCCAGGCATGTAGGTATCCAGCAACCAGCTTTTGAAAGCATTTTTCACCTGAATTACGCGGGGTAGATAGCCGATGAGGATGGTCGCAATAGTGACCCATGGGGACCAAGGACAAAATCGTGGTGTAGGCTAGGCTAGCCGCGATCTGATAGAGCTTTTGATCGCGATTACCCTCCCAAAGCTCCTTAGCTAGGGAGAGCCATAATTGAGGATTACGAAAAAGGCGCATCGCCGTATCATAAGAGAATATGAGCCAACATGATATTTTAGTTTTGCACTACTCCCGCTATGGCGCCACGCGAGACTTGGCGCGACTGATCGCCGAAGGAATTGAGAGTGTGCCCAGCGTGAATGCGCGCACCCGAACCGTACCACCAGTTTCAACGGCATGCGAAGCTAGTGAGTCAGCCGTTCCCAGTGATGGTGCGCCCTACGTTGAATACTCCGATCTTCAAGACTGCATAGGCTTAGCCCTGGGAATCCCCTACGCGTTTTGGTAACATGGCGGCGCCAATGAAATATTTTTGGGATGGCAGTTCATCTCAATGGTTGAGCGGCGCTTTGATTGGTAAGCCAGCTTGTGTGTTTACCAGTACGGGAAGTTTGCATAGCGGCCAAGAAAGTACGTTGTTAACCATGATGATTCCTCTCTTGCACCACGGGATGATGATTCTGGGCTTACCCTATAGCGAACCCGATTTATGTCTACCGAAACCGGGGGCAGTCCTTATGGCGTTACCCATCTTGCCCACGCTGATGGCCGCGCCCCGATCAGCGCCGAGGAGCAACGTTTGGCGATTGCTCAGGGTAAACGTTTGGCAGAGACCGCGCTGAAATTATTGCAACGTCCTTAGCTACTAAGCCCCAATATGTTTAAAAACTTCCTGCACAAAAATCCGTATCAATTGCTAGCGACAGCAGCTTATATTGACCTCTTTATTTTGTGCGTTGCATGGGAGTGGTTTATCTCCCCTCTTCGTCCTGGCGGCTCGTGGTTAATCTTGAAGGGTGTGCCTTTGCTATTTGCAATTCCAGGCATTTGGAAAGGCAATGTCTACACCATGCAATGGGCTTCGATGCTCATCCTGCTCTACATTACCGAAGGCTTGGTACGCATTCTAGAAACAGGCGCTAATTTTTGGATGGCAGTTCTCGAAACCTCATCCGCTACGATAGGCTTTGTATGTCTATTGATATATTTGAAGCCCATCAAAAAAGAAGCTACAGCATTGGCTAAGCAACAATCACAAACAACTGAGTAATGCCGGGATTTATTGAACAACTGAGTCAGTTGCTGGATGGCAAATACATCTTGACACAAGATCAAGATAAGGCCCCCTACCTCACCGATTGGCGAAAGTGTTATAGCGGTAAAGCATTGGCGGTTGTTTTKCCCGGAAACTCAAAAGAAGTTGCCAGCATTGTTAAGCTCTGCGCAGCAAATCAAGTATCGATCGTCCATCAAGGCGGGCACACGGGATTTTGCGGTGGGGCAACGCCGGATTCAAGTGGCAATCAAATTGCCCTTAATCTCAAGCGGATGAATGCCGTTCGGGAAGTGGATATTGCGAATCAAACCATGACATTAGAGGCGGGCTGTATTTTGCAAACAGCTCAAGAGGTAGCGGCTGCCCAAGGATTTCTGTTTCCCCTAAGCTTGGGGGCAGAGGGAAGCTGTTTTATTGGCGGCAACCTAGCCACGAATGCTGGAGGCACCAATGTTTTGCGCTATGGCAACGCACGCGATCTTTGTCTTGGCTTGGAGGTGGTCACCGCTCAAGGTGAGATTTGGAATGGCATAAAGGGATTACGCAAGGACAATACGGGCTACGATTTGCGCGACCTGTTCATCGGATCCGAGGGTACGCTAGGCATTATCACCAGTGCCGTCATGAAACTGTACCCATTGCCAATATCCCAATGGACAACCTTAGTTGCAACTGACAGTATTGCTGCCTCAATAGCGCTATTAAATCTCTTTCAAAAGCGTGCAACGTCTCTGCTCACCGGTTTTGAAATGATGACTCAAGAGTCATTGGCATTAAATGAGAAGCCATTTCCACAAATGGCCAATCCATTAAAGGGAAATCCACCCTTCACGATTTTGGTTGAGCTATCCGATCATGAGAGTGAAACCCATGTTCGGACATTGCTGGAAACAATTCTCGAAGAAGCATTTGAATCTGGACTCATATTTGAATCTGGACTCATTAGTGACGCGGTTATCGCTAGCAGTTTGGCTCAAGCCAATACGTTTTGGCAGATGCGGGAACACATAACTTTGGCTCAGGCCAAAGAAGGCGCCAATCTCAAACACGACATCACGATTCCACTCTCGGGTCTCGAAAGCTTTATTCAAGAAACGGACGTACTAATGCGCTCACGGTGGCCTGGGGTTCGAATCATCAATTTTGGACACCTAGGGGATGGCAATCTCCACTACAACATCGCTCCACCATTGGGAGCTGACCCCAAAGCCTTTAATCGAGATCATGAGAATTTCATCCAAGAATTGGTCTACTCTCAGGTAGACCGCTACCAGGGATCCATTTCCGCGGAACATGGGGTTGGTCAGCTCAAATTAGACGGTTTGAGAGCGCATAAAGGCACAGTTGCGATGAGCTCATGAAATCCATCAAAAAGGCGCTAGACCCCCAAAATATCCTTAATCCCCATAAAGTCCTGTCTATTTAGAGGTTTTCTTAAACATCCCCAGCTTTTTTCTAAATTTTTTATATTTCCTGTCATCTCGGACTCTTTCTGATGCGTTGTAAGCTCATGGAGGCGACAAATATGTCAACAAGACTCAACGTTTGGCCCGTGCAATTCAACAGATCAACCTGTCCAAAAGGACGCCTGAAGTCGCTATTGGCTACCTAGATAGCCAATATCACGATATCGCTTGGCGCTATATCCGCATTCTTGGCTTTGAACGTACCATCAGTTTCATGGCTAGCAACAACTTCCACCCAGAATAAACCTGCTATTACTTTTCAATAATAAAACCTAAATAATTGATTTATTTAGGTTTTTTGGTTTTAAGTTGATTAGACTCCATTGAAAAAGAGTCTAGCCTCATCAATCACGGTTCTGGACAATTCCTCGGGAATGTAGTGGCCACAGGGTACGGATTTTCCGGTGACCTGATTGACAACCTTCTGCCAATCCTCTACGGGTTTAAAACATTTGTGAACCAGCCCATGCTCACCCCAAAGCACATGCAACGGCATGGCGAGCTTTTTACCAGCACCCCGATCTGCTCTATCGTGAACCAAATCGATCGTTGCAGCTGCGCGATAATCTTCACACATAGCATGTGCATACGCTGGGTTAGAAGCTGCCATTGATCGTTTTGAACAGCTGGAGTGATCCGGCTTCCCATTCGGCTTTGATGATTGACCATAACCCAGTAGATCTGAGGCAACTACTGTGTAATGCGCTGCCAATGCTGGTGCAACTTCATGCCAGATAGCCTTCGTTTGTGGAAAACCATGCAAGCGGGTCCGGCGCCACCTATTGTGCACGAATATCAATCGGACCGTCATCCGAAGGAACCGCAATGATCTTCTCTTCAAAACCTGGAAAGGTAACCGGCATATCTACTTTATGAAATTACTTTAACGATGTAGGAACAGGATTGGCCGATGTTTCTAAGGCTATTCGTACCTTCTTGGCCATGGCGATAAAGGAATCTACCGATCCACCTGCGGTACGAAATGACTCCCCTTGAACGGTAACGAGAC
Source organism: Polynucleobacter necessarius (assembly GCF_900095195.1). Lineage (NCBI taxonomy): Bacteria > Pseudomonadati > Pseudomonadota > Betaproteobacteria > Burkholderiales > Burkholderiaceae > Polynucleobacter > Polynucleobacter necessarius. The sequence continues at coordinate 699,557 of NZ_LT606950.1, forward strand.
CTTCACCCAGTAGTTGCTTGGTTTGGCTATCGGTAATTTTGCTTTCAACCAATATGGCGGGCGTTTTTGAATTCACGCCACCTGCATAGGCTGCGGCATTTAACGCTAGGCCAATCGGCGTGAAATTCCAAGACTGCAAACTGTCTGTAGAACTTTCGGCTCCAGTTGTCCCAGCGGAAATTCGAGCAACACCAGAACCTGGGTTAGTCACAATGCGAATATTGCCCCGAGCATTTACTGCTTCAACCATGGAAGCCTGCAATGCAGCTTTCGCGCTACTGATCGCTTCCAAACTGACATCTTTCGTAGCGTTTTGATTGAGATATATTGGATCCAAGATCACTGCGGTATAAGCCCCAGGATTAACGCCCTCCTTACGATATTTCCAGACGCGGGTATCCGATTCTGAAGTAGTAACAGGCACCAACAAGGAATAATCGGGCAAGAAACCCGATTTCGGCATCGGTTGTGTCGTTAATTTAGGCGCATTACTACAACCCATTAATACTGTTACCAGTAATGCAAGAAAAGCTGTCAAATAGTAATGGCGCATAAAGTTCCTAGCGTGAGATATTAGTCTGGCGACGGGCATGGCAACAGACTGCCAGTCTTTTTATGTAATTGCGGTTTGCAATCGGATAACGCCGCAGAATTAGTCGTGTGCGCAGCGGAGATTAATGATGCATTATCTGCGGATGGAGTGCTTGGCGCAGATGCAGATATTTCGGATGAGTTTGCAACCACTGTTGGCGTTAAAGTCTTTGGTGATTCAATACCAACAGAGCGATAAAACGACTTACCGTGCCAGGGCATGGCATTAGTGCGCCAGTTTTAGAATCTCCTTACACTGAGGATTTGCTTCCATTCGGGCCTCAGGTTTTGCTGCTGTACAACCACATATTGACATGCATGCCAATAACGAAACCCATAATTTGAAATTTGATTGCATAAAGAATTATAGATTAGTGTGCCAATATTTTGGATAAAAAGTTTTTTGCACGATTGGATCTAGCATCAGGGTTGCCAAAGAATTCATCTTTACTGCAATCCTCCACAATGCACCCTTGATCCATAAAAATGACTCTATTGCTGACCATTCTAGCAAAGCCCATTTCATGGGTAACGCAGCACATTGTCATACCCTCGTTTGCTAGACCTACCATGACTTCGAGCACTTCACCCACCATTTCAGGGTCTAGCGCCGAGGTGGGTTCATCAAAAAGCATCACGATGGGATCCATGCTTAAAGCTCTCGCAATCGCAACCCGTTGTTGTTGACCGCCGGATAGTTGCCCTGGATATTTATCTTTCTGTGCAATTAATCCAACGCGCTCAAGGTATTTCAAACCATGGGCTTTGGCCTCATCCGCTGAGCGACCCAGCACATGAATTTGCGCTAAGGTGAGGTTTTCGGTGATGCTAAGGTGTGGAAAAAGCTCAAAATGCTGAAACACCACCCCTACTCTGGCGCGAAGTTTTGGTAAGTTTGTTTTGGGGTCGTGTAAACGTACGCCATCCACGGTAATTTCACCACTCTGGAATGGCTCGAGTGCATTGATGGTTTTAATCAAGGTAGATTTACCTGAGCCAGAGGGTCCACAAATAACAACGACCTCACCTTTTTTAATAGACGTGCTGCAGTCAGTTAGCACTTGAAAGTCGCCATACCATTTCGAGACGTTTTGAAGATCAATCATGATGTTTTAGTGATAGTAAAAATGATTAGCGAATGATGGCTACTTTATCCTGTGCTCGTCTCACAATTTTGGAGAGTGAGAAGCAAATAATGAAATATGTGAATGCTGCCAATAAATAGGTTTCAATGGGTCTGCCATAGTTCTTACCGGCAATTTCAAAGCCTTTAAGCAAGTCGTAAGCGCCAATGGCATACACCAACGACGTATCTTGAAACAATATGATGGTTTGCGTCATAAAGACGGGGATCATGTTGCGAAATGCCTGTGGCAATACGATAAAGCGCATGTTTTGGCTGTAGGTCATACCTAAGGCCTGTGCTGCATAGCCTTGCCCCTTCGGTACTGACTGAATTCCGGCTCGTACGATTTCTGAGAAAAAGGCGCCCTCGAAGGCGATAAAGGTAATGGTTGCGGATAAGTCAGCACCAATTGGACGCCCAATCAACATCGGAATTAACAAGAAGAACCAGAGAATCACCATGACCAAAGGAATGGATCGTATGGTATTGGCATAGAACGTAGTGGGATAAGCTAAGCTGGGCTTTCCGGACAAGCGCATTAACGCCAAGAAAGTGCCAAAAATAATGCCGCCAACCGTCGCAATTACTGTCAGTTGAACACTAAACAGCATCCCTTTCATGATGTAGTTGGTAAAGAGCTCCCAGTTATAAAAACTTAAATCAAGACTCAACATAGCTTCACCTTGATAAAGGATGAATCGGATGTGTACGTCATCTTAGTGAGCTGCCGCTTCAGAGTTCGCAACCATAAAACCGGGTATCCGGGTGCGCTTTTCGATATGAGTCATCACGCGATTTACTGCAAAAGCCGATATTGCGTAAAGCAATGTCACCGCTAAATAGATTTCGACCCCACGAGAGGTTTCTTCCTGAGCTTGCATGGCAAACAAGGTTAATTCTGGTACCGATACAGCGAACGCTGCTGATGAGTTCTTAATGAGATTCATGCTTTCGGAAGTCAGCGGCGGAATCACAATACGTAATGCCATCGGCAAAATGACATAGCGATAACTTTGATACGTTGTTAAACCTAGGGCGGTAGCTGCTGCCTTTTGACCAGATGGTAAAGATTGAATACCCGCCCTGACCTGTTCCGCTATTCGCGCTGAGGTAAAGAAGCCAAGCGCAATACTGACCAACCAATAGGAAGGAACGTCCTTTAGTATGGGAATGAATGCTGGGATAACGTGATACCAAAGAAAGACCTGAACCAGAATCGGTATATTTCTGAAGAGTTCAACCCACGCGGTTGAAAAGCGCACCAAGAATCGATTCCATGCACTATCTGGGGGTAAGGTGCGCAAGGTGCCCATAACCGCACCCAAGATTAGGGCAATGATCAGGCCCAAGCAAGCTACAGCCAGGGTCCAGCCCCAAGCCTTTAATAACCAATCTAAGTAGGTTGGATCTGGATTTTTTCCAAGGGTGAATAATCCAGAAAAACAATGATCAACAACTTCCTGATCTAGTGTCCCCTTACAAAAAATACCAAAATCCATAAATCCAATCGTCGTTAGATGAAATAAAGCGGCTGAGGGCTACCCAATAAAAATACTGAATTACTTCTTGTTGTAGTCTTCGGCAGGTTTATCATTCAAATTAGCCCATGCATTTTTCGTTACTGGGGACAATTCAAGACCAACGACAATGTTCTTCGGAGGAATGGGTGATAAGAACCATTTATTCCACAATCCAGGCATCTTCCCATTGGCGACGATTTTGGCAATCGCTGCATTTACAGCTGCTTTAAATTCAGGATCGTCTTTGCGGACCATGATAGCAATGGGCTCAGTACTTAAAACTTCACCAACAATCTTGTAATCCTTTGGATTTTTAGAGTTAGCAATGTTTCCAGCCAAGATGGAACCATCCATTACGAACGCATCAGCACGTCCGGATTCCAGTAACAAAAAGCTATCTGCGTGGTCTTTGCCAAATACTTCATCAAAGTTCACGCCATTTGCACGCTCATGCTTACGCAATAGTTGAACAGAGGTAGTGCCGGTTGTGGTGGCAACTTTCTTGCCATTCAAATCTGAGATTGATTTGATACCTGAATTTGCTTTAACAGCAATACGCACTTCTTCGACATAAAGGGTATTGGCAAAACCCACGTCCTTTGCGCGATTAATATTATTTGTTATCGTACCACACTCAATATCGACCGTTCCATTTTGAACTAACGGAACACGGTTTTGAGAGGTTACCGGTTGGTAGTTAATACGTAAGGTACTTACACCAAGTCTGTCCCTAATCTCACCCAAAACCATACGGCAGATTTCGACATGGTAACCATCAAAACGGTTATCGCCTGTTGTATAGGACATCGGAATGGAGGACTCACGTACCCCCATGGTAACCGTGCTCCTGGATTTGATTTTGTCTAGAGTGATACTGGCCGCCTGGACTGATACAGCGCCAATGAATAGCCAGGTTATAACGCCTAGCTTGATCCTCGATGAGTATCTCATGAATGCCTCCAATGGGTGGAATGGAGGACTCACGTACCCCCATGGTAACCGTGCTCCTGGATTTGATTTTGTCTAGAGTGATACTGGCCGCCTGGACTGATACAGCGCCAATGAATAGCCAGGTTATAACGCCTAGCTTGATCCTCGATGAGTATCTCATGAATGCCTCCAATGGGTTGCTTATTAATCGCAATAATCTAAGCAGTTATAGCAAATATTTACACGTCTCGGAACTTTGCATCTTTTGTGCGGGTTTTAACACAAAATGGTTGAAATCTGCGAAAAAAGAGATGTCAAAATTTGGCCTGCCCAGCAGGAGTCGAACCTGCGACCTACGGCTTAGAAGGCCGTTGCTCTATCCAGCTGAGCTATGGGCAGATATTGGCTGGGTCTATATAGAACAAATAGAAAAAGTGGTCGGAGTACAAGGATTCGAACCTTGGACCCCCTGCTCCCAAAGCAGGTGCGCTACCAGGCTGCGCTACACTCCGACGGAACCGATATTCTACACCGACAGGGCTATTTCAGGCAAATCCTGTAAGATTCGGGCAATGGCTGCCTATTTTTCTAGCAAATCCTTCTCGCACGCAAAAACTGCTTTGGCAGTAGTTTTGCTGTGGGCTTGCGTGATTGGCATCCAGCAGTTTGGATTCACGCACAGCATCTCACATGCGAGCCAACAGCAAACTGCAATTGGTCAAAATATCTCTAGCGATGCAAGCGCTTCCCTTAATCACAGTTCTGATGTCTGCCACCTATTAGATGCGCTCACATTAGCAGAATTTATACCCACGACAAATGTGATCGCACCGGCTCTGCTTATTGCTAGCACGGTTCCAATTTCTATTACCCCAACCCCATTGCCCAGAATGCGTTATCGGCATACCAGTCTCGAGCATCGCCTGCCCAGCTTCTTTAAAAAGCGTTTTTGACCGAGCAAATGTCTCGGCCATCCATTTGGCTTGCCCCATCGTGTGGGCAAAAGAGGTTTGAGGTTGTCGATGAATTACAGGTTGTATCCATTATTTTAAAGCAGCACAATAAGCGGCTTCTATTCGCTATAGCAGCGAGCCCATTCGCTCTGGGTGCGCTTGCGCAATCGGCAGTTTCCAATATAGAAATTACAGCCACCGGGAGCCAAGAAACAACGCAAAGCATTCTGACGCCAACCAAAATTTTGCAAGGCGATGAATTGCTCAATAAATTGGGTTCAACACTAGGAGCTATTAGCCAATGAACTTGGCGTTTCAGCTACAGGCTATGGCGATGGCTCTTTGGAGGTCGATAGCGCGTTTGGATCAGTAGCCGTGCACGTCGTACTACCATCAACAACGCGAACAATTACCGCATTCCAGGAGGCTCAACACAATCGCAGGGAGAACCTGTAGGTGGTTGGACCGTTCCCCCAGAGGGAAATGGTGGAAATAACTACACCGGCAAACTTCCCAATACCTTCAGCAACCAGAATAATTTAGGTGTTGGTGTTTCGTATATTGGGCAGAATAGCTACACTGGTGTTTCGGTTGAACGGTTGAACAATAACTATGGCATACCAACCCCTGAAGGTGGATTATTGCTCATGGACTCCAAAAGGCCCATATCCCCAATAAAAGCGGCGGCTTCGGATCTTTGCCCCGAGATCTTTGAAACATAACGTATGGCGAGTGAATAAACTGGTACATCCGCAATGACGGCGGACTCGAATAAATTGGGTCTAAAAGGACGAACCGACTCACCATTCGTCGAAGTGCCTTCTGGAAAAATGCAGATAGATTCATTTTTGAGAACCTCGCTCATCTCGCCTACAACAAATGTGCATGACGAGAGCTATCGCGACGAATAAAGACTGTTCCAAGCTGCTTAGCCATCCATCCAAATATCGGCCATTTCTCTACTTCCGACTTCGCCACAAAGCGAATCGGATGAAAGGCATTGATGGCATGAATATCCATCCAGGAAATATGATTTGACGACAATAAATACGAGCTTGATGGAAGTACCTCCGCATTCTTAACAGCTAATTCAATTCCAAAAATTCGCAAGAGATGTGTTGACCATTGTTGGATATGCAATTTCTTGGATTAGGCATTGGAGAATGGAAAAATTAGCAATAACGTGCCTACACCTGATAAAACATGTAGCCATATCGCAATCCAAAGAAAAAAACGTTTCAATAATGCGGTGTTTGAGGGTATTGAATTGCTTGAGGTGGTCATATACAACAACAATATAAAGGAAAATGTAATAAATATCCTACGTCATCAAACTGACTTAAAAATGTCAAATAGGCTTAATGTGGTTTCATGACGCATTACAGAGCCATCTGGATCTCAGACGTGCACCTCGGAACATCAGGGTGTCAGGCCAACTACCTCCTCGATTTCTTAAAGCACAACGAAGCCGATAAATTTTATTTGGTCGGCGACATTATTGATGGATGACGTCTAAAGAAATCCTTTTGCTGGCCTCAGGCACATAACGACGTAGTACAAAAATTATTACGTAAGGCGCGCAAAGGCGCTGAAGTGATATATGTCCCAGGAAATCATGACGAAAGTGCTCGCCAATTTTTTGGCCTGTCATTTGGTGATGTAAAGGTCGTTGAGGAGCTTATCCACACCACTTTGAAGAGCAAAAAGTTGTGGGTGTAGATCCTGCGTACACCAAGATTACCCTTCGGGCGCTGTAATTATGGCTCTCTGGAGTGGCTTAGCTCAATACATGCTCAAGAATGGTTATGAAATCATGTTAGGTTGCGCCAGTATTCCGATGGCTGATGGCGGTCACTTTGCGGCAAGCCTATACAACTCCTTAAATAGCAATCAGATAGCACCAACGGAATTTCATGCCTTCCCTCGCTTACCGCTTCCGTTGGATAAGTTAAATGGTGGTTTGGATGTTGAAGCGCCGCCATTGATCAAAGGCTACCTAAAGTTGGGTGCCAAGATCTGCAGCGCTCCAGCATGGGATCCGGATTTCAATACCGCTGATCTGTTAACGATGCTGCGCCTCTAGGACATTAACTTCAGTTGTTTTGTCTGGCATTGGAACGTAATCCAAATCTTCCGCCATTTTCTTGCCGTCTTTGAATGCAAAGTCAAAAAATTTGATGACTTCAGCAACGTTTGCTTTATTTTCAGGATTCTTATAAATCAAGACAAATGAAGCGCCGGTGATCGGCCAGGATTTTGCACCAGGAGCATTTGCAATAAATGTGCCCATACCTGGGATAGAAGCCCAATCAGTACTTGCTGCTGCGGCTGCAAAGGTTAAGTCATCTGGAGTCACAAATTGACCATCCTTATTTTTTTAAAGAAATAGAGGTCATCTTGTTCTTCTTGGCGTAGGCATACTCAACATAACCAACAGAATTTTGACGCGTGTCACGTTAGCCGCCACGCCCTCATTACCCTTGCCGCCTACGGTGGAGGCAGCTGGCCACTTGACGGATGCACCAGAACCAACAGCATCCTTGAAGAGTGAACTCGTTTTTGCAAGGTAGTCTGTAAAAATTGCGGTAGTACCAGAACCATCAGCGCGTACGACAACGGTAATCGGGCCACTCGGGATCTTCACGCTGGGTTCATGATGGCGATACGTTTATCACCCAAATCCGAGATCACACCCTGAAAAATGTCTGCCAAAGTTGGACCATCCAATTTGATTTCGCCAGGCTTTACACCCTCAACGTTAATCGCCGGCACCACTCCACCGATGGTGGCTGGAAACTGAACCATACCGTCTTTTTCGAGGTCTTTGAATTTCACGGGATTGTCCGTTGCGCCAAAATCAACAGTCTTCGCATTAATCTGCTTGATGCCTCATCCACAGCCAAGCCTGGAAAACCCTCTTGCAATAATGTATTCAAATATGACTTGAGTTCTGCGGGGCTAGCACCCTCCTTAGCCTGAGATTTGAACTTTTCAGAAAACTCGTTGAGCGACATCGTGTACTGCTCAATCATTTTCAACTGCGTAAGGCCAACATTCTGATAATTGTTTGGACCTGCGGGTCCTAAATTCTTTCGTCCATAAGTAGGTGAAAAGCCGCCTGTTTCATGGTCGCCCGTCACAATAATCAACGTATCTGGGTTCTTCTTCTGGAAATCCAGTGCGACCTTACTGCATCATCAAAGGCCCATAGATCCCGCATTAAGGCAGCAACATCATTTTGATGCCCTGCAGAACCGGTATTCTCATTTTCGGCAAACAGAACAAATCCCTTATCCCTCTTCGACTGAGAGCTCAGTACTTGCAGGCCAGCCGACAGCATTTGGGACAGGTTAGGCATTTCGTGTGGATCACGATCGATTTCGCAATCAATATCCTCAACAGCAAATAAGCCCAAAACCCGATTTTTTTGAATTGAGCTGAGATCACCTGGGCTAGACAGATATTGGTAATCCTTGGCCTTAAAAGCATCCACGACATTCAAGTTATCCTGGCGTTTTCCGCCAGGAATAGAAGTTGGTAAAAAATAATTTCTCCTGCCACCCATCAAAACTTCTGGCTCTAGCGCAAGGTATTGATTCACAATCATCTCACTATCGCGGCGTGATTGAGCGTGAACACTAAACGCTGCCGGGCTAGCATCGTATATTGGTGCCGTACTAATAAGACCGATGCGTTTTCCACTTTCTTTTGCCACCTGCAGCAAAGTTGACGGAGATTGACCGTCCGGAGTCATGAAGATCGAGCCATTATTGACCTTATACCCGGTAGACATGGCAGATGCCGCCGCGGCGGAATCGGTCACAAAGTAATTTGCGGATTCCGTCTTCATTAGTTAATAGTGACCATTAGCCATTACCTCATCGATGATCGCGAAGGATTGTTGACGCAATTGGGCACTGGAGTATCGCCCAAACTCGTATTGACTATTGGTGGTTCCATCGGCAAACAGAATGATGATATTTTTAGGCTTGCTGGGGGTGCTTTGAGCATAAGTGGGTTGCCCACCGATAAGCGCTACCGTTACTAAGCAAATGAAATTGATTCTGAGAAAAGCAGCAATCATTCTGCGCCTTATGCTGTTTATACTGTTGGTACTAAATCGGCAATACTTTTTGCTGCACTCATGGCAAGCTGAGAATCTTGGGTCTCGACCATTACCCTTAACAGCGGCTCTGTGCCAGAAGCACGAATAAGCACCCTACCAATATCTTTTAGATCGTTTTCAACTTTGGTAATTTGATCCTTGAGCTTGTAGTCAGATTTCCAGTCATAGCCTGACTTGAATTTCACATTCAAGAGTACTTGAGGATAGATTTTGACTGCATACAATAATTGCGCGAGGCTTTTCTTGTTTTGGCTCATAGCGGCTAAAACTTGGAGCGCGGCAATCGTGCCATCACCAGTCGAGTGTTGATCTAGGCAAAGTAAATGTCCAGAGCCCTCACCGCCAATAATCCAGCCTTTTTGTTTTAGGAGTTCCAAAACATAGCGATCACCGACATTGGCGCGCTCAAAGCCAATTCCTAGAGCGATGATGGCGTTTTCTACGGCAAGGTTCGTCATGAGCGTGCCGACCGCACCGCCGAGTTTCTGACCACGATCCAAGCGATCTTTTGTTAGCACATATAAGAGCTCATCACCATTAAACAAGCGGCCAGTGGCATCCACCATTTGCAATCGATCTGCATCGCCATCTAACGCGATACCCAAATCTGCATTGACTTCTTTTACCTTGGCGATCAGCGCTGCTGGGGCGGTAGCACCGCAACCATCATTAATGTTGCGACCATCGGGATTAACGCCAATAGAAATCACCTCTGCGCCGAGTTCATGAAACACGTGTGGCGCGGTATGGTATGCGGCACCATTGGCGCAGTCAACCACGAGCTTAAGGCCTTTGAGATTGAGCTCACCCGGAAATGTGGATTTGCAAAACTCGATGTAACGTCCTGCAGCATCATCCAATCGATACGCTTTGCCAAGCTCTTGCGCACTCACGCAACCCATCGGTTTTGCAAGCTCTGCTTCAATGGCTAACTCAAAGGCGTCGTCCAATTTATCGCCGTTCGCTGAGAAAAACTTAATGCCATTGTCTTGGTATGGATTATGCGAGGCAGAAATCACAATGCCTGCCGATAAACGCAATGCTTTCGTTAGATAAGCAACCCCTGGTGTTGGAATCGGTCCACATAACATCACATCTACACTAGCAGCAGCAAAACCCGCTTCTAAGGCTGCTTCAAGCAAGTAACCAGATACACGTGTATCTTTTCCGATCAATACCTTGCAACGTTCACCAGGCTTAGTACTTTTATTGAGCACCATACCCGCGGCATAGCCTAAACGTGTCATGAATTCTGGAACAATCGGAAATTGGCCCACCTCGCCACGAATACCATCGGTTCCAAAGTATTGTTTTTTCACGAATATGATTATAAAACTGGTAAATACTGGGTTCTAAGCTTATTGAGGCTCATTCACTGCCGCCCAAAGCTTTATGGCATCAACCGTTTCAGGCACGTCATGAACCCTGACGATCTGAGCACCACGATCCGCCGCCATGATGACAGCTGCAATACTAGGTGCCACCTGCTCATGTGTCTCTTTACCAGTGACCTTGCCAATCATCGATTTACGCGAAATACCGACCAAAACGGGATAACCCAGAGTGGTGAAGTTAGAGAAATTCGCTAGCATCTCTAAATTATGTTCAAGGCTTTTACCAAACCCAAAACCCGGATCAATAGCAATGCGATCTTGATGAACCCCATGAGATATCAATAAATTAGCACGCTCTTGTAAAAATTGACTCACCTCCAGAATGACATCCTGATACTCTGGATTAAATTGCATCGTGAGTGGATCTCGTTGTATATGCATCAACACAATACCGCATTGCTGATGTTCGAGAACAGCACCCACGGCGCCATCTTGCCTTAAAGCCCAAATGTCATTGACGCAATCCACGCCTGCACGTAGAGCTTGGCGCACTGTTTTTGCTTTGTAAGTGTCAATCGATAGCGGGACGCCACAATCCTTTAAACCCTCAATAACGGGCAAAACGCGATCGATCTCCTCTTGTAGACCTACAGGCTCCGCTCCCGGTCTGGTAGATTCACCGCCAATATCAATCAAATCAACGCCACCCTGAATCATGCGCTCCGCTTGAGCAATCGCATCCTTTGCGCTTCGATATTTGCCGCCATCTGAAAACGAATCCGGGGTGGCATTCAGTATTCCCATAAATGGGGCGTTGACGTTTCGTTAAGTCAAAAAGAAAACGCCCACAACGCCATGTTGTGGGCATCTTTGGAATGCCGTTGCTGGTCATTAGCGTGAAGACTATGCCGTTGCAGGAGCGTTTCCAGCCGCAGGTCCAGGTATTCCCGATGAGTTACCAAACTGAGTAGCCAATGGCGGCTTCGGTGCACGCGGAGGCCGACCTTCCATTATGTCGTTAATTTGCTCGGCATCAATTGTTTCCCATTCCAGCAACGCGGCAACCATTGCCTCGACCTTGTCACGGTTTTGCTCCAAAATCGACTTGGCCAATGCGTACTGACTGTCAATCAAAGTCCGAATTTCCGCATCAACTTTTTGTTGCGTCAGCTCCGAAACCGTTTTCGAATTCGTGCGACCGAAAATGCTTTCGGATTCAGTATCAACGTAGACCATTGTGCCTAAGCTATCGCTCATGCCATAACGAGTCACCATATCGCGCGCCATTTTGGTGGCACGCTCAAAATCATTCGATGCACCTGTACTCATGGAATTTAAGAAAACTTCCTCTGCCGCACGTCCGCCAAACAATATCGCCAATTCTTCCAACATGCGATCTTTGTAAAGATTGACACGATCAAACTCGGGCAACTGCCATGTAACACCCAATGCCATACCGCGTGGCATGATAGTAACTTTATGCACAGGGTCTGCTTTAGGAAGGATTTTTGCAACCACTGCATGACCCGACTCGTGATACGCCGTATTACGGCGCTCTTCCTCACGCATCACGGCAGACTTACGCTCAGGACCCATATAGATCTTATCCTTAGCGTCCTCAAAGTCTTTCATGTCTACAGAGCGTTTATTGCGACGTGCAGCAAACAATGCTGCTTCATTTACCAGGTTGGCTAAATCGGCACCTGAAAATCCTGGAGCGCCACGCGCCAATACTGCTGCATTGACATCAGGATCAATGGGCACCTTGCGCATATGCACTTGCAAAATCTGCTCGCGCCCACGAATATCAGGCAGGCCAACATGAACCTGTCGGTCAAAACGACCGGGACGCAAGAGCGCCCTATCTAAAACATCCGAACGATTGGTAGCAGCAACCACGATGACGCCGCTGTTACTTTCAAAACCATCCATCTCAACCAACATTTGGTTTAAGGTTTGTTCGCGCTCATCATTACCGCCGCCCATACCAGCACCACGATGGCGACCCACCGCATCAATTTCATCAATAAAAATGATGCAAGGTGAGTTTTTCTTCGCGTTCTCAAACATATCGCGCACACGAGAAGCACCAACACCCACGAACATTTCGACAAAATCCGAACCTGAGATGGAGAAGAATGGTACTTTTGCTTCGCCCGCGATAGCCCGTGCAAGCAGAGTTTTACCGGTTCCTGGAGGGCCTACAAGCAATACGCCGTGCGGTATGCGCCCACCCAACTTCTGAAACTTTTGTGGATCTTTTAAGAAATCCACTAACTCGAAGACTTCTTCCTTTGCTTCATCACAGCCAGCGACATCAGCAAACGTCACCGTATTGCTATTCCCATCAATTAGGCGCGCTTTAGATTTTCCAAAAGAGAATGCGCCACCTTTACCACCACCTTGCATCTGGCGCATCATGAAAAACCAAAAACCAATAATCAATAATGTTGGCCCAAGGTAGTACAAAGCAGAAACCAGCATATTGGGCTCTTCTTCTGCCTTACCGGTAACTTGAACACCGTATTTCATTAAGTCACCAACCATCCAGATGTCGCCCGGAGAAATGATGGAATATTTATTGCCATCAGCAGGCGTGACTTGCAAGGTGCGACCTTGGACATCAACGCGTTTAATTTTTCCGGCCTTGGCGTCATCCATGAATTGGGAATACGTGACTTGATTTTGGTCCTTAGGCTTATCAAACTGTTTGAAAACAGTAAAAAGCACTAAGCCCACAACGAGCCATACTCCGATTTTTTGGAACATATTGCTGTTCAAAATTGAGTCCTTTTCTGGATTGATCCAGAGTAGTTAAAGCGAATCGCTACCTATGTATTTGATTCTACTACCACCCCTTTTCAAGGGCTAATGGCAGATTTATTTGATAAACCCATGTAAATCAGAGGGTTATTGAGCTTGTGAACGGCCTGAAATCAGGATGATTTAGCGGGTTTAAGGTTTCTGCCCAAGAGGAAAATCTCGGATGAGCGAGCCCTTGAAGCTTTCGGCTTTCTGGAAGCGACCGTTTTAAAGACCTTTTTGAAGGACTCGACAATCTGACTATAACAACTCCCATTGAAACATTTGATCAGCAGTGCTCCTTCGGGTTTTAGATGCGCCACTGCAAAATCTAGTGCTATTTTTGCCAAAAATGCCATGCGAGCGGCATCTGCAACCCCGACTCCCGATAAATTGGGCGCCATATCAGAAAGAACCAAATCAACTTTACCATCGCCATCTTTGGGTAATAAGGCCTCAAGGGCTGCGAGCCCTTCTTCTTCACGAAAATCGCCCTGTATGAAATGAACGTCGGCAATCTCTTCCATCGGCAAGGTGTCGATTGCAATAATCTGACCGTCCGGCTTGCCTGACCCAATTTTGGGATTACTTTTACCGAATTCGGTTAAGCGATTACGAACATATTGAGACCAACTTCCGGGGGCGCTCCCCAAATCCACGATCGTCATACCTGCTTTGATCAGGTGATCTTGCTCGTCAATTTCACTGAGCTTATAGACCGCTCTAGCACGATAGCCCTCTTTTTGGGCCATCTTCACATAAGGATCGGTGAGGTGATCCTGTAACCAACTTTTATCAAATTTATTTTTTGCCACAACGTATTCTCTTTCGCCTTGTATTTTCCTAGTTTCTGACCCCTAAAGCAAAAGGATTTGTTCAGAAACGACCGAAAACCTCCGGAACAACTGGTAAACCAAAGGGCGTGCAACGAGATACTGGTGGATATGCCGTTGCGCTGATGTCCACCATGAATCATATTTTCTGCATTGCCAAAGACTCGCTCAGGCAAAATCGTGCGCCGCGCTTTACAAGCGGTTGCTGAGGGTCGCGATCCTGGCGATATCAGCGCCATGGAAGACCAAAATGTTCTAGCGCAAATCAAGACCATCATTGAGCAGCGCGCTGGTGCCTAAGGATTAGCGTTTAGCTTCACTTTTCTGAATGGGCATTTCCAGACTATCCCGTCCCGACCTTTGGGTTTGGACGGGATATTTCCTTTAGAGCCCAATTGGCTGGAGATTCAAGGTCTTAGGGAGTAAAACTGGTATCATTTGCAAGGTTCGAAACTAATTAATTACCCTAGCGCTTAAAGACACTCTCCTCCCGTATATACAAGCCTCGGGTTGGTCTTTTTGGGGGTTTTGAGCGTCATATGGAGCAGGGACTGGAGATGGTTTGTCACCCTTGCTTCCTTCTTTTCCTCCCGCCGTGTTGGCACTAGCCGACGGCACTCTATTTCCCGGTTTTAGTATTGGCGCCCCAGGCAAAACCACCGGCGAAGTGGTCTTTAATACCGCATTAACAGGCTATCAGGAGATCGTTACGGATCCAAGTTACTCGCGTCAAATCATTACTCTGACTTATCCCCACATTGGTAATGTTGGTGTAAATGCGCAAGACGCCGAATCGGATCAGATCCACGCTGCTGGCTTAGTCATCAAAGATTTACCGAAGCGGGTTTCCAATTTCCGCGCTGAAGGAACGTTGGAGAGTTATCTTGCAAAGGCCGGCGTGGTTGGCATCTCCGGGATCGATACACGCAAATTGACTCGTATCTTGCGGGACCAGGGAGCCCAGTCTGGGTCGATTGTCGCTGGTAAGGCTGGTGATGATGTGCAGGCGCTTGGTCAAAAGGCATTGCAACTAGCCAAAGCTTTTCCGGGAATGGCAGGACTGGATTTAGCAAAAGTGGTTACTACGAAGGCGCCTTACGAGTGGCGTGAGGGCGAATGGGAGTTGCAAGGCCCTAACGGCAAACCTGCTTACAAAACACTCGATACCTCAAAGCCCACTAAGAAAGTGGTTGCCTACGACTTTGGTGTGAAACGCAATATTCTCCGCATGCTCGCTGAACGTGGTTGCGAGTTAACCGTGGTTCCAGCACAAACCAGCGCTACGGATATACTGGCCTTGAATCCAGACGGTGTATTTTTCTCAAACGGTCCTGGGGATCCAGGGCCTTGTGATTATGCAATTGCTGCTGCAAAAGAGATTATTGAAAAAGGGGTCCCGACATTTGGCATCTGTTTGGGTCATCAAATCATGGGTCTAGCTGCGGGTGCAAAAACCTTGAAGATGAAGTTTGGTCACCACGGAGCAAACCACCCCGTTAAGGATTTGGATACGGGTCGCGTCGCCATTACTTCTCAGAACCATGGCTTTTCGGTGGATGCTAATACGTTGCCGAATAATGTTCGAGTAACCCACGTGTCGCTATTCGACGGATCCCTGCAAGGTTTGGCCTGGACGGATAAACCTGCGTTGTGTTTTCAGGGTCACCCAGAGGCTTCGCCAGGCCCGCATGACATTGCCTATCTATTTGATCGATTTGTGGAGCTCATGAATGCTGCCAGTAAGAAGGAGGGCAAATAATGCCTAAGCGTAGCGATATCAAGAGCATCCTCATTATTGGCGCTGGTCCGATTGTCATCGGTCAAGCATGCGAATTCGATTACTCGGGAGCGCAGGCCTGTAAAGCATTGCGCGATGAAGGTTACAAAGTCATCTTGGTGAACAGTAACCCAGCGACCATCATGACCGATCCCGAGATGGCCGATGTGACCTACATTGAGCCAATTACCTGGGAAGTCGTAGAGCGCATTATTGCAACGGAAAAGCCGGATGCGATTTTGCCGACGATGGGTGGTCAAACAGCTTTGAACTGTGCGTTGGATTTGCATCGTCACGGTGTATTGCAAAAGTATGGTTGTGAACTGATCGGCGCTTCCCCTGAGGCCATTGATAAGGCTGAAGATCGTCAAAAGTTTAAGGACGCCATGACCAAAATTGGTTTGGGCTCTGCAAAATCCGGTATTGCCCACTCCATGGAAGAAGCCCATGAAGTACAGCAACGCATTCAACGAGAAACCGGTAGCTCCGGTTTCCCTGTGGTGATACGTCCTTCCTTCACAATGGGTGGTTCTGGTGGTGGTATCGCCTATAACCGTGAAGAATTCGAAGAGATTTGTAAACGCGGTCTTGATTTATCTCCAACGCACGAACTCTTAATTGAAGAGTCTTTGCTGGGCTGGAGAGAGTTTGAGATGGAGGTGGTGCGTGATTGCAACGACAATTGCATCATCGTCTGCTCCATTGAAAATTTAGATCCGATGGGTGTGCACACAGGCGACTCGATTACCGTTGCGCCCGCACAAACTCTGACCGATAAAGAATATCAATTGATGCGGAATGCATCGATTGCAGTCCTGCGTGAAATTGGTGTGGATACTGGCGGCTCAAACGTACAGTTCTCGATCAACCCGGTTGACGGTCGCATGATTGTGATCGAGATGAATCCTCGGGTATCGCGCTCATCCGCACTAGCATCCAAGGCAACCGGCTTTCCAATCGCCAAAATTGCAGCGAAGTTAGCGGTGGGCTATACACTCGATGAGTTAAAGAATGACATCACTGGCGGAGCGACTCCTGCATCCTTTGAGCCATCGATTGACTATGTTGTCACCAAGATTCCGCGCTTTGCATTTGAAAAATTCCCGCAAGCCGACTCACGCTTAACGACACAGATGAAATCGGTGGGCGAAGTCATGGCTATTGGCCGCACTTTCCAAGAGTCTTTTCAAAAAGCATTACGCGGCCTTGAGGTTGGTGTTGATGGCTTGGATGAAGTTTCTACTGATCTTGATGACATCATTAATGAAATAAATGAGCCCGGTCCAGATCGCATTTGGTATCTAGCCGATGCATTCCGCATGGGTATGGGTCTTGATGAGATCTATAGCGAAACAAAGGTGGATCCTTGGTTCCTCGAACAAATTGAAGAACTGATTACGATTGAGAATGAACTCAAGCAACGCAAGATTGACAGCTTATCCGCCGCTGAACTGCGTTTTGTGAAGCAAAACGGGTTCTCAGATCGTCGTTTGGCAAAATTGCTTGGTGTCGATGCTTTCTCAGTACGCGCAGCCCGTCATCGTTTAAAGGTGTTGCCTGTCTACAAACGGGTCGATACCTGCGCAGCAGAGTTCGCCACCAACACTGCCTACATGTATTCCACATATGAAACAGAGCATGGTGAGTGCGAATCGCGTCCAACGACAAAAGACAAAATTATGGTCTTGGGCGGTGGTCCAAACCGCATTGGTCAAGGTATTGAGTTTGATTACTGCTGCGTTCATGCCGCTTTAGCAATGCGTGATGATGGTTACGAAACCATCATGGTCAATTGCAATCCTGAAACCGTTTCCACTGACTACGATACGTCTGATCGTTTGTACTTTGAGCCTTTAACGCTGGAAGATGTTTTGGAGATTGTGGCAAAAGAGAAGCCAAAAGGTGTCATCGTTCAGTACGGTGGTCAAACGCCTCTGAAATTGGCTTTGGATCTTGAGCGCAACGGTGTGCCAATCATTGGCACATCACCCGATATGATTGATGCTGCAGAAGATCGCGAGCGCTTCCAAAAACTCTTGCAAGATCTTGGCTTGCGTCAACCGCCAAATCGGACAGCGCGTACTGAAAAAGAGGCGCTAAAGTTAGCAGAAGAAATTGGCTATCCATTGGTAGTGCGTCCATCGTATGTTTTGGGTGGTCGCGCTATGGAAATTGTTCACGATGGACGTGATCTTGAGCGTTATATGCGCGAAGCAGTCAAAGTTTCGAATGATTCTCCTGTATTGCTTGATCGTTTCCTCAATGATGCGATTGAGTGCGATGTCGATTCAATTTGCGATGGTAATAATGTCTTTATTGGTGGCGTCATGGAGCACATCGAACAAGCGGGCGTGCACTCAGGCGACTCCGCTTGCTCGTTGCCTCCATATTCCTTGTCTGACACTACGGTAGAAGAAATTAAGCACCAAACCGCTGCGATGGCAAAAGGCCTGAACGTGGTAGGTCTGATGAACGTGCAGTTTGCGATTCAGAACGATGGTGGTAAGGATGTCATCTATGTGCTCGAAGTGAATCCGCGGGCATCCCGCACCGTTCCTTTTGTCTCCAAGGCTACTGGTTTGCAGTTAGCAAAGATTGCGGCTCGCTGTATGGTTGGGCAAACACTACAGCAGCAAGGCATTACATCCGAAGTGAAGCCACCATATTTCTCGGTGAAGGAAGCAGTCTTCCCGTTCAATAAATTTCCCGGAATTGACCCCATTCTTGGACCAGAAATGCGCTCAACCGGTGAAGTCATGGGTGTTGGAAAAACCTTCGGAGAAGCGCTATTTAAATCTCAGTTGGGTGCTGGTATTAAGTTGCCCAAGAGTGGCACTGTGCTGCTGACGGTAAAAGATAGTGACAAACCGAAAGCGGTAGAGGTGGCTAAGCTGTTGGACAAGTTTGGTTTCCCGATGGTCGCTACCAAAGGTACAGCAGCTGCGATTGAGGCCGCTGGCCTGCCCGTACGCGTCGTCAATAAGGTCAAAGATGGTCGTCCACATATTGTGGATTTCATCAAAAATGGTGAGATTTCTCTCGTATTTACAACCGTTGATGAGACCCGAACTGCCATTGCGGATTCCCGTTCAATCCGCACTAGTGCCCAAGCAAATGGTGTGGCCTACTACACCACAATTAGCGCGGCACGAGCTGTGATGGATGGCTTATTAGGCAGTAAAGAGTCTTTAGAGGTATGTTCCTTGCAGAACTTACATCAGGCGCTCAATTAATCTAAAATTAGAAAGATAGGCGCGCGTTGCGCTTTTTTTAAGTTAGGTTAGTAGCATGAGCACAATTCCCATTACCAAGCGCGGTGCAGAGCTCCTTAAGGAGGAATTGCACCGCCTAAAACATGTAGAGCGTCCTGCAGTCATTAATGCGATTGCTGAGGCTCGCGCGCAAGGTGATCTCTCTGAGAACGCTGAGTACGATGCCGCCAAAGAAAAGCAAGGATTTATCGAAGGGCGCATTCAAGAGCTTGAAGGTAAATTATCCGCAGCTCAGATCATTGACCCTGCCTCCCTGGATGTTTCTGGCCGTGTGGTCTTTGGTGCCACGGTGGACCTAGAAGATCTTGAAGATGGCACTAGGTTCACCTATCAAATTGTTGGCGATGATGAAGCAGATATTGCCGCCAATAAAATTTCCATCAGCTCTCCGATCGCTCGCGCCTTAATCAGTAAAGAAGAGGGTGATGTCGTTGCTGTTCAGGCTCCTGGCGGCAACCGCGAAGTCGAAATTCTGGCAGTGAAATACATCTAATGACCTACATCCGAACCCAGAGAATATTTAGTGCTATCTCTGGGCTTTGGGTGGGCAGCTTCATTGTTGTTGGTTTTCTAGTTGTTCCAACCCTCTTTTCATCACTTGGTGATCGTCAGGTTGCAGGCATGATTGCGGCCAATCTGTTTAGGTCTACCGTTTACATTGGTGTTGCAGTGAGTGGTTTTCTGATGGTGATGGCCAATCATCTCGTCCGCCTTGGTTTGCAGCGTTACCGCCTGATCCGCTGGCTCCTCTTGGGTATGCTAATTTGTACGGTGGGCGCCGCATTCATCATCATCCCTTGGATGGATGCCATTCGTGAGCAAGCCTTGTTTGCTGGGATTGCGGTACGTGAGTCGAGTGATGCTGCGCTATTTAGCCGCCTGCATGGAACCTCAAGCATCCTGTTTGTGTGTCAAGCGCTACTTGGATTGTTTTTGGTGTGGCGTGCTACAAAAAACACCGACTAGCGGCGATGGATCATGATTAAGATCCAAGCAATTTCTTCTTAGTGCTACTCATGCGTACCTTGCGCTTCTTAATGGGTGCTGGAGCAGCAACCGCCTTGCGGTAGCCAGGTGACGACCATCCAATTTTGGATTCCACAGCCTCAGAGCGCAGTGGACGCTTTTTGGGTTTAGCGGCTTTCACTGCGGCAGCCCGTTCAAAAGCAGATCTTCCTGAGGATGCTCGACCAGTGACTTGTTTCGTTTGAGCGGCTTGCAATGACTTCTTCGTTTGCTTGCTTGATCTATCGAGATTGCTATAGGCCTCCTCGACAACATCTTTGGGTTTCCAGAGCACTAGTAATTTGCCAATGTGCTGTACAGAAGCGGCATCCAATTTGTCGCATAACTCTTCATACATAGCAATGCGCGCTTCGCGATCATCGCCAAAAACCCGCACTTTAATCAAGCCGTGATGGTTGATTGCCGACTTTGCCTCTTTAATAACTGCTGGGGTTAAACCATCCCCGCCGATCATGACTACGGGGTTTAATCCGTGTGCATCGGCTTTGAGGAGTTTGCGTTGTGCGGGTGTAATAGTGAGTGCTGTCATGGGCTTGATGATAGAGCATTGATGGACTGGATTGCGAATCGAGGAGGTATATAAAATATAGGAAGGATGCGTTGCATCTACCCACTCAACAGGTACAAGATTATTGAGATGCTCTTGTCTCTCTGTCTCGCAATCCAAGTCCCTGCCTGCAACGGTGGTGAATTCGGATAAACCGCGATTTACGATCAAGACTTTTTCAGGCTTGTAAGTTGCCAAGGAAATCGCTTCATCCAGCAAAGGCTTGTATGGGACGGCCTTGCCGCCACGCATGCCCGCCTCAGCAGTAACTACCATTTTCGGTTGCGCATCATCAATACGCGTTGTAGGCTATGGGAAGCAAAGCCACCAAACACCACAGAGTGAATGGCACCGATCCGCGCGCATGCGCGCATTGCAAAACAGGCCTCTGCAATCATGGGCATGTAGATTAGAACGCGATCGCCCTTCTTAATGCCGTTTGCCTTATAGATTGCTGCCATACGATTGACTTCTTCGTATAACTCTTTAAAGGTAAAAGCTTTTTCTTGGTTGGTTTCGGTTGAAACCGCAACAAGCGCGGGTTGATCGGGATTTGCTTTGTAATGACGATCAACAGCGTTGTAGCAAAGATTAGTTAAGCCACCCTCAAACCATTTCGCGAATGGGGAGGTTGTCGTAATTTAAAACTTTATCGAATGGTTTTTCCCAGTGAATTAACTTTGCCTGCTCGCCCCAAAATCCGTCGGGGTCTTTAATTGAGCGTTCGTGATGTGCTTTATAGGACATGGTCAACCCAATATAAAAAGTGTTGAATTACGGGTTTTTGCTCGCTCCCTTTGCCGCAGTACTGCCGCTAGAGGACGCTGAATTGCCATTTTTCGCAGATTTTGCAAGCCCTGTCGATGCGGATTTGTGCTGAGATGCAGCATTCTTTTGGGTGAGATTACCCTTGGGTGAAGCAGCAACTCCACTCGGAGTGGGTTTTGTGGGTCCACATTTTGCAGCCTTGGCATTTTTAGACCCTTTAGCGGGCTTAGGGCACTTTGGCGCTGGTGGGGGCGGTTTTTCCAAACTGAGGCTGGCGTTATCCGCCATTGCCGAAGACACATCACCCGATCGATTGCTACTTTTGGGGATGATGACCGTCGATCCAACCTTAATTCGCATTCCCTTGGGGATGCCGTTTACCTGTCGTAAAGCATCAGGATCAACGCCCAACGTTTTCGCAGCTTGATCCACGCTCTCGGTTTTGCTGACTTTTACAGCTGTCCATGTGGAAAGTGGCTTGGTGTACTTCTTTAAATTGGCCTGGAAAACTTCAGCATGCCCAAAGGGCAACAAAATTTGTTGATTGGCATTACTTAATATGACGGGCTTATTAAATGAGGGATTGAGGCTGTGAAACTCATCTTCCGGAATTTCTGCTAATTTAATGACTAGAGCGACATCAATATCACTACCCACATCCACAGCTACAAAGTACGGATGATTTTCTAGTTCCGGCAGTACGATGCCATAGGCACTGGGATCTAATACGATGGCTCGATATGCCATCAACTTCGGAACGTACATGCGCGTTTCACGCGGCATGGTCAGGCTCTCATAGTCAGTCGGCAATCCCGCTGCTAAGTTGCGCTTTTGAGCTTTCAGCACATTACCGGCGCCCCAATTATAGGCCGCTAGAGCCAGCTCCCAGCTACCAAATTGGTTGTGTAAGCGTTGTAAATAATCCAAGGCCGCATCCGTAGATTGCAATACATCTCTGCGTTCATCGCGAAAGACGTTTTGGGTTAGTTGAAAGTCTTTTCCGGTTGCGGGCATGAATTGCCAAAGACCCACTGCTTTAGCGCTGGACTTTGCGTGCGTCACAAATGCGCTCTCAACAAATGGAAGTAAGGCAATCTCAGTAGGCATATTGCGCGCACTTACTTCTTGCACTATGCAAAACAAATAGCGCGATGAACGCGCCATGGAACGATGCACATAGTCCGGCCTTGTGGCCAACCAGCGCACTTGCTCAATCTCTAGGGGTGAATTCATGGGCTCCATCTGAAACCCATCTCGAATGCGTATCCACAGATTATCGGAGGGCGCATAAATTTTGCTAACCGATTGGTTCTGCAAATTGACTCGGGTAGCCTTGGATGGTCTTGACCCAGGCTTCGTAGGTGTGTCCGAGGACCAATCCCCAGTACTTGCACAACCCGAGAAAAAAGCGGCAACCAAAATTGCCGCACATATCAAGCGCATTAGAGCCGATCTTTCCAGGCGCGAATGACAGCCAGGACATGAGCGGGGCTGGGCAACTCCTCTTGTCCGGAAACCTCTTTTGCCGAAGCAATGACTTCGGTCTGATGACAACGCATAAAAGGGTTCACTTGAAGTTCTTGACCAATCGTCGTTGGTAAGGTACGCAGCCCCTTTTGGCGTAATTCATGAGCGCGCTCAGACCATGAGAGTAGGTTCTGGTTATTTGGCTCTACTGCTAACGCAAAACGTGTATTGGATAAGGTGTACTCATGAGTGCAGTAGACCAAGGTATTTTTAGGAAGTGCGGCAAACTTTGCCAGTGACTGACTCATTTGAGATGGCGTGCCCTCAAATAATCGGCCGCAACCGGATGCAAACAGAGTGTCACCACAAAACAGCATCGGTTCAAGCACATTGGCTTGCATGTTTGCAAAGTAAGCAATATGACTCAGGGTATGCCCAGGAACTTCGTAGACGCTCAAGCTAATTCGTGGAGTGGCAATCTCCAGTTTGTCACCCTCTTTCGCAATTTGTGTGCGACCTGGAATATTGTCGCCTGTAGGCCAATAGACCGGAATCGTTGCGCACAACGCATTGAGCAACTTCAGAATACCGCCAGTATGACCAGCATGGTGATGGGTAATTAAAATCGCCGTTAATTTGAGATTTGCTTGGCTTAAGGTATTCCAATCCAGGGGCTGCATCCCCTGGATCAACCACCAAGGCAGATTTTCCATCATGGATACACCAGATGTAGTTGTCATCAAAGGCCGGAATCGGCCAAACTTGCAATAAATAAAGTATTCTTATCCATAGCGCGATGATACCAACCTCACCTATTCCCTCGCAGCCCTCTGCACCCCCCTGGAGCTCCTGGGAGAAATGGCTTCAATCCCCGCCTGGACGCTATGTTTTGCGCTGGGAACAACGCTGTTTTGATCAAATTGTGGGAGATGTCTTTGGCTTTCATGCTATGCAAATTGGCCTTCCCCAAATGAATGCCTTGAGCAAAAACCGCATGCCATTACATGCGCTACTCTTGCACACAAACGACAATCGTGAATATGCCAACCGATTTCAATGGCATTTGATCGATGGATGCTCCTCTGAACTTCCATTCGCTAATGAAAGTATTGATCTAGTAGCGCTGCCTCACGTTCTAGAGTT
Source organism: Polynucleobacter necessarius (assembly GCF_900095195.1). NCBI lineage: Bacteria > Pseudomonadati > Pseudomonadota > Betaproteobacteria > Burkholderiales > Burkholderiaceae > Polynucleobacter > Polynucleobacter necessarius. The sequence continues at coordinate 723,772 of NZ_LT606950.1, forward strand.
TGCTGCAGATCCCCATCAAATTCTGCGCGAGGTCGATCGCGTCTTACGTCCTGAGGGACGGCTAGTTATTTCAGGATTCAATCCCGCAAGCTTGTGGGGGGCGCGCCAATATCTAAGTCGCTTAATTGGCACCCCTTACCTTCCGCGCGATGGCCAATTTATTAGCTTGATACGCGTGAAAGACTGGTTACAACTACTTAATTACTCCTTGGATCGGGGGCATTTTGGTTGTTATAAATTCCCGCTCCATGGGGGGGCAGCCATGAACCGCATGGACTTTCTGGAGCCCATGGGCAATCGTTGGTGGCCGATCTTTGGGGCAGTCTTTCTGGTTTCTGCCATCAAGCGCCACAAGGGCATGCGACTTATTGGCAAAGTGCAATCGGTTCGCATGCCGACTATCACACAGCTGAGTCCTGCCGCGGAGCGAAACACCTTGCGAGATATCCTGAACAATTCTCAGAAGCAGTAAATTACAGTGATGCCTGAACATACTACTGTCACCCCTCCCCATATCGTTATCTATACCGATGGCGCATGCAAGGGCAATCCTGGTCCCGGCGGATGGGGTGCTGTTCTACGTTCTGGTGATCATGAAAAGCAAATTCATGGAGGCGAAAAGCTCACCACGAACAATCGCATGGAAATTAGCGCTGTGATCTTTGCTCTTCGAGCCCTAAAGCAGCCCAGTTCAGTGGAGATCTGGACTGACTCTCAATATGTCCAAAAAGGCGTCACCGAATGGCTCGAGGGGTGGAAAAAACAGGGCTGGCGAACAGCCAGCAAAGATCCCGTGAAAAATGCTGATTTATGGCAAGAATTGGACGCCCTGCTCCCAAATCATGAGATCTCATGGCACTGGGTTCGAGGCCATAACGGCCATCCCGGTAATGAATTAGTCGACCAACTGGCAAATAAGGGCGTGGAAAGGTTTTTGGCCTAAATTTCCCTCCCCTAAAAAGGAGGTCACCAACCCCATTTTTGGGTCGCTTGTGAGAGCATGGGCATGCTCTACGGGGCTTGAAACCGCAATTACACTATAAAAAATTTAGAAAACGAGACTGTGTCAAAAATCGAATCGTCACTTGATCAACTTGTCAGCAAGTTCGGCCAACTGAAAAATGTTGGTAAATCCCGTTTGTGTGCGCTGTGGCAAAAAGCGTCTCCCCATACTAGCAAGTTAAAACAACTGAATTGGGCAAGCAGTAAAACTCTGATCATTCAATTTAAGTGGCGCATCTTATTTATTGCTCTTGGCATTGCTTTACGCCTCTGCGAAGGCTTACGGTTTCACGATTATTTCCATTTCCATCTCATTGGTTGCCGTCTTTATTCCCCTTTTCTTTATGTCAGGCCCCATTGGACTGCTTTTTAGAGAATTTGCGGTCGTTGTTTCCTTGTCAATTTTAGTATCGGCCATTGTTTCACTGACTGTTATTCCAATGCTTTGTAGTCGTTTTTTACCAAAGCCTGGCGATCATGGTAAGGAATATAAAGTTACAAAGCAGTTTGATCGCATCTTTGATTGGACATTAAAGGTTTATGTCCATTACCTTGATCTAGCACTTAAAAATCGCAAAATCGTTTTATGGGGCGCAATCTCCACATTCTTTATTGCATTAGTCCCATTCGTAAACAGTCCAAAAGGATTTTTTCCAGAAGAAGATATTGGCCAAATTACTGCGACAACTGAAGCGGCAGAAGATACTTCATTCAAAGCAATGTTAGAGCTCCAGGATAAAGCTGCGGAAATTATTAACAATGACCCTAATGTTGCTACATCGATTTCAATTTTGGGCGGATGTCAAAGCGCTGGCAGAAATACGGGGCGCTTCTTTATCATCCTCAAACCCAAGGGTGATCGCGAAAAAATGAGCAAGGTCATCGAAGGCTTGCGCAATAAATTTAGAGAAATTCCAGACTTACAGGTTTACATGCGTCCCGTACAAAACCTTCAGCTAGGAGGCCGAAATAGTAAAAGCCGCTATCAATTTATCCTGCAAAGTGTTGGGTTTGAGGGCGTCAATGAGTGGGCCGATAAGATAGCTCAAAAAATGCGTGCCGACCCTATCTTTAGAGACGTTACCAGCGACTCCCAGCTTAAGGGCTTGAATGTCAAAATTGAGATCAATCGTGATCAGGCAGCCCTTGCCGGTGTATCAATAGCCGACATACGCACTGCACTCTACAACTCTTTTGGCGAGCGACAGGTCTCTACCATCTACACTCCAGTCAACACATATTACGTCATTTTAGAAACCGCTGAAGGTGATCGGCAATATGAAACGGATCTTAATAAGGTATCCGTAAGAGGACGCGCTACAGATAAACTCATTCCACTATCCAGTCTTGCAAAATTTGTTCGTACAGTTGGGCCAACAGCTGTCAACCATCAAGGTCAAATTCCAGCGGTAACGATTTCCTTTAATTTGGCTCCCGACGTCTTCCTGGGGGATGCTACTAAAGCAATCGACGCCTTTGAAAAAGAAATTGATTTGCCACCATCAATCATTACTAGTTATGGCGGTGATGCTGCGGTATTTAAAGACAACCAATCTGGCCAAGTGATCTTAATCTTGGCCGCACTTGGAGTTATCTACATTTTGCTTGGATGTTTATATGAGAGCTATATCCATCCATTAACGATTTTGGCCGGACTGCCTTCAGCTGCTATTGGTGCGATTGTAGCTTTACGTATTTTTGGCTTTGAACTCATCGTCATCGCCTCTATTGGTATTCTTTTGTTGATTGGTATTGTTAAAAAGAATGCGATCTTAATGATTGACTTTGCGTTAGATGCTCAGCGCACTAAAGGCTTATCACCGGATCATGCCATTCGCGAAGCGTGCATTCTACGTTTTAGACCTATCATGATGACGACTTTTACCGCTCTCATGGGTGCCCTCCCTATTGCTTTTGGTCTTGGGGCTGGCGCAGAGCTTCGACAGCCATTGGGTATCAGTGTTGCTGATGGATTGATATTCCCTCAGTTTGTAACCCTCATCATTACTCCAGTAATTTATTTGTATCTTGATAAGTATGCCGGTAACAGCCCAATGGAAATTCCGCCATCCGTTTTAGAGGGTACATAATGCGGCAAGTTATTTTGGATACGGAAACTACTGGTTTAAATCCGGCAACAGGCGATCGCATTATTGAGATTGGGTGTGTCGAGGTCATTGATCGGCGCTTAACTGATCGCACTTTTCACTATTACATCAACCCTGAGCGCGACATTAATGCTGGCGCTTTTGCTGTTCACGGGCTTTCAAGAGAATTTTTATCCGATAAGCCCGTTTTCGGAACAATTGTCGAACAATTGATTGAGTTCGTTGATGGCGCAGAGATTGTGATTCACAATGCTGCGTTTGACTTAGGCTTTTTAGATAATGAATTTGCCCTCTTAAAACGACCACCATTCAGGGGCCTGGTATCTAAGATTATCGACACCCTACTCGATGCACGCCAAATGTTCCCAGGAAAGCGCAATTCATTAGATGCGCTCTGCGATAGATTCAACATCAGCAATGAACACCGCACATTGCACGGCGCCTTATTGGATGCCCAACTGCTAGCAGAAGTTTATATTGCCATGACGCGAGGCCAAGAAGATCTATTGATTGATCTGATTGACTATACCGTTGGTGCCGATGTTGCCGGCAACAGCAAAGCATTGCCAGCTAATTTGAAAGTGCTGGCGGCTAGCGATGATGATCATGCACAACATGAGAAGATTCTTGCTGAAATCGCCAAGGCAAGCAAGAAGGATCCCGCCTGGAGTCCTGTCATAACAGTTTCTTAATTTACTGCTGTTTTTTCTTCGATTAATTTTTGATACAACGCTTCAAGATCGGTGACGTACTGTTTAGTGTCAAATAAAGGTGCGGATGTACGATTAGCCTCAAGCCTCTTCCTAAGATTCATCAGCAGCTGAGGATTGCTGGCCAATTCAAAAAGTAATTAACTCAGGCAATCCCAAAGCGGATAATTGGCTTGCAGCAACCCTTCCAGCAAATGTTGAACCTATCTGCGTAAGAACAGGAAGGCCAGCCCATAATGCATCAGCAGCAGTTGTATGAGCATTGTAGTTTGGTGCATCCAAAAATAAATCAGCTAGTCTAAGGCGCGAGAGATAGACTGCTCTGCTTGGAACGAGCTCTGCAAAAATTAAGCGAGATGAATCAACGCCGCGTTTTAGCGCTTCGTTTACTAAATTTTTGGTTGCAACATCAGAGAATTTTGACAGCCAAAGCACGCTGTGTGGAAACGACTTTAGCAATTTAATCCGGGTATCAAATACGGATGGCGTAATCTTGTAAAAATTATTGAAGTAGGCAAACACCAGGCCATCTACTAGTAAGCCATGATCTTCTCTTTTGGGAAAAAGGCCTAGACTATCTATTGATATTGATGTGTCAGCAGAAAAAAAAGAATTGAGTAAATAAGAAACAAACTCAGTGTAATGAGGTCTGTCATTTGGCGGAAACACCACCTGATCAGCAATTAAACAGTCATAAAAATCTGCGCCTGAAGTGCCTGCAAAGCCAAGATAATTAACCTGAGGCGGTGCAATGCGGTTTGCAAACAATGCGGTTCTAGCTCCTGTAGTATGGCAATTTAAATCGATGGCGATATATCAATATCTAAGCTCCCTAATAAATCAAAGACTTCCTGATCACTCATATTATGAGTGTGATAGCAATGATCAAATAATGCCTTAAATTGCTCTTCGACCTCATCACCTGTTTCTCTATTCAAAAATACTCCAGATACTTCAAATCGTGATCTGTCATGCATTTTGACTATGTTTTTCATTAAAACGCCAACAGGATGAAATTTAAAATCGGATGAAAAATAAGCAATTCTTATTTTTGAATCAGCCGATTTAGGTTTGATGACTAGTGTTTTATTTTTGGTAGTTAGATATTTGTTACGAACATACTGGATTGCACATTTTTTTGAAGCTCTAATGATGCTGGCGTATTAAGCAAGATAAATGGCATGGCCACAGATTTATTTGCAGAAACGAGCTCTAGCTTCTGGATAGCCCAAATGATCAAGCATCATAGCGCCACTCCATATTTGCCCGATGGGGTTAGCGATCATTTTGCCGTAAATATCTGGCGTTGAGCTATGGATGGGTTCAAATAATGATGGGAACTTGCCTTCAGGATTAATACTTCCAGACGGAGCAACGGCAATCGTCCCAGTACATGCCGGACCTAAGTCAGAAAGAATATCACCAAATAAGTTGCTCGCCACAACCACATCAAAGCGATCGGGATTCATCACAAAATGGGCCGCCAAAATGTCGATATGGTATTTATCGGTTCGCACATCTGCAAACTGTTGAGCCATTTCTTCAACACGCTCATCCCAATATGGCATCGTAATAGCGATACCGTTTGACTTCGTAGCAGATGTTAGATGCTTCTTAGGCCGACTTTGAGCAAGGTAATATGCGTATTGCAATATGCGATCAACGCCCTGATGAGTAAATAAAGCGATAGGATGCTTAAAAAGCAGAATAAACGAGACAGCGAAGTCCTGCAGGCGTGAGCGTCAGGTCTTTATTTACCCAAAATTCTAATAACTACACAGACAATATGAATGCTCCAAAATCCTTTGAATCCAAAGAAGATATCGGCCACTATGTTGGTGGATCTGTCATCAGCCCTAAAGATGGTCGCTTTGCCGACGTATACAACCCTGCCAAGGGTGCAGTAGCCCGCAAAGTTGCTTTGGCGAGCCGCAAGGAGGTTGATTCTGCCGTTGCTGTCGCTCAAAAGGCATTTGACTCTTGGAGTCAGACTAGCCCCCTGCGTCGCGCTCGCATTCTGTTTAAGTACTTAGAGCTACTCAATGCCAATCGCGATGAATTAGCAGCCATCATTACCGCCGAGCATGGCAAGGTGTTTACCGACGCACAGGGAGAAGTAACCCGTGGCATTGAAATCCTGGAATTCGCCACAGGCATCCCCGAGCTGCTAAAGGGTGACTACACCGAGCAGGTTTTAACAGATATTGATAACTGGGTCATGCGTCAACCCTTGGGTGTTGTAGCCGGTATTACGCCATTTAACTTTCCCGTCATGGTTCCCATGTGGATGTTCCCAATGGCAATCGCCTGTGGCAGTAGATGCCTTAATTGAAAATCCCGATGTCAAAGCCATTAGCTTTGTAGGTTCAACACCTATCGCAAATTACATCTATGAGCGTTGCGCGCATTTTGGCAAGCGCTCTCAAGCACTGGGTGGCGCAAAGAACCACATGGTTATCATGCCGGATGCGGACATTGATAAAGCCATCGATGCATTAGTAGGAGCTGCCTATGGTTCTGCAGGCGAGCGTTGTATGGCGATATCTGTAGCGGTTCTGGTTGGTGATGTGGCGGATAAGATCATGCCGAAATTAATTGAACGTACCAAAACGCTCAAGATTAAGAATGGAATGGAGCTCGATTTTTCTTGGGCGGCACCCTATTTGACAATGTTGCCGGTCGCAAGGCCTCCAGTGCAACACCCTGGGATGGTGGCCAACTTCTGTCAATCGATCAAGGTGGTTGGGAAACATTGGCACCTTCAGCCATTCCACAATTAGACGGGGAGACGGGGAGCGTTTACCACATGAACTCTCTAAAGTTGAGCTAAAGGATTTGATCGATGTGTTTGTGACTGCCGCTAAGCGGGCTGATCGCATAGGTCTTGACGGCATTGAGTTGCATGGAGCGCATGGTTATCTTTTGCATCAATTTTTATCACCGATCGCCAATCAGCGAACGGATGAATACGGTGGTTCGTTTGAGAATCGCATTCGCTTTCCATTGGAATTGTTTGCAGCAGTAAGGGCAGCCTACCAGGGCGTGCTTGGTATCCGCATCTCAGCAAGCGATTGGGTTGAGGGTGGGTGGATTCCAGAAGAAACGGCGAATTTTGCAAAACAATTAAAGTCATTGGGCTGCGATTTTGTACATATTTCTTCCGGTGGTATTTCTCCAAAACAAAAAATTGCGCTTGGCCCAAATTATCAGGTTCCGTTTGCCAAGATTGTGAAAGAGCAATCGGGTTTACCGACTATGACTGTTGGATTGATCACTGATCCACACCAAGCAGAAGAAATTTTACAAAAGGGGGATGCGGATCTGATTGCATTAGCGCGAGCATTCTTGTACAAGCCGCGTTGGGGCTGGGAGGCCGCTGCTGCACTCAATGCAACAGTCAATGCCAATGAGCGCTACTGGCGTTGTTTACCCAGAGAAGCTCAGTCAGTATTTGGAAGCGTTAAAGTAGGACAACGATAAATAGAAAATTAGGAGATCAAATGAACACTCTTCAGCAAGCGTTGTTATCAACTAGAAAATTACTAATCATGATCAGCTGGCTTTCTGCAGTCACGTCAGCTTTCGCCCAATCGTTCCCAGATAAATCCATTACTTTGGGTGGTACCCAATCCTCCCGGGGGCCTGGTAGATACGTCAGCGCATCTATTAAGTGAGCCTTTGACAAGGGTCATTGGCCAACCCGTTGTGGTTGACAACAAGCCTGGTGCCAGCGGCAATATTGCCCATCAATACGTTGCGAATGCTAAACTAAACGGTTACACCTTGTTGATCTCATACTCGGGGTATCACGTTGGTAATCCTGCCTTGATGGATAAACTGCCATGGGACCCTATTAAGGACTTTTCGCCAATCGCTTTGCTGACGGTCTCAACGAACGTCATTGCGGTTCACCCATCAGTACCTGTAAATAATTTGAAAGAATTTATTGCTTACGCTAAGGCCAACCCAGGAAAGTTAAATTACGCTTCTCGTAATACGGGGTCAGGCAATGCAAGCGCAAACGCTCTTGCAACGCTGAGTAGCAAATGATCTTTACCTGGGCCCGCAATTAATTGGACGCCGATGGGAAGTCCATTAACTCCAGTTGAGATATTCAAGTTAATGCATGGCAAACCGAGTAGTGTCCACATTCTGCAAAATATAGGATCTCCGGTGCCGTCTTTGAGTAATGGCGCCTCTCCAATTGCACTTTGGGCAATGAGAATGTCCACTTGATTTTGAAATAACTCAGCAATCGTTTTGCGTGCTATCTCAGTTGCCTGCAAATCTTTGGAATATTGCTGGTAAGTGATACGCTTACCGTCATCTAGCTGTTTGCTCAATAGGGGGCTGAGTTTTTTCGCATACTGCTCACGCTCAAATGCCAGGCTGCGCGATATTTCGTTAACCATGATGCGCGTTTGCGTCTCGCGTAACGTATCGAATGAATTTGGCAGCGATAAATCGTTTACCAAGCTTTTTGCAATTTTTTCTGCCGCGAAGCGCGCAAGAGCAATTGCTGCTATAGAAGCTTGGCTTGCGCACTCCCAATCGGACGTTTTGCAAACAGCGATTTTGGGTTTGTAATGGAGTGATTCGATTGTGCCCATAGCGTGGTCGCCACTCATTGCGGCAACACCCAACGCAACATCTTCAACACTTCTGCCAAAGCATCCCAGGGTATCCAACGACGGCGCCAAGCTTTTTACGCCAGCAACACTAATTTTGCCCAGGCTCGGTTTAAATCCCACGACGCCACAGTAGGAGGCTGGTCGAATGATGGATTCCGCAGTTTGACTTCCAGTAGCCAGTGGCACCATGAAATCCGCAACCTCAGCAGCAGAGCTGCTAGATGATCCGCCAGGCGTATGTTCTGCATCGAATGGGTTAGTTGTGGGGCCGCTATTGAATGAGGCAAATTCCGTGGTGACGGTTTTACCTAAAATAATGGCGCCTTGTTGGCGCATTAGGGCTACCGATACAGCATCCGTTTTGGGGTAATGATGCGCATAGATTGAGGAGCCATAGGAGGTTGGGAGGTCATAGGTATCAAAAGGTCCTTGATGCCAATCGGCAAGCCATGCAAAAGGCCCTTTACAGCCCCTTTCATCATCAGCTTCACAGTGAGCCCTTCAGTAGCATGAGCCATTCTTGCTGGCCCTTCTAACCCAACAGTTTGAGCTATTCCCTTGAAATCTTCGCCATGTCCACTAAAGCAATCATCAACGGCATGGCAAAGCTCATGTACTAAGGTATCTAATAATTGCACGGGATCGTCAATCCACCGCCTGAACGCTCTCTTGGCCAGCATTGGCCCAAGGTTGTTCGAGGACTACTCGATGCCGGAAATCCACAAGAAACTCTCACTGGAGGGATGGCATAGCCAGCTTTTGAAAATACTGGCTCAAGGTGTCTTACGGCGTCCTCAAGTTATGCTTCCGTGCAAGTATGTTGCTTCATTAAAGATTAGGGTAATTAAGATTAAATTTGGGCTAAATTACGATCATACGCCACGAAAAGTAGAATAGGCTCGATGAGGGATTTAGAAAGCCTTAGCGCTCACCAAGCGGTCCGAGCCCTTGCCAGAAGGGAGATCAACGCTCAAGGTTTACTGCTAGCCTGCCTGGATCGAATTGGGCAGCGAGATAGCGTTGTACGGGCTTGGTCCAGCTTTGGGAAGGAAAATGCCCTTGTTCGTGCTAAATCGCTTGATAAAGGTCAAGAGTTGGGCCCATATCCACATCAAGCCATTGTGTTTCCTCCACTAAGACCCAGCAATGCGAGTCGCAGTAAGGCGAAGTGTGGTCAATGCGGATATGAGGTTACCCTTCTAAAAAAATGGGCCAGATATGGTGCGCCCATCTGCCCCAAAGACAATATCCGTATGCAGGAAGATATTCCAGAGACTATTGAAAATACCGAAAATTACAATAGCGACTCGGTTGATAAAGGCTTGAAACCAAGCCGTGATGAGATCCAACGAGCCATTAGCTAAAAAAACCAACGCGTAAAGTTACATCTAGACTAAAGCACTATTAAACGAGAGACTAAGACATCATGAATGCAAAAAATATTTAAAAATCCCAAAATTGCAGTAATTCCTGGCGATGGAATTGGTAAGGAGGTAATCCCTGAGGGGGTGCGTGCGTTAGAGGCGGCTAATCGAAAGTTTAATATCGGTATGCAGTTTGATCATTTCGATTTTGCGAGCTGCGATTATTACCAAAAGCGGCAAGATGTTACCTGATGATTGGTTTGATCTGTTGATGAAATACGATGCTATTTTCTTTGGCGCTATCGGTATGCCGAATATTCTTCCGGACCATGTGTCATTGTGGGGTAGTTTGATTCAGTTCCGTCGCGGCTTTGATCAGTACGTCAATCTGCGTCCGGTACGACTATTACCAGGGGTGCCATGTCCGTTAGCAAATCGCAAACCGGGCGATATTGATTTCTTTGTTGTCCGCGAGAATACCGAAGGTGAATATTTAAGCGTTGGTGGAAAGATGTTTCCGGACACTGATCGCGAGTTTGTAATTCAGGAATCTTTATAGCAATTTTCGTATTTTGACCAAGATTTATTGGATATTTTGACCCCATATCGTCCTTAAAGGCATCAGCATGAGTCTATTATTTAGCCCATACACCCTCAATTCTCCCCGTGGACCCTTGGGGCTCGCTAACCGAATTGTGGTGGCACCGATGTGCCAATATTCGGCGTCCAACGGCGAGGCAACCGATTGGCATTTAATGCATTGGGGTAATCTTCTAAATAGTGGTGCAGCACTTTTCATTATTGAGGCTACCGGTGTCACACCGGAGGCGAGAATTACACCAGCTTGTTTAGGTTTATGGGATGACCGCACTGAAGCAGCACTTAGGGATAAATTGATTCGAGCGCGAAAGTTAGTTCCAGCAACACCTGTATTTATTCAATTGGCACATGCCCCAAACATGAAGATCTATTTAGAAGAGATCTTTAGGCCCGTCTTGTCCTGTGTGCGTGTTGCCAACTTTACCGATGCATTGAATTTAGTCAACTTTTGCGAGTACGGCAATGGGGTTGCTTGTTTCACGAGCGACGGAAATATTGCCCGTGAATTTGCTCGCCGAGTTCAAGTTGGCATGGTTGGTATTAACGTTCCCATTCCAGCGCCCATGGCATGGCTTTGGCGGCTGGAAAAAATCGCTCTTTGGCGATATGCACGCTTACAGCAAAGAAGGTGTGCGCTTCTATACCAAACAAAAAAGTGTGATGCAACGCTGGCCAGAAAGCATCGCAAAAGGTGCTGAGTTTGTCATGCCTACCTCCAAGTAGGCATTATTTTTGTATGGTGCCCAACAATATTACTGAAGAGTATTTTTAAAAGCAGGTATGATTGGAACTGCGAGCACCTCAATACCCTCTTCTCGCAATGATTCTGCTTCATCTAAAGTGGTTTGACCACGAATGCTGCGCTCAGGGGCTTCCTTGTAATGAATCTTTCTAGCTTCCCCTGCAAAAGCAGGGCCAACGTCCTCGGGTTTACCCATCAGCTCACGCATACCCTTCAAAAAGGCGGCCTGTACTTGAGCCTCTAGTTGTGAATGATCATTACCCGTCAAAGCCACAACCTCGCCACTCGAATTTCCAATGTCCTCGCTCGGCGCAGTTACCGCCGTAGACGAGGACTTTGCGATATGCGGCGCAGAAGGCATCCGACTGATTTGGGTGCTGTCACAAATTGGGCAAGCCAGTATCCCCCGCTTCTGCTGAGCAAGACAGTCCTCTTCAGAGGAAAACCACCCTTCAAAGCGGTGATCTAAGGGACATGCGAGGTTATAGACTTTCATAAGACCTATATAGTGGCAAAAATACCAAATTCAATAATCCCTATTTTAATAGGAATTAAAGTTACCTATTTAATGGGCTTGGGAGTTTACCAGCCCTTCGGCGGTATCGGTCCAGCCAATACCCTGAAATGGTCGTTTTTACGTCCGTAATTTCACCTTCTTCGATCCACGTCAAGAGCTGCTCCAAAGGTGCCGCAAAAACATCCAAAAGCTCTTCGGCGTCAAGCTTACTTTTACCAGGCACTAAATCCTCAGCCAAATAAATATCGATGAACTCGGTCGAATAGGAAATCACAGGATGTATGCGGCGTATGTAGCTCCATTTCCTAGCGGTATATCCAGTCTCCTCTTCCAGCTCACGCTGGGCACAGAGCAGATGATCCTCTCCATGATCTAGCTTGCCAGCTGGAATCTCAATGCAGGCTTTGTCAACGGGGTAGCGATACTGACGCTCCAGCAATACCCTGCCATCATCTAACAAAGCCACAATCGCTACTGCACCAGGGTGTGTTAAATATTCTCGCGCTGCTATCTGCCCATCGGGTAACCGAACCTGATCACGCTTCATATTTAGGAATATTCCGCCATAAATATCCTCACCAGAAACACGCTCTTCCCGTAAATGCGTATCCCCACTTGGTAAATCGGCAAACGATTTTTCAGTCATGAATATACTTTCAACGAACTATTTTTAATTGTACCTGAAAACCATGTCATTCAGGTGTCATCGAATTTATATCAGGCAGAAATTCAAAAGGCCCCCAAAGGAGCCTTTTGCTATCGAATCTCGCTTGGGATTCTCGTTATAAACCTAGCAATGTCCGACGCGACGCGTCCAAACAGATACTCATCAGGCTAGCCGGAACAATACCAATCACCAAAACCAAAATCGTATTGAGGCTTAATAAGCCTTTTGCAAAACCCGAACCAGATACACTCGATTCATGGGCGGGCTCATCAAAGTACATAACTTTAACTACTCTGAGGTAGTAGAAAGCACCTACTAAAGAAGCGAGTACAGCAATAATAGCCAGGAATGTGTGTTCAGCGTCAACTAAAGCCCCAAGAACACCAAGCTTTGCGGCAAAACCAACCGTTGGCGGAATCCCAGCTAAAGAGAACATCATTACCAAGCCGATAAAGGCAAACCAGGGATGATTCTTGTTCAGCCCCTTTAGGCCTTCCAGTGTTTCACAATCGTACCCCTTGCGAGATAAGACCATCAACAATCCGAAAGTACCCAGCGTTGTTAGTACATAGGTGATGATATAAAACACCGATGCGCTGAATGCATGATCATCAAACACCGACAACATACCCAGCATGACAAAGCTCATCTGTGCAATCGCAGAATATGCCAACATACGCTTCACATTGGTTTGAGCAATGGCGGTAACGTTACCAACAACTAATGACAAGACCGCTAATAAGACCAACATCGGCTGCCAGTCACCCATCAACGGCAGCAAGGTATTTACTAATAAACGGAATAAAAGTGCAAATGCCGCAATCTTAGGCGCACCGGCGATCATCAATGTCACTGCTGTTGGCGCACCTTGATAAACGTCTGGAACCCACATATGAAAAGGTACAACGCCTAACTTAAATGCCAAGCCGGCTACGATAAATACCAAACCAAAAGCCATCACCAAATGATTGATGCGCGGATCAGCTACGGTTTTGAAAATCTCAATCAGATCAAGCGATCCAGTCACGCCGTACAACATTGACATGCCGTAGAGCAAGAAACCAGATGCCAGAGCACCCAAGACAAAATATTTAATGCCAGCCTCAACACTACGTTCACTAGAGTGGCGCATGGCCACCAGGGCGTACATTGGCAAAGCCATTAATTCAAGACCGAGGTAGAGAGTCAGTAGATTGGCGCCAGAAATCAATACCATTTGACCAAACAATGCCAAGAGGACCATCACAATAAAGTCGGGTCTGAATAATGCACGATCCGATAGATATTGTTTCGAGTACACCAAGCTGACCAATACAGCTGCGCAAGAGCATGCCTTCAGTAGATTGGATAAAGGGTCTGATTGGAACAAGCCATTCATGGCAACAATGGATACATCACCCATTCTGCCCATGAAAGCAAAAATGAGATAGACCAACAATATTAATGAAAAGAAGTAGACAAACCCCACTCCACGTGGAGAATGGAAGATATCCTGCTCAACGCCAGGAGTTGAGGGAACTCTTTCACGAACATACACACTTGCAACCAACAATAAGCAAGTGGCAAGAAGTAAAACGAGTTCCGGCAGGATGGCGTATAGGTCGAATGCTTGCATTTGCTTTTACTCAGAGTTTGCTAACAGCAACATGCTGCAGCAGATTGATTACGGCTGGATGAATGATGTCGGTAAATGGCTTGGGATAGACGCCCATGCCAATCACGCAAATTGCCAACACCGTCATCATGAAATATTCACGGACATTGAGGTCTTTTAATTCGTCAACATGTGCGTTGTTGATAGCGCCAAAGAAAACACGCTTTACCATCCAGAGTGGATACGCTGCACCCAGGATCAAAGTAGTAGCAGCCAAAATACCGATGACAAAATCGTAGTCAACCGCAGCCAAAATGACCATAAATTCACCAACGAAGCCAGAAGTTGCGGGAAGACCGCAGTTCGCCATTGCCATCAAGACCGCAAAGGCCGTAAATGCTGGCATGCGATGCACTACGCCACCGTAATCAGCAATTTGACGGGTATGCATACGGTCATAAAGAACACCAATCGATAGGAACATAGCACCAGCCACAAATCCGTGCGAGATCATTTGGACAATACCGCCCTCAATACCTAATGGGCTAAAGAGGAAGAAGCCTAGTGTCACAAAACCCATGTGCGCTACTGATGAGTAGGCAACCAGTTTCTTCATGTCTTTTTGTACGAGCGCTACTGCTCCAACATAAATCACAGCAACTAAGGATAAGAAGATCACGAATGGGCCAAGATATTGGCTGGCATCAGGCGCTATGGGCAACGAGAAGCGAAGGAAACCATAAGCACCCAGCTTCAACATAATCGCAGCCAGAACAACCGAACCGCCTGTTGGCGCTTCGACGTGGACATCTGGCAACCAGGTATGTAGTGGCCACATCGGCACTTTGACAGCAAAAGCCATAAAGAATGCAAAGAACAAAAGAATTTGCTCAACAATATCGGAGCGAGCATTTTGCCAAGCCAAGATGTCAAAGCTATTGGTCACGTTGTACAAGTACAGCATCGCAACCAACGTTAACAAGGAGCCCAGCAAGGCATAGAGGAAGAACTTAAATGCGGCGTAGATGCGGTTATGACCACCCCATACACCAATGATGATGTACATCGGAATCAAAGTGGCCTCAAAGAATACATAAAACAGCAGCGCATCCAGTGCGCAGAAAACGCCGATCATTAATCCCGAGAGGATCATGAATGAGGCCATGTATTGCGATACCTTGGTATCAATGACCTCCCACGCTGCAATCACCACAAAGATATTGATGAATGCGGTCAACACAATAAACCATACGGAAATGCCATCTATACCGAGGTAATAGTTAATGTCGTAACGCGGAATCCAACTAATCTTTTCAACAAACTGCATGCCAGGGTTGGCAATATCAAAGTTCGTGATTAGCGGCAATGTAGCGATAAAACCAATTACTGCACCTATCAGCGCTAACCAGCGCACTCCAGCCGATGGCTTCTCAGACCCATAAAACAGAATGATGAGTCCAAAAACAATCGGGGTCCAAATGGCGTAAGAAAGAATCATAATGGCGACTTAAGTAAGGCCTATCGAACAAAAGGCAAGTAAGCGTACAAAACCCAAGCTAGCAATACAGCCAAGCCTGCAATCATTGCAAATGCGTAGTGGTATACATAACCGGATTGCAAATGCCGAATTACTTCAGCAAAGCGCCCTACCGTATGGGCACTACCGTTAACAAAGAATCCGTCAATCACTTTTTGATCACCGCGATGCCACAAGATGCTTCCAATCCAAATGAGGCCTTTAGCAAACACCGCTTGATTTAAGTCATCTAAGTAGTACTTGTTATCAAACAATGTTTTGATAGGTGCAAATGCTTGCGCCACCTTTTCTGGGAGTTTTGGAGCCCAGAGATAACCAATCGCTGCGGTCAGAACACCCAACACTACCAAACCTAAAACGGGAGAAGTAAACGCATGAATTGCCATTGCCACAGGACCGTGGAACTCTTCGGCAAGTTCTTTCATGACAGGATGGCGAGCCAAATCAATAAAAATGGAGTCGCCAAAATAGGTGCCAAAGAGTAAAGGTGTGATGGTGTAGAAGCCAATGATCACTGACGGAATCGCCAACAGAATCAGAGGCAATGTAACCACCAACGGAGACTCATGAGGCTTTTCTCCTGGAGCTAGGCCATGATGTGCGTGATCATCACCCTGCTCTGCATGTTGATGATGATGAGCGTGCGAATCCGCATGACCCCAACGTGCCTTACCATGGAAAACCCAAAAATACAGACGGAATGAATACAACGCTGTTACAAATACGCTAGCCATCACTGCGAAGTAAGCAAAGCTCGAACCCGGAATATGACTTGCAGCTACGGCCTCAATGATGGAATCTTTTGAATAGAAACCTGAAAAGAATGGTGTACCGATTAGCGCCAAATTCCCCAACATCATCATGAGACATGTGATCGGCATGTACTTCCATAGGCCGCCCATCTTACGCATATCTTGCTCATGGTGCATACCCAAAATAACGCTACCAGCAGCCAAGAACAATAATGCCTTAAAGAATGCATGCGTCATCAAATGAAAGATTGCAACGGGATAAGCGGATACGCCTAGTGCAACAGTCATATAACCTAATTGCGATAGAGTGGAATACGCAACCACGCGTTTGATATCGTTTTGCACGATACCCAAGAAGCCCATGAACAGTGCAGTAATCGAGCCAATGACCAAGATGAAGCTCAACGCAACATCGGAAAGCTCAAATAAGGGTGACATGCGTGACACCATGAAAATACCGGCAGTAACCATCGTTGCCGCGTGAATCAACGCAGAGATTGGCGTTGGACCTTCCATGGAATCTGGCAACCAAACATGCAAAGGGAATTGGGCAGATTTACCCATGGCACCAATAAACAAGCAGATACAAGCCACGGTTAATAAATTCCAGCCGGTACCGGGAAGCGTCTGTGCTGCCAAAGCCGTATTCTGAGCAAAGATCACGTCATATTGCATCGAGCCAGCACTGGCTAACAAAAGGCCAATACCCAAGATAAATCCAAAGTCGCCAACGCGATTAACCAAGAATGCTTTCATATTGGCAAACACCGCAGATTGACGCTCAAAGTAGAAGCCAATCAACAAATAGGAAACAACGCCCACTGCCTCCCAGCCAAAAAATAGCTGTAAGAGGTTATTACTCATTACCAACATCAACATTGCGAAGGTAAATAAGGAGATATATGAGAAGAACCGATTATAGCCCTCTTCACCGTGCATGTATCCAATGGTGTAAATGTGCACCATGAGTGACACAAAAGTCACTACGCACATCATCGTTGCCGTTAGCGGATCAATTAAGAAGCCAATATCTAAATTCAGTTCGCCCAACCGCATCCAACGGTACACCGTACCGTTGAAATAGAAACCATCCATTACTTGCGCCAAAACATTGCAGGACAGTACAAAGGCAATGGTGACACCCAGGATAGTGAAAAACTGACTTGCGCCGTGATCAATACGATTACCACCCAATTTGGTTCCGAATAATCCAGCAATAATCGATCCAACAAGCGGAGCCAGTGGGATAGCACAAAGAACAAGAATAGTTAAGGTCAATTGCATGACTAGCCTTTTAGGTGGTCAAGATCTTCAGCATTGATGGTGTCAACCTTACGGAAGAGAACAACCAAAATTGCCAAACCAATAGCCGCTTCTGCAGCCGCCACAGTCAAAATAAAGAATACGAATACCTGACCAGCCATATCTCCCAAGTAGTGAGAGAAGGCAACGAAGTTCATATTGACCGACAGAAGCATCAATTCAATCGCCATTAACAGCACGATGACATTCTTGCGGTTTAAGAAAATACCAATAATGCTCGCTGCAAACAAAATTGCGCTGAGGACTAAATAGTGGGCCAGAGTAATGGTCATTTCTTCTCTCCTCTAGCATCCTGCTTGGCAGCCATATCCGCATCCATTTTGACAATTCGCATGCGATCAGCAGCTACCACATTTACCTGCTCATGAATATTTTGAGACTTCGAATCCTTGCGATTACGCAAGGTCAAGGCAACTGCGGCAATCATGGCGACCAATAGAATGACGCCGGCCACCTCAAATGCATAGACGTAGTCACCAAAAATTAAGATGCCTAATGCTTGGGTATTGTTGGCTGCTACCTCTTTAGGCATCGGCTGCACTGGTGCATTAGTTCCGATAAAGCTACGAATAATCACAATCGATAACTCAAGAACGATGACAGCGGCCATTAAGAATGCTACGGGCAAAAATTTCTTGAAATCACGACGCAAATGTTCCAGATCTAGATCCAGCATCATCACTACGAAGAGAAACAGCACCATGACGGCGCCAACATAAACCAAAATCAACGCCAAACTTAAGAATTCTGCTTTGAGCAGCATCCATAGGCCAGAGGCACAAAAGAAAGCCAATACTAAGAAAAGGGCTGAATGCACAGGGTTGCGTGCCGTGGTCACACGCAAGGCTGAAACTACCAACAGGCCAGCAAAGCCGTAGAAGAAAACCGCAAACAATGTAGAAGGAGCGAATGTCATAGTAATGTGGGCTCGATTCGATTAACGATAAGGCGCATCAATAGCGCGTTTTGCGGCAATATCTTTTTCATACTTATCGCCTACAGACAAGAGCATTTCTTTGGTGAAATACAAGTCACCACGTTTGTCGCCAAAATACTCAAAAATATTTGTTTCTACGATTGCATCAACTGGACAAGCTTCTTCGCAAAAGCCACAGAAGATGCACTTCGTTAAATCGATGTCATAGCGCGATGTACGACGAGTACCATCATCACGCTCTGTCGTTTCAATCGTAATGGCATAGGCTGGGCAAACCGCTTCACAGAGTTTGCAACCGATACAACGCTCTTCGCCATTCTCATAACGACGTAAAGCATGCAAGCCACGGAAACGATTCGAAAGTGGTGTCTTCTCGTCTGGATATTGAACGGTGATCTTGGGCTTAAAGAGATAACGACCGGTAATGGACATACCAGTCAAGATGTCTTTCAGTATCAAGCTATCGAGGAATTGGGAAATTTTCTTAAACATGATAGGTCAACTTATTTCCAAATATTCCATGGGGATACTACCCATGCACCGATAACAACCACCCAAAATACGGGGATGGGAATAAAGATTTTCCAGCCCAAACGCATGATCTGGTCATAGCGATAACGCGGCAATGTGGCGCGCAACCAAATCACACAAGATAACAAGAAGAATGTCTTACCGAATAGCCAAAAGAAACCTGGAATATCACGCAGGATAGGTAAATCAACAATTGGCAACCAGCCGCCTAAGAACATGATCGATGCAACAGCAGCAATCAAAATCATATTGGCGTATTCGGCCAAGAAGAACATGGCAAAAGACATGCCCGAGTATTCCACCATGTGTCCTGCAACGATTTCCGACTCACCCTCTACAACGTCAAATGGATGACGATTGGTGTCTGCAACACCAGAAATAAAGTAGATCAGGAACATTGGTAACAACGGTAGCCAATTCCAGGACAAGAAATTGAGGCCCATGCTCGCAAAGTAACCCTGCTCTTGAGAGGCAACAATAGCGCTCAGGTTTAGCGAACCAGAAGTGATCAGCACAGTTACTAATGCAAAGCCCATTGCAATCTCATAAGAGATCATCTGTGCCGATGCGCGCATGGCGCCAAGGAATGGGTATTTTGAATTGGATGACCAACCAGCTAGAATGACACCATATACACCGATGGACGAGATTGCCATGATGTAAAGAAGGCCCGCATTAACGTCTGCTAATACCATTTTAGCCTGGAATGGAATTACTGCCCAAGCTGCAAATGCGGGTGCAATCACCATCACTGGCGCAATGAAGTACAACACTTTGCTAGCTTGTGCCGGAGAAATAATCTCCTTCATCAACAGCTTTAATGCATCCGCGATGGGTTGCAATAAACCCAAAGGACCCACGCGATTTGGTCCAAGACGAATATGCATCCAGCCAATTAACTTACGCTCCCAAAGGG
Organism: Polynucleobacter necessarius; assembly: GCF_900095195.1. Classification (NCBI taxonomy): domain Bacteria; kingdom Pseudomonadati; phylum Pseudomonadota; class Betaproteobacteria; order Burkholderiales; family Burkholderiaceae; genus Polynucleobacter; species Polynucleobacter necessarius. The sequence continues at coordinate 743,703 of NZ_LT606950.1, forward strand.
TTAAGTAAGCAACGCAACCGAACATTGGCAGAACAATAACGACGATACGCACCAATGCCCAAACTAGAGGCCAAAGGGAGTCAAAGATCGCCTCGCCTTGAGTGGTGATGAGGTTCAAGAAATTATCCATCTCGTCCCTTATGCCTTAATAACCGTTACGGGACCAAACATTGATCCCAATGATGCACTTACCACTGTGCCAGCAGAGAGTCTGACAACGCCAGACGCTAAATTGGCTTCTAAAGTTGCAGGCAATGTAACCGAGGCATTTCCTTGAGCCACGGTAACACTATCGCCCTCTTTAAGACCTAATTCCGCAAAGAGTGTTGAATTAATACCTGCTTGATTGCCGCGCTTAGCATCACGAGTCAACTGCAAGGCAGATGATCGGCGCACGATCGCATCGCCTGCATAAATATTGACATCGGCTAAGCGCTCAAGACCAACCATAATTGAATGGTTATTACTTACACCCGCCGCTGAACTATCGTTATTCAAGCGGGTGCAATAGTTATCACCCAGCGCCTCACCAATCACCTCTTCTGGCAAGTTGTACAAGAAACCATCTAAGCCTAATAACCCACCAAGGACACGTAAGACTTTCCATGCGGGACGAGAGTCACCAAGAGGTTTTACAGAAGGCTGAATGGTTTGCACTCTTCCCTCTGCATTCACAAAGGTGGACACTGTTTCAGTAAATGGGGTAATTGGCAAGATAACGTCAGCCACTTCCAATAAGTCTGCCGACTTAAATGCGCTCAATGCAATCACCGTATTTGCTTTTGCTAATGCCTCTCTTGCCTGCTGAGGATTAGGTAGATCCGAATCCGGATCAATGTTCATTAACAGGACGGCGCGGCGCTCACCAGTCAATACTGACTCAACACCTGCGCCGTTTGCGTTAACTAACGATGCACCAACGGCATTACCACCCTCTAGTAAAAATCCAAGGGTTGCGCCAGTCTGTTGTGCAATAAATTGCGCCAATACATGCAAATCAGCTGCTTGAGGATGGCTAGTTGCCGCAGAACCAATCAACACGGACACGTTTGAACCGGACAGCAGTGCATCAGCAATCTTCTGAGTTTGCGGAGAAACAGCAATGTTTGGCGTTCCCGCTTGGGCAGCAACTGACTTCGCCTTTGCTACCGCTAGTGCAACTTGGCCTAATGTATTGACCCAGGCGCCGGGAGCCGCAGCAATACCGAATGAAGGAATTAACCAATCATCGCCGCCAGCATCAATACGAGCAACTTGCAAGCCGCGCTTGACAACGGTCCGCAAACGTGCGGCAAGAATCGGTTGATCTTTGCGCAAGAAGCTACCAATAATCAAGACGCGATCCAGGTCGCTGAACTTAGCGATTGGCATACCCAACCATGGTGCTGGAGCAGCTCCAGAAATATTCACTTGGCGCAGACGGGTTTCGATTTGATTTGAGCCAAGGCCACGTACTAATTTTTGCAAAAGATAGAGCTCTTCAGTGCTAGAAATCGGATGCGCCAATGCGCCAACCGACTGCACACCACTCTCAGCGGAGATTTTCTGCAGAGAGCTTGCAACATAATCCAGCGCAGATTGCCAATCAGTTTCTAACCACTGTCCACCCCGCTTCACCATAGGTGCAGTGACACGGTCTGCGCTGTTTAATCCTTCGTATGCAAAGCGATCACGGTCGCTAATCCAGCATTCATTAATAGCTTCATTCTCTAAAGCTACGACACGCATTACCTTGTTGTTTTTGGTTTGAACGGTTGTGTTTGAGCCCAGGCTATCGTGCGGGCTCACAGAGCGCTTACGACCCAATTCCCAAGTGCGCGCTTCATAGCGGAATGGCTTGCTGGTTAATGCACCAACTGGACACAAATCAATCATGTTTCCAGAAAGCTCTGAATCGACTGTTTGACCAACAAAAGTCGTGATCTCCGAGTGCTCGCCACGGTTGATCATGCCAAGCTCCATCACACCAGCAACTTCTTGTCCAAAACGAACGCAACGTGTGCAGTGAATGCAGCGACTCATCTCTTGCATAGAGATCAATGGCCCAGCATTCTTATGGAATACCACTCGCTTTTCTTCGTCATAGCGAGAATTGGATTTACCGTAACCCACTGCCAAATCTTGTAGTTGACACTCACCACCTTGATCGCAAATCGGGCAATCTAATGGGTGGTTGATCAATAAGAATTCCATTACGGAGCGCTGGGCTTCTACAGCTTTTGCGGAATGCGTAAAAACCTTCATTCCTTGAGTAACTGGAGTGGCACAGGCAGGCAATGGTTTTGGCGCTTTTTCTACTTCAACAAGGCACATACGGCAGTTCGCCGCAATCGATAACTTCTTGTGATAGCAGAAGTGCGGCACATAAGTACCGAGCTTATTCGCGGCGTGCATCACCATCGAACCTTGCGGAACTTCTACAGTCTTGCCATCTAATTCGATTTCTACCATACTCACTTTAAGATGTCCCGTGCTCAATAACTTACAAAGGTTTAGCAGAATCTAAGCAACGCTTATGTTCTACGTGATACGCAAATTCATCCATGTAATGTTTCAACATGCCACGCACTGGCATTGCCGCTGCATCACCCAAGGCGCAAATCGTACGACCTTGGATATTGGCTGCTACATCGTTGAGCAAATCCAAATCCTCAGGTCGACCTTGGCCATGTTCTATACGATGAACAATGCGCCACAACCAGCCAGTACCTTCACGGCAAGGCGTACATTGTCCGCAAGATTCTTCGTGATAGAAATACGATAAGCGTTCTAATGCGCGCACCATGCAACGCGTTTCATTCATAACGATGACCGCACCAGAACCCAACATTGAGCCTGCCTTGGCAATACTGTCGTAATCCATGGTCAGATCCATCATCTGGGCACCTGGAATGACGGGGGCCGATGAGCCGCCTGGGATAACTGCCTTGATAGCTTTTCCGTCACGCATGCCACCCGCCAACTTGAGAAGCTCAGCAAACGGTGTGCCTAGTGGAATTTCATAATTACCGGGATGCACTACATCGCCAGAGACGGAGAAAATCTTCGTACCACCGTTATTAGGCTTACCAAGATCTAAGTACGCTTGCCCACCAATCGCCAAGATAAATGGCACAGCAGCAAATGTTTCGGTGTTGTTAATGGTTGTTGGTTTGCCGTACAAACCAAAGCTGGCTGGGAATGGCGGCTTAAAGCGAGGCTGACCCTTTTTACCCTCCAATGATTCCAGCAAAGCAGTCTCTTCACCGCAGATGTACGCACCCCAACATGGAGCTGCATGCAACTGGAATGAGAAGTCGCTGCCTAAAATTTTATCGCCCAGATACCCTGCAGCACGCGCTTCCTCCAAGGCCTCTTCAAAGCGGGAATAGACTTCCCAGATTTCGCCATGGATGTAGTTGTAACCTGCTGAGATGCCCATAGTGTAGGCGCCGATAATCATGCCCTCAATCAATGCATGCGGGTTGTAACGCATGATGTCGCGGTCTTTAAATGTGCCGGGCTCACCTTCTTCGCTGTTGCATACCAAATATTTCTGGCCAGGGAACTGACGCGGCATAAAACTCCACTTCAATCCAGTCGGGAAACCTGCACCTCCGCGACCACGCAGTGAAGAAGCTTTTAATTCCGCAATAATGGCGTCTGGAGCCACCTTGTCGTTAATCAAGCAACGTAACTGTTGATAGCCTCCACGACTTTCGTAATCTTTTAAGCGCCAGTTCTCACCATTCAATCCCGCAAGAATCAATGGCTTAATGTGACGATCGTGCAAACTGGTCATGCCGCCTTTCCTTCTGCACGCAACTCATTCAAAAGAGCATCAATCTTTTCTTTACTCATAAAACTACACATACGCTTGTCATTAACCAACATGACTGGTGAGTCGCCGCACGCACCCATGCACTCACCCTCTTTTAATGTAAAGGTACCGCAAGGCGTAGTTTCATTGAAACCAATGCCCAACGTTTCTTTGAGGTAAGTTGCCGCAGTTTCACCGTGCGTTAATTGACACGGTAAATTTGTACAGATCACCAACTTGTACTTCCCAATGGGCTTGGTGTTATACATGTTGTAAAACGTTGCTACTTCTTCTACTGCAATCGTTGGCATTTCTAATATTTGCGCAACGGTAGCGATTACCTCAGGGGATACCCAACCCACTTCAGTTTGAGCGGCAATCAACGATGCCATTACAGCAGATTGCTTTTGCTCAGATGGATATTTAGCGACGTTACGGGCAATATCTGCCAGCGTTTTTTCGGATAGTTGAAGCGTTGTTGTCATGAAATCTTCCTTGGCACACTGTAATTAGCGGTCAATTTCCCCGAACACAATATCTTGCGTGCCAATGATGGTCACTGCATCAGCCAACATATGGCCACGTGACATCTCATCCATAGCGGAGAGATGTACAAATCCAGGAGCACGAATCTTCATGCGGTATGGTTTATTGGCACCATCTGAAATGAGGTAAATGCCAAACTCGCCTTTAGGGTGCTCAACTGCTGAATAGGCTTCACCATCAGGCACATGAATACCTTCAGTAAATAGTTTGAAATGGTGAATCAACTCTTCCATATTGGTCTTCATGTCCACGCGTTTTGGTGGAGAAACCTTATGGTTATCACTCATGACTGGGCCTGGATTTGCTTTTAACCAAGCCACACATTGTTTGATGATCCGATTCGATTGGCGCATTTCTTCCATACGAACAAGATAACGATCATATGAATCACCGTTTACGCCTACTGGAATATCAAAGTCGAGACGGTCATACACTTCGTATGGTTGCTTCTTACGCAAATCCCACTCGATACCGGACCCACGCAACATCGGACCAGTAAAGCCCAGTTGTAAAGCACGCTCCGGACTAACGATGCCAATATTGACTAAACGTTGTTTCCAAATACGGTTATCGGTTAGCAGGTTGCAGTATTCATCAACGCTGGCATCAAAGCCCTGCGTAAATTGTTCAATGAAATCAAGCAACGTACCGCTGCGGTTTTCATTCAACCGTCTTACAGCTGAAGCGCTACGAATTTTCGATTTATCGTACTGCGCCATTTGATCTGGCAAATCACGATAGACACCGCCAGGACGATAGTAAGCGGCGTGCATACGTGCGCCAGAAACAGCTTCATACATATCGAAGATGTCTTCACGATCACGGAAGGCATAAAGAAACACTGCCATTGCACCAACGTCGAGGCCGTGACAGCCAATCCAAAGCAAGTGGTTCAATAAACGGGTGAGCTCGTCATACATGACGCGAATGTATTGCGCACGCAATGAAACATCGATTTGCAATAACTTTTCAATAGCCAACACATACCCATGTTCGTTGGACATCATGGACACATAATCCAAGCGATCCATATAGGGAACGTTTTGAATCCAAGTACGTGTCTCAGCCAACTTTTCAGTTGCACGATGCAACAAACCAATGTGCGGATCCGCGCGCTGAATAACCTCGCCATCCAACTCCAATACTAGACGCAATACGCCGTGTGCCGCAGGATGCTGAGGACCAAAATTGAGGGTGTAGTTATTAATTTGTGCCATGACTTATACCGAACCTCCGTATTGCTCTTCGCGAACGATACGCGGCGTAATTTCACGCGCTTCAATCGTGACAGGCTGGTAGACCACGCGCTTTAATTCGGGGTCATAGCGCATTTCAACATTGCCACTGATTGGGAAATCTTTTCTGAATGGATGACCAATGAAACCGTAGTCGGTCAAGATGCGACGCAAATCTTGGTGACCTTCAAAAAGGATGCCATAGAGATCAAACGCTTCGCGCTCAAACCAGTTCGCACAGTTCCAAACTGGCGTAACCGAGGCCACAACAGGGTAACTATCGTCCGACGCAAACACGCGCACACGCAAACGCCAATTGTGCTCAAGCGATAATAAATGGCTAACCACACCAAAGCGCTGACCTGCCCAAGAGCCCTCGCGGAAATCTTGGTAATCAACACCACATAAATCAATTAATTGCGCAAATACCAGAGAGGGATCGTCGCGGAGCATTAAGGCAGTTTCGAAATAGGTATCTGCATTCAAAGCCACGGTAATTTCACCGAGTGCAATCTCCACTGAGTGAATGCGCTTTCCGAGAACTTTCTCTAGATTAGCTGCCAACTGAACTAAACGATCTGACATCACTTATGCCTTCCGCGCAATCGTGCTGGTACGTGCGATCTTCGATTGCAACTGAATAATTCCGTAGATCAACGCTTCTGCAGTTGGAGGACAGCCAGGAACATAAATATCCACTGGCACAATGCGGTCACAACCGCGAACTACTGAATAGGAGTTGTGGTAGTAACCACCACCATTGGCGCATGAGCCCATTGAGATCACCCAACGGGGTTCAGGCATCTGGTCATAAACTTTGCGCAAAGCCGGAGCCATCTTGTTGCACAGCGTTCCTGCGACGATCATCAAATCAGACTGACGTGGCGATGGACGGAAAACTACACCAAAACGGTCTAAGTCATAACGAGAGGCGCCAGCATGCATCATTTCGACCGCACAACAGGCAAGACCAAAGGTCATGGGCCATAAAGAACCATTACGCGACCAGTTAATCAACTGATCCGCAGTGGTAGTAACAAATCCTTCTTTGAGAACGCCTTCTAATGCCATATCGATCACTCCCAGTCGAGAGCGCCCTTTTTCCAGATATAAACAAATCCCACAATGAATTCCAAGAGGAAGATCACCATAGAGGCGTAGCCAAACCAACCAAGATCACGCAACGCGACTCCCCATGGGAATAAGAACGCAGTTTCCAGGTCGAACAAAATAAAGAGAATGGCAATGAGGTAGTAGCGCACATCAAACTTCATCCGCGCATCTTCGAATGCTTCAAAACCGCACTCATAGGGGGAGAGTTTCTCAGCGTCAGGCTTCGAGGGAGCCAAAATTTTTCCAAGGAACATGGGGACTAAACCCACCCCAATGCCTGCGAGGATAAAAAGCAAAATAGGAAAGTAATTGGCGAGATTCAAAATGGTCCTGAGTCGTTTATTGGTCCTGAGTCGTTTATCTAAACATTCATCAAAACTGCAAGTTATTCGTTATTTCACTACCCGCTCTATTGATTAAGAGCAAAAACCCTAGCTTTATTTACTGCATATTGGTGCCGACAGCGAGACTCGAACTCGCACAGCCTAAGCCACTACCCCCTCAAGATAGCGTGTCTACCAATTTCACCACGTCGGCATCTTGCAAAACCCATTAATTCTACTGCATTGCACCACTAAACTACCAAAAAAAAAGGGGGTAGCAAAATCCGTAAAAGCCTACTTTTTTACTTAGGAACTGCAGGCTTGCTAGGATTCTGGGAAGGAACAACCGGAGCTGCTGGAGCGGCAGCAGGAGCAACCGTACCAGAGAGCACCCCAGGACTGACCTCTTTTTTATTTCCCAGCCAGGTAATACCCAAAGTGCTAAGAAAAAATACCGCCGCAAAGATAGCCGTTGTGTGCGATAAAAAGTTCGCCGAACCACTGGCTCCAAAGAGGCTTCCTGAGGCACCAGAACCAAAAGCGGCCCCCATATCTGCCCCCTTACCCTGTTGCAAAAGAACAAGCAAGATGACAGCCAATGCTGAGATCACTTGCAATACGATTAATAAGGTCTTAAACCATTCCACAGTTACTCTCCAAATAAAAAATGTTATGCCTGACAGATGGCTAGAAAATCATTTGGGTTCAATGAAACGCCCCCAACTAATCCACCATCTATATCTGGCATGGCAAACAATTCCACAGCATTGTCGGGTTTGACACTGCCGCCATACAAAATGCCGACATGAGAAGCAACATCCTCATCAAACTCGGCGAGCTGTAAACGAATGTGGCGATGCATGTCCTGTGCTACTTGAGCGCTTGCGACTTTTCCGGTGCCAATAGCCCACACGGGTTCATAGGCAATCAAACAGTCCACCAAACGGTCCTGCAGTACTGCAACTTGTTTCGTTATCTGACCACAAACCACTTCTTCAGCACGACCAGAATTGCGCTCATCCGCAGTTTCGCCAACGCAAATCACCGGGGTCATGCCGTTATCCAGAACTTGCAAGGCTTTCGCGGCCACCACTTCATCCACTTCATGATGTAGTTGACGACGCTCGGAGTGACCCAAAATCACATATCGACAACCCAATTCCTTGAGCATTGAAGCACTCGCTTCACCGGTATAGGCACCACTCGATTGCGCAGAAGCATCCTGCGCACCCAAGCTTAAAAATGCTAAAGAATGTTCCTTAATAAGTTGTGCGCATTGCGCTAAATACGGATGTGGTGGACACACCACATATTGACGATCTGCAGGCATGCCACTCTCCATGCCTCGAGCAACAGTTTTAATCCAATCCGCATTACTCGCCAGATTGCCATTCATTTTCCAGTTGCCAATAACGATGAGTGGTCGCATATGTAAACGAGAAATTAAACCGTCAAAACAATTTTGCCAACGTGCTCAGAAGATTCCATCAAGCGATGGGCTTCTGCTGCTTCATCAAGTGCAAAAGTTTTATAGATAGCAGGCTTAAGCTTGCCAGTATTGAGAAGTGGCCAAACGGTTTCATAAAGCTGTTTTGTAATTTGCTTCTTGAACGATACAGGGCGAGGACGCAAAGTAGAGCCAGTAATGGTTAAGCGACGGCGCAGAATTTGACCGGTATTCACTTCGGCTTTAGAGCCGCCCATTATTGCAATAATCACGATACGACCATCATCTGCAAGGCAATCAATCTCACGTTGGACATAAGCGCCTGTCACCATATCCAGGATGACATTAACGCCTTTTCCGTCAGTCGCTTTCTTGACCTCTTCAACAAAATCCTGAGTCTTGTAGTTAATCGCCAAATCAGCGCCCAACTTCAAACATGCCGCACACTTTTCATCGGTACCAGCGGTTACAAATACTTTGTGTCCCAGCGCCTTGGCCAGCAAGATCGCGGTAACACCAATACCGCTAGAGCCACCCTGAACTAAGAGCGTCTCACCCTCAGATAACTCGCCGCGCATGAAGACATTGCTCCACACGGTGTAGAACGCCTCCGGGAGAGAGGCTGCTTCTTGATCGGTAAATCCAGTTGGATATGGTAGGCATTGAGCAATGGGTGCGGTGCAAAGCTCTGCATATCCACCGCCCTGCACCAATGCATAAACCTTATCACCGATTTTTAAACCCAAGGAATTGTCGACATGCGATAAGTCGCCGCCAACAATCTCACCGGCAACTTCAAGGCCAGGAATATCGGATGCGCCAGGCGGTACGGGGTAATGACCCTTACGTTGCAAAACGTCTGGGCGATTAATTCCTGCTGCCAAAACTTTGATCAGAATCTCGCCAGTACCAGCGCTGGGAATAGCCGGATCTGGACGAGTAGTTGGCACCAGCATCTCTGGTGCCCCGTATTCTTTGATCTCAATAACGCGCATTGAAAACTCCGAAGAATTATTAGGTGCTGTTTAAGCAGTTTCGCCATTGGTTGGTGCAACTTCGGCATTCGCCTCTGCAGTACCAGCCAATGGAGCAATCGTGCCCGCCCCTTCTGCCATGGCAGCTTTCAGAGAGAGACGCAAGCGACCGCGCTCATCAGCAGCGAGCAACTTCACGCGCACAACTTGACCTTCAGCTAGGTAGTCCTTAACTTCTTTCACACGCTCATTGGAAATTTCAGAGATGTGCAAGAGACCATCCTTACCCGGAAGAATGTTCACTAAAGCGCCAAATTCAAGTAACTTTACCACTGGGCCTTCGTAAATCTTGCCAACTTCAGCTTCAGCAGTAATGCCTTCAATACGGGCTTTCGCTTGTGCTAGACCATCCGCATTAGTTGAGGCAATGGTAACGGTGCCATCGTCTTGAATGTCAATACTGCAGCCAGTTTCCTTGGTGAGCGCTTGGATGGTTGCACCACCCTTACCAATCACTTCGCGAATCTTGTCTGGATGAATCTTGAAAGACACCATACGTGGGGCGTGTGCTGATAACTCCGTACGCACAGATCCCATTGCTTCTTGCATTTTGCTCAAGATATGCAAGCGACCCTCTTTTGCTTGCGCCAAAGCAACCTGCATGATTTCTTTTGTAATGCCCTGAACTTTGATGTCCATCTGCAGTGCAGTAATACCGTTTGCAGTACCCGCCACTTTGAAATCCATATCGCCTAAGTGATCTTCATCACCCAAGATATCGGTCAATACGGCAAAACGATTGCCATCCAAAATCAAGCCCATGGCTACACCAGCGACGTGTGCCTTAACAGGAACTCCCGCATCCATCATTGCCAAGCAGCCACCACAAACAGAAGCCATCGATGAGGAGCCATTAGATTCCGTGATTTCGGAAACTACACGAATACTGTAAGCGAAGTCTTCTGGGCTTGGCAGCACAGGAATCAACGCGCGCTTTGCCAAACGTCCATGACCAATTTCACGGCGCTTTGGACTACTTACACGACCAGTTTCGCCCGTCGCAAATGGAGGCATGTTGTAGTGGAGCATGAAACGATCGCGGTATTCACCTTCGAGCGCGTCAATAATTTGCTCATCACGTGCAGTACCCAAAGTTGCCACAACAAGAGCCTGTGTTTCACCACGAGTAAAGAGTGCTGAACCATGAGTGCGCGGCAATAAGCCATTGCGAATTTCAATTGGACGCACTGTGCGAGTATCGCGACCATCAATACGCGGCTCGCCATTCAAAATCTGGCTACGCACAATTTTTGCTTCGATTTCAAAGAGGATATTGCCAACAGCAACCTCATCCACTTCGCCCTCTTCAGCCAATTTTGCGATCACTTCTTTGGTAATCGCTTTTAACTTGTCGGAGCGAGCACCCTTTTGACGAATTTGGTATGCCTCACGCAATGGACCTTCAGCCAAAGCGCTCACCTTAGCAATCAATGGCTCATCTTTAGGGGCCGCTTGCCAATCCCACTCAGGTTTACCAGCTTCACGCACTAAATCGTTAATCGCATTAATAGCGGTTTGCATTTGCTCATGACCAAATACCACAGCACCCAGCATTACTTTCTCAGAAAGTTGGTTTGCCTCAGACTCCACCATCAATACGGCTGCTTGAGTTCCGGCAACAATTAAATCCAACTCACTGGTTGTTTGCTCTGTGCGGGTTGGGTTCAAGAGATACTGGCCGTTGGCGTAACCAACACGGGCAGCACCAACTGGACCGCTAAATGGAATACCTGAAACCGCTAACGCAGCAGAAGCAGCGATCAATGCAGGAATATCCGATGGCACTTCTGGGTTGATCGACAACACATGTACAACAACTTGTACTTCGTTATAGAAACCCTCTGGGAATAGCGGACGAATTGGGCGATCAATCAAACGGGAGATCAATGTCTCACTTTCAGATGGACGGCCTTCACGACGGAAGAAACCACCAGGGATCTTACCGGCTGCGTAAGTCTTTTCTAAATAATCGACGGTTAAAGGGAAAAAGTCTTGGCCTGGCTTAGCAGACTTAGATGCTACGACAGTACCCATTACTACGGTGTCATCTACGTTAACGATTACAGCACCACCCGCTTGACGAGCAATCTCGCCGGTTTCCATCGTTACTTGATGGTTACCCCATTGAAAACTCTTTACTGCTTTTCTAAACATGGTCATTCTGATCTTCTCCAAATTGTTCACACCATACTCACATGAGCATCGCGTTTGTCGTGGGATAACGCAGTGTCACGACAACACTGGAGCGATTTCAATTACAAGGGATGCCATTCCAGGGAGACTCTGAACCCAGAAGCTCATTGGAATGACACGATCCCCTACACAAATAATCGAAAAGCGCTCAAAAAACATGCCACCTTCTTAAGACTGTTTCTGTATAGAAACAACCCTAAGTAAGATGGCATTGCAATACCGATAAGAATTACTTACGGAGACCCAATTTGTCGATCAATGCGCGATAGCGATCCAGATCTTTGCCTTTGAGGTAATCCAAGAGGCGACGGCGACGTGAAACCATCTTCAACAAACCGCGACGGCTGTGATGGTCTTTGGCGTTAGCCTTGAAATGGGGGATTAATTCATTGATGCGGGCGGTAAGCAATGAAACTTGAACTTCAGGGCTACCCGTATCGTTTGCGCTGCGCGCGTTTTCTTTGACGATTTCCGCCGTTTTAATATCAGCAACTGCCATTTTAGTACTCCTTACTTGCGAACACATGAGCTTTCACCCAGTTTGTGTCGTGCGTTATAAACAAAATAAAACAAAAAAGCTTTACAAATCAAAGCCATCGAATTGTAGCAGACCAGGACCAATCATCGTGCGACCTTGTGTGATTAGAAAGACTCAGATAACAGTTTAATACAAATTAATTCTTATAGATCAATGACTTAGGAAATTTTAGTAAGACTTCGCTAAAAATGGTCGGGGCGAGAGGATTTGAACCTCCGACCACATGCACCCCATGCATGTACGCTACCAGGCTGCGCTACGCCCCGACAAGCGAAAATTGTAGCAGTAACTATTTAGACAGAATTTGCAGTACAGCCTGCAACTCCTCGCGCAAGCGTAATTCGTCACGCGCCTCTTCAAGACGTTTACGGGCACCGCTGATTGTGAAACCCTCTTCGTAAAGAAGTGCACGTATCTTGCGGATAAGCACCACTTCATGATGTTGGTAATACCGACGGTTACCACGGCGCTTTTGCGGGCTTAATTGGGTAAATTCTTGTTCCCAATAGCGCAGTGAACGTACACCACACAAATCCGCTACTTCACCGATCGTGAAATACCGTTTAGGGGGAATGGGAGGCAGTTGAGAGCTCGGTAATGCCGAGCTAACATCAAACTCGGTTTTCTCGAGCATGTGACTCCACTACATCTTTCAGCTTCTGACTGGCATGAAAAGTAACGACGCGTCTTGCCGCGATAGGAATCATCTGCCCTGTCTTTGGGTTTCGGCCAGGACGAGCCGATTTATTACGCAACTGAAAATTACCAAAGCCGGAGATCTTCACTTCAGTACCAGCTTCTAAAGATTGACCAATGCGATCGAAAAATGCATCAATCATATCTTTGGCTTCACGTTTATTCAGACCGATTTGATCGATGAGCGCTTCAGAGAGTTCGTTTTTAGTAACGGTATCGTTGGTGTTGATGTCGCCCATGGATAGTCTTTTCAGTATCGATGTCTCTAAGTATTTTTGGTAGAGCCGTAATAGCAAACCTAGCGCAGACGGGCTGCACACTTTTTTTCTACCGCACCCAATAAAGCCGCCATAACAGCGTCAATTTGGGCATCTTGCAAGGTTTCCTGGGTATTCAGCAGCGTGGCGCGGAACGCCAAGCTCTTTTCATCTTCGGCCATGCTACTAGAACCTGCTTTTGGCTTAAATTCATCAAATAATTCAATCGTACGCACAAAATTCTGCTTGGAAGCAGTCATTGCATCCAACAAGGATTGAGCCGAAACATTCTGTTTCACCACTAGCGCTAAATCGCGTTGCACCGCAGGAAATTTACTTAACTCTTCGGGAGCTGGTAGACCCAGATCACGAATCCACTCTAGATCCAACTCAAATAGCACTGGTGCTTGAGGCAATTCATAGGATTGCTGAATACCAGGATGTAGTTCACCAATCCAACCTACCTCAACTCGATTTTTGCCAACCTGCAAAAATACCTTGGCACTACGTCCAGGATGCAGAGCAGGATGTTGTGCAGCTTCAGTAATAAAGTGCAGCGGATCTAATACCCGCTCTAGATCACCTTTCACATCAAAAAAATCGACTGCTTTTGATGGGCTTGCCCACTGCTCTGGAACGGCCGCACCATATGCTAATCCGCCAATCTTTTGGGGCTGTTCAAAGCCCGCAACTTTGCCAGCTTGCTCGGCAATCGCAGCATCGCGTTTAAATATTCTGCCAGTCTCAAATAGGCGCACTCGCCCTGCACCGCGGTTCAAATTCGACTTAAGCTGCGAAAGCAGACCGCCCCAGAGGGTGCTGCGCATGACGCCATACTGATTAGCGATTGGATTCAGTACACGTATTAAATTTTGCTCAGTTGCGCCAGTAAGTCGTTGTTCGCTCTCTTGATCTGTAAAACCAAAATTCACTGCCTCTTGATAGCCCTGTAATGCAAAACGCTGACGGAGCAAATGAATACCGCGTTTTGCTTCGGCTTTTGCACTCATTTTGAGCGACGCCACTGGCGGCTTATCGGAAATGTTTTCAAATCCATACATCCGCACAACTTCTTCAATCAAATCTTCTTCGATCTCGATATCAAAGCGGTAGCTTGGCGGTGTCACAACAAAAACATCAACCGCTTTCTTAAACTCAAAACCTAAACGTCTAAAAACATCGGCAATCACTTCATTTGTCAGCGGAATGCCAATTACCTTTTCAGCACGAGCAAGACGCATTTTCACATTCTTACGCTCTGGTACATTGAGGATCTGATCATCTACCGGACCGGCCTGCCCACCACAAACCTCGAGAATGAGTGAGGAAAGATATTCCAGACAATTCACTGTATTTTGCGGATCGACACCACGCTCAAAGCGATGCGCAGCATCGGTACTGAAATTGAAACGACGTGCTCGTCCTTGAATCGCCGAAGGCAACCAATAGGCGGCTTCTACATAGATATTGGTTGTTTGGTCGCCAACTACGCAATGATTACCGCCCATAATGCCTGCGAGAGCTACGGGACCATTCTGATCGGCCACTACACCCGCTTCTTGAACTTTGCCTGACGAATCAGGGCCAACCAGAGTAACGGTTTGACCATTGAGAAGCTCTAGGGTCTCACCGGCTTTGGCCCAACGTACCGCAATATCACCTTGGAATTTATCAATATCAAACACATGGGTTGGCTGACCCATTTCTAACATCACGTAGTTTGATAAGTCGACTAATGCTGAAATACTGCGTTGGCCTGCACGATTTAAACGCGTCACAACCCAGTCTGGGGTTTTGGCTTTGGGGTTTACACCACGAATCACGCGACCAGCAAAGCGACCGCACAAATCCGTATTTAAAACGCTAACTCTGCGTTTGTCATCGATGGATACCGCCGGAGAATGCCAACTCGGTTTACACAGAGAGGAGCCCGTAATTGCCGATACTTCTCTTGCCATGCCTAACAGCGACAAACAATCGGCTTTGTTTGGCGTTAATTTGATCACATAGATCTGATCATCCAAATCAAGATATTTGCGAATATCTTCGCCTACAGGTGCATCAGCAGGTAACTCCAAAATGCCTTCATGGTCATCACCAAGCCCAAGCTCGCGCCCAGAGCACAACATACCCTGGCTCTCTACGCCACGGAGCTTGCCAACCTTAATTAGGAAAGGCTTGCCACCTGCCTCCGCAGGAGGCAATTCGGCACCTACCAGAGCACATGGAATCTTAATGCCAGCACGCGCATTCGGTGCACCACAAACAATTTGCAGCTCTTGACCAGTACCGGCATCGACTTTACAAACACCTAAACGGTCCGCATCAGGATGCTGCTCCGCAGACAAGATTTGCGCCACCACAATTTTGGTAAATGGTGGGGCAACAGAGTGCTGCTCTTCTACCTCTAGACCAGCCATTGTCATCGCATGGCCTAAGGCATCGCTATCTAGCGATGGGTTTACGTATTGACGAAGCCAGGATTCAGAGAATTGCATACCGTGTGAACCTGTTTATGCAGGAAATTGCGCCAAGAAACGCAAATCGTTTTCAAAGAAGAGGCGTAAATCATCGACGCCATAACGCAACATGGTTAAACGCTCTAGACCGGAACCAAAGGCAAAACCGGTATAGTGCTCTGGGTCAATACCCATATTGCGTAAGACATTTGGATGAACCTGACCGGCACCCGAGATCTCTAACCAACGGCCAGCGAGCTTACCGCTACCAAAGGCCATATCAATTTCAGCGGAAGGCTCAGTGAACGGGAAATACGATGGACGAAAACGCACCTGCAATTCATTCGTCTCAAAAAATGTTCTCAAGAAGTCGGTATACACGCCCTTCAGATCGGCAAAAGAAACGCTTTGTGCAATCCACAAACCCTCTACCTGGTGAAACATGGGCGAGTGAGTTGCATCGCTGTCCACGCGATAGGTTCTACCTGGTGCAATTACCTTTATTGGCGGCATGACATCAGCATTTGCATATTTTTTGACGTGCTCACTCGCAAACCGAACCTGAATGGGGCTGGTGTGTGTGCGTAACAGCAACGGTTTCTCTAGAGAATCTTTGCCATCAATATAAAAAGTATCCTGCATAGATCGAGCAGGATGATTTTCAGGGCTATTGAGTGCCGTGAAATTAAACCAGTCGATTTCAATCTCAGGACCATCAGCCACATCAAAACCAATGGAGCGGAAGATTTCTTCTACTCGCTCCCAAGTGCGCATTACAGGATGCAAGCTACCAACCGCTTGACCGCGCCCTGGCAAGGAAACATCGATAGATTCAGCAGCTAAACGCTGTTGCAATACGGCATCAGCCAAAGCTTGGCGACGCTCTTGTAGTGCAGCCTCAACTTGCGTTTTGATTTGATTAATTTGGGCGCTAGCACTCTTACGATCCTCAGGCGACATTCCACCAAGCGCTTTTAAACGTTCAGTGAGAACACCTGACTTACCGAGATACCTGGCTTTCGCGTCCTCAAGAGCTGCCGAGTCGGCAGCTCCGGAGAAATCACGTTTGGCATCCTCGACAATTTGGTCGAGAGAAACCATTGCAGCTTAGTTCGCTTAGAAACTAAGAATTAAGCTGCAGTGTTGACTACGGACTTGATCCGAGCAACCAAAGCAGCAAAGGCTGCTTTGTCAGCAATAGCCATATCGGAAAGTACTTTGCGGTCGAGATCGATCGCAGCTTTCTTCAAACCATTGATGAATACGCTGTATGTCAAGTCATGCTCACGCACTGCCGCATTGATACGGGCAATCCACAAAGCGCGGAATACACGTTTCTTGTTGCGACGGTCACGATAGGCATATTGACCAGCACGCATAACCGCTTGCTTAGCAATGCGGAATACGTTTTTACGACGGCCGTGGTAACCCGTTGCGGCATCGGTAATTTTCTTATGACGGGCTATTGCTGTAACCCCACGTTTGACTCTTGGCATTGAATTCTCCTAATCTAGTCTGAGGTTAAGCGTAAGGAAGCATGGAGCGAATTGACTTAACATCAGATTTCGCAACTTCGGTGGAACCACGCAAATGACGCTTGTTCTTCGTGTTCTTCTTGGTGAGGATGTGGCGTTTGAAAGCCTGACCTCGTTTGATGGTTCCGCCTGCGCGAACCGTGAAACGCTTTTTGGCGCTACTCTTGCTCTTCATCTTGGGCATAAAGCACCCCTTCTTTTACTTGTGCAACATAGGTGGCAACCGACGGTTACTCTTCCTGTACCCAGAAACACTTCTCTACTGCCAGCATCTTTCAATGCCTCCCTACTTAAGAACTAGATTTTTTATAAACCTAGTTACTTAGCCTTGCGGACGGGGGCCAGTACCATCACCATTTGGCGACCCTCCATCTTTGGAAACTGTTCGACTTGACCATACTCTTGTAGGTCCACTTTCAAACGCTCCAACATCCTTGCTCCGATTTCTTGGTGGGCCATTTCACGACCCCGAAACCGCAACGTAATTTTTGTCTTATCGCCATCCTCTAAAAAGCAGATTAGATTGCGTAGCTTCACACCATAATCACCATCGTCTGTACCAGGGCGGAATTTCACTTCCTTTACCTGAACCATTTTTTGCTTCAGCTTAGCTTCATGCTGACGCTTGGCTTCTTGGTATTTGAATTTGCCAAAGTCCACGATTCGGACTACAGGCGGTGCAGCGGTGGGAGCAATTTCAACCAGATCGGTATCTTTCTCTTCTGCTGCCGCTAAGGCTTCACTCAACTTAACTACACCGATGGCTTCACCATCGATTCCAATCAAACGCACTTCAGGAGCAGTAATTTCCCGATTAATGCGCTGCAATCTTTCAGTAGCGATCTTCTTAATTCCTTTAAAAAAACAATAAAAACCGTTCTAACCCTAGCTAGGCTCGGGTCCGACTTTCTGGGATATATCCTGCTGGAGTCGGGCAACGAAGGCATCAATAGGCATTGCACCCAAATCCACTCCGCCACGGGCACGAACGGCCACCGAATTACTTTCTGATTCCTTATCCCCCACAACGAGCAAAAATGGGATCTTCTGTAATGCGTGCTCGCGTATTTTATACGTAATTTTCTCGTTCCGCAAATCCGCCTCGACTCTAAACCCTTGTTTTTTCAGGATTTGCTGGACTTGTTGTGCATATGTAGCAGAATTCCCGGAGATATTCAGGACAACTGCCTGGGTCGGAGCGAGCCAAACTGGCATGTTTCCAGCATGATTTTCGATCAAAATCCCAATAAAACGCTCTAAAGAGCCCACAATGGCCCTATGGAGCATGACCGGGGTCTCGCGGCTATTGTCCTCAGCCACGTATTCAGCACCCAAACGGGCAGGCATCGAAAAATCCACCTGGATGGTGCCGCACTGCCATGTACGACCAATAGAATCCTTGAGGTGGTATTCAATTTTAGGACCATAAAAAGCACCCTCACCTGGCAATTCTTCCCATTCTTGACCGGATGCTTTAAGGGCGCCTCGCAACGCTTCTTCAGCCTTATCCCAAATCGCATCGTCACCAACACGTTTTGCGGGGCGCAACGCTAACTTCACCGCCACTTCAGTAAAATCAAAATCTTGGTAGACAGCGCGAACGGCTTTGTCGAAATCTGCCACTTCTGACTGGATCTGGTCTTCGGTACAGAAAATGTGCCCATCGTCTTGTGTAAATCCGCGAACTCGCATCAGACCATGCAATGCCCCGGATGGTTCGTTGCGATGGCATTGACCAAACTCACCAAAGCGCAATGGCAACTCACGATAGCTATGCAATCCAGAGTTATAAATTTGTACATGTCCAGGACAGTTCATCGGCTTTAATGCATAAGCCCGATTCTCAGACTCCGTGGTGAACATGTTCTCTTTGTAGTTTTCCCAGTGACCAGATTTTTCCCAGAGTGCTCGGTCCAATATCTGTGGCACTTTGACTTCTTGATAGCCTTCTTGTTGATAGACACGACGCATGTACTGCTCAACCTCTTGCCAGATCGACCAGCCTTTTGGATGCCAGAAGATTAAGCCTGGAGCCTCTTCTTGAAAATGAAATAAATCTAATTGCTTGCCTAAACGACGATGGTCACGTTTTTCAGACTCTTCAAGCATATGCAAGTACGCATCTTGATCTTCTTTACGCAACCATGCTGTACCGTAAATACGTTGCAGCATCTCATTCTTGCTATCACCACGCCAATAGGCGCCAGCAAGCTTCATGAGCTTAAAAACTTTGAGCTTTCCAGTAGAAGGAACGTGAGGTCCTCGGCATAAGTCGGTGAATTTACCTTCTGCATACAGTGAGACGTCCTCTCCCTGAGGAATGCTGGCAATGATTTCTGCTTTGTAGTGCTCGCCTTGATCTTTGAAAAATTTCACAGCCTCATCGCGAGGCAAAACGCTGCGTACCACTGGCTCATCTTTTTTGGCCAGCTCAACCATCTTCTTCTCTAAAGCAACTAAGTCCTCTGGTGTGAATGGACGATGATACGAAAAGTCGTAGTAAAAACCATTCTCGACAACAGGGCCAATGGTAACTTGGGCCTCTGGAAATAATTCCTTAACAGCATAGGCCAACAGGTGTGCCGTCGAGTGACGGACAATTTCGAGAGCCTCGGGACTTTTATCCGTAATGATGGCAAGTTGACTGTCTTTATCGATGACAAAACTGGTATCGACCATCTTGCCATCCACAATGCCGCCAAGCGCAGCTTTAGCAAGACCACTGCCGATGCTTTGAGCCACATCCGCAACCCGAACAGGGGCCTCAAACTCACGTTTTGATCCGTCGGGCAGAGTAACTGCTGGCATAACGACTCCATCTGTTTAACTGAACTTACTAATATTCCGTGCACTGGTGCTACTTCACTTCAATACCTAAAAATAAGGCGCGGTAGCTTGTGGGCATCCGCGCCTCTTGAGTTTCCTCTTTTTGGGTCTTTATTCGTTGGTAGGCTCGATTGGACTCGAACCAACGACCCCCACCATGTCAAGGTGGTGCTCTAACCAGCTGAGCTACGAGCCTATACGGCCCCGTAGTTTATCACCGGCGACGCACTTGGGTGACGCCTTTCACCTCTTCTAGGCTATTTTGAACCACCCTCAAGACCTCCGCATCTTTAACCTCAATAGTTAGCAGGATCTGAGTCGGTCCACGCCGTTTGAATCACCCGTTCTGGGGCGCGCTCTAAAAGTCCTCGAAAAGTTTTGCATGAACGACGGTCTGCACGCTCATCATCGAGCGGTATCCTGAATCCACTCTTTCAACTTCGCGAGCAATTAAGCCGTAAGAAACGTAATTTAAATTAGCGCCACCGTATTGCTCGGGGATGGTGATGCCTAAGAAGCCGAGCTCACCCATTTCACGAAAAATTGCAGGATCGGCTGTTTCATTGCGGTAGGCATCAAGTATTCAAGGCATCAGCCGGTTTTGGGCGTAATCTGCCGCAGCATCGCGCACCATACGTTCTTCTTCGGTTAATTGGGTATCTAACAAAGAGGGTCTTCCCAATGAAAGCTCGCTTTACTCATGTCTCTATTCATCCTTAGGATTGTTTTGACCGCGCCTGCGTGAATTCAGGAATGCGGATATGCTTTTGCCTATTATTCATTTTTCTGGGCATATGAACTCCCCAAGACGTCACCATCGTTATTACGACCTCATTTTGGCAGCCTTTGTGGTGGTATTGCTGTGCTCAAACTTTATTGGGGCGGGGAAAGCCGCGGTCGTTACCTTGCCGTATTTTGGGGAGTTAGTATTTGGCAGTGGCATCCTCTTTTCCCCATCGCATATTTTTTTGGAACATCCTGACCGAAGTTTATGGTTACGCCTAAGATCGTAGGGCAGTGTGGGCAAGATTTGCTGCCTTAGCGTTTGTTGTGCCATCATGGCGCAAATTGTGATTGCGCTACCGGTTGCGCCAGGGCTTATATGGCAAATTATCAGCATGGCTTAGAAACCGTATTTGGAAACTCCTGGCGGATTGCATTGGCATCCATGTTTTCCTTTTGGTGCGGCAGTTTTGCGAATAGTTTTGTCTTGGCCAAAATGAAGATCTGGACTTCGGGTCGTTTCTTATGGATGCGCACCATTAGTTCTACAGCAATAGGTGAGTTGGTGGACTCTTCTTCTATATGTTAGCGGTTTATGGATTATGGCCAACTGCTGAAATCATTCAAGTCGCATTTGCGCAATATGCCCTAAAGACTTCTTGGGAGGTTTTAGCTACGCCACTCACGTACTGGATCGTCAATTACCTCAAGCGCAAAGAAAACGAGGATTACTACGATATTCACACCAATTTCACGCCATTTCGGGTCAAAGTCTAGGTCGATCCCTTTTTGGGAGTTTCTTCTCGTTAACCCGTTAAAATAGTGGTCTTTGCCCCATCGGTGGGGCGTCTGTTGAACTGATTTCAGAAGGCTAGAAAATATCCGTGCTGTCCGCATCTAATATCACCATGCAATTTCGGGCAAAACCCCTGTTCGAAAATATTTCCGTGAAGTTTGGAGGCGGTAACCGCTACGGCTTGATTGGCGCGAACGGTTGCGGAAAATCCACCTTCATGAAAATCCTTGGCGGCGAGTTAGAGCCTTCCAGTGGCAATGTGAGTTTGGATCCCGGTATTCGTCTTGGTAAATTGCGTCAGGACCAATTTGCGTACGAAGATATTCGCGTGCTCGATGTTGTGATGATGGGTCATGAAGAGATGTGGAAAGCAGCGCAAGAGCGTGATGCGATCTATGCAAACCCGGATGCAACCGACGAAGACTATATGAAAGCCGCTGAGCTTGAAGGTAGGTATGCGGAGTACGGTGGCTATACCGCAGAAGCGAAAGCGGGTGAGTTGTTGTTGGGTATTGGGATTCCCATTGAGCAACATAATGGTCCGATGAGCAATGTTGCACCTGGCTGGAAATTGCGTGTATTGCTCGCGCAAGCGCTATTTTCAGATCCCGATGTCTTGCTACTCGATGAGCCAACCAACAACTTGGACATTCACTCGATTCATTGGTTAGAGGAAGTGCTGAATCAATTCAACAGCACGATCGTCATCATTTCACACGACCGTCACTTCCTAAATGAAGTCTGTACGCATATGGCGGATATGGACCATGGAACTCTAAAGGTTTACCTAGGTAACTACGATTCATACATGCTGGCTTCGACACAGGCAAGAGCTCAGCAATTAGCATCGAATGCGAAAGCCAAAGAAAAAATTGCTGAATTGCAGGCTTTCGTTAGCCGCTTCTCCGCAAATGCATCTAAAGCACGCCAAGCAACATCGCGTCAACGCCAGTTGGAGAAAATCGAGATCGCTGAAATCAAGCCATCTTCTCGTCAGAATCCTTTTATTCGCTTTGATTACGAGAAAAAATTACACAATATGGCGGTTGAGTGCAATGCGCTGACTAAGGCATACGACCGAACCATCTTCAAGAACTTCAAGCTTGGCATTCGTGCCGGAGAAAAGATTGCGATCATCGGTCAAAACGGCGCAGGTAAAACCACCTTGTTGAAAACAATTTTGAGCAAGCGATTTGATGGTATTCCAGCTGATAGTGGTGATGTGAAGTGGGCTGAAAATGCCAATGTCGGTGTAATACCTCAAGACAACACGGAGATGTTTGCAAAAGACGAGACGCTCATGGAATGGATGAGTACTTGGCGTAATACTGGCGATGATGACCAAGTAGTTCGCGGCACCCTAGGACGTCTTTTATTCTCCGGTGATGAGGTTGGTAAGTCTGTGAAGGTGCTGTCTGGTGGTGAAAAAGGGCGCATGATCTGGGGTAAGTTGATGCTGCAAAAGCACAACGTCTTAGCCATGGATGAGCCTACCAATCACATGGATATGGAATCAATTGAGAGCTTGCAAATTGCGCTTGAGAAATTTGAGGGGACACTAATCTTTGTATCCCATGACCGTGAATTTGTATCGGCTTTAGCGAACCGCATCCTAGAGGTGAAGATGGATGGAACGGTTGAGGATTATTCCGGGACGTACGAAGAATATCTTCGCAGCCAAGAATTGGCTGGCTAAGGAGATTTATTTTCTTTAGCCTGACGCTGAAAGCGGGTCGCAGTACCTTCTGCACGGATCCGCTTCCAAACAAGGGCTTTCTCTTCATCTGAGAAAAATACCCAATTACTGACTTCGCTCAGTGTGCGCCCACAACCCTGGCAAATCTCATCATAGAGAGTGGTGCAAACACCAATACAGGGTGAGTCCGATTCGTTATCGCCAGTAGAGAGCGAGTTCGAGCCATCAAGAGGTAAGTCGGGATTAATTTTGTTGCTAGCAGCAGTCATTAGGATACTTTAGACGATTTCAGCGGACTATGCTCGCCAAGCTCATTCACATATGCACCAATACCTTGGTGTTCACTTTCCAAAAAGTGTCCGATTGCCTCAGCAAAGCGCGGGTCTTGTATCCAGTGGGCAGATTGAATGCTGGTAGGCAGAAACCCACGCGCCATTTTGTGTTCACCCTGCGCACCACCTTCAAATGTCTGAATGCCATGGGCGATGCAGTATTCAATGGCTTGATAGTAGGCTGTTTCAAAGTGCAAGCACGGCACGCGTTCAATCGCGCCCCAGTACCTACCATAGGCTCTTGAGGATGAGTGATCCACCACTAATAGTGAGGAGGCAATTGGACTGCCATTACGCTTTGCAATGATGAGGTGTAAATGCTCTGGCATTCTTTGAACCCAGAGCTTAAAGAATGCGGGTGTTAAGTAGGGGCTTGAGTGATGCTCTTGATAAGTATTTTGATAACAGTTGTAGAAAAATTCCCAATCGCTTGCCGTTGACTTTGTGCCCGGTAGAACTACTGAAATCACGGGGTTTTTTGTTACGTGACTCGGTTCAGTTTCATTGGCATAACCAAGGCTTTCAAAGCTTTGAGTATTTTTTATCCGCCCTGACTATGAAACGTCGCAAGAATATTCGTCGCGAACGCAAACAAGTATTGCGTGAAGGCATTTCATTTCGTCAGGTACCTCATGCGATAGCGGAAATAGAGTGTGTGCAGACGAGAGATGATTCTCGGTCAGAAGGGTTTTTAAGGCCCCAATCATGATCTTAGATATCTCCGTCAGATCTACGCTTGGTGAGCATAAGAGGCGAGGTCCTTGAACAGGGGTAAATGGAATGGCGCAGAGTACTTTTGGATAGTAGTTCAGCCCATTTTGTTCATAAGCTTGCGCCCAGGACCAATCAAACACAAACTCACCGTAGGAATGCTGCTTTAGATAGAGTGGCATCGCTGCAATGAGATGCCCATCACGTTTGATGGCGAGATGAGCAATTTGCCATCCTGTGGCATTACCTACGCAACCTGTTTCTTCAAGAGCGCTTAAAAATTCATATCTTAAGAAAGGTCCTGCATGTTGAGGAAGTAGAGCATTCCAGTCTACTGCAGAGACATCGGTAATGCGATCGAGGATAGCGAATTGATATGAATCGTTACGCGTCACGCTGAACGTTGAATCAGTTCAATTTTGTAACCATCCGGATCGGTGACAAATGCAATGATGATGTCGCCACCAGCAACGGGGCCAGCCTCACGAGTGACATTGCCACCCGCTGCTTTGATCTTGTCGCAGGCTACATAGGCATCTGGAACGCCTATAGCGATATGGCCATAGGTATTTCCGAGATCATAGGCATGAACCCGTAGTTGTAGGTCAATTCCAGTTCAGCCTGACCATCCGCGTTGCCGTTGCCGTATCCCAAAAAAGCCAATGCATATTTTTGTTCAGAACGTTCAGTGGTACGCAAAAGGTTCATGCCTAAGACCTGAGTATAAAAATCTATTGACCGCTGCAGGTCGCCAACACGCAGCATGGTGTGCAATAACATCATGCTTTACATTGCTCCATAGTTAGGCCCACCACCACCTTCGGGAGTGACCCAGACGATGTTTTGACTGGGGTCTTTGATGTCACACGTTTTACAATGTACGCAATTCTGCGAATTAATTTGCAAGCGCGGTTGACCATCCGCTTCGATATATTCATATACACCGGCAGGACAGTATCGCTGTTCTGGGCCTGCATATGTTTTTAGGTTGAGGCTAACTGGAATGGCCGCATCCTTCAAGGTCAGGTGAATCGGTTGATTCTCAGCATGGTTCGTGTTGGAGATAAAGACCGAGGAGAGGCGGTCGAAACTAATCTTGCCATCGGGTTTGGGATAGTCGATTAGCTGATGATGCGCAGCTGGTTCTAAACACTCATGATCAGCATGTTTTAGATGCACCGTCCAAGGTACATTGCCACCCATGACTTTTTGCTCCAAGCCAACCATGAGGGTGCCCAAATACAGCCCTTTGGACATCCATGCTTTGAAGTTGCGTGCCTGATTGAGTTCAGTATGCAACCAACTATGTTGAAAGGCGGCTGGGTAACCCGCTAGAACATCTGCAGAGCGGTTGTCGTTAATGGCTGCAACAGCGGCTTCTGCCGCCAGCATTCCCGTCTTAATCGCCGCATGACTACCCTTGATGCGAGACGCATTCAAATAGCCGGCATCACACCCTGTCAACGCACCGCCTGGGAATACGGTTTTAGGGAGACTATTTAATCCACCTGCTGTTAATGCACGAGCGCCGTAGGCGATGCGCTTACCGCCCTCAAAGGTCTCCCGAATTTTTGGGTGCAATTTATAACGCTGAAATTCTTCAAAAGGAGAAAGGTAGGGGTTCTTGTACGAAAGACCAACGACCAATCCCACGGCAACCTTGTTATCACCGAGGTGATACAAGAAAGAGCCTCCATAGGTATCGCTTTCTAGGGGCCAGCCAGCGGTATGCACCACTAAGCCAGGTTTGCTCTTGGAGGGTTCTACCTCCCAAAGTTCTTTAATGCCAATGCCGTAGCTTTGAGGATCTGAATCTTTGTCTAGGTCAAATTTTGCGATTAATTGTTTGCCAAGGTGCCCGCGCGCGCCTTCGGCAAAGAGGGTGTATTTGCCGCGCAATTCCAGGCCGAGCTGAAATTGATCGGTAGGGTTACCTTCTTTGTCTAAATCCATTGATCCAGTGATTACTCCACAAACAGCGCCATTGGCATCGTATAAAACATCTGCAGCTGAGAAGCCTGGAAAAATTTCAACCCCGAGTGCTTCCGCTTGCTCACCGAGCCAACGCGTCACGTTTGCTAAGCTAGCAATATAGTTCCCCTCATTTTTAAAGCAGTGTGGCAACATCCAATTTGGCACTTGATACGAATTGTCTGAAGTCAAAAATAAAAATTGATCTTGAGTGACTTCAGTATGCAGAGGGGCCCCCAATTCTTTCCAGTTGGGAAATAATTCGGTTAGCGCCATTGGGTCCATCACAGCGCCAGACAAAATATGCGCGCCAATCTCCGAACCTTTTTCTAACACGCAAACGCTAATTTCCTTGCCAGATTCATGGGCAAGCTGCTTTGCTTTGATCGCAGCCGATAGGCCAGCAGGGCCGCCTCCAACAATGACCAGGTCGTAATCTATCGATTCCCTAGGCCCAAATTGTTCTACTAACTGCGCTTGGTTCATGCCGTTTCTCCGAAATTTCTAAAAAATGGGGTATTTCTGCCTAGATAGTTTAGTTCCAGCCGCCAAAAACCCATTTGGTGCTCGGACTACCTGGCCCAAAGGGTCCGAAGCATTATGATTGCTTTTTTACCCTTTTTGGCAATATTTAGGACAAAAGTTATGAATAAAACCTACCCATCGGCAGTAGATGCCCTGCGGGATATCTTAAAAGATGGACAAAAACTGGCAGTTGGCGGTTTTGGTCTGTGCGGTATTCAGGGGCGAGCCCAGAGGCTCTCATTGCAGCGGTAAAGGAGCTTGGCGTACAAAATCTCACTGCGATTGCAAACAATGCTGGTGTGGATGGTTTTGGCTTAGGTTTGTTGTTGAATTCCCGCCAAGTTAAAAAAATGGTGGCCCCATACGTAGGTGAAAACAAAGAGTTTGAGCGTCAATACCTCGCTGGCGAATTGGAGTTGGAATTTACGCCCCAAGGTGCTTTGGCGGAGAAGTGTTAAGTGAGCCTGTGGTGGCGGCATTCCAGCCTTTTATACAAAAACAGGTGTAGGTACGCTGGTTGCTGAAGGTAAAGAGGAAAAAGAATTTGATGGTGAGAAATATATCCTGGAGCGCTCTATCGTTTCTGATATTTCTCTAGTAAAGGCATGGAAAGCTGATAAGTCCGGGAACTTGGTGTATTGCTATACGGCGCGCAACTTCAACCAATTCGTCGCCATGGCTGGCAAGATCACCGTGGCTGAAGTCGAGGAGATTGTTGAGAATGGTCAATTGCATCCTGATGAAATCCACACGCCAGGAATTTATGTACACCGTTTGGTGATTAACAAGACTCCAGAGAAGCGCATTGAACAGCGTACTCTCTCAGCAGCTTAATGATTGAAAAGAATTAGGAAGAACGAAATGCCTTGGAATAGAGATGAGATGGCAGCACGTGCTGCTAAAGAATTAAAAGACGGTTATTACGTCAATTTGGATATTGGTATGCCAACCTTGGTGGCGAATCATGTGCCCAAAGATATGGAAGTCTGGTTGCAGTCTGAAAACGGTTTGCTTGGTATTGGCCGTTTCCAACGGAAGCTACGATCGATGCTGATTTGATCAATGCTGGTAAGCAAACAGTGACCACCTTACCTGGCTCTTCGATTTTTTCATCGGCAGATTCTTTCGGCATGATTCGTGGTGGAAAAATCAACATCGCGATTTTGGGTGCGATGCAAGTAAGCGAGCACGGTGACTTGGCGAACTGGATGATTCCAGGCAAGATGGTTAAGGGTATGGGCGGCGCCATGGATTTGGTTGCGGGTGTCAAGCACGTCGTCGTATTGATGGAGCACGTTGCTAAGAAGAAAGATGGCGCGGAAGAGTTGAAGATTCTTCCTAAGTGCACCTTGCCCCTAACTGGCGTCAAGGTCATTAGCAAGATCATTACGGATTTGTGTGTTCTGGACATTACGCCCAAGGGTCTCAAACTCATCGAGCTGGCTCCTGGTGTTACCAAGGAAGAAGTAATCGCCAAAACAGACGCCCCTGTAGACACTGCGGGTTTCTAACCCGCGTCACCATTTAATGGAATAATGGGTTCACGATGTCGGGCCCCCATCATTTCCATTTCAAGCCATTTAAGTCTCAGTCTCCTGTGGGCTCGGATCCATCTTTGCATGCCCACAAGAAAGGGGATGCGCGACACTCTCATAGCAAACAAGTTGCCAATCAAAACCTTTTATTGATTGCAATGGTATTGACTCTCGGCTTTTCTGGAGTTGAGGGCGCCGCTGCTTATTTTGCCAATTCTTTGGCATTGATTTCTGATGCGGGTCATATGGTCACGGATGCTGCAGCATTAGGATTGGCATTATTAGCGCAAATTATTTCCCGTCGTCCGCCATCAGCAAAACATTCATTTGGATTTGGTAGGGCAGAAGCCTTGGCGGCATTTGTCAACAGTATTGTGATGTTGGGTTTGGTAGTCTGGACTGTGGTGGAGGCTATCAGTCGTTTTTATGACCCTCACAAAGTTGATGGCTTAACCGTTACTGTTGTTGCCGGTATTGGCTTGCTGATGAATGTTATTGTTGCTTGGGTGCTCTCACGCGACAAGAAGGGTGTGAGCACGCGGGCTGCTTTGGTGCATGAGATAGGCGATTTACTCGGATCCGTTGCCGCACTAGTTGCGGGTGTTGTGATTCAGGTAACGGGCTGGATGCCGATTGACGCGATTCTCTCCATCTTGGTTTCCCTGTTGATCCTGAAATCCACCGTTTCTATCCTGCATGAGTCTTATCACTTCCTGATGGAGGGTGTCCCGCTGCACATTGACTATTTGCAAGTTGGCAAGGATTTAAGAAATGTTCCTGGCGTCTTAGCGGTTCATGATCTGCATGTGTGGGAGATGACGCCGAGCTTTCCGGCGTTGATTGGCCATATTGAAATTGCGGACATCATGGAGTGGCCTGCCATCATGGCGCGAATCAATGACATGCTTTTGGACAAACATGGAATTGATCATGTAACCTTGCAGCCAGAGGAGGTTGGTGAGATTGCCGATGATGAAATACCAGATTCAGCCGTTTTCCATGACGACGATACCTTTTATGTTCAATGTTCAAGCGGTGAGGCGGGACACCGTATGCATACCACGCTTGGGGTAATCCCAAGAACCCTAAAGTATTGGTCTGCGTACATGGTCTAACAAGACGTGGAAGTGATTTCAAGACATTGGCGCTAGCCATGTGCAATGACTATTACGTTGTTTGCCGTGATGTAGTTGGTTGTGGAGATTCGGATCGTTTAAGTAATCCCATGCAATACGCTGTTCCGCAATACGTAGCGGATATGACCGACCTCGTTAAACATCTCGGTGTCGATCAGGTGGATTGGTTTGGTACTTCCATGGGTGGATTGATCGGCATGGTCTATGCAGCAATGCCTAACTCACCAATTCGCCGTATGCTCATTAATGATGTTGGTCCTCGGATTGAGCCTGACGCGATCAAGCGTTTGGGCTCGTATGTTGGTCAACCATTTCTTTCGCCAATCGCACCGATGCACTTAATCGTTTAAATCAAATTTGTGCGACATTTGGTGAGCACACGCTAGCAGAATGGGAGATATATAACGGACCGATGTTGGTGCAACGTGATGGCATGTGGATCATGCACTATGACCCAAACATCTCGGTGCCATTTGCCTCAGTCAATCCCATCATGGCCAAGGCAGGTGAGATGGCGATGTGGCATGCGTTTAAGCAAATCCATATCCCCATGTTAATAGTCCGTGGCGGAGATTCGGATCTCTTATCCGCCGCAACTGTTGCCGAGATGTGCAAAGTGAATCCTTATGCCCGCAGTATTGAGATTCATCACGTGGGTCATGCGCCAGCTTTTATCAAAGCAGAGCAAATTGCTTTAGCGAAGGAATTTTTTAGTTAACCATTTGGTTTAATCTTTGCCTATGGCAAATGTACCTACCAATCCAGAAAAACCATCTGTCTTCCAAGATGCTTGGTATGGTGAGCCTTCTCAGTCCCATGCTCTGGGCGCTGCCCAAATACTCGAGACCTTAAATCTAGATAGGAGGCTTTAGTAAAGCTAATTGGCGATGAGGCTACTAAGCTGTTCATTGGTTACCGAGGTTTACGACAGGCGCAAGCCAAATTAGTCCGCGAAGATAGCGGCTTAAGTATCTCCGGTCAAGAGGAGATGTTGCGCAAGATGCTTTTAGCATTTGGTGATGATTTGCGTGTGGTTCTCATTTATTTAGCATCGCGTTTATAAACGTTGCGCTGGGTGACTCAAGAAAAGATAGAGATGCCATCAGCATGGGCGCAGGAGATTCTGAATATCGATGCTTCATTGGCAAACCGGTTGGGTATTTGGCAGATGAAGTGGGAGATGGAGGATTTGGCTTTCCGCGTACTGTCACCCGTTGTCTATCGTGATATTGCCAATATGCTCGATGATGAAGAGGCTTGGCAGATTGCCAAACACGTTGAGACTAAACCGGATGTCTCAGAAGTAAAAGCTACTTCACCCGAAATTGTTCTGCGACATAGTAGTTGTAAATCAGGGCAAGGGGGTGATGTCTTGGTGGTTGGCGTTGATTCATTGTTGATGCAACTAGCCCGCTGCTGCAGACCAGTGCCACCGGATGCTATTGCGGGATTTGTGACACGCGGCAAAAGTGTCTCGATACACCGCTTTAGTCATGGTGCCGATTAATGAATTTGGCAGCGAAGCGCAAAAGCAAAAATATCTTCCAAGTCTCGCTACTGGGGAGTGGATTGGTTGCTTTGGTTTAACTGAACCAAACTACGGCTCCGATGCTGGCGGCATGATTACCCGCGCCAAGAAAGTTCCAGGTGGATTTTCATTAACGGGCTCAAAGATGTGGATATCCAACGCACCGATTGCGGATGTATTTGTCGTTTTGGCCAAGAATGATGAAGGCGTCATCCGAGGGTATATTTTGGAAAAAGGCATGAAGGGTTTAAGCGCTCCGAAGATTGGCGGCAAGATGGGTCTGCGCGTTTCCATTACTGGCGAAATCGTGATGGACGATGTATTTGTGCCAGCAGAAAATGAATTCCCGGAAATTATTGGTTTAAAAGGTCCTTTTACCCGCTTAAATTCCGCTCGCCATGGAATCTCTTGGGGGAATTTAGGTGCAGCTGAATGGTGTTGGCATGCTGCCCGTCAATACACGCTGGATCGCAAACAATTTGGCAAACCCTTGGCGGCTAATCAACTGATTCAAAAGAAATTAGCGGACATGCAAACGGAAATCGCGCTCGCCTTACAAGGCTGCTTGCGTTTAGGCCGCATGAAAGATGAAGAGATTGCCGCTCCTGAAATCACCTCCATCATGAAACGCAACTCCTGTGGCAAATCCCTTGATATTGCTCGCATGGCACGCGATATGCATGGCGGCAACGGTATTTCAGATGAGTATGGCGTGGTACGTCATATGATGAATCTCGAGGTCGTCAACACCTATGAGGGCACACATGATATTCATGCGCTCATCTTGGGTCGCGCACAAACAGGTATTCAAGCTTTTAGTTAAGCTTTAGCTGATTGACGATGGTCTTCGCTGCATTTGCAAAGGCCTCGTCACTGTCGTTTTCCAATTGCACGAAATGATCAATGCGGTACTGGGGAAAATTTCGCACAATCGACGATTGATATGATGGGTCGTAGTGCTTTATCAACAACTCCTCCACCAACTCGGGGAACTGTCCTGCATCGATCGTTTCATACCACTTGGCAATTTGCACCTTTCCATAATGGGCTGTGAGTAATGCCAACTTATTTTTAAATTGAGCTGTATCACTCAAAAAATGGTGATACTCATGAAGCAACCAGGACACTCGCGCACTGGCACTCGAACGCAATTCAATACACGCTCCATTGCGGATCTTTTCCATTAATGCGTCGGGAATATGAACACCACCAACCTTCTTACTCTCTGATTCCACTAGTACTGGCTTAGTCGGATCGAGTTTTCGCAAGGCATTCCATAGGGCTGTCTCAAAACCCTTTTGAGTTGGCTGCTCGATGTTCGGCTCGTTACCCAATACCGATCCCCGATGAATGGCTAACGCTTCTAGGTCCAGTATTTGGGCGCCATAATTTTTTGCCTCTTGTAAAACCCGCGTCTTTCCGCTACCCGTCATGCCGCAAATCACTTGAAAGTTAAACTTTTTAGCCGCATCTTCAAGGTCGTCGATAACGGTACGTCGAAAGCCTTGGTAACCACCTTCCAATTGCATCGCTTTCCAGCCAATGCGATTGAGAATGTGCGTGAGTGCTCCGCTACGTTCTCCACCGCGCCAGCAATAAATTAAAGGACGCCATTCACGCGGCATCTCCAGAAGATGGTTTTCGAGGTGATTTGCAATATTACGAGATACCAAAGCTGCGCCCAGTTTCTTTGCAGCAAATAGTGAGACTTGTTTGTATAAGGTTCCGACTTGAGCACGCTCGTCGTTATTGAGGACCGGAAAATTGACGGCACCCGGAATATGATCCAAGGCAAATTCTGCGGGAGAACGCACATCAATCACGAGATCAAAGTGATCTAACGCGGATGAAAATTGATCTCGCTTGAGAATATGGGGATTGCTAGGTTGCATGACGCAGCGTTAGCGAATCTTTTGCAAAATATCTTCAGGCCATGGTGCTGATTTTCTGGTAGCAAGGTCGGCCCACACCATCGTCGCACCGCCTAAGGCCATTTCCTCATTAGGAGCAGTAGTGAGGGCCATGCTCGTACGACCAAACGCCAATCGAGGTCTTCAATATCAGGTCACCTGGATAGCTCACTTGCTTATAGAAATTACAGAAGCCATTCATCATCACCATGGTGTTTTGACCAAGAGCCACTTGGTAACCCAATGATGTAATCCAATCAACACGGGCTTGCTCCATAAACCGAAAGTACACTGTGTTGTTCAAACGCTCATACGCATCCATATCCCCCCAACGAATGGGAGCGACCATTTCATGAACGAGTTTGCGTTCAGCAGGAATATCGATGCGCATTAAAAAATTTAACCAATTTGCAAAGCAAAATTGTATAAATTGGTAGACCGAGCACCAGAACGACAAAAGGCCAAGATTGGGCCTGGTAACTCTTTTAGCAAACGAGCCATCTCTTGAACTTGCTGTGGCGTAAATGCGCCTGGAACTACAGGCAAATACACATAATGAAGCCCTAATTTTTCCGCCTCTGCTTGGATTGATGCGTTACTAGGCTGATCTGGGCCACCCTCTCCATCAGGACGGTTATTGATCACGCTTTTGTAGCCAAGCTGGGCAATTTCGGCGACGTGATCAGGAGCAATTTGTCCAAGAGTGGCAAACGAATCCGTATGGCGTGTAATTGGAGGGGGCATTTCAACCTCGAAAATTAAATTGGTATAGCTTCATTCTAAATCAGGACTTTTTGTGGGCACTGAAGAAGCGGTCGCAAATTTCCATCCCCGCTAACATCGCTACTAAGAAAATAAGCGCCTTAGGGTGTCCAGCACCTAGAGCAACAATAGCGGGGCCAGGGCAAAATCCAGCGATACCCCAGCCTGCGCCAAAGATCAGACTTCCAATAACTAAAGGCTTGGTAATATCTCTCCGATTTGGAATATGTAATGCACCACCAAAAAAAGCCTCGGTTCTCTTGCTGACCACATAAAAACCGCCAAGCCCAACAATAATAGCCCCGAGCATAACAAACATAAGGGATGGATCCCATGCGCCAGCCAAATCTAAAAATCCTAAAATTTTCTGCGGATTGGTCATACCTGAAATGATCAGACCCCAACCAAACAGTACACCAATCAAATACTGACTAAATAAACCAAAGTGCCGTCTCACATCAGCCCCCAATCAAGTGACGAAAAACATACACCGTCAGAAAACCGGTACTCATAAAGGCTAATGTCGCCACCAAAGATCGAGGCGAAAGACGCGATAGTCCGCAAATTCCATGACCACCAGTACAACCCGAGCCATACTGAGCACAAAACCCTACTAATAGTCCAGCAACCATAATGGCAAATTCATCCACCTGCACGTCGATAACCGGGCGGACACCAAAGAAGAGTGCTGCGAGTATTGGAGCACTCAAAAGTCCACCGATTAGGGCAATTCTCCAGGCACGATCATCAGCCTTGTGGCGGAGCAATCCAGAAACAATTCCACTGATACCTAAAATAAGGCCATGCAACAGCACGTAAAGTGCAGCAGCTACGCCAAGAATCATGCCACCCAGAAGGGATGAATGGGTGTAAATGAAATCTAATCGATCTGCATGAATATTTCTCTTCTAAATAAGGATCAAGCACAAGGAGACTGATTAACAGAACACTCCAAATATCGTAGAGCAATGTATGCACCTACCACAAATCCTGGTAAAGCTAAAAATGCATTGAGCGCTAAAGTAGAAATTCCACTTATACCCTGGCCAATTGTGCAACCCAAGGCCAGGACACCACCAAAGCCCATCAACGCAGCGCCAATCATGTGCTGAGCGGTATCGCGTGGGCTAACAAAGGATTCCCAGCGAAAGGATTTGGTGTAGACCGCATGCATAAAAGATCCAACAATCACCCCTAGAACAGCAACGATGCCAATCGTGAGTACTTTTGAGGTGTCGCTAAAGAACATCAGCCAATCTAGGGAATAGGCAAATGGAGCAACAAAAGATAGGCTCTCCATTTTTCCAGAATTCGTGATTAAGAAAACATCTTCTAGCGTATTTGGATCTTCTAGTAAATGCGCAAGCGAGCCTGATATCCACCAAAAAATGGTAACGAAGATTCCAACGCCAAGACCAGCCACTAGGTTATTAGCCGTCCAAAAGGAATTTTGGAGCAAAGCAAATGCTATGAAAGCGAATCCAAGAATTAGGCCAAGATATAAATGCGCTAGCGTTCTATCGATACCCCATTGTTGCGCAACGATAGAGGGAATATCTTGAGGGCCTGCCAATTCAATAAAAAATGAATCCAGTACATTGACCCTGAGCACCGCTAAGAATCCTCGTATCGTAAAGTAGGCAAATAGCCCCAACACAATAAATACGATAACGGATTTAAGACTACCTCCTCCAATGCGGATGAGCGTCTTGCCCCCACAGCCTGAAGTCAGAACCATTCCGAAGCCAAAACAAAGACTGCCCGTTAAAGTTGATAAGTACATCAAGCGCGAACCCGAATAAATGGACCTTGTACTATCAATCACCTCGAGCGAACTCAACAAGACAACCCCTAAGATGGCAACACCAATAGCTAAAGACCACTGCCTTAGACGGGTGAGATCAGACATCAAGAAGGTATCCGCAATTGCGCCCATGGTACAAAAGTTTGTTTGACGCATTAAAAAACCGAGAAAGAATGCGCCGAAGAAACTCAGCCAGGGGATAGAGGATGTCGAGATTGATTCGGTCATCATTATTTCCGCTATGAGACTACAGCCTCATCAGAGCGCTTATCACCCTTGGTATCAACCCAGGTCACCATCAACTTATCACCATTGCTGCCTCGGTACTTGAAGTTAATGTATGGATCTTTTGAGATTGCAGACCCAAAATCCGCATTTAATACATCTTTACCCTGGGCTTTAACGTTAACGGTTTTAATAAACCAAGCGGGAATATTTTTACCTGAGGAGTCCTTACGCTGCCCAGACTCCATCTCATGCTTCATCAGAATTTTGACGTTGACGATACCCTTCTCTTCGGAGGCTCGTACTCGAGTAATTTCACTCATGCGATTCTCATTTCCATTTCCGTGACAAGATCATGATCCACAGCCACTTAAAGTCACTTTTACTTCCTTGGACGTTACCAACCATTTTGAATCTACTCTTACCAATGCGTACACATTAGATGTTTGCGCCATTTTGATCCGAGTCGTTACAAATGGCTCACTAAGTGGCGTTAAAAAGAATTGTCCAGCTAAAGCGCTAGGGTTCTTTTCAACCAGTATGGCAATGTGTTGGGCCTTTAAATCTGTAGTTACAGTTACCGGAACCAGCGCACCATTCTCAGATAGATCTGGGGCGGTTAAATTGATAGCCGAGGATTTTTCAGGCAAGCCAGCCCTCAGAGCCCTGTATACATCCTCAATATTCTTGGCATCAAAGGCTGCCTTATTCCACTCTTCCGCCTGTGCAAAAGATATCAGACCAGCTGAGGCCATCAAACCCATTAATGCCGTAAATCGAATTAGCTCTCTTCTGTTTAAATCCATAAACCTGCAAACATGTCCCATTAACCAATTAATGTATGGGAACAACCCTTTCATTGTCTTAAGATGCGTTGATTTTATCGTCCCGACTCCCTAAAGCTTAGTTTATTTACAGATAACGCAAATATCAGGGAAAATGAGTCTCTTTGCATGAAAAACGATAACTCCAAATGATTGATCAAGAAGCCATTCTTCTCTCCCTCAAGCTTGCTTTGTGGATCTTGGCATTGATCATTCCGTTTGGCATCTGGATCGCCCATTCGCTTCAACGCCTTGGGCATAGCAAATCCTGGATTGAGGCCGGGCTAGCACCCCCCTTAGTTCTTCCCCCAACCGTTTTAGGGTGCTACCTTTTAGTGGGCCTAAGTGGTAAAGCTTTTTTTGGCACACCACTAATTTTTTCCTTTCCTGGGATCTTAATAGCATCCCTGATTGTGAACTTACCATTTGCTATACAACCGATCCAACGTGCATTTAAAGCAATTCACCCTGAAATTATCGAGGCAGCCGAGGTCAGCGGTTTATCAAAATAGCAAATCTTTCGATTGATTGAGTTACCACTTGCGTGGCGTGGCATCACTAGTGCAGCAGTGCTAACTTTTGCCCACACCCTTGGCGAGTTCGGAGTAATTCTCATGGTGGGCGGTGCAACACCAGGCGAAACCAAAACGGTATCGATTGCAATCTACGACAAGGTGCAAAGTTTTGATATAGCAGCCGCTGGCACGCTCTCACTCATCTTATTGGCAACCTCGCTGGTAGCAATTGCAATCTCTTATGGCGTATTTGGTCGTCAAGCGTCTTCATCTCGATATCAAGGTCGCTAATGTTGAGAATCAAGCTCTCCCAAACAAGCCCTAACCCACTACAACTCAATATTGAATGCGAGCCTGGAGAGTTGCATGCACTTATAGGCCCATCTGGCAGTGGTAAGACCACCACCTTACGTACTATTGCTGGATTAAATAACCCCAACATCGGAAAAATTGAATGCAATCATGAAATTTGGTTTGAGGCAAATGAGCACCAAGATACGATTACCTCTCTCAGCCCCGCTCAACGTTCATGTGAATTCCTGTTTCAGCAGTACGCACTTTTTCCACATCTGACCGCGCTGGACAATTGACTTGGAACGGCAGCCAGCACCTCTTTCATGTAGTCGATAAAGGAAAGATTCCACCCAATACTCCGGTTGCTTGGGTTGTTCCAGCTGGTGGCCTCAGTCTTCTGGCCAGTCCAACGGTCACTACGATTGCATGCTCCGTTGAACAAATTAGCGCTTTAGGTCAAATCGCGGTAATTCAGCTGTGCACGGTTGATGGCAAACACAACATTATTTGGGGGCCTCAGTGGCAGAGGCTAAGCGCTTGGGACTTGCACCAGGCATCAGTACATTTTTAGAAATCGATGGCAACAAGATCCACATCTTGCCGCTGCGCCCCATCAACGATCCAAGACGCTTTACGAATTAGCGGTTTATGCAATTAAGAGGATGAAGGCTTTTGGACTACCAACCCAGGTATTGCTGACATTCCTGTATGCCTTGGTCCCTCCGATGGCTCCTTTTCGTAGGATGTCAGCTCATGAATAATGAAATCTTTTGC
The DNA here is from genome assembly GCF_900095195.1 of Polynucleobacter necessarius. NCBI lineage: Bacteria > Pseudomonadati > Pseudomonadota > Betaproteobacteria > Burkholderiales > Burkholderiaceae > Polynucleobacter > Polynucleobacter necessarius. The sequence continues at coordinate 781,765 of NZ_LT606950.1, forward strand.
TAATTCACGGATGAGCTCTTCGGTGTAGAGATGCTCAATCAGTGATGGGCCACCTGTCTTATATTCCAACTGCTTTGGGGTGTAGCCCTGCAAGGTAAAAATACCTCCCGACTTTAGCGCTTCAAAAGTTTGACGAAAAATACGTGCGCGCATTACGGGGTCTGCAAACCGTATAAAGACGCCTACTACAGCATCGTATTCAGTGGACTGCCAATCAAAACTGTCCGTATCCGAGAATGAATACGCGACCTGAACCTGATTGTGTTCTGCAAATTTCTTGGCCTTAGCCAGCGCAACATCGTAGGCATCAAAACCACAACCACTTGCATACCTTGCATTGCAAGCCAAACACCATTACGCCCCTCCCCGTCGGCAATACAAAGCACCTTGTCATTAGCCTTTAAATACTGGCTAGCAGTTTGCACTAGGTATTCGTTTAGTTCCTTTCCAAAAATGAACTCTTCTTTATCAAAGCGCTCATTCCAGAACTGCGTAGCATCCGCAAAACTCATTGCTCGATCGAGATGTACTTGTTTATTTTTTGAGTCCACCGACTAAATCATTTTTGAGGTCGTTAATATTCTCTAGACCTACAGCAATTCGCACTAATCCATCGGAGATACCAGTCCTTACAATCTGCAGCGCTCACACGACAATGCGTTGTTGTCGCTGGGTGGGTAATCGTTGTGCGAGCATCGCCCAAGTTCGCTGTAATCGAACATAGCTTGGTTTGATTAATCAATTTAAAGGCTGACTTTTTCCCGCCTTTGAGCACAAAGGAAACAATCGCCCCACCCTCTTTTTTATTGACGCATGGCCAATGCATGCTGTGGATGGGACTTAAGCCCTGGATGATAGACGCGCTCAACGCCAGGCTGCTTTTCGAGCCACTGGGCAAGTGCGAGCGCATTCTGACTCGTTGCTTCATCCGCAGCTCAAGAGTTTCAAGGCCTTTTAAGAATACCCAGGCATTGAATGCCGAAAGTGTGGGTCCTGCGGTACGCACATAGGGAAATACCTTGCCCATGACAAAGTCATTGCTACCCACAATGGCGCCACCAACGACTCTACCTTGACCATCCAGATACTTCGTAGCCGAAGACAACGTCAGCACCCAGAGCCAATGCCTTTTGCAAGGCAGGGGTACAAAAACAATTGTCAACCGCAAATAATGCTCCCGCCTTCTTTGCAACTGTAGAGATTGCTTTGATATCAGCGATCTCAGTTAGCGGATTAGATGGCGTCTCTAGATAGAAGAGTTTAGTGTTTGGCTGCACAGCAGCTTGCCAAGATTTGATGTCCGCCAAATCGACATAAGTTGTAGTGATTCCAAAACGACCAAGGATGTTCGTAAACAGCTGAATCGTTGCACCAAATACGGAGCGAGAACAAACCACATGATCGCCAGCTTGCAAATGCGCCATCGCCATTGTCAAAATAGCGGACATTCCAGAGGCAGTTGCAATACATGCTTCCCCACCTTCGAGAGCAGCCAAACGATCTTGGAACATGCTTACTGCGGGGTTGGTAAAGCGTGAATAGATAAAACCTTGGTCAGCATGCGCAAAACCATCGGCAACCATTTCAGCGCTATCAAAGCAGAAGCTCGAAGTCAAAAACATCGCTTCGGAATGCTCTTGATATTCATGAGTACGACGAGTGCCAGCACGAACCGCGATGGATTCAAGTGCTAACTTGGAAAAATCAGGTTTTCTGCAGGTGATTTTACTCTTCATGCCCCCATTTTGACACCGAATTGCGGATTTGCCTCCTCAAAGACAAATTCTTGTCGATTTTTAATCTTCGGTAGCTAAGTGCAAATGCAGTTGTGAACGGGCAAAGTCGCTCGAATCCAGCTGACGATCCGCCTTTGCAGCAGAGGAGTTGCGTTGTGCCTCAAGCGCATCGAGATAGGAGTCATTGATATCGCCCGTGATGTAATGACCATCAAAACAGGAGGCTTCAAAGTTCTGAATGTTTGGATTGATATCCCTAACTGCCTGCTTCATGTCTTCAACGCTTTGGTAGATCAACTGATCGGCACCAATCATCTTGTTAATTTCATCGTCTGTACGACCATAGGCAACTAACTCACTGCGAGTTGGCATGTCGATACCATAGACGTTTGGATAACGCACTGGGGGTGCAGCAGATGCAAAAATGACTTTCTTGGCACCTGACTCACGCGCCATCTGGACGATTTCAAAGGACGTTGTGCTGCGAACAATCGAGTCATCCACAATCAAGATGGTCTTGTCTTTAAACTCTACTCGCATCGCATTGAGTTTTTGACGTACGGATTTCTTGCGTGCGGCTTGACCAGGCATGATGAAAGTGCGACCGATGTAGCGATTCTTGAAGAAGCCCTCGCGATAGTCCACCCCCAAGTTCTTTGCCACCTGCATAGCAGCAGGACGACTCGAGTCTGGAATCGGCATCACGACATCAATCTCATCAACGTTGGTCTCTTTACGAATCTTTTCTGCTAAGTAGTCGCCCATGCGCATGCGCACGTTATAAACCGTTACCCCATCAATCGTGGAGTCTGGTCTTGCCATGTATACGTATTCAAAAATACAGGGGCTGAGCACAGCATTCTGAACACATTGACGCGCGTAGAAATTTCCGTCGATATCGATGTAAATCGCTTCACCTGGATTAACGTCACGTACAAAAGTAAATCCAAGACCTTCTAGCGCAACAGACTCAGAGGTCACCATCCATTCGGGCCCCTGAGGTGTGTCGATACGACCTATACACAGCGGACGAATACCAAATGGATCACGGAAAGCCAATAAACCATATCCAGCAATTAAAGAGACCACCGCATAGGAACCCTTTACGCGACTCGCCACACCGGTCACCGCGTTAAACATGGCGCCCTCATCCAATGCTGCGCTATTGGTTTCTTTTTGAAGCTCATCTGCCAATACGTTGAGCAGCACTTCTGTATCGGAGCTGGTGTTAATGTGACGGCGATCTCGATAAGCCATCTCCACCCGCAAACTCGCGGCATTGGTGAGGTTGCCGTTGTGGGCCAGAATAATTCCGTACGGGGCGCTTACATAAAAAGGTTGCGCCTCTTCTTCACTGCTGGCAGAACCTGCCGTTGGGTAACGTACTTGCCCAATTCCTGCATTACCAATCAAGCTACGCATGTTGCGCGTTCTGAAAACATCGCGCACTAGACCGTTGGCTTTATGCATCGTGAATGAGTTGCCATTCATGGTGGCGATACCCGCAGCGTCTTGGCCACGATGTTGCAGCAATAGCAACGCATCATAGAGCAGTTGATTTACTGGTGAATGGGAAACGGTTCCGACGACGCCGCACATATCTCTAGATTCCTATTGTTAATTTAGGAGTAATGGTTGGAATAACCGGTGACACTTTTAGCATTGCATCACTTAACTGCTTTGCCCAATCGGCTGGCAACCAACCTTTAATTAATCCAGTGGCGATATCAACAGCCGGTCTGGTAATTGCATTTTTCCAAGCCATACTTTGCGGAATTGGCGTTAAGGCGGCAAGGGTTGCCAACCCTACCACAATGAGTCCACCACGCAATAAACCGTTAAGCCTGCTGACAAAATAATCTTTTGCACCACACCACCAAATAATCCGCAGAGGACAAGTGTTAGGACAAACAATATGAGCCAACTTAATCCGAGACTGAGTAACTCATCCAAATGAAATGTCGATAACCTTTCAGTAGAAAGGTAGTTGCTGTAGTAATATGCCACCTATGCAGCAACAAACCAAGCAGCGAGTGCAAGCACTTCTTTGAATAAGCCGCGAGAGATTCCGACCAGCGCAGATATCAACAGCACTACTAGGGTGAAGTAATCCACCGATGTTAACTTTAAGGTGGATAATATTCCATTACTGCTTACCTGTCTCGACGAGTCGTGGCGTTAGACCCATTGCCTTAATTTTTTTCTCGGCAGCTTCTGCAGCATCTTTATCCGTATAGGGGCCTGCGCGCACTAAAAAGATCTTATTACCGTCGGCCCCTACTTTATTCAATACGTAGCTGGGTATTTTCTGATTCTTCAGTCTCGCTACCAATCCATTGACATTGCTCTCGGATGCAAATGCGCCAATCTGAATGACGAACTTTCCAGACCCGTTTGAACTAGCGCCATTAGTAGCGGCTTTGCTAGCATCATCCGCTTTGGGTTTTGCATTCGTTGCAGCGACCACCTCTTCTCCCGCAGCCAGCCCTAACGCAGGAGCTTTGCTTGGGGTTGGCGTGCTAGATGCAGATTTTGTTTCTGGTTTTGAGTCAACCTTAGCGTCAGCAGTTTGGGTTGGTGCTGGCGTGGGGGCTGGAGCACTCAGTTTTGGAGTGTCCGCTTCCGCTTTAACCTTTTCGTCAGACTTTGTATCGACCTTGGTGTCAGGCTTAGCCTCTGTTCCAGGGATAGGCAAACTGGTCACAATATTGACCGCAATGTCATTTGGTGCGGTTTTAGGCCTGCTATCCAAAATTCGGGGTAGCGCCACAACTGCAATCAAAACCAGTACCGCGCCACCAATGAGACGGTGGCGAGCACGTTGCTGTTCTGGATCTTCGGTAAGCGCGAGTTCTTCTGCTTCGGCAGCACGCTGGAAGGCGCGCGGAGCAGCCCGTTTGGTGGAGCGACGCCCTACTGAACCCAATTCAAGGCCATCAGCCGGGTTTTTTCGCTTAAAAAAGCTCGGTAAACGAATCATAGATCAATGCGCCTGGTTGTTTCGATAAGCCATTACGCCTGCAACTGTATAGAAGGATCCGAAGATCACAATTCTATCACCCTCACCAGCCGCAGAAAGGGCTTTTTGATACGCTAAAGCGATATTTTCGAAGATTTCGATGCCTCCATCAGACCCATTTTTGGGCTTGACCCCCATGCCCTCAAGCTTCTGCGCCAAGAACTGGGCCGAAGCCGCTCTTGGGGTCGGCAAATCGGTGCAAAACCAAAAATCCACAATATCCAACAGCGGCTGAATAACCCCCTCTAAGTCCTTATCAGCCATCGCTCCAAAAATGGCATAGGTATAAGGGTGATAACCCATTTTGTCTAGACTTTGGCCTAGGGTTGCTGTCGCATGGGGATTATGGGCAACATCTAGAACGATCGTAGGCTGACCTGGCAATACCTGAAAGCGCCCAGGCAATTCCACCAGGGCAAAACCATTCCGAATATCCTGTGCGCTGACTGGTAAACGCTGATGCATTACCATTAATGCGGCAATGACCGCAGAGGCATTAAGGATCTGATTAGCACCACGCAGCGCAGGGTATCCAAGACCGCTGAAACGCTTGCCCCTGCCTGCCCATCCCCACTGTTGCTTATCCCCCTGAAAGTTATAGTCACGCCCTTGCAACCACAGATCACAGCCTAACTTGGCTGCGTAATCAATCAGCGTTTGCGGTGGTACAGGGTCACCACAGACAGCAATATGACCAGGGCGGAAGATGCCTGCTTTTTCCAAGGCAATCGCTTCGCGGGTTCCGCCTAGGAACTCAGCATGGTCGATATCGATGCTGGTGACAATAGCGCAATCCGCATCAACGATATTCACGGCATCTAAACGGCCACCCATACCGACCTCAAGGATGACTGCATCGAGACTCGCCTTCGAAAACAAATGCAGGATCGCTAGGGTGGTGAACTCAAAGTACGTCAATGTTGGTGCATCAACCAAACTCACACGCGCCTTTTCCACGGCAGCAAAGTGCTCTAACAGCAAGGCATCGCTAACATCCTCGCTGTTAATGCGAGCGCGTTCATTAAACGACAACAAATGCGGTGAGGTGTGGCAACCCACTCGGTAACCTGAAGCGCGCAAGATACTCTCGAGATAGGCGCAAGTAGAACCTTTACCATTTGTTCCCGCAACCGTTATCACAGGACATTCAAAATGAAGATCTAGGGCAGCCTTGACGCGATTGATGCGCTCTAACCCCATATCGATTCCGACGGGATGCGCAGTTTCGAGGTGGCTAAGCCAAGCCTCTAAACTGGTAAATAAATTTGGGGGTTGGTGTGCAGTACTCAAGCGCTTAAACGGCTGCGCTACCTGCAACGGCAGGTTCAGGTAATTTTTGCAACAACGCCAATAGACGAGCAATCTCGCCGCGCATTTGGCGACGATCGACAATCATGTCAATGCCACCCTTTTGCAATAAGAATTCAGAACGCTGAAAACCTTCAGGCAATTTCTCACGAACTGTTTGCTCGATCACGCGTGGACCAGCAAAACCGATTAAGGCTTTGGGTTCAGCCATAACGACATCGCCCATGAATGCAAAACTGGCAGAAATACCGCCCATGGTTGGGTCCGTCAATACGCTGATGTATGGCAAGCCTTTTTTAGACAAGAGGGTCAGCATCGAGTTGGTCTTGGCCATCTGAAATAAGGACAGCAAACTCTCTTGCATGCGTGCACCACCAGTGGCCGTGACACAAATGAATGCACACTTCTTATTGATTGCCTCTTGCGCTGCTCGTGCGAAGCGCTCACCTACTACAGAACCCATTGATCCACCCATGTATTGAAATTCAAAACACGCGGCAACTACTGGAATATTTTCAATTTTTCCACCCATAACGATGAGAGCTTCAGTCTCACCGGAAGCATCATTGGCTTCCTTAATACGATCAGGGTACTTTTTTGAGTCTTTAAATTTCAGCGGATCTGTCGGATAAATCTCTGCGCCGATTTCGTAACGGCCTTTGGGATCTAACAAACTTTCTAAACGTTGGCGCGCGCCGATACGCATGTGGTGACTGCATTTTGGGCAGACCGAAAGGTTTGCTTCGATATCAGTGCTGTAGAGAACAGTTTCACAACCAGGGCATTTAACCCATAATCCTTCAGGAACCGATTTACGATTCGCAGGATCCGTATGTTGAATTTGGGGAGGGAGTAATTTATCAATCCAGCTCATTAGTTTTTAGCTATCCAATGCGTCACGAATCTCACGAATGAAGGTTTCTAGTGATTGTACTGCCTGCCCTGGGGGCGCATCCTCTAAAAGGCGAATAATTCGGCTACCAATAACGACCGCATCAGCACTGTTTGAAACCGCTTTTGCGCTCGCAGCATCGCTAATCCCGAAGCCCACAGCAATCGGAATATCCGTTTCCTCACGAATTTTTGGGATGATGCTAGCCACGTCCTGGGTATTGAGGTGCGATGCCCCAGTCACCCCGCGCATCGATACGTAGTAAATGTAGCCAGAAGCGATCTTGGCCGCCTCTTTAATCCGCCCGTGGGACAAAGTCGGCGCCAACAAGAAGATGGGGTCGATGCCGGCAACACGCATACGCGCTGCAAAATCAACGCATTCTTCTGGCGGATAGTCCACTACCAGCACACCATCAACACCAGCCGCTTTAGCTTCAGTTGCGAAACGTTCAGCACCCATTTGCTCGACGGGATTAGCGTACCCCATCAACACCACTGGTGTTGTGGAATCCTTTTTACGAAACTCTTTCACCATCTCTAGGCAAGAGTGCAAAGTCACGCCGTGCGTTAATGCACGCTCAGAAGAGCGCTGAATGACTGGTCCATCTGCCATGGGATCGGAAAATGGTACGCCCAACTCAATAACACTTGATCCACCACGCACAAGCGCATGCATGAGTTCAACTGTCATTGAGGGGTCAGGATCACCAGCAGTGATAAACGGAATTAATCCTTTTTTGCCACTAGCTTTTAATTCTTGAAAGAGCGCAGTAATTTTTGACATGTAAATCTCGTATTTTTTCTTTTTTTATATTCTTTTATCTTCTCGGGTTTTTAGCCTTCGGATCCTGTTGCTTGCGCCACAGTGTGCATATCTTTATCGCCACGTCCAGAAAGGTTCACCAAAATTGTTTTATCTTTTGGCAGAGTCTTGGCTAGCTTGCAAGCGTATGCAATGGCATGGGAGGACTCAAGTGCAGGGATGATACCTTCAATACGGCAACATTCATGGAATACCTGCAAAGCCTCCTCATCGGTAATCGCAACGTAATCAGCACGACCCGAATCTTTTAACCAGGCATGCTCAGGACCAACCCCTGGGTAATCCATGCCCGCAGAAACCGAGTGCGTTTCCGAAATCTGTCCGTTTTCATCCTGCAACAAGTAGGTGCGATTGCCATGCAAAACCCCAGGCTTTCCAACGCACAGTGCTGCTGAATGCAAAACGCCACCTAAACCGTGACCTGCAGCTTCTACACCAACCAGTTTTACTTGAGGCAAATCAATGTAGGGATAAAAAATGCCCATGGCATTTGAACCACCGCCAACACAAGCAAGCACAAAGTCTGGCTGCTTACCTGTCATCTCTGGCATTTGCACCTTACACTCTTCACCAATCACGCTTTGAAAATCACGTACCATCATTGGGTAGGGATGTGGGCCCGCTACAGTACCAATAATGTAGAAAGTATTTTCCACATTGGTGACCCAGTCGCGCATCGCTTCATTAAGCGCATCTTTTAAAGTTTTCGTGCCAGACTCTACTGGAACAACCTTGGCACCCAGAAGCTTCATACGGAAAACGTTCTGCGCCTGGCGGGCAACGTCAACAGAACCTTGGTAAACAGTGCAATCCAAACCAAAGCGAGCACAGATCGTTGCAGTAGCAACGCCATGCTGCCCAGCCCCTGTCTCAGCAATGATGCGAGGCTTACCCATACGTTTTGCCAGCATTGCTTGCCCGATAACGTTATTGATCTTATGGGCACCCGTATGGTTTAAATCTTCACGCTTGAGGTAGATCTGTGCACCACCCAACATCTCACTCCAACGCTTAGCGTGATACACCGGTGATGGTCTACCGACGAAATGCTTGAGCTCGTAATGAAACTCTTCAATGAATTCAGGATCGTGTTGATATTTTGCATAAGCCCCTTTCAGCTCATCTAATGCATACATCAACGTCTCGGAAACAAACACGCCGCCGTAAGGACCGAAATGTCCTCGTGCATCTGGCTTGTCATACATAGCTACCTCTTTTGATTTATTTACAGCAAATTATTGGGATGATGCATTTGCATCCGCTGCACGCACTGCGTTAACAAACTCCGCCATGAGTGCAGGATCTTTCACACCCCTGCTGCTTTCTACGCCACTACTGACGTCAACTGCGCAAGGATGCAGACGAGCAATCGCCTCGCCCACGTTGTGCGTGTTCAATCCACCACTCAAAACGACCCGAGGCGCGTTTTCGCTTACCCATGTCTGTGGAATTCCTTGCCAATCAAAAGGAACGCCTCCTCCGCCATACCCATCAACTAGGGCGTCCAGCAGAAAAGCGTTTGCTCCCCCATATTGTAGGGAAAATTCATCAAAAGCGAATCCAGCCCCGATGCGGGCTGCCTTCATCCAGGGCTCACCACGAGCCAATTGAACGCATCGTTGGGGGGTCTCATCCCCGTGAAACTGCCACAGCGTAATAGACGCGGCAGCTCGAATGGTGGCAAACTCCTCATCCGTTGCATTCACGACCAATCCAACGGCGTCTGCCCCGGCTGGAAGCCTTGAAATCAGCTGGGCCGCGATATTGGGGCTAACTGCCCTAACGCTGGGCGAGTAAAAGACAAATCCAACGGCATCCATCCCTGCTAAAACAGCAGCATCCACATCTGCCGAGGTCTTTAAACCGCAGATTTTGACTCGTGTTTGGCCTGGAGAGAATGTTAGTAAGCCCATAAAAGAATAATAAGGCTTATCTTGCGATCACCGTGGCTGGAAACCACGAGTTTTCCAACCAAGGGCTGGGGATGGCAAATTCTTCTGGATAGGTGATTTTGCTCAGATACAGGCCATCCGGCATAAATGTCGGCGCAGCCAGTTGACGATTTCTAGAAGCCAGTAACCCCCCCATCCATTCCGGCTTTTGCCGACCACGACCAATCTGTAAAAAACTGCCAACCAGATTACGAACCATGTGGTGCAAAAACGCGTTGCCCCGAATCCGAAAATACAACCAGGGCTCATCCGAAATGATGTCTATCGCGTACATTGTTTTGACTGGAGTTTTATTTTGACACTCTGAAGAGCGAAAGGAACTAAAGTCATGCTCACCAATGAGATATTGAGCCGCCGCATTCATTGCATCAATATCAAACCAAATATTCGGTGGCAACATCACATAACCCGCTCTCTCATTCATCATCGGTGAACGGCATTGGCCTGCATGCAACGCATAAATATACGTGCGCTCGAACGCGGAGAAACGCGCACTAAATTCATCTGGAACTACCTTAGCCCAGTTCACCACAATCGATCCTGGTAAATACGAATTCACACCCCTGACCCAAGAAAAATCATCGCGCTCAACTGGCGTATCAAAATGAATCACCTGCCCTAGCGCATGAACTCCAGCATCGGTTCGGCCAGCGGTGATGGTATGCACAGGGTTTGCTTTACACGCTTGTGCGCCAATGAATGCGCTAATGGCTTTTTCTACTTCGCCTTGGACGGTCAACTGATTAGGTTGTAGTTGCCAGCCCGCATATGGACTTCCATCGTATTGAAGGCCGAGTGCAATGCGCATCGTCATTTATTCTGGCTTACGCCTGGCGATGAGAAAACTCTGACAATAAACCCTGCGCTTCAATGGTGATGTACGCTCGGGCTAAATTCAGTTTGACACGCAGAGTATCCGCTAAAGGATTGCTAGCTCCAGAGGTATCCACAGGCGCAGGCGCTACTGGATGCGCGCCAACTGGTGCTTGCTTTGCCGGTTTCGTTAAATCTAAATCAATGCCCGCAAACAATGCTTTTGCACGCTCCGGCATTTCAAATGCGGCACCTGAACTGGGAGCAGCAGTCTGTTCGCCATTCTGTAACTGAATTGCTCCGTCAAATGCTGGCCCTTCTGAACGTCTAGCATGACGTGCTAGACCCCAAAGCAGCAAACCCGTCAAGGCAATCAACCCAATTGCCAATATAACTGGTCCGAAGCCTCCAAATCCAAAGTTGTTATCAACTGCTTTTTTCTCCTTAGATTTTTCCAAGAGGCGTTGTAAATCAGCGATGTTCTTTTCTAGCTCAGCTACTCGTGCCTTAGCTTGCTCTAACTCTTTTTCTTGCGCCACTAAATTTTCGGTATAACGACGCTCTTGCTCATTGCCATCAGCACTAGAGCCAATCTTCAAGCGATCTTTCGCTGCTGACGCTGCTGAAGACGCGGATTTGCCTCCTCCGCTAGCGTCGCCTTTGCCATCCTTGGACTGTTCTGCCTGCCACCGCTCATTTGCTTGCGCAACAAACTGGTAAGCTTCAGCCGGACTAATGGAACGCAAAAGTGCTTGACTCGGTTTATTGAGTTCTACGCCAGCAGCAAGGCGATTGATACTGCCACTAGCAAACGCATCAGGATTGGCTTTGTAGAGCCCATGATGGCTTGGATCCAATGTGGCGCCCTCCAATTGCGGCGCCATCAGCATTGCAATCTCAGAGAGTGTTTGACCGGGCTTCACAACAACTTTTTGCGCTCCCCCAATTAATAACGTGAAAGTTTTGGTAATACTGCCACTAGACCAATTGAGATTTACTAATACGTCTAAAAAGGATCGTCCGTAATAGGTACTGAATTGACCGTTTCAACCAACACCATCAATTGCTCAGCACGGTTTCGATACACCATCGCCTGAGGATTGAGCTCGAGGACTTTTTGCGAGACGCCTAAACGCTCATACGATGCTTTTCCAGGCAAAGCAACCTTGAGCGACTCGAGCGCACCGCTCTCTTCCGCCGCAATACGAATCGGAATCTCAACGCGCAGGGGTTCGCCAGGACGTGACTGGAGTTGAGGCGCACCCAAGGTGACCGCCCAAGTTGTGCAAGCCCAACGGGGCAGAACAAAGCAAAACGCTTTGAGCAAGCGAAGTTGGGTCCTTAACAACATTAGGGCATTAAAGGAGAATTACTTCTCAAGCAAGATACGGAGCATGCGACGCAACGGTTCTGCAGCACCCCATAACAATTGATCACCTACCGTAAATGCGCCAAGATATTCAGGCCCCATCGCCAACTTATGCAAGCGCCCAATAGGTACAGTTAAGGTGCCGCTTATTGCAGCAGGCGATAGATCGCGCTCGGTAGTCTCACGATCGTTCGGAACCACTTTGACCCACCGATTATCGTTTGCCAAAATAGTTTCAATATCCTGAAGCGGAATGTCTTTCTTCAACTTGACCGTCAAACCTTGCGAGTGGCAACGCATGGCGCCAACACGAACGCATAAACCATCAATCGGAATACTGCCTGGCGAACGGAATGCAGGTCGGCCTAGAATTTTGTTAAATTCAGCGCCGCTCTTCCACTCTTCCTTAGTTTGACCATTCTCAACAGGAACGTCGATCCATGGAATTAAGCTACCAGCCAGGGCGGTGTTGCGGAAATTCTTTTTCGGAAAGTCGGCTGAGCGCAGTGTCTCAGTGACCTTACGATCGATATCCAAGATCCATGAAGACGGATCAGCCAATTCTGTGGCAACGCTGTCACGCAATGCACCCATCTGCAAGAGCAACTCGCGCATGTTCTGCGCGCCAGCACCTGAGGCTGCCTGATAGGTCATGGCGCTAATCCACTCCACCATGTCAGCCTTCACCAAGCCGCCCATAGCCATCATCATTAAACTGACCGTGCAGTTCGCACCAATCCAGTTTTTGCCACCAGCTGCTAGAGCCTTATCGATGACAGCGCGATTAACGGGATCCAAAACCAGTACCGCATCATCCTTCATGCGCAATGCGCTAGCAGCATCAATCCAGTGACCATTCCAACCCGCTGCACGCAGTTTCGGGAAGATTTCATTGGTATAGTCGCCGCCTTGGCAAGTCAAAATAATGTCGCAGCGTGACAATGCACTGATGTCATTCGCATCTTGCAATGTATTTTCACTCTTGGTGACTTTTTTACCATTGAGCAATGGCACTTCGCCACCCGCTTGGCTGGTGCTAAAGAAAACGGGTTCGATCAGTTCAAAATCCTTCTCAGCAAGCATGCGCTCCATTAGCACGCTTCCTACCATTCCGCGCCAGCCAACCAATCCTACCAATGGTGTATTTGAATTTGCCATGATTTCACTATCTATAAAAAGTTGTATCGCTACTACTATTAATGATTATTTCAAGACTAAGCTAAGGCCGCTACCACTGCATCACCCATTTGCACGGTGCTTACCTTTTGAGTGCCTTCCGTGTAAATATCCGCAGTGCGCAATCCCTGCGCCAATACTTTTTGCACCGCTTTATCAATACGATCTGCTTCAGTAGGCATACCCAAGGAATACCGCAACATCATGGCAGCGGACAAAGTTGTCGCCAACGGATTCGCAATACCCTTACCCGCAATATCTGGTGCAGAGCCATGACTCGGCTCATATAAGCCTTTATTGTTCTTATCCAAAGATGCAGAAGGCAACATTCCGATAGATCCAGTCAACATCGCCGCCTCATCCGACAGAATATCGCCAAAAAGATTGCTCGTTACCACCACATCGAAGGCCTTAGGCGCTTTAACCAGCTGCATGGCTGCGTTATCCACATACATATGCGATAACTCGACATCTGGATAGTCCTTTGACACCCGAATCATCACTTTACGCCATAGTTGTGAGGTCTCGAGTACGTTTGCTTTATCCACGCTACAAACTTTTTTGCCTCGCTTACGAGCAACCTCAAATGCAACACGACCGATACGCTCTACTTCAGGCTCGCTGTAATGCATGGTGTCAAACCCCTCGCGCGCACCCTTAAATAATTCCAACTCCGAAGTGCGAATGCCGCGCGGTTGTCCAAAATAAATATCGCCGTTGAGTTCGCGGACAATCAAAATATCCAAGCCACCAATAATTTCGGGTTTTAAACTCGAAGCAGCGGTAAGCTCTGGATAACAAATTGCTGGCCTGAAGTTGGCAAACAACGCTAAGTGTTTGCGCAATCCTAAAATCGCTTGCTCTGGGCGGAGTTCACGCGCCAGAGTGTCGTATTTCCAATCGCCAACAGCACCAAATAAGATTGCATCGGCTTTTTTTGCCAATTCTAGGGTTGCTGGTGGCAAAGGGTGCCCTGCCACATCATAAGCAGCTCCGCCTACAGGCGCTTCCTCTAAATCAACCTGCGTTCCGAGCGCCTTGAGCACACGAACGGCCTGAGCAACGATTTCCGGGCCTATCCCATCGCCCGGGAGAACCGCAATTTTCATGAAAAACCATTAAATCTACAAAATTACGGCAATTGAGTTGCAAGCCAAGGCATCTTCAGAATGCGCTCAGCTTCGTAAGCCTTAATTTTATCTGCATGGCGCAGGGTTAAGCCAATATCGTCAAGGCCATTAAGAAGGCAGCACTTCCGGAAAGGCATGATCTCAAAGCTATAAGCGGTACCGTCCGGGGTTACCACCTGCTGAGCCTCTAAATCAATCGTTAATTGATAACCATTAAATGCCTGGGTTTTATTAAATAAATGATCTACCTGCATTTCAGTCAATACGATGGGTAAGAGACCATTTTTGTAGCAGTTATTGAAAAAGATATCTGCAAAACTTGGGGCGATCACGGCTCTGAAGCCAAACTGGTCCAAAGCCCAAGGAGCATGCTCACGGGAACTGCCGCAACCAAAATTTTTGCGGGACAACAAAATACCAGCGCCTTTGTAACGTGGTTGGTTGAGAACAAAATCGGGGTTGATTGGTCGAGCGCTGCAATCTTGACCAGGCTCACCATGATCTAGGTAACGCCACTCATCAAACAAGTTTTGACCAAAGCCTGTTTTTTTAATCGATTTTAGAAACTGTTTTGGAATGATTGCATCGGTATCCACGTTCTCGCGATTTAACGGAGCAACCACACCTTTGTATACCGTAAATTTTTCCATGATGCTAACTTCGATTCTGTAAATAGTGTTTATTTAACCGGGGTAACGACAACGTCCTTACCTTGTGTTTGCGATTGGTTTTGCTGTGTTGGTTTTGCTCCAGACCCACCCATTGAATCCCATGGTCTGCAAATCTTTTCCCATGCCCTCAAGTGTGCTGCTGCAGGCGGCAATCAGAAGACCAGCGATACCAACAATGGCCAAACGAGCAATCAACGATATTGGAGAAAATTTCATCGCGATATCCTTATGAAATCTTACGAACGTCAACGAAATGGCCTTCGATCGCAGCTGCTGCCGCCATTGCAGGACTGACCAAGTGTGTACGTCCACCGTTGCCTTGACGTCCCTCAAAGTTACGGTTGGAGGTCGATGCGCAGCGCTCGCCAGGTTCAAAACGATCCCCGTTCATCGCCAAACACATAGAGCAACCAGGCTCGCGCCATTCAAAGCCAGCCGCTTTAAAAATGCGGTCCAGACCCTCACGCTCGGCTTGCGCTTTCACTAAGCCAGACCCTGGAACAACCATGGCCAACTTAATATTTGGGGCTACTTTTTTACCGATACGATCAACCACTTTTGCAGCAGCACGAATATCTTCAATGCGGCTGTTTGTGCAGGAACCAATAAATACTTTATCCACTGCAATACTGTTTAATGGCGTATTAGGCACTAAGTTCATGTATTCCAAAGCGCGCTCAATGGCTGAACGTTTATTTGGATCGCGCTCTTTCTCGGGATCCGGCACGCGTCCATCAATGGATAGAACCATCTCGGGAGATGTTCCCCACGTCACTTGGGGTGCAATTTCTTCTGCACGCAATTCCACGACAGCATCAAACTTTGCGTCCGGATCAGAATGAAGGGTTCTCCAATATTGCAGTGCTTGTAATAGCGCCGGGCCCTTAGGAGCATATGGACGACCTTGAACGTATTCAATAGTAGTTTCATCTACAGCCACAAGTCCTGAGCGTGCGCCCGCCTCAATTGCCATATTGCACAAGGTCATGCGACCTTCCATGGACAGATTGCGAATCGCCTCGCCAGCAAATTCAATGGTGTAACCAGTGCCACCTGCAGTACCAATCTTGCCAATCACTGCCAGCACGATGTCTTTCGCGGATGCGCCTGGTTGCAAACGGCCATCAACGCGTACCAACATGTTTTTGCTCTTTTTCATGAGCAAGGTTTGTGTAGCCAGTACATGCTCCACTTCTGAGGTACCGATACCAAACGCTAACGCACCAAATGCGCCATGCGTACTGGTATGTGAATCGCCGCATACCACCGTCATGCCAGGCAAAGTAGCACCCTGCTCTGGTCCAATGACATGAACAATTCCCTGACGGGTATCGTTCATCTTGTATTGCGTAATACCAAAAGCATCACAGTTTTGATCAAGCGTATCGACCTGCAGCTTCGAAATTGGATCCGCAATTCCTTGTGAGCGATCCGTTGTCGGAACATTGTGGTCGGATACCGCCAAATTGGCGGAGATACGCCAAACCGGGCGGCCAGCCAGATTCAATCCTTCAAATGCTTGAGGGCTGGTTACCTCATGGAGAAATTGACGATCAATGTAGATCGTGGCTGTGCCATCCTCTTCTGAGTAAACAACGTGGTCATTCCACAATTTGTCATAAAGCGTACGAGACATGAGAGACATTAAGACCTTTATTTACGAGCAGAGATATTGGGTACCTTGCGTGAAGTTTCACCAACGTACAACTGACGTGGACGTCCAATCTTGTACTCTGGATCGGTGATCATCTCTTCCCACTGCGCAATCCAGCCCACTGTTCTGGCTAGTGCAAAGATGCAGGTGAACATTTCGGTTGGGATACCCAAAGCGCGCTGGACAATACCAGAGTAGAAGTCAACGTTTGGATACAGCTTACGACTCACAAAGTAGTCATCTTCCAACGCAATCTTCTCTAGTGTCATCGCCAACTTGAACAATGGATCATCTTGCAAGCCAAGCTCATTTAAGACTTCATAGCATGTCTCACGCATCAATTTAGCGCGTGGGTCAAAGTTTTTGTAAACGCGGTGACCAAAGCCCATCAAACGTACACCAGAGTTTTTATCTTTTACTTGCGCAATGAACTCATGGATCTTCTCAACGCCACCTTGAGCTTGAATCTCATTGAGCATCTGCAAACAGGCTTCGTTTGCACCACCATGCGCAGGGCCCCAGAGGCAGGCAATACCAGCAGAGATGGCAGCGAATGGATTGATGCCTGAAGAACCACACAAACGCACTGTCGAAGTTGAGGCATTTTGCTCATGGTCTGCATGCAATGTGAAGATGCGATCTAAAGCACGAACCAGCACTGGGTTTACTTTGTACTCTTCACAAGGTGTTGCAAACATCATGCGCATAAAGTTTGCGGTGTATGACAAGGAGTTATCTGGATAGATAAATGGTTGCCCTACTGAGTATTTGTATGCCATCGCTACCAAGGTAGGCATTTTGGCAATCAGACGAATTTGTGCTACTTCGCGAGTATACGCATCGCTGTAGTCGATTTCATCATGGTAGAACGCCGCCATTGCACCCACCAAACCAGTCAATATGGACATTGGGTGGGCATCACGACGGAAACCGCGCAAGAAGAATTGCATCTGCTCATGAACCATGGTGTGGTGCATCACCATGTTTTCAAAATCTGTCTTCTCTTTCGCATTAGGCAATTCGCCGTTGATCAAGAGGTAGCAAACCTCCAAGAAGTCACAGTTACCTGCTAAATCTTCAATGGGGTAACCACGATAGAGCAGCTCGCCCTTATCGCCATCGATGTAGGTGATTTTGCTATTGCATGACGCAGTAGACAGAAAACCGGAATCGTAGGTGAACTTACCAGTCTGACCATAGAGCTTACGAATGTCGATCACATCAGGACCTACCGTCCCTTTGTAAATTGGCAGATCAATATCTGGTGTGCCATCCGAAAACGAGAGTTTTGCCTTGATGTCCGATTCAATCATTTCTAATCCTTAGTCATTCAAAATTATGATTAATACACTATTCGTTCACACGCCTACACAGCCACTGCACCAAAATGCTGATTTATTTCTCTCTCAGCTTTTGTAATACCGCTTTAAAGGAATCTGACTGCATTTCCTTCTCCATCCCAGCAATCACGTCTTTTCGGCCGATCAATAAATCCATAAGATCGTTATCACCTAAAGCCAATAGCTGACTTAATACTTTTCCATCTTCTACGCTTAGCTGAGCGCCGTATCGCTCAAAGAAACGTTGCAGAATTAAATCGTTCTCCAGCAATCCCCGACGGGCATCACTCTTTAAACGATATAACTCTGCATTTCCGAGGGTCATACCGCCCTGCGAACCATCAACTCCTTAATCTTGCCAATCGCCTTCGTTGGGTTCAAATGCTTAGGACAGACGTCCACGCAATTCATGATAGTATGGCAACGGAATAAACGGTATGGATCCTCAAGATTGTCGAGACGACGTGCAGTTTCTTCATCACGACTATCGGCAATAAAGCGATATGCCTGCAACAAACCTGCTGGTCCAACAAACTTGTCTGGATTCCACCAGAATGATGGGCATGATGTAGAGCATGAAGCGCACAAAATGCACTCATACAAACCATTCAACTCTTCTCGCTCTTCAGGACTCTGAAGACGTTCTTTTTCTGGCGGCGGATTGTCATTCACCAAATATGGCTTGATGGATAAGTATTGTTTGAAGAACAAGGTCATATCAACGATCAAGTCACGCACCACTGGCAAGCCAGGCAAAGGACGCAATGTAATCACTTTTGGCAAGGTCAACATGTTTGTCAAACAGGCCAAGCCGTTTTTGCCATTGATGTTCATTGCATCTGAACCGCACACGCCTTCGCGGCAAGAGCGACGATACGAAATCGTTTCGTCTTGTTTCTTCAATGAAATTAACGCATCCAACAACATACGCTCGCCTTTGAGCTCAAGCTCATAGCGCTGCATGCGTGGGGCTGCATCGACATCTGGATCGTAACGATAAATTTCAAATATACGGGTATCACTCATTCTCTATCTCTCTTGCTTAGAAAGTACGTTCTTTTGGAGGAACTGATTCAACAGTCAATGGTTTCAATTGGACTGGCTTGTAGTCCAAACGATTGCCTTCGCTATACCAAAGAGTATGCTTCATCCAGTTGTCGTCATCACGATGTGGATGGTCGTCATGCGAGTGAGCGCCACGACTTTCTTTGCGGGCTGCCGCAGAAGTCATGGTTGCGTTTGCAGTCTCAACCAAGTTCGCCACCTCAAGAGCTTCGATACGTGCAGTATTGAAAATCTCAGACTTATCTTTGACCCATAAATGTTTAGCGCGCTCGGTTAACTTCGCCATTTGACGAACACCTTCGTCCATCAACTCCTGGTTACGGAATACACCAGCGTATTTCTGCATGCACTTACGAATATCGTTTGCAACGTCTTGTGCGTACTCGCCAGAAATAGAGCTATCCAACTTCGCAATACGCTCGAGAGTTTGCTGACCAGCATTTTTTGGCAATGGCCTGAATTCGCGATTCTTGAGGTTCAAACTAACAATGTGGTTACCTGCTGCGCGACCAAATACCAAGAGGTCGAGCAAAGAGTTGGTGCCTAAGCGGTTAGCACCGTGTACTGAAACGCATGAGCACTCGCCAATCGCATACAAACCATTAATCACTTCATTGTGTTTACCGTTTGCTGGCACAACCACTTGACCATTGATGTTGGTAGGGATACCGCCCATCTGATAGTGAATGGTTGGCACTACTGGAATCGGCTCTTTGGTTACGTCAACGTTCGCAAAGTTGATGCCAATTTCGTATACAGAAGGTAAACGCTTCCTGATGGTATCGGCACCGATATGCGTCAGATCGAGCACCACATAGTCACCGTTAGGACCACAACCGCGCCCTTCTTTAATCTCTTGGTCCATTGAGCGGGATACGAAATCACGTGGCGCCAAATCTTTCAAGGTTGGCGCATAGCGCTCCATGAAACGCTCACCACCCTTGTTACGCAAGATACCGCCTTCACCGCGGCAACCTTCTGTCAACAACACGCCCGCACCAGCAACGCCGGTTGGGTGGAATTGCCAGAACTCCATATCTTCCAATGGAATACCTGCGCGAGCTGCTAAGCCCATGCCGTCGCCGGTATTAATAAAGGCGTTAGTCGACGCATCCCAAATACGACCTGCACCACCAGTAGCCAACATCACCACCTTGGCTTCCAAAATGTAGACTTGGCCAGTTTCCATTTCGAGGGCGGTAACACCAACTACATCGCCTTCGTCATCACGGATTAAATCCAGCGCCAACCACTCTACGAAAAAGTTGGTTTTTGCGCGTACGTTACGCTGATACAGAGTGTGCAACATTGCATGACCAGTACGGTCCGCAGCGGCACAGGCACGTTGCACTGGCTTTTCACCATAGTTTGCAGTGTGGCCACCGAATGGACGCTGATAAATTGTGCCGTCAGGGTTACGGTCAAATGGCATACCAAAGTGCTCTAACTCGTAAACCGCTTTGGGAGCTTCGCGACACATAAATTCAATAACGTCCTGATCACCTAACCAGTCAGAACCCTTAATCGTGTCATAAAAGTGGTAGTGCCAGTTGTCTTCGTTCATGTTACCCAATGACGCGCCGATACCACCTTGCGCGGCAACGGTATGAGAACGCGTTGGGAAAACTTTAGTCAATACAGCAACGTTGAGACTGGCGTCGGCTAACTGCAATGAAACACGCATACCTGAACCACCCGCACCAACAATCACCGCATCAAAACGGCGGTGTGGAAATGATTTTTGAATCGCAGTCATCGAATTACACTTTCCACAAAATTTGTACAGCATAGGCCGCACAGGCAACGAGATACAAAACGGTCAACACCTGAAGTGTCAAACGAATGCTGACGGGCTTGATGTAGTCCATCCAAATATCACGCACACCAATCCATGCGTGATAGAACAAGCTAAACAATGCCAACAACGTTAGCAACTTCATGAATTGGTTACTGAATAGGCCTGACCAGCCCTCGTATGTAGCGCTACCAGTAATGCAATAGTCGACCAACAACGCGATCGCAAAGACCACCATCACAATCGCAGTTACGCGTTGAATAATCCATTCTTTAGGATCGTAATGCGCACCGACAACTAAGCGCTTTGGTCCGATTTGATAAATAGGCATGAAATTTCCTTAATGAAGAAGCGCTTAATACAGGCCGAACATTTTGAGACCAACTACTGCAGTCAAAGCAATGCCAACGACCAACACGATGATGGCCGAACGATTTGATTCAGACTTCTCTACGCCGATTTCGAGATCGAGCAAGAGGTAGCGGATACCAGCACAGAAGTGGTGCAAGAAAGACCAAATCAAACCGAGGCAAATTAGTCTTACCAAGATGTTGCTAGTGAAAGCTTGGAATTTTTGATAACTCAATTCAGAGGCTAAGCTCTGATCAAAGAGGTACAAAATGAACGGCAACAAGAGGAACAACACTGCTCCGCTGATGCGATGAAGGATGGAAACTTTTCCCACCCAAGGAAGTCGATATTTAATTAACTGGGCAAGACCAATATTGCGATAAACCGGTCTATCTTTTTTAACGCTTTGCTGTGCTTCAACCATGGGTAATCTCTATCTTTAGGTGGAGGTTCAGTACGACCTTGTTGTGTTGCAACATATTCTATTAGAAACCTTGGGTCTATAGTGGGTTCTTAAGGGTTTATAGGGGTTAAAAAGGGGGTTTTGCAGAATTTTTTACTCAAGTATTTCAGTTCAATTTGTTTTCATAATGCTGCTCAGAAGTGTCGTATCTTGCGTGCCGAATTTCTACTGGTTTATTCCCGTAGGTATAGGCAACCCGCTTTACTGAGAGCAAGGGTGCACCAACAGCTATCTGAAGATGGGCAGCCAGGGTTTCATCTGCGGCTACGGCCTTGATCTTTTCCTCCGCCCTCACCATGTGGGTGGCGTACTGGCTTTCATAAAGCGCATAGACTGGGCCATGCCAATCATTGAGCGTTTCGAGCTCCAAACCCTTGAAGCGAGTGCTTGGAAGCCAAATCTCTTCAAAAACAATGGGTTGGCCAGCAAAGCTCTGAATTCGGTCGATGTAGATAACGGGGTCACCTGCCTTTAATTTAAGCAAGTTTGCGACATAGGGGGTGGCCTTGGTGTTTTGGCAAACCAGGAAACGGTTGGTTAGATGAAATTTTTCGCCAGAGTCAAACGCCAAGCGCAAGAATCGGTATTGCCAATCATCCTCGGTATGGGTGGCAACAAAAGTGCCTTTGCCCTGCCGTTTTACCAAGAGATTTTGGGCAGCGAGCTCATCGATTGCCTTGCGAACGGTACCTTGACTCACCGCATAGCGACTTGCCAACTCCATTTCACTGGGGATAGCTTCGCCAGGAAGCCATTCAGAGGCTTGCAGGCTTGCCAAAATCATCGCCTTGATCTGTTCATACAGAGGGCTAAATGAGGCAACAGGCAAATTTACTTCTGACAAATGATCTCCAGCACAAAGCAATTGGATAAAATTCCAGACAATTCTAGTCTTATATAAGACATCATTGACAGTGTAGAGCTAAAGTCCCTACACTTGAATGGATAATAGAAAAGTTTTTATTTTTTAACCCTCTTAACCTTCCTCTGGAGTTATTAGTAATGGCAAAAGCCCCAATGCGTGTCGCCGTAACCGGTGCAGCCGGTCAAATCGGATATTCCATTCTATTCCGCATCGCCAATGGCGACCTATTGGGCAAGGATCAGCCCGTCATCCTCCAATTGCTCGAAATTCCAGACGAAAAAGCTCAAAAAGCGCTAACTGGCGTGATCATAGAGCTCGAAGACTGTGCGTTCCCATTGTTGGCTGGCGTTACCGCCCATTCTGATCCTTTGACCGCACTCAAAGACATTGATGTTGCCCTGTTGGTTGGTGCACGTCCACGTGGTCCTGGCATGGAACGGAAAGATTTATTATCTGCGAACGCCCAAATCTTTACTGCGCAAGGTAAAGCATTGAATGCTGTTGCGAAGAAGACTGTCAAAGTATTGGTGGTTGGTAACCCAGCAAACACCAACGCTTACATCGCCATGAAATCTGCTCCAGATATTCCTGCGAAGAACTTCACTGCAATGTTGCGCCTCGATCACAACCGCGCACTCTCCCAATTGGCAACCAAGTTGAATAAGCCAGTCGCAGGCATTGAGAAATTAGTTGTCTGGGGCAATCACAGCCCAACGATGTATCCAGACTATCGCTTTGCAACGATCGATGGCAAGTCTGTGAAAGATGAGATTAACGATGCCGCCTGGAATAAAGACGTATTTATTCCAACTGTTGGCAAACGTGGCGCTGCCATTATTGATGCACGCGGCCTTTCCTCTGCAGCGTCTGCTGCGAATGCTGCAATTGACCATATTCATGATTGGGCGCTCGGTACTAGCGGTAAATGGGTCACGATGGGCATCCCATCGAAAGGTGAATACGGCATTCCAGCGGAAGTGATTTATGGCTTCCCAGTGACTTGCGAAAACGGCGAATACAAGATGGTCGAAGGCTTGGAGATCGATGAGTTCTCTCGCGAGCGTATGACACACACCTTGAATGAGCTGCTTGAAGAGCAAGCTGGTGTGAAGCATTTGCTTCCGTAATTTTTCCTAGGAAAGCACATGAACAAATCCCTTCTATCCATTAGCCTTGTACTAGCCGCCCTTTTGGGCACCGCTACTGCGAGCGCTGATCAAGAGGTCGTTTCTTGGGCTTGTAGCGAGAGCAAGCAATTTAAAACCGCTGGCTCTTTTGAAAAGGTTCGTTTGACTTGGGAAACTAAGACATACGAATTAGTAAAACAGAATTCGTTACCTGGTAGCCTGCGTTACAAAAACGCAGATTCTGGTCACGACCTTGTTGTCTTGGGCAACAAGGCAATGCTGTTTAACATCAAGACAGGCAACCGCTTAGCGGATTTCTGCCAAACTGCAGAAATGAAATCCGGTAAGTTGCCACATTTGTTTGCGGGTGCTGAGCCTTTTGTAGCGAATTAAGCAGGTTTTTAACTGCATCAAAGAAAAGTCGAGGACTCCTCGGCTTTTTTATTGCTCTAGTGAAAAAGAGGTTGTTGTGTAGGGGTATCTTCTGGCATTTCGGCATGCACTGCCTCACCAGATCGATCGGGGAATAAAGGGGCGCCACAATCGTCACACAATTCTGGATCAAACAACATCGCGTGACGAAAAACGTCTTCCACACCCGCATCATGCAATGCATCACAAATCTTTTTGATGAGGCTTTCATCGTCGGATAAATCATTTAGCGCATCATTCGCAACGCTCTCACGATCGTAGAGTGGCCAAATCACTCCATACATCACCTCGGGTAAACCCTTGGCACTGAATGAAATGCGATATTCATCTGCCTGTTCCTCACCGAACGCACCTACCACGCAAGATAAACCTGCTGGCAAGATGCCCAGTGTGCTCTCGAGAAAATTCACTGCGGCACGGATACATAAGGGGCGAACATGTTTGACGGCCAATCGGCAATTCGTAAAATAGGTTTCTGGTAGTAAAAGCTCAAATTCACAACCAGGCAACATGGCTGCAATCGCATCGTGCATAGCGTTTTGCCAACCAATCAAACTCACTCCACGCTCTTGCCGTGCGGGCGACTCTTCTTGCCATTTAAAAATAGGCGAACCGCTCGGCGCACTCAGTGCTGCGACGATAAATCGCGGATCAGCAAGAACCGCGATCGTCTCCGACATATCGCGCAACTCTAGCTTGACGTCTTTACCAGAAATCGCAGCATTTGCTAGCGCCTCAGTAAGCACACGAGTTTGGCAATGCGAGTGTGGCATCTGATCAATACTGTAGAGCCAAGGTACGATGGCTAAGCGCGTATCTGTTGCAGCAATAGCACCGTGCAAGGCACTGGCCGTTGCCTCAATCACGTTGGCAGGCAATGGGCCTGAGGGAATCTGATACCGCGTATGCGCAACAATTGGCATCGCCAACAAAAGTACATCCCACTGTTGGCCCTCGTGTTCCATCTTGAGAGACTCGGCTAGCGTTTCAGCGATATCTGCCAACACCTCAAACGCCACAGTATTAATCCGGAAGGTTTGATCGAGCGCAGCATCAATTACATTTTGATTTTGACTTTTGAGCAAACGCATTAAGCGCACATTCAGACGCTCTTCCCAAAAACGGTCTTCAACTTGACTACCCGATGCAGCCAAGGAGATCGCATCTGCGACCAGTTTTTCGACTTCGGGAGAACTGCGTTGCGAGGGTTTGGTGCGATGCACTGCCATTACTTTTTCTCAGCTCGTCTAAAAACGGGTTTATCGGGTTTGGAGTCTGCGGCGTAATATTTGTATCCGTCCAGATTAAACCCTTTTAGGTCCGCTGGATCGGTAATCCGATTTTCAACAACGTATCTTGCCATGAGTCCACGGGCACGCTTGGCATAGAACGAAATAATTTTGTATTTGCCGTCCTTAGCATCCTGAAAGACTGGAGAAATTACAGGACAGACCAAATCTTTTGGTTGCAAAACCTTGAAATACTCTTCCGAGGCAAGGCTTAACAAAAATGGTTTCTTTTGCGCATCAAAGACTTTTTTGAGGGATTCGGTCACACGACTACCCCAAAAAGCGTATAAATCTTTTCCTCGACTACTTTTCAACGAGGTGCCCATCTCCAGTCGGTAGGGTTGCATCAAATCAAGAGGTCGCAATGCACCATAAAGACCTGACAAGATCCGCACGTGATTTTGCACAAATTCCACCGCTTTCGCACTTAAGCTCTTAACATCGAATCCATCATAGACATCGCCATCAAAGGCATAGATCGCGGGCTTACTATTTTCATCGGTAAATTTCTTAGACCAATCCCGATAACGTCCGATATTGAGTACTGCAAGCTGATCGGACAAACCCATCAACTTAGCAACATCTTGGGGCGCCAATTTCTTGAGGTCGGAGATCAACTTGGCGGACTCGGACACAAACTCGGGTAAGGTGGGCGCCTTAACCTTGACGGGGGTCTTGTAATCGAGGGATCTAGCAGGTGAAAGGACGATCAACATGGCACAATTTGCTTATGGTTTTTTTAGGTCATTTCTACCATTCTAGCGACTACTGAATTTATCTGTCTAAACAGGATTTATGACAACCTCTACCACCCCATCATTTCCGAGTCGACTGCACAGGTTGGTACAACAATTTTTACGGTGATGTCTGCGCTAGCCACCCAACATCAAGCCATTAATTTAGGACAAGGTTTTCTGGATTTTCCCTGCGATCGCCATTTGATTGCCAAAGTGAATGAAGCAATGCTGGCCGATCACAATCAATACCCCACATTGATTGGTATTCCCAGCCTACGCAATAGAATTGCTCAAAAGATTCAGAATTTGTACGGCCATCAATACGATGCCGATTCCGAAATCACGATTACTGCAGGGGGACCCAAGGAATATTAACCGCAATCTTGGCATGCGTTAGTCCTGGTGACGAAGTTGTCATCATTGAACCGGCCTATGACAGCTATAGACCGTCGATTGCGTTAGCGGGCGGCAAAGCAATTGCGGTTTCGCTAGAAACGATTCGCAATTCTAGTGGGCAAGTAAGCTCGTATGCCATTCCCTGGGGTGCCCTCCAAAAAGCCATTAATCCGAAGACGCGCTTGATCATCATCAACACACCGCACAATCCCACTGGCATGGTTTGGCAAAAAGCCGATCTTGATCGTTTGGCGAATTTAGTAAAAGAAACCAACGCTTTGATTTTGAGTGATGAGGTCTATGAGCACATGGTCTATGACGGTGAAATACAGCACCCCATAAAGACACTTAGCTTCGTTAGTGTACCGATTGATTGCGTACTCAATTTTCTCGGGGGCGTACAAGCGGAAGCGATGGTTTTGCCCAAACATGGGGTCTAAGCCACCCATCTGGAACATCAGCCACTGCAAGACCTCGTATTTACCTCGTGTAGATTTAGGTAAGAACTTGCCAGCTTTACTGGCAAGGTAGAGCAAAATAGCGCCGGATTCAAAGATGCTAATGGGTTTGCCATCCGGACTGTTGGGATCAACGAGCGCGGGGATCTTATTGTTAGGACTGATCTTCAAAAAGGTCTTCTTGAACTGATCACCAGCACCAATATCTACCGGATGTGCAATCCAGTCTTTGCTCAAACGATAGTTGCATTCTTCAAGCATGATGTGAACCTTGTGGCCATTGGGGGTGGGCAAACTGTAGACATCAATGAAATTTCCAGCAGCAGGGGATGATTTTATGGCCATAAGTTTCCCTGAATGGTTCTTTGTTGTTCTAATCTGTTAAGTGGGGATTGCCTGTAAACGCTTTAGCGCTTCTGCTAGCGTTTGTTCTTGTTTAGCAAAACAAAATCGTACAACGCCTGATTCCGTTGGCTCCTCGTAAAACGCGGAAACCGGAATCGCAGCGACACCGATATCGGTTGTCAGCCACCGACAAAAGTCCGCCTCGGATAATTTCGCCTGGGGAATATTCAAGCCAGAATAGTCCACGCATCGAAAATACGTTCCAGGCGTTGGCAATAGCGTAAAGGGCGTTCGCTCAAGACCGGCTCTAAAAAAATCCCGCTTCGCTTGATAGAAGGTCGGCAAGTTTTGGTAATGCGACGGATCTTCAAGATAGGATGCTAATCCAAACTGCATTGGCGTGTTCACAGTAAAGACATTGAATTGATGAACTTTCCGGAACTCTAACGTTAAAGCTGCCGGCGCTGCAACATAGCCCACCTTCCAGCCAGTGACATGATAGGTCTTGCCAAAATTTGATATTAGAAAACTCCGCGTCGCCAGCTCGGGATGCGATGCCACGCTATGCTGGACACGCAGTTGAAAAATAATCCATATATCTGTGGAAAAGAGTATTCGATTGCTGATATCGCTATTTATCCATGGACCCGAAATTGGAAAAACCAGGGTATTGATATCGCGGATTTTCCCAACTTCAAACGCTGGTTTGAAAAGATCGGTAAACGCCCTGCTGTCGTTCGAGGGTGTGAAGTATTAACCGCATTACGTAAGCCCTTGCATGATGACAAGGCGAGAGAGCAGTTATTTGGAGCAACGCAGTATCAACGAAGGAAATAGGATGAGCATTCAATCGGTTGGTGTAATCGGTGCAGGCACCATGGGTAATGGCATTGCACAGGTATGTGCAGTTGCTGGTTTAAATGTGGTGATGGTCGATATTAATGACGTAGCTGTGCAACGTGGTCTTGATCAAATCAGCAAAAGTTTGGATCGACTCGTCAAAAAAGAAACATTAACTACTGAAGCTAAAGATGCCGCGCTCAAGCGAGTCCTGAAGATATCGATGCCGGCATGAAGCTGGGCTGCAATCAACCGATTGGTCCTTTGGCATTAGCAGACTTAATTGGTTTAGATGCCTGTTTAGCAGTGATGGAAGTCTATTTTGAAAACTTTAGCGATTCCAAATACCGCCCCTGCCCACTCCTACGTGAAATGGTTGCCGCCGGCTACTTAGGTCGCAAGACTGGACGTGGCGTCTACACTTACGATAAATAAGGCTTGGATTCTTTAACTTGAATAACATCATCGTGAACACCAGCAACAATCCCATTCCACCGCTTGTTTTAAAACTTGGCTACGCAGGCCTCATTCCATTTATTGGCTTGGCGCTTTTAGTACGACTTGCGCCAACCCCGTTAAATTATCTAAACGCAGAATCATTGGCTGGGTATGGTGCAGTGATCACCTCGTTCATGGGTGCATTCATTGGGGCGCAAACCTTCACACCATCGGGAGGGCTCCAAGTGGCGATCGCTGGATTGACCGTAATGCTTGGATCTGGGGTGTCATTCCTGCTCTGGTTGCCTGGGTCGCGTTGCATATTTACATTCCTGTCGGACTATTGATCATGGCATCGACATTGATCATTCAACGCAATATTGATCAAAACACCTATCAATACTATTTTGCAGATGATGTCACTCGCGCAGCGTTCATGGTCATGCGCAATCGCTTGACGTATATTGCTGCCGCCTGCCTCACTTGGGCAGTGATTGTCATTCTCTTTATTCAAGCTTGAGGGTATGAGCGGTCTTTTTGACAGCACTCCACCGCCGCCACTGGCGGAAGCGCTGCGACCTAAAACTATTGATGATGTTATTGGGCAAACCCATCTTCTAGCGACTGGTAAGCCATTACAACTCGCCTTTGCGTCAGGCAAGCTCCATTCCATGATTCTCTGGGGCCCGCCGGGCGTTGGCAAAACAACCTTAGCACGCCTGTCGGCGAAAGCATTCGATCGAGAGTTCATTGCCATCTCCGCAGTACTTGCTGGCGTTAAAGAAATACGTGAAGCAATTGAGCAAGCCCAGCAGAATATGGCGCAGTACGGAAAGCAAACCATTTTATTTGTCGATGAAATTCATCGGTTTAATAAAAGCCAACAAGACGCACTGCTTCCGCATGTGGAGTCTGGCTTGTTTACCTTTATCGGCGCCACAACTGAAAACCACCTCCTTTGAAGTCAATTCAGCGTTACTGTCACGTGCCCAAGTCTACGTACTCAAGTCTTTAACTGCAGCTGAATTAAAAACCCTATTTGAGCGTGCGCATCAGTATGCAATGCCTGACGTGCAGTTTGATTCTGCTGCAATCGATACATTGATTAGCCATGCCGATGGCGATGCTCGTCGTCTATTAAACCTGGTTGAACAAGTCCGCAATGCCATTCAGACACCGAATTCCTCTGTAAACAGCGTAGATCAAACTTTTATTGACAATGCCCTTACGGTACAAGCAAGGCGCTTTGATAAAGGCGGCGATCAATTTTACGATCAAATCTCCGCATTGCATAAATCCGTTAGGGGCTCAAATCCAGATGCAGCACTCTATTGGTTTTGTCGCATGTTCGATGGTGGAGCTGATCCACGATATCTTACCCGCCGCATTATTCGCATGGCCTGGGAGGATATTGGTTTGGCGGATCCGCGCGCAATGCAATTGGCAAACGATGCTGCTTTAACGTATGAACGACTAGGCTCACCGGAGGGAAAGTTGGCCTTGGGACAAGCAGTGGTGTATTTGGCAGTCGCATCTAAAAGTAATGCAAGCTACAAAGCGTTTAATGCCGCGCGCGCTTTTGTCGCAAATGATCAATCGAAACCTGTACCCGAACACCTGCGCAATGCCCCTACCAAACTCATGAAAGAACTTGGTCACGGCAAAGAGTATCGTTACGCTCACGATGAACCCCATGGCTACGCTGCCGGTGAATCGTATTTACCCGATGGAATGACTCAGCCTCATTGGTACGAGCCGGTTGAACGTGGGTTAGAGAGCCAGATTAAAGAAAAAATGGCCTTCTTACGCCAATTGGATACCGAATACAAAACTAAATCGGACTAATCTCATGACGACCAAGATTCCTGCGACGTTTTACTCCGATATCGTCTCGCCATTTGCTTATTTATATATCAAGCAACGTCAACGGCTGGAATCAACACTTGAGATTACCCCTGTGCCGGCCCTTTTGGGTGGCTTATTGAGAACTTCAGACAATAAGGGTCCCGGTGAGATTGCTGCGAAGCGTCCGCACACCTATCAATTTTGTGTATGGCAAGCAGAAAAATTGGGAATTCCATTTCGCTTTCCAGAACACCATCCATTTATGACAGTGGCTGCTCAACGCTTACTTGTTGAACATCATGCAAACTGGAACATGGTTGAACGTGCATTTGATTATGTGTGGGTTGAAGGTAAAGACCCTAATCTATCGTAGCCTGATTTTTGCGCATATGTGGGATTGCCGGCAGATACAGCGAAACCCGATACTCCCGAGGTCAAAGCAAAACTCATCAACAACACCAATCAAGCAAAGGTTGCAGGGGCGTTCGGCGTCCCTGCCCTAGTCGTCAATGGTCACTGCTTCTGGGGAGTAGATACGATCGATTGGACGTAGGTTACCTAGCCCGACCAACCATGTTCGATGAGGCGCCTTATGCCTTCGCAGCCAATGTCCCCAATGGCTTAGCGCCCTAGACTAAATCGCGCCGAACACCGCATTGGGCAATACAATACAAAAAGAACAATAACGCTTTTTATACAAATTCTTAGGAGATTTCATGCGCAAGCTTTTCGCCAGCCTTTTTCTCATAACCGCTTTCTTTGCTAGCCAAGCGGCAGTCGCAGGCCCTAAGGTGGAATTTAAAACCACGATGGGTAATTTTGTCGTGGAGCTCGACGATGTAAAGGCCCCAAAGACCACTGCTAATTTTTTAAATTATGTCAAAAGTGGTTTTTATAACGGTACGATTTTTCATCGTGTGATTGATGGCTTCATGATTCAGGGTGGTGGATTTACTCCTGACCTCGTACAAAAACCCACTGATGTGCCCGTAGCATCAGAGGCAAATAATGATCTTAAAAACAATACGTACACCATTGCCATGGCCCGTACATCTGATCCCGATTCTGCAACCTCACAGTTTTTTATCAATGTGAAAGATAACGAGGGACTGAACTACCCTAATGCAATGGGCAATGGTTACACCGTCTTTGGCAAAGTGATTTCGGGCACGCAAACCATTGATGCCATCCGTAAAGTGCCAACAATGGTTGCTCCCGCTGCACGCATGGGCAGAATGGCTGATGTACCCACCAAGACTGTTGTCATTGAATCAGCAACAATCCTCAAGTAACAAAATACTGTAGTGTCTGGTCGCCATGATTTTGCTCGATGATGCGCAAAGTACGGCGGCCAATTGTTGCAATCGATCGAAGTGGCTCTAGTTCAATACTGGCAGGTGATGCCTTCGGATAATGATGCAACTGATCGTGAAGCCATCGAAGTCTGCTTGCAGGCAATCACTCAATCTCTTCAGAATGGTCAATATATTGTTGCCGCTTTTGCGTATGAAGTTGGGAAAACCATTCACAAGCTTCCTCGCAAAATACCGACAGGAAACAGTCCCCACTCATCGAAGCATGGGCTTTTGATGGCTTTCAAAAACTCGCTAAAGAAGATGTAGACCAATATATTCTGAATGCGTTAAACGCACTTGATAAAACCCAAACCATCGCGGGCGTCGTGGATGTACGGGAGTCCATCAGTGAAACGCAATTTTGTGACGATATCGCGCAGATTCAGGAATACATCCGCGCAGGCGACACCTATCAAATTAACCATACCTATAGGATCACTGGGGAAACCTATGGCGATCCTTTAGCGCTTTACAAACGGCTACGAGAGCGGCAACCAGGACGGTTTGGCGCATACATCGCCCACCAGTCTCGATACCTCTTATCGCAACTGCCCGAACTCTTCATTGAGTGCAAAGGCGACATTCTCAAAGCGATGCCCATGAAAGGGACTGCCAGCGCCCTCTCCGAGAATAAGAGTGCGCTATCGGATGATCCAAAAAATCAGGCAGAAAATGTCATAATTGTGGATTTATTGCGCAATGATCTCAGTCGCATATCACTTCCAAATACAGTTTCCGTACCTAATTTATTTGCCATGGCACGGTATGGCGATGTCTTACAAATGACATCAACTGTACAGGGACAGGCAAAGCCTAATATCGCGTTGGGCGATGTTTTGCATGCCGTCTTTCCATGTGGGTCTGTCACGGGCACGCCGAAGAAACGCAGCATGGAAATTATTCAAGAGCTTGAACCAGAGAATCGAGGCTATTACTGTGGCGCTTTGGGATGGCTTGACCCTGGGGGCGATTTTGCTTTTAGCGTCCCAATTCGTACGGTGGAGATTGAACGAGACAATCTATCCCGCAAAAATACCTTCAGTCTGGGTGTTGGCGCCGGTATTACGATCGACTCCGATCCCAAAGAGGAGTGGCATGAATGTGAAATCAAATCCGCCTTTTTAACGAAACTCATTAGTGCCACCGGATTATTTGAGACGATTGCTATCAATCAGAATGTGCCTCAACGATTACAGCAACACTTGGATCGTCTGGAGTCCTCTGCCACTGCTCTACGAATCGCTTTTGATCGAAAACATGCAAGCACTCTAATTGTGAATGCCTGTTCTGAGCTCAATTCCGCCCTGAACTTTCGACTACGACTCGATCTTCTAGCAGATGGAGCAATGAATATCACCACGGGGCTACTTGACCTATTGAGCAATCCGTCAAACTATTTTGGGCAAGCGACATTCTTCCTAGCAACTGCACAATGTATTCGGGAGACCCCTTATTACGACATAAAGTGAGTCAGCGCGCCCTATGCGATGCCGCATGGCAAGCGGCGGTCAAGCTCGGAAGCTTTGATGCACTATTTGTGAACGAGCAAGGTTACGTTACGGAAGGTGACAGAACTAGCATTTTTATTAAATCCAAAGGGAATGCTGAATGGCTTACTCCACCGGTCTCAGCCGGATTACTGCCCGGGGTAATGCGTGCCGCACTTCTAGCAGACCCGCAATAGAATGCCCGTGCGGCCAACCTGACTATTCAGGATATTTCCATGGCAGATGAGATTATTCTATGCAATGCCTTGCGAGGCGCCATTAAAGCCCATTTCTAGAAAGAAATCATGAAGTATTGCTCACACTGCGCTGCTACTTTAATCATCAAGAGACCGGCGGACGATTCACGTGAGCGTTTTGTTTGTGAAAACTGTGGCAGCATTCATTATCAAAATCCCCGCAATGTCGTCGGTAGCATTCCAATTTATGGCGATCAAGT
This sequence comes from Polynucleobacter necessarius, assembly GCF_900095195.1. Lineage (NCBI taxonomy): Bacteria > Pseudomonadati > Pseudomonadota > Betaproteobacteria > Burkholderiales > Burkholderiaceae > Polynucleobacter > Polynucleobacter necessarius. The sequence goes on from NZ_LT606950.1 coordinate 815,395, forward strand.
ATTGTTGTGTCGTCGCGCCATCGAACCACGTTATGGCTATTGGACATTACCAGCGGACTTTATGGAATTAGGTGAAAGTACGAGTCATGGCGCCGCTAGAGAAACACTCGAAAAAGCGGGTGCAGTGGTTGAAGTGGGACCACTCTATTCCCTACTGAATATGCCCCATGCCGAGCAAACGCATTTGTTTTATCTAGCCAAGATGCACGCCCCAGAATTCTTTGCTGGCGAAGAAAGTCTTGAAGTTGCACTTTTCATGAGCAGGAGATTCCCTGGAAGGAATTGGCCTTTCCGACCGCCAAACAAACGCTGGAATGGTTTTTTGCAGATCGCGCAGCTGGCGTTCTGAATGGAGAATTTTATGTCCGCAGTCGCGATGTCTTACCCTCTGAACGCATTTGATAGCTTCTCATGAGTCAAATTGCTTGGTTAGGACCAAACGATTCCTTTCCCAATCCTCTGCAAAAACCCGACCCCGATCCTAACGTCCCTGGATTGATAGCTGTCAGCGAACGAATTTATCCCGGTCAATTGTTGCAAGCGTACCAACGCGGTATTTTTCCATGGTACTCCGATAATCAGCCTGTTTTATGGTGGTCCCCAGACCCCCGAATGGTTTTGCAACCCCAACACTTTAAATGCAGTGAGTCATTACAAAAAGTCATACGGCAGTTTTGCCAAGACTCGCAAAGTCAATTGCTAGTCGACACAGACTTTGGTGCCGTGATTCGCGCGTGCGCAACCAGCATTCGCAAAGATCAAGACGGCACTTGGATCACCCACGAAATTATCGATGCGTACACCACCTTTCATGAACAAGGCCATGCCCATTGCATCGCCCTTCAAGAACAAGGTGAACTGATTGGCGGTTTATATTGCGTTGCCTTAGGGGGTATGGTCTTTGGTGAATCAATGTTTAGCCGTAAACCCAACGCCTCTAAAATAGCTTTAGCAGCCTTGAGCGCATGGTGCATTGAGCATGGGATGGCGATGATTGACTGCCAGCAGGAAACAGCTCACCTGCGCTCTCTAGGCGCTGTGCCCATTTCTAGAGCTCAGTTTTTAGATCAACTGCAAATCTCGCTAAATCAATCTAATATTGAGTTACCTTGGACTTTTGATAAGCAGATCCTGACTCACTGGCTATGACTCGGCTCAAAGAACCTCCCTTAACCGCCATACAGTTTTACGCAACTGCACCCTACCCATGCAGTTCTCAAGTAGCCACACCATCGCACCTCATTCATGCTGATGTCTATAACGAGTTACTGAATGCGGGTTTTCGTCGGAGAGGTCTGTATACCTATCGCCCGTATTGCGATCACTGCAAAGTGTGTATCGCTACTCGGATTTTGGTTGACCAATTTCATCCAACCCGCAGTCAACGTCGCGCCTGGAAAAAACACAGTGGTCTCGAGGCATTTGTTCTGAATCTCGGATACCAAGAAGAGCACCACCAACTCTATCAACGCTATCAAACACAACGGCATGCTGGTGGCGATATGGACAACGATGACCAAGATCAGTACATGCAATTTTTATTGCGAAGCCGGGTGAACTCCCGCATTGTTGAGTTTCGGGATGGGGCCCACGATCCGCATCCAGGACGGCTACGCATGGTCAGCATGATTGACATTCTGGAGCAAGGCATCTCCTCGGTATATACCTTCTATGACAGCTTGGATTCCACCGCAAGCTTTGGTAACTACAGCATTCTGTGGCAAATCGAGCAAGCGCGGGCTCTCAAACTTTCGTATTTCTATTTGGGCTACTACATTAAAGAGAGTGAAAAAATGTCGTACAAGGTGAATTTTCAGCCCATGGAAGGATTGCTTGACGATCATTGGCAACCATTGACTGGTTCATAATAGCTATCCATGATCGATCGCTATTCCCTCTTACGCCCCTGGCTCTTTTGCTTAGATCCCGAACAAGCGCATAACCTGACGCTCACGAACTTAGATCGAGCACGGCGCTGGGGATTTCTCAACAAGTTGGTTAGCAAACCGATTTCGGATCCGCAAACTCTGTGCGGCATCACCTTCCCCAATCCTGTTGGACTGGCAGCGGGCCTTGATAAAGATGGTAAGCATATTGATGCGCTGGCTGCGCTGGGTTTTGGTTTTCTAGAAATTGGCACCGTCACACCACGCCCTCAGCCAGGTAACGCAAAGCCTCGTATGTTTCGCCTGCCGCAAGCCCAAGCAATCATTAACCGTATGGGCTTTAATAATGATGGTGTAAAGGCCTGTGTAGCCCGCGTTCGTCGGTCAGGATTTTGGCAAAACGGTGGTGTTCTTGGTTTAAATATCGGCAAAAACGCGACCACACCGATTGATGATGCAGCCAGTGATTACGTCATGGCCATGGATGCGGTCTATGACATCGCTACCTACATCACGGTTAACATCTCCTCCCCCAATACACAAAATCTCCGGGTCCTTCAAGGTGAAGATATGCTCCGTGATTTACTGCGTCAATTAGGTGATGCGCGAAATCGTTTAAGCGATCGCTTTGGAACGCGTAAGCCACTCTTTTTAAAGATTGCTCCCGACTTAGGTCAAGACGATGTTCATTTGATTGCCGATCTCCTGCTGGAGTTTGGTATTGATGCCGTGATTGCTACAAACACCACGATCGCACGCGATGCTGTTCAAGGCATGGAATATGGCGAGGAAACAGGCGGACTCTCTGGTGCGCCCGTTCGCGCTGCATCCAATAAAGCCATTAGGGCTTTAAAAGCAAGACTAAAAGATCAACTTCCCATTATTGGTGTGGGCGGCATCATGAGTAGCGCTGACACTAGAGAAAAGATCATGGCGGGTGCAAGCCTAGTTCAACTCTATAGTGGACTGATTTATCGCGGCCCAGATCTTGTTAATGAGTGTGCCAAGGCGCTTAGACAGCCCATCCCAACGAAGAACCCTGAGCTCACTCGCCCTTGGTGACGCCTGAGGGTTGCCCTAATTCCAAGCATATTGTCGGCGGTTCTATAAATGACGTTTCATAATATGCAATACATCCTGAAATCGCTACAATATCGCCTATGAGCACGGCCAAAACAGTCAAAACCACCAAAAATACTGGGGAAGTCGCCAAGACTGCCATCCAGGTGGTCGACCGTATGATGAATTTGCTCGATACCCTTGCCATACACGAAGAGTCGAGCAGCCTCAAGGCACTCGCTGAAGAAACGGGTCTCCACCCTTCTACGGCTCACCGCATCCTCAATGGAATATGGTCCCTGCCGACTGGTTGAGCGTGGCGATGGTGGCCCTATAGACTGGGTTTAAAACTATTGGAGTTAGGCAATCTTGTGAGAAAGCCCGCTTATCGGTTCGTGAAGCCGCTCAAGGTCCAATGCGCACCCTGCACAAGTTAACCGGTGAGACGGTTAATCTCTCAGTACGCCAAGGCGATGAAATTGTGTACATCGATCGCGCCTATAGCGAGCGTTCAGGCATGCAAGTGGTCCGCGCTATTGGAGGTCGCGCACCATTACATCTAACTTCCGTTGGAAAACTATTTCTGGCAAGCGACGATGCAAATCAGGTTCGCGCCCATGTGACTCGCACTGGCCTTTCTGGCCATACACGCAACAGCATTACCGATTTAGCCAAACTCGAATCTGAACTGAAATCTGAACTGAATCATGTACGCAGAGTGGGGTAGCGCGCGAGACGATGAAGAGCTGGAGCTTGGCGTGAGTTGCTTGGCTGCATCCATCTTGGATGACACCGGCAAATTGGTAGCCGGCTTATCGCTTAGCGCCCCTACTGACCGTATTCAGGCAGATTGGTTGCGCTCCTTGCAAGACACTGCCCTTCAAATCTCCAAGAGCATGGGTTACAAACCTAAGTGAACCAGGCACCTCGGCCTAGAACCCAACCAGCGTTTTACCATCTACATTAAGCGACGAATCGGTTGCGCTCCTTGCAAGACACTGCCCTTCAAATCTCCAAGAGCATGGGTTACAAACCTAAGTGAACCAGGCACCTCGGCCTAGAACCCAACCAGCGTTTTACCATCTACATTAAGCGACGAATCGGTTGCGCTCCCGATGGCATGCGCTCGTACCAATCGCGAACTCGCACTACATCAGCAAAACGCGACTGCGTTCCAACCGAGCCCAAGAATACAAGCAAAAGTGGCGTATTGTTCACACGCGCTTGCATTACTAAACACTTGCCTGCCGCATTAATAAAGCCGGTTTTTTGCAGACCAATATCCATATCGCCTGAGCGCACCAATCGATTGGTGTTCAAGAATTTTTGTGGGCGCTTTGCAATGACCATTGTGAGATCTGGCCAAGTGGAATACTCACGAATCAATTTATATTGGTAAGCGGCATTGAGCATACGCGTTAAATCTTCGGCTGTAGCTACGTTATCGCTGAGCAAGCCAGTAGGATCAACAAAACGAGAATGGCCCATACCCAACTCTTTGGCCTTGCGATTCATGGCATCCACAAATGCAGGAATTCCGCCTGGGTAGTTTCGGCCTAAGGTATAGGCAGCACGGTTCTCAGAGGACATCAGCGCTAAGAGCAACGCTTCCTGACGCGTCAATACCGTCCCGCCAGCCAGGCGTGAGGTGCGATAAATGTGCACATCGTCTGCATTGATCACAAGGGTTTCATCAAGCGGTAGTTTGGAATCGAGCACAACCATTGCTGTCATAAGTTTTGTAATGGATGCAATTGGCAAACTCACACCAGGATTTTTCTCAAAATACACTTCTTTTGTATCTTGGTTGACCACCATCGCCACGCTCGACTTTAAATTGAGGTCATCATGCTGACCACGCAGCCCGAGTGCGGTAGCTAATGATGGTGGTGCAGCGACGACTGGCTCATTAGAGCGCGTTACGGTAATGCGAACGATTTTGGGTTTTTTGGGAGATTTAACAACTACTTTAGTGGTTTTGCTCGACTTGTCTTTGCTAGCGGCCAATGCTGGCGCCAAATGAAGTGATGCACCCGCAAACACAGTCGCAACAACTAGCAGCCAAATACGCTTCAAACCCATCCCCTGATGACCTTCATAAACATTCAACATACGAGATGATAATTAATTTCCAATCGGGAGAGGCATTTTTACGCCCCAACTTGGGTTGGAGCCCCTACTCAGCAATCGTGGCGACCGTATCAGTCTGGCGGGCATTGACTAAAACGACCCCGTCATCGTCAAGCAAAGACCTAAGGCCATCATCAGGGTAAATGGCTCATCAAATAAGAGCCAGGCCATCAGTGCCGTAGTTGGGGGTGTTAGATATAATAGGCTTGTCACTTTTGTTGACGCCCCTTTGCGGATCATCATGAACAACAAACTGATTGACCCAATGGATAGCGGAAAGATTGCCCATAAAAGTGCTGTGATAACCGACGCATTCCAAACCATGACGCCCGATTCGAAGAAATGCATACAGATAAAAACAATATTGCTGAAACACCAAACTGAATCGATGACCCTGCTCGCAGATCAAAGACTGGGCAGAATTTCTTTTGGTACAACGTGCCAAAGGTAATGGATAGCAACGCAATAAATGCCAACACATAACTTGCCACAGGAATATGCACAAAACCAATCTTCTCGGCAACGACCAAGGCAACGCCCGCAAAACCAAAACACAGTCCAATCCACTGGCGTGGGGTTGCCTTCTCTGAAATCCATGCTGCAAACCAAGCCGTCAAAATAGGTTGTAGGCCCACAATGATGGCCACTAGACCTGCAGTCATTCCGAGGCGCACCGCAAACCAAACCCCTAATAAGTAGCCGAATTGCAGCAACATACCAGCCACTGCAATCAAAGCCACCTTTGGGGGTATTTCCGCCATAGCGGCAATCACACCAGCAAAGCGACAAAAGAGAAAGGTAGCTGGCTCAAACGTAGGGCATCGCCAAACGCACGATAACGAACCCCGTACCGTACTCCAAATCAAGACAAAGATGGGTGCAATCGCCCTTTCTAGGCTGAGCTTCATGAATATAGGGGGATAAATAAATCGTGTTTTAGTGAAGCGTTGATTTTAGGGCTTTTTAAAGGGGATCTCTCAATCAACGCCCTATTGCCCTGTTGATTCAAATCAAAAAGGATGGGGCAAACACGGGTGTAGATGATGCATTGTAATATTTCAGCAATATAATTTAGAAATCATTCTTGACCATTGTAGTCAGCAAGATCATAGTAAATATAGCGAACCCAAAGAAAGGGATTGGGATGAACTTAACGCCAGAACAAATCGCGGCCGCGCAAAAAGCCAATTTAGAGACCTTAAGCGGGTTTAACCAGTCAAGCACTCCAAAGCATTGAGCGCTTAGTGGTACTCAATTTAGCGATTGCCAAACAAAGTTTGAGCGATAGCGTTAATAACGCCAAGAAAGCATTAGAAGTGAAAGATATTCAGCAACTTCTCGCCCATCAAGCGGAAACTGTTCAACCCATTGCTGAGAAAATTATTTCCTATAGTCGTCATTTATATGAACTGGCTCATGAAACACAAGATAGCTTTACCAAATCTGCTGAGAAAGAATTTGCGGATGGTCAACAGAAGATGAATGTGCTCGTCGAAGAGTGGACTAAGCATGCTCCTCCAGGATCAGATGCCGCTGTTCAAGCACTTAAACAAGCAATTGCTTCTGCGAACAACGTTTATGAAACCAGTCAAAAAGCTGTCAAGCATGCTGTTGAGATTGCACAAACCAATATCAGCACTGCAGCAGATGCTGTTGTCAAAACTGCTGGCGCTGCAAGCAAAGCCTCCAAGAAAAAATAATCGCATTTTGCCTGCAATGCAAAAGCCCCGATCTCTCGGGGCTTTTTATTTGGCGTCCAGAAAGATTTAAGACTTTTTCTTGACCGGTGGTAAATCCGTGCAATGGCCATGCGCTGCTTCAGCAGCCAAGCCAACAGATTCGCCAAGGGTTGGATGAGGATGAATGGTTTTACCAATATCCACTGCGTCAGCGCCCATCTCAATTGCTAGACAAACCTCACCAATTAAATCGCCGGCATGGGTGCCCACAATGCCCCCACCAATAATGCGACGCGTCTTAGCATCGAAGATGAGTTTGGTGAAGCCTTCATCGCGACCATTAGCAATCGCTCGACCGCTGGCCGCCCAGGGAAATAAGCCCTTCTCATACGCGATACCCCGCGCCTTACATTGCTCCTCAGTCAGTCCTGCCCAGGCAACCTCCGGAGCGGTATACGCAACTGAGGGAATCTGTTTCACATCAAAGTACGACTTCTCACCCGCAACAGCCTCAGCAGCGACATGACCTTCATGTACCGCTTTATGCGCCAACATAGGTTGACCGACTAAGTCGCCAATCGCGAAGATATTGGGAATATTAGTACGCATTTGTTTGTCTACAGCAATAAAGCCGCGCTCATCCACGAGAACGCCTGCTTTATCAGCATCGATTTTCTTGCCGTTAGGTGTGCGCCCCACAGCAACTAACACAAGGTCATAGGTTTGTGGCTCAGCAGGCGCATTCTCACCTTCAAAGGTCACTTGAACACCATCAGGCTTGACCTCCGCTTTGGCAGCACGTGTCTTGAGCATGATTTTTTCAAAGCGACCGGCATTGAATTTCTCCCAGACTTTTTCTAAATCACGATCCGCGCCTGCCATTAGGCCATCCACCATCTCGGCGATATCAATCCGTGACCCCAAAGTGCTGTAGACCGTAGCTATTTCAAGACCAATAATGCCGCCACCAATTACTAACATCCGCTTGGGAATGCTCTTAAGCAACAAAGCACCAGTGCTATCCACGATACGGGGATCCTCTGGCAAGAAAGATAATTTCACTGGCTGACTGCCGGCCGCAATAATGGCTTTCTGAAAACGCACCACTTCTTTTTGACCGGTGAGATCTTGACCATCGCCGCTCGTTAGCTGCACTTCAACATGGTTAGCATCCAAGAAACGTCCGAGCCCGCGTACAACTTTGACTTTACGAGCTTTTGCCATGCCCGCTAAGCCACCAGTCAATTTAGAAATGACGGATTCTTTATAGGCTCGCAACTGATCAATTTCAATTTTGGGCGCACCAAAAGTAATGCCATGCTTAGCCATCGTTTTTACTTCATCCATGACAGCAGCGGTATGCAACAAAGCTTTTGATGGAATACAACCAACATTCAAACACACACCACCCAAGGTAGCGTAACGCTCAACCAATATGATGCTCATTCCTAAATCGGCGCTACGGAAAGCTGCGCTATAACCGCCAGGACCAGCACCCAATACCAACGTCTCGCATTCATGATCCACCTGGCCGTTGTACTGTCCCGCTTTTGGCGCCTGAGTAGGGGCTGGCGTGTTAACAATAGGAGCTGGAGTCGCGGCTGGCTTCGCTGCGGGGGCAGCTGCGCTAGCTTCTATTTCCGCAATTACAGAACCTTTACTGACTTTATCGCCTAACTTCACAGATAGGCTGGTAATGGTTCCAGCAGCATCTGCCGGAACTTCCATTGTTGCTTTATCAGACTCAAGCACCAAGAGGGGCTGCTCTTTTTCAATAACATCGCCTACTTTTACTAGCACCTCGATTACAGGCACGTCTGCGTAGTCACCAATATCTGGCACTAAGATAGTTTGCATCGCCATAAATCTATCTACCTTCCTTACAGGGTGGCACGACGGAAGTCGGCTAAGAGTTGAGCAATATAAACATTAAAGCGTGTCGCTAATGCCCCATCAATTACGCGATGATCAGCAGATAACAATAGTGGGCAAATCAAGCGTGGCACAAATTGTTTACCGTCCCACACTGGCTTCATGGCAGCTTTACTAACTCCCAAAATAGCAACTTCAGGCGCGTTCACAATGGGTGAGAAGTACGTACCGCCGATACCGCCCAGAGAGGAAATGGTGAAGCTCGCGCCCTGCATTTGATCAGGTTTTAATTTGCCATCACGCGCCAACGCAGCCAATTCAGAAGTTTCCTTGGCCAATTCAAAAATACCCTTCTTGTCAGCATCTTTAATGACTGGCACAATAAGACCTGTGGGCGTATCTGCAGCAAATCCAATATTGAAATACTTCTTCAGGATTAAATCGTCACCATCGAGCGAGCTATTAAACTCCGGATATTTTTTCAATGCCGCAACTGCTGCTTTCATTAAGAATGCGAGCATCGTAATCTTGACGCCCTTCTTCTCGTTCTCTTTGTTGATGAGTACACGGAATGCCTCTAAATCGGTGATGTCCGCATCCTCGTGATAAGTCACCGCAGGAATCATCACCCAATTGCGACCAAGATTGGCTGCAGTAAGTTTCTTGATGCGGTTTAGCGGTTGACGCTCGATCTCACCAAACTTCGTGAAATCTACTTTTGGCCAAGGAATGAGGTTTAGTCCACCGAGACTACCGCCACTAGGCGCAGCTGCAGGGCTACCCGCACCACTACTCATTGCCGCCTTCACAAAAGCTTGCACGTCTTCTTGAGTAATGCGGCCTTTTGGTCCAGAGCCTTTTACTTGGGCAATCGTGACACCTAATTCGCGAGCGAACTTACGAACCGATGGACTAGCGTGACTAAAGGCAACATCCACTTGGGGCGCAGGATTACTTAACGGGGGAAGCGCAGGTGCTCTTGGAATTGGAGGTTCAACAGCTTTTGCAGCAGCAGCACTTGGCGCTGGAGCGCTAGCAGCTGGTGCAGCAGAAGTAGACGCCCCTTCCAAGATAACCACTACAGAACCCTCGGAAAGCGTATCGCCAGCTTTCACTTTGACTTCCTTGACAACACCAGCATGGGAAGAAGGCACATCCATTGTGGCTTTATCCGATTCCAATACAACAATGGATTGCTCTTTCTCAACAGCATCACCAACTTTGACGAGCACCTCTATCACAGGAACGTCTTTGTAGTCACCAATGTCCGGTACTTTAATTTCAATAATTTGACTCATGAATTGTTCTCACCTTAGACTGTCATTGGGTTTGGTTTAGATGGATCAATGCCATACTTCTTAATCGCCTCTGCTAGCTTCTGACGATCCAGCCGACCTGCATCAACCAATGATCTCAACGCAGTCACAACCACCCAGCGACGATCGACTTCAAAGAAATCACGTAACTTTTCACGGGTATCGGAGCGTCCGAAGCCATCCGTACCCAATACTTCATAGCGACGACCCATGTGCTGAATTGCGGGACGAATTTGCTCTGCAAACAAACGCACATAGTCGGTTGCCGCAACAATCGGGCCAGCGGTATCTTTAAAGCATTTCTCGACATGTGAAAGTACCGGGGTTGCGGTTGGATTGAGTAAGTTGGTCCGGTGAACAGCGTTCCAATCACGACCTAGCTCAGTAAAGCTTGGACAACCCCACAGATCAGAAGCGATACCCCAATCTTTTTGGAGTAACTCTGCCGCTTCAATCACTTCACGGAAGATTGTGCCAGATCCTAAGAGCTGTGCGCGCAATTTCGCATTCGCATCGCCAACTGACTTGAGTTTGTACATGCCCTTAATGATGTCTTTTTCAACACCTTTAGGCATAGCTGGATGCGCATAGTTCTCATTCATCAAGGTGATGTAGTAGTACACATCCTCCTGCACCTCTAGCATGCGACGCATACCATCTTGAATCACTACAGCCAGTTCAAAAGCAAAGGTTGGATCGTAACTAATGCAATTCGGTACCGCCGCACTCCATAAATGGCTATGACCATCTTCGTGCTGCAAACCTTCACCATTCAAAGTTGTTCTACCGGCTGTACCACCGAGCAAGAAGCCACGGCTACGCATATCGCCCGCAGCCCATGCCAGATCACCAATCCGCTGGAAACCAAACATCGAGTAGAAAATATAAAACGGCAACATCGGTACGCCATGCGTCGAGTACGATGTGGCGGCTGCGATCCAATCGCACATACCGCCCGCTTCATTAATACCCTCTTGCAAGATCTGGCCAGTCTTATCTTCCTTGTAGAACATCAATTGATCATGATCTTCTGGGGTATAAAGCTGGCCCAATTGATTCCAAATGCCCAATTGGCGGAACATTCCCTCCATACCAAAGGTGCGTGACTCATCAGGCACGATTGGGACCACGCGTTTACCAATGGTCTTATCGCGCACGATCGTATTGAGCATGCGAACAAAAGCCATCGTGGTCGAAATCTCGCGACCCTCTGTAGTCGCCTCCAGTAGCGGTGCAAATGCATCTAACGCTGGCACTGGGAGACTCTCAGCTTTGGCACGACGCTGCGGTAAGTAGCCACCCAATTCTTGGCGACGCGCTTTCATGTACTCCAACTCAGGACTGCCTTCAGCGAATTTCACCAACGGCATCTCTGCAAGTTGTTCGTCTTTTACAGGGATCTCAAAGCGATCACGGAAACGACGCACATCATCATCATTCATTTTCTTGGCTTGATGCGCAATATTCATGGCTTCGCCAGAGCCGCCCATGCCGTAACCTTTAATGGTGTGGGCCAAGATAACGGTAGGCTGATCTTTATGGTTTACTGCCGCATGAAATGCTGCATACACTTTGAGTGGGTCATGACCGCCACGATTTAATTGCCAAATTTCATCATCACTCCAGTCGGCAACCAACGCTTTAAGTCCCGGCGTATTGAAAACCGTCTCGCGTACATACGCTCCGTTTTTGGCTTTCATGGTTTGGTACTGACCATCAACAATCTCGCCAAGACGTTGCATCAAGATCCCTTTTTTGTCGCGGGCAAATAAGGCATCCCACTGACCACCCCAAACAACCTTAATCACATTCCAACCAGCACCACGGAACTCGCTCTCGAGTTCTTGAATAATTTTTCCATTGCCACGCACTGGGCCATCCAAGCGCTGCAAGTTACAGTTGATCACAAAGATCAAGTTATCCAGCTTCTCGCGCCCCGCCATACCGATAGCACCTAATGATTCTGGTTCATCGGTTTCACCGTCACCTAAGAATGCCCAAACTTTACGTCCCTGCTCTTGGATAAAACCACGACCACGCAAATACTTCATAAAGCGCGCTTGATAAATCGCCATAATGGGACCAAGGCCCATAGACACGGTTGGGAACTGCCAAAAATCTGGCATCAACCATGGATGCGGGTAACTGGAGATTCCATTACCGCCCACTTCTTGACGGAAGTTATTCAATTGATCATCGGTTAAACGACCCAACATGTACGCGCGGGCATACACTCCAGGCGCAGAGTGGCCTTGAACAAATATCAAATCGCCGCCATGCTTAGGAGATGGAGCATGCCAGAAATGGTTGTAACCAACGTCATATAAAGTCGCAGCAGATTGGAATGAAGAAATGTGTCCGCCAACGTTTGTATCTTTATTAGCACGCAGCACCATTGCCATGGCATTCCAACGTGTGTAGGAACGAATATGATGCTCGACATTTTGATCACCTGGTAGTCGCGCCTGATTCTCAACTGGAATCGTATTGATGTATGGCGTCTCCGCATGGAACGGTTGATTTACACCATTCACACGCGCATGCGAAATTTGCTGATCAATTAAATAAGCAGCACGTTGCGGCCCTTCGTTATGAATGACACCGTCTAATGCTTGCAGCCATTCTTGTGTTTCAACGGGATCGGCATCATTGCCCAATACTTTGTCAGGAACTGCAGCCATAACGTGTCTCCAATGGTTTTTCAGTAATTACTGCTATGTCATCTGTTAATCAATCACTCTATAGGCGATATTCTAGGAACGTATATGGGTGTATACAAGGAATTTTCCACATAATGGGAATATTTCTCATAATGTGAGATTATATTGCGATGCAAATAAAACCGCTCTCAAAGACCAGAAAATCCAATTGGACTGAGTAGCTAGGGCAAAATGGGTTTATTCGTATGAAATCCACGGTTTTATCTCGACTCGTCCTCGCCCCAATTCAATGGCTCCGCAAAATTCGGTGGTTTCGACTCGTCTATACCCCTTTGTTAGCGATTGTTTTATTTACCGCTGTCATGGGCATTATTTTGGCACCCTCCACCTCCAGGAGAAGGGTCAACAAGAAGCATTAGCATTTGCCAAACAGCGTATTCAACTGCGCTTTGCAAATAACTCAGAATCACTCAATACACTCAATCGCGAAATTGCTGCGAGTAGCGAGGATCCAAAACTCAAACAATTGGTTCGCGAGCAATCGAATGATCTGGTTCAAAACAACCAAGAGATCATTAAGGTAGTTTAGTTGGATGCAAATAGTTCACGTGTGTGGTCTGTTCCCACCAATATCCAAAAGTCAGAGTGGGATGCTCAGCTCGAAAAAAATCCTGTGGTGGCGGAAAGCCTCGCTACTACCATTGAGCTTAGTCGCATCACTGGCAGAACTGCATTTAGTAAATTTGTGATCTTGAATATGCCTGGGGAACCAAGCAAGGAAAAGAGAACACTTTTTTGGCAAGTCGCATCCAACATTGTGGGTGGTGAAGCGATTGGCTTCTTAGCTGCTCTCTACACCACACAGGGCATCTTGGATATTATTCCCGGGGAACTCACAGCCCTTTATCGTTTCACACTCCTGACGGACGATGATCGAGTCCTATCCATCTCATCCGATCGGGATACACCTAAAAGAGCCTTTAAGTTTAGATATGGGCGTACTGAGTCCGAATCTTGTTCTACGCATTGATACTTATCCTCCGTCTACCAATCATTTCGGATGTTGATTGGCGTTGTACTGGGTTTATCAGCATTTGTGATTTGGAGCCTTTGGTCTGTTTTGAAGCAGATGCAAGTTCGCCAAGAAGCAGAAGCAAGTCTGTGAAACGAAACGAATTTTCGTAATGCCATGGAAAATTCGACGCCAGTCGGTATTCGCGCACACGATATGCAAAAAAGAATTACCTATGTCAATCGCGCATTTTGTGAAATGACGGGCTGGTCTGCTAATGAACTCACGGGACTAGAGCCCCCTTTTCCATTTTGGCCAGACTCTCGACGCGATGAAATAGTGGACAAGATGAATCGCGCCCTGCGTTCGGAAATTAGCCTCAAAAACGGTATTGAAGGCGTCATTATGCGGCGCGATGGCACCTTAATTCAGATGCGTACCTTCCCCCCTAATTAATGAGAAAGGAAAGCAAACGGGATGGGTCACTTCATTAATTGATATTTCTGAACCGAAAAAGATTCGTGAAGAATTAGCCGCATTCCAAGAGCGCTTTATTACCGTTCTTAATGGCTTGGATGCAGCGGTGTCAGTAGTCGATCTGGAAAATGATCAACTCCTCTTTGCTAACCGCTTCTACCGCGAAAACTTTGGTGATGACTCTAAGGGACACTCCTTGCTATCTGGCGACACCAATAACTTAAAAACGCTTCATGAAGTGGCGGAAGATCTGCAAGAGTCTCCCCCTGGAATTCCGACTTCATTGCTGTATCAGGAGTCCGAATCTGAGGAAGTGCAGTTAAGCGAAAGTAACAATCGTTGGTATGAAGTGCGGCGTCGCTTTATTCCCTGGGTTGACGGTCGCCTAGCCCAGTTGCTAATTGCTACCGACATTACTGCTCGAAAAGAAGCGGACGAATTATCGCGCCAGCAAGAAGAACGTATGCAGTTTACGAGTCGTCTCACCACCATGGGTGAAATGGCATCCCCTCTCGCTCATGAATTAAATCAACCACTCTCGGCAATTTCCAATTACTGCATGGGAGTTGCCAAACGATTGGAAGACAATCTTGATCCCACCGTCTCTAAGGATATCTTGCCTGCACTGGAAAAGACCTCTGAGCAAGCGCATCGTGCTGGCACCATCATTCAGCGCATTCGTAGCTTTGTTAAACGCAGCGGACCACAACGCAAATCCAGCGGCATTAATGTCAACGCTGCAGTTGGGCTAGTAGAAGTTGAGGCGCATCGTCATCGTCTCAGTATTAGCTCCAGTATTGGCGAAAACTTGCCATTAGTGGATATTGATCCCGTATTGATTCTGCAGGTTTTAGTCAATCTCCTCAAAAATGCCCTCGACAGTACGCGGGAAGCCTACCCTCTCTCCTCTCGTTGGTCAGCCCCACCCGTCAATATCAGCGCCGATCTGGATACGAGCACTTTTCCGGCAATGTACGGGGTTCAGGTCACGGATGGCGGGTCCGGAATCCCCGAATCCGTGCTGGAGCGCATGTTTGAGCCGTTTTTTAGTACAAAATCCGGTGGTATGGGTATGGACTCAATATCTGCCGATCCATCATCGCATCCCATCATGGCCGGCTTTGGGCGGTAAACCGCATGGACTCAGAACATACCAAGCTGGTTGGCTGCACCATTACAATATTGCTACCCCTAGTTTCCCTAGAAGCTAGCAACAATACTTAACCGATTTACCTATCCGACAAGCTTGTGAGAACCCATATGAACTTGAGCGCAACTACTAAACCAAACCAGGCCGAAGTTGTCTACGTAGTAGATGATGATGAAGCCGTTCGTGA
Organism: Polynucleobacter necessarius; assembly: GCF_900095195.1. Lineage (NCBI taxonomy): Bacteria > Pseudomonadati > Pseudomonadota > Betaproteobacteria > Burkholderiales > Burkholderiaceae > Polynucleobacter > Polynucleobacter necessarius. The sequence continues at coordinate 830,823 of NZ_LT606950.1, forward strand.
CTCGCTCACTTGGTTGTTAGAGAGCAATGGCTATGTTGTGCGCTGTCATGCAAGCACAGAACGCTTCTTGCAATCTTTGCAAAGTACCGATAAATCGACAATTTCGTGCACCATCCTGGATGTGCGTATGCCTGACATGTCTGGCCTGGAATTGCAAGAGCGGCTCATCAGCGAAAACTTACCAATGCCAGTCGCATTCATCACAGGTCACGGCGATGTCTCGATGGCCGTTTCGACCATGAAACGCGGTGCAGTGGATTTCATTGAAAAACCATTTAAAGAGAATGATCTTTGCGGTTTAGTCGATCGCATGTTAGCCAAAGAGCGCGTGGATTACTCCCAAGCGAGCCAGCGCAAAATTACGCAAAGCCTATTAGGCAAGTTAACTGGGCGTGAGCGCCAAGTTCTGGAACGCATCGTGGCTGGACGCTTAAACAAGCAAATTTATGGAAAAGCTCAACGTCAATACCGTTCGGACTTGCTGCGTCTTGCCTTGTCTGACCCACAACCGAATTAATTAACGCTGCTCATGCCCGCTCAATTACTCGACGGAAACGCGCTCTCTAAGAAGTTGCGCGCAGAAATTGCGGCACGCGGGGCGATTGTGACCGCCAAAGGCGTTCGTCCGAGTTTAGCGGTCATTGTGGTGGGCGCTAATCCTGCTAGCCAGGTCTATGTGCGCAACAAAGTCAAAGCCTGTGAGGATGTTGGCTTTCATTCTGTGCTGGAGCGCTACTCTGCCGAGTTAGGCGAAGAAGAATTGCTCGCTCGTATCGCGACACTCAATGCCGATCCTTCCATTCATGGCATCTTGGTGCAACTCCCCCTTCCAGAACATATTGCGTCTGAGCGCGCGCTCGAAGCAATCGCTCCAGAAAAAGATGTGGATGGCTTTTACGTTGCGAATGCCGGCGCCCTCATGGTTGGACAACCCCAATTTAAGCCCTGCACCCCATATGGCTGCATGAAAATCCTAGAAAGCATTGATTACCCCATTCGCGGTGCTCGCGCTGTCATCGTTGGCGCATCGAATATTGTGGGCAAGCCGATGGCCATGCTCTTGTTGCAAGCTGGCGCCACCGTCACGATCTGCAATAGTAAAACACGGGATTTAGCGCACCACACGAAAGATGCCGATATTTTGGTGGTTGCCACCGGTAAACCCAAAATGATTTCGGGCGACATGGTGAAAAATGGCGCCGTGGTGATTGATGTTGGCATTAACCACTTACCAGACGGCAAGCTCTGCGGCGACGTCGATTTTGATAATGCGAAATACGTAGCGGGCTGGATCACCCCTGTGCCAGGTGGGGTTGGTCCGATGACAATCACCATGCTCTTGATGAACACTTTAGAGGCGGCTGAAAAAGCAGCCACACTATAGATCCATTAAGCTAGAGGGATGAATACATCTCCCTCTGCACCCCTCTTTTCTTTACCAGCCGATTTACAGAACAATCCGCTTTTGACCTTTGGTCGAGGCATTGCCGCCTATTCAACAATTGAGCCAAAGCACATTACACCGGCGATTGAGTTCCTGTTAAAGCACGCACAGGCAGCAGTCGATACCGCTACCAACCAAAATACACCATCAACCTGGCAAGACCTCGCGGAACCGCTTGAGGATGCCACTGAAGCCCTTGGAAGATCGTGGGACGTTATTTCACATCTTAATAGTGTAGCGGATACACCGGAACTAAGAGCGGCCTATGGCGCAATGTTACCGCAGGTCACTGCGTTCTTTTCAAGCTTGGGACAAAACCTAGCGCTCTATCAAAAGTTTAAAGAACTAAGCAAGAGTCCAGAATTTGCCACACTCAATCGTGCGCAAAAGAAAGTTATCGAAAACTCCTTACGCGATTTTCGTCTCGGTGGCGCAGAACTGAGTGATGCGGACAAACCCCGTTTTGCACAAATACAAGATGAGCAAGCGATTCTTGGTAAAGCATTTTCGGATCATGTGCTCGATGCAACCGATGGGTTTGTACATGTAGTCACCAATGAAGCTGATCTGATCGGTTTACCAGAAGATGTCAAAGCAGCGGCAGCCGATACCGCCTCGCAAAAAGACCTTCAAGGTTGGGCATTTACACTGCACTTCCCTTCCTACTATCCGGTTTTGCAATATTCCGAGAATCGTGAGTTACGGAAATTGATGTATGAGGCATACGTCACCCGAGCTTCCGAACTCGGACCTCAGTATGCCAAAGGTAATAGCGCTTGGGATAACACGCAAAACATGCTCGACCAACTCAAGTTGCGTGATGAAGAAGCGCGTATGCTAGGGTTTGCCAATTTTGCCGCCCTCAGTCTGGCGCCGAAGATGGCGAATGCCGTCGATGAAGTGGATCGCTTTTTAACGAACTTTGCGGAAAGAGCAAAACCATACGCGCAAAAGGACTGGGATGAGCTTTGCGAATTTGCCAAACAGAATTTAGGTCTAGTAGATGGAGTGCAACCTTGGGACACTGCGTTTGCCGCTGAAAGACTTAAGCAAGCACGCTACGCATTTTCTGAAAACGAACTGAAGCAATACTTTCCATTGCCTAAAGTACTCGATGGTCTGTTTGGCGTCATTCAAACTCTCTTTGGCGTCAAGATCGAATCGGCGAATCTGCCAACCTGGCATGCTGACGTTCAATCCTTTGCAGTCAAAGATACCTCCGGAAATACTCGGGCTTACTTTTACCTAGACCCTTATGCTCGCCCTGGTAAACGAGGCGGAGCCTGGATGGATGATGCCCGAGGTCGTCGCGTACTGCCCAACGGCGACATTCAAATTCCGGTCGCGTATCTCGTGTGCAACTTTGCACCACCCGTGACAGTAGATGGAGTGCTGCGACAACATACCATTACGCATGATGATGTTATTACTCTCTTTCATGAGAGCGGACATGGGCTCCACCACCTCTTAACGCAAGTCAGCGCTTTAGGCGTATCCGGTATTAATGGCGTTGAATGGGATGCCGTGGAGCTACCTAGTCAGTTTATGGAAAACTTCTGCTGGGAGTGGGAGGTCTTGGAAAAAATGACTGCCCACGTTGACACTGGTAAACCATTACCGCGTGACTTATACGAAAAAATGCTTGCGGCAAAAAATTTCCAGAACGGTTTAATGACCCTGCGGCAAATTGTTATGTCTCTGACTGACTGGAGGCTGCACTCTCGCTTTGATGTAACCACCGCTCAAGGTCATGCCGTATTAGATCTGTCCAGAAAAATCGCGGCAGAATATAACGTCATTCCCCAACCAAAGATCTCCTGTTGGATTAATACCTTTAGCCATATTTTTGCTGGCGGTTATGCGGCGGGTTACTACAGCTATAAATGGGCCGAAGTTCTCTCAGCAGATGCCTATTCTGCTTTTGAGGAGGCAGCCAAGCTCACGGGCACCGTATTGGATCTCCAAACTGGAGCGCGCTACCGTGAGGAAATATTGGAGGTAGGTGGTAGTCGTCCCGCCGCCGAATCCTTTAAAGCGTTTCGCGGAAGAGAACCCAGCATCGATGCCCTATTGCGACATGGAGGCATGGCTTAAGGCCGATTCAATCCTTCCAAGTGGGATGTTTTTCCATAATGGATTGAAATAATGCGGATTCCAGATGCTCTTGCAACCATTGATGCGTGCGAGGTATCGGTAGGCGCATAAATTGCTCAGGGCACACCATCGAGAATTGTCTAATAAACAGAAAGATGGCGATATCAACCCATGACTGTGCATTCAAGCAACTACTAGATCAATACAAGTATCCCAATCACTACCCTGAAATCAAACAGGAGACGGTTTTGCAGGAAGCAAGCGAGCTGATGCTCAAACCCATGGAGGTAGCGCTCCAACAGCATCGCTATCTCTTGGGTAATGGTCCATCATTGATTGCAATCCAATTCTGGGTTTGGTCTGATCCACCTGATTCAACCTTCAGGGTCGGCTTGCTCTAGGGCCCAATGCACGATATCCAAACTTTGATCGATCACCCGGTCGCCCACACACAGCACTGGCACTGTTCCTTTAGGAGAAACGAGCAACATGGATTTTGGCTTTTCGCGCAAAGCAATTTCACGATGCTCGACTGCTATGCCAGCATACCTTAGAGCCATTCGCGCTCGCATGGCATAGGGACTTCTTCGATACGAATACAAAATGGGCATCATCGATGCGCGTTCAACAAAATTATTACTCTAGGATTTTTTGATTGTGGCAATAACCGGAGCGTGATCCGAGGGTTGCTCCCAAGTTCTCGGCTCTTTATCCACCACACTCGCCTGACATTTTTCTTTCAAGGCATTACTCAAGAGAATATGGTCGATGCGCAAGCCTGCATTTCTGCGAAAACCCATCATCCGATAGTCCCACCAACTATACGTTTTAGGCGCTTGCTCAAACATGCGAAAAGAATCGTGCAGACCTAAGTTGGTAAGCGCCTGAAACGCATTACGCTCGGGTGGCGATACCAAATTTTGCCCTTCCCATGCCTTCGGATCATGCACGTCTTCGTCCGTTGGTGCGATATTGAAATCTCCTAGCAATGCCAAGCGCTGATTCTGATCCAACTCCCCTGCCAACCAGGATTGCAATGAATTGAGCCAATTTAGCTTGTACGCAAATTTATCGCTATCGGGCGATTGACCATTCGGAAAGTAAGCCGAGACCAATCGAATGGGTTGTGTACCAGCAAATGGAATGGTTGCCGCCAAAATACGCTGCTGTTCATCTTCAAAATTGGGGATATTGCGCGTGGGATTGAGGAACGTGGTTGCTGCATCAGATGCTATCGATGCCAAAGCTGCTTTGCGCACAATAATAGCCACACTGTTATACGTTTTTTGGCCAGCTGCCAGACTGACGTAACCAGCAGCCTCTAATTCTGCATGGGGGTACTTATCATCTGTGAGCTTGAGCTCTTGCAAACACAGCCCATCAACTGCTTGCTGCTTTTTTTCTTGATCTTGTAACCAACGAAGTACGTGTGGAAGGCGAACCTTTAAAGAGTTCACATTCCACGCGGCAATTCGGATTGAATCAGTCATCGATCCCAAGTTCCTGCAATTTTCGGGTGATCGTATTGCGTCCAATGCCAAGGCGTTGAGCTGTTTCAACACAACGGCCACGAGTGACCTCTAAAGCGGCTTGCAATACCGCTTTCTCAAAACGAGAGCAAAGAGCATCGTAAACCTCTTTGTCTCCATCTTGCAGCATCTTGATTGCTAACCGGCTCAGACCATTCTCCCAATCTCCAGATGGCGACTTTCCTGATGTGTGCATGGAAGCAGACTCACCTTGCTGCGCTGCGGACAGTGCACTTGCTTCAGCAACGATATCCGTTGGCAGATCACCCACCCCTATGACGTTAGTTGGGGTCATCACAATCAACCAATGGCACAAGTTTCCCAACTGCCGCACATTCCCTGGGAATGGCATAGCGCTCATTTCCTTGAGTACCTCATCCGAGAGTTTCTTGGGCTCAACCCCCATCGCTTTGGCGCAGGAAAGCATAAAGTGTTTCGCTAACACGGGAATGTCTTCACTGCGCTCACGCAATGATGGCATACGCAGGCGAATCACATTTAAGCGATGCATTAAATCTTCGCGGAACAATCCTGCCGCTACACGTTGCTCAAGATTTTGATGGGTGGATGCAATTACACGCACATTAACCTTGATGGGGTCTTGTCCGCCGAGGCGATAGAAGTGCCCATCAGTTAATACGCGCAGTAAACGCGTTTGCAAATCAAAAGGCAAATCGGCAATCTCACCGATAAAGAGTGTGCCGCCATCCGCCTGCTCTAAACGACCACGACGTAGCGTTTGCGCACCCGGAAATGCGCCACGCTCATGACCAAATAATTCCGATTCCAGCAAGTCCTTAGGTACCGCAGAGGTGCTCAGCGATACAAAAGGTCCTTTTACACGAGGGCTATGCTTATGCAACGCATGCGCTACCAACTCTTTACCAACCCCAGACTCACCCGTAATCAGAACCGTTGTGTGCGATTGTGCAAGGCGACCAATAGCGCGAAAGATTTCTTGCATCGCCGGCGCTTTTCCAATAATTTCAGTCGCCTCAGGTCGAATGCCGCCTAACTCCTTCTTATCCGTTTCGCTACGAATGCCCTGCTCTACCGCACGACGTATGAGCTCAACCGCTTTCTCAGTATCAAAGGGTTTGGTTAGATATTCAAATGCGCCGCCCTGGAAAGACGATACTGCGGAATCCAAATCCGAGAATGCTGTCATGATGATGACTGGTAAATTGGGATGACTTGCTTTCACATGTTGCAATAAATCCAAACCATTACCGCGCGGCATCCGAATATCGGAAATCAAGACCTGGGGGGGTTCTTTTTCCAGACTATTCAGTACATCATTTGGATTCGAAAAGCTTTTATGGGGAATATTATCCCGCGCTAACGCTTGTTCTAATACCCAACGAATAGATTGGTCATCATCGACGATCCAAATTGGCTTCATGATGCTTTCTCCTGCCTACGGTATGGAATTTGAATATGAAAATCGGTACGACCAGGGCGGCTTTCGCACGCTATAAAGCCCCGGTGCCGCTGGACAAAGGTCTGCGCAAGAGTCAGGCTAAGACCACTACCCCCTTCGCGACCCGAGACGAGTGGAAAGAAGATGCGTTCAATAATTTCTTCTGGTATGCCTGGGCCGTTATCAATCACGTGTAGATCCATTGCCAACTTGTACCGCTTCTTGGCAATAGTTACGGATCGAGCGACTCGGGTCTTCAATTCGATTTTCGCTGTGCCAGCATGAATTTCTTCCGCAAGCGCGTGGGCGGCGTTATGCACAGTATTTAATACTGCCTGAATCAATTGCTCACGATCACCCATCACCTCGGGCAAGCTCGTGTCGTAGTTACGAATGATTCGAAGGCCTTTGGGAAACTCTGCCAGCACCAAACTGCGCACGCGCTCAAGGGCTTCATGCACATTGAATGACTCCATCACATGCGCCTTGCGGTGTGGTGCCAATAGCCTATCAACTAAGGTCTGTAGTCGATCAGACTCTTTAATAATGACCTGCGTGTACTCACGCAGACCTTTTTCAGATAATTCAAATTCGAGCAACTGCGCCGCCCCCCGAATTCCTCCCAGAGGATTTTTAATTTCGTGAGCTAAATTGCGCAATACTTGTTTGTTCGCCTCAACCTGTTGTGTAACCCGCTCATCGCGCTCGCTACGCAACTGCTGATCAATCGGAAACCATTCCACCATGATCAAGGCTGGATCTTCTAAAGCGGCAATCACAACGTGTGCCGGAATGGAATCTTGATGAATACTTCCCGGCAATGAATGCAACACCATCTCTTGGCGCTGCGCCGAGACATTACTATGCTTCACCTCAGTGATCATGGCATTTAGTGCGGTGTTATCACCAAATAAATCGTGCACAGATTGACCCTCAAGCGCTTTACGTGACAGATCCAATGCTGACTCTGCAGCTGGGTTCACATAAACCAATTGTTGGTTCTCCGCCTCAAAAACCACGATGGCATTGGGCATCTGATCGAACAATGTCGGAAAAAAAGGAGCAGCCGAAGCTGCTCCCTTGAACAAATTGCGCAACAAACCTGCGCTCAAGTTCTCTCCTTCGCTTACAGGGAGTAGTACATATCAAATTCAACTGGATGAGTTGTCATACGGAAACGTGTGACATCCTCACTCTTCAACGCGATGTAAGCGTCGAGCATTGAATTTGTAAATACACCGCCACGAGTCAAGAACTCACGATCTTTATCCAAAGCTTCCAATGCTTGATCCAAGCTATGGCAAACGGTTGGGATCTTTGCATCTTCTTCTGGTGGCAAGTCATACAAGTTCTTGTCAGCAACTTCGCCTGGGTGAATCTTGTTCTGAACACCGTCCAAACCAGCCATCAACAAGGCAGAGAATGCCAAGTATGGGTTCGCCAATGGATCTGGGAAGCGAGTTTCGATACGACGACCTTTTGGGTTCGAAACGTGTGGAATACGAATCGAAGCAGAACGGTTACGTGCAGAGTAAGCCAACTTCACAGGAGCCTCAAAGCCCGGAACCAAACGCTTGTAGGAGTTTGTACCTGGGTTTGTAATTGCATTCAATGCACGTGCGTGCTTGATGATGCCGCCGATATAGTAGAGAGCGAACTCTGACAAACCTGCATAACCATTGCCTGCAAACAAGTTCTCGCCATTCTTCCAAACGGATTGGTGAACGTGCATACCAGAACCATTGTCGCCAACTACTGGCTTAGGCATAAAGGTTGCAGTCTTACCGTAAGCATGTGCTACGTTCTGAATCACGTATTTTTGCCAAATAGTCCAGTCAGCGCGCTGTACCAAAGTGCTGAACTTGGTGCCCAATTCGTTTTGGCCTTGACCGGCAACTTCATGGTGATGTACTTCAACTGGAATGCCCAATGATTCAAGAATCAAGCACATCTCAGAACGCATATCTTGGAATGTATCGACTGGAGCGACTGGGAAGTAACCACCCTTCTTACCTGGACGGTGGCCAGTGTTGCCGCCTTCGATTTCGGCGCCAGAAGACCATGGAGCTTCTTCAGAATCAATCTTCACGAAGCAGCCTTGCATATCAGCACCCCAACAAACGCCGTCAAATACAAAGAACTCTGGCTCTGGACCAAAGTAAGCAGCATCGCCCAAACCGGAGCTCTTCAAATACGCTTCAGCACATTTTGCAATAGAGCGTGGATCGCGATCGTAACCTTTGCCATCAGATGGCTCGATCACATCACAGGTCAGAACCAATGTTGGCTCTTCATAGAATGGGTCAATATAAGCAGCTGTTGGATCTGGCATCAACAACATGTCAGAAGCTTCAATGCCTTTCCAACCAGCGATAGAAGAACCGTCAAATGCATGACCGCTCTCAAATTTGTCTTCGTCAAAAGCAGAAATCGGTACTGTTGTGTGTTGCTCTTTACCCTTTGTATCTACAAAGCGGAAATCAACGAAAGTACATTCTTTCTCTTTAACTAACTTCATCACATCAGCGACGGTCTTCGTCATGCAACTCTCCTCTATAAACAAAACTCGGAATTCAAACGTAAGGCATACACCCTTGTTTATTCCAGGCATTCAACATACCGATTGGATGTATGTAATTTACTGAAACAAACAACGGGGAACACTCATTATTGCACCAATTAAGTGCTGAACTGGGCTGTTTTAATCCTTAAAACTGGGGTTTTGCACCGTTTTAGTGCCTTACAGAGCTAGACAATATCGTGAATTTCATAGCCCAGTTCTTGAGTGCCCGTTCTGAGGGCAATCCACGCACCTTCAAGGAGATTGGCGTTGCCTTTGATACCTAATTCAATATGGCGCTGGGCGTATACCCCGCCTTTGCTGGAGTCTCCTACTGAGGGCAGACTTAAATACCTTAACCCCCAGAAAGCTGGCCTCAATCCGCTCCATCAAGGGGGTCAAAGTGGATTCAATGCCCTTGGGAACAATGAAGCTTTGTTCAGCCCAATTTTCTCGATGAAAGAGATCTTGGTAATGCGTGTCCAGGCACCATGCCATCATCGGTGCAGCCATCACTAGGAAACCCGGCAAAAAGTGATGTTCTCGAATCCGAAATCCTGGAATTTGGTTATAGGGGTTCAGAATGATTTCGCTACCAAGCGGAAACTCACCCATCTTGAAGCGCTGTTGATTCTCTGGAGTGCTTAAATCTGACTTGATTGGATCGCCCTCCGCCATCGACTGAATGCGCCCAGCAATCAACTCTCCCGCGGTTGGATGCAATTCGGTTTTTGTGCCTAGGGCAAGTGCCGCACATTGGCGAGTGTGATCATCCGGTGTAGCACCAATCCCACCCAGTACTAAACACCACATCGCCACTAGCAGAACTGTCTTTCAGGGTTGCGGTAATTTGCTCAGGATCATCTGCAACATATTTAGCCCAAGATAGACTCAAGCCACGCTCATTGAGCAACTCAATCAGCTTACTCAGATGTTTATCTTGGCGACGACCTGACAAAATCTCATCACCAATCACAATCAAACCAAATCGTCTAGATGGGTAGCCATCAGACTCGGGAGCATCCACTGCGACTGTTCTCACTACATCATTCATTTGATTAACCATGATTTGGAAGTTCGGAGTCCGCAACACGCGCATGGACCGCGAGGGATTTCTCCAACTCTTCTTGTCTAAGAGCCTGTAAGGCATCTAGCAAAAAGTGGCTGAACCAGAGCGCTGCAAACACAAAGATTAGGGAGTAAATCCAGAGAGCAACAAAGCTCACGATCGGAAACAATACCAATGCCAGCGCAGAGGTTGCCCAGAAAAACGTCGGTACTGCACCCAACATACCCGCAACCACGCCCATCGTCAGCAAAGGCCAACGATACTTCTCCAGTAATAAGTCACGCTCTTCTACGCTGGCATGTTTGGCCAATACGTCATAGGACATCAGTCGCATCGTCAGCCAGCCCCACAATAATGGCGGAAGAACGGCGACCAATGGTGGCACCCACCACACGGGCAACGTCAGCAGCACCAAGACTAGGCAAATCAGCGCAGACCATAAGGTGTAAACCAGACTTCCAAAAAAGCCGCTGCCTCGCTTGCATTCCAATCCCTGATACGCAGGTTGACGTGCAACTACATTCACAATAGCGGGCACGGTAGAGAAAGCAACGAATACCAGAAGGCTAATTGTGATGAGCGGAATGATCAGCATTACAAAAAATAGCGGAGCAATCCATGCTCGGGCGTTATCAAAGCCTGCCCAGATCAATCCCTCCTGAGTCCAGCTAGTGAAGATCGACGTCGTGAGAAAAATACTGAGGGCCTCTAATGCAGGAGTCCATGTTAACCAAATCAAGACGCCCCATAACACCGCGACAATCAAAAAGGGTCGCAGACTCAACCACAGCATGCGGGGATGCATGGTTCCTACTAGGGCAAGCCCAAACGATTTAAATACTTGTTGCAACCCAACCATATGCACTCCCAAGACATACCGGGGGTATGTTTATTCTGGATATTTTACTTTGGCAATAGCTCTCGTACAGCGTGAACTAGGCCTTGCCATTGCTGCGTAGAGATATTAAGCAACCTTCTCCACCCATTGTGGCTCAATTTTGGCAATGGTGCGAGCGTACATGCGATTGGTTTCTTGGAGCTCCCCCGCCAGAATCCAAGCACCCGCCTTTTTACCAATCGTTGAGCCCGGCCAAATAAATGGACGTATTCCTCGAGCGCCCACATAACCGCCAGTTTTACTATTACGATCTTGTGACTTTTCATCTTCGTCTTTTTTAGCAACATAGCCCAATAGACCAGTGAGTAAAGCCAAGTGAATTTGTTCATAAGTCGCAGGTGTGCCATTCTCTTTCCACCCTTTTTCACCCAGCATGGTATGCAACTGCCCATGAACATCACGCCACTCTCACAAGCGTCTAGGCGATAAAAATTTACTGCGGCATAAATTTTCGAGCTGACGATTGCTGTGCTTGTGCTGTAATGCGTCCTGATACCAATCCCAAAGTTTTACAAAACTCAAAAATTCAGAACGCTCATCAGCAAACTGCAGATGCGCTTAATCAGCAGCTGCGCCCTGATCCATCGGTCACTCACGCGGATCTTGGGTGGCTAATGCGGATGCAATGATGGTGACCTCTCGGAGAGCATTTTGCTCTTTGGCGGCCAGCAACATCCTTCCTATACGCGGGTCTAGTGGCAAATCCGCTAATTGCTTACCAATCTGCGTGAGCTTAAATGAATGATGAAGCTCTTTCGCATCGGCCACTGATGGCGCTTCGTATTCAATAGCACCCAGCTCATCCAATAGTTGCACGCCATCGGCAATTGCCCTGCCGAGTGGTTTATCTATAAATGGAAAGTGCTGAATCTGCGGCAAGCGTAATGCACTCATGCGCAGCAAGACGGCTGCTAAAGAGCTACGCAAAATCTCGGGATCAGTAAATCTAGGACGACTTTGAAAATCTGCTTCGCTATATAGGCGCACACAAATACCATCCGCAACACGACCGCAACGTCCAGCACGTTGATTGGCAGCAGCTTGTGAAATGGGCTCTATCTGGAGTTGCTTCACCTTATTGCGGTAGGAGTACTGCTTTACTCTAGCCAAGCCACTATCAATCACATAGCGAATGTTGGGAACAGTGAGAGATGTTTCCGCAACGTTGGTAGTCAAAATAATGCGACGCCCATTACCGGGTGAAAAGACCCGCTCTTGCTCAGCTACCGACTGGCGCGCAAACAAACTAAGCACCTCAGGATGAAGGCGTTGTTGCAGCACATGGTCTTTACGCAATGCTTCAGCGCAATCCCGAATCTCCCGCTCTCCTGGTAAAAAAACCAGGACATCTCCCGATCCTGCCGAACCTTCTCGCCAAACCTTCGCGATTTCTTCGGCAACCGCCTCTGGAATTTCCTTAGCAGCCTTGGATTCTTTCTTGCTATCGGGCTCTAGGGGTGCGTAACGCTGCTCTACTGGAAATAATCTGCCACTTACCTCTATGACGGGGGCCACCTTGCCATTCAGTGCAAAGTGCTCGGCAAAACGTTGGGCGTCAATCGTTGCAGAAGTAATGATGAGCTTAAGGTCAGGCCTCTTAGGCAGCAGTTGACGCAAGTAACCCAACAAAAAATCAATATTGAGGCTACGTTCGTGCGCTTCGTCGATGATGAGAGTGTCATACGCTTTTAATTGGGGATCGCGCTGCGTCTCAGCCAGCAAGATGCCATCGGTCATCAACTTGATGGAAGCGCCTTGAGTCGTTTTGTCGGCAAAGCGGACTTGATACCCCACATCTTGACCAATTGGCGTGCCCAACTCTTGCGCAATGCGTTTTGCCGGAGCGGTAGCAGCAATACGGCGGGGTTGCGTGTGGCCAATCAGCTTTCCGCCATTGATCGTCCCGCGACCGAGATCAACACAGATCTTGGGTAGCTGCGTGGTTTTACCGGAACCCGTCTCACCGCACACAATGACTACTTGGTGGCTTTGCAAGGCATCTTTGATCAGTGGCCGCTGACCAGAGACTGGCAATTCTTCTGGAAAGCGGATCTCTAAGCGCCGTCCGGTGTTGGAAGCAGACACAGCTTGAGAAATTGGCTTGGGTTTTTTGTTGGTTTATGGGCTCTTGCACCCTATAATTTTCTCACTATGCCGATAAATGCACCAAACCCCGCGCAAAGCGCTGATGAATCTACCTCCAACTTCTCTTTCGTGGGGTGGTTGCGCGACGTTGCGCCTTATATCCATAGCTTTCGTGAAAAGACCTTTGTGATTGCCCTTGCGGGCGAACTCGTTCAAGAAATCGGCCTTGAGAACCTCATCGAAGATATTGCGATGTTGCATGCCATGGGTATGCAGATCGTTTTAGTGCATGGCATTCGCCCACAAATTGAAGAGCAGCTCAAACTCAGAAAGATCAAGAGCAAGTTTGGCAAAAGTGCAATGCACAGCTATCGGATTACCGATGCTGCTGCACTCGAGTGCGTCAAAGAGGCTGCTGGTGAATTGCGTTTAGACATTGAAGCGGCGTTTAGTCGTGGTTTACCCAACACCCCCATGGCCGGCTCTCGCATCTCTGTCATCTCCGGAAACTTTATTACAGCGATGCCAGTTGGTGTTGTTGAAGGTGTTGACTACATTCACACAGGCTTAGTACGTAAAGTCGACTCCACCTCAATTACTTTATCGCTGGATAGCAATAAGATTGTGCTGCTCTCTCCTTTAGGCTTCTCGCCTACCGGTCAAGCATTTAACTTAGCTTATGAAGATGTTGCTGCCTCGACTGCTGCCGCCCTGAAGGCCGATAAGTTGATTTTCTTAAGCCCGTATGAAGGCTTGCGGGATGGGGAGGGTGACCTCATCACGGAACTTTCTTTGCCACAACTCCAAGAGCACATGGTGGAGAATAAAGGTATTAATCCAGGCACTAAAGGCTTACTCAATATTGCCGGCAGAGCAATTCGTGCAGGCGTCAGCCGCGTTCACTTCCTGCCTTGCAATCAAGATGGCGCGCTATTAGAAGAGCTCTTCACCCATGATGGTATTGGCATGATGCTAGCCTCCTCCGATATTGAAAACTTGCGGGAAGCTAATCAAGATGATGTGGGCGGCATCTTGCAATTAATCATGCCATTGGAAGAAGAAGGTATTTTGGCTGCCCGGGGTCAAGATGTGATCGAGCGTGATATTCATCGCTTTTCCGTCATTGAGCATGACCGCGTTTTATTCGGCTGTGCCGCTCTCTTTCCGTTTCCCAATGGCGTCGGTGAATTAGCCTGCCTGGCGGTTGATCCAGATGTTCAGGGCTCGGGTGACGGCGAGCGCCTACTCAAGCGTATTGAGATGCGCGCCAAACAAGAAGGTATTGAAAAATTATTTGTACTCACCACTAGAACAGAACACTGGTTTCTCAAGCGTGGCTTTAAACGCGCGACGGTTGAAGATTTGCCCGAAGAGCGGAAGCAAATCTATAACTGGGATCGGAAGTCCATGGTGTTAACAAAAGATTTGTAAGTAGATTACGGAACGAATCGGCATTAAAAGAAAGGTATTACAGATGGCGCGGATGGTTCAATGCATCAAACTAAATAAAGAAGCTGAGGGCTTGGACTTCGCTCCACTTCCCGGCGAGCTTGGTAAAAAGATTTGGAATCAAGTTTCTAAAGAGGCTTGGGCGGGATGGTTAAAACAACAAACCATGCTGATCAATGAAAACCGCCTAAACATGGCCGATCCCCGTGCACGTCAATACCTTTTAAAACAGGTAGAAAAGCACTTTTTCGAAGGCGCCGCAGACACCGCCCAAGGTTACGTTCCCCCAGCAGAATAATCCCCCGCTGACTGCAAATCAATCGATTCTGGGGTATTGACATCCCAAAACTGAGGCATAGGATATAGACGTGGTGAGGCAGAAATCGTGCTCCACCGCACTGGCGAAAGCCATTACGACATAAGCACATCTCTGTGCTTATAGGCTAAGGAACGATAACTCTTCCGAGCGCCTGCGCCATGCATATCATGGCAAACAACCCGATGGGCATACCCCGTCGGGTTTTTGATTGCTTGCTATTTGATCTTTACTTAATAAGTCAGTCGGCTGACGCCAGTGGCATTACTTACCAATAAAACATTGGCCTTCTCTTTTGCAAAGAGGCCAACGGTAATGACGCCAGCAATTTGATTGATTTGTGACTCTAATTGAAGGGGATTGGCTATTTGCAATCCCGCGACATCCAATATCCATCCTCCATTATCGGTAACGAACGGCTCGCTAGCGGTTTGGCCCAGATCCGCACGCGTACTTTTCGCGAGGCGTAAGTTGACCGTTCCACCCAACTTCTCGAGCTCACGGCTCACAACGCCTTTTGCAAGCGGAATACTTTCCACGGGAAGCGCAAAGTTACCGAGCACAGGTACTTGCTTAGACGAATCGCAGATACAGATAAATTGCTTTGCCATGGAGGCGATGATTTTTTCGCGCGTCAACGCCCCACCACCGCCCTTAATCATATGACCCAAAGAATCAATTTCATCCGCACCATCAACATAGGCTGGCAGACTCACTACATCATTGGGGTCAAGCACCTTGAAGCCATGCATCAGCAAACGCTCGGTGGTGGCATTCGAACTGGATACGGTGCCAGCAAAATGATCCTTGTGCGGAGCCAATGCATCAATAAAGCAATTCGCGGTAGAACCCGTTCCAACGCCCAAGATTTGACCTGCGGGTAGCTTTAGTACTTCATCTCTTGCGGCTTCGCCCACCATTTGCTTGAGTTGATCCTGATTCATATTTACGCCGAATGCCTTTACTAGAGGGGATTCATGAATACGTCTATCATATGATATTCATGAATATGACACTGCAGATTGCCAAGTAGCCCTATGAATGCCGCCCTTAGCCAACTCGAACAACTGAAAAAACTCACTACCGTTGTAGCGGATACAGGAGACTTTGAGCGGATGCGGGCCTTTGCGCCTCAGGATGCCACTACCAATCCTTCTCTTATTCTCAAAGCCGCCCAACAACCCAATTACCAATCCTTAGTAGATTCGGTAAAGGCGGCGCATCCAGGATTAAGCGCTACCGAGCTGGTTGATTACATACTGGTTGCGTTTGGCCTAGAAATTTTGAAGATTGTGCCAGGCCGCGTTTCTACTGAAGTTGATGCTCGTCTTTCCTTCGATACCAGCGGAACCATTGCTAAAGCAAAACACATCATTTCTCTTTATGAATCCCATGGCATTGATCGTCAACGTATCTTGATTAAGTTGGCCGGAACCTGGGAAGGGATTCAGGCGGCAAAACAGTTAGAGGCTGAAGGCATTCATTGCAATATGACGCTGCTCTTTTCCTTAGTACAGACGGCCGCTTGTGGAGCGGCAAATGCAAAATTGATTTCGCCGTTTGTTGGCCGAATTACCGATTGGTACAAAAATAAATTGGGTAGCAATTGGAGTGATGCTAACCATGGTGGTGCAAATGATCCTGGCGTTAGTTCAGTGAAACGCATTTTTCATTACTACAAGCACTTTGGCATCCCCACCGAAATTATGGGTGCGAGTTTTCGCAATACCAGCCAGATCCTAGAGCTTGCGGGCTGTGACCTCTTAACTATTAGCCCAGAGATCTTGGCTGAATTAAGCACTAACAGCAACGCTGTCAGCAAAAAGTTGGATCCCGCCAATGCAGCGAAGGCATTGAACGATGAAAAGATCACCCCTCTCAAGCTCGACGAATCGAGTTTTCGCTTACAACTGAACAATGATGCGATGGCCACCGAAAAACTGGCTGAGGGTATTCGAAATTTCTGCATTGATACCGAAAAACTCGAGACCTTACTGACCAAGTAAAACAAAAACCACCCGCAGGTGGTTTTTTTAATTCCCCAAGATCTAAATTCTAGTTTTTGGGACAGGCGTTATCCAATGGTTTACCAGCAATACGGTCTTTTACCCAAGATACATAAAACGGCTTCGATGATCCAGGTGTAGTGAAGAGCGATTGCTCGCCAGGCTATTGCATTCTGCCAATATTGCCACCCAATTTACAGGCTTGATCTTGATACAACCTATGCATCGTGGGAGGCACGGCCGTATCCTTCGTGCCGAAATAGATTTGCACTGGGGCCATCGGCTTGACCAAAGGCACTCCGCCCTTGACTATCGCTTCAGCTTACGCCAATGTGTTGCTTGGATTTTGTTTTAACAAGCTTGCGAACGTCGATCCATAGTTAAAGTTAAATGTATCGCTGGCAGTATGCATGCATTTATTACTATAAATCTCATTGGCGACCTTAACTCCATCATCAGTAAAGACGTCGGATAGTTTGAGATTTGAAAAAGCCGCTTGAGTGCCCCAATAAAACATGGTTGCATGGGTAAAATTGAAGACACTGTCTGTGAACATTTTTTGCATTTCTTGGATATATTTATCGGCAGTAGCCTGATCCATTTTCCCTGCAGGAGCATATATCGTGATATCTTGCGGCGCCAAAGCGACAAATCCTAGAACGTCAAGATTATCAGCCGCAGTACCTGTTTTCTTGATGTAGTCAGGCATACCGGCCAAAGCAATTGCTGCTCCACCGCCTTGTGACTAACAATACACCAAGGTCTTCTTGTTGGCTCCAGTTTCTTTCATGGAAGCTGCAGCACTGGCAGCATTCATAGTACCCATACCATTCGTGGTGGATACACTGTATTGATGACGACCGCCACCGCCGAGACCTTAATAATCCGTTGCAGCAATGACGTACCCTTCTTTCAGAAATTCTTCTATCGCCGGAATTCCGTAATCCGTCCAGGAGTTACCACCCACCAAGAGGTACTCGTTTAGCGGCACCGCAGGATCAAGAATTTGGGATGGTCCACAGTTTTGGGCAGAGCCTGTTGTGCCGTGCGCCCAAGTTAAAATGGACGACTACCTGCCGGCGCAACTACCAAGCCTGTTGAAATGGTTTTGCGACCTGAAATATCTGAAGAGATATAGGCAATTCTCCTTGCCTGTGTGCCTTTTAGTAATGTAGCAATCTTCTCTTGTTTAATCACTTGCCTTAATTTGCCATCCGGAGTCATTTTCATGACTGCAGCATAGAAAGGTGGCACAGGCGGATCGGCATGAACTGCCGATACATTCAACCCAAGAACTAAACCAAGCGCGAAAGTGAAAAATATCTTTTTCATGTTTACCTCTAAGAAATTTCAATAGTTATTTAAAAAAATATTTTTTATTTATTGGATGTACTAATGCCTAACACGCTATAAGCTGGGCAATTACCAAGCATTCCCATGATCAACGGAACAATACCAATCCAAGCCCATGGGCCCGTAATACCAAAACCCGCTAAGCCCATTAGGGTAACGCCAACCGTCATGCGCAGTACACGATCCGTGTGACCTATATTGCATTTCATATAGGCCCCCTTTATTTGCAGTTGCCGATTAAACTCACTATTTCCTTTTTGCTAAACGTTGCCGTAACGCCTCATACAGGCAAACGCCACTGGCAACCGAAACGTTCAAGCTGGAGACTACACCCTGCATTGGGATGCGAACGAGCTCATCACACGTCTCTCGGGTCAGACGGCGCATTCCATCGCCCTCCGCGCCCATCACAATACCAATCGATCCCGTCAAATCAATGTCATAAATCAACTGTTCAGCTTCATCATCGGTACCAATCAACCAAACGCCTGCATTCTGCATCTCTTTCATGCTGCGCACGAGATTCGTAACAGTAATCACTGGCATGACTTCTGAGGCACCGCTAGATACCTTGCTCACAGTGGCATTAATTGAGGCGGAGCGATCTTTTGGAATGACAACGGCATTCACTTCCGCGCCATCAGCAACCCGCAAACAGGCGCCAAAGTTATGTGGGTCAGTGACACCATCAAGCACTAAGAATAATGGCTTTTGCTTCTCGCCTTCGACATCTTCAATCACTTCTGTGATCGTGCGTGCAACTGTCATCTTCTCTGCTAGCGCAACTACTCCTTGATGACGATCATGACCCGTGAGTTTATAAAGACGCTCGACATCGGCTGCATGCAAACGCTCACCCAAAATCCCTTCTGCTTGTTTTAAAAAGTCACCCATACGCCGATCGCGACGGCTAGGATCAAAATAAACCGACTTCAGGCTATCGGGATCTACACGCAATCGTGCTTGTACCGCATGAAATCCCACTAATATTTGCTTCATCGTTGTATTTCTTCGTATGTTTTCTATTGTTATTTACGTCGTGCTTTAGTATTGCGCACTGGCGGTTTGTTACCTGCTGGTCGACCAACTGATCCACCAGAATTACCAACCTTTGCCTTACCGTTCTTACGACTTGCTTTGCTCTTCGACTGAGATACCCCAAAAGTACCCGCAGACTTGGCAGCGTTGACATTAATACCGCTCGGTTTCTGTGGAGTTTGATGGGATGGCTTACTCTTTTTAGAGGCAGCTTTCTTATTCGGCCTCCCAAAGTCCGCGTCCAAAAGTAATTGACGTCGATTTGAACCATTACCATCAGCGCCGGCGTTTTTCATGAGACTAAATTCAATTTTGCGAGCGTCTAGGTCAACGCGGCTCACTAACACGTGCACTCGATCACCCAAGCGATACCGAATACCAGTGCGTTCACCGCGTAATTCTTGCAGGGCTTCATCGTATTGGAAGTAATCGCCACCAAGCTCAGTCGCATGGACCATGCCCTCGACGAAAAGGTTCTCTAACTGAACAAACAACTCAAGGTTCGCAACACCGGTAATGGTTCCAGCGTACTCTTGACCGAGATGGTCACGCATGTAGTAGCACTTGAGCCAGGCTTCTGCGTCCCGCGAGACCTCGTCTGCCCGACGCTCATTTGAGGAGCAATGCACACCCAATTGACCCCAGATTGGCAATGCCGCATTGGCACCTTTTGGAACCTTTGCACCCCTTGCGATGTTTGCTTTGGCATCGCTCTGCGACTTCTTCGCATTGACAGCATTCTCTCGACCTTTGCCTTTACGTGGCAAAGTGAGATTGAGGGGAACTTTTGGCGGCAATACGGGAACATAAGACTTCTTTTGCAGAATGGACTTAATCACGCGATGCGTCAAAAGGTCTGGATAGCGACGAATGGGGCTCGTAAAGTGAGAATACGCAGGATAGGCCAAACCAAAGTGGCCTTCGTTATCGGGTTGATACATCGCTTGCTGCATCGAACGCAATACCACGGACTGAAGCATATTGGCATCTGGGCGATCTTTAATCTCGCGCATTAATTTTGCAAAATCTCGGGGCTTTGGTTTCTCACCGCCACCAAGCGACAGGCCCGAGGTTCTCAATACCTGACGCAATGTCACCAGCTTTTCTTCAGAGGGCTCACCGTGAACACGATATAGGCTCAAGTGCTTATTTTTCTCAATGAAGTCGGCAGCACAGACGTTTGCGGTCAACATGCATTCTTCAATTAGACGATGCGCATCATTCCGTAAACGAGGCTCAATTCGCAGAATCTTGCCCAACTCATTGCTAATGATTTGAGTTTCAATGGTTTCAAACTCAATCGCACCCCGCTTCTCACGCGCAGAGAGCAGAATCTTAAATAAGGCGTAGAGATTCGTTAATAGTGGGCGGAACTCAGCAAAGCGTGCTGCCTTTGGCCCTTTACTGTTCGAGAGAATCTCCCAAACCGTATCGTAGGTAAAGCGCTGCGCAGAATGCATTACTGCTGGATAAAACTGATAAGCCAACACAACGCCGTTGTTATCAACTACTGAATCGCACACCATGCAGAGGCGATCGACATTCGGATTCAGCGAGCACAGACCATTGGAGATTTTCTCCGGCAACATCGGTATCACTCTTCTTGGGAAATACACTGAAGTAGCACGCAATAATCCTTCATCATCTAATGAATGACCGGGTTTCACGTAATGCGATACGTCAGCAATCGCCACAATCAAGCGCCAAGCTTTCGTCTTGCCATACATGACTGGCTCACAGTAGACGGCATCGTCAAAGTCACGCGCATCAGCGCCATCAATTGTGACTAGTGGCACATCCCGTAAATCAACCCTACCCTCTAAGTCCTCTTGCTGAATCGAATCGGGTAATGCTGCAGCTTCTTTCATGGCTGCGGCTGAGAATTCGTGGGGAACCCCGTACTTGCGGACTGCGATCTCTATCTCCATACCGGGATCATCAATCTCGCCTAAAACCTCTACAACCCGTCCGACGGCTTGGCGATAGCTGTCGGGATAATCGATGATTTCCACACTAACCACTTGGCCCAACTTGGCTTGACCTTGACCTTTAGGCGGAATCAGAATGTCGTGACCAATGCGCTTATCTTCTGGCGCAACAATTAGTACACCGTTTTCATTGAGAAGACGACCAATCACAACCTTATTGGCGTGCAGCACTACTTCAACAATTTGCCCCTCAGGACGTCCGCGTCGATCTGTTCCTAAAACCCTGACATTGACTCGATCACCGTGCATGACACGAGACATCTCTCGTTCAGAGAGAAAAATATCTTCACCACCATCATCGGGAATAACAAATCCAAATCCATCTCGATGCCCTTGAACCGCTCCTAAACGATCTGCCTCGCGGGGCACCACATCCCTTGCTTTACGCATTTAATTCCTTTGGCATTACCTGCCTTATTGATACCTAAGGTATCGATTATTACTATGAATAAGGCTACTGTATCAAACCACCAAGTCTGATGGGAAAAAGCCAAAATGGGGTTGAAAAGACCGGAAAACGCCTACCCCTCTATAATAGAAACATGCCCAGGTGGCGAAATTGGTAGACGCACCAGCTTCAGGTGCTGGCGATCGTAAGGTTGTGGGGGTTCGAGTCCCTTCCTGGGCACCAAACACGGTTAATCTGGCTGAATATTCCCTTTTTGGATCACGCCTGCCCATTGCTCTTGTTCAGCCTTTTGAAACTTGGCAAACTCTTCAGGCGTAGACCCAACAGCAATAGCGCTCAATTGATCTAATCTTTGCCTGACGTCAGGCATTTTCATGATCTTTGCCAGCTCATTCGATAGACGTTTGACAATTTCTGGCGAGGTCCCAGACTTCAGATGTTTCGAACCCTGGAAAACCACTCTCCGCCAACGTTGGAGTCTTTGGATAACTTGGCAATCTTTTCGCTGTAGTAGTAGCAATAATTTTTAGCTTTCCAGACTGAATATGCTAAGTGGAGGTTAGTAAAGTATCAAACATGAGATTGACCTGCCCGGCAATCACGTCACTGACCGCTGGTGCAAATCCTTTGTATGGAACATGAACCACGTCAACACCCGAACGCATCATAAACATCTCTGAGACCAAATGAGATGAGCCACCATTCCCTGCAGAGGCAAAAGTGAGCTTGCCAGGATTCGCTCTAGCATAAGCAATCAGTCCTGCTAGATCATTAAAGGGAGCATCCGCTCTAGTAACTATAGCGATTGGCACCGTCACTAACAGTGAAACTGGGACAAAATCCTTATTTACATCATAAGAAGATTTTTTATACAAGACTGGATTGATTCCATTTGTGCCAATAGAGACCATTGCCAAGGTTTGACCGTCTGCGGGGGCAGCTAATACAGCCTGGAGTCCGATTGATCCATGAGCACCAGCTTTATTCTTAACATAGACTGGCTGACCCAGAGCATCGCCCAACTTATTCGAAATTAATCGAGCAATTACGTCTGTTGAACCTCCCGCGGGGAATGGCGCTATCATTTTTAGCGGTCCATTTTGGTAGCTTTGTGCGAAACATGTACCAGCCAACATAAAGCTCGTCAGAAACAATATTCCAGCAATCATTTTCTTGTTCATTATTAATTCCTAAAATGCCCTGAGATTTTTGGAATGTTGCGGTAACCGATATACAAAATCAATACCGAAACCAAGCCAATAAATATAAAGGGTGCTCGCCAGCCTAATGACTCAATGTGGTTCGCCAAAAAGAGGCTCAGCGGTACTCCAGCCACCGTTGACGCTGAAATGCTGCCAATCACCGTACCTAGCGCCTTGCCTCTGCGCTCAAACGGAGTGGAATCAGCAACAATGGTTTGTACGAGAGAACCCAGAATGCCGCCAAACGCGCCAGAACAGGCACGGGCAATAAACAGCATAGGTAGTTGGGGGCAAATCCACATGCCACGGTTGCGATGATAAAAAAGACATACAGGCGCAGCAGCAACTCTCGTCGCTCAAATCGATCGACATAGTAAGTTGCAAAAACTCCAGCTATCGCAGCGGCAAAAGTATATGCCGACAATAACAGGCCAAACTCATGCGCATTGATGGAGAACGCTTTAATGAACTGAGGCCCCAAAGGGCATCATGATCATAAAGTCCAGAATATGGGTGAACTGAATACCTGCTAGTGCCAGGAGAAAAAATCGTTCTCGCTGGGGAGATTCAAAGAGATGGGAAGGTTGGCTCAAGGCCTGCTTTACAGGTACGGGTCATTATGACATTATCGCCCTTGATAACTATTCATGCTGAGACAGACTATGACGACCATTACCACCTCCCTAGATAACGCAGTAGTGCTTGGTATACCGTTTATTCCTTTGGTCACCGATATATTCTTTGGCATAGTAGGCCTGGTCATTGTGTTGATCGTTCATGGCAGCGCGATTAACCACATCATCATGCGCTTTGAGACTCGCACTGAAGCCAATTTAAAGAATGGTCAGTACAACTGGGTGTTTACCCATTTTTATACTTCGTTCTTTTTAATTGCGATTGCGCACATTTGCGAAATTATTTTGTGGTCCCCCTTTCTACTCTTGTTAGGCTTAATGGCTGATGGCGTGCAGGCTCTACTTTTTGCTGGCAGTTGCTACACCACTTGTTGGCTTTGTGTCTGATGTGCTGATCGTTTTAAGAATCAGATGTTTCCAGCGCTTGTACTTAAGGTTCCAAGCAGTTTTATAGGCGTTGGTCATGCCAATCATGACCGAGGTTGTCCACGCAAACGAAAATAGACCTGTAAATGCGATGAAGAAAGCGAGACTTTTCCATCCCACAGGCAGCAACGCTTCATGTAGTAACCGTAGACACAACGACTCCCACCACGTGAGGGGTTATGGGTATCGTAGATAACGCCATCGATTACCGCTGTTAAATGCTTGGACACCTTAACGATGAGCGTACCCTTAGGCAATTCATCAGGCCGAAGGTGAACCTGACATCCCGCACCTACCTGCATAGTGGGAACCCAATCAAACCCTAGCCTCAGAATATAGTCATGAAAGACATTGCGGTGATTGCCATTGCGGGGTGAAGAGTCTTTACGAGCGAGATGCCGCGAGACCTTGTTATCCCGCTGGGTGGCATATTGCGCATTGGCTACGCGCATCTCCTCATACACCTGCTGATACGGAAGATTTGCGGCAATGGCTATTGACCGAACTACGCAATCACCTGCCCCACCCTGAAATCCTGCTTGCGCCCTGCCACCATCGTGATACTGGAATGGAAAGTCTTGGTTGAGCCAGAGAAGAGGTTTAGGAAGCCAAACATAGTCTATGAGGCTAATAAAAAATGGATTTGCCTCGCGACAAATCCATTCTTCTGATCCGCAATCGCAAATACAAATTACTTCGCTTGCGCCTTCTTTACTTCCAGACGCCATGCATGCAAGAGTGGCTCAGTGTAGCCATTTGGCTGTTCAAGTCCTTTGAAAATCAAGTCACCGGCTGCTTTATAGGCAAACGAATCTTGATGGTTTGGCATCATTGGCTTGTACAGAGGATCGCCCGCATTTTGACCGTCAACGACTTTGGCCATACGCTGCAATGTCTCATTAACCTGCTCAGGAGTGACGATACCGTGTAATAACCAGTTAGCAATAGTTGACTGGAGATGCGCAAGGTAGCGCGGTCTTCCATCAATCCCACGTTATGAATATCAGGCACCTTGGAGCAACCAACACCCTGATCAATCCAGCGGACCACATAGCCCAAAATACCTTGGCAGTTGTTATCCAACTCCTGCTGAATCTCTTCTTTAGACCAGTTTGACTTCTCAGCCACTGGAATGGTTAACAAGTCATCAACCAACGCTTCTGCCTCAGCAGCAGTATCGAGCTTCTCCATTTCCTTCTGCAGCTGTGCAACGTTCACTTGATGGTAGTGCAGCGCATGCAATGTAGCGGCAGTTGGTGATGGTACCCATGCCGTATTCGCGCCTGATTTGGGATGAACAATCTTTTGCTCAACCATGGCTTTCATCATATCTGGCATAGCCCACATGCCTTTACCAATTTGCGCGCGACCACGCAGACCACAGTCCAGGCCTGCAAATACATTACGACGCTCGTAGGCTGACAACCATTTGCTGGTTTTCTATCACCTTACGAATCATCGGACCGGCGTGCATTGAGGTGTGCATCTCATCACCTGTACGATCCAAGAAACCCGTACTAATAAAGGCCACGCGCGCACCTGCAGCAGCAATAGCCGCCTTGATGTTGGCGCTCATACGACGCTCTTCATCCATGATGCCCAGTTTTACGGTGTCAGCAGGCAAGCCGAGTAATTTCTCAACGCGACCAAAGAGTTCGGCAGCAAATGCTACTTCTTCTGGGCTGTGCATCTTTGGCTTCACGATATAAACCGAGCCCTTGCGGGTATTGCCGATCGCTTGGGATGCGGGACGCTTAATGTCATACAAGGCGATCAATACGGTGACGACCGCATCCAAAACCCCTTCATAGATTTCCTTGCCTTCGCCAGTAATAATTGCTGGGTTAGTCATCAAGTGACCAACGTTACGCAAGAACAAGAGTGAACGACCATGTAAGGGCACGATGCCGTCTTTAGCATTCTCGGCGCCAATACCAGCTTTGTATTGGCGATCCGGATTTAAAGTACGGGTGAAGTTTTGCCATCCTTGCTAACCTCTTCTACCAAGGTGCCCTTCAAAATACCAAGCCAGTTTTCGTAGGCAACAACTTTGTCATCGGCGTCAACCGCAGCAATCGAATCTTCCAAATCCAAAATGGTGGGCAGCGCTGCTTCCAAAACGACATCATTGATACCTGCTGGCCCGCTTGCACCAATGGTTTACTCTTATCAATTTCAATATCAATATGCACGCCGTTATTGCGTAACAGCACTGAGCTAGGGGCTGAGGCATCACCTTGATAACCAACAAATTGCTTTTCATCTGCCAAACCCGTTGTGCTGCCGTCTTTGAGTTTGACTGACAACTTGTTGCCATCCACCGTATAAGCAACAGAATCCTTATGGGACCCCTTAGCTAAAGGCGCAGCTTGGTCTAAGAAGTTACGCGCATAAGCAACAACCTTTGCGCCACGTACTGGGTTGTAGGCACCAGATTTGGTTGCACCATCTTCTTCAGAAATACATCTGTTCCATACAGTGCGTCCTACAAAGAACCCCAACGAGCATTAGCGGCATTTAAAGCATAACGAGCATTGAGCACTGGCACCACCAGCTGTGGGCCCGCTTGGAGCGCCAATTCATCATCAACGTTTTGCGTGGTTCCAAGAACTTTACCTGGTACAGGATCTAAATAACCAATGTCTTTTAAGAACTTGCGGTATGCAGGCATATCCTTGATCGGACCAGGATTGACTTGATGCCATTTATCCAAATCTACTTGAATGCGATCACGCTTAGCTAGCAAAGCGTCATTTTTAGGCGTTAGGTCTTTAATGATGTCATCAAAGCCTTTCCAAAAATCCGCCTTTTTGATACCAGTTCCTGGAAGAACCTTATCTTCAATGAAACGATACAAAGGGGTTGCTACTTGAAGGCTATTGCAAGTTGTACGCGCAGTCATGTTGGTGATTTCTTATACAAAAGTTTAAAAATAGGTTGTTAATCATATTTTAGATTTACGCCTTGAAAGGCTAATCTACTATTTTCCATCAATCCTTAAACGGGTGTTGAAGGAGGATCGTCTCATCTCGCTCTGGTCCGGTTGAGACCATCGCAATCGGCTTACCTGCAACCTCTTCAATACGGCGCAGGAAATTTTGGGCCTCGACAGGTAGCTTTAACCATTCGCGAATGCCAAAAGTGGTGCCCTTCCAGCCTGGGAAATCTTCATAAATCGGTTCGCAACTGGCTACTGACACTGCACCGTGTGGCAAGACATCCAAATTTTTACCATCGAGCGTATAACCAACGCACAAGCGAATCGTATCGATACCATCTAGCACATCCAGCTTGGTGATACACAACCCGGAGAGACCGTTAATTTGAATAGAACGCTTAAGTGCAGCAGCATCTAACCAACCAGTGCGACGTGGGCGACCTGTTACCGAACCAAATTCTTTACCAACTTCAGCAAGACGCACGCCAATCGGATCTTGTTTTGCAGGATTGTCCTGGTCGTATAACTCGCTTGGGAACGGGCCCGCACCTACACGGGTGCAATAAGCTTTGGTGATGCCCAAGATATATTGCAAGGAATCTGGTCCAACGCCAGAACCCGCAGCAGCATTCCCCGCTACACAATTACTGGAGGTGACATACGGGTAGGTGCCATGATCAATATCAAGCAAAGTACCCTGTGCACCTTCAAATAATAGATTTTGACCAGACTGCTCAGCAACATACAACGCGCTGGAGACATCGACTACCATCGGCTTCAAACGCTCAGCATAAAACATAGCTTCAGCAAGCGTCTTTTCATAACTGACAGGTTCTGCACCATAGTAGTTAGTCAACATGAAGTTGTGATATTCCAAGTTCTCGCGTAATTGCGCAGCAAACTTTTCTGGATAGAACAAATCTTGAACACGCAAGGCGCGACGCGCGACTTTGTCCTCATAGGCTGGACCAATACCGCGTCCGGTTGTACCAATCTTGGCTTCACCACGCTTTTTCTCACGCGCGTGATCAATGGCCACGTGATACGGAAGAATCAAGGTAGTAGCTTCAGAGATCTTTAAGCGAGATTGCACATCTAAGCCAGCAGCCTCTAATTCCCCGATCTCTTTGAAGAGCGCTTCTGGTGAAAGTACGACGCCATTACCGATATAGCAAATCACGTCCTTATGCATGATTCCAGAGGGAATCAAACGCAAAATGGTTTTCTTATCGCCAATGATGAGGGTATGACCAGCATTGTGGCCGCCCTGAAAGCGAACTACTGCTTGAGCATGATCCGTTAACCAATCAATAACTTTTCCCTTGCCTTCATCACCCCACTGGGTGCCAATGACAACGACATTACGACCTGGTGCTTGCTGCTTTGAAGACATAGTGAAATCCAAAAAGATAATGACAAAATTGTTTACGTATTAATTGCGTTGCAGGTTTATTTCTTTTTCACTTCCCAAGAGTTACCCTGCTTTACTAACTCACGATCGCATTCGTACTCAGCCGCTTCGACGAACTCGCCTGCTGGTACCTGAATGACCACTTCCCCACGACTACGCAAATCAGCAATCACTTTCTCCAAAGTGGCATCTTGCAGCCATGGCGCAAGAATGGCGAACTTACGCATGTTTAAAGAAGACAGGCCTGCCAAGGTCAGTAAATCGAGCGAGAATCCCGTTGCTGGACGTGAACGGCCAAAAGCCTGCCCCACTTGGTCATAGCGACCACCCCGAGCAATCGGCTGAGGAAGACCATCCACGTATGCCGCAAACACCAAACCACTGTGATACTGATAGCCACGCAGATCCGCTAGATCAATACTCAATTCGAGTCCGGCATTGGAGTTGGCAGCAGACACGATGCGCTCTAAATCCGCTAATGCTTGATCGATTGCAGCATGCTTTGGCAATACTTTGTTCGCTTGGGCCAATGCTTCGGAGCAAGGACCATTGAGCTCAGTCAAAGCCAGCAAGGCTTGTGCAACTGGGGCAGGCAAGCATGTTGACCATTGTTTTAAACGGGGACGGTCCTTGCTTTGCAATAAACCGTACAACGATTCGATAGTCTCTTTATCCAATGACTGATTGGCCAATATGCCCGTCAAGATACCGGCATGCGATAAATCGAGATAAACTTTTTTTAGCCCCGCCAGTTCGAGCGTTTTCAGAAGCAAGGTAATGGCTTCAAAGTCTGCTTCCCAGTTAGCGCTGCCATATATCTCCGCGCCCAATTGCAATTGCTCACGTGACGAACTGCCTACTGGCGTACGAGCGTGCGCCACTGAACCCGCGTAACAAAGACGCGTCACACCAGCACGGTTAAGTAAATGTGCATCAATGCGGGCTACCTGGGGAGTAATGTCCGCACATAAACCTAACGTACGGCCAGAGAGTTGATCGACCAACTTAAAGGTCTCGAGATTGAGATCAGAACCAGTGCCGGTTAAAAGTGAATCTAAGAACTCTAGGATTGGGGGGGAAACCAATTCATAGCCATATGACTGATATAAATCCAGAATCGCACGACGCAAAGTCTCCACCTTACGCGCTTGCGCTGGCAATACATCGGCAATGTCTTCAGGAAGTAACCAACGATTCATGATGTTTAATTATTCGCTTTCGTATTTCGTGATTACTTCTTGTGCATGAACTTGAAGAAATCGCCATTCGGTTCGACCACCATCACGTCTTTCTTATCTTTGAAAGAGTTGCGATAAGCCATCAACCGTTGGTAAAACTCCGCAAACTGAGGATCACGGCCAAATGCTTCGCCATATAGGCTGGTCGCCTTGGCATCCCCTGCACCCTTGATTTTCTGGGCATCCCGATAGGCTTCCGCCAAAATGGTATCGCGTTGACGCTCTGCATTTGCACGAATCTTGTCGGATTCTGCCGCGCCAGTAGAGCGCAATTCATTCGCAACACGTTTGCGCTCTGCTTCCATGCGGCGATACACCGAATCACTGATCTCCGCCAAGAGATCAACACGCTTTAAGCGCACATCGACAATTTCTACACCAATATCAGAAGCATCATCCGCTACTTTCTTCCGAATACCTTGCATAACCTGCTCACGTTGATCGGAAATCAATTCGCGCACCGTCCGTTTCGTGAACTCTTCGTTCAAAGCAGAACGGACCAGTTGGGCTAAGCGATCCTGCGCCAAACGCTCGTCGCCTTTAAAGCTAATGAAGAACTTACGGGGGTCAACAATGCGCCATTTCACATAAGAATCCACGAGAAGATTCTTCTTTTCAGCAGTAATAAAGCGCTCTGCTTCAGGATTGTCAATTGTCAAAATGCGGCGGCCAAAGAAGCGCACGCTCTCAAATGGGCTGGGGTACTTGACCTGCAAGCCTGGTTGCTCAATAACCCGCACGATCTGGCCAAACGAGAAGACCACTGCAAACTTCCGTTGGTCAACGACAAAAATACTCGATGAAAGCACGTAGATGAGTGCAATAAATGCAATACCAGCAGCGATGAGACGATTAGCATTCATTAGCGTGAGTCCCGATCTCGGTCACGGCTACGCAAGCTATCCCGCTTGTCTGCAACGGGATCATTGGCGTTGCTGAAAGATGTTGTAGGGGATGCAGAGCTACTCGTGCTGGTTGCACCACCCACCGTAACAGAGCCCGTAGGCGTCGCTGAACTCGCGCCCTGGTTAACTTGTGTGTTTGCCGCTTGCGCACTCTCAGCGCTGACTTGCGCCACGATCTTGTCAAGCGGTAGATACAACAAACTATTACTCTTATTGGTATCCACCAATACTTTGGTGACGTTGCTGTAAATCTCGCTCATTGCCTCAACATACATGCGGTCACGAGTCACTTGCGGTGTTTTAGCGTATTCGGCTTGCACTTGTTTAAAGCGCGAGGCATCGCCCTCAGCAGTAGCAATCACGCGGGCCTTGTAACCTTCAGCCTCCTGAATTAGTCGCGCTGCAGTTCCCTTGGCGCGCGGAATGATGTCGTTTGCATAAGCTTGACCTTCACTCTTGAGGCGTTCTTGGTCTTGGCCAGCTTTTACCGCATCATCAAATGCTGCCTGTACTTGCTCTGGTGGTTGTATGTTTTGAACAGTCACGCTGGTGACGTAAATACCAGTCTTGTAACTATCCAGAATTTTCTGGATGGAGTTGGCAAGGTCGATACCAATCTTTTCACGACCTTCATACAACACAGTATCCATTTTGCTGCGCGCCACAATCTCCCGCACCGCAGTTTCTGCCGCTTGAATTACTGCCATATCGGGATCGCGGTTATTAAATAAATAATCGGTAGGATCTTTTAGACGGTATTGCACCGCAAAGCGCACATCAATAATGTTTTCATCTTCGGTCAACATCGATGAATCTTTTTGATTGGCGGCTTTAATTAATACTGGGCGACCGACTTCTACCGAGCGAACGCCCGACAAGTTCACCGTCTCTTCAGACTGGATAGGCCAAGGCATACGCCAGTTAATACCTGGCTTCGCGGTGTAGTCGTACTTACCAAAGGTGAGCACCACGCCTGCCTGACCTTCTTGAATAATGAAAAAGCCACTGCAAATCCAAATGAATGCAAAGATGCCTAAGCCCAGCAATGGACCACTCTTCGAACTAAATGGATTGGTGAAATTGAAATTGGGTGCGCTTGGGCCACCGCCATTACCACCACGTTGCGAAGGAGGCGGAATATCACCAACGTTGGGTTTATTAGAACTTGACCCTAAATTGGCACCAGGCCTTTTCTTGCCGCCAAAAATTCCGGCAATGCGGTCATTGAAATCACGCCACAACTCATCGAGGTCGGGTGGGCCATCTGGCTTAGAACCTTGTGATGGAGGTTGGTTCGTAGGCTGACCAGCAGGTGAATTTTGCTCTGGATCTGCTTTTGGAGTTTGATCACTTCCCTGCCCAATTTTGGCATCTTTCGATTTGGCATCTTTCGATCCAGTGTTCTGGGTATTGCCCCAGCCTGGATCATTTACCGAAAACAGTTCTAAAAATTTACGCATCGTTCGCAAGGTAGCTTCGGTTCGGGATCGGATTAAATTCGGATGTTTCTGGTCGCTCTGGTAAAGGGGCTAAAAACTCGTCCGGGGCCAGCAAGGCTTTGGCACGGTTACGCTCCTCTCTCATTTTATCAGTCATTTGCAAGCATTCCGCTAAAGTTTCCCTCAATAAATCAAGGCCTCAGCCCGACTGGGCTGACAGGAAAATTGGCTCAGCAGGCCTTGCTGATCCCGCTCCAAAACAGCCCCTTTGGTAAAGGTTTGAGGCATCAAATCGATCTTATTCGTCACTTCTATCCGCGGAATATCATATCCGCCCCAATTTCCTCTAAAACGGCCTCCACTTCGGCTTTTTGCTCACGAGCTACTGGGCTACAGGCATCGATCAGATGCAAGATTAGATCCGCATGAATCGCCTCATCCAGAGTTGCCCGAAATGCCTCCACCAATTGGTGAGGTAACTCGCGTATAAATCCCACTGTATCGGAAACCACGATGGAACCCACACCCTCCAAATGAACCCTTCTGGAAGAAGTGTCTAAGATTGCGAAAAGTTGATCTGCGGCGTAAGTGCCCGCTTTGGTCAGCGCATTAAACAAAGTCGATTTACCCGCATTGGTGTAGCCCACCAAGAAAACTGAAAATACATCTTTGCGATTGCGCGCACGTCGTTGGGTTCGATGTTGACGTTGCAATTTTTCCAATTCGTTTTCGAGACGCTTAGCTTTGGTTGCCAACATCCGACGATCCAACTCCATCTGTGTCTCACCCGGACCACCGCGCGCACCAATACCACCCCGCTGCCGCTCTAAGTGACTCCAAGCGCGCACTAAACGCGACATGCGATAACGCACCTGCGCCAATTCCACTTGCGTCTTACCGATGTGGCTTTGCGCACGCTGACTAAAAATATCCAAAATTAAGCCAGTACGGTCCATCACGTGACGTCCGATATGGCGCTCTAAGTTGCGCTGCTGTGTCGGCGATAAAGGATGATTGAAGATTGCCAGTTCGGCATCGCGCTCTTCCATGGCGCGCTTGAGTTCATTGGCTTTACCAGAACCGATAAACAAAGCGGGATCGGTTCTGCCCTTGCGGGCAATCACGCTTGCTGCTGGTATAGAGCCAGCACTATCAGCCAAGAGGCTGAGTTCTGCCATGCTGTCTGCAAAATCCTCGCGCCCAGCATCAACACCAACTAAGACGGCGCGCGCCGCATCTACACCCGTTTTATACAGAGCTATTCTTCTATACGAAAGTCAATCGCACGAGCAGGGACGATCGTGGAGATTGCGTGTTTGTAAACCATCTGTGTAACCGTATTTCGCAACAAGACAACATACTGATCAAACGATTCAATATTGCCTTGCAACTTAATCCCGTTCACAAGATAGATCGACACAGGAATGTGCTCTTTGCGCAAGGCATTGAGAAATGGGTCCTGCAGAAGTTGAATTCTGTTTCCGTTAGCACTCATACTGCTCCTTCATTATTTTTTTGTATTTATTGTTTTCTTATTGGTTTGATGATTAATCTGTTTTACTGTTTGAAATGCGGACTTCCGAGCACCCTATATTGAGGGTTATTTCATAAAAATCAAGCCCTTGAAGCTCCAAGACCAGTTGATTATCTAAAAATCAGCGTTTTTTGCCTTTTTTGCCCTTATCAGCATCCACATAGGGGTTTTTGGCGGTATTCATCTGAATCCGCAATGGGGTGCCGCGCAACTTGAAGACATCCCGAAAACGCCCTTCCAAGTAGCGCTTGTAGCTGTCGGTCACGTCACTTAAAGATGTGCCATGAATTACTACGATCGGGGGATTCATACCACCCTGGTGGGCATACCGTAATTTTGGACGACCCATACCAACGCGTTTGGGTTGTTGATGTTCCACTGCTTCTTGCAGGATGCGGGTCAGGCGCGGTGTTGGCAACTTTGCCATCGCAGCTGCATACGCAGAATCCACATCCTTAAACAATTCTTTTAAGCCGGTACCTTTTTTCGCTGAAATCGGATGCACGTTTGCAAAGCCCAAGAAACGCAATTTCTGCGCAATCTCTAAGCGTGCGCGTTCTTTGACGTAGGCATCAATGCCGTCCCATTTATTCACGGCAACAACTAATGCGCGCCCTGCTTCCACAATATTGCCAGCAATATGCGCATCTTGCTCAGAGACATCTTGCTGTGCATCGAGCATCAAAATCACTACATTGCAATCCGCAATCGCTTGCAAGGTTTTAACGACTGAAAACTTTTCAATAGCTTCAAAGACTTTGCCACGACGACGAAGACCGGCGGTATCAACCAAGATGTAAGGCTTACCATTGCGCTCAAAGGGCACCTCAATGGCATCGCGGGTGGTGCCTGGCATATCAAAGGCAATCACACGCTCTTCACCAATTAACTTATTAATTAACGTGGATTTACCCACGTTCGGACACCCTACTACTGCGATCTTCATGGGGCGATTCGGATCGTTGGCTAACTCCTCTTCATCCGGTTCAGCAATACTGAGGGAATCTAATGCATCATCGATTAACCCTTTCACACCATCGCCATGTGCCGAAGAAATAAGGAAAGGTTCACCTAAACCCAGCTCGTGAAAGTCTGCCGTCACAACGCCCGCTTGCATCCCTTCGGTTTTGTTCACAGCCAAAATGACAGGACGTCCAGACTTACGTAAGAAATCCGCAATCACCCGATCTTGCGGTGTTAAACCCAATCGGCCATCGACTAGGAAAATCACAATATCGGATTCGGCAACCGCCTGTTTCGTTTGCTTAGCCATCTCGGCAACAATGCCGGTTTTAGCAACAGGCTCAAAGCCCCCGGTATCTACACAGATGAATGCCCGGTCACCACTACGGCCTCTACCGTAGTGACGATCGCGCGTTAAACCTGAAAAATCGGCGACCAAGGCATCGCGTGAGCGAGTTAAACGATTAAAGAGAGTTGACTTACCCACATTGGGGCGGCCAACGATCGTAATGACAGGATTCATTTGGGACTATACGCTGCGAGTTTGCCACCTTGAGATTGAATCAAGATGAGGCCACCGACTGCAACTGGCGCTGCGGTTACTGGGCTGCTGTCATGACGAATGCGTGCAACCAACTCACCATTAGCTTGAGAAAATGCGTGCACATATCCTTGTGCGTCACCCATCAACAGGACTCGACCCACCGCTAGTGGTTCTCCCACATCGCGATAGGTTAGTTGCATGTTCTCCCAAATTTGGCTGCCGTCTTTGGTGGAAAATGCAGTCACGTGTGACTTTTCATTCGAGGAGAACACCATGTCTCGACTTTGCGCAGTACCCGTAAAGCTTGAGAAATCCTTGAACCACAACAAGTTACCCGTGCGTGCTTGACCACAGCCAATCCGACCTTGATAGGAAACCGCACACACGATTTCACCTTCCATACTGGGCTTAGCGGATACGTCATTTAAGCGCTCAATCTCTGAAAAGCCTTTTGGAAATGATACGGGAGTCTCCCAAATCAAACCACCATTAGCAATAGCGATCATGCCAAAGCGACCGCCTGCAAAACCCGTCACAATCACTTCATTGTTAATGGGCAACATGCCATAGCCAACACGCAATGACAAAGCCGATTGCTGGCGCTGATAAATCCATTTGCGTACACCGGTCTGCGCATCTAATCCTAGAAAGCGATCGCCCAGCGTGCGAATGACTACGACACCGCCTGCCACCACAGGCTCACTTAACACTTCTCCGCCTACATTGACGTTCCAAAGCTGCTTACCAGCATCGTCATAAGCAAACACATTGCCTTTGGTACTCACAACAGCGGTCACGCGACCATCCGATCCAGGGCCAACCGATAAGCGATCCAGTACAGATACTTCCCAAACCTTATTGCCCGACATCAAATCAACTTTGACGAGATTGCCACGATGCGATGCTGCATAAACTGCATCGCCGGCAACTACAGGGTCAAAGCTGAAAGTTTCCGAAGAACCCACACTCGTTGACCAGACGGGTTGCAAATCAAATTGATTGGTCACCGGCACTAACTCTGCGGGCTTGTGCACACGAGAATTACCAGAGCATGCTACCAAAGCAGTTATCGCTAACCCCAAAAGAAATGCGCATACGATTCGCTTGAAAATCGGTTTCACTGTGCAATACCTCCGACCGCATCCAACTTCACTTTCAGAAGACGGCGCGCCTCTTCCGGAAATTCTTTGGCTTGATCTAATTTTTTCCAAGCCTCTTGATAACTTGCCTTGGCTTGTTCATTTTTCTTTTGCGCCAAGCACCAATCCCCGCGACGCTCAAGCCACAAGGCTTCAAACCCGGCAATCGGCTTGTCTTTAAGGATTTGATCGGCTTCTGCAAAATCCTTCTCTGTACCCTGCTCAATCAATTGCGATACCAGTCGGATTTTCGCTAATGCCAAATAACCATCATTGGATGTATTCTTGGCTGCCCAGCGCAAATAGTCGAGAGCTTTGGTTTGGTCGCCTGCGTCCGAAGCAATCCGCGCGGCTATCAAACTGGACATTGGTGTGTATGGAGTACGAGCGAAATCTTTTTGCAAATCATCCGCTGCGCGCAAGGTTTGCCCGCGATCGCCTTTCGCAATCGCAGTCACCATCGTTTCATAAAGCTTGGAGGCCTCTAAGGCTTGACTATTGCGCCACCACTGATAGCCGCTGTAGGCGGCATAGGCAAACAATGTAGCAGTCACTACGCCAGTAATGAGGTTGCGATACTTTTGCCAAAACGCTTTAAGTTGGTCTAACTGTTCTTGTTCTTCTAAATCTAATGGCATGTCAATCCAAGCTATTTAATCAATACTTAATCATCAATATTTACGATTTGCTACCCGCCAACATCCGCATCGATATCGGCAGTTCTGTCATTCTATTCAGGGGCACCCACCATGGCGTCAATTACCGCTTCCAGTACGCCCTCTAGGGGAATCGACTTTTGCTCACCAGTACCGCGTAAGTCCTTGAGTCCAGCCTCATTTTTGGCCAATTCATCGGGACCAATGATGACCGCGAAAGCAGCTCCGCTGGCATCGGCCTTTTTCATTTGGGACTTAAAGCTGGCCATTTGACCATCTGGCGGGCAAAACAAGATAGTGTCGATACCGGCGCTGCGCAAACGCTCAGCAATGATCATTGCAGCAGTTAAGGTTTCGCCGCCTTGATGCAAGACAAATACATCGCACAGCGCTTGGGCCTCTGGCAATGAACCCAAGACTTTCATCAACTCCAGAACGCGTTCCATACCCATCGCCCAACCACAAGCGGGAGCTGCTTTGCCACCCATACGTTCAATCAGTGGATCGTAACGACCGCCACCCGCAATCGTGCCTTGCGCACCTAACTCGTCGGTAATCCATTCGAAAACCGTTAAGTTGTAGTAGTCCAAACCCCGCACTAAGCGTGGATTAATCTTGCAGGGAATATTGTTCGCCTTCAGGATAGCTTGTACGGCATTGAAGTGCGCTAATGATTCTTCGCCCAGAAAGTCCAATAATTTTGGCGCACCCTCAATCAAGGTTTGCATCTGTGGATTTTTTGAATCCAAGATACGTAAGGGATTGCTTAACAGGCGACGCTGGGAATCTTCATCCAATTGCGCATGATGTTTTTCAAAGTACGTGACCAAAGCAGCTCGGTGCTCCGCACGCTCTGGCGCTTGACCTAAAGAGTTGATCTCTAGGCGCACGCCCTTTAAACCCAACTCATCCCAAAAGCGTTGGCCCATAAGAATGATTTCAGCATCAATATCTGGGCCCGCGAAGCCAAGCGCCTCAATGCCAAACTGGTGAAACTGGCGATAGCGGCCACGCTGTGGGCGCTCATGACGAAACATCGGGCCGGTATACCAAAGACGCTTTGGTCCGTCGTAGAGCAAATTGTTTTCAATCACCGAACGCACGAGTGCAGCAGTTCCCTCGGGGCGCAAAGTGAGTTGCTCACCATTCAAGTGATCTTCAAAGGAATACATTTCCTTTTCCACGATATCCGTCACTTCACCAATACCGCGTTGAAACACCGCCGTTGATTCCACAATCGGCGTTCTCAGGAATTCATAACCGTATGCCCGCGTTAAATCGCGCAACACATGCTCAAGGTGTGCCCACTGCGCAGCATCGGCTGGCAGCAAATCATTCATGCCGCGTATGCCATTAATTTTTTGAACTTTAGCTTGCGCTTTAGGGTCTTTGTTTTGATCGGTCATTTTTATTGTTATGTCGTTAATTCTTGGCTGCGTAATGTTGTTTGACGTAGTCATCCACGATGACTTTGAACTCTTGAGCAATATTCTCACCGCGCAATGTCTTTACTTTAACCCCATCCACAAACACTGGGGCTGCTGGGGTCTCGCCAGTCCCCGGCAAGGAAATGCCAATATTGGCATGCTTACTCTCCCCTGGGCCATTGACGATGCAACCCATCACTGCCACATTCATATTCTCCACGCCTGGGTGGGTTTTCTTCCAAATCGGCATTTGTTGACGTAGATAAGATTGAATATTGGCAGCTAGCTCCTGGAACGTGGTGCTGGTTGTTCTACCGCAACCAGGACACGCAATCACCATTGGCGTGAAATTGCGCAAACCCATGGTTTGCAAAATTTCTTGAGCAACAATCACTTCGTTCTCACGTGGGGCACCTGGGTCTGGAGTTAGGGAGACTCGAATGGTGTCACCAATACCCTCTTGCAACAAAATGCCCATTGCCGCAGTCGACGACACAATCCCTTTACTACCCATGCCTGCTTCGGTTAAACCCAAATGGAGCGGATAGTCTGAACGACGCGAGAGATCACGGTACACCGCAATTAAATCCTGCACATTGCTGACTTTGCACGAGAGCAATATTTGATTGGAGTTCATGCCGAGCTCAACGGCTTTCTCGGCCGATTGCAATGCCGACTGAATCAATGCCTCAATCATTACCTCTTGCGCAGTCTTGGGATTGGGCAAAGCAGCATTGCTATCCATTATCGAGGCTAGGAGTTCTTGATCCAAGCTGCCCCAGTTCACACCAATCCGAATGGGCTTGTCGTATTTGCAAGCCGCTTCAATCATCTGCGCAAATTGCGGATCCCGCTTAGCGCCCTTACCAACGTTACCGGGATTAATGCGGTACTTGGAGAGCGCCTTGGCGCACTCAGGATAGTCGTTCAGTAATGTATGGCCGTTGTAATGAAAATCCCCTATCAACGGCACTAAGACGTCCATCTTGTCTAACTGCTCACGAATGTAGGGAACTGCTGCAGCGGCTTCAGGCGTATTTACCGTAATCCGCACCATCTCTGATCCTGCACGCGCCAACCCCTTTACCTGAATGGCTGTAGCCACGGCATTCGCTGTATCGGTATTAGTCATCGACTGCACGCGCACTGGCGCATCACCCCCAACGGTAATGATGTTCGTCTTCCAAGAAACCGTTGCTTGGCGTACTGCACGCTTTGGTACGGGACCCAAGGGCAACTGAGGCAAGGATGATGAGGAATTTGTCGAGCTCATGAATGAATACTGGATATGGTGTCGCTAATACAGATTAATTTAACTTTTTAAGCCACTCAATCGGCTGTTCATCCTGAGATGCTGGAGACACTTCAATGTCGGCTTTGTTCACTCCGCGTTCACGCACTCGGGTGCAATCGACTACATCGCCTGCTAATTGACCACAAGCCGCGGCAATATCATCGCCACGAGTCTTACGCACAGTCGCCACCATGCCAGCATCTAATAATACGCTGGCAAAGGCATTGACTCGAATGGCTGGCGAGCGCTTCAGACCAGACTCTGGGAATGGGTTAAACGGAATTAAATTAATTTTGCACTTAATGTTTTTGAGCAAGCGCACCAATTCTTTTGCTTGGATATCGGAATCGTTTACCCCATCTAGCATGCAGTACTCAAAGGTCAGAAAGTCTCTTGGGGCAAAAGGCAAATAGCGCTCGCAAGCATCGAGCAATTCGCGCAAAGGGTATTTTTGATTGAGTGGTACTAATTGATCACGCAAGGCATCGTTGGGTGCATGTAGTGACACCGCCAATGCTACTGGGCAATCCTGTGCGAGACGATCGATCATCGGTACTACACCCGAAGTAGATACGGTGACGCGACGGCGCGATAAGCCATACGCTCGGTCATCCAACATCAAACGCAATGCAGCGACCACATTGTCATAGTTGAGCAATGGTTCACCCATACCCATCATCACCAAATTAGAAATTACACGGCCCGTGTGCTCCCAACCGGGTGTGGGATATTTTTCAATACGCCGTACTGCTTCAGGATCATTGCGCAACAAATGCTCTGCAAACCATAACTGCCCAATGATTTCACCGGAGGTCAGGTTACGTGAAAAACCTTGATGGCCGGTGGAACAAAATCGACAATTAACGGCACAACCCGCTTGGGAAGAGATGCATAACGTGCCTCGATCATCCTCAGGTATATAAACCGATTCCACGGCGTTGCCCGCCCCCACATCGAGCAACCACTTGCGCGTGCCGTCCTGGGCATGCCCGTCCTTAATGACGGGGAGAGATAGTACTTCTGCTTTATCGAGCAGGGTTGCCCGAAAGCTTTTTGCTAAATCACTCATGTCATTGATATCCGATACACCTCGTTGATGTATCCACTGCATGAGTTGCTTTGCCCGAAAGGACTTTTCATTTAACCCCGCGACATACGCCGCCAATTGGTCAGCGTCAAAATCTAAGAGATTTACGCGCGGGGAGGTCAATGCACCTACTTATCAATAATCAAATGATTAACGATTGAAAACATTCATGCCAGGGAAGAAGAATGCAACTTCCACAGCAGCTGTTTCAGGAGCGTCAGAACCATGCACAGCGTTTGCATCAATGCTGTCAGCAAAGTCAGCACGAATCGTGCCTTTTTCAGCTTTCTTCGGATCGGTTGCGCCCATCAAATCGCGATTCTTCGCAATCGCGCCTTCGCCTTGCAATACTTGAATCATGACTGGGCCAGAAATCATGAAGTTCACCAAATCTTTGAAGAAAGGACGCTCTTTGTGAACAGCGTAGAACTGCTCTGCTTCCGATTGTGAAAGGTGCGCCATTTTGGACGCGACAATCTTCAAACCTGCAGATTCAAAACGGTCATAGATTTTGCCGATGACGTTTTTAGCGACAACATCAGGTTTGATAATAGAGAGGGTGCGTTCAATTGCCATTCAAGACTCCAATAGTGATTTCAAAGGTATTTGCTCAGTAGGGCCAATATCCACCCCGCTCAGCGAGCCCCGAATTATACATTACTTGACCGTATTTACCCCTATATCTATAGGGCTGAGCCCTTGAATTTACAAGGCATAGACCCCGATTTTGTAGGTCTTTTAGTGGGGGACTTGAAATTCACACCGTTTGTCTATACTTATTGGCATCAGCCCTATATGGGCTCATATGTTTTTTGATAAAAAGGAGTCAATATGAGTGATCTGAACTCTTACGGCTATGGTCAGACCGGCTCGATTAGCACCATCCAGGTACGCAACCGCGTACTGCGCAATACCTATGCCCTGTTGGCGCTCTCCATGGTTCCAACCGTGATTGGCGCATGGCTTGGCGTTGCAATGGGACTCAATCTGTTTTCTGACAGTCCATTCATGGGATTCATCGTCTTTATGGCAGTGGCTTTTGGTTTTTTCTGGGCCATCAACAAAAATAAAGACACTGGCGTAGGCGTGCTGCTATTGCTGGGCTTTACCTTCTTCATGGGCATTATGTTGTCCCGTTTGGTGGGCTTTACCCTCAACAGCTATAGCAATGGCGCTGCGCTCATCATGTTGTCCTTTGGTGGTACTGCGGCGATCTTTGCCACCATGGCGACAATTGCGACAGTGAGCAAGAGTGATTTTGCTGGCATGGGCAAATGGTTGATGGTTGGCGTATTGCTCTTGATCGTTGCTAGCTTGGCTAACATCTGGTTGCAGTTACCTGCGTTGATGTTGACGGTGATGGTATTGGCAATCGCCATCTTCTCCGCATTTATTTTGGTTGACGTACAACGCGTCATCAATGGCGGTGAAACCAACTACATCATGGCAACACTAGCGATTTACCTAGATGTGTACAACGTATTTACTAACCTACTCGCTCTCATGGGCGTGTTTGGTGGTAATCGCGACTAAGGTATTTTCGTAATCCGACTCACCAAAATTCGTGTGATGTCCTCTTAGGCGCCTGTGGGCGCCTTTTTCTTTGCCGCAGTTTTAAGCTTATCTATTGCTGCGTATTACGCTGCAACAAACATGCTGACCGCATAAGACAGTGCAACTAAAATCAAGAGGATTGCAAAACTATCTGAGGCTCTCATGACATACTCCCAGTCGTTTATCGTGCCGTCGTTAATGGCCCTGTAAGCAATGCCCTATGCATCCCCACAAGTTCAATCTACTCTTGTATAAGAGCCGTTTTTAGAGGTTCTGCACCGTATTTAGGCTTTGCGCCCCAGGCTATGCACTAGTTTGGAGCAAAATCAGCGCTCAAATACCGCCATGGACTCCACATGGGAGGTGTGGGAAACATATTTACGATCCCAGCGCCTTTCAGAGAATAGCCTGCCTGGTGACAGAGAATGTCTGCGTCTCTTGCTAAGGTTTTTGGATTGCAAGAGACATAAACAATGCGTTCAGGCAATAGCGCACTCTGCTCTGCATGCAACTGCCCCAGTGCTTTACAAATTTCCATAGCGCCCTCGCGCGGAGGATCCATCAACCAACGTTGTGCTTTACCCCAGGATGCAATGGTTTCTGTAGTGACGTCAAACAAATCGCTTTGCATAAAGCTCGCTTTATTCGCTAGACCATTATGCTCAGCGTTGGCTTTCGCTCGTGTTGTCAGAGTTGCCAAGCCTTCAATACCCAAAACGGCGTTCGCTTTTCGAGCTAACGGTAAGGTGAAGTTCCCAATGCCACAAAATAAATCCAACACGCGATCGGTCTCTTTAACTTGCAGTAAACGCACTGCTTTACTCACCAGCGCACGATTCATCAGATGATTTACTTGCGTAAAGTCTGCCGGCTTAAACGGCATCTCGATTTCAAATTCGGGTAGGCGATAGCAAAGCTTGCCGGATTCAGGATAAAACGGCGCGACGGTCTCGATTCCTTTGGGCTGCAACCAGATCCACACTTGGTACTGATCGGCAAAGGCACGCAGCAACTTCTCATCAGCCGTGGTTAAGGGCTGTAGATTGCGAAATACCAATGCAGTAACTGGCTTACTTTTCTTGGGGTCATCCGATCCAGGTTCTTCAGGTTCACCAACGGCAATTTCGATTTGCGGCATGCGATCCACAATCGATAAATTCATAACCAACTTACGCATTTCAGGTAATAGATCCGAAACATGCTTAGGCAATATCTCGCAGGCCAGCATATCGGCCACATACCCACTCTTACCCTCATGAAATCCAATCAATACCGTGCCTTTTTTAATCGAACGATTGACTGCACTCAACCGCGCACGATGACGATATTCCCAAGTCGGTCCACCCATCGGGCGTAAGATCTCTTCAGGCTTCACTTTCGCAATGTGCTGCAAATCATCTTCGAGCACGCGCTGTTTCATGGCTACTTGGGCGCGGATATCAAGGTGCTGCATCGTACAGCCACCACAAACCCCAAAAGCCGCACACTTGGGCTCAGCCCGAAACACCGCAGGCTTGAGAATCTCGCGAACATTGGCTTTGCTAAAACGGGCTTTATCGCTGGTAATGGTGTACGTAATGCGCTCTGTTGGTAAAGCGCCTTTAATAAAGATCACTTTGCCACTTTGGCCTTGGGCCAATTCCTCTGCATTGGGCGCTAGGCGGGCAATTCCTTGTGCATCCATGGCAAGCGCTTCGACTTGTACTGGCTCAGTCACTTCAATATGGACTGGCTTATCGTCTCTACGCATCCGGTGTAAAGCCTTGTAGATATTCTTGCCACTGCGCACCGTTAGGCTCTTTAGATTCTTTCTCGAGATACGCTTTGACGAATTGAATTTCGGCTTGGTATTCTTCTAACGAAAAACCACCGCGCAACAATTGAAAGCGGCAATACATTAAGTATGTAATCCATTAAGTCTAAATGGCGCATGTGATAGCGACCGATGTAATTGGTCCACTTAAAGTCACGACTATCGGCTTCTTTGCTCTCACCCATCTCCCAGTAACTCGGTGCTTGAATATGATTTGCTAATGCAGGTAATGCAATACGGGCAAGTCAAAGCCACTGCCGTTCCAAGAAACCAACTGTGGCGTGTACTTTTCGATTAAATCCAAGAAGGCTTGTATCAAAACCTTTTCATCATCCTCTGGCGTACCAAGAGTGCCGACCTTGATTTGTGGCGAACCTTCTTTCGTCGTTCTGCGAATCACACAAGAAATCGCACAAATCTTTTGCAGATACAAAGGTAAAAATTCACTACCGGTTTTCTCGGCCCGTTCGGCCATTGCTTTTGCCGCAATTCGGCATCAGTCATTGATGGGGGATAGTCTTCTAGACGACGCAATCCCGCTACATCGAGAATAGTTTCAATATCAAAGACAAGAACGGTAGCCATGGCCAAATGCGTTGTGCCTTGGCAAATTACTGCAAGTACGGCGTTGGATTAGCTGGCTTACCATTTACACGAAGTTCAAAGTGCAGTTTTGGTGAATTGGTATCGGTATTACCCATCTCTGCAATCTTCTGTCCCTTGCGCACGCTGTCGCCCTCTTTGACCAAGAG
Source organism: Polynucleobacter necessarius (assembly GCF_900095195.1). Lineage (NCBI taxonomy): Bacteria > Pseudomonadati > Pseudomonadota > Betaproteobacteria > Burkholderiales > Burkholderiaceae > Polynucleobacter > Polynucleobacter necessarius. The sequence goes on from NZ_LT606950.1 coordinate 875,438, forward strand.
CTTGCTGTTATGGGCGTACGCCGTTAAGTAGGTATTATTGTGTTTGATGATGACGAGGTTTCCATAGCCCCGCAAACTATTGCCGGCATACACCACTTTGCCGTCTGAAGCTGCCAATACAGGCTCGCCGACTTTGCCAGCGATATCGATACCTTTATTGGGTTCATTAAATTCGGCAGTAACTCTGCCTTTAGCAGGCCAAGACAAACGAATACCAGGCTTGGCAACGACTTCAGGCTTTGCAGGTTCGGTAGGTGCTGGTGTATCGGCCTTCTCTACGGTGGGTGATTTTTTCTCAACCGGTTTAGCCACTTTGGCACTGGCTGGTGGCTTGATTAATACTAAGTCACCAACTTCAATCACATTGGGATTGAAGTTTAGATTTTCTGCTTTATTCCACTGCGCTACATCGCGTGGTGCTTGACCATGATCCAACGCAATGCGCGCTAAGGTGTCACCTTTTTTCACGCGATAGTAACCAGGAGGCGCTGGCTCATAAGAGGAGGATCCGGTGCGATTTGTCACCCCAGCCTGTTTAGTGCGCGGCGTTGAACAAGCGGTCAGCAAGAGCAAAGATGCCGACAAGGTTGCAACCAGAATGTGCTTGGATATGTTCATCGTGAAATTTGGGGTGATTTTCATACTACCCCTGATTGTAAGGGGACAAAAAAGACCTCGTCCAGAACGGTTCTTTGATAGCGCTGCGAGCTCATTCGCTCAACCATCACGAGCTGCTGTTCTTTTTCGTTCCTCGCCACTGGGGCAACTAGACGACCACCAATCGCCAATTGATCAAGCAGAGCATCAGGAATGCCCAAGCCCGCAGCAGCAAGAATGATGCCGTCAAAGGGAGCCGCCTGTGGCAAGCTCAATATGCCATCGCCATAAATGAGGCACAGATTATTAATCCGAAATGGACGTAACTTTGCTCGTGCTAAATCATGCAGCGGACGAATGCGCTCAATCGAGTACACCTCATCGGCTAATAGACTCAGTACTGCCGCTTGATATCCGCAGCCCGTACCAATCTCTAATACTTTTTCCAATTTTTGCTTGGGCTTGTGTAAAAGCTCAATCATGCGCGCTACAACCGATGGCTTGGAAATGGTTTGTTCATGACCAATCGGTAAGGCGGTATCTTCATACGCTTGCAGATGTAAGTCCGCATCCATAAATGCATGACGTGGAACTGTCGCAATCGCCTCTAAGGTTTTGCCGTGCTTTACTCCGCTGGCATGCACTTTGGCTGCTAGCGCTTGTCGGTAGGCTGCGAATCGCTCAGTCGGCGCCTTCAACCGCGATCCCAACCATTTGCGCGCATCGCCGCTAAGCGTGCATGGTGACTTAAATCGAGTTGCATCGGCGTAATCGAAATGCAACCTTCATCGAAGGCATGAAGGTCTGCCCCCTCAGAGTTGTCTTTGACATGCCCTGCCGCCCCAATCCAATAAATCTTGTCGCCACGTGGGCTATCTTGCACTACCACTCACTGGTTGTGAGTGGTGACAATTGCCAGCGGTATAAATCGGCATAGGGGCGGTTGGGGATATTCACGTTGAGTAATGTCGCTATACCGTCGGCATGATTTTTGTTCAATGACGAAATCAGCATTTGCGCCACGATATCGTGCGCGGCTTTTGCAGCATCGTCCACACGATTCCAGCCACGATCAATTTGCGAGAACGCAATTCAGGCACACCAAACATGACACCTTCAATGGCAGCGGCGACGGTTCCGGAATACAGCACATCCTCACCCATGTTCTCGCCCTGATTAATGCCTGAGACCACCAAATCGGGTTTCTCATCCAAGAATCCTGTCATGGCCACGTGGACACAATCGGTTGGCGTACCATTAATAAAGAAAAGCCATCGCGCTCGCCGCCTGCAACCCGATGTATCGAGAGTGGTCGCGACAGCGTCAGGGAGTTGGATGCGCCACTGTGTTTTGCTCAGGCGCAATTACCGTTACGCGACCCAAGGGACGCACTGCATTCACGAGCGCCAGGATACCGGGTGCTAAATAGCCATCATCGTTCGAAACCAGGATATGGGGTTGACGATTACTCATAACAGATGGCTTTCAGTGCGGTTTATTGAGCTCAGATTCTACTGGCTTGAGCTTGCGTTAATTCACGGCCACGGAACCAGCCATAAATAACCGGGAGCACTAAAAGCGTCAGAATGATCGTCGTTACCATGCCACCCACGATCACCAAAGCCAATGGGCGCTGCACCTCAGAACCAATCGAGTGGGACAAGGCGGCAGGCAACAGACCTAAACCCGAGAGCGCAGCCGTCATGAGTGCCGGACGAACACGCAACGATGCGCCCTCTACCATGATGTCTTTCATCTCACCATGCTCGCTAGCTGCAGTCTTATTAATGAAGGAGATCAAAATCACACCGTCCTGAATCGCAATGCCAAAAAGCGATAAAAAAACCAAAGAATGCCGAGACACTGAGGGTTTCACCAGCGAGATGCAAGGCAATGACTCCGCCAATGGCTGCAAATGGCACATTGATCATCACAATAAAAGCGTCGCGGAAATTGCCGAAAGCGCTCACTAGTAACAAGAAGATACCCAACAGCGCTAACGGTACGATCAACATTAATTTCTTTTGTGCCTGCTTCATCTGATTGAACCGGCCATCAAACGTCTTCTCATCTTTGAGTAAGTTTGTCACCGCTGCGCCACCAATGGCATTCGCTACGACCGTCTGAATATCGTTCACATTGATGTTGTAGAGTGATGCACGCTCGCGATCAATCTGAATATTCAAGGTGGGTTGACCCAATTCTTTCAAGATGCCTTCATCCACTACGCCACGCACTTTCTTGAGTTGCTCAATGTTGCTCAATCACCTCATGCGCTTTTTGATCGAGCACCTCTAAGTCAGTACCGTAAATCTTGACCGAGTTCTCCCCCTTGACTCCAGAGAGTGCTTCATTGACGTTATCTTGGATGCACTGAGAGAAGCTATAAGCAATCCTTGGAATCTTATTGAGCTCCGTCTCAAGGTGTGCAATCAGATCTTTCTTAGAAGATTCGCTGGGCATATTCTCGGGACTCTTAAGGTATAAACCGTATTCCTGGTCAAACACCCCCGTCGAATCCGTGCGAGATCATTTGGACGTCCAATTTGGGCGGCAACCTTATCAATCTCCGGTTGCTTCATAAAAGTTTCGCGCAATTGATTGGCAATCTTGACCGAGTAACCGAGATCCACAGTATTTGGTAGCGTGACACGCAACCAAATATTATTCTCTTCTAAAGTCGGTAAGAACGCTGTTCCCAAGCGGGTCATACTGAGGAGAGTTAAGCCCAACACAAAGACTGCGACTGAGAAAATGGTTAATGGACGATCCATCCAGCGTTTGAGGAGTGGCTTGTAGCTATCCAAAATCTTCGTAATAAAGGATGGGGTTTGTGATGCAGGTTCTCACCAAAAACCAATGAGATCATGTCCGGCAAGAACGTCAGACTGAGTACCATTGCGGCAATCAAAGCAAAGCCCATTGTAAATGCCGTCGGTTTAAAGATGATGCCTTCAACGCCACCCAAAAAGAACAAGGGCGAGTAAGCCACGATGATGATGCCAGTGGAGTACACCACAAATGCATCTGAATGAACGAAACGCACAATGCTAATGGAATGACAGCGGCCACTACCGCAGCAGCCCGAATATTGCCCAAGAAGAAAAACAACACAGCCAACACCAACGAGATTCCAAAGAACAAGGTGTGTTTAACGGTACCAATCATCCAAGAGCACTTGGCGGTCATAAAACGGTTTTACCGCAACACCCGGCGGCAGAATATGTTTGTTAATGTTATCCACCGTATTGCGAACGCGTGCCAACACTTCGGCAGCATTCTCACCACGACGCAAGTACACAATGCCTTCTACAGCATCGGGATTGTCATTGAATTGGAACATCCCCAAACGTGGCGCGTTTCCAATTTGCACCGTGGCGACATCGCCAATCCGAATAGGCACACCCTTGTTATTGGTAATAACTACTTGCTTAATGTCGTCAATGTTCTTTAGTAAACCAACGCCGCGCACCACAAACTGCTTTCTCCGCTTGGTAACAAGCCGCTACCAGTATTGCTGTTGGCATTGGTTAACGCCAGAATTAATTCATTAATGGTGACGCCCTTCGCCTGCAAGCTTTCTGGGCTCACAATCACTTGATATTGGCGCACCTTACCGCCAAATGATGAGACATCCGCCCCCCCTGGGGTTTGCTTAAGCTCTTTGTATATTTCGTAGTTTTGTAAAGTCTTGAGTAAGGTTGAGGTGGCGCACTCTGAGCGCACCTCATAACGTATGATCTCACCAGTAGCATCCGAGTCCGGACTGATGCTGGATGTGACGCCCGGAGGGAAGCTCACATTTTGAAGGTTTGCGATAAAAATTTGGCGTGCCTTGAAGGGATCCGCTGATTCGTTGAACTTGAGCGTGACAACAGACAGACCAAATAGTGACACCGAGCGAAATGCTTGAAGGCCAGGAATACCAGCCAATGCGTTTTCAACAGGGATGGTGACTTGCTGCTCGACCTCGGTTGTACTTCTACCGGGCCATTGTGAAATTGCTTGAATCGTCAGTGGCGCTACACCAGGATAGGGCTGAATGGGTAACTTGCTCAAACTGAACATGCCCAGACCCAAGAGCACGATCGACGCAAAAATGACAAGCACGCGCTTCTCAACGACCCCTCGAATAAAGGAGGTGAAAGCGCTCACTTAGTCATCCTGCTTCGCAAAGCGGTCGTTTAACAATACTGCGCCCTCTGCCAAGACCTGCCACCTGCTCGACCCCTTCAGTGATGGCAAAAGCCTTACTGTTGAGGTCATACCCTTTAACAGGCACACGGCGGAATGTATCGGGACCTATCTTAATAATCGCAAGGCGGTTCTCACGCACACGCACAATGGCTGATTGCGGAACAACCACAGCATCTGCTTGACCCGTAGTCAACAAACCCGAGGCATACATGTCGGGGCGCAACAAATCATCGGTGTTATCAACATCCGCACGAATTAACAAAGCGCTGGTTTGTGGATCAATTGTTGGTGCAATGTAATTAGCGTAGGCAACGAACTCTTTCTCTGGATACGCCTCTAAGCGCCAGGTCATTTTCTGCCTTTGTTTAATCATCCGAAAGTCTTGTTCAACAACATTGCCTAAGAACCAAAGATGTTTGGGATCGGCCAATGTGGCAATCACGTCACCCGAACTCACAGCAGAACCTGGTTCGACATTCCGTTTCACCACCACGCCTTTTAAGGGCGAGCGCATGATTAAGTTACTGGTTGTCTTACCGGAGGTTTCAATGCTCTTAATATCGCCCTCGCCTGCGCCAAGATTGCGCATACGATTAGCAGCCGCCTGTTGCGTGATACGCGCATCGCCCAACAAATCACTCATGGTCTTACTGGTCTCGAGTACTTTAGCGGTTTTCGATGAAAGCAAATACTCTTGCTGTGCGGAGAGAAACTCAGGGCTGTAGAGCTCTACAATAGGTGAACCAATTTCCACTAATGCGCCATCAAACGCGTAAATGCGCTCCACTCTGCCAGGTGCACGTGCGGACAGCACTTTGGATTTTTCTGCGTTGAAAGCCAAACGCCCAGGGACCTTAATGTTTACTGGAACTTGTACTTTTTCGGCAGCTTGAAAAACATAAATTTCCGGATTGAGATTAATACCAGGTAACTTCAATTCCAAGACGCCCGTTTTCTCAACCTTAAGCGCTTTATCCGATGCCTCAATTTTCACAGCGCGGTTAACGTTGGTTAAGCGCCCCACCACAATACCGACCGACAAAATCGCAAAGGCAAACGCGGCCAGACGCACTCGGTGGCGATTTTGCGGTGTCAAATTCCAATACAAGCCAGCTAAACCTGCGGCAGTCGCTTTTGCATGATGTGCACCGTGCTCAGCGCCCTTATGCAAAATCGGCTTTGCCTTTTCAAACCAGCGTTTTAGAAACGACCAAATTTTGTCTATCAACGCTACTCCTTAAAAAGGCTCTTTGCCTGCTGAAACCATTAATACTGCTTGCGGCTGCAACAAATTACTTTCTGCTTGTGCTAGCGATATCTCTAAGTTACGCAATTGGGTTTGCGCAGTCAATAAATCATTAAATCCCTGACCATTATTCGAGTACTGGTCAGACCAACCTTATACGCTGCATCCGCTTGCGGAACTTGGCGCTCTCGCAGAAACGTTGCTGCTGTTTTAGCTTGCTGATACGTCGCATATGCTGAATTCACGGCAAGCACTACTTGCTGTCGATTGGAAATTTCGTTTGCTTCCGTGCGTTGTTTTATCAGTTTGAGTTGGATCTCATTGTTCCGTTGTTTTACCAAGGAAAAGTATGGAGTAGAGCAGGCGCAACGCAATCAAGCATCTGCGGAAGTTAGAAGCGAAGGGGCCACGCAGCGTGTAGGAAGAACCAATCACCTGAAAATCCGGCAAGTATGCTTTCTTGGCTAAGGTCACGCCTTTGCGCGCAGCATCCAACTGCAAGGCAGAACTTTTTAAACTGGGATGACTGGATTCGGCATAGTCCTCGAGCTCCACCAACGTTGGCACTGCACTCATGGAGCGCGGATATCCCCTTTCAGAATCAGTTTTTCGCGCGAGTGACGACCAATCAGGGTATTAATATTTTTAATGCCCACTTCAGGCTGACGCTCTAAGTTAAATTGATCGGCTTCTGCTGCGCTTTGCGCTACTTGCGCATTGAGGTATTCCACATAGGCAGCAGCGTTGTTGGCGTAGCGGGCTTTGGCTACGTTCTTGATCATCTCTAAACGCACTACGGACTCTTTGAGTACCTGCGACTGTTTTTGCGTTGCCAGCGTATTGTAGTAGAGAGTCGAGAGCTGAGCGCCTAACTGTAAGTAGGTAGACTTCGAGTTTGCTAATAATGCTTCTGCGTTGGTATCGGCAATATCGGCCGCTAAGCTTTTCTTGCCTGGGAACTGAAACGGCTGAGCAAAATTGACGCAGATCCATTTCAACTGGACCCGATGGCGCACTCTTAACAAAATTTTTGGGCGTATTCGCTTTAGTAACGGGCGCAAATAATTCGGCTGCTTTGCTGGGCTTATCTTGCGCACTCAGTTGAGCACCAATCGATGGCGGCGCAGCTAACAATGCATCACTGGTTTGCACGGTCACACTGGCGGGAGGCGTGTTGTTCGCAGCAGACTAGGCGAGCACATTAAAAGCAAGGGAAGCGAAGACCAAATGGCTAACCCCTTTCAAGATGTCTGATGCGCTAATTGTGCGTGTGCCGAGAATGAACAAAGGCGGCTGCCTCTAAATCAATAATGCTGTTTTTATAGCCCCTGAAACAGGTTTTGGTCTAACCAACGCCAATTACAGGGGATTTTAAGGATTGTATGGTAGAAAACGCAAATGTCGAATTATTGACGCCTCCTATCTTATTGATTCTAAAGATAATAATTAGAGCAATAGGCTGCCAAGCCCTTAAAACTCGGCATGAACCCGAAATGAGGCGATGTTTACCGGCCCACGAGCAGAGTTATAGGCAGGATTATTGATGTGCTGAAAGTTCACACCCAACAAGACATTTTTGACTAGCAAGGCGTTGTAGCAAATCTCGCCCACCCGCTCTGGTCGGTAGTTAATGGTTTGACCGGGCCCAGCGTGAGGGCTAGGTGTATCACCAATGAAATAGGAAATGCCACCTGCTTGGAGGTAGTTGCGTCGAAAGCTCGACAGTCCGTTTTGCATCATTGAAATACCAATCGTGTCAAACGGTCTAGTCCAACCGGCACCATTCAAACTCATGCCCACTGAAATGGAATTATCTGCTTCCGCAAACGACATTGTCTCGGTATGACCATCCGAGGTGAAGGCACGACCATAGATGCCCAAGGTTTTTGTCAGGGCTTGTTCGCCATTAATGCCAATACCAGTTTTGTATTGGTAGTTGTTGCGCACATTGTTAATCGCTTGCGTACCTTGCGCGTTATTCGCAATCAGATAATTCGTAGCATCTTGGAAACGCACCAAGATCATCTTATTACGATAGGCCAGAACACTCACCTTGCCTGGAAGGTCGCCAATAGTATGTTGACGCTCTACTTCAAATTGATCGCCATAGGCATTAAAAATTTGCCAGTTCAAATTGAGACCATTAGGAGTCTTCGGGGTGATCATGCGCGAGGCACGTAACACCCAATTATCAAGATACCACTCGCCCGCCAAGCCCCAGCTGTAGCCGCGAGCATCAGCAGCATAGTCATACGCCAGATAGGTCATATTGCCCCAGCTCATAAACTGAATGCAAGGGTCTTTGGCATATTTGCTGTCGTCAAAAATATCCAAAGTCGAAAACTGGCCTGCAGTCAGCACCACACGATTGCTATTCACCGTTTGAGTAATTTGATTAGCATCGTTTTCGAGGACAACCTTGTCGCCTTCTTGATTAAAGGTCTGACGTAAAAATGCGCGCGCTGAGTAAAACTTCGCTTGCGCACCATTGGTTTTCGTTGCCTCGCCGTTAGTAAATCCACCCAAACCAACCAAGCCGGAAAATGGTACGCACGACACGACCTCGGGATTGAAATAAATATCGGTATTTGGTGCTAAGCGTGCGCCAAAAAACAAAGTGCAGACCAGGTGTAGCTCATCGCTTTCTGCGCTGAGAGACTATTTAGCCCAGAGTAGCTAGATGTGAAATTGTTGTAACGCTGATTAATGTAAGTGGTTTGACATGCACGTTCACCGGCAAACCCAAGAACTCACCTTCCGTTGGTAGCCAATCTAAATCATTGGCAAAACTGGCAATTTGGTCAGCACCCGAACCTGCCCTTTGCGCATGCGCAAAAGCAGTAAACAGACTTAGCAGGAGAATGAGCAGTAATTTGCGAGTCATTCACGATTTCGGATTAGGTTGCCGAGTCAGTTACTAACTCTATAAAGGCAACAAATTGATGGGAACCTCAGGCACCTCACGACTTAGGATTGAAGCCCAAGGGTGGTGCAGCCCAAATTATCCCCAAGAAGAGGCAATTTACCTAGTATTTATGTCGGAAGAATGACAGAACTTCGAGGAACGGGCATCAGACTGTGCCGCTACTACAACTAAAGCTGCCAAACTCGATGAAGATTAACGACGATCCATTAAAGCCCTAGCCAATGTGCCTGCATCGACATACTCGAGCTCACCGCCCACTGGAATACCTCTGGCGATTCGGGTGACCTTGATGCCTTTAGCTTTAAACACTTCGCCGATGTAATGGGCAGTAGCCTCACCTTCGCTCGTAAAGTTCGTAGCCAATACCACCTCCCGAATGGGTACACCCTTGTCAGCATTTTCAATGCGCGTGAGTAAACGATCAAAATGAATTTCATTCGGACCCATGCCATCGAGTGGCGAAATGCGCCCCATCAGCACAAAATAGTTACCTTTAAAGCTGAGGGTTTGCTCCACCATCACTTGATCGGCAGGTGTCTCCACAATGCACAGCAGTGATGGATCACGGCGCCCGTCCGCGCAGGTATTGCAAATTTGTGTTTCGGAGAATGTATTGCAACGAGCGCAATGACCTACAGTTTCCACTGCCTCACCCAGGGACTGCGCCAGTACAGCCGCGCCATTACGGTCATGTTGCAATAAATAAAACGCCATGCGTTGCGCAGACTTCGGACCCACTCCCGGCAATACCCGCAAGGCCTCAATTAATCGACCGAGTGCATCTTGCGGTGCTTCGTGACGTGCCATGAATGTAAGGAGCTAAATGAAAAAGTAAAAGTGAAAGTAATTTAGAGCGGTAACTTAAAGCCAGGGGGCATCGGCATGCCCGCAGTAGCTCCCGACATCAATTGGCTACTTGCCGCTTCCACTTGTTTAAAGGCCTCAGTATATGCAGTGACGATGAGATCTTCTAGCATCTCGCGATCATCCATCGCGCCCGGATCAATTTGCACGCGCTTGAGTTCAAATTTGCCAGAAACGGTAACTTTGACCAAACCACCAGCGGCTTGACCGGTGACTTCTAACGCAGCCAATTGGGCTTGCGCGGTTTTCATTTTCTCTTGCATCTGCTGCGCCTGTTTCATGAGGCCAGCTAGTCCACCTTTCATCATTGCTTCGTTTCCTTCTGATGTGTTTTTATGGAAATTATTAAATCATCTAAACCGACTTAGAGCGGCTTGACTGAGCCACCAACCACTTTGGCGCCAAACTCTTTTTCCAATTGCTGAATAAAGGGATCGGCTGCAATCAATTGCTCTGCATTTAAGCGCTTCTCTCGATGAATCTGCGCATCAACTTTAGCAACGGTCTTGCCTTCTACTTCGCCCTTCTCCACCGCCAATTTGACAGTCTTACCAAAATAGTTGGTTAATGCTTCGGCTAAGCGCGCAATTGACGCTTCCGAAGCGAGTTGGGGCATGGGCGTCACGATCGTCGCTTTCACACCCATTGGAGAATCATTCCAATCTTGCAACTCGGTTTGATGGGCTAACTGTTGCACTAGACCACGCACTGGCAATTGACGCATGAGGCCATGCCAATCAGGGCGCTCCACTGGACCCGCATTAACTGGTGTCGATTTTGCAGGCATTGGGGCGGATGCTGGTGCTGGCGCAGTAGCTTTGGCACTCGGCGCTGGAGAAGCTGCGCGATTGGCTGGCGTGGGTGCCGATGCCGCAGCCGCTGGACGGGCAGTATTTACTGGTGGCGCCGATGGTGCTGGTGTTGAACTGGAAGCTGAACCTGGACGAAACGCCAACATGCGCAGCAAGGTCATTGCAAAACCGGTTTGCTCATCGGGCGCAAGGGATAAATCGGGGCGGCTCGTAATCGTAATTTGATAAAAGAGTTGCGCCTCTTCTTTGGAAAGCTCGCTCGCTAAGCGACGAATCTCCGCCGCTTCTGGCCAATCATCCAATACGGATTCGGGTACGACTTGTGCTGCAGCAATCTTTTGCAACAAACTAGATAAATCTTGTAAGGCAAGTAAGAACGACATACTGCGCTCACCCATTTCATTGGCAACTGCTAAAAGACTTTTGCCATCTTTGGCGATCAAACAATCCAGAATGCGCACTAAATAGGCATCATCTAAAGTTCCGAGCATGCCACGCACCGATTCTTCGGTTACCTTTCCGGCAGCATAAGCAATCGCTTGGTCAGTTAATGAGAGCGCATCGCGCATTGAGCCTTGGGCGGCTTTTGCAAGAACACGCAAGGCATTGACTTCGTACGCCACTTTTTCAGCGGCAAGCACCTTTTCTAAATGCTCAACGATGAGGGGTACCGGCATTTGCTTGAGATTGAACTGCAAGCAACGCGACAAAATCGTAACGGGTATCTTTTGCGGATCGGTGGTTGCCAGAATAAATTTAACGTGCTCTGGTGGCTCTTCCAATGTTTTGAGCATGGCATTAAAGGCATGATTCGTGAGCATGTGCACCTCGTCAATCATGTACACCTTATAGCGACCATTGCTTGGTGCGTATGCCGCTTTCTCCAATAAAGAGGCAATGTCATCAACACCACGATTACTAGCGGCGTCCATCTCAATGTAATCGACAAAACGACCCGCATCGATTTCCATACAGGCGGGGCATTTTCCACAGGGCTCTGAAGTCATCTTGCCAGAACCATCAGCACCAGTGCAATTGAGTGCTTTGGCCATGATTCGAGAAATCGTGGTCTTACCAACGCCTCGAGTACCTGTAAATAGCCACGCATGGTGTAAGCGACCCTGATCCAAAGCATGGATTAAGGCCTTGACCACATGGTCTTGTCCAATTAACTCATAGAATGTTTTGGGGCGCCACGAACGGGCTAATGCTAAAGCGGTCATAAATTCCATTTTAACAAGCTAAAATGGAATTGGATGGGCCTCCCCGCATGGTGGGTTGGATAACCTGGTCAGGTCGGGAACGAAGCAGCCAAACCCAATTTCTGCCAGTGCCGGGGGTTTGGCTCATCCACCCTAACCCAATTTCGATTCCATTAGCGTTGCCTTATTAGCAACGAATGTTGCCTCCAATGCAACATTTAATTTTCCTAAAATATCCTCAAAATCCGGAAGATGCCCCAAATCATCCAAATGATGAGCAAAACGACGACGGTTCTTACGTCTAACTGAATCTTGAAAAGACACAATGCCTTATGGGTGCACTCGACAGAGACTTGCAAACCAAACCCTCCTCTATATAGAAAGATTCAGCGTAGTGATTTCAATAGGAAATCAATAGAGGCGATGTATGAAATGAATGTAGGAAAAGATTTTCTTTCCTACATTCATATAGTTGATTTAGAACTTACTACTCATAGGCCATAACAACAAATAATCCCACTAACTACTCATACTAACTACTACTCAATTACTTTTGAGAATCCGTATTACGTCCTTGTGAAACCTTCTTGCGCATAAAGGCAGGCTTTACTGCTTCTGCATCAGCACAGAACATCACCATGCCATTCAATTCCGCAACACGGTTTTTGAGCTTATCGGAGGAGTACATGAGTTCTTTTTCATAGCCTCATAGTCGCGTCTCTCTAAGAGCGTACGCAAGTAACGCACTGTCTCTTCTAACCATGGGTTCTCACGAGCACGTTCCTCGAGTTTTCGCATAAGGCGCTCTACTGCTGACCAGTTACGATCTCTCACAAACAAGTGGGCTTCCCGTTGAATATCGGCTGCCTCCACCTCATTAAAGCGTCTTGCGACCAATTCATTTTCTTGGTCTAATTGGTAGTCTGCCAGAGTTACCACGCGCATTTGTGGCAGGCTGACAGCAAACTCATGCTCAATGCCATCTTGGTCTTTTGCCAGGATGATGCAACGTAATACAGGGCCGTTATCTTGGAGATGAATGACTCAGACATCGATAGTGAGATTGCCATCCAGACTTCAGAGCCTTGGGCGATTGCTGGGAGGCAATACTGTCCGACAGTATTTTGCACATAGTCATTGCGCATTCTGATTTGACCCATACGAGGCAACAATTGGGTTTCTAGTTTGACTCTGACATCTTGCCAAACGAGACTGGTCAAGAATCCCAACTCTGCATCAAATGATTCAGCAAGATCTTCTGCACGTTGACCATACCAACTATTGCCTTGACCAGCTTTTGCAATCGCTGTCATGAGCTCTTCATTAAAGCCAAAGCCTATGCCTACTGTTGAAGTGGTCACTCCGGCACTAGCCAAGTCGCGCACTTGCTCGCAAATACCCTCAACAGCAAGTAAGCCTCTATTTGCTTGTCCGTCTGATAGCAAGATGAGGCGACTCACCATGCCCCGCCCTGCTCTTGGGGCTAGCGTTTCTGCAGCCTTGAGCCAGCCACCATGAAGGTTGGTCATGTTTCTGGGCTGTATCTCATCTAATCGAATCGGCAATAAGGTTTTAGCTACCTGCACCGACATTGCGTTTTGCTTCATCTAATTTGCCATCACCCATTGAGCCTGAGCGATCTATTACTAGAGATACCGCTAATTGGGAGCGGGTTTGGCCAATGTTTTCTTGTTCGGGTGCACGCAAGCGTAGCAATACATCCAAACTTTCCCCTGTATGACTCGCAAGGACCTCTTTGCGGGTATCGAGCACTACTTCTAATGAACTTCCGTTAATCATGATTTCTCCTGTCTTTGTCTAAATTTGCAGCAGGGACAAATACAGGCGGTTATGAAAGCAACAGGTTCAGATTAGGGGTGGTGAGGCTCGTGGAGTGAGCTAGGGAATTTCAAAGGTCGCGCCAAACATTAAATAATTTCAAACAAATAGCAGTTGCTAGAAAAATATTTATTCAGTTCACTATTAATGCATGTTTTATCGAATGAAGGAACTAATTTCATTTGCAAATTGAATAGATTAAATACGTGATTAAGCATCAAAAATTACCAAGAATATTTTATTAAATAGGTTAAGATTGATATTCATCAAATTAATATTTTCATTTTTATGAAATTAGAAGAATTTTTAACAAAAAATACAACGGGAGAAAGTTAGCCTACTCCAACCAAGCCTTTATAAAAAATGTCTTTTACCCCACATGGGGTGAGTATGGTTTAAATTTAATTCATCCCGAAAAAGAATTTTTATCCTGCACAGAAGAAAGATATTTCATTGACTTTATAGTGCAATCTGAGTATCGATCCTATTTAATTGAGATAGATGACTATTCCTCACACGCAAGTAGTCCAGACAGATTTGCCAAGCACAATCGTAAAATTAGCGACATTCAAATGTCACTAGACTCCGGAGAATTTAAATGTGGCTTGATTGAGGGGGAAAAATTTACCCTAGCGTAATTAATTTGACTCTAAATGAAATACAAGAAAACGCTCAGTCTTATGTCACGAGGCTTTTTAAAATCTTTCTTGCCGATAAGTATTTAAATATTTACTTCTCAAGAAGATACGGTGTCGACATAATACCAACGTTGCCACAAAAATTACGCTTGAGAAAATCAGGGCCTCTAGGAATGCTGGCAGCAAAAAAGGATTGATTTCGTTAACGACAGCCCTGGGGAAAACATTTATCTCAATATTTCATGCAAAAGAATATGGAGGAAACGTTTTATTCCTAGCCCATATAGTGGATATATTAAATCAAGCAGAAAATTCATTCTTATTAGCCTGGCCTGAAATAAAAAATAATATAGGGTACGTAACCGGAGAAGAAAAAGTATTTAATAAACAAGTAACGCTCGCATCTATACAAGCGCTATCACGTGTTCATACTTTGGAGCTATTTGATCCTAAATATTTTGACACCATCAAAATCGATGAAACTCATCACGCAACTTCCCCAACCTACTCAAAGGTAATTAACTACTTTAAGCCTAAGCTCCCGTTGGGGGTTACAGGAACACACGAGAGGCACGATGGTAAACAAGCGCACATTGAATTGCGTGAGGTTGAGCTTCCAGTGCCAGGCCCTGATCAAATACTGGTTCGGGTAAAAGCCGCCAGTCTTAATCGTGGTGAATTCATCCTCGGTCATGGACTGCACAAATCGGGTTCAGCAAAACCCATCGGCATGGAAGCCTCTGGAGAGGCTGTAGCTTGTGGCAATGCGTAACCACGTTTCAGGTGGGCGATCGTGTCATGGGCCGTTGCCCAGGGGGATTTCAGAGTATGCATTGATGACTGAGCGTGAAACGATGCATATCCCAACCCCCTTAAATTGGGAACAGGCCGCTGCTATGCCATTAACTTCTGCCGTGGTATTCGACATGCTGGTTTCTCAAGGTCGCATTAAATCAGGGGAATGGGTTTTGATCACTGGAGTGACCTTTGGGGTCGGTGTCACTGCGCTCTCAATGGCCAAAGCCCTTGGAGCAAAAGTGATCGGCACCTCTGGATCTCAAGACAAATTAGATCAGTTAAAAATAATGGCCTTGATGTCGGTATTTGCACTCGCCAACCCAATTTTTATGATGCCATTGGCCACAGATAACAAAGGCGTCGACATTGTGATTAATACGGTAGGGGGCACTGTTTTTGCTGAATGTATTCGGTCAATGGCATTCGAGGGTCGCTTAGCTACCGTCGGATATGTCGATGGGGTGCTCAAAGCGGAGATTGATATCGAGGCTTTGCATTCCAAGCGTTTAACTTTATTTGGCGTTTCGAATAAGTTGCGCACTCAACAACAACGATCTGGAGCGATACCAGCGTTTAAAGCGCAAATCTTACCGCTAGTTGAAGCGGGTCGTATCGTACCGATGATTTACAAAACCTTTCCGTTCGAGCAATTGCTCGAAGCCAAAGCAGCTGTGGATGCAAATTAGCATTTGGGGAAAATTATTTTAGCTGGAACGCCATAAATAAATCCCACATCTTTTTCTAACATAACATTAAAAAATAAATATCGTTCATTCATCACAGGAGACTTGAATGTTTACACGGAAACTATGGATCGCCCTTGGCATATCAGTGCTGATGGGTGGTGTTCAAGCTCGGTCTTACCCAAACAAGCCGATCAAACTGGTGGTTGGCTTTACTCCTGGTGGCGCTGCGGATTATGTAGCCCGTAATTTGAGTGTCCCGTTAGGGCAGGCATTGGGGCAATCGGTTGTTGTAGAGAACAAGCCGGGTGCGGGTTCAAGCATTGCCGCAGATCAGGTGGCTAAATCCACTCCCGATGGATACACCAACTAGCGCCAATACCAACACATACTGGTAATCCAGTTGTCTCTTTTACGTGTTGCTTAATGCATTGGCCTAACTCAATCGTGTTGCGATGTTGCTTTAAGACGCTCTCAATTTGCAGAAAACTTTCATCAATGCTGTAAACCTCTAAGTTGGGCGTAAAGCCTCGTAACACCTGGACTACCCGGTTACTCATATCCCCGTATAAGGTGTATTTGAGGAGTAAGCGGTAATGCCATGTTGCTTGGCTAGATCCTGAATCGAAACCAAGGCGTTCCCATCTTCACGCCCAATGCTTTGACTTCCGCACTGCGCGCTACAGCGCAGCCATCGTTATTGGATACCACACCATGGGTACGTTCTCTAACTTTGGCTGAAATACACGCTCACACGAAACGCGAAAGTTATTCACGTCGACTAAAGCAAATAAAGCCTGGGAAGTTAATGCGCTCATTGCTTCTCACCTTTGCTGTATCGCACACTAGCACTGCTGTACTTGCGTACTACTCCAACTACCACGCCACAAATTTGCAATTCAGCACCTTCGATAAGTATGTTTGTACAGTATATATAAAAACCGTAAAAGTGACGTACTTTTTGTTATTTTTTGAAGAAATTGCTCAAAATTTAGGCAATAAAAAACCACCCGTAGGTGGCTTCAAAACGGCGCTTCAGGGATGGCGAAGCGTTCTAGCAAAAAGCAAATGCAAGCAATGCGGGGTCATCTAAAAACGCATTGGATAAATACACACTGACCCGAAATAGCCAAGTATCGATGATTTCTGAAAAATATTCCATGGGGCTAGTTTAACTGCGACGGTTCTCTAGCCCCTACTTTTCTCAATTACACGTCGTTCATGAAATCACCACCGCCATTGTCATCCCAAGAACTGGCACCAGTGTCATTCCATGAACTCGCATCATTCACACCAAAATTAGGATCGAGTGATGTTGGTCCACCCACTTGAGTGAGATCAGGGTTGGTATTACTGTGACTACTTTCATGACCACCCATCAAGCTGCTCGCAATTGCTTGACCAGCAACCATACCCGCACCTAATGCGGCACCTGTTGCCAAGCTACCCATAAGACCACTACCCATACCGCCAGCAGCGGGGGCACCAGGGTAACCTGGAGGATAACCAGCGGGACCGCCCGGTGTTCCGGGATAACCAGCGCGGGGTGCGTTATAAACTTCGACAGCATCTGCCTTACGACGTCTCATCACTATGATGACGCCCACTACTAAGATGGCAATCAAACCCCAAAAGAGTGGATTGCTAAATATCGAACTTTGACTGGTAACTGGGCCAACTGCACCACTAGCCAATTGCATCTGTAACTTTTGTACAGACTCTGGTTGCGCAAATGGCAATCCAGGCGCCAAATTTTCTGCTCTCACAAACGCCTGTCGTGCAGCTTCCAGCTTTCCCTCTTTCAGGTAGAGCTCAGCGGCAACATAGTGCGCCTTGGCGCTATTCGAATGGTTTTGCAAAACTTCTTTCATCATGGCATCTGCTTTTGCCAGCTGCCCCAATTGAATGGCTTGATAGACCTCTGGCAAAGTGGCTTCCGCAAAAGCGACGTTGCTCATTAGCAATACGGCTGCAGCGCATACGCCAGCGAGCACATTAATTAGGTTACGCATTTTCATTAGGACTCCTTTTATAGGATGTTACTTGCAATTTGATTATCTCTAGTTTTGGTATTTCCGCTATTCCCCACTGATATGGGGGTATTTGGGAGAAATTCAAGGTGATTTTCGGATGAACTAGACAATTTGATGCAGCTTGCCCACTGCAGAAATGAGATAGGCCTTGTTGGGCTTATCTTTGCGGATGCGGGTGAGCTCCTTCTGGTAGTTCTGGAGCTGCTCTCGGTATTTTTCGTATTTTTCGGTTCCCACTTCGGGAATGGTGAGCTTGTAATCGAGAATGGCAATGTGGTTCTCAAACTCCACTAAACGGTCCATGCGATAGCTCTTACCCTCTTTACTCGCAATATCCAATTCATTCCATGCGGCAACCCATTCGCCCGATGTCAGGTAAGGTTTGAGTTCTAATGAAGCCAATACGTTTTTAGTACGTTCCAGCACTTTTGCTGCATGCGCTTGATCAACATCAAGCCAATTCATCACCTCTGATTCGCTTGGCAGTTGCGGTGCCTGCACTTTAGAAGAGTCTGCCGTTACAAACTCTAGCAATTTATGAAAGTGCACGCCCTCTTCCAAGATCTCAGGATCAGGCTCTGGTGCTTTTTCACTCTCGCCCGCAAACACTTCAACCGTAACGCCACTTTCGATATCGCGCAGTAATTGCGCCTGACTCTCTTGTGCAGGCTTCCACGTCAAAACAAAATCATCGACTGTACTTTCCGATGCATACGCTTTCTGAGTAGGGGCATTTTTAGACTGATTCGTCCGATCTTGGCCAAGCTGATAAACGGGTACCTCAGCAGCGCTGGCCTTGCCATACCAAGAGGTCTTATCAAAACCATCCGGATTATTCTTGGTGGGTTTTTGCGCATCACCGCTTATCCAAAGCCCCTGACGAGCTCGAGTCATAGCTACATAAAGCAGATTCCAGTTCTCATTCTCACCAATACGCTTTTCTTCATCATTGATTTCAGTACGCGGGCTCGTTAATGTTTTTGAAGTAAAGAGGGAAAGGTGCGATGGACTTTCTTTATCAGGAGACCAATCCATCAATACACCGCTGTAGTCTATGTTGGTATCGGTATAGTTTGCATCCAAGATGATGACAAATGGGGATTCCAAACCCTTTGCCCCATGAATCGTCATTAAGCGCACGCGCTTATGGCGATCTTCTTCCGACATTTCATTTTCTTCATCAACGTCTACCAGATTGTCATCACTTGCGACATCAACATCACCCTCATCCGGCGTCTCATCGCCATCGCCACGGCGCTTTGCGTTGATTTCTTGAATGAAGCGACTAAGACTAGGGTATTGACCACCATCTTGATTGAGTGCCACCTCCAAGAAAGCATCCAAGTTTGCCAATGCTTGCGGACGGTCAATTTCCCGACAAACCGCAGCGTATTTGACACGCACATCACCCTCTTGATAGATGCGATCCAATAAATCATGTACTGGTAAGCGTTCACCAAGCAGATGCCAGTGCTGCAGATAGCGTGCCGCTACCCGCAAACGCTCATCTTGACTATCGTGCAGGGCGTCCCACCATGAGCGGTACCGACCAGAGGTCATTGCAACTGCAAGTTGTTGCATTTGCTTTTCAGCAAAACTGAAAATTGGACTGCGCAGAACCTGTGCCAACGGTAAATCATGACGCGGTGTTACGAGAACAGTTAACAAAGCGATCAGATCATCGATCTCCAGCGTATTTAATAAGCCGCCTAATCGGGAACTCTCATAGGCCAAATCCGCTTCACGCAATGCTCTCTCGTAGTAGGTCAGATATTTACGGCGCTTGACAAGCAATAGAAAATCGCTTGCCCTAGCAGCGCGCCAAACCTCTATGCCATTTTCTTTATCGGCCACTTTGCGTGTGGCCATAATTTCTTGAATGAGCCGAGCAACACATTCACCTTCTTGCTGACGCTGAACTACAGCGATGGTTTCACTTGCATCGGTAATGGCCACATCAAACGCACTACCCTCTCTCACGTCTGCGGGTTTTTCTGCGTACGGAATCAATGGCAGCAAGTAAATCTCGCCGTCGCTTGCGTACGCTTCTATTGGTTTGCTGTCTTTAGGGCTTTCCCAAAGCGTTTCTTGCTTGGTATAGAGATATTCCGGCGAGATTTGCTCGCCCATAAAGATCGTGTTGACTGCTTTATTAATTTTTTGAGCATTACGACGTGTTTTATTTTGCTCAATGTAAGCGGCGCCGAGGTTCTGATGCAAAAACGCACTGGCACTAACAAATAGTCGTGGATCAGCACGACGGAACCGATAAATGGATTGTTTAGGATCACCAACGATAAATACTTTCGGTGTCTCATCACCGTCACCATATCCGGACAGCCATGCTCGCAGAATTTGCCATTGCAAGGGATTGGTATCTTGAAATTCATCAACCAATATTTGCTTGTACTTCGCATCCAATCGCGACTGCAAATAGGCGGCATTGGCAGAGTCGCTCATCAGCAAACTTACGCCAACCTCTAAATCATCAAAGTCCCGCACGCGCATATTCTCTTTAGCGGCATTCGCGTGAGCCATCATGGATTGATTCAGTGCAAACCATGCTGCATTAATGACATAAATATCTTGCTCCGCCTGCCAGAGCAAATACTCCTCAAAAGCATGCCCCCAGGCCTGTTTGATAGCAATATGCTCCTCGATTCGATCCGCTTCACCGCACTTCTCTAGGTATTTTTTTGCGTCCCCTAAGGCCTTATTGTTATTGCTTCGATATTTCGGATCATCCTTGGTTAAGAAAGTAGTTTGAAAAATCCCAACCACGTCCATCACATCGCCACCATGCTGCTTGCAAGCAATCGCTGGACGTAGATACTCCAATAAATCACTATCTTGTGTACTGCTATTAGCAAAGCATCTCTCTAGAAACTCTAAATCCGCTAATGCATTCGGTGCATTCCACAGCGCCAACAAAGGATTTGGTAAATCGAGTTTGTGCAGTGTTTTCTTCAAAGACTCAATGGGGCTGATGCCGGCACGTTTACATTCTTTCTCGAAAAATGTCCACGCACCTCGCTGCTTGAATAGACTACCTCGTCCCATCAAGAGCTTTTGCGTCTCATGCGAACCGAGCTGCTTTAGCAATACGTCGTAATACGCTTTATTCTCAGGCGTGAGATCGCCCCACCAATCGTCTAAGCATTCCTCCTGTAAACGCTTCACATCCTCGCGCAACAAAAATCCTGGTTGCACCCCTAACGATACTGGTGCTGCACCCAATAATTTGCCAAACCAACCATGGAAGGTATCAATCACGATGGGTTGAGGGTTCGCCAACACTTGCTCATAAAGCATGTGGGCTTTGGGCAATGCTTGCTTTGCCTGCTCTGGGGTCATGCCTCTGATAGTGAGCTCTTTAGCGAGAGTAGCATCGTCTACTTTGGCGAATTGCTCTAATAATCCAGACAAGCGATCACGCATTTCTTGCGCAGCTTTGCGTGTAAACGTGAGTGCCAGGATTTCTTGTGGCTTTACATCGGCCAGCAAGAGGCGCACGATACGCGCAACCAATAACCAAGTCTTTCCACTGCCAGCACAAGCCGAAACAATGACCGATCGTTGTGGATCACAAGCGAGTGACTCTGAATAGGGTTGCTTTTCTGGAAGCATGCTGTTGGCCTCACTCATCTTGAAACTCACCAGATACCCTTTCTACAAATACCGCGTGCCTCACAGTATTGGCAAACACCTTCGGGCGCAAAAGCGTGCATGGGCTTTTTAGCCCAAAGTTGCTCAATGTCCTCGGTAATTTGGGCGTTGAACTCCTTTAATAAGACTGACATGTCACCCACTTCTTGAGAGCGGATGGCTTTTTGGTCACCCTTGGATAGATCGGCTTTTAAAGCAACCCACTCGGCCTGCTGCACTTGGTGACCAGCCAATTTGTGATTTTCTTGATCCCCATTGGCGGCGCGAGCATAGATTAATAGCTGTGGATCATCCAACAAGTGCTCAGCTCGCACCTTCACGCGCTCATAGCGTTGGTTTTTGTAATCCAGCACCGATGCTATTTTGGCGTTTTCTGTTTGAACATCATAGCGATCCGCAAATCCTTCAATGCGAATAGTTCTCCGTTCGCCTTGGTCATCCTCAAATGGCAAACCAAATCCAACCTTTACTTCGCCATCAAAATATTCCCAACCAGCCTGCTCGCGTTGCAACTGCCAATCAATAAAACTCGGAATTTGTTTTTGCCAATCCCTTAAAGTTCCCATGACTCTGGCATCACCCTCAATTAACTGAGCAAACTCTTGCTCCGAATACAAGGAGAGATGTTTTTCCATCCAAGCGCGTCGTTGCTCCCGATCGGTTTTGATTGCCGAGTTGGTATGTTCATGGGTTTTCAGTGCCTGACAAAAACGCTTAAGCAATTTATGTAAGGTCTGCCCCGCCAAGGAAGCATCAAACCCTTCATCAAACCCCTTATTTTTACGAAGGCCTAATAGGCTGCGTACGTAATAGCGATACGGGCAATCCCGCAGGGCTTTGTAAGCACTCGGGCTCATGGACAGCGGCATTGGCAATGCTTCCTCAACATGCGCTACTGCCATGTCCATGGGTTTGGCATCAAACAGGCGTTTATCTAATTGTGTTGGCAACGCCTCCCAAGCGATTTGGTTTTGTAAGCGCTGTATCCAGGCGGATGGACGCAATGGCTCTCCGTTATTGCTTTTACTTTGCCAGAGTAGATCAACATGCGCGCAAGAGACTAATAATTGCGAAAGGTCTCTAGCTTGCTGTATGAACTGCAGGGCAATCGTTGAGGTCTTCAGGGGTTGATTGAGTGCATCGGAGAAAAATAACGGTGGCTCTGCATACGCTGGCAATTGCTGTTCATCGCAACCCACAATGACTACAGCATCAAAATCCCGCATCCTTGTAGAGCTCAGAGGCAAGATGCTAAGTGTTGCTTGTGCTTCTTTGCTAGCCTCTTTGTAACTCGCCTCCTCGATGACGATTTTGAGTAAGCTCAACCACTCACTTAACCGAATCGACGTCTCTTGGTACTGTGTTTTGCCTAAATCAAATGTCTTGAGTACCTCTAACAATTGCTTGCCAGCGGAGTCTTGCTCCAGACCCTGCTCCAAGCCAGTTGCCTGAAGATTGCTCTGTAATAAGAAATACGCCTTTTTACAATCCACTTTTAGAGTCAGCCACTCATGATGACGCTCCTTCACAAACTGCAATAACTCCAATAGAGCTGTGCTGGGCATCCTGCTCATTGTTTTTGCAGCGTTCTCCTGCGCGCCTTCAACGGCTAAATAGAATGTTTTCCAGCCAGACTCGGCTTTACTCGCCACCAAAATATCTTCAAGCTCTGCAATGAGGCCAATACATCCCGCTGCATCACGTTGCAGAATTTTTTCAAGATCGATAAACGGATTTTGCAAGAACTCCAACAAAACTTCTGCGCTGGGCCCATCTTTAGGTGATCGAATGAGTTCCAACCAGCTATTAAGTGCAGCAGCCACTCGTGTTGTCGAAAGTTTCCAGCCAGTCTCATCCCGAATATTTAAGGCTGGGCCGAGACGCGCCAGTAGTGCGCGCGCCCTTCTCGCGACCAAACGGTCTTGCGCTACCAGCGCGACTTTGGTCTTACCATCGATCAAATGCTGCTCTACTCTTTTGGCCGTTGCCCAGGCCAACTCTTCAAAGCGTTTTGCAGAAATTAATTTCCACCGACTGCTGTGTGTGCGTTTGGCATTTGCCGCAGCAGCACCTTGCGCCTCCGCGGAACCAATAGCTTCTGGCCACAGCCCTGCCTCACGCCAATCCATTTTGACTTCGATCGCTGGCGCATATTGTGCATACTCACCCAGAAATTGATGAATGATTTCTTGATCAATAGATGTGGGATCAGCAGTCTCCACCCAAATCAGCGGTCTTGCAGGAACGTGGTGGTTAGCTAGGGCATCAAGATGGGCTGCCATCGCAAACTGATTTCGAAATGCAGGATCGCTCACACTGGCGGTATAGCGCCAAAAAGTCAGAAGCACTTTGGTCTCTTGGTCTACGACTTTGCGCGCCATACCGGAATAGACCCGCGTGATAGTGGTGTCGAGTAACTGTTGAGCCTGTGCTTGCGATGCCTCAGTAAACGCTGCCCACTGAGAGGAATCCTGATTCATGAATGCTCGCAATAGCACTTGTAGCTGTGGACTAATAGTTTTGGATAAGGTGTCACACGCTTTCACAATCGCTTGCGCCAAACCCCATGCACCACTTTCGGTCTCGGATTTAAACCACGCCTGCAAGTCCGGATGATTGCGTAAGGCGGAGTACACACTCAACCACCGCTCCAAATCAGGTTGTTTCTTGGGAAACTTCCATGCACCGGGCGCTGCTTCCAACCAATCTGCAAAGCTCATGACTTTGGGTAAGAGCGCGATGTTATTTGGTAGGTTGTCTGGTCGGTATTTTTCTAGCGCTGCCCGCACACCAATCAGCGGGCCAGCAGTACTGAGCACCACCAAGGGGCGTTGTCCAGTTTGCACTACACAATCCCAAATGCCCCCTGCCAACTGTTCCAAAGCGCTGGCATCGGGCGTGATTGCCCAAGACAACACTTGCTTTTGATCGGAAATGGCGGGAAATGGCTGCGGCATGAGGCGATTGGAATGGTTTAGGCTGGATGGCGAATATTCATTTTTGAGCAGGATCTTGCGCTTATTGCTAATATAAGCGCTGTAACGCTATAACAACATAAGTCACTAATAATCCCAAATAAGGAATTTTCATGAATGCCGGCATTAAATATGTAACTGACGCCTCTTTCGAACAAGACGTCCTCAAATCCGATAAACCTGTCCTGCTCGATTTTTGGGCGGAATGGTGTGGTCCTTGCAAAATGATTGGCCCCATCCTAGAAGAGCTTTCTGGTGAGTACAGCAACAAATTGCAAATCGCCAAAATGAATGTGGATGAGAACCAAGGCGTGCCAACCCAGTTCAATATTCGTGGCATTCCAACCCTGATCCTATTCAAAAACGGCACCGTAGCTGCTCAAAAAGTAGGCGCTTTGGCTAAATCGCAGTTGACCGCATTTATCGATAGTCATCTGTAAATCATCCTAGATCACAGGCTCTCCTATTGAGCCTATGGTTTTTCCCTCGAGTTTTAGCACTATCCGCATTGATCCCAACCGTTTTTAGTGTAGCATTTCGATTAACAGCAGTTCAGCGTTTCACGGTATTTATCTAGAACGCGCCTTTCCAGCAATTTATTCCCCCTTCTTTTAGCAGATTGCAAAATTCCTGTTTTTCCATATCTGCGTGATCTTCATCAGCGCGGCGATAACCCAAAACTCAACTTCATTCTTTATTTTTATCAACACCCGAGAACCACATGCAATTAACTGAACTCAAAGGCCTACACGTATCCGCCCTGCTTGAAATGGCAGCTGGCTTGGAGATGAAAACACTCAACGGATGCGCAAATAAGAACTCATGTTTGCGATTCTGAAAAAACGCGCCAAGGCTGGTGAAACCGTTTATGGCGATGGCACATTGGAAGTATTGCCAGATGGCTTTGGTTTCTTGCGCTCTCCTGAAACCTCCTACATGGCATCCCCCGATGACATTTACATCTCCCCTGCACAGATTCGCCGTTTCAATTTACATACTGGCGATAGCGTTGAAGGTGAAGTACGTACCCCGAAGGATGGTGAGCGTTACTTTGCGTTAGTCAAAGTCGACAAGATCAACGGTTTGGCTCCGGAGGCCCTCAAGAACCGCATCATGTTCGAAAACTTAACGCCTTTGCACCCTAACCGCGTCATTGGTTTGGAGCGCGACATTAAGGCGGAAGAAAACTTAACGGGTCGCATTATCGACATGATCTCTCCCATTGGTTACGGCCAACGCGGTTTGATTGTGGCCCCACCCAAGTCTGGTAAGACCGTGATGATGCAGCACATTGCTCACGCGATTTCGGCGAACAATCCCGATGCGATTTTGATTGTTTTGCTCATTGATGAGCGCCCAGAAGAAGTTACTGAAATGCAGCGCTCGGTGCGCGGTGAAGTTGTTGCCTCAACCTTCGATGAGCCTGCAGTACGTCACGTGCAAGTTGCTGAGATGGTGATTGAAAAAGCTAAGCGCTTAGTAGAGATGGGCAAAGACGTCATCATCTTGCTCGACTCGATTACTCGTCTGGCGCGCGCATACAACACAGTAGTACCTTCTTCCGGAAAGGTACTTTCAGGTGGTGTGGATGCCAATGCGCTGCAACGTCCAAAACGTTTCTTTGGCGCAGCCCGTAACATAGAAGAAGGTGGCTCCTTAACAATCATCGCTACTGCCCTGATTGAAACGGGTAGCCGTATGGATGACCTCATCTATGAGGAATTCAAAGGTACCGGCAATATGGAAGTCCATTTGGAGCGTCGTCTGGCTGAACATCGCGTCTATCCTTCAATTAACCTCAACAAATCTGGTACCCGCCGTGAGGAATTACTGGTTAAACCAGAAAACCTCCAGAAGATCTGGGTATTGCGGAAATTGCTCGCCGATATGGACGATATCGAGGCGATGAACTTCATCGTGGATAAGCTCAAATCGACCAAAAACAATGGTGAATTCTTCGACCTGATGCGTCGCGGAGGCTAATTTGGGGGTCTAGGGGCCTATTTAGCCCATTTTAGGCTTCAAAAGTGCGCTTTGTTATTGATTTCATGGCATAATTTCGCCTTTATTGCTGTAACAAGCGCTTTTAAAACCTGGGAAAGTATTTAGGTGAGTTCACTTAAACGGCTACCCGCTGATAGGACCCAACATGAAACCTGGCATTCACCCTGAATATCGTGAAATCGTCTTTTTGGACGTTTCTAATAATTTCAGTTTCAAGACTCGCTCCACTATGGCCACGAAAGAGACCATCAAGTGGGAAGACGGCAATGAATATCCATTAGCCAAGATCGAGACTTCTTCTGAATCACACCCTTTCTACACTGGTACCCAAAAAATCATGGATACCGCTGGTCGTGTTGAGAAATTCCGTCAGAAATTCGGTAGCAAAGCGGTTGCGAAAGCTTCTGGCGATGGCGCTGCAAGAACTGCTGAGAAAAAAGCGGCGGCTGCAGAAGCCAAAGCTGCTGAAAAAGCAACCAAGAAGAAGGCTTAATACACTTCTGAATCGCAGGGTGCGGTAACGCCCTTCTCTGCGAGATAATCAAGGCAGCGTTTGCTGCCTTTTTTATTTTTGATTATTTTGTTTTTTGTTTTGCCTAAACTCCATTCATGGTCAAACTCACCGCTGCTGCCACTCGATCGATTCCACGCATCATCATTTTTGCGTTGACGATTGTCTATGGTTTCGCAGGTCTTTTCTTTCGGGATCCTTGGAAGAATGAAGACGCGATTGGTTTTGGCGGGATGTGGACTTTATTTCGTGGCAACTCGCTCGATTGGATCGTGCCCCACTTAGCAGGTCGCGCTCTTTCTCTCGGATCACCACTGCCCTACTGGATGGGCGCCACTCTGATTCAATTATTTAGCGGCTGGATTGGTGCAGCCAATGCTGCGCGTTTGTATTCAGCGATTTGTTTCTTTGCAGCAGCGTTAGCCATTTGGTATGCCACCTATTTATTAGGTCGTCGGCGTGAAGTGCAACCGATGGCTCTGGCAGTTGGCGGACAACCGGACATGAAGAGTTACGGCATGACACTTGCCGATGGCGCATTACTCATCTTTTTGGCATGCGTCGGTCTTGCGCAGCGCGCTCATGAAACTACACCCATGATGGCGCAACTCATGGGCATCAGTATCGTGCTCTATGGGACTGTGCGTGGCTTAGATAAGCCCTGGCAAGGTGGATTGTGGACCGGCTTAGGAATTGCCATTGTGGCACTGTCGAGCAACCTCACATTAAGCCTCATCATCGTTACCTCTACCATCATTGCTGTAATCGCGAGTAACGCGAAATTGCGTTTTCTGTGGACTCTCACGAGCACAGTCATCGGCCTAATCGGTTTTGCTGTTTGGCCTATCCTTTGGTATGTCTTCGATTTGCCGACTTCATGGCGACACATTGCCCAAGAGGGTTGGCACAATGTACCTGAGATGCGCTCAACCCCATCCTTGGAATCCTTAAGCTTTTTGAGCGTGAACTTCTGGGCCTACGCATGGCCTGTGTGGCCGCTAGCCGCCATCTCCTTAGCGCACTGGGGTCGCGTGAAAGAAGCCGGTGCATGGCGCGCCCCTCATCTGTGTATTCCGCTCAGTCTATTTATTGGTAGCTTGATTTATGTTCTGTTTCGTTTGGAAGCCAACGAACATGACCTCATGATCCTGATTCCAAGTCTATCGATCATTGCCGCCTTTAGCTTACCGATTCTCAAGCGCAGCATGATTAGCTTTATTGATTGGTTTGCGATGTTTAGCTTTACGCTCATCGCATTGGCTATTTGGATTATCTGGCTGGCTAAAGTGACCGGCTTTCCAGAATCCACCGCAGCCAACATCGCTCGCTTTCTGCCAGGCTTTGAGGGTCAATTTAATTGGCTGGCATTTATCGTTGCTCTTGCAATTACGGGGGTTTGGTTAGCAGTCGTGCGTTGGAGAACATCGCGCGCCCCGAAAGAAATTTGGCGTTGCTTGATTATTTCTGCATCGGGTACAACCTTGATGTGGGTGCTCCTCATGACCTTATGGCTGCCTACCATTAACTTCGCTAAAACGTATCGCCCTGTATCCGTTCGCTTGGCACAAGTAGTGCCCTCTGGCGGAGGCTGTATTGATACTAGCAATATCGGTCCAGCCCAGTTAGCGTCGTTTGATTACTTTACAAAACTCACTCTGCGTGATGATCCCGATTGCCCTTGGATGCTCACGCAGAATCAATTGGAAGCACAGGCCTACGCACGCCCGAACAATAAGAAAGTGCATCTCCTTTGGGAAGATCGTCGTGCCGCAGACCGCGATGAACGCTTACGTCTTTACGAAGTCATTCCGGAATAAGGCGTGCTGCACTTTAAGCTATCGCGTCTTCGCGAGGATATTCCTGCTCTACTAAAACTTGCTGGCCCTCTCTTAATTGGTCAGCTCGCAGTCATCGCATTTGGTGTTTTAGATACCGCTATGACCGCACGCTATTCTGCTAATGACTTGGCTGCTCTTGCCATGGCCTCGGCCATCTTCATTAGCGTCTACGTTGGCTTAACGGGGGTTGTCTCAGCGCTTGCACCGATCGCTGGGCAACTGTTTGCCGCCAAACGCTTGAGCGATATCGGTGAAGAGGTGCGTCAAGCTACCTGGCTAGCATTGGGTCTCACCATTTTAGGTTGCTGGATACTGCTCAATGCCCAACCCCTGTTAGCAATCTCACGGGTAGCACCCGAAATTGAAAGCAATGCCCGATTGTATTTAAGTATCTTGGCGTTAGGCCTGCCTGCCAGTATGGGCATGCGCGTATTGATGACGCTTCACAATGCCGTGTCGCGTCCTGCAGTGATCACGGTAGTGCAGTTGATTGGTTTAGCACTCAAGCTACCGTTAAATTTGCTCTTCATTTACGGCGGTCTTGGTATTGAGGGTATGGGTGGGCCTGGTTGCGCAGTGGCTACCGTCATCATCAACTGGTCATGGCTATTGATGACGCTGGGCTTTGTTGTATTTGATCGCTTTTATCGCCCCTTCAAAATCTTTGAACGCTTTAGCCTACCCAATTGGCATCGCATCTGGACTCTTTTGAAACTGGGAACACCCATTGGCTTTAGTTATTTGATTGAAGTGACTTCATTCACACTCATGTCATTGTTTATTGCCCGCTTAGGGACTACCGCCTTGGCTGGCCATCAAATTGTGGCAAACATAGGGACCGCCATTTACATGGTGCCCCTCTCACTCTCGATTGCAACCATGACATTGGTATCGCAATCGATTGGCGCCAATCAACAAGAGCGCGCCGAAGAAATTGGCTGGTCGTCCGTGTTCTTTACAACCGCGCTGTGCATCACGATTGGCGTTGCGGTTTGGGTATTTCGCATTCAATTGCTGAATTTATATGATTTACCACAAGAGGTCAAAGCGTTTTCCATTCCACTATTTCTATTTATCGCGTTTTATCAAGTCTTTGATGCCCTGCAAGTGACTGCTGCATTTATTCTGCGAGCCTATCGCATCGCATTTTGGCCAATGGTCATTTATGCAGGTTCACTTTGGGGCGTTGGCCTAGGTGGCGGTTACCTAATGGGCTTTAATGTGCTTGGTAATACGCCCCCCTTCTTGCAAGGGGCCAACGGTTTTTGGGCTGGCAACAGCATCAGCCTCGGACTCGCAGCGTGTTTACTGCTATACCTCTTTCGAAAAACGGCGGGGCGTTACGAGAAAACGCATCCACCTGTTGAAGTTTAGGAATTCAGATGTGGTTAGCGGTAGCTGGGGTTCGCTACTGGCACTGCATGGCTAGGCACTTGATTGCCTTTGGCATACATACACTGTTGATACGCGATGTTGTATTGCGTTTGCGCTTGATTTTGCTTACCAGCAGAATTCATTGCGCCCATGGCAGCACCGCCAAGCAATCCTACGCCAGTACCAGTACCGATATTTTGACTACTACCGCCCCGAATGACAGCACCTGCTGCCGCACCGAGTGCAGCTCCAATAGCAGCGCTCGTGGCGCCCTCTTTTAACGCCGCACTGCTCGTATCTTTTACGGCATTGGCTGCAAACTCGCGACACTGCTGATCTTCTTGCTGAAAGACTTCAAATGACTTGCCTTCGCGCGGCATGATAGCGATTGTGGGTCCTGTCGGTGCAGATACACATCCCACCAAACTAGCTAAAGATGCCAACACTGAAACCGAAAGAATGGCACGGCGCGTAAATCGTTTCATAAATACCCTTTGATTACTGAAATTACTGAACAGAGATTAATACTGTGGACGGCGCTGTGGTGCGTTACTGGTTGGCGGCGTAGCGGATTGTGCTTGCCATCCTGTTGGGCGCTCCTGCGCATACGGAAAATATTTACCACTGGCTTCGCAGTAATACCAAACGGTCGGTTGTGGTTGCGCTGCTAACACCATCGGTTGTGGTGGTGGCGCATAAGTCACCACTGGCGGTGGAGCGTAAACAACTGGGGGAGCATGGTAACCAGGATAGGGGCCGTAATAGCCACTATATGCCCAGCCACCTCGCCAACCGGGTTCCCCAACCATGACCCCATCCGGGTCCAGCATAGGGGCCATAAGCTGTTGGTCGCCAACCACCGTATCTGCCGCCCACGGACACATTCCAAGCAACATTACCAGCATTGGCTACCACTGGAGCTAACGTGAGTAGCGCTGCAACAATGATTCCTAATATGCTGATTTGATTGAGTTGTTTCATGATTGACCCCCCTCTATTTAGTGCTGTGTGGTCTTCTGAATACGGTTGTCTTGATCCTATTGGGGATTCGATAAAGAATCCCTTACTCACAATAACGCATAACGAACGAGCACGCTGACACAAAAGTTATTTATTTATCAGATCCTACTGATCCAATTTTGCACTCGATTGCACAACCACACGCGACCATTTAGCCGACTCATGGGTGATCAGCTTTGCTAGATCTTTAGAGCTGCCCGGATTGGGCTCCAATCCCCCTGCCAATAAGCGACTTCTGATCTCAGGCTGATTTAAGGTACTGCGCGTGAGTTGATTTAAGCGTTTTTGAATATGGGGCGGTAAGTTTGCTGGTGCCATTAACGAAAACCAAGACACCGCTTCAAATCCAGGCAGACCCTGTTCGGCCAATGTGGGGATTTCAGAGGCGGCGGGCAATCGTTTGAGCGTAGTTACCCCTAACGCTTGTACCTCACCCGCTTTAATCAGCAGCAGTGAAGAAGATAGGTTATCAAAGAGCATTGAAATACGACCGCTTACCAAATCGGGCAATGATTGTACCCTACCCTTATATGGAATATGCCGTATTTGAATACCGGCCATCTCTTTGAATAATTCACCAGACATATGCAATGAAGTGCCAACGCCCGAAGAACCAAATGTCAATTGATTGGGCTTGGCTTTGGCTAACTCAATCAACTCATGTATGTTGGTAACACCCAATTGTTTATTCACAATCAGAACATTCGGCGTGCTCGCCAAAAAACTAATGGGCGTGAAATCCTCAATCGGATTAAATGACATCTTTTCATAGATGGCGCCATTAATCGCATGAATACCTACCGTACCAGTCAAGAGCATAAACCACCATCAGGGTCACTCTTGGCAACGAGCTCAGCGCCAATATTACCGCCATATCCCGGTTTATTTTCAACCAGGACTGGCATACCTAAGGCCTGTTGCCAATTCTCCGCCAATACGCAAGCCAATATGTCAGGGGCTCCGCCAGGAGTAAACGTCACAATAATGCGAATGGCTTGCTTGGGCCACGTTGCATTTTTCGAAGCGTTGAGATTGGAAACTGTCTGGGCCTGAACCACTAGGGTGATCATCGCCAACAGAATCGATACGCAGAGGTTACGTGCTACCTTCAACAATTGCATGACCCACAGCCCAAATGGATGGACTAGCTTAAGAATAAGAAATTAAAAACCAAAACGAGAGCGAAGCCACAACCATCCATCGTAACGCACAGGATCATCGGCACATGCTCCAATGCCACACCCTAGTAGGGTGGAAATTAAATTACCAAACACGATCAAGATAAAAAGAATGATCAAAGTATTCGCAAACCATGAGCGAGAGCGCACATCTCGGTTGGGCAGCATCAATAAGATGGCGAACCCAATTAACAAACCAAGATAACCAATAAATGCCCAAGTGTAAAAATGCAACTCTAAAAAGGTTGCACCAAACCCTTTATCACCAGACAAGATATGAATGAATATCTGGCGTAGTGAGGCCATCATCCCTACTAAGCCGCCAAAAATGCCCCAGCCATAATGGGCAGAATGTGCGCCACAACGAATGTTCAGTACCAGCGCGAAACCAATAATGACAAAGCCAATACGTTGCATGAGGCAGAGTGGGCATGGCAACTCACCAAAATAGAGTTGATCGATAAAGGCGTAAGACAAAGTCCCAACAACCGCCAATAGAGCCAGTTGATTGCCTAGTGATGCAAGAGATGGAAACGAGGCTCTTTTCACGATGATCACAAATTAATGTGGAGATGACTCGTTGCATGGAAGCGGAACCACAGCATCAGAATAAATACCGTAATCGCCAACATGCATAGACCTGCCAAACGTTTTTCAAACCAGACCAAGACAAGTCCGATAAGCGCTGTCAGAAAAGGCAGGAACATATACATACTGGAATTCTAGCGCAGGATGGTTTCGAGTCTTTGAAATCACTGCCTTAGGAATGCTTAACCCTACCGATGGCTTTGTTTAGAATGCCTACATGACCACTCGATCCACCCCGCCCTGCCTCGACCTAACGCTAGAAGGCGCTATTGCAAGGATTACCTTCAATAACCCTGCAGCACGCAATGCAATGACTTGGCCTATGTATGAAGAGCTCAAGTCTATATGCGATGCATTAGCCAAAAACGATTCTGTTCGCGTCGCCATTTTCCGAGGTGCTGGTGATAAGGCATTTGTCTCGGGGAGTGATATTGAGCAATTTGTAAATTTGCAAAAAGATGAAGCGTACGAAGTGGCTGTGGATGATATCTTTCACTCACTACACACCTACCCATACCCACTATTGCTCTGATTGAAGATTTAGCGGTTGGAAGCGGTTTATTGATTGCCACCGCATGCGACTTTCGTATTTCCACACCCGACGCACGCTTTGGTATTCCAGTAGCGCGCACTTTGGGAAATTGTTTATCACCAAGCAATCTGGCTTGGATTAGTGCGCACCTAGGTATACCCTATGGTGAAAAAAATGTTGCTCACAAGCGAATTGATCAAAGCGCCAGAACTCCTTGCTACTGGCTACCTATATCAAACCGCTCCAGCTCCTAAAATCAATGCCGGTGCCGACGCCCTAGCAAATAAGCTCGCAGTCCTAGCCCCCATTACTCAAAAGGCTGGCAAAATTGCTCTAGCACGCTTACTGGAGAGCAATCTTCCTGACTGCACAGACCTGATGAGGGAGACCTATAACAGTCAGGACTTCAAAGAAGGTGTCAATGCCTTTTTAGAAGGTCGCCCACCCAAGTGGGAAGGCAAGTAATTTGATGCGGCTTTTAATGGCTAAATAATTTTTGTTTTTAGGTTTTTCAAGCCCGCAACACTACCTTCCAGCACATCACCTTTTTTTACAGGGCCAACGCCAGCAGGTGTGCCCGAGAAAATTAAATCAACTGGCTCCAGAGTGAACAAGGTCGATAAATACGCAATGGTGTCGGGCACATTCCGGATGAGTTGATTCAGATCGCCAGATTGACGCACCTCTCCGTTGACTAATAGCGTTACCGCACCCTGGCTTGGATGGCCGCATTGGCTTGCGGGGGTAATTTCACCGCAAGGAGCGGATTGATCGAATGCTTTGCCGGCATCCTAAGGGCGCCCCATCTTCTTGGTCTCCCCTTGTAGATCGCGTCTAGTCATGCGAAACCAACACCATAACCATACACATGCTCCAGAGCTTTATCAGCTGCAATATTGGCACCACCTTTACCAATAGCTACGACCATCTCGATTTCGTGATGAACATCATTCGAAAGATTGGGGTAAGACATATCCTTCCCATCAGTCACAATTGAGTTCGCTGGCTTCATAAAAAAGAATGGCGGCTCACGAGCATGATCTGCATAGTTACGACCCACACAATAAATGCGATTAACTGCAAAACGACGGGTATCGCCTGCAACCGGTAATGAGATTTGCGCTGGCGGGTCGATAACAAATGCTGGGCTCATGTCTTTCCTTTTTAAATACTGTTATTTTTTATCAGTATGGCGCACTTTTAATAGCAGGATACTCAAGGCCAATGCAAACGTGAGTGTATTCTAAGATCAGCGGCCATTTTTCAATAATGAGTCCGTATATTAGCCATAGACCCACCCCGAGGGTAAAGAGTGAATACATTCCCAAGGAAATGCCCGAGAGGTCTCGAGTACGCCATGACTGGATTGCCTGCGGCAAGAAAGAAACCGTCGTTAAGAATGCCGCGCAATAACCGATGACATCAATGGAAGATTGCGCGAGTGCCATAAACCGATGTTAGGTCGTATAGATTTATTGTTTTTTATTGGCACCAGCGCGACGGGCTTCTACATCTTTATTGATAGCCGCGATCGTTTTTGCATCGGGTGATTTCCAATTACCGCCCGAGTTCTTCACCATATAGACCAAGGCATCGGAGAAGCCCTCAATGCTGAGATTGGGATTACCGCCTTTCGGAGGCACCCCGCGCACACCAAAGTATGCGTGCGCCGTGAGTGTGACTTGAACCTTCTGCAATCAGCGCGCCCATTTTACTTTGTCGCCAAACTTGGGGGCATTCAATACACCCGCACCATGACAATTGGCGCAGACTTGTGTAGGTATTTTCGCCAGACTGAGCAAGAGGCGCGCCCGAGAGCAGGACAGTAGTCGCGACAACCTTCAGCGAGGATACAAATGTTGATTTCATTAGGAGATTCTTTCTAATGACAGATTTGTACATTTGTTATTAGATAAGAATGTAGCCCAATTTTCGAAAATATGCTCTTGAGAATCTACCCTAGACCAAAAAAGATTGCTAAATGGTAGGTGATGAACGAGGCGATATAGGCTAGCCCGAATAGATAGCTCAGCATAATAACTGGGATCTTCCAGCCACCCGTTTCCCGTTTAACTGCTGCGATTGTGGATAGACACTGCGGCGCAAAGACAAACCAGGCCAACAACGAGAGCGCTGTGGCCAAAGACCATCCCGTTGAAATCAGAGGAATTAAAGCTTCCGCAGCATCGGCACTAGAACTGGATAAGGCATACACCGTTGCTAAGGAACTCACCACTACTTCACGCGCCGCCATTCCAGGCACTAACGCAATACTAATTTGCCAACTAAACCCAATTGGCTCAAAGATGTGTGCAAGCGCTTGCCCCAACATACCAGCAAAACTGTACTGAATAGCCGATTGTGTTGCGCCCTCGGGAGGCAACGGAAAACTCGATAGCGCCCAGAGCGCTACCGTCATTAGCAGAATGATTCCACCAACACGACGCAAGAAAATTTCTGCGCGCTGCCACAAACTGATCGCTAAATTACCGAGACGCGGCAAGTGATAACTGGGCAACTCCATCATGAGCGCATTCATTCGAAATTGCTCACTCGTAAAACGCTTAAGGACCCACGCTACCGCCATCGCACCCAAAATCCCTGCGAGATAAAGCAAGAAAAGCACCAACCCCTGCAAATCAATTCCCGCCCACAACTTTTGCTCAGGAATGAACGCCGAAATTAGCAATGCATATACTGGCAATCGCGCCGAGCAGGTCATCATGGGTGCAATCAAGATAGTCACGAGTCGATCTCGAGCATTGGAAATGCTTCTCGTGGCCATAATTCCGGGGATGGCGCAGGCAAAGCTTGATAACAAGGGAATAAAAGATCGACCCGATAGGCCCACGGAGCCCATCACGCGATCTAATAAATAAGCAGCTCTGGGCAGATAACCGGACTCCTCCAAGAGCAGGATAAAGAAAAACAGAATCAAGATCTGCGGCAAGAAGATTACTACCCCACCGAGGCCTGCCAAAATGCCGTTGATGAATAGACTGCGTAGCCAATTCTCTGGCAAGATCTGCCCGATTTGTGCACCGAGATACTCAACGGTGGCCTTGATGAATTCCATGGGCACGGTAGCCCAACTAAAGACCGCCTGGAAAATACAAAACAGCAACGCTATCAAAATCAGTGGGCCGATGATGGGATGGAGTAATACAGCATCCAAGCGATCGCTCAATTGATCAGGAATAATTTGATCAAGACCTAAATTTTGCAAAATGCGTTGCACTTGCACGTTATCGGATTCAGCATGGGCAATATGGGATGCCACATTTTCCAAAGTAGCGTCGCTACTGCCCGTGCGAAGGTGGTGAAGATTTCGCCAGTCCAATGCGGATAAAAACTGCTTAATGTTATCGGCACCATTTGCCTGAATGCCAATGCTGGTCACCACCGGTAAGCCCAACTCAGTCGAGAGTGCAGCAGTATCAATCTGCAAACCCTGACGCTTGGCGACATCCAGCATATTGAGCACCACGACACAAGGCAAACCTAAGCGCTTGGCCGCCAGGACTAAGCGAAGATTACGACGCAGGTTCATGGCACTCAGAATGCACAGGACTAAATCGGGACGCTTCTCGCCTTCGGCTTTACCTAATAAAACATTACAAGTAACGCGCTCATCGAGCGATCTGGGATACAGACTATAGGCACCTGGCAAATCTAAGATGCGAATATTTTTTCCGGAATCCAGAGAAAGTCGCCCCTCTTTGCGTTCAACGGTCACACCAGAATAGTTGGCGACTTTTTGACGACTACCCGTCAATAAATTGAAGAGCGCTGTTTTTCCGCAATTAGGGTTGCCCAATAGAGCAACAATCGGCTCACTCGGAAAAAAATGAACCGTAGACTCAGACATGAGCAATACGTTCAACAGCAATCATACGCGCCTCGGATTCACGCAAGGCAAAGGTAGAGGCGCCAACGCGAACAAGGTAGGGACCTCTCTTCAGCAAACCTTTGCGAAGTAATGTGACCTGCTCTCCTGGCAAAAACCCAATGTCCTCCAATTGCCCCTTAATTTGCGGAGCACCTTTGGGGGCGTTTACCTCGCTTACGCGATATAGACTACCAAGGTCAACTTGATCTAGATGCATTGAATACAGAGAGCGATTGTGTTTTTGGGCCATTATATCGTTAAATGAGAATGAATATCATTCATGAAAATCCACTCTATTTGACTGAATAATGCCGTTTTTTACCCATTTCAACTTTGATCCAAAACAAAAAGAATGGAATTCATGCATACTAAATCCAATCTCTTAATAAGATTTGATATGTACTTACCAAAACACTTTGCCGTTGATGATCCCGCAATCCTAGCGCAGCTGATTGCGGAATATCCTTTGGCCACTCTGGTTGGAAATTTAGACAATCATCTGGAGGTCAATCACCTCCCATTAATGTTAAGCGCGGATCAATCCAAACTTTATGGTCACATTGCCAGAGTGAATCCCCTGGTCAAAATTGCCGCCAGCAATAACACGAATGTGACCGCAATTTTTCATGGGCCAGATGCGTATGTAACCCCTGCCTGGTATCCATCCAAAAAAGAAACGGGCAAAGTGGTTCCTATATGGAACTATGCGGTCGTTCATGCTCAGGGCACACTCAAGTTAATTGAAGATTCCCAATGGCTAAGAAGTCATGTAGCGCAAATGACAAATATTCATGAGCCCACCAATCAATCCAACTGGAAACTCGATGATGCTCCCGAAGATTATGCTCAGATGATGCTTAGAGCCATCGTTGGCATTGAGATTGATGTCCAGAATTTGGTCGGCAAGTTCAAGCTCAGCCAAAACCGCCCACCAGAGGACTATGCCGCTGTCGTTGATGTCCTGGACAAATCCCCTGCAGAGGTATTGCAGGAAATGCGCAAACTCATGAAACCTCACTAAGGGGTGGTGTAGCCGTATTTTGTAAAAGGGATTTTGCTTGCGTGGTCTGCATAAACTGATATAGCGCCTGCGCATCAAGTGATGCACCTTTTTTAAGACCATGCGCTGTTTAATGGGTGCATGCAGTGCGCGTTCACCAATACATAACGCGTGTCTTTAGCCACTTCAGTCGCCTTAGCGAGCGATAGCGCAGTGAACCCAATGTCCGCAGCCCCAGTGACCACATACGTAGTGGCTACCCCGATGTTGTCACCATAGACAATTTTGTCTTTTGCAAGATCCCACAAACCCTCCGCCTTGAGATACTCAACAGCAGCTTTGCCATAGGGGGCTAAGTCAGGCTTAGCAATGGCAATCCGCCTTGCTTTTTGAATAGCAGTAGCGATTTCAGTCTTATTTGCCGTCAACGGCAATCCATCATTGGCCTTCGCAATAAGGACCAACTTGCCAATGGCATAAACACTCCCCTCATTTAATGTCTTGCCATTTTTATAAAGCTCTAAAGGAAAGCGCTCATCAGCAGCAATAAACAACTGAAATGGCGCGCCATTTTGTATTTGAGCGGCAAAATTACCGGATGAGCCATACACCACACGCAATTCGCTCTTGTGATTTGCCTTAAATTCTTGGGCAATTTCGCTAAATGCATCCTTCATGTTCGCAGCAACTGCTACCGTTACAGTCTGTGCAACAGCCGACTGTAGAATCAAAAACAATGCTGCGATAAGGATGATTAAACGAACATGCATAGTCGATAAGTTGTTGTGTTCATGGATTGCTCAAAGCCATTCTTTGACTTGTCGATTTAGACTAACAGCTTTATATCTTGGCGTATCACTAGAGTAACCGCGAATTTTGCGAATTAACTTCGAGGCCTCCGATTGTGACACCATGGTTTTATGCATAGCAATAAAGAAAATCTCATCTTTCAACGGAACAAATCCCAAGCCATTTTCTAAAGCAATATTTTTAACGCCGATACCAACATCGGCCTTACCAGCCAAAATGGCATTCGCCACCGCGGAGTGGGTAAATTCTTCTTGTAAATAACTGTTGATATCCAGAGGATCAATTCCGTCATTCATTAATAAATGATCGAGTAACAATCGAGTACCAGAACCAATCTGCCGATTAATAAAGCGAACTTTTGGATTCAGCAAATCCTCGATCGCGCGAATGTTCAAGAGGTTGCTTTTTTTACAATCAAACCCTGGGTGCGCTTCATGACAGGGTAAATCTGGATCTCGTTTTTGGATAGGCGCTGATGAATCGCTCATTAGCACACGCCCAAGAAAAAAGCATTGTGGTCTCTTCCACCACCTCTACTGAGCAATCCGGTTTATTTGGATTCATCTTGCCCATCTTCAAAATGAAAACTGGCATTGATATAAAAGTGGTTGCCGTTGGTACTGGCCAAGCGTTGGACATTGGACGTCGCGGTGATGCTGATGTTGTCTTTGTGCACGACAAACCCGCAGAGGAATTGTTTGTACAAGAAGGCTATTCCACCAAACGCAATGAAGTGATGTACAACGACTTTGTCTTAATTGGTCCAAAGTCTGATCCTGCAAAAGTCAATGGTGGCAAAGATATTCAAGTAGCGTTTCAAAAAATTGCTGCGGCGCAGGCTCTATTCGTCTCGCGTGGCGATAAGGGTGGCACCCATGCGGCCGAGTTGTGCTATTGGAAAGGCGCTGGAATTGCAGTCTCGCCCAATCAAGCTTGGTATAAAGAAACGGGCTCTGGCATGGGCCCTGCCCTGAATACCGTTTCCGCGATGAATGGCTATATTCTGGCCGACCGCGCTACTTGGCTTAGCTTTAAGAATCGAGGCGATCTCGCTATTCTGGTTCAGGGCGATCCCAAGTTATTCAATCAATATGGCGTGATGTTGGTAAATCCTGCCAAGTACCCCAATGTCAAAAAAGCGGAAGGTCAACCTTTATTGATTGGCTCATCTCTAAAAATGGTCAGGACGTTATAGCAAGCTATCAAATTGGTGGTGAGCAACTGTTCTTCCCGAATGCCAAGAAATAAACATGGATCATTTAAAAAACCTGGCCGTAGCTTTGGCTGCTGTAATCGCTTGCTCTAGCACCCCGGTAGTAATGGCTCAAAGCAACCCTGCAAATCCAGAAGCAATTTATGGGCAAGGTAAGCGTAGCTTCACCCTTGCTACGGGCAGTCCAGGTGAGCTTGGCTTGCTTCAACATTAGGTGAAGCCTTTGATAAACAAGAAGGTGCAAGACTCATCTGGATTAAAGCTGGCAGTGGTGTCTCGTTAAACCTCTTGAAGACTGGTAAAGTCGACATGATTGTTCATGCTCCGGATGCTGTTAACAAGGCTTTGGCTGAGGGATGGGCAACGAACCGAACCCTAATTGGTTCGAATGAGTTTTACATCGTAGGCCCTAAGAGCGATCCTGAAAACATCAAGTCAGCTACTAGCGGTGCTGATGCATATTCGAAAATTGCCAAAGCACAAGATAAATTTATATCTCGAGGTGATAAGTCAGGTACGCATCAAAAAGAAATGGATATTTGGAAGAAGGCTGGCATCAATCCTGAAGGAAATTGGTACATCGTCACAAACGATTTCATGACCGCATCACTCAAGCGCGCAAATACTGAAAATGCGTACTTCATGACCGATAGCAGCACTTGGGTGTCAGAAAAAGTGCAGATACTGTATCGAGGCGATTAATTCTTAGTCAACACCTACGATGCCTTGGCGGCGCCAGATGGAGCGACTGCAAATCGCGATATCGCAGTGAAATTCATTCTATTTGTCGCCTCTGATGAAGGCCAAGCAATTATTCGCAATTATGGAAAGTCTAAATATAGAGAGCCTCTCTATAATGACGCTATCTATGCCAAGCAATACGTTCATTAGGAGAAATCATGGAACTCAAAGTCAAGCTCAGCGCCCGCAACACCCTCAATGGCAAAGTTGTTGAACACAAGATGGGTCAAACCACGTCACACGTAAAGATAGATATTGGTGGCGGCCAAATTGTGACTGCCTCCATTACAAATGAGGCGGTTGATGAGCTCAACCTAAAAGTGGGCGATCAAGCTTGGGCAAGTGATCAAGGCGTCCGATGTCATGGTTGCCAAGAGCGCTTAATCGGACTTACTTTCTTAAGGTAAATAAAAAGCCCGCATCTGCGGGCTTTTTACTGTCTACTAGTTGTACTGGCGACTTATTTCTTAGGCGTTACGAAACCAATTGCGGTGTCATCAACATACTCTACGATCACATCATCGCCAGCCTTAAATTTCTCAAGACCGAGCACTGCTGGATCCACTTTGACTTTTTGCTTCTCACCATTTGGCATTGTGAAAGTCACGATACGCGTTTTTTGATCGATCGTTGAGATCTTGACAGTGGCATAAACAGCATCAGTTGTCTCTTCGAATGGCTTAGCAGAACCTTTACCAGCAATCGTTACAGAACGTACACCTGATACACCAGGCTTCGCATCTTTTGGAGCTGCTGTTAAGCCTACTGCAATCGCTTGTGCATGCTCAACTAAAAATACATCGCCCTTTTTCACTTTATCTAAGTCATTTACTGATTTAGCAACATTCATTTGCGCCAAATTGCCGTTGGCATCTTTTAATACGACAATGCGCTTCTTAGCATCTACAGAATCTACCGTTGCGCTGAGAACAACAACTTCCGCTGCCAAAGGCAACATTTTGGCTGGCATCTGTGCAAAAACTGATGATGCACAGGCGATTCCGACGACAGCAAACAAACTAGCAAGTAATGATTTCTTCAAGATAACTCCTAAATAAGGGGGTTTGGATGAAACGACTGAGACGCCATGAGCGTCGCCTAACCATTGTAACCATGCCCAATTTCGATGGGATGGCTTATTTGTTACATTAGAGGTTGCACTTCATCCACAACCTTTGTTGATCTAACCCATTGAAAAATATTGATATTTTGCTTCTATCCTGGAAAGATGCTGCCAGCGAAGCATTTTCCATTCGCAAAGCCGTCTTTATCGAAGAGCAGAATGTGCCTGAGGAACTCGAGCTCGACGAATTCGACGCCCAAGCAATGCATGCCTTGCTTAAATTCAATAACCAATCGATTGGCACGGCAAGATTAGTCGACCTACCGAATGGACAAGCTCAAATCGGGCGAATGGCAGTATTACCGCAGTACCGAGGTCAAGGCTTTGGCAAACAAATTCTGGTAAGAATGATCTTGGCCGCGAGGGAGAAAGGGATCACCAGTCTTATGCTGCATTCCCAAGTAAGCGCCGTCCGCTTTTATGAAAAGTTGGGATTTATTGCTCAAGGAGCGATCTATGATGAAGCGGGAATACCGCATCGTAATATGATGTTGGAATTACTGAAATAGACTAATTACCCATGACTGCCATACCAACGAATAAGACTCCCAACGAATTTATCTACGTGCACCGTGTCTGCTACTCCGACACCGATGCGGCGGGGTTTGTATATCACGGTCGCTATCTTGAAATCTTTGAACGCAGTCGTACAGAATGGTTGGCGCAATATGACTTGAGCCCCACAAAGCTCATCAATGAGCACAATATTGTGATGCCCGCACGCGAACTGACGATGAACTTTTATAAGCCCGGTCGCTTGGATGATATTTTGTACATAGATCAAGTGATTGAGCACCGTGGACGCACCCAGGTAACCGTCAAACAAACGGCTCAACGAAAATTACCGGATAGTGAAAAATTGCAAGTAATTGCTAGTGCAACATTGCATATTGTTTGCGCGGATACGATATCGCTAAAACCAAAGGCTTGGCCAGATTGGTTTTTTCCAGCGCAGTAGCTTGGAGATTAAATCATGTCAGACGGCAAACTCCTCACCTTTGTAAAAGCGCTCAGCATATTGCTGGAGCAAAAGCCCAGTGAAGAGACGATTTTTACTCAGGGCAAAAAATTTCTGGAGGATTTCGTTGCGACAGACGATTGATTGCCCGATGAATTTACGAAACCGCACCCCCATACTATCAGCAATACCTTCTGTATGCGGACCCCTTAGATCGGTTCTCTATGGTGAGTTTTGTGTGGGGTCCAGGTCAAAAAACCCCTGTTCACAATCACACCGTATGGGGAATGGTAGGCCAATTACGCGGGGAAGAAAAAGGAACGCCCTACTTCCTCAACCTGATGGTCGTTTGATGGCTGGAGTGTCGAGCATTTCTGCGCCGGGGCATGTTGATACTGTCTCCCCTGCTACGCATGATATCCACGTGGTTGAAAATAACTTGATTGATAAAACCTCAATCAGTATTCATGTGTATGGCGGCAATATCGGCAAAATCCAGCGCTCGGTTTTTGATCCAGAGACAGGCGTTGAAAAATCTTTTATCTCTGGGTATGCCAATACTGTGGTTCCCAATCTTTGGAAATCGACTTAATTTGCAAATGAATCGCTTGGGTTGGGTAAAATAGAGGTTTGAGAACTCCCTTAAACTTCTTCAAGCGAAATCCAATGACCACTAACCGTCGCTCCGCCTTAAAAACAATTGCAGGCGCCATTGCCCTGCCAACCCCGGGTCCAATCTCCAACGCATTTGGCCAAGCAGATCCTAATTGGACTACCTATGAAATTGTGACGGAGGTGTCTCTAGAGTCACCAAATGGCACAGCAGAAACTTGGATTCCACTGCCTTTAGTCTTAGATACAAGTATTTCCGTACCCTTGCCATCAGACCTGAAGCGAGTGACCCAAAAGCTGTAGATCAAATTTATGTAACACCCAATAAACAAGCACGGATGCTTTGGACAAAGTGGGATCGCTCCGCCACCAACCATCAGGTGAAAGTTTCAATATTGGTTAGCACACAGAA
This sequence comes from Polynucleobacter necessarius, assembly GCF_900095195.1. Lineage (NCBI taxonomy): Bacteria > Pseudomonadati > Pseudomonadota > Betaproteobacteria > Burkholderiales > Burkholderiaceae > Polynucleobacter > Polynucleobacter necessarius. The sequence goes on from NZ_LT606950.1 coordinate 919,717, forward strand.
TCGTCACCTAGAAATTGCTACGCCAAACCCTGCCTTAAAACTCTCCAAAGACGAATTGGATTTTTGGACACGCGGAACCAAATACCTACCAACAGATGGCATCGTGAAAGCAAAAGCGCAAGAGTGTCTCGCTGGCTTACCGTCTAATGCCACGGATATTGACAAAGCAAAAGCCATCTATAACTAGGTAGATGGTAACACCCACCGCAACCCTAAAACGCGCGGTTGTGGCTAGGGCAATGTGAAGCTGATGCTGGAAACCAACAATCTCGGCGGTAAATGCGCAGACATCAATGCGGTTTTTGTTGCATTAGCGCGCTCGGCCGGCATACCAGCGCGCGATGTGTATGGCATTCGTATTGCCGACTCTGCCAGAGGCTATAAGAGCTTGGGCAAAGGTGGCGCATTACCAAGGCGCAGCATTGCCGTGCTGAGTTCTATGCTTCCGGATACGGCTGGGTTCCAGTAGATCCTGCGGATGTTCGCAAAGTCATCCTAGAAGAAACTGGTGGATTGGCAGTGAATGATCCCAAATTGGCTATTTGTGACTACCTTTTTGGCAATTGGGAAATGAATTGGATGGCATATAACTATGGCCATGACATTACCCTCCCAGGATCTGCTTTAGGAAAGAAAGGGGAAATTCCGATTTTGATGTATCCCCAAGCCGAAAATACCGAAGGTCGTTTTAACTCTTTAGATCCTGATAACTTTAAATACAAAATTACGAGTCGCCGTATTGGTTAATTCAGTTGATCGATAAGCTTCTTCTGAGGTTGAGTCCATGCGATTGCAAAAGCCAGCAATAGACTATCTTCTAGCGCTGGCTTTCTTACTCCTGACAGTGTTTGCCGTAAACGCAAACGTACAATGGCGCCCCGCTTCCCAGGTTGGCTTAACGCAAGCGCCACCCTTGGTGCTCAACAATCTATCCGGTAAGCCGATCGATATTAGCAACTTCAAAAATAAGGTAGTGGTTGTGAACTTTTGGGCAAGCTGGTGCGAACCTTGCCGTAAAGAATTTGGTGAACTCATCGAATTGCAGGAAAAATATGGCTCCAAGGGCCTAGTAGTACTTGCCGTCAATCTTGCTGAAATGAAGCCACGTATTTTGCAATTCCTTAGAGGTAATGGTATCCCCGAAAACAGCATTGAAATCCTCATGGATCGCAACAGCACCATTTATAAATCCTGGAAGGCCCGCGGAATACCAACAACATTCCTAATCGGAAAGACTGGCAAGGTAGAGGGCGTTTAGATCGGCGCCATTGAAAATGTCGATAGTGAAGACGTTACTAAAAAAATTCAATCCCTTCTTCATCAGTAGTTAGCGAATAGCTTCTCTCTTCTGATACCCTTAAGATATGACTACGCAATCCCATTCTATTGAGCCCTCTGAGCCGCGCTTAACCTCCCTATCGCATGGTGGTGGGTGTGGTTGCAAGATTGCTCCTGGCGTCCTTTCAGAAATTCTGAAAAATGTTCCGCAATTGCCCTTCCCAAAGGAGCTCTTGATTGGCATTGAAACCTCGGATGATGCCGCTGTCTATCAAATCAATGAATCACAGGCAATTGTCGCTACAACCGATTTTTTCATGCCCATCGTCGATGACCCATTTGACTTTGGCAAAATTGCCGCAACCAATGCTATCAGCGATATCTATGCAATGGGCGGCACACCTCTATTTGCACTCGCTTTGGTTGGAATGCCGATTAAGGTGTTATCCAATAAAACGATTGCTCGCATTTTGGAGGGTGGCGCAGAAGCATGTCGTAGTGCTGGTATTCCGATTGCTGGTGGCCATACGATTGATTCGGTCGAGCCCATCTATGGGTTAGTCGCAATTGGTATTGTTGATCCTCAGCGCGTCAAGAGTAATGCGAGCGCAAAACCCGGAGATGTTTTGATCCTAGGAAAACCACTTGGAGTAGGTATTCTGTCGGCGGCACTCAAAAAAGATCTTCTGGGACCCGATGGCTATCAGGAAATGATTTCAAATACCACTAAGCTCAATGCTGCCGGGCCCGATTTAGCAAAACTCCCATGCGTTCATGCTCTGACCGATGTTACCGGCTTTGGTTTAGCGGGTCACGCCTTAGAGCTTGCCCGTGGATCGAATTGCACAGCCCACATTGATTGGGATCAAGTGCCCCTACTCTCGAATGTGCAAAACCTGGCTGATGACGGCATCATCACCGGAGCATCTGATCGTAATTGGCTTAGCTATGGTGATGACGTTGGTATTCCAGAGAGCTTTACTGTGGCACAGCGTGCATTACTTACTGATCCTCAAACCAGTGGCGGCTTATTAGTCTCTTGCAGCCCCGAAAGCGTTTTAGAAGTGCTCGATATTTTTAATCAGCATCACTTCTTAGGCGCCCGCGTGATTGGTCAGATGAGTAAACGACAGGGCAAGCCTCTCGTCGTTTCCTAAATTGAATCGTTTTATTGAGCGTTAAATACGCTTGAGAAATCCAACTGCCCATTGCCCGCTTGCTATGGGCTTCATAAAGTTGCTCTGCCAATTTAGCCATGGGGACGCTGGCATCTAACGCTTGTGCGTTCTCGGTAGCCAAACCCATATCTTTGAGCATGAGATCGACACCAAATCCGCCGCTATAAGCCCTTGAGGCGGGAGCATTTTCATTACACCAGGGCAAGGGTTATAAAGTTCCAGCGCCCAATTGCGACCCGAGCTTTTTGACATGATGTCTGAGAGCACTTTAGGATCTAAGCCATTCGCGATTCCTAAACGCAATGCTTCACACGTTCCAAGCATCTGAATACCCAAGAGCATGTTGTTGCACACTTTTACGGTTTGCCCTGCGCCACTTCCACCAGCATGAAAAATATTTTTGTCCATTTTCTCGAGAATCGGACGAACACACTCCACCACCGATTGCACACCTTCATCATGCAAGAATCAGGCGGTACCCGCCTGAGAGCCTGCCGTACCACCGGACACTGGTGCATCGACCATAGCAAATCCTTTTGCTTGAGCGGCATTTGCAACCGCTTGAGCGACCTTAAGAGAAATCGTCGAACAATCAATCAGGATGGATTTAGGATTGGCCGTTGCCAATAGACCGTTTTCATCCGAATACAAGCCCTCAACATGTTTTGAGGCAGGCAACATCGTAATGACAACATCGGCATTAGCAGCTGCAGCATTGGCATTCGGCGCCGCTTTACCACCAGCCGCAACAAAGGCATCGAGTTGGCTTGGCACCAAATCAAAGCCCGTGACGGCATAGCCTCTTCCTTAAGTACATTGATCCCCATTGGCAAACCCATATTACCCAAACCAACAAATCCGATATTCATAGTGTCTCCATCATGTCATTTTTCTAGATGCCAAATACTTAACGCCGTCTAGGCCATACCGCTCCGCATGCAATTCTTCAAGAGCTAATTGAAATACATCACTCTCGTTATATCTTGTTTTGATCCCATTAATCTCAATCTCAATATAACCCTCAAGAATCAGTGCCTGTACTGCAAAAGCATGCGTATGATTTGGCAGTTGGCCATTTGGAGGCTGCTGGACTTCAACAGGATGCGGAAACCCAGACTCTTGAAGTGCCTGTAGAAATCGGGGTTGATTCATGCGATAACTATAGCGCGGATATACACTCTTTTCATTAGCCCTATTTTGCGAGGAAATATGATCGTTAAAGTCATCGGATTAATTGAACTAGTGGATCAAGCCGCATTTGAGCAGTATCGCAGTCAAGTTAGCCAAACGGTAGCGCAATACAAGGGTGCGATTGCTCACCGTGGCGCCGTGACAGAAGTCTTTTGGAATGAGCTGGGATGCAAACCTTTGAGGGCTTATGTAGAACTGCACTTTCCTAGCCAAGAAGACGCACACGCCAGGAACAGACCGAAAACCTGGAAGATGACCTGACTCATATTCCTCGGGAGTGCGAGTATCAAAGAAATAGGTGGTGCGATCGCTCTGCGATTTCCATTGATGAACATCGGCTAGAGAAGCACGCTTCACACCGGCGCGATCCGCAACATTGCGCGCCCGCTGTGCAGCAGTAACGGTGGTGTTTTGACTCACCTCTGGAAATTTGCGGGTCTGACATTTATCAAGCGCTTGGCCAGCAAGAGTCCAGCCGATCGTGCCATTGCGCAAAGCATTCACTTCATTCGGAATACCTGCATTAATTAGCGATTGGGTGCCGATGATGCTACGTGTTCTGCCAGCACAATTGACAATAATTTTTGTCTTGGGATTGGGCGCTAATTCAGGGAGGCGTAGTACTAATTCTACGCCAGGCACGCTAATCCCCGTCGGAATACTCGTGGTGTTGTATTCATCAAAACGGCGTACATCGACAACCACTACATCTTCTTGATCGTCGATGAGTTTTTTCACTTCCTGAGCCGATAATGAGGGGGTATGACGCTTGGACTCAACGAGTTCTCCAAAAGATTTGCTGAGAACATTCACGTCTTTAAAGACTTCACCACCCGCAGCCTTCCAGCCCTGCACGCCACCCTTAAAAACGGATACATCGGTAAAACCAAGAGCAGAGAGTCGCTGCGCGGCGAGCTCTGCATCACTTTCACCATCATCTAGAATAACAATGGGCACCGTTTTCTTGGGTAGCTTGCCATAGGCATCGATCTCGATGCGGGAGAGCGGCAGATTGGCAGCAAATAAGGGATGCTCACGAGCGTGCGGATCCTCTTCGCGCACATCTAAGAAAGCAATCTCTTCTTTATTCAGTAGTTTATTGCGTACAAAGGAATAGTTTTTCTTAGCAATACTCATTGCTGTCTCTATGATTTAACTTTTTTAATCTAACTTAGCGCCGGATTTTTTAACCACTTCACTCCAGCGCGAGATTTCTTGATTGATGTAGTTTGCCAATTCCGAGCGACTCATTTTAGGTACGGTGGCGCCCATATTTGCCCAGCGCTCTTTGATGTCAGGGGAGGCAAGAGCCGCTTGCACTTCCGCACTCATCTTATCGACAATCTCTTTTGGAGTGCCTTTGATAGCCCATATCGCGTACCAGCTTGAAACGACAAAGTCTTTCGGGCCCAGTTCTTGAGCAGTGGGAACATTTGAAAGGCAGGGCTACGCTGATTGCTAGCAACCGCAACAGCGATCAGCTGACCGCTTTTTATAAAAGGCGCTGCTCCAGCCAATGTATCAAACATCATATCGACTTGACCCGCCACCACATCCTGTAATGCTGGACCAGTACCCCGGTATGGAATATGCGTAATGAACAATTTATTTTGCATCTTAAATAATTCGCCGGTTAGGTGTTGCGAGGTACCGTTACCGGTAGATGCATAGTTGTATTTGCCGGGATACTTGCGGATTTCTTCGATGATCGATTTAAGATCATTCTTTGGAAACTTATTGGGGTTGACTACGATGACATTAGGAATGCCACCAATAATCGCGATCGGTTCAAAATCTTTAGTAATGTCATAACTTAGATTGGTGTACATGCTCGAAGCAATTGAGTGATGCACTGCGCCAAGTAACCAGGTGTAATCGTCAGGCGCCATTTTTGCCGCAGCCGCTGCACCTACTGTGCCACCTGCGCTACCACGGTTGTCTACTACGATGGAATCGTTCAACTGGACCGATAACTGCTTTGCCAGAGGACGCCCAAAGGCATCCACTGCTCCGCTTGGAGGAAAGGGGTTGATGAAGGTAATCGGCTTATTGGGAGACGGCCAAGCGACACTTTGGGCGCCTGCCGACAATGAGAGTAGGGTAAGAAAGCTAGCAAAAGCTAAAACCAAGCAATTTTTGCGCATTTTTGACGTCTCCAGGGGTGTTTTGATCCTATTAAAGCATTTTGGCTGAATCAGTGCTTCTAAGAGTTATCCCTGATAAAAAGGGCTATTTCTTGTGGTTTTTATGGGGATATACTAATTTCGCTGTAGTTATGAACATTCATTTGATGATTGGGAGACGAGATGTCACAACACGATACATTGTTAGCTGCATTCGAAACATACAAAGCTGAAAACGAAAAGTTTATTGAAAGGGGTATTAAGGCATCTGCAGCGCGTGCACGTAAGGCCTTACAAGAAATTGCTGGTGCTTGCAAAGAGCGTCGCAAAGAAATTACCGCTACTAAATACTCGGAACTCTTTGCCCAAGCGTGTAACTCGTTCAAGAAACGGAAATGGTTGCACCAGTACGTGGCGCTCGCATTGTTCTGGTTGATCCGAGTGGGGGTGGCGTACGCGCCAATATGCCAGCATCCTGGTTAGCGCAGATGGCATGGGAAGTTTATGCGCTCGATGACGTCATACCAGAGCAACTTACGGAAACGGGACCTTGGAAAGCGCCATTACCCAAACTACCCGACACCGAAACGGTCGATGCCAAAACGTTGTCGAATTGACTCAAGACTGATAGCAATACGATTGTGGTAGATTTCAGTACCCACGCTAATTATGTAAAGTGTCATATACCTGGCAGTTGGTATGCTCTGCGCTCGCAGTTAAGCGAGGCACTCACCAAACTTCCCAAAGTCGATCGCTATGTACTAACGAGCACGCCTGCAGAACTCGGTAAATTTATTGTGAAAGAGATGCAGGCACTTACCAGCGCAGAGATTATTGTTCTAGACGGCGGAAATGCCGCATGGATTCAGGCTGGATTAGAGCTAGAAAAAGGCCCTAGCCATTTGGCCTCTCCCCCGCTGGATCGGTACAAACGTCGGTATGAAGGAGCTAACGTCGATCCTGCGGCCATGCAAGCCTCCCTTGATTGGGAGTTTGGCTTAGTAGAGCAACTAGGCAAGGACGGAACCCACCACTTCTGGGTTTTTAAGGCCCCCTTGTTGTTACTGAGAATCGCGCCACTATGACCTTACGATTATTGAAAGCAAGCACTCTACTGATTGGAACTTTATTAATACTGAGTGGTTGCGAACGGGATAGCTATACCACTTGGAGTTGCAAGTCCGATGAACAAGTCAAACTTTCTATGATTCTGCGCAAGGCTCAGATGGAATCTCAGGATAGCAAACTCAATTTTTGCGGCAGTCTTGGTAATCAGAGCTATTTTGATCAACATTGTCAGACACAAACGACGCAATCAAGTGCAGTATTCACACCTTCTTCTGGAAAGTTAGTAATCAAAGGGCAAGAATTTCAGTGCACCGTCCTCTAAAACGCCCTCATGAACAAAATTAGCCCAAAGAAATTATTACTCAGCAAGTGGACTGCAAGTGCAGCCGATTGCTAAACAAAAGCATTTTTTAGTAAGTAAGGTGATTACGCTAGAAATACCAGAGCAACCCATTGAACTCGTCGAGATTGAGTCGGTTTACAGCAAGAAAACAACTCGGATTGCCTGGCGAGACCTCATGGATACTGATCGCTGGATCCAAGGCTGGAAATGAAAAAACCGCCTCAATACTTCGAGGCGGTCTTGGCAAAAGAAGTTAACAAATCAATCTTTCTTCTTCGACCCCGATGATTTCTTCACAAGGTCATCCAGTCCTTTTTCGGCGTTTGCAGCTACTTCATTCACAATGCGGCGACCTTCTTTAAACATCTTTTGACCTGCTTCAGACATGTCATTGACTACCTTCGATAGCTTCTCTGCTTGAACTGGCATTTTGCTCTCAGCATCTTCTAGCCACGTGACGAGTGAACTACGTACTTTTTCTAAATGCTTTTCAGTCTCGTCGGCGGCGCCATCACCTAATTCTTTCAGAACAGCCTTAACTTTCTTTTGATAAGCAGCAGCACGTTTAGCCGCTTCTTTTGCCGCCTCTTCTTGCAAGCTCTTTAACTTTTCAAGATCATTTTTCGCAGCAGACTTAGCGCTTTCAAGCGCATTCTTCATTCCCCACTCAATCTCCGCCATGTGGTTGTCACTTAGCTTTTTCGCAGCCTCTAGCAAAGTATGGGAATAATCAAAAAGCTCTTTTGCTTTTTCACGTTGCCATTTTTGCAAATCTTTTGCATCCATTTTTCAAGCTCCTATACGTTAGGGGTTTAACAAACAGTTCTATACCTACTCTATACCGAAATTGGAGACCTGCCAATTCCCACGAATTTAAGGCATTAAAATGACAATATGACACACAGACAGACTATTTATGAGTCCATTGGGGGAATCGACAAAGTCGATGAATTAGTAGACCGTTTTTACGACCTCATGTCTCTAGAGCCACAGTTTGCAGCCCTTCGGGCGATGCATCCACAGGATTTAAGCACTTCTCGAGAAAAGCTGAAATTCTTCCTCACAGGCTGGATGGGTGGCCCCGACATATATTCCCCCAAATATGGCCATCCCATGCTTCGCGCTCATCACTTACCATTCAAAATTGGTGTTGTAGAGCATGATCAATGGTTAGCCTGCATGTACCGCTCTCTCGCGGAATGCGGCGTTGAAGGGAATGTTGCCAAGCAGTTGGAAGAATCGCCTTTCAATACTGCTAACTGGATGCGAAACCAGCCCAACTAACTAGTCGAGCTTGGCTCCCGCCTGTTTGACTGCTTTGGCCCAACGAGGCATTTCTGCAGTAAGGTATTTCGTGAACTGATCGGCATTGAGATAGGCTGGATCTGCGCCTTGATCAATCATTTTTTTCTGAATATCTGGCGATTCAAGCGTTTCTTTAAACGCCAAACTCAATTTATTCACCACATAAGGTGGAGTCCCTTTTGAAGCGAGAATTCCATAAAAGCCCACCACTTCTAAAGTGGCTACACCAGTCTCTAGGACGGTTGGCGTATTCGGAAGTGCAGGATTTCGTTTTGCACTGGTTACTGCAAGGGCCTTCACTTTGCCCTGTTTTGCATAAACTGCCGCTTGGGGCACTGACTCTGCCATAAATTGCACGTGACCCGCGATCAAATCGGTAAAAGCTGGCGCACCTCCCTTAAATGGGAGGTGCACCATGAATATTCCCGTTTCGCTTTTGAGCATCTCAAGAACCAAATGGGAAATTCCACCGTTACCAGCAGAACCATAATTGAGCCTCCCTGGATTTGCTTTGGCATAGGTAACAAACTCTTTTAATGAATTTGCTGCGACATCCTTATTAACAATTAATGCAAGTGGTTGTTGAGCAGTTCTTGCAATCGGCTGAAAATCGCGCAACGTATCGTATGGTGATTTGGTATAAATCGCTGGATTAATCACCATGGTGCCAGTGTTGGCCAGCAACACGGTGTAGCCATCTGCAGGAGACTGCATCACGAATTGAGCACCCACCGCCCCACCTGCACCTACTTTGTAATCCACAATGACTGGTTGGCCTAAAACGGTTTGCAACTTATCACTTAATAAACGAATGTGCGCATCCAAAGGTCCGCCAGCCGGAAAGCCGATGATGATTTTGATGGGCTTATCAGGATACGCCGCGCAGCTATAGCCGTGAGCCAAAAACAATACAACGCTAAGTAAGCAATACCGAATCACTTGCATGGCATTTACCTCAAAAGTTGTTTAAAGAGCTTGAGCACAAGCATGCCAGCTTACCCAAGCCCATTAAAATTATACCCACCGAGATGCCCGGTGACATCCACACACTCTTCAATGAAATATAAACCAGGATGTTTACGAGATCCCGTCCTTTGGCTGTCGAGCTCTTTGGTATCGACCCCACCCAACATCACTTCCGCCTTTTTCCAACCTAAAGTGCCTGCAGGTTTTACTGTCCAATTGGTGATGAGGTCTTTGAGCGCTTGGCGATCCTTTTCAGAAACTTCCGCCCATTTACGACCCAACAAACCACTACGCTCAGCAAATGCTTTTGCTGAGCGTAGTGGCAATGCCAGTGCCAGAAGATTTTCAGTCAACTTCAGACGATTCTCATCGGCATTAAACAAGGCATCGCAGTCAATACCAAATTTCTCACTATCTGCCAGCCAATTCACAGTGACTGGCTCACCCTCCACCCAATAAGCTACTTGCTTGTAAAACTGCCGGGCCAGACAAGCCTTTGTGCGTCAGCAATAGATCTTCATAGAAATGGCCAACGCCATAACGTTGACCTTTTGCTCCAGAGCCAATCTGTACTGGCACACTTAAGCCGGCAAGCTCATTGAGATTTCCAAAGGTATCGGCAGTAAACGAGAGTGGCACTAAAGCAGGTCGTGGGTCAACGACTTGGAGACCAAACTGTTTGGCGATATCCAATGAATATGCCGTTGCTCCGATTGCTGGCACAGGTAGCCCACCCGTAGCCATAACTACCGATCTGGTTTTTTCTAAACCGCGATTGGTTTGTACGAGCCATAAATCGCCCTCTTGAGTAATTGACTCTACGGATACTGGATTACGAATGGTGACATTACCTTTTGTACATTCCGCAAACAACATGTCAATAATTTGCTTTGCCGAGTCATCGCAGAATAATTGTCCTTGTGCTTCTCGTGATACGAAATGTTCGTATGCCTTAACCAGCTTGATAAATTCAGAAGAGGGATATCGTGCCAGCGCGCTCTTCACAAAATGAGGGTTGAGAGACAGAAAGTTTGCTGGGCCACTATGAAGATTGGTGAAGTTGCATCGCCCTCCACCACTAATGCGGATTTTTTCACCCAATACGGGAGCATGGTCCACTACCAGCACTCTCTTTCCGAGTTGCCCAGCGCCCCCCGCACAAAAAAGGCCTGCAGCGTCACCACCAATGATGACGGCATCCCAAGTCTTATTCATGTTCTACTCAAATCGATCAATGATCTCAGAGGAGATATTGAGTTTTTTCATGTGCAACTTGGTATATGCCTGACGAAAGTTCTTTGTCATCGATATCATGACCGAAGCAGTCCAGGAAAATGCAAACATGCCGGAGAAAGCGATGATGACTGCTAACATTTTCCAGCCGTCTGGAAGAATATCTTCCATAAAACCCATCGCGGTGTAAGTGCTACCACTAAATAGAATGCATTGACCCAACCCCGGGATCAACTTGAATCCATAGAGCGCAAATCCCCAAATCAGAATCTCAGCAACATGCGTTAGGAATAGATACAGCACGCTGATATAAAAACAGATGGCAACACTAGAGTATTTTTTCTCGGCCAAATACAAAAAGGTATTCACTTCATAACGCTTCGCAATCTGCAGCAGCACTATCCCATGAAAAATCATGACGACGAGGAGCATAAAACCGCCCAGTAAATAGCCTGGTAGGTCTATTGCAGTAGCTAAATTCATGTGCGCGAAACTCATTGATTGATTCAGTGTTTTTGAGTATTTTAACGGCCTTAAAACCGCCATTAGGCCAATTGATACCAATTTTGGATCACATTCCAAGCTTCTTTAGCGGTATCCACAAAATGAATAGCCCGCATATCTTCCTGGTCAATGACTCCAAACTCGACCATTTTCCTGAAGTTCACCATCGCATTCCAAAATTCTTTACCCAGCAAGATTACCGGGATCTGAGCAACCTTTTTCGTTTGGATCAGTGTCAAGACTTCAAATAATTCATCAAACGATCCAAATTCACCAGGGTAGGCAACAGTTGCGCGAGCGCGCAACATGAAATGCATCTTTCGCAACGCAAAGTAATGAAATCGAAAACTCAACCCTGGACTGATATAGGCATTAGGATGCTGCTCTCTTGGAAGACTGATGTTAAAACCAATCGTCTCGTGTCCCTGCTTCAAAGGCACCACGATTGGCGGCCTCCATAATTCCTGGTCCACCACCCGTACATATATGTAACTTATTTGAAGACTGTTGTTGAGTTGCATTGTATTGTGCAACGAGGCGCCCAAATTCTCGAGCCGACTCATAGTACTCGCTATGCAAGAGAGCTTGTTTAGCGGTCTCTTTTTCCGCAGACGTCTTTGCCTCCTGCTGCAATTGTTCAGCACGCTCACGACTGACAAAGCGAGTAGACCAAAATACGGTAATCGTATGATCGATGCCCCGCTCTTTTAGCAAAATCTCAGGCTTCAGTAATTCAAGCTCAAACCGAATGCCAATCGTCTCTCGGCGAGATAGAAAGGCTTCATCGTCAAAAGCAAACTTATAGGAATCAACCGATTCCTCTTCGGCCAACTGATTCTTATGAAGATCCAAGAACTCCATAATAGTCTGGGCATTGTTAATGGGAAGTTTTGGACTCATGGTTACACCTTAAAACAATCTGGTTTCATCTTACCCGCACTCTCTTTTACCTCAGTATTAACACCTATTTTTTACGTAGGAATAAGCCAAAAAGACCGCGAAGGATTTACTGGGGACCTAAGTAGGGTTAATATTGGCAGAGTTAAACCAAACCGAAGGAAAATCCATGAGTAACCGTTCAATCCTCATTATGGTACTAGTGTTAGTTGGTGCCACTGCCTACTTACTTTTAAAAGGCGACGGCAATATTGATATGGGCGGTGAAAAGCATGGCGCTGAAGCAACTCATGTTGAAGAAGCAAAGAAAGATGCACCAGCCGCTCCCGCTGCCCCAGCAGCAGATACGAAGAAATAATTCTTCCACGACAACAAAAAACCGCGGTGTACCGCGGTTTTTTATACTCTCTAAATGAAAAAATTACTTTTTTCTCTTCTCCTATTAAGGATTTCTGAACTTTGCATCAGTCAAACCAACAGTACCCCCAAACGACCCATGAATACAATCGCTCCTGCCATGATCTCGTCATTTGCTCCAACCGGTACATTACGCGTTGGCATTAACTTGGGCAATCCCATCTTAGCCAATCAAAATGCAAGCACTGGTATTTGTCGCCATTGATCCAGTGCGTGGCGCGGACATTAGCTACACTCCTCCCTACATTCAAATTGAAGGGGCTAAAGTAGCCGAGTAATGTAATTCGCGCAGTGACCAATCAACACTCATATGTGTGCAAGCGTTCTGGGATGATCACATTACTCCAACCTAGATCATCCCGAATGCATTCCGCCAAAACCGATGCTGCCTCAGGCTCTCCATGAACGACAAAGACGGTTTTGGGTGGCGATTTAAATCCCCTTAACCAGTCCAATAAGCCTGCTTGGTCGGCGTGAGCAGATAACCCACCAATCGTATGAATGGATGCTCTCACTTGGACATCCTCTCCAAATAATCGAACTTTTTGAACCCTATCCACTAACCTTCTACCAAGACTTCCGTAGGCCTGGAATCCAGTAATCACGATTACATTTTGAGATCGCGGTAGATTGTTTGCGAGGTGATGCGCAATGCGGCCTGCATCACACATGCCACTTGCGGAAATAATAATCGCCATGCCTTTAATTTTATTAAGGGCTTTGGATTCCTCCACATCAGCAATGAAACGCAGATCTACTGCTGATGGGTTATTTTTATACCAAGTAAAAGTTGCCTGCGATTGTTGATCCAACTGTGTAAAGTAACGATCTGTTAATTGAGTAGCTGCTGTAGCCATCGGGGAATCCACCCAAACCGCTAGATGCGGTAAACGACCCCTTCTCACTAAATCCATCAACAAAAATAAGATCTCTTGCGTGCGACCAACCGCAAAAGCGGGTATGACAACATACCCTGCGCTTTCATCGTACTGCTAATGACCTGCACAAGCTCATCCTCGGTATCACTTAAGGTGCGGTGTAAACGATCGCCATAGGTAGACTCGATCAGCACTACATCCGCCCGATCAATCATCTCCGGATCTGGCATCAGAACCTTTCCCTTCATGCCAAGATCTCCAGAAAAGACATATCGCTTACGCTGAGCCCCATCCTCCTGAACAGTGAGCTCTGCAATAGCCGACCCCAAAACATGGCCAGCATTGTGAAACTCTAGCTCAATGCTTGAAGCAATCTCAATCGGTTTTCGATACTCCAATGGCTCAAACTGAGTCAGCGCATTTTCTACCTCTTGTTTTGAATACAAGGCGACCGACATCTCACCATGCCATTTTCCCAATTTCGCTTTACGCTCAGCATACTCTCTCTTAAAATCCACTTTATCGATAGGATTTAGAGCGATACTGTTCACATGACATCCGTACCCGCAAAACTAAACACCATTGACCTGCTTCATCGACTCAAGCGTGCGCCTGCAGAACACAAGGGCAACGCTGGTAAGGCCTTACTGATTGGCGGGGCACCAGGCATGGCAGGTGCGTTGCTTTTGGCTGGTAAAGCATGCTTACATCTCGGTGCTGGCTGGACTATCCTCGAAATGTTCGATCCTGCATCTGCAAGAGCACAGGATGCACAACCAGAACTGATGATTCGACTGGCAAGTGATCAAGCGCATACTATCTTGGCTCAGACCCAACCTGATGTCATAGCGATCGGTCCGGGTCTTGGAAATTCCCCACTGGCAATCGAGTGGCTAAAGGCTTGCTTAACTTATCCGCACATTCCACTCATCTTAGATGCCGATGCTTTAAATCTGATTGCAGATTCTGATAAATTACTCAATACATTACGAGAACGCAATGCGCAATTTCCAAATAAAAGCGTATGTACTCCGCACCCAGGTGAAGCTGCCAAACTGTTAAAAATATCTGCTGAAAAAATCCAGGGCGATCGTTTGCATGCCTTACAGCAACTCATCACCCTCACCCAATCGATTGGGATCTTAAAGGGTCAGAATACCGTCATTGCAAGCCCTAATCATTCTGCAGTTCAATGTGAGGCTGGTAATCCCGGTATGGGCACAGGCGGAATGGGTGATGTCCTCACAGGCACGATCACAGCCATTGCCGCTCAGGGAGTGCGTCACCAATTACCTCTCTGGGATGCCAGCAGTATCGCAGTTGAGCTCCATGCCACTGCTGCCGACAGCTTAGTCAGTAAAGGGGTTGGTCCAATTGGGCTAACCCCTTCTGAAACCATTATGGAGATGCGAGGCATCCTCAATAAACTGTTATAAACAGTATGCAATCTCCAAACGCAGCTCACCACCGACATTACCTCTATGGCATTTTGATGTCCGGTATTGGCTCGATGCTGTTTTCTGGCAAAGCGGTATTGGGAAGTTGGCCTTTGGTTACGGCGCAAATGCCGAGACGTTATTAGCCTTGCGGATGCTAATGGCACTTCCGATGTTTTGGACTGTCTACTGGTGGGAGTCTCGACGAAAGCCTATGAGCCCCATTAGCTGGTCAGAACGAGGAAAGATTTTCTTTCTCGGCTTTCTGGGATATTTTTTATCGAGCTATATCGATTTTCTAGGGCTGCAATATATTTCGGTTGGTCTTGAGCGCATCGTTCTCTATCTAACACCAACCATTGTGTTGCTGATCTCCTACTTTGCTCCGAATAAATCCATTTCCAGAATGCAGTGGTATGCCTTAGTGGCTGGATACCTGGGGGTATTGGTGGTTTTCATTCAAGATGCCAGCTCTACTGGTATCCATGCCTGGCTTGGGATGCTCTTGGTCTTTGGTAGTGCGGTAGCTATGCTTTGTATATGATTGGCTCCGGAGAAATGGTCAGACACATCGGTAGCGTACGGCTTGTCGTTTTAGCAAGTTCGGCCTCTGCCGTACTGAGCTTGATGCAATCCTCTCTATACAAGACTAGTGCCATTTTTGAACAGAGCGCACAAGCCTACCTATTGAGTCTTCTCAATGCGAGTCTTTGTGCTGCTATTCCAATGCTTCTCATTATGATTGCCATCAATCGCATTGGGTCGCCACTTGTTGCACAGGCGGGCATACTGGGCCCTGTCTCAACAATCTTTTTGGGCTAGTTTATTTTGTCTGAGCCAATTACCGCTATGCAAATTGCAGGAATGCTTTTGGTAATGGCTGCTATGTGGCTGTTGGTGCGCAACGACGCTCCAAGAAAAAAGTCATCTGACATAAAAAATCAGATGACTTGGAAGAGGTCGAACCTCTCAATTGAGGGGTCTATCAGAACGGGGAATTACTGAGCAGCATCTGCTGCTTTTACTTTTTTCTTCGATTTCTTTTCTACTTTCTTTTCTTTCTTTGCTTGCTTCTTCGATTTTTTGGCTGCGGCTTTATCAGCAGGCGCAGCAGCAGGCTCTGAAGTAGCAGCAGGTGCTGGCGCTGGAGCAGGATCAGCAGCCAAGACAGAAATTGGTGATAAGCCAATGGTTGCAGAAATTAGAGCTGCTAAGCTAAAACGAGCGATACGCGAAGTCATGCCATTCTCCAAAAGGTTTATTGATAATTTGATAATACTCAAAAAAATAATAAAAATGCCTTATTCCACTTTTTGGGCAATAAAAAAGGCCATCGTCTGATGGTCTTTTGATGAACACTGCTCCGATTATGCGGGCTGCGCTTCTGCCTCGGTAATCTTTTCCAACGCTGCCGCCAAGTGTCCAACTGTGCGGTCTACATGACCTAATTTTTCCAAACCAAAGAGACCAATTTTCTGCCTGAATTTTTTTGGATTTACTTTACTTTCTTCAGGCTCATCCCAAACTGATCACGAATACATTGCGATAGCGCTGTAAACTCTGTGGCATGCGCAGTGGATGACCGGGCTACGAGCGCAATGATTCTTTTGGGCGCTGGTGCAGACAATGCTTTTGCAACTAAGTCACTGCTGTTTAGCAAACTACTCTTCACTGCCATTTCTGGTAGCAACGCAATCCCAAAGCCTGACTCGACCATCTGCAGCAGGGTTAGCAAACTGGTAGCCTCTACCCCATCATCTTTCCGAATATCTGCCTTTTTGCAAGCCTGTAAGCTGTGCTCCCGAAGGCAGTGGCCCTCTTCCAATAGCAATAGCCTCTCTGCCATTTTGGCTGGCAGAGTCACTTCCTTACCTTTGAGGGCAGGGTCTCCCTCGCGCGCCACCAACCAAAAAGGATCATCAAACAATTCCTCCACTAGGAGTCCGCTGACGTCATAAGGCAAGGCGATGAGTGCATAATCCAATTTATGCTCTGCAAGTCTTGCCAGTAAATTGGCAGTAAGGTCTTCCCGTAAGGTGATTTTGAGATTCGGAAACCGTTTGCGGGTTTCTGGCAAAACACTAGGCAGCAAAAATGGTGCAATCGTCGGAATAACTCCTAGGCGAATTGTTGTCGTCATAGGCTTGCCTGAGATACCTGCATATTCCACCAAATCTTCCGATGCCGCCAAAATCGTTTTAGCACGCTCCAATACTTCAAATCCTGCCGGTGTAATCGATACATTTTGCCGATCACGCTCGACCAGCTGGATCCCGAGACCCTCCTCCAACTCCTTAAGTCCGGCACTCAGAGTGGATTGACCAACAAAACAGGTCTCTGCAGCTCTGGTGAAGTTCAGTTCTTTCGCTAGAGCAACGAGATAGGTCAGTTGCTTTAAAGACGGTAAATATGCCATCTCACATCCTTATCGAGAATTTCAATCAATACTACCATTATTATTGAGATTTACGATACTGATCTATCCAGTGTTGGCACTAGAAAATATATTTGAACTCGATGTTCAGTCTTCCCCACGAGGCTTACCTTGAATCAAACCCCATCACCAGCGACTTCTTCGATCGTCATCATTGGCAGCGGATTGGCAGGCTACACCGTCATTCGCGAGATTCGTAAACTCAATAAAGAAATTCCGATTACGCTGGTTACCAAAGAGCCTGGTTACTTTTATTCCAAACCGATGCTCTCGACTGCACTAGCAAGCAAAAAAGATGCGTCTCAGTTAATCACGACACCAGCCGATGGCATGGCATCTCAATTAGCATTCATATTCTTGCTGAAACTGAAGTACACGCCATAGATACAAACAAACACGTCATTCAAACTAACAAAGGCGATCTTGCCTATAGCAAACTGGTCTTGGCTCTAGGCGCCGATCAAATTCAGCTATCGTTATTGGGAAATGCCGCAAGCGAGGCACTCACTGTCAATGATCTTGAAGATTACGCAAGGTTTCGTAGCGCAATAAGTGGCAAAAAGAAAATTGCTATTTTGGGTGCAGGTTTAATTAGCTGCGAGTTTGCAAATGATCTAATCCTAGGTGGCTTTGAAGTAGATGTTATTGACATGGCGCCCCATGCTCTTGGGCGACTGATCCCAGAAACGGCGGCCGTCGCACTGCAAAATAAGCTGAGCGCTCTGGGTGCATGCTGGCACTTCAACACTACCTTCAGTCAATAAATCGGGTAAACGACCAACTCCATATCACCCTAGCGAATGGATCGGTATTGAATACTGATGTGGCACTCTCTGCCGTTGGACTAAAACCCAGACTTGAGCTCGCTAAAGCAGCAGGCATTGACACTAATATACAGGTCAACCGCAAACTCCAAACGAATATCCCTCACATTTATTTATGCGATTGGTGATTGCGCTGAAGTAGATGGACTCGTGCCTCCATATGTAATGCCAATCATGCAAGCAGCGCGAGCATTAGCCGCGACCTTGACGGGGCAAGCTACACCGCTAACGTATCCTGCAATGCCAGTGATGATGAAAACCCCGGCATTTGCCACTATTGTTTCTCCACCAGCGAAAGACGCAAGTGGTCAATGGAAAATCAATGCGATGGATAATGGTGTAGAGGCTCGGCTTGAAACAGCCGATGGCCAGCTTTTAGGTTTTGTATTAATGGGCACTGCAACAGCCCAGCGTGCAGCCCTCACCAAGGAACTACCAGTCAATACTGGCATAAACGAAATAACGTAATAAAAAAGGCCCGCAATGCGGGCCTTTTTTATTCGTTAAGACTTGATCGGCTCAAGAAACAATCACAAACCAAGTAGTGTTGTGAGACTGAGCAACCATCAAGAACAACATTGGCACAGATAACAATGTATTGATGCGGGAAGTCAACATCGCAACACGAGCAGATTTCGCTTTGGTATCCGCATCTACAGTCACAATACCGAGAGCGCGTTTTTGGTTAGGCCAGATGATGAACCAAACGTTAAACGCCATTACCAATGCGATCCACATACCTAAACCAACCGCGCGGAATGGCGCTTGCAATGTAAATGCTTGATGCGCGTAACCATTCAATACCGCCAAAATCAAACCGCTCAATACTGTAAAGAGTGCTGCGTAACGGAACCAGAACAATGCTGTTGGAGCGATTACTTTACCGATAGCAGGCTTTTGCTCATCTGGAATCTTTGGCATGGAAGGAATTTGCACAAAGTTGAAGTACCACAGCAAACCAATCCACATCACACCGAACATCACGTGCAACCAACGGAATACGAATGGCAATTCAGCAGAGCTAAAGTTACCGCCTAGTGCAAAAATAATCAAAACGAGCAGTACAAAACCTGCCAATACTGTGCGTCCTAAAGAGGTCAAAATTGAAGCCATGAAAGGTTCTCCTTATATATAAGTGCCTGTAAATATAAACGATTCTGGCAATTTTGTTTGAACATCCCAAATTTTGGCTTTCTCATGAAAAAATGCTAACTCGAGTAGTGACTTCGCCCTATTTGGGGTGCAAAATAAGCGAACAAATTATTGATTACGTGAGACAAATGATGCCCTCATCCACTTTTTTAAATATATTGGTAGGTCTTAGCTTGATGATTCTGGAATCTTCTTCAGTTGCTCATGCGCAAGAATTTCCGCCCAAGAAAACGATCACGATCGTAATTGGCTTTGCACCCGGTGGATCGGCAGATAGCGCCGCTCGCGGCATCGCCAAAAAACTCAGTGAAGATCTTGGTCAAAATGTGATCGTAGATAACAAACCCGGCGCCGGTGGAAATATTGCGCATGCCTATACTGCGACCGCTCCCGCAGATGGATCTGTCATTTTATTTGGCTCTATTGGCCCATTAGCAGTTGCGCCACATTTAATGAAGTTGCCGTATGACCCTCAGAAAGATTTGGCGCCCCTGACTATGGGCGTCACCTTTCCCAACGTTTTGGTTGTGATTCCTGGGCTTGGGGTAAAAAATCTGAAAGAGTACATTGCGCTCGCCAAGAAAAATCCTAGGACGATTACGTTTGCCTCTACAGGCAGTGGATCCGCCTCCCACCTCCAAGGCGAACTCCTAAATGTGCGCGCTGATATAGACACGGTCAACGTTCCCTATAAGGGTGGCAGCCCAGCGATGGTTGATCTATATATTGCCAGCCAATCTACGCTATGGGGCAAGATCATTACCGATAGAAAAATAACCGCTGAGTGACGTTTTGTTACGCAGCGGTTATGGTTTTGATGGGCTTAAGAGATTTACTGAGCAGTCCAACCACCATCCATATTCCAGGCTACACCGCGTACTTCAGAAGCATCTGGTCCACAAAGAAATACCGCCAGTGCTGCGAGTTGTTCTGGCGTCACAAATTGACCTGAAGGTTGCTTCTCAGACACTAAGGCTATCTTGGCTGCTTCATTAGAAATACCTTCGCGCTCAGCCAGAGCATCCACCTGCTTTTGTACTAAAGGGGTCAAGACCCAGCCTGGGCAGATGGCATTACAGGTGATGCCAGTACGAGCATTTTCTAATGCAGTCACTTTAGTTAACCCAACGATGCCATGCTTAGCGGCAACGTAGGCAGCTTTCTGAGTGGATGCCACTAATCCATGCACAGAGGCAATATTAATAATGCGGCCCCAGTTACGTTTTTTCATGCCTGGAAGTGCATGATGCGTTGTGTGAAATGCAGAGCTGAGATTGATCGCAATGATGGCATCCCACTTATCCGTTGGAAAGTCTTCAATGTTGGCAGCATGTTGAATGCCTGCGTTGTTCACCAGAATATCTAAAGAGCCAAAACGTTTTTCGGTCTGCTTAATCAGATCTTCAATCTCTGCTGGCTTACTCATATCTGCGCCGTGGTAATCAACCTCAACACCACATGCTTTTATCTTGGCAATAGCGTCATCTTTTTCACCAAAGCCATTGACCATGATATTTGCGCCTTGCTTGGCCAGTGCTATAGCCATACCCAAACCGATACCTCTAGTGGATCCAGTGACTAGGGCTGTTTTACCTTTTAATGTAGACATATGTGTTTTCAGGGAGTTAAGGGGAAGAAATAGGATAAAAAGAATACCATCAGATCAGGTGCAGCCAATGGCCCAATTGGTGCCAAAAGCTATCAGGTACGAGCGTCAATAGCCAGGTCAAGGTCAGATAGCGCAACAATTTACCGATAAACATGTAAATCAGACACGGTTGCCAGGCAAGTTTGAGCCAACCCGCTGCCAGGCATAAGGAATCCCCTAAGCCCGGAACCCAAGAGAGGAGCAAAATTTTAGGGCCCCACTCCTCTAGCCATATTTTGATTTTGGCGTTCTTAGGCTCTCCAATCGATTTCATGCCGCGACGCGCTATCAAGCCCAACCACCAATCAAACATTCCGCCAAGCGTATTGCCAACGGTTGCGACTAGAATCGCCACCCAAAATAAATGGGGATTTAAGGTGATATAGCCAAAGAGAATCGGCTCTGAGCCAACTGGTAGCAATGTTGCCGAAACAAATGCGCTAATAAATACTGCAGACAGCCCCACTGAAGGCATACCAAACCACCCAAAAAAATGCGCAAGTGCATGCTCCATCTACAACAGACCTCTATGTGAAAACGTCCTCGAATTGAATACGTCCGAATAGATCTATTTTGCCCTGTTTTTAAGGCCCTCCACGGTTTTTAAATCTTGCTTAGACTTACTGGTTTACGAGCAGAATCGCTCCAAACCAATAAAAACGAGACAGTCATGAGTCACCCCATTCCAAAGCCTGACAAATACCAAGATATGCGTGAGGCACTTCGCAGCCTCTGTAGTAGCTTTGATTCAGCCTATTGGCAAAATTGACCATGACCGAGACTACCCCGAGGCCTTTGTTAAGGCTATGACTGATGCTGGCTGGCTTTCAGCACTCATCCTCGAAGAATATGGTGGCTCAGGCTTAGGTTTGGCCGAAGCTTCCGTCATCATGGAAGAGATTAATTTCTCTGGTGGCAATTCCGGATCTTGCCATGGTCAGATGTACAACATGGGCACCTGCTTCGCTATGGCAGCGAACTGCAAAAGAAAATGTATCTCCCCAAAATTGCCTCGGGTGAACTACGTTTACAAAGCATGGCGGTGACTGAACCTACTACAGGAACCGACACTACGAAACTTAAAACCACCGCCGTTAAAAACGGGTGATAAGTATGTAGTGAATGGTCAAAAAGTTTGGATCTCCCGTATTTAGCACTCTGACTTGATGATTCTGTTGGCGCGTACCACCCCTATCTCTGAAGTACAACGCAAATCCGAGGGAATGTCGATCTTCATCGTGAACCTTCAGGATGCGATTGGGAAAGGCATGGAAGTGAGGCCGATTGCCAATATGGTGAATCATGAAACCAACGGGGTCTTCTTCGACAACCTCGAAATTCCTGCTGAAAATCTCATCGGCACCGAGGGTCAGGGTTTTAAATATATTCTGGATGGACTGAATGCAGAACGTGTACCGATTGCAGCAGAGTGTATTGGAGATGCCTATTGGTTTATTGATCGCGCACGCCGTTATGCTAATGATCGCGTGGTGTTTGATCGTCCGATTGGTAAAAATCAAGGCATTCAGTTTCCGATTGCTGACAGCTATATCGAAACGGAAGCGGCTAATCTCATGCGCTTTAAAGCCTGCGAACTCTTTGACAACCATCAACCTTGTGGCCCAGAAGCCAACATGGCAAAGTACCTAGCCGCCAAAGCCTCCTGGGAAGCGGCCAACGTTTGCTTGCAAACCCATGGTGGCTTTGGTTTTGCCAATGAATATGATGTCGAGCGCAAATTTAGAGAAACACGCCTCTATCAAGTGACCCCCATATCGACCAACTTGATTTACTCCTATGTTGCAGAACACATTTTGGGTCTACCAAGATCTTTTTAACCCTGACCGATAACCCACTATGAGCATTCGCCCTCTTGATGGCATTACTGTTGTTTCTCTAGAGCATGCGATTGCTGCTCCCTTTTGCACCCGTCAACTCGCGGATCTGGGTGCGCGAGTCATTAAGGTAGAGCGCCCTGGCAGTGGGGATTTTGCGCGTGCCTACGACAAGCAAGTGAAGGGCTAGTCATCCCATTGCGTCTGGGTAAATCGTTCTAAAGAAAGTTTGACGCTGGACTTAAAGCAACCTGCTGCACTAACTGCTTTAAAGAGTCTCTTAAAAACTGCGGATATCTTAGTGCAGAACCTAGCACCAGGCGCCGCTGCACGAATGGGGCTTACCACAGAACTGTTGCAGAAAGACAACCCCCGATTGATCCTGTGTGACATTTCTGGGTATGGCAACGACGGTCCGTATCGGGATAAAAAAGCCTACGATCTGCTCATTCAGAGTGAGGCGGGATTTCTATCGGTCACCGGAACCCCAGGGACTCCGAGTAAGGCAGGAAACTCAATTGCCGACATTGCAGCGGGAATGTATGCCTATACGAATATTTTGGCCGCTCTACTGCAAAGAGGTAAAACGGGTAAAGGCTCAGTGATCGATGTATCGATGTTGGAGTCATTAGGTGAATGGATGAGCTTTCCGTTGTATTACGCCTATGATGGCGCAGATGCCCCACCAAGAAATGGCGCCTCACATGCCACGATCTATCCGCACGGTCCATTTAAAGCGGGTGATGGCAAGACCGTCATGCTGGATTTACAGAATGAACGAGAGGGGGCGCAGTTTTGCGAAATCGTTCTGCAAAATTCAGCCCTTGCCACTGATGAACGCTTTGATAAAAACTTTAAGCGCAATGAGAGACGTGCTGAATTGCTCGATATCATCAACGCTTGTTTAGTAAGCTGACTTCAGACGGACTGATTGCGAGATTAGAGGGAGCGCAGATTGCGAACGCGCATCTAAATGACATGGCAGGCTTATGGAAGCATGAGCAATTAAAAGCACGCCAACGCTGGAAGGAGATTGATACTCCAAATGGCCAAATTCCTGCCCTGCTTCCGCCGGGACTGAACGATAGTTACGAGTACCGCATGGATCCTATTCCAGCGGTAGGTCAACACACCGAGGCCATTCTCAAAGAACTTGGCATCAGCGATACGGAAATTAAAACAATGCTGGACAGCGGGGCAATTTAGAGAAGTGGTGACGCCAAGTGCGCCGCATTTTCTAAATAATGGTGCCAGCGTGGTCGCTTAGCCCACTTTTTAGGATCCACTAAATCCGATTGCGCCAGATAGGACTCAATCAGCTTTTCAAACGTTTTACAGAAGTCTTCGTTATAGACAATTAAGCTGATCTCAAAGTTCAATCGCAAGCTACGTTGGTCAAAGTTGACCGAACCAAAAATAGCGATCCGCTTATCAATCAACAAACTCTTAGTGTGAAGCAGGCCACCATGAAATTCAGCAATCTTCACTCCGGCACCCATCAAGTCCGCATAAAAACTTCGACTACTCCAAGCCACTAGAGTGGAATCATTTAACTTAGGGACAATGAGTGTGACCTTCACACCTCGACCTGCAGCTGCCATTAAAGCCTGTATCAAGCCATCATCTGGCCCAAAATAGGGCGTCGTGATCGTGAGCTCTTCACGCGCATCCATAATGGCTGAGAGTAGAACTTGATACAAAATGTCATCACGGTAAACGGGGCCTGAAGAAAACCCCTGCGCCAATGCCGCGCCCTCATGCGGTGATGCAGGTGGCTCGCGATCATTAAAGTGTTTGATGCTGGGATTATCAACACTCCAGTCAAATGCAAATGTCAGCTCAAATTGCGCAGCAACTGGCCCTTCAATACGCACCATCGCATCAACCCACTCGCCAACCCCTGAATCTTGCTTAAAAGTCCGTGGGTCAACCATATTCATACTGCCCGTCCAAACAATCGAGCTGTCAATCACAAAAATTTTGCGATGCAGGCGCAGATCGGCTCGCCGAAACTGAAAACGTCCCACTTGGATTGGCAACGCTTCAGTGACCCGAATACCAGCAGCCCGAAAACGTCCAGGCCACGGTGATTTAAACCAATCTTTACTGCCTAGGGAATCCAACAAGACTCGACAGGCAATACCGCGTTTTGCCGCGGCAATGAGGGCCTCTCCCACCCTGTCGGCATCTCCGTCCAATGCCCAAATATAGAACTCTAAATGCAGGCTTTTTTGAGCGCGATTAATCTCGTCAATAAAGTTCTGCAAAATTTTTAGTGACTCGGTATGCAATTCAAGCTTATTACCAGAAACCACTGGTGAGCCATTCCGAGATTCCGCCAACAAACTGAGTGCGCGACCTTCTGGCGGTAGTTTTTCTCGATCAGCGATACATTCTTCTCTCATACATCGAGTAATTCCTTCGTACTCCCGATTCATACGAACAATTTTGCGAGTAAGCTTGCGACCTACTGGACGTTCACCAATCAAAATGTACAGCGAAATTCCTAATAACGGCAACATCATGCCAATCAAGAACCAGGCAAACGCAACCCCAACCGGCCTTCTGACGGATATCAAGCGAAAGCCAAACAGAATCACAATCAATGCATGGAGAATGGGGACCCAAATGAGTGAAACCCCAAAAACCGACCCAAATAGAAACGCTACGATATTCATTCAAGCTCCAATTGCGCTGTGATACCTAGATGATCCGATAGTTTTAACCATTCGTACAAGATTTCTGCTGAATGAATCTTTAAACCCCGTACATAAATACGATCCATCGGCAAAATTGGTTTGACGCTTGGAAAAGTGCGGGCTGGAGAACCCGTCAAGACCTCAAAGACTTCAACAAATCCAGCCTCACGCATCGGTGCACTCACTCGATTACGCCAATCATTGAAGTCACCCGCCACAATCGTCGGCGCATCATTAGTCAATTCTTTGATGTAGCGAATGATTTTGGCTAGTTGACGCTCCCTGCCACGTTCAAACAAAGCTAAGTGCACACAAAAGCAATGAATCGCAGGTGCATTAGCACTCAATTGAATAACACTATGCAATAAGCCACGTTTTTCAAAACGATAAGCAGAAATATCGTAGTTATTTCCTTTATGCAAAGGATGTTTAGACAAAATGGCATTGCCATGGTGACCATCTGGATACTCCACATTCTTGCCATAATGCCAGTCATGCCAAAAATCCTCTGACAGAAAGTGTGTCAACTCGGTTAGCGGCCATTGGCTAAACCGTCGCACTCTGCCCCGATGCTCTTGCTGTAATTCTTGCAAGAACAATAAATCCGGGTGATGGCTGCGCATTCTTTGACGCAATTGATAAATCGTCGAGTGCCGATGCAACGGCGATACACCTTTATGCACATTCATACTCATCACAGTAAAGCGGATACTAGTAATTTGGGGCATTAAAACTGTCCTGCAGCACGCTGTCGACGTACTCGGGCTAAATAGATCTCACCTTCCACCAAATCCTGGCACTGCATGCACTTGTTGCAGATTGATGCTTGCTCCCGGAGCTCCTCAATCGAGCTTATGGGGTTAGCATCCAAGTACTCACGTAGATCAACATCAAAGACGTTGTTGCAAAGGCAAATTACTTCAGCCATAGGTCAAAAGTTCGGGATATCAGTCTCATTAACGGCATTTTGCCATTGCCTTGTAGAATCAAGCGCATGTTGACCGCTTTTTCTGATGCCATCACCCTGCTGGCCCACCTTGATGGTGGCGTACTGGGGATCGTCCTGATCTCTTTACAGGTAAGCCTCACCGCGCTGCTCCTGGGAACCCTGATTGGACTTCACATCGGCGCACTATTGGCCACCGAAGAATTTTCCGGCAAAAAATTCATCATCGTGACCCTCAATACCCTCATGGGGGTGCCAACGGTTATTGTGGGGGTCATTGTTTACCTCTTACTCTCACGCTCGGGTCCCTTGAGATCCAGGGGATGGCTATTCACCCCAAAAGGCATGATTGTGGCTCAAGACGTTATTAACAACCCCATTAATTGCCGCCCATAGTCGCCAAATTTTGGAAGACTCTTGGAAGATTCATTGAGACGCCTTTTTGGGCCTACATCTACCAGCCATCTCACGTTATAAATGGTTAATTTGAGATTGTCGCTTCTCGCTAACGATTGCGATTCTTGCGGGATTAGCAAGAGCGATCTCCGAGGTGGGGGCCGTCATGATTGTGGGTGGCAATATTCAAAATTCCACGCGTACGATAACCACAGCCATCGCGCTGAAAACTAGCAAAGGCAATTTACCTCTTGCTCTAGCATTGGGCATTATGCTTTTGGGTATTGTATTAATCGCAAATCTATTTACGGTGATAGTTCGTCAAATTGCGGAGCGTCGTTATGACTAATATGACTGAACAATTCGAGAAATACATTGAACTCAATAATGTCGTTGTTCGGAGCAACGATCGCGTTATTCTAAATATCCCCCACGCCACCATTCCGGCAGATCGCATTGCTGCCTGTATTGGACCAAATGGCGCAGGCAAAATACCCTACTCAAGCTTTTAGATGGCTTGATCAAGCCCGATTCAGGATCGATCAACTACTCCTTTGTTACCAAGACAGCATTGGTTGCGCCAGTCTTTGAACTTGAGCTAATTGATGCGATGAAAAAATTACATCTGTCTGATGTTGATTAAATTCTCGAATAATGTCTTCAACTTGTTCAGTAGCTTTAGGATCCAAGTTTGCTGTGGGTTCATCCAATAAAACTAAATTGGGCTTCTGGAGTAACGCCCTCCCCAGACAAAGCCTCTGTCGTTCACCCGCCGATAATTTATGCGCTGGACTATTGGCTAATCCGGACAATCCAATGCGCTGCATCACTCGATCAACATCGCTCTCAGTGATTTCCGAATCGGCATCTCGAACTAATGCCATATTGGTCCTTGCGGATGCCTTGATCATGGGGGTGTGGTGCAATACCAATCTGAGTAAGGATTATTTGGCTGCTGGTGCTGCTGCAGGCGCAGCTGCAGATACTGGCGATACAAATGGAGGAGGAGCAACGTAAGCCGCAGGAGCTTGTGTTCCAGCAACCTTGTAACGGTCTGCTACGCGATTCTGGGCTTGGCACAATGATATGCGCCACTCTATCTCCATAAGCAGTCTTCGCCTTGGCTAAAGCAGCTGCCTCAGCTTGCTCGGGGATAAGTGGAGGGAGTGCTGCCAGTGCAGTGGCGCCAATCAGCGAGCCGAGGAATAAAGCAATGGTATTTTTCATGGCATTGTCCTTATTTATTGAGCTTGTCGTACCAGAGCTCATGGTGTTCTTTAGCCCAAGTGGCATCCACATATCCAGTTTTCATTCCATCTATTGAACCTTGCATGCCGATGGTACCGATATAGATGTGCCCCATTGCCATCGCAGACATAAGAATCGCCGCGCTACTGTGAATGATATTGGCAATCTGCATCGTGCCACGAGTATATTCAATCGTCATAAATGGCACGATCATGTCCAGCACGAAGCCCGGTGCGGAAATGACTAATCCCAAGAAAGTCATGCCGAACCAGAACCAGAACTTCTCACCCATGTTGAAGAATCCAGCGGGCACATGCTTGCCACTAAAAATTCCGCCAAAGGACATGAGCCATTCCAAGTCACCCTTGCCTGGCAGATTTTTATGAGCAAACAGCAAGAAGAAAACCAAAATACAAATTGTGAATACTGGGCCAGTAAAGTTGTGAATATTTTTGCAAACATTCAAGAAGGAGCCATAAGCCATTCCGCCCATTAAAGGCATTGCAAAATATTTTCCATACAAGATCAGTAAGCCAGTAATAGCAAGCGCCAAGAAGCTAAATGCCATCAACTAGTGAACCAAACGGTCGAACGCGCTAAATCGCTTGATTTTGACACCCGATAATGGCTCGTGCAGCTTGATAGAACCTTTGATGGTGTACATCGCGATAATGCCGAAGAAGGCAATCGCCAGTAACCAACCACCGTAAACAGTGATTACGCCATTACGAATCACACGCCACTCTTGACCGGAGCGCTGAATTAAAACGCTAGCCTCTTTGTCTGGAATGCTGACGTAGTTGTATGGATCGCTATTAGCTGTCGTAAAAATCGATGGATTGGCTGGTTGAGCCTGCGCTTGCGTGCCATTCGCTAACGCATTCGGATTGGCTGGCGCCGACAAGGGAGGGACATCCACTCCGCTTGGCGATGGCAGAGGAGCCATTGGCGCGCGCTCAGCATAACCAACGCTAGCAAGGCGTAAGCGACAGTCCTGCGGCCAATATTAGAGTGCGTAGAACCCTAGAAAATGATTGTTTCATACACATATCCTTAAATGTTTTGCTTTATTTATTGTTATTTGGATGATCACTTAATACGGCTGTATTCATTTTGACCATGAGTGCGCTTATCGGTCGACTCAGTCCAGCTAACTTGATCGCCTGGCGTCCAATTCTTGGTCATAAAGCCATTATTTGCACCCATATAAGGAGCAACGTCTGGTCGCTTAGCAGTCTTCGCAGCAATTTCAGGCGGCTCAGAGCACGCAGCCAACAAAGCCCCTGCTGCTAGGCACATACCGAGAGTTTTGAAATTCACTTTCATTATTTCGCTCCTGAAATTTTTGCGGCTGGAGTTGGAGTTGGCGCAGGAGTATCCGGACCACCATATGCTGTAGTCCAACCAAATGCCTTAGAGCCAGGATACTTGCCGTTCTTCTCGCGATTTGCAACACGCTGATTGAAGATTCCGGAGATGATATCGCTATCACCACCAATTGGCGCCTTGGTAGAACACATCTCGGCACAGAGTGGCAATTTACCCTCAGCTAAACGATTGCGACCATATTTTTCAAATTCCGCAACGCTACCGTTCTCTTCTAGACCACCGCTACAGAATGTGCACTTATCCATTTTGCTACGTGATCCAAAAGCGCCTTTGCTTTGGAACTGAGATGCATCAAATGGGCATGCAAATGAGCAGTAGCCGAAACCGATACAAATATCTTTGTCATGTAGCACCACGCCCTCATCGGTGCGGTAGAAACAATCAACTGGACATACGGCCATACAAGGTGCATCTGTACAGTGCATACATGCTACCGAAACCGATTTTTCTTGGCCAATGATGCCATCGTTTACCGTGACGACACGGCGACGATTAACGCCCCAAGGCACTTCGTTATCATTCTTACACGCGGTCACACATCCGTTGCACTCGATGCATCGCTCTGTGTCGCAAATAAATTTCATTCTTGCCATTGTGTTCTCCTGACTTTATTTTTTACTTAGGCAAATTTCTCGATTTGACACATAGTGGTCTTGGTCTCCTGCATCATGGACACTTGGTCACAACCATATGTCGTTGCAGTATTCACCGCCTCACCTAGCACCACTGGAGCCGCACCATCTGGATGGTACTTACGCAGATCGTTGCCTTGCCACCAGCCCGCAAAGTGGAATGGCCCCCAAAGCAGTTCCTTGATCAACGCGCTCTGTTACCAAAGCACGCACTTTGATCTTGGCACCAGTCGGTGACTTAACCCAAACGTAATCCCAGTTCTTAATGCCACGGTCTGCTGCGGCCTTGGGATTGATCTCCACAAAGTTTTCTTGTTGGAGTTCTGCCAACCATGGATTAGAACGAGTCTCGTCTCCACCACCCTCGTACTCAACCAAGCGACCAGAGGTCAAGATTATTGGGAACTTCTCATACAACTTCTGATTCAAGTTCTGATCTTGAACAGTCTTATGGAGTGTTGGCAAGCGCCAGAAGTTCTTCTTATCCGCTGAAGTTGGGTGCTTACGCATCATTGGTGCGTTTGTGCTGTAAAGCGCTTCGCGGTGAATTGGAATTGGATCCGGGAAGCTCCAAACAATCGCGCGTGCTTTGGCGTTGCCAAATGGATGGCAATCATTTTTCATCACAACGCGTTGGATACCACCGGATAAGTCGGTTTTCCAGTTCTTACCTTCAGCAAGCTTTTTCTCTTCATCGGTTAATTGATCCCACCAGCCGAGTTTTTTCACGAACACGTGATCAAACTCTGGATAACCCGTCTGAATCGCTGATCCCTTAGAACAGGAACCATCGCCCGCCAACAAGCTGACACCGTCACGCTCCACACCAAAGTTCGCACGGAAGTTGCCGCCACCCTACATCACACTCTTGCTGGTGTCATAAAGGTTTGGTGAGCCTGGATGTTTGATAGCAGCCGTTCCATAGTAAGGCCAAGGCAAGCCGTAGTAGTCACCTGTAGTGTCGTATCCCGTTACAGGATCAACACCGCCACGTGCTTTAAGAGTCTTCGGATCAAATGTAGCCACCATTCTCATGTGCGCTTTGAGACGCTCAGGGGTCTGGACCGGTGTAACCAATCGTCCAAACAGAGCGGTTGATCTCACGCAAGATATCTTCAATTTGTGGCTCTCTCCATTGTTTGCCAGCAAACTTTGAATTAAGCATCTTGTAATTTTTAGACAGCTCTTCACCAAATCCAAGACGATCGGCAAAAGCTTGCATGATCACATGATCGGGCACTGATTCGAACAATGGATCAATGACTTTTTCACGCCACTGTAGTGAACGATTTAATGCGGTTGCGGAACCGCAGGTTTCGAGCTGCGTCGTAGCAGGTAATAAGTAAACATTGCGATTCTTATTAACAGCTTGACCTTCGGCAGGTGGCATTGCAGCCATCGCAGCTGTAGCGCTTGGATACGGATCTACGACAACGAGCAAATCCAATTTATCCATCGCACGCTTCATATCCAGACCACGGGTCTGTGAGTTTGGCGCATGACCCCAGAAGAACAACCCTTTGACGGTTGTCTGCTGATCAATCATATCGTTCTTTTCGAGAACAGCGTCCACCCAACGAGATACTGTAGTGCCTGACTTCTCCATCATGTTTGGAGCGTAGCGACCCTTGATTTAGTCGTAGTCAACACCCCAAACGGTTGCGTAGTGCTTCCAGGATCCAGCCGCTAAACCATAGTAGCCTGGTAATGAGTCTAGATTAGGACCAACGTCGGTTGCACCTTGAACGTTATCGTGACCACGGAAAATATTTGTACCACCGCCAGACTTGCCAACGTTACCTAATGCCAACTGCAAGATGCAGGATGCACGCACCATCGAGTTACCAATTGTGTGCTGTGTTTGACCCATACACCATACGATGGTGCTTGGACGATTCTTCGCCATCGTCTCTGCAGCTTTGTACATTTGCACCTCTGGAACACCGCACGCTTCTTCTACCGCAGCAGGCGTCCACTTCTCCATCACCTCTTTACGGGCAAGATCGAAGTGAAGAGGTCTATCTGTACACACTGTTCCGTGGGTTGCACGGTAGATGCTACTGTTGAGAATGGTGTATGGGTACGTCAAGACGCAGTATTTGATTCCCCAAATAATTTGGGCGCACACTGCGCTAAAGGCGCGGCGTTACGTGAACATGGTCATGGCGACTATCGTTTACGTTACCCAATGAAGTTGGTTGATGGAAAGTATCAACGTATTTCTTGGGACCAAGCGCTCACAGAAATCACAGCGCAGATGAAGAATATTCGTGAGAAATACACTCCAGATGCAATGTTCTTTATTGGATCATCCAAACATAACAACGGACAGGCCCACTTACTCCATAAGTTGGTCTCTTTCTTTGGAACCAACAATACAGATCACCAGGCGCGTATCTGTCACTCAACCACAGTCGCTGGTGTTGCTAACACCTGGGGCTATGGTGCGATGACCAATAGCTACAACGACATGATGAATGCCAAAGCGGCACTCTATATTGGTTCGAATGCTGCTGAGGCTCACCCGGTATCGATGCTGAGCTTATTGCATGCCAAAGAAAATGGTTGCAAAGTTATCGTGGTCGACCCACGATACACCCGTACTGCGGCCAAATCTGATCAATACATTCGTATTCGTTCCGGTACTGACATTCCATTCTTGTTTGGTCTCCTGTATCACATCTTCAAAAATGGTTGGGAAGATAAGAAGTATATCAATGATCGCGTTTACGGCATGGAAGAGATCCGTACCGTCCAACATGGCTTTGCTTGGTTCGGCAACAGTTCTGCACTAGGCTCAACTGACTCGCTGCGATACCGGCACCAACGCCAACGCCAGAGCGTTTCAAGAATGTGCGTCGATCCATTGTTGGTACCGCCGCTTTTGAACCACGCGACAAGCTACCGATGAGGCGAGAAGTTGTACGACTACTTTATGAGGTATTGGATTTACGAGTCAGACTCATATGTTGTCCCTGAGAAAGTTTTTTGTTATGAATGATGTATTCGATTAATGAAGAGATTGCGACTTAGATCATGGTGGTTTCGCAAAACTTACGCATGTGCGCAGTCATTGTTTGACCTTCGCTCTTCTCTTTTGTCGTTCTGCTGATTTCTTGGATCACTGCTTTGCCTACGGCAGTTTGTGAAACCACTTACTGCGCCAACTGCAGCGCTTGCGCCAAAAAAGAACTTACGACGTGATGGCTTGGCCTCTTCACTTGAAATCACGGTGGATTTTGTGCTCATGGCATGAGCCTTTAATGGTTATTCTTGATATGAGTCAAGTTTAATCACTTATTGCACTTTTGACGTATCGTTATAACAATAATTTGATAAGGGTTTTCCGCCGAAATTCAGGGCTCACATATGTTGCAACGCAACATCAAATCATGTCAAAGCTTTGCCCTTCAATTGCCAAAAATTCTCGTGTCAGAGCGGCAATCGGGTGATAGAGATGCATCTGGGGAATATTTTCTATTGCATCGCACAATTCGTCGTACCAGGGGCGAATGTGCTCATTGAAAAAAATCCGCTGGTTGGTCAGGTTAGATACCTCGACATCATCGCTAGCAATTAAGTACCGCATCACCTCGCATAGGGAAGAAATGTGGTCTTCGGTTTCGGTAACTTCATCGGCAGACTCTAGGCCAAACTCCTCTAACGCTTTGCGAATATTGACTAAAGGCCTCTCGTTAAGGTGGCCCGCCATATAAAAGGAGCCATTCAGGACTATATTGGGTTTGCCGATGCTTATAAAGTTCGTATCGAATTCTTCCTTCCAGGCGCTGGCAGGATGATCTTTAGTCACTTCCACCACATTCATCCAAGCCTTTGCTAAGGGCGCCTCGTCACTGGAGTCCTGCTGGTTGGCAGTCGCGGCAATTTGATCCAGTAATTCCTGATCTGGCGGTAAGTGGGAGAATCGAGCAATCAACCCATACAAATCAGCCCTGGCTAGATCCTCAGGCAATCCAACATCACCCACCTCAGTGGCAGCAGTCTCTTTTTCACTCATAACTCTTTTTTCACCATATCCACAACGCGACAATCGCCACACATCTTTAGCCTATCCATAGCTGCACCTGCAAAAGCGCCGTGTGCCCCGAGTTTGGCCAGCATCAAATCCACCATCTTGGCCGTTCCAAATGGTTTGCCGCAACTAATGCAATGAAACGCTTGGGTTTGATTGAGTGTCACTTTTTGTTTTCGCCGCTCTACCTTTTGCAGGCGAGGCTGCAGAGCAAGCGCACTCTCTGGGCAAGTTTGCACACAGATACCGCACTGAACACACTGTTTCTCAATAAAGGACAAAATGGGCTCATCAGGGTTATCAATCAACACGCCTTCTGGGCAACCGCTCACGCAAGACATACACAGGGTGCAGGCATCGGCATTAATCGCTAGACCACCCAATAGTGAGTTCTTGGGTAAACCAACGCCTTCTTCAGGTAATGGTGTCTTGGCTTGCTTTTGCAAATGTTCGAGTACAGCCTTGAGTGTTTCCCGTTTTTGATTGGAGAATCCAAAGCTTGCAGAGGCGCGCAAATGGCGTTGAGCGCTTCCCGTTGACGCAAAGCGCCCATCGCTTTTGATACTGCCGACAAATCATCTGGGGCATCTGCCATCACCAAGTAAATGCGCTCATCAAAGCCGTAGGCTTTCAGAACAGAGTTGGCTAATTTGGCTTGCGACTCCAAGGCATCACGGTAGGCAGGATCTTCGTCACCACTCAATAGCAACACCACCTCCGCAAAACCATAAGTCAGCGCGCCTAACCAAAGCTCTAATCCAGTGGAGGCAATATGCTCAATTCCATATGGCAACACAAATGCTAGGAGATTTTCAAATTGCCTAGGAGACACATGCGCCAGACGACCAACGCTATCAATCACTTGAGTGCCGGTTTTTAAGGTATGTAGAAGCAAGCTGGGGGCGGTAGTGCGATTTTGCTTTTAGCTTCCGCTGTATAGGCAGTAGCGAATGTTTTGAGTTCTTTACCCTGATGAGAAACGCTCGGATAGTTGTAGCGCATTGCTCCAGATGGGCATACGGTTGAGCAAGCACCACATCCCATACATAAATTGGGATTTACTTCAACATTGCCTTGCCCATTCTTAAATACAGATTTGATTGCACCAGTTGAGCAAACATCGATACAGACGCTACACCCTACTTTGCCATTGCGACCATGCACACAAATTTTTCGTTGTAGACAAAGTATTTTGGCTTTTCAAATTCGCCTACCATCTCTAATAACTGATTGATCGCGAGTGCCTGATCCAATGGATCATTGCCAGGCGCAAATATCCTTGCGGCGTCTGTGTCATTCGCATTGTTGGATCAGCACGCAAATCTAAAATCAGATCAAACTCGGCCTCACGCTGACGCTCAACCCGATCAAATGCGATGGCACCAATACTTGCGCATGCAGTAATGCAAGTGCTATGTGATTTGCACTTTTCTAAATAAATCTGGAAGGAGAAATCAATCGCATTTTCAGGACAAGCCTCTACACAAACGCCGCACCGAGTGCACATCTCAGGGTCTATTGGATTTTGCAATTCCCAATCGACCGAAAAGCTTCCTAGGTAGCCATCAGGTTTTGGCACCGCCCCCGTGTAAATCGGGTAATTACGAGCAATAGGCAAATCACTGGGCTCCGTGCAGAGTACTGAAACATCTAAAGCACTTGCTACTTTTTCCGCCAAGGGGATAGCTTGCAAACCGGGACCAATAATCAATAGGCGTCCTTGACTAGCGTAGTTCATCACTGGAACAGGCTCGGCATCAGGCGTATCCGCCAAAGCCAACAGAGCTGCAATTTTTGGACCTGAGTTTTTTGCTTCCTGTGTCCAACCCGCCACTTCACGAATATTCACAAAACGTAGAGGCGCAACCAATGGCTTATCAGATTGTTCTGCAAGCTCAGAAAATAATGCTGACTCTTGGGTGCAAGCCACTACTAACTCTTCAGAGCTGTCGAGTGCCTTAATAAAAGTACCAACCTCTTGACGACATAAAGACTGATGCACTGAAACACCCAATGCCTTTGCATCCAAAGGCATGGTGCCATTACAGTTACATACTAATTTTTGACTCATGAAGAACCTTCTTAGGTTTTTTTCTGATCCGACTTAATCTGCTCGCTATTCACGTTTGCAGATTTTTCTATCTCTAATAATGATGGGGATGTTAAATTACTTTTAGAGGATTGCTCCAAACCAGGCGGATTTGGCGATACCTCAGAGGAGGATCGGGAGATTGATTGCCCTCCTTCTGACTTACCGCATCGGTGCCATTAGCCAGGGTTTGAAAGAGCTGAGCATGTCACTTTGCACCATTCGCTCTAACATGCCTGCAGGAAGTGGATCGGGCTTGGAATAATCATCAATATAGATATCGAGCCTATCCATTACATTGAAGTGGGGATCCGAAAACATTTTCTTTAAAGCGGCCTGCTGTACAGCGGGGTCAACATCCAGCTTCATAAAAGCAGAAAAATCCGGTGCAAAACGATCGATCTTTTCAACGTCCTCCATGGTGGGTAAGGGAGGGGCCTCTGACGCTTCTATCTTTGGTTCTGGGCTATTCGTGAAGGAGTCTGCACGGATTCTTTTGCTGACTCACTGGGCTCCTCCTGAATGCCTGACGTACGCCGTGACCAGCGACTTAAGAATCCGTCTGCCATCGTTCCCCCGCTGGACACTCAGCACCTTTAAACGATGCAGGCTTATGACGTTTCTTGGGCTCAGGTCGATAGTGCTCGTCGACATACTCTTGCAACCAAGTGGTATGGTTATCACTCATTGGCACGGCATCGACTGACTCGCCACCATCGAGCAAGCGGGCAGCCTCGTTATAGCTAACGCAGATGCGATGGGGCACGGCAATCGTGGATTCAGCTTTGGCTAACTCCAAGGACTCTGCGTCAATGTAACAATCGATATCTTCCTCGAGACGCCACATCACAAACCAAGATGGTTTTGTTGCAGACACATTAAGGTAATAGCCCTCGGCCTCATCCAAAAAAAGATTGAGCTCAAAACCGGTAAACAACCAAGACTCTCCTTCAGCATCTCGACCCAGAAATTGGCCAGTAATAGCATTAGAGGATGTGGTGATAAATTGTCCAAAATCCGGCAACACCTCATGAGGTACCCATCGATAGGAGACCCAAGGATT
This sequence comes from Polynucleobacter necessarius, assembly GCF_900095195.1. Classification (NCBI taxonomy): domain Bacteria; kingdom Pseudomonadati; phylum Pseudomonadota; class Betaproteobacteria; order Burkholderiales; family Burkholderiaceae; genus Polynucleobacter; species Polynucleobacter necessarius. The sequence goes on from NZ_LT606950.1 coordinate 956,922, forward strand.
ATCGAGGTGCTGTTTACGCATCAATACCGCAAAGCGCATTGGTCTATAGCCTTAGGTGTTTTGAACCACAATGTTTGGAAACTTGCTGCTCATATCTTTTGCCAGACTTCCTACCTTGATCGCCACTTGGCGCGCAATCGCCTTGTAAATATTGCTAATGGCGCCATCTGGATCGGCAACTACCGTTGGACGCCCTGCATCCGCTTGCTTGCGAATCGACAGATTTAATGGCAACGCGCCCAAAAATTCAACGCCGTATTCTTTGCACATTTTCTCGCCACCACCGACTCCAAATACATGCTCTTCATGCCCGCAACTTGGGCAAACATAGGTGCTCATGTTTTCAATAATGCCGATGATGGGCACGCCAACCTTTTCGAACATCTTTAAGCCTTTGCGGGCATCTAGCAATGCAATATCTTGAGGCGTAGTCACAATGACAAAGCCTGTTACGGGAACCTTTTGCGATAAGGTCAACTGAATATCACCAGTACCCGGTGGCATATCCACAATCAAATAATCCAAATCACGCCAACGGGTTTGACGCAGTAGCTGCTCTAGCGCAGACGTCACCATCGGACCACGCCACACCATTGGCGCATCCTCTTCAATCAAAAAGCCGATAGAACTTGCTTGAAGTCCGTGCCCTTCCATCGGCTCAATCGTATTCTCCTCGACAGAATCTGGGCGACCAGTAATGCCGAGCATCATCGGTTGACTGGGTCCGTAAATATCAGCATCCAAAATCCCCACTTGCGCACCTTCAGCCGCAAGCGCTAGCGCCAAGTTGACTGCTGTTGTCGATTTACCTACGCCACCCTTGCCGCTGGCAACGGCAATAATATTTTTAATACCAGGTAATAACTTGATGCCACGCTGAACGACATGAGCAACAATTTGACTGCTAACGGTCACGCCCACGTTTTTCACGCCCGGTAATTCACGCAAAGCAGTAATTACCGTTTTGCGGATAGCATCAAATTGACTTTTGGCGGGATAGCCTAAGACAACATCCAAAGAGACATCGCCGTCATCCACTTTCAAATTTTTAATATTCTTTGCAGCAACGAAATCAATGTGGGTATTGGGATCAACGACGTTTTTTAAGGCGGCTTGAACAGCCTCTACAGTTACAGACACTACCTTCTCCTCTGATGCGTAACCCTGACAAACCCTATTGGGCAGGGAGAGTTACAAAATGTAATTTTTATGAATAGTATTTAGATTAACCGCACCAGCCAAAAATTGCTTGAATTGGCTCTAGGGAAATGGTGTGTTAAATCAGAAAATCAACAAACTTAGGTAATACACGAGCATAGACATCAGGGCTGTTGCTGGGATAGTGAAAATCCATGCCCAAACAATATTTCCAGCTACGCCCCAACGAACTGCGCTAGCGCGCTGAGTCGAGCCCACACCTACAATAGCCCCTGTGATCGTATGGGTAGTTGAGACTGGAATCCCAATAGCAGTTGCAGCAAACAAGGTAATGGCGCCACCAGTTTCGGCACAAAATCCGCCAACAGGCTTTAACTTGGTCAATTTCTGACCCATTGTTTTGACAATGCGCCAGCCACCAAACATAGTTCCCAATGCAATCGCTATATAGCAACTAATAATGGTCCACGTTGGCGGCATTTTTGCACCCGCCTCAGCGTAACCCGTAATAATCAAAAGCAACCAGATAATGCCAATCGTCTTTTGCGCATCGTTTCCGCCGTGACCCAGGCTGTAGGCACTTGCCGATACCAGCTGTAATCGACGGAACCAGCGATCAGTCTTTGCCATGGTAGCGTTTCTGCATACCCAAGATACCAGCAACATGATCAACGATCCCAGCAGAAACCCAACCATCGGGGAGATGAAAATAAACGAAACGGTCTTGATGATTTCAGTCCAAACCAGGCCATCTACTCCAGCTTTTGGCAGAGCTGCACCAACCAAGCCACCAATCAAGGCATGAGAAGAGCTTGATGGAATACCGTAGTACCAAGTCACAACATTCCAGACAATAGCGCCAACGAGCGCACCAAAAGTTACATGCAAATCCACCGCATCAGGATGAACGATGCCCTTGCCAACGGTTGCCGCAACACTCAGATGAAAGATAAAAATTGCAAGGAAGTTAAAGAAAGCAGCGAAGATCACCGCTTGTTGAGGCTTTAAAACACCAGTTGATACGACCGTTGCAATAGAATTCGCCGCATCATGAAATCCATTCATGAAGTCGAAACTGAGCGCCAATATTACTAAAAGCGCTACTACCCAAAAAGCTACTTCGGTCGCCGGCAACTTAATTCGCCTTAAAAGTTTTCAAGAACGATGCCTTCAACCAAGTTGGCAACGTCTTCACATTTATCGGTTACTTCCTCAAGCAACTCATAGATGCGTTGGCACTTAATAAGCTCACGCACTTCAATATCTTCGCGGAACAGCCGCGTAATCGCAGTAGAAAGCAAGCGATCCGCACCCGATTCCAAATGATCAATCTCATCACAAGTCTGCAGAGCAGCCTTAGCTACTTCAGGATCGGAAATGTCCTTAAGCGTGCCAACTGCGTTCTTCATACTGATGCAACATTGATTGCACAACTCCGCCATTTGCAACATCTCCGGAGTCATCTGCTTCACATCGTATAGATGCATAGCTTCGGTACCGTTTTGCAGTAAATCAGCGACGTCATCCATCGTATTGATGAGCGAGAAAATCTGGTCACGATCGATTGGAGTAATAAATGTTTTGTGTAGACGACGATGAACTTCTTTCACAATATCGTCACAAGCATGCTCTGCTTTATCGACCTCTTGGGTATATTTCGCACGCAGCGCTTCATCACCGTAGTGTTCAACGAACTTCAAAAAGGATTCTGAAGCGACAACGATATTTCCGGCATGTTCATTGAACAATTCAAAGAAATTACCATCGTGAGGCATTAACTTACTGAAAAACATAAATCACGATCCTTTAGGAGCAAAAACTGCGGGGTTTTAGGCTGTCGCTATTCTAAACAAATGATTATTGGGCAACCGGAAATCCAGCCTTTGTTATAAGCTGGCTTGCCTGCTCCTGAGAGAGCGTTGTCGCTAGGGTCACCGTCTGCGTGGCTAGGTCCGCCTGCACCTTGGCAGAGGCTTGAGACTGAACTGCCCTCGTTACCGCATTGATACAGCCGCCACAGGTCATTCCAGAAACTTTGAGAGTGAACATTTCCACCCCTTTTTATGTAAATTTTCCGTCTAATTCGCCTTCTAACTGGTAGATTATCTTCTATATGGACAGCCAAAATGCACCGAATTCTTCAGTTTTTACCCTTGATATTGAGGGAATGACCTGCGCCTCCTGCGTTGGGAGGGTCGAAAAAGCATTAGACCGAATTCCTGGGGTTGAAGCTGCCAGCGTGAACTTGGCGACCGAACAAGCTAAAGTGCGCCTCAAGGCAGACTCAGACACTTCCATTGCCGATGTCATCGCCTTGGTTCAGAAAACTGGCTATGGAGCGCAAATCAGCAATCCCCATGGAAATGCTCCAATAAAAAGCGCCCACTCTTTTTGGGGTTCAGATGACTTAGGTCGCGTTTTACTCAGTTTTGCTTTATCAGCCCCACTGATCTTGCCAATGTTCTTGATGCCATTTGGTATTCATTGGACCCTATCTGCTAAATGGCAAATCATTCTGGCTACTCCAGTGCAATTTATTTTGGGATGGCGTTTTTATAAAGCGGGTGTTAAATCATTGCTCGCTGGTGCTGGCAATATGAATTTACTCGTTGCGCTTGGCACGAGTGCCGCCTATGGATTAAGCGTTTACCAAATGATCGCTTCACCGCATACAACACATGAACTGTATTTTGAAGGTTCAGCTGTCATCATTTGCATGGTCTTACTAGGCAAATGGCTTGAATCCAGAGCAAAACAACAAACCAGTGAAGCGATTCGCGCACTGCAAAAGCTTTGGCCAGAAAATGCCAAAGTATTGGATACTGGGGCCGTGATTGGCGGAGGCGCTTTTTTAGAGAGATACCGAGAACTCCCGCTTGATCAAGTATTCCCTAAAGACCGCATCTTGGTTTTGCCGGGGGAGCGCATTCCTGTTGACGGCGAGATTCTTTTTGGCAGCAGCCATATCGATGAGTCCCTCCTCACAGGGGAGAGCGAGCCAGTCAAGAAAATGCTTGGCGCAAAGGTCATCGGCGGATCATTAAATGGTGAAGGCTTATTAATTATTGATGCGCAAGCTGTTGGCGTGGAAAGTGTTCTATCGCAAATCATTACCTTAGTAGAGGATGCGCAAACACAAAAAGCTCCTATCCAGAAATTGGTTGATCGAGTGAGCGTTATTTTTGTACCTACTGTCATTGGAATTGCTTTACTGACAGGTCTCATAAATTGGTTTTATCTCGATTCAGCATCCATCGCTATTTTGCGAGCAGTATCGGTCCTGGTAATTGCGTGCCCCTGTGCCCTGGGTTTAGCGACTCCTGTGGCCTTTATGGCTGGCACTGGCGTGGCAGCCCGCTTTGGTATTCTGATAAAAGATCCCCAAGTACTAGAGTTGGCACATCGCCTAACTGTGGTGGCATTCGATAAAACAGGCACTCTCACGGTTGGCAAGCCAAGAGTACTCTCGTTTATTAGCCTTACCAATGCCGCAGATGAAAACGCCCTATTAGCAACCGCAGCAGGATTACAAATGGGTAGCGAGCACCCCTTGGCCAAAGCGCTATTGGATGCCACTAAATTTTCGGATGCAATCCCGATTCCCCCATCTGAAAGCCAAGCGTTGCCTGGAATCGGCATTGCCAGCAAACCCAGTTCTGGACCGTGGGCTGGGCAGTCACTTGTTTTGCAGAGCATCGCTTCTCTTACCAACGACCCCAATGCAACAACGATCTCACATCAGGCACAACCACTGCTCGATCAAGGGCAAACGGTTTCGGTTTTGATTCACAAAGATGCAGAATCAACACCACTCGCAATCATTGGATTCGGCGACGATCTCAAGTCCAACGCTAAAGAGGCCATCACTACCTTGCATCGTATGCGTATTCGAACGGTGATGCTATCGGGCGACAACTCTGCTGCCGCAAACCGTGTTGGTCAATCACTTGGAATTGATGAAGTCCTTGGTCAAATCATGCCAGGTGATAAAGCGCAAATTATTCGGACACTTCAACAGTCTTGGGAAGATGGTCAGCAATACGTTGCCATGGTGGGTGATGGCGTCAACGATGCTCCCGCCTTAGCAACAGCAGATGTGGGGATGGCAATGTCCACTGGAACGGATGCCGCGATGCAAGCCTCTGGCATCACCCTGATGCGCGGGGACCCCACTCTAGTAGCGGATGCGATTGATATCTCTCAGCGCACGTGGAAGAAAATCGGGCAGAACCTCTTCTGGGCGTTTGCATTTAATTCAACAGGAATTCCGCTCGCTGCCTTAGGCTATCTCTCACCCATGCTTGCAGGCAGCGCCATGGCACTCTCGAGCTTTTGCGTGCTCAGTAATGCGCTATTACTAAAACGTTGGCGACCATCACATCGCTGAGTGAATAGCCATTTCCATAGATCTATTTTGGATTCTTGCGCACTAACTCGATATCGCCATAAAAGGCGTGCATCTCCGACTTCGTATTGTCTGTATCCGTGAGTAACGCAATGCCAATCACATCACCTGGCATCTCTCCGTAAGCACTTTTGTAGTCTGCTGTTAGATCCCGTTGGGGTTATGCCATTGCCCTAAGTTATCCTAGCCAGAATCCACCACAATCATTTTGATGCGCGAGCTATGTGCATTGGTGATCATCGTATTGATTGGTGATTTTCCAGACCAAATGTACATCAAGGTGGCATAGGGCATCTCTTGACCACTAATTAGATTGGCCATCTCAAATGTCATGTTATCTTTTAGGGATAGCTTTGATCTGTTGCCATCAAAAGCAACCAATATCCGCAACGGCGCATCGTCTCTAGTGCTCTCAGCGTTATCAGCCTCTGGTACAGCAGTTAATGCTTTCCATTCCCAATGCAACCATAAGTTATTTGCCGACCTTGGCTTCAACTTCATGGCTAAACCTGAGGCAGATGTTTTTGCGTTTACACTGAGCACGGTTTTACCCTGGTAGTTTTCTAGGCGATAAACCGTATTCTTTTTATAGGGTGCGATTCGGTAAAAGTGCCAACCATTAGGCATACCCTCTCGCGCACTCTCGGTGGAAAATTTTGGCAAATCTTCTTGAGCAGGCAGTTGGTCTATATTGATTGCCTGTCCAGACTCATTCCGGACAGGCCCGCCACCAAAACCTGAACACCCTGCAAGCATGAGTGCCAGAGTGGTAATGAGTGAGGACATAATGAATGGACGCATACCTGAATTGTCCCAAATATTGATACAACTGCGTCTAAAATCAGAGCATGCGCCATCAATCACCTTCAAGCTGGGCTGCGATCTGCATCGGTATTGCAGCCTTGGTGCATTTGGTATTGGGTTTTGCAATTGAATTTTCGGTTGACGAGGCGCATTACGCCCTATATGCCCAACATCTCGCGTGGAGCTACTTTGACCATCCGCCACTGGTAGGTTGGATTCAGTGGCCGCTGGTGGCACTAACCTCCTCTGAGGGCATCATCCGTATCATCCCAGAGATTTTGTGGATTATTTCTTGTACTTTGGTTTATCAGGTCACCTTGGAGATACACCATTACATTCAAGGACGTAATGCAGGCTATCTAACGAGTGCATTACCTTCAGCAAATTCCTGCGGATTGTTTGCGGTACTTGCCATCATCGTTGCACCTATGCCGCATGTACTGGCAATAGGTTTATTGCCAGACACTTTACTGGCGCCACTCAGCCTAGCATTAATGTTGATGGCGCTTCGTTGGTTGATTCACGATCAATTTACGCTCGCAGATTGGATCACGACAGGTGTGTTATTGGGATTGGCCGGTTTAAGTAAATACACCGCTGTATTTACTGCATTTGCATTACTCTTCATCTTTATCAGCAATCTCCGAAAGCCCTCTTTTCAGACATTGGGGTTTTGGATTGCGTTAGTGCTTGCGCTGTTGTTAATCAGCCCTGTTCTCTATTGGAATTGGGTCAATGATTGGATTTCCTTTAAATACCAAATTGCGCATGGCGCTGGTGGGGTCTGGCTATGGCGTCGTCTTGGTGCATACCTTGGGCTTCAGATTGTGGTCTTTGGCCCTCTATTGATTCTGGGCACCTATCTCTTTATGAAGCACTGCATTCATGGCACTAAGTTGGCATTGATTGTATTGCTGGGATTTTTTGCAATCCCATTTGTAGTGTTCGCTAGCCTTTCTGGTGGTGGCGGTTTACCGCACTGGACTACACCAGCATGGTTTTGCATCGCTCCCTTTGCTGGAATTGGTCTCGCTAAAGCTTGGTTAACCCAACACCATCGCATCATTCGCATATTGTTCGTCATTCAATTAGCGCTCTGTTGTATCGGATTTGATTATGTTCTATCCGGCGGTTTTAGCTCAGCAGCAATCAAATCCAATCCCATCGCTGACCTGTATGGTTGGAAGCTGGCCGGACAGAAAGCGGCGCAGTTAACGCAAGCTACAAAATCAACTGGCATTGCTGTTCATAACTGGACTTTAGGAAGTCGCGCAGCATGGTATGCCAAGCCGACTCCCGTCTATGTATTGGATGAACGACAGGATCAATTTGACCTTTGGTTTGGACAATTGCCTCGTGGGGCAAATATTGTTCTCGTGAATTGGTCAGGCATGCTGTTTGCCCCCCCCATTCGAAAAGAGAATGAGATTAGCGCCAGATCCTTCGGGCGCTGCGAACCACTGGATTCTCTTGAGGTTGTCCGATTTGGTCAAATATTGTCAAAATTTGACTTTAGCCTTTGCAGCAACTGGCAGGACTCTGATTTAGCAAAGTAATTCGGCTAAATTCAAGACCTTGGCGCCCAAGGCATTATCCTTATGCCTATGAATTCTTTACCCCAATCCACCCCCAAAACCCCATCTGAGTGGAAATTACTGCTGAAGCGGGCTTGGCCCACCATCCGCATTTTGCTGTCGATTGCCCTTTTATGGAAAGCGACGAGTGGAATTGATTGGCATACCTTATTAGATTCGCAAATTAAAATGGAGCCGATATGGTTAATTGCAGCTGCACTAGCAATTTCCTGTGCATTCATTTGTGGCGGTTTGCGTTGGGGATTTTTGATGCGTAGTGTTGGTTTTCAAGGAATCCTCAAAAATTATGTCTCCCTCTATTTTGCTGGTGGACTCATTAATCAAGGTTTACCAAGCACACTGGGTGGCGATAGCTATCGTGCTATTACCGCTACCTACCTCACCAATACCGGTAATTTAAGTGGCACTAAAGAGTTAGATGAAGTGTTACACCATTCAGTAGATTTAGAGCATGCCAATCCAAAGTTACGACTAAGTTTTGCTATGGTTTTGGTGGATCGGCTACTCGGCTTAGCAGGCAATAATTTATTAGGTGGTTTAGGACTGATTCTTGGTGGCGCAACCCTAGCAGCCTGGGGCCAGGAGTTAGGGTATGCGGTCATGGGTATTATGATTTTTGCTGGCTTAATGCTTGCTCTTGTTCTAGCATGGGCTCCAACGCGACAATTCTTGGAGCGACTCCTTGAGCGCTTAAGGATGAACAATGCATTACCTGGAATTCGTCTGGCATTCTCTTGGCCGATCAATGTTGCGCAAGCAGTATTTGCGATCGCCATCCATGGCTTTGTTATTTTGGCCTTTGGCTTTTGTCTGAGAGCGTATGGTGCAGAAGCTCCAATCTCTAGCCTCATGATTGGTTTGCCAGCATTAAGTCTTCTATTAATGCTGCCAATTAGTATTTCGGGATGGGGCTTGCGTGAAGCAACCCTCTCCTCTGTCTTGGCCTTATGGGGTGTTAATCCCTCTTTGACGGTATTGGCGTCCATTAGTTATGGCGCAATCACGGTCATCTCGGTACTGCCTGGCGCTTACTTTTTACTGAAACGAAAATAATCTTAAAGAGCAAAAATATGGCTATTAGCGTCAATACCATGCGTACAATTGATCATTGGGTTGGAGTTCCCCTCTGCGCGATTGTCAGCCCTGTGGTGGCATTGATGGATGGCGTCAAGAATCTTTTTAGTCGTGGTCCACAAACACCGAAGCGCCTACTCTTCATTGAACTCTCCGAAATGGGTAGTGCCATCTTGGTAGACCCAGCAATGCGAAATGCACAAGCACGCGGCGCGGAGATTTTCTTTTTAATCTTTAAAAGTAATCGTGCTAGCCTCACGCTGTTAAACACGGTAAAGCCTGAAAATATTTTCACGATCGACTCATCGAGTTTGGGCAGTCTCATCAAAGATACCCTGAAATTTTTGATCGTTGCGCGTGTGCGTCGTATTGACACTGTGATCGATCTTGAACTCTTTTCGCGTTTTACTGCCTTGCTCACTGGCTTATGCGGCGCCCGTCAGCGGGTTGGTTATCACATCTTCCACAGTGAAGGCCTCTGGCGCGGCACTATGCTCACCCGCAAAGTACATTACAACCTGCATATTCATATCACGAAGAATTTTCTCTCACTGATTCATGCGGCGTTTGCTAAAGAGATCGAAGTTCCGTTTAGCAAAATTCATATTCCAGATTCCGAAGTCAAGCTTGAGCAAGCCGTCATTAATCCCGATATGCTCAAAAAAGTACTTTCTCGCATTGAACAAAAAGCATCCGAGGCCGGGATTCCATTTGCATATGGAAAAAATCGCATCATCCTGATTAATCCGAATGCTAGTGATCTCTTGCCGCAACGTCGCTGGGCACAACAACGTTTCTCGGAATTGATTCAAGCAGTTCACCAACACTACCCCGATGATTTAATTTTAATTACCGGATCACCCGCAGAGTTTGTGTATGTAGACAAAGTTCGCTCTGTCGCGAATGTCAAAAACGCACTGAACTTCGCCGGCCAGGTGACGTTTGCTGAATTACCACCCCTTTATACCCTCTCAGATGTGATGGTGACCAATGATTCCGGCCCAGGACACTTCTCTGCAGTAACCCCCCTGCGCACGGTTGTCCTTTTTGGACCAGAAACGCCAGCCTTGTATGGTTCAGTTGGCAACTCGATTGCTATTACCGCCAATCTTGCCTGTTCTCCATGTGTCAGCGCTGCAAACCATCGCAAGACACCATGTCATGACAATGTTTGTATGCAAGCGATCTCAGTCAGCCAAGTCTTGGATAATGTGGTTCACCAACTGCAAGAAGCCGATAAAGCAAAAGGCCGACAACCTGAATGACTAAGCAGGCAATTTTAACGCCGATTTGGTTTGTACCACTTCTGCCAATAGCGCTTGCTGCCACGATTTATTTTGGCGAATTTCAAAGCAGCACTTTTTTATTTATTAATCGCTTTACGCAATCTTTACCAGACACTCTTTGGGCATGTCTAACCTTTTTGGGTAACGGCTGGGGAGCGTTTGCGATTGCTTTTCCGCTACTTTTATTAGCGCCTCGCTTAATAACGGCCGGAATTTTTGGGGGCGCTATCTCTGCGATTGCAAGCACCGTTCTTAAAAATATCTTTGATCTTCCTAGGCCTGCAGGCTTGCTGGAGAGTGGAAGTTTTTATCGCATCGGCGACGTATTGCTTCATAAAGCTTTTCCATCGGGTCATACACTGACTGCATTTGCGATTACAAGTGCCTTGTATTTCGCGTCTAGCCCCACTAAACGTAGACCGTTAATCATTCTTTTTGTAATAGCTTCATTGGTGGGCTTATCGCGCAATGCTGTGGGAGCACATTGGTTTACCGATGTCTTAGCTGGTGCTGGCGTGGGTATTTGGTGCGGCATGATTAGTGCACTTTTTGCCAATAAGCTTCCAGAATCGGCTCTTTTACCCAATAGCCTATGGTCCCGAATCATTGCTCTGGGAGGCATCGCCGCCATCTATGCTCATTTCACCCAAACCATAGATCTAGAGCTCAATTTGCCACTGCAGTATGCATCCATTGCGATTATTGCCATCACATTAGCAGTGTTTGTCAAAACGCAATTTGATCACTCGACTGGCACTTCGTCGTAATTTCACATGTTTAGCTATCGACACGCCTTTCACGCCGGTAGTCATGCTGACATTCTGAAACACCTCACCTTAATTCATCTCGTCGAATACTTACAAGAAAAGCCTGTTGCCCTGACGATGGTCGACACACATGCCGGAGCAGGCATTTATAGCCTGCAGGATGGATTTGCAGCTGTCAGTAAAGAGGCTGAAAACGGCATCTATCGTCTTCTCGAATTCAAAGAGGAAGGGAACGCGATCCCACCAAGCATTCAAAAATATCTTGATTGCATAGGGTCTGAAAATTCCGGAGATCTTGCAACCTACCCTGGCTCTCCCTTTATTTTGGCAAGAATGCTGCGTCCGCAAGATCGCTTGAAGTTATTTGAGCTACACCCTAAAGAGATTGATATTCTGCACCACAACATCGAGCAACTCGATTGCACCAAACAAATTGATGTGTATGCAGCCGATAGCTTTAGCAGACTCAAAGGCCTGCTACCCCCACCAAGTCGACGGGGCCTAGTGCTCATTGACCCCTCCTATGAGGATAAACAAGACTATCGCTACTTAGAAATTACTCTTGAAGAGGCGCTGCAACGCTTTGTTACCGGCTGCTATGCCGTCTGGTACCCAATACTTTCCAGGAGGGAATCTGCTGCTTTACCGGACAGAATGAAAAAGCTCGCCGCGACTCATAAACGCTCTTGGCTTCATGCCGAACTTCGGGTAGAAAACGCTCCGGGCGAACGACGCCTTCAAGCAAGCGGAATGTTTATTATTAATCCACCCTGGACGCTAGAAAAACATCTAGCCGAGGCGCTTCCCATTCTCACTCAAGCCTTGGCTATTAATAGTGGTGCGCAATACCTTCTGAAAAGCATGGAGGCGTAAATGCCTACCAACTCGCTTTTAACGTAAAGCCAGACTGGTTATATTCCAAGCTTGCAGTTGCCCCAACAGGTAATGTCAATTTATTGGGTTGATGGCCAAATGGTAAGTCCGTCAAGATTGGAATAGATTTTGGCAAACGCTCACGGATCGCTGCGATTGCGCTCTCAAGGTTATAGCCTCGATCATTATCATATAAACGATATGCCGAGAAGCCTCCAAACAACACCGCGGCTTGGTTGCTGAGGACACCCGCATCCAATAACTGCATGAGGGTTCTTTCAATGCGATAGGGATGCTCATTGACATCCTCCAAGAACAAAATGCCGCCTTGCGTTTGATTTGCTGATGGCAAATAGGGTGTACCAATCAAGCCAGCCAGAACAGTTAGGTTGCCGCCCCACAGCATGCCACGGATATTCCCCGCATGTGTTTGCCCAAGAAAAGTTTGGCTTGCAGCAATGGTGCAATCGAGATTTCGTTCCTGAATGGCGGTTAAAAAGCGCTTCCACATGAATTCATCTGGAGCTATGGGTTTGCCACCATCATCCAACCTGCCAAAATCATAGTTCAGCATCGGTCCGGATAAGGTCGCCGCACCTGTCTTTGCCAATAGTGCAAGCTCGAAGGTCGTGAAATCACTATGGCCGCAGATTTGCAAGCCACTCTGAATAGCTTTTGCGATGGCTTCCCATCTAATATGCGGTAAAAGACGATGTAAACCATAACCACCGCGCATCGCCATCACTAATTGCTTTGGATTGACTTCAGCTAATTGATTGATTTCTTGTAAACGCTCTACATCCGTTCCAGCAAAGCGCTCTTGTACCCGATGAACGCATTGGTCATTGTGAATCACAATTGCTTGGGTCTTTAGCCAATCGATGCCAGCAAGAGGACTTTTGTTATTTAAGCTCGCACCGGAAGGGGCAATAAGATGAATGGGATTCAACGACGCTCCTTAAAAAAGCTACGCAGCAACTGACCGCACTCTTCGCTCATAACGCCACCTTCAATACGGGTTTGATGATTAATCTGTTTTGAAGAGAATACATCTAAAACACTTCCAGCAGCGCCAGTTTTGGGATCTGGGGCACCAAATACCACTCGATCCACTCTGGCATGCAAAATGGCTCCCGAACACATCACGCAAGGCTCTAGGGTGACATAGAGGGTGCTGCTCGGTAGGCGATAGTTCGCCTCCACTTTAGCCGCCTCTCTTAGAGCCATCATTTCAGCATGAGCACTGGGATCATGATTACCGATGGGTTGATTAAATCCTTTCGCAATCACTACGCCGTCACGCACCAAGACTGCTCCTACGGGGACCTCACCAGCGCCAGCAGCCAACTGAGCTTGCTCAATCGCTTGCTGCATAAATTGACGATCGAGTTCTGCTTGAGTCATTTACTGAGAATGAACATCAGCCCAACAATTTGGCGTTTCATATAAACGAATTGCCGAAAGTTCAAGACGTTCACCGAATGCTTTAGCAAAAACGGGTTGCAAAATCGCGAATGCAGCATTTGCGAGATTTTCTACGGTGGGCACATGCTCTAGGATGACGGTCTTATGGTTTGGCAAACTTGCCAGAAACGCAACCAAGCCCTCATCTTCTTTAGCCACTAAAAACGCATGGTCCCATTGATCCACAACATACTGATTGGTCAGCTTTTTGATGTCGCCAAAATCGAGCACCATGCCGTCATCCGCTTTACCAGGATGATCCGCAACCTCACCGGTTAAAGTGACCTCAATTGCATAACGATGTCCATGGAGATGTTTGCATTGGCCGTCGCGATTTGGAATACGGTGCCCAGAGTCGAACTCGAGGCGGCGAGTAATGGAGATTGCAGGTTATTTGCTGGTCATTTGGCGCTTTAATTATTTACTCTCTATCGAATACCGATCAGTTTATGCGATTGAATGCTTAATCTCCATAACGGGCGTTTTTGGCATAGACTTACGGCTAACTCAGTATTACTTTTAAGATTGGGGCCATCCATTGGCTGCAGGAATCGATTGCGATAGTCCATCTTCTCAAATCGAGACATCAATTGCTCAACTGAATCATGACCTACTTGAGGAATGACGAGTTTCAGCTCATTTGCTTGAAACACGATTAGTTCGGATCCCGCTTTATGGCTGACACAAACCCAATCAACCCCCTTGGGGACTTTGATCGTACCGTTTGTTTCAATGGCCACCTCAAATCCTTTTTGATGGAGTGCATTGATCGGTGGCTCATCCAACTCTGTAATAGCGGCTCACCACCTGTGAAAACAACATAGCGCTGTTGGGGTCCTGCTGAGGTACTTTTTCAAGAGGCCTCGATCGCATCGGCTAAATCCCCTGCAGTCTCAAATTTGCCACCGCCAGCACCGTCACTACCAACAAAATCAGTATCGCAAAATTGGCATACTGCAGTTGCTCGATCTTCCTCGCGACCGCTCCAGAGATTGCAGCCACTAAAACGACAAAATACCGCGGCACGTCCAACATGAGCGCCTTCACCTTGCAAGGTGGGGAAAAGTTCTTTAACGGTATACATAGCAATACACTATTTTAAGCGCATTGCTTGCTTCCAAGAAATTAGCTCCCATTGCCAATAATCCTCCCAGAAGGCATTGGACCAAAAGACTCCAGGGGTGATGTAGCGACCACTCCCCCGCGGATAATCCAACGCCCAACCCCTGGCGAGAACCAAACATCTTCCCATCAAGAATTTAATATTCGAAAGAGATCATTGCTAATGAAATACGGATTTTCGTTATGAAAATGTAAGGTTTGAAATTTTCCAGCCGGAGAGTCAATTTGCTCTCATCCAAGAGCAGTCATACTCAAACCCCAATAATAGCTACCGTCGGGATAGCTTGGTACTTGATATTGGGTTTTATAAAACTGGCTCCATCCTGCTTGAAGCTGCGCCGGCCACAGAGGGATTGCAGGCTGGAATTTTTGGGGAGGACTCCAGTGTGGATCTTGCAGCACAAAACCCCATGGAGATTAGATTTCATCAGGAAGCGGACCTGATTTAACTCCCGATCCAGTAATTCGGATTTCCGCCCCGACTGAAACAACTTTTTCTGTAACCGTATCAATGATTTCTTGATTGAAAACGTTGCGAACTTGGTATACCCACTCTTGACCAACGCGGGGAGCACGAACTGTTGGAGGCGACAGGGGTTGCGAAAGTTTTATTCCCTCCGGAAAGGGTTGAGAGGAAATACATCCCGTCAGTATGACCGACAGGCTAATTGCCAATAACTTACGCAAATAATTTATTTGAATGAACTCAGCTGCCATTGGTAACTGCCTTCGTTAATTACCCCACCTATCTGACATTGTATTTGGTAGGGGCCTGATGTCTCGCGCGCCACCCATCTACCAATTTGCGGCGCGAACCAGATAGTTTCTTTACGAGTGCAGTTGACCTTATTGGCGTCCTCATTCTCATAGTTAATGAATGTTTGGAACTTCAGCGCAATAAATTCACCAGCGAGAACAGTAATCTTTTCCCACCCATTAGCGCTCATATATTCTTGCTAACTCAAGAGGCCACAATGGCAATGGAGAATTAAAACTCAATAATTTTGGCCACTGTGGATCCAAGGTAACAAATCCTCAAGAGGACTGAATCTCACTTGGCAAAGCAATACCATCTTCCGAACGTTCAATCGTAATACTTGAATCCATACTGGCAACGCGCTCGCGAATCACCCCTAATGTTTTCCCGCTGAACACATCTTTCTTAATATAGGTCCACTCTTGGCCAACTTGAGGAGCCCGAGCCTTAGGCAAGGGATTGGGTTGAGCAACTGGAGTACCTTGCTCATACCCAAGGGGACACCACAGGCAACTGGTGCTAGAGCAGCCGATACGATAAAGGTTCGACGCGTTATATTCATATAACCTCCCGAATTAAGCTTTGACTGGATCAATATACCTCAAGCAGATACAACTCTTCATCGGTAAATCCGGCCTGTCTACGAGCAGCCAAATTGAATGGGGCCCGTAACTTTGGAGCTCGATATTGCCTAACGAGTTCACGGTACGCTGTAATTGGCGATAGATGATTTTTTGTGCATAAGAAATTAAACCAATGATTGCCGATCGCAACATGGCCAATCTCATCGCGCAGAATAATCTCTAATATTTCTACAGCGGCAATATCTTTTACTTGCTTAAAACGATCGCGAATTGCTGGAACTGCGTCCAACCCTCTCGCCTCCATTGTTCTGGGCACCAAATCCATTCTGGCAATTACAGAGTCAACCGTTCTCTCTACCATTTCCCATAAACTGTTATGCGCATCAAAATCACCATAAGAAAAACCATGGGATTGAAGATAGCCACTCACAAGACTGAAGTAATATGCCTCTTCTTTGGAAACCTGGAGCCAGTCCTCATAATATTACTCGGGCATATCTGGAAAGCGCCAAATCGCATCTAGAGCAAGGTTGATGGCATTAAATTCGATATGAGCAAGCGAGTGCAGTAACGAAGCTCGTGTCCATCTTTCTTCTTGGAACATCCAGAGGTGGCACCAGTATTGGCTTTTCTGGGCGCCCAGGGAGGCAATGATTTTGAGTAGCTAGAGCCTGAGTACGATTTACGCGAATGCTCCCTTGATGGTATGCGTCAAATAACTCAAAGACTTGGCTGACCTTAGCTGCAGGTTCAGTAAGCGCTAAAATCTCTAAGGCGGCTTCGCGTAGCTCGGTCATTAAAAAAGGTGCGGGGAATTATTCCCACTCAATCGTTGCTGGAGGTTTGCCGCTAATGTCGTAGACAACGCGATTAATGCCACGGACTTCATTGATGATGCGGTTCGATACTTTACCAAGTAACTCATGGGGTAAATGAGCCCAATGTGCAGTCATGAAATCCTGAGTTTGCACTGCTCTAAGTGCAATAACATACTCATAGGTTCTACCATCGCCCATGACGCCAACGGATTTCACTGGCAAGAATACAGCGAATGCCTGACTAGTCAGGTCATACCAAGACTTCTGACTTACCTCATCAATGGTGTTGCGCAACTCTTCAATAAAAATAGCATCGGCTCGATGTAGGAGATTTGCAAATTCAGCTTTCACCTCACCTAAAATGCGCACGCCCAGACCAGGACCTGGGAATGGGTGGCGATACACCATCTCGCGAGGCAAGCCTAATGCGACGCCAAGCTCACGTACCTCATCTTTGAATAATTCACGCAATGGCTCAAGCAACTTGAGATGCATATCTTCAGGCAGGCCACCAACATTATGATGACTCTTGATTGCGCGCGCGCCCTTCTTGCCTTTACCAGCAGACTCAATCACATCTGGATAAATCGTTCCCTGCGCTAACCACTTTGCATTTTTAATCTTGCCAGATTCAGCCTGAAAAATCTCAACAAACTCTTTACCAATAATCTTGCGCTTTGCTTCAGGATCGGCAACGCCAGCCAATTTACTCATGAAGACATCTTTAGCATCGACCCGAATCACCCTGACACCCAGATTACGCGCAAACATTTCCATCACCATATCGCCTTCATTCAAGCGAAGTAAGCCATGGTCAACAAATACACACGTTAACTGATCGCCAATCGCACGATGAATCAGGGCTGCAGCAACGCTAGAGTCCACACCACCGGATAAACCGAAGATGACTTCTTCATTACCAACTTGTTTACGAATATTCTCAACGGCTTCAGCAATGTAGTCGCCCATCACCCAATCCGGCTTGCATTGGCAAATCTCATGAACAAAACGCTCAAGAATTGTGGTGCCTTGAATCGTATGGGTTACTTCCGGATGAAATTGAAAAGCATAAAAACGGCGCTCCTCATCTGCCATACCCGCAATCGGACACGATTCTGTAGAAGCCATTAACTTGAATGAGGGTGGCATGGCCGTTACAGAATCTCCATGGCTCATCCACACTTTCAGAATGCCATGGCCCTCACTGGTCGAGAAGTCCTGAATCCTTTTAAGCAAATTCGTGTGGCCATGAGCACGCACTTCCGAGTAACCAAATTCGCGTGCCTGACCCAAGGATTCCGCTGAAGCAACAGCACCACCCAATTGGGTTGCCATCGTTTGCATACCATAGCAAATGCCCAATACGGGAACACCTAATTCAAATACAATTTGTGGGGCACGTGGACTACCCGCTTCTGTGACAGAACTGGGACCACCAGAGAGAATAATCCCTTTACCGCCTTGCTCTTGAATGAATTGACGGATGAATTCCGGATCACAGTCATAGGGATGTATTTCAGAATACACCCGCGCATCACGAACGCGTCTAGCAATTAATTGGGTTACCTGTGAACCAAAGTCGAGAATCAGTATTTTGTCGTGCACGAAACGGTCAATCTAAATTTCAGTATTTACTTTTGATGTAGCTCTTGTTGAAGTCTCAATCACGGTGATAGTTCGGAGCTTCTTTGGTGATCTTGACATCGTGCACATGTGACTCAAGTACACCTGCCGAAGTAATCTCCACAAAATTGGCCTTCTCATGAAGCTCTGCAATGGTTTTACAACCAAGATAACCCATGGATGAACGAATACCACCAGTCAATTGATGCAAGATGGCCAGCACACTCCCTTTGTAAGGTACCTGTCCTTCAATACCTTCTGGTACCAGTTTCTCAGCATTCGCAACAATGTCGCTCTGAAAATAACGGTCTGCAGATCCATCTGACATGGCGCCCAAGGAGCCCATGCCACGATAACTCTTATACGAACGGCCTTGATACAAGAAGACTTCACCAGGCGCTTCTTCGGTACCTGCAAACATGCCACCCATCATCACGGAACTTGCCCCTGCTGCTAATGCTTTAGCAACGTCGCCCGAATACCGAACGCCACCGTCAGCGATCAATGGAATGCCAGTGCCCTTTAATGCAGTAGCCACATTCACGATGGCAGTAATTTGCGGAACACCTACGCCCACAACAATTCGTGTTGTGCAAATAGAGCCCGGCCCAATGCCTACCTTGACGCCATCAGCGCCATGATCTGTCAATGCCTTCGCAGCATCCGCAGTAGCAATATTGCCTCCGATAACTTGTACTTGAGGGTGGTTTTTCTTTACCCATTTCACACGATCCAGTACGCCCTGGCTATGGCCGTGCGCGGTATCGACCACAATCACATCCACGCCCGCTCTTACTAAAAGTTCAATACGCTCATCATTGTCCGGGCCAACACCAACAGCAGCGCCAACGCGCAACTTGCCCTCGCCATCTCTACAAGCATTAGGGTGTTCAGTGGCCTTCAAAATATCTTTGACTGTAATCAAGCCACGTAATTCAAATTTGTCATTTACTACAAGAACGCGCTCAAGACGATGTTGACTCATCAAGCGCTTCGCCTCATCTAATGAGCACCCTTCTTTCACCGTGACCAAACGCTCACGAGGAATCATCTTTGCTTTGACTGGCGCATCAAGATTTTCTTCAAAACGCAAATCGCGGTTGGTAATAATTCCAACGACTTCTTTATCAACTAAAACCGGAAACCCTGAAAAGCCATGCTCACGAGAAAGCTGAATCACTTGACGCACAGTGACATCAGGGGCAATGGTGATGGGGTCACGCAAAACCCCAGATTCATAACGTTTGACCTTGGCCACTTCACGGGCTTGCTCGGCAGGCTTGAGATTTTTATGAATGATGCCGATACCGCCTTCACTAGCCATAGCAATGGCCAATCGACCTTCGGTGACCGTGTCCATGGCGGCAGATACCAATGGTGTATTGAGTGAAATATCCCGAGTTAATTTACTTGCCAAGCTGGCATCTCGAGGGAGTACCGAAGAATAGGCCGGTACGAGGAGCACATCGTCAAAAGTGAGTGCTTTTTGAATGAGTCGCATGCAAACCCCTAGTCGCAAAAATCGATTATAGCCTCCTAGCCCTCCTTTTGGCTGCGGCGGCCTGGAATTTGGCATCCTGGCTCTGATTAGCCTTTTTGCGACGGACGGCCTTGGGGTCAATCAGCAAAGGGGAATAGAGCTCTAGGCGGTCTCCAGCGTAAATGGGGCTATCCCAGTCCTTGCGCTTCCCAAAAACACCAAAGCATCCCTTACGCGACAGCACTGGATCATCCTTGCTCTTCGCAATCCCAGACTTGAGAAGAGCTAAACCCACCGTTGGAGATTCACCCCGTGTGATGTCGAGCGTGAATGGTGTCAAACTTGGAGTGCCATTCCTAGCATCACAAATCCAAATGTCGATCGCACTACTGGTCATATAACTTTTCTGCGCGTTTCACAAAACAATCCACAAACGTACCTGCAATGTGCCCAAACACTGGACCAATGATCTTATCCAAGATGACGCTCTTGAATTCCCAATGCAATTTAAATTCCACTTTGCAGACATCTTCGCGCAAGGGAATAAAATTCCATTGGCCAGAAAAATGTTTGAAGGGTCCATCCACAAAAACCATATCGATCGTTTCTGGACGATGGTTGATATTACGCGTATGAAAAAATTGATTAATACCCTTAAAGCTAATCTTGATTTTGGCATCCAAAACCGTTTCAGTTTGCTCGAAAATCTCCACACCACCACACCATGGCAAAAACTCTGAATAACGTGCTACATCCGTCACTAAACCGTACATTCGGTCGGCGGATTGACTAATTAATACAGTCTTATAGACGTCTGCCATAATCGATCTTGGAAGCTAAATAAATATGAGTATCGTCGATAACAAAAAAGCCTTCTTTGATTATTTTATCGAGGAGCGCTTTGAGGCGGGATTGGTTCTGGAGGGCTGGGAAGTCAAAGCTATCCGTGCTGGTCGCGTGCACATTAAAGAAGCGTATGTTGTCATACGCAAGGCGGAGCTTTTCCTGATCAGATGCCATATTACCCCCCTACTTTCCGCCTCTACTCACATTGCTCCTGACAGTGTTCGAACCCGCAAACTGCTTCTCAATGCCATTGAGGTTCGCACGCTGATTGGTAAAGTGGAACAAAAAGGCTACACCCTAGTCCCATTGAATCTGCATTTCTCCAAGGGAAATGTGAAATGCGAAATTAGTCTAGCTCGTGGCAAGAAACAGCATGACAAGCGCGCTGCCACCAAAGAGCGTGAATGGGAAGTGCAGAAGGGTCGTATCGCTCGAGGCGACCTGAACGCCTAATCCGCTTCAGTCAGTTTCTTCATAGGCTGTATTGCACCTTTATGGTGCATAACGGCACCAATCTGCTTCAACTCCCAATTTCAGGAGAACAGAAAGGCTTTAGTTTTATCCATATGAAACTGCCTTTTGATGAAATGCTAGACGCCGCAGGCAAAGCGCGTCCCAACTACGAAATTTTTCATACCTGGTTAAAGCAGCAAAGCGATACCCTCATGGGTCTCAAACGGGCTGAAGCAGACCTCATTTTCCGACGAGTGGGCATTACATTCGCGGTCTACGGCGATGATCTTGGCTCAGAGCGAACCATACCGTTTGACCAGGTTCCGCGCATCTTTACTACGAAAGAGTGGGCACAACTCGAAGCAGGATTGCGTCAACGCGTCAAAGCACTCAATCGCTTTATTTATGACGTGTATCACGAAGAAGAAATCATCAAAGCAGGAATTGTTCCGGCCGAGCAAATTTTTAACAATGTGCAATATCACCCAGAGATGCGTAACGTTAATGTGCCTCGAGATATCTACGCACAAATTGCAGGGATTGATACTGTGCGAGCAGGCGAAGGTGAGTTTTATGTCTTAGAGGATAACCTGCGCGTTCCTTCCGGCGTTTCTTACATGGTCGAGGACCGCAAGATGATGATGCGCCTTTTCCAGGACCTCTTTCAAAAATACCGCGTCGCCACCGTAGAGCACTATCCAGATTTACTACTGGAGTGTCTCAAGTCCGTTAAGCCCGACGATGTTAAGAAACCAAATGTCGTGGTTCTCACACCCGGCATGTATAACTCCGCATATTTTGAGCACAGCTACCTTGCTAAGCAAATGGGTGTGGAGTTAGTAGGGGGTAAGGACTTGTTTGTCAAAAATGAGCAAGTCTTTATGCGAACCACTCAGGGCCCAGAACGCGTGGATGTCATCTATCGGCGCGTTGATGATGATTTTTTAGACCCGCTCGCATTTCGCTCAGACTCAACTTTAGGTGTAGCAGGGCTCTTAGCAGCACATCGAGCTGGAAATGTAACTTTGGCTAACGCGATTGGTACCGGCATTGCCGATGACAAATCAATCTATCCCTATGTTCCTGAGATGTTGAGTTTTATCTCGGCGAAAAACCGATCCTTAATAACGTTCCCACCTTCCAATGTCGCAAGCCAGAGGATTTGGCATGCACACTAGCGAATCTTGAAAAACTGGTTGTTAAATTGACGCATGGTGCTGGCGGATACGGCATGCTAGTCGGCCCCACTTCCACCAAAGCTAAAGTTGAAGAATTTAGAGTGCACCTCATTGCCAATCCTGATAAGTACATAGCCCAACCCACTTTAGTGCTATCCACCTGCCCTACCTTTGTGGAGTCGGGGATTGCGCCACGCCATATTGATTTGCGTCCCTTTGTTCTCTCCGGAAAAACCATCAAGATGGTTCCCGGCGGCCTCACACGAGTTGCTCTTAAAGAGGGTTCGCTAGTGGTGAACTCCTCGCAGGGTGGCTGCACAAAAGACACCTGGGTTCTCGAAGCGTAAGAGGAATAAGAAAAATGTTAAGCCGCACTGCCGATTGTCTCTACTGGATGGCTCGCTACACAGAACGCGCAGAAAATACTGCTCGCATGTTAGTGTCAATCACCAAACCTCGCTCTTACCTCAACCCTCTGACGTCTTAGAGCAAAGTTGGAAAAAACTGTTGACCATCTCAAAATTAGAGGGCGCATTCTTAAGCAAATATGATGTGATTAATTGTGAAAATGTGTTGGATTTGATGATTTATGAAACGAGCAATCCGTCCAGCATTGTTTCCTGCCTTTATGCAGCCCGTGAGAATGCCAGAGTGATGCCAGAGTGATTCGTGGAAAGATTACCTCCGAAGTCTGGGAGACTCAAAATACAACTTGGCTGGAATTGCAACGCATTTTGCAGACCCGCCACCAATCAGACCAAAGCTGATTGCTTGAGTGGGTGAAGCGCCGTTGCCATTTATTCCGGGGCGTGATGTACGGAACCATGCTGAAAAATGAATCTTTCTACTTTATTAATGTCGGAACACTACTAGAGCGCGCCGACAACACTGCTCGTATCTTGCAGACCTTATTCCATTGGTTTCCGAAGTTAAAAACCAACAATCCAAGGAAATTGAGCGCTTACTCGGAAAACTCAAGGCGAACTTAGATTACTCAGACATCGATGAAGTCTTTGCGCAGGGTCTGGAGGAATATATTGAAAACTTCCTTGAGCGCATCAACCATATCGCAGATGAAGTCAGTAGCGCCTACCTGATTCCATTGGCAGTAGCATAAAAACCGAAAAGAAGATATGCATTTAAAGATCCGCCATCGCACCGAGTATCGCTACGAAACTCCAGTGCGCTATTCCATTCAAGAATTGCGCTTGACGCCACCCAGTTACAGCAGGGCAAGACATTGAGCGCTGGAAAATTAGCACCCCAATTAAAGCAAGCAATTCGATTGATACTTTTAACAACGTGTGCAGCGTTTTTGTGCAAGAGGCCTCCTACACCTCAATGATGATTGAGGCAGAGGGAGAAGTAATCACGCAGGATGCTTATGAGTACATAGACGATGCTAAAGCGGTATCGCCCTATTTTTTACTTCAGCAAACTCATCTAACAGAACCCTCTGAGGCGATGTTGGAATATTTTGCGGATTCGCTACAAAAAAAGAATTCAATCAATGCCATTTTGAAACTTGCCTCAGCAGTTCAACAATCCATTGAATATGCGCCGGGACAAACAAACTTTGCCACAACTGCTGCTCAGTCATTTGCTATGAAATCGGGTGTTTGCCAAGATCATGCCCACATCATGTTGAGCCTATGTAGAGCCACACAAATACCAGCACGGTATGTCAGCGGATACTTCTTTGCAGAAGAATCCCCCAATCTAGTGAGTCATGCATGGATTGATTTTTGCAGTGATATCGAAAAAGGGGTTTGGGTTAGCGTTGATATTACTCATGCATGTTTAATTGACGCGCGGCACATTCGCCTTGCCATCGGTCGCGACTACTACTCTGCGGCGCCTGTCAAAGGTGTGCGTACTAGCGGTGGCGGCGAAGAATTGACAGCGAATATCTCGATTCAACAGCTTGCCTAGAGCCCTAGGCACCCCCCTCTGGTAGCCCATGGAATATTTCAGGGATAATCTCAGGCAATGATTGCATCAGAAGCATAGAAAGCACTTAAGGATTAGGTTATATGACGTATTGCGTTGGGCTTTGCCTAAAAGATGGTATCGTATTTTTATCGGATACCCGCACGAATGCTGGAGTAGACCAAATTGGTACCTTCAGAAAAATGACCTTATTTCAAAAGGACAAAGATCGTTTTTTTGCTTTAATGAGTGCCGGCAACCTGGCTATTACTCAGTCCGTTAAGGAAATCCTGTTGCAGGGTCAATCCATCAACGGCAAGAATCTGTGGACCGCTAAAAACTCCTATGAAGCCGCCGTTGTTGTTGGTGATGCTATTAAGCAAGTTTACGAACGCGATCATGAGGCTTTAACTAAGGCAGGGCTAGATTTCAATTGCAACATGATTTTGGTGGCCAAGTCAAAGGCGAAAAACCTCGCCTGTTTAATATTTATTCAGCCGGTAACTTTATTGAAGCTACTCCTGAGACGTGTTACTTCCAAATCGGCGAATCCAAATATGGAAAACCGATTCTCGACCGAGTATTAAATTTCTCGACCCCATTAAATTTGGCTACCAAGTGCGTCTTAATCTCCATGGGCTCTACTCTTAAGAGTAATATTTCTGTAGGGGCTCCACTGGATATGGTGATTTATGAAAAGGATGCGTTAAAGGCCTCTAAGCTTGTCACACTACTTGATGAAGAGAACCCCTACTTTGCCATGATTCATCGTCTTTGGGGCGAGAAATTGCGCGAGGCGTTTAACTCTATTGCCGAACCCAGTTGGAGTGGAGCCAATAAGTCTGCTGCCATCTCCATGCCTGCTAAGAAAATGGGTGGCGTTCCCATTAATCGCCCACCTGTCGCAAAGCAAGCAAATCGCCGATGACTAAGGCAAGCAAGCCGGTTAAAAAGATAGCGGCCAAGAAAAAGCCTAGGTTGCTTTCTAGGCTTTTTGTTACAGCTGAACTGCAGGGAATTGATACTGTAAGTTAGGCGTTTAAGTTTTTGCCCAGCATTTCCCAAGTCTCAACCACGCTATCAGGATTGAGGGATATTGAAGTAACGCCCTTCTCTACCAACCAACGCGCGAAGTCTGGATGATCTGAAGGCCCCTGACCGCAAATACCAACGTATTTATTTTGTTTGCGACATGCTTCTATTGAGCGAGCAATCATAAATTCAACTGCTGGATCACGATCATCAAAGTCGATCGCAAGCAACTCCATGCCCAAGTCACGATCTAGGCCCAGCGTGAGCTGTGTCATATCGTTCGAGCCAATCGAGAAGCCATCGAAATACTCTAGGAACTGGTCTGCCAAAATTGCATTTGATGGAATTTCGCACATCATGATGAGGCGCAAGCCATTCACACCGCGCTTGAGACCAAACTTCTCCATCATGGCGATCACGCGCTGAGCCTGAGGAATGGTCCGCACAAAAGGCACCATGATCTCGACATTATCTAAGCCCATGTCTTCGCGAACCCGCTTCATTGCAGAACACTCTAATGCGAAAGCTTCACCAAATTCTTCCGAAATATAGCGCGAAGCACCGCGGAAGCCCAACATTGGATTTTCTTCATCGGGCTCATAGCGTGAACCATCGATCAACTTCTTATATTCATTCGATTTGAAGTCTGATAGACGGACAATGACTGCCTTTGGATAAAAGGCGGCCGCAATAGTAGCAACACCTTCCACCAATTTATCCTCATAAAACTGACGTGGGCTTGCATAACCACGAGCCACACTTTCTACTGCCCGCTTCAAGTCAGGGTCAATGTTTGGATACTCCAGAACTGCGCGTGGATGAACACCAATGTAATTGTTAATGATAAATTCCAAGCGAGCCAATCCAACGCCCGCATTTGGGATTTGGCAAAAATCAAAAGCCAACTGCGGATTACCAATATTCATGGTGATCTTGACTGGAATCTCAGGTAATACACCACGAGACACCTCGGTTACTTCGGTTTCAATCAAGCCGTCGTAGATATGGCCTTCATCACCCTCAGCACACGAGACTGTCACCACCATACCGTCTTGCAACTGTTCTGTAGCATCGCCACAACCCACTACGGCTGGCACACCCAATTCCCGAGCAATAATCGCCGCATGACAGGTACGACCCCCCGGTTAGTCACAATCGCCGAAGCGCGCTTCATAACAGGCTCCCAGTTCGGGTCCGTCATCTCCGCAACCAACACATCCCCAGGCCGAACCCGATCCATCTCGCTCGGATCACGAATGATACGAACTGGACCAGCGCCAATCTTTTGACCAATCGCACGGCCTTTTGCTAGAACCTTTGAGCCACCTTTTAACTTGTAGCGCATCTCCACCTGACCAGCCGCCTGACTCTTTACGGTCTCAGGGCGAGCCTGGAGGATATAAATACGACCATCTTGACCATCTTTACCCCACTCGATGTCCATTGGACGGCCATAGTGTTTTTCAATGATGACCGCATATTTGGCTAACTCAGCTATGTCGGCATCTTTTAATGAGAAACGATTACGTTTCTCAGGAGATACATCCACAGTTTGCACTTTCTCAGCAGATCCTTTGGGTGCAAATTGCATTTGAATTAACTTAGAGCCAAGCGCACGACGAATGATAGCTTTTTTGCCTTGGGCTAAAGTGGTCTTGAATACATAAAACTCATCAGGGTTCACGGCTCCTTGCACTACCGTCTCGCCCAATCCATAGCTCGACGTAATGAAAACCACATCTTCAAATCCAGATTCAGTATCCAGAGTGAACATCACACCAGCAGCGCCCAAATCAGAACGCACCATCCGCTGAATACCAGCAGAAAGTGCTAATTCAGCATGGGCAAAGCCTTTATGAACACGATACGAAATGGCTCGATCGTTATACAAAGAAGCAAATACTTCACGAATTTTCTTTAAAACGTCTTCAATACCTTCAACATTCAGAAAAGTCTCTTGTTGACCAGCAAAAGAGGCGTCTGGGAGATCCTCTGCAGTAGCAGATGAACGTACCGCAAAAGATCCTTTGCCGGAATCGTCCAACGTTGCAAATGCTTTGCGAATCTCTTCCTCAAGTCTCGGTTGAAATGGAGCAGTTTCAATCCAATTGCGAATCTCGGCGCCCGCCTCCGCTAGAGCACGCACATCATCAATATTGAGACCTTCTAAACGTTGTTGAATGCGTTCAGTCAAATTGTTATGCTTTAAGAAATCCCGAAAGGCTAATGCGGTGGTAGCAAAACCTGTTGGCACGCGAACCCCAGTAGAGGCCAACTAGGAAATCATCTCGCCTAAAGATGCATTTTTACCGCCGACAGATTCCACATCTGTCATGCGAAGTTGCTCAAAAGGCAATACATAGGCATTTGCCACACTGCTGCTTTGTTGCTGTTGATTGGGCATAAAATACTCTCTAAAGATAAGGAAACTGGTATTGCGGTCGCCCAAAATGCGACTTCATTTAATATGATCCTATTGTATTGCTGACCCCCTCTTTTAGGCCAAACTGATGTCCACCGAATCCCGCATTGTTTTTATCGTCTCAGACGGTACTGGCATTACCGCTGAGAACTTTAGCCAGTCGATTTTGGCGCAATTTGAGGCCAGTTTTAAGCACATCCGCATTCCCTTTGTGGATAGCTTCGATAAGGCCCATGATGCCGTTAAGAGCATTAATCAAGCGGCAAGCAAGTATGACTACAGCCAATCGTTTTCACTACTCTGGTGAATTTTGAGCTCAATTCGATCGTAGCCAAAGCAAATGGTCTGATCTTGGACATGTTCCAAACGTTCGTCACTCCTCTTGAAGAAGCCTTGGGCATGAAATCAACCCATGCCATGAACCGTCTGCACCACAACGCTGATACCGAAGCCTATAAAAACCGTATCGAAGCGATTAACTACTCCCTCGCCCATGATGATGGGCAGTCGAATCAAAACCTGGCTGAAGCCGATGTCATTTTGGTGGGCATCTCACGTGTCGGCAAAACGCCAACAAGTTTGTACTTGGCCATGGCAATATGGTCTGAAGGCTGCAAACTACCCCCTCATTCCAGAGGATTTTGAACGTGGTCAACTCCCTAAGGACTTAATTCCATTTCGCCAAAAAATCTTTGGCCTCATGATTGATGCGGAGCGTTTATCCGAAATTCGAAATGAACGCTGGCCAGGGAGTAATTACGCCAAACTCGAGAACTGTCGTTATGAAATTAATGAAGCGACGGCGATGATGAAAAAACAGTCGATTCCTTGGGTACTGACGACTAGCAAATCGATTGAAGAAATCGCTACAACAGTTTTACAAGCCATCAAATCCGATAAAACGATCTTAGGCTAGCCACTATTAAATTGGCTGACCCAGGCGCGACGTACGCGCACCGTCTCAAATAGGCAAATGGCTGCTGCAGTAGAGACATTTAAAGACTCTACCCGCGGATCAATTGGTATCGACACCCCTTTGGCCTGCGCCAAAATATCTTCGGATACTCCCTGCCCCTCACTACCCATTACCCAGGCAATTGGATTTTGCAGTTCATCACTTAATGAGTAGAGATCGCATTCTGCATCTGCAGTGGCTGCCAGCATAGGGGCAGTAACAGCACTCAACAGCTGTTGAGTAGACCACCCCTCATAAAGATCTAGGAGACGATGCGCCCCCATGCCCGCGCGCAATACCTTCCCTGACCACAAATGCGCACAACCAGAAAGAGCTAACATTTGAGTAAAACCTGCCGCTGCAGCAGTTCGCAAGATAGAGCCTATGTTTCCAGCGTCTTGAATACGATCCAAGATCAGCAGATCACCATTAAGCGTAGAAATGGATTGTGGCGCAGTAAGACTGGAAGGCGGCAATGTCAGAAGACCCGCAATGTGTGGAGCATTGACCAAGTCACTCAGCAAATCCCATAAAGCAGGATCAAGTTGAAATACCTTGGTATCAGGACAGTACTCAAGATGCTCGTAAGCAACCTGAGAAATTTCGGGATTTCGCAGACCAACCTCTGAAGTAATCAAGGTTTTCAGCGCCGGGTCACCCACCCAGGTTTGAATCAGATGAATTCCCTCTAACAAGGTATGCCCGCCGGCAAGGCGCGCTTTCTGACCTTTTGCGCCAGTAGCTTGCAAGAGTCGAATTTCCTTGATTAAAAGATTCTCTTTTGAGGTAATGAGATCAAAGTTCATAGCTTATTTCGCAGCTGACTCGAGAACCTTGCGCACCGGTGAAAAACTTCTGCGATGTTGATCGTAAGCGCCATATTGCTTTAAGGCTGCCAAGTGTGCTTCAGTAGGATGGCCCATTTGCTGAGCAAAACCGTATTCAGGATGACGCTCATGCAGAATTTGCACGCGTAACCTTAGCCAGAATGGACGCTGCTGAGATAGCTGGCTCCTTTGCATCGCCCTTCACGATAGCTTCGGCGGCAATAGGTAGTTCTGGGCAACGATTGCCATCGATTAATACCTTATCGGGCATTGCACCTAAACGTGTTGATAAATCCTCTACGGCACGACGCATTGCTAACATGGTTGCCTGCAAAATATTGATTGCATCAATCTCCGATGAACTAGCCTCACCAATTCCCCAGGCCTTCGCCTTTTCAATGATCTGCTCATACAAAAATTCGCGCTTGGCAGGCGTTAATTTCTTAGAATCTTTCAGACCCTCAATTGGCTGGTTTGGATCAAGAACTACCGCCCCCGCTACTACAGAACCGACAAGGGACCACGCCCGGCCTCATCCACGCCACAAATCCAAATAATGCTCATAGGCCAGGTTGCGTCTTGCGCTGATTCGCAATCGCTTGCTCCACAGCTTGTGCAACCAATAAGCCTGTGGGACGACGCAAGGTTGCATGCATTTGCGCAAATCGCTCCTGGAGTTTTGCCACCTTTTGCGGATGATTTAACCAATCCTGAAGAGCGGATACAAAATTAGCAGGCGTCGCGTCATCTTGCAACAACTCCGGAACAACAAACTCCCCGCATAAAATATTAGGCAAGCCAACATAGGGTAAGTATCCTTGGCGCTTCATAATTTGCGCCGTTAACCAAGGCACCTTATAGGAGATCACCATGGGTTTTTTCCATAGAGCCGCTTGCAAGGCGGCAGTACCGCTCGCAATTAGTACAACATCTGCGGCTTCAAGCACATCATCGGCCATACCATCAAGCAAATGTATCTGAATGTCTGGATTATTGAGTTTAGCTTTTAGCAATAATTGCTCAAGAGGTGTACGCAATTTAGGTGTAGCTACTGGAATCAAAAAATGGAACTTCTGACCCTTTACTTGATCGACAAGCATTTGCATCGTCTCAAAAAAGACTGGGGCAATCAGTTCAATCTCCGAACCCCTACTCCCAGGCAAGACAGCTATAACAAGGCCATCGAAATGATCGTTAGTAAGTTGTAAGGTCTTGGCGACTCTCTGTCGCGCCTGTTGCGGATTGGGCTCAAGCGGTATCTCGCTGGCGAGCGGATGCCCCACATAAGTAGAAGCTATACCTGCGCGATCATAAATTTCTGTTTCAAATGGAAAGATACAGAGCATCCGATCAACCGCCTGTGCAATTTTTTTGATGCGGCCTGCTCTCCATGCCCAAATCGATGGCGATACTAAATGCAAGGTTGGTATTTTGGCTTTACGTAATTGGAGCTCAGCTCCCAAATTAAAATCCGGCGCATCCACACCCAAAAAAACATCTGGGCGACCCTCACCCAAAAGATTGGCAATCAATTCTTTGCGTAATTTCAGAATAGTGGGAAGCTGCTTGATGGCCTCCACGTAACCACGAACACTTAATGTATCCATCGGCCAGTCGGAGCGCATTCCTTCTGCTTGCATGCGGGGGCCACCAATACCATACACCTCCAACCCAGCCATATCCGGAATTTGATTTAATGCACTTAGGACTGGCGCAGCAAGTAAATCACCTGAAGGTTCGCCAGCTACACAAGCTAACTTTGGCAAAGTATTCCTATCTATTAACGAATGATGCCGCGTGTGGAGGCAGCAATGAAATCGTGAAATTGGGCTAGCTTTTCAGCAGTAGCTTGATCGGCGGCATGAGCAGCAACCATTTTTTGTATTCCAGATTTGGCATCCTCAAAACTCAATCCATCCTTGTAAAGGACCTTATAAGCTTGACGTAATGCAGAAATGGTCTCGCTTGAAAAACCGCGTCGCTTCAAGCCTTCAACATTAATACCATGCGGAGAGACTTTACCGCCTGCGGCAATGACAAAGGGCGGGATATCTTGACCCAAGGCAGATGCTCCGCCTAACAACGCATGCTGACCAATTCGTACGAACTGGTGGACGCCAGACATACCACCCATAATTGCCCAATCCTCTACCTTTACATGTCCTGCAATTTGGGCGTTGCTTGAAAAAATGGTGTGATTGCCAAGTTGGCAATCATGTGCAATATGCACATAGGCCATGATCCAGTTATCGTTGCCGATTCGCGTAATGCCCTCATCTTGAGACGTACCAGTATGAATGGTCGTAAATTCACGAATGGTATTGCGATCACCAATAATGAGCTGAGTTGGTTCACCGCGATATTTCATATCTTGTGGAGGCCCACCTATTGCGGCAAAGTGAGCGAAATTATTATTTGCGCCAATTGTCGTGTAGCCCTCTATCACGGCGTGGGAACCTACTTTGGTGCCTGCGCCAATTTTGACGTTTGGCCCGATGACAGAATACGGACCAACCTCAACGTCACTAGCCAATTCAGCTTTGGGATCAACTACAGCGGATGCATGAATCCGTGTCATTACGCGCCTTTCGTACGAACGGCACAGGTAATGTTTGCCTCAGCGGCAATATCACCGTCAACCGTTGCCCGCACTGCATACTTACAAATACCAGCGCGACCACGCTCCAACTTCGCAGTCATTATTAACTGATCACCAGGCAGAACCAGCTTTTTAAAACGTGCTCCATCGATACCAGCAAAGTAATAAATAGCATTCTCAGCACGCTCCTCGGAGAATGTCAACAATGCAGCAGTTTGAGCCAGCGCTTCAATAATGAGTACGCCTGGCATTACTGGAAACTCTGGAAAATGCCCCTGAAAGAATGGCTCATTCATAGTGACATTCTTTAATGCCGTAATGGTTTCGCGAGGGGTAATTTCAAGCACCCGATCTACCAATAAAAAAGGATAGCGATGCGGCAACAATTTCAAAATCTTGTTGATATCAATCGCAATGGGTATACCCATAAATTACCCACTCAAAATGAATATAAATTGAAAGCTAAAACGGATTTATGACTCTGAATTCTTGCGTTTATCCAATAAACGCAGGCGCTGTCGTATTTTATCTAGACCGCGCAATATAGCGGCATTTTTCTCCCAAGCCGCATGTAGCATTGACGGATAAATACCCGTGAAATGCTGTCCCGGCTCGGTAATGGAGCGACCAATCGAGGTATCACCCGATACGGTTGTCCGATCTGCAATGCTTAAGTGGCCTGCAAAATTAGCGGATCCACCAATAATGCAGTAGTTACCGATTTTGGTACTACCCGATATGCCAGCACAACCAGCAATAACGCAACATTGCCCTATGACGACGTTGTGCGCAATTTGAACCTGATTATCAATTTTTGTCCCGGCGCCAATGATGGTGTCACTCATTGCACCACGATCGATGGTGGTTGAAGCCCCAATCTCAACATCATCGCCAATAATGACATTTCCAGTTTGCGGAATCTTGACCCATTCACCACCCTCTGCTGAAAAGTCGGGCGCAAAACCAAATCCATCTGCCCCTATCACTGCGCCGCTATGAATGATGCAACGAGCACCGATTTTTGATCCTTGGTAAATCGATACGGATGGGTAAATAAGAGCATCGTCAGCAATAGCAGTGTTTCGAGCAATCGTGCTATTACCCAAAATACAAACACGCTCACCCAGCTTTACGCCAGACTCAATATTGATGAAAGGACCGATGTAGCAGGTCGAGGGAATGGTTACAGATTGGTCTATTACAGCGCTTGGATGAACTCCGGGAGCATGCTTTGGCGTATTTTGCTTTGCAAAATGTTGTGCCATTCTCGCAAAAATAGCATACGGATTTTTGGAAACAAAATAGATGCGCTTGGAGTCAATATTAACCTGACATCCTTGCAAGAAATCGTAGTCCGCTTGACTAACGATGAGCGCACCCGCTTTACTCTCTGCAGCCTGCTGACGGTACAAAGGATTAGACAAGAAGGAGATGTGCTCTTTCTGAGCAGTCTCCAAGGGAGCAAGCCCGGTAAATCTTGGGGAGCCCTCCCCCATCAGGCTTGCTTGAAACTGTTCGGCCAGCTCAATGGCGGTAGACATAAAACTTATTTATGACTATTTAAAGTCTTGATGACATCGTCAGTAATGTCAGCCTTAGGGCTTGCAAAAGCTGCTTCTTGGACAATAATGTCGAGTTTTCTTTGCTCGGCGATTTGGCGAAGGACAGCATTCGCTTTTTCAGCAATCTTGGCGCGCTCTTCGAGGGTACGCTGATTCAAATCCTCAGTAAATTCGCGTTGTTTGCGTTGTAATTCACGATCTTGATCAGCCAATTCTCTCTGACGACGTACCCGCTCAACCTCACTCATTACAGCGGAATCACGATCGAGCTTTTCAGCTGCTGTCTGTATTTTTTGAGCGCTATCACGCAATTCCTTCTGGCGCTTTGTAAACTCATTCTGAAGGCGAGTCTGCATCGCCTTTGCCAAGTTGGACTCATTAAATACTTTTTCAGAATTGACTACTGCCACACGAGTACCAGCGTCTTGAGCAAAAGCTTTGGCAGATAAAAAAGCCAAAAAAGCTATAGCCAAGCCAACTTGAATCCATCTCGAAAAATGCAACTTCATAAATTTCCTTAAACTATTAAAACGCAGTACCAACCTGAAACTGCAATCTTTGTACGTTAGCGGTTGGGTATGGCTTGTAAGGTATGCCATAGCTAAATTTTAGCGGACCCAACGGCGATATCCATGATACACCCAAACCATAGGAATAGCTCAATACCAGATTCATGTTTTGACCGAACGCGTTACCACCATCCACAAACGCAAAGGTTCGCAAGGTTTTATCAACGCCCGATCCAGGTACGGGGATGGTGTACTCCACATTCGTTACGATTTTAGATCGTCCGCCTGTTGGCTGGTAATCCCCAATTACCGAGTTATAGTACTGAGGACCCAAGGAACCTGGAGCATATCCACGCACGGAGCCAATGCCACCGACGTAGTAATTCTTGGTAATCGGGAACGAATGGTTTCCATAGGATTGACCATATCCAACCTCACCATTGAAGGACAAAATGTTACCCTTCGAGAATGAGTGATACTTCTGGTACTGACCATACATGCGATAAAAAGTCATATTACCGACAGGTGTACCAGCCTCTGCAGATAACTGCTGCAAAGAACCATCGGAAGGTATCAGAGCGCTATCGCGACCATCTCGAGACCAGCCGACAGTAATCGGCACGTTATAGGTGGTTAATGTCGCTGGATATCCTGGATAAGCCATGCCGTAACTTTGCGCATAATTTAAGTAAGGTACTGGCGTGTTGTATGTTGTCTGAATCTGAAATGTTTCAAGCCCGGTACCGAAGAATACGCGGTCAACTTCTGTGTATGGAACACCAAACTTAATATTAGAACCAACAGATTTAATTTGATAATCTGGGTCGCCAACATAATACAGTGGCTTTGAAGATCGGTAGTACAAATCGGCATAACGACTAATGCCCTCTTCCGTGAAATATGGATCGTAATTTGACAAAGTTAGGTTTTGATTAATCTTGCCTACTGAAAAATTCAAACCAACTGCCGTTCCTGTACCAAAAGCATTTTCTTGATTAATACCTGCAGAGAGAATAAGTTTTTCTGTTGAAGAAAAACCTGCGCCAACGTTAATGGCGCCAGTAGGTTTTTCTGTGACCTTGACATTTACATCTACCTGATCTGATGATCCTGGAACATCGGTGGTGGTTATGTCTGTTTCCGTAAAATACCCTAAACGACCTAACCTCTTTTTTGACAATTCAATTTTGTCGCCATCAAACCATGAGCTTTCAAACTGTCGCATCTCACGACGAATGACCATATCGCGGGTTTTTGCATTTCCTGTAATATCGACCTTGCGCACATAGATGCGACGACCTGGATCGATCACCAATGTTAAATCCACCTCAGCGAGTTCTCGACGAATATCGGGCTGAGGATTGATTGTTGCAAAAGCATAGCCATAATTACCCAGAACTTCTGCAATCGCTTTGGTGCTTTCGGTCAATTTGGCTGATGAGAACGTGTCGCCCGGTTTTAAAACTAAAAGCCGTTTAAATTCCGCTTCCTTGCCCAATAACTCCCCAGCAAAACGAATATCTTTAACAGTGAACTTTTTCCCCTCACGAATGCTAATGGTGAGATAAATTCCTTTTTTATCTGGTGTGATTGAAACTTGAGTGGATTCAATAACAAACTCTAAATAACCGCGATTTAGATAATAGGAACGAATCGTCTCCAAGTCAGCAGTCAGTTTTTGCTTGGAGTAAAGGTTGTCTTTGCTGTACCAAGAGAGCCAGCCGCCAGTCTTCAACTGCATTTCACCCTTGAGGGTCGACTCACTAAAAGCTTCGTTACCAATAAAGTTAATTTCTTGGATTTTCGCAACGAAACCCTCATCGATATTGAAATAAATAGCGACTTGGTTTCTTTCTACGGGAGTAACGGTGGCAACAATTTCGGAGGCAAATAAGCCTTTACCTAAATACTGGCGTTTTAACTCTTGCTCTGCTTTATCGATGAGCGCCTTGTCGTAAAAGCGTGCTTCTGCTACACCAACGGTCCTTAATGACTTACGTACCACTTCAACATCAAACTCCTTCATTCCCGTAAACTCGATACGAGAAATAGTTGGGCGCTCTTTTACGATCACGATCAACACATCACCCTGAGCCTGAATTTGAACGTCTCTGAAAAATCCAGTGCTATACAGCGCCTTGATAGCCTCAGCACCCTTTTCTTCGGTGAATTTATCACCCACCTGAACAGACAAGTAACTAAATACCGTTCCCGGTTCGACGCGCTGTAGACCCTCGACACGAATATCCTTAACAACGAAAGGATCAGCAGCGTAAGCATTCAAAGCAAGGCCGATAGCGATCGTCATCAGCAACTTCGCAATCTTGCGAACATATGAGATAGGGCTCAGAGAGAGAAAATTCAAAGCGATAAATAGCGTTGTAAATCGTTAAACATAGCTAGAAACGAGAGAGCAATCAACAACAGAAAGCCCACTTTTTGGAACTGTTCCTGCGCTGAGGCTGAAATTCGCTTTCCAGCAACTAACTCCCATGCATCATACAGGAGCTGGCCCCCATCCAACATGGGAAAAGGCAGCAAATTGAGCATCCCAATGCTGATACTAATAAGCGCTAAAAATGCCAAAAACGCTTGCCAGCCTACTTGGGCGGACTTGCCTGCCATATCAGCGATACTGAGGGGCCCTCCCAGCTGCCTTAAGGAGGTCTTACCAGTAAACATTCCCAGCATCAAACGAATGGATACCTTCGTAATTAACCACACCCGCCTGGAGGCGAAAACTAAGGCCTCAAGGGGGTCTAACTTTAGCTCCGTCCATCTAGTGGGTGAACTTACCGCGGGAAGCAAGCCTAGCTCGCGCATAGGGTCGCCATTAGACTCAATTTTGGGAAGATCCTGGACGCCAAAAACTTTGATAAATCGCCCACCATTAAGGCTCTCTATTTTGAGTGCAAAACCAAATTCGCCAGTCAAGGCATCCATTAAGTCCCAACGCAATGCATTCCAACTTGGTACCGAGTCAAATGCCCCGGAAATTGGTGCGGCTTCTGGAGAAAGTACTTGCCATCCGACGACCTTGTCTCCTTGAATAACGCCCAACCGGGCTGCTACAGAATGCTCAGGCGGGCTTTGCAAAACTGCTGGAAGTTGCGGGACGCCAGAAATGTAAATAAAAGAAAAGAGGGCAATCGCCAAAATGAAGTTGGCAAATGGTCCCGCAGCAACAATGAACGAACGCTGCCAAAGTGGCTTTTGATCAAATGCTTGAAAATTCTCTACCGCGGATAGTTGTTGTGAGCGATCGCGAGCATCCAGTAGTTTTACATAACCACCCAATGGAATAGCAGCAATCACCCATTCTGTTTTATTTTTGGCATGGTAAGCAAAAAGCGGCTTACCGAAACCGATCGCAAATCGCAGCACCCTGACGCCACACGCCCTCGCTGCAACAAAATGACCGAATTCATGAAAGCTAACCAAAACTCCAAGAGTCAATAAAAAGGCGCTGATGGTAATAAGCACTTGCATGAACTGTAGCGACTGAATCTACTGCTGTATACTGCGGATACAGTTGTGCGCAACTGCTCTAGCTTGCGCATCAATATCCAAAATAGAATCGAGAGAATCTGCACTCTCTACAGGCAACTGATTTAATACTCTCTCTACTACTTGCGGGATATGTAAATACGGTAGGCCTGTTTCTAAAAACGCTGCCACCGCCACCTCATTCGCTGCGTTCAATACTGCCGGGGCTGAGCCCCCTGCCTTTGCTGCAGCAAAGGCTAAACTAAGGCAAGGAAAGCGTGAGAGCTCAGGCTCTGAAAAATTTAAGTTCGCCAACTGCATCAAATTCAATGGCGCCACACCCGAA
Source organism: Polynucleobacter necessarius (assembly GCF_900095195.1). Lineage (NCBI taxonomy): Bacteria > Pseudomonadati > Pseudomonadota > Betaproteobacteria > Burkholderiales > Burkholderiaceae > Polynucleobacter > Polynucleobacter necessarius. Next base: position 994,876 of record NZ_LT606950.1, read on the forward strand.
ACAATTCGCTCAGGCCAATCCAATCCATAAGCAATCGGTGTACGCATATCCGGCTGACCCAACTGCGCCAGTACAGAGCCGTCGCAATAACGTACTAGTGAATGCACAACACTTTGCGGGTGAATAATGACTTTAATTTTTTCAAGGGGTAAGCCAAACAACCAATAAGCCTCAATCACTTCAAGACCTTTATTCATCATAGTCGCAGAATCGACGGAAATTTTTCTACCCATCACCCAGTTCGGATGAGCACATGCTTGCTCGGGCGTAATTTCAGCCAATTGATTAAGTGGTGTATTACGAAAGGGGCCGCCCGATGCGGTAAGCCACAATTCTTCAACGCCATCATGTTGCGTTTCTGAACTCGAGGATCCTGTAAAAAATTGATAAGGGAGGCACTGAAAAATAGCATTGTGTTCGCTATCAATAGGCAATAGTGCGCCGCCGCCCACTTTCATGGCCTGCATAAATAAATTGCCTGACATCACTAGCGCCTCTTTGTTTGCTAAGAGGACGCGTTTGCCGGCCTTCGCAGCAGCTAAAGTGGGCATTAGGCCTGCTGCTCCCACAATTGCCGCCATAACGGTATCGCATCCAGAATCCAATACTGCCGTTACCAGGGCTTCAGGACCATACAACACTCGTGTCTTGAGATTTTTATTCTGCAGTACTTTTTCTAAACGGGATGCATCTGTCGCACTAGTAACCACTGCAATTGATGGGGCAAACTCAACACACTGCTCCGCGAGTTTCTCGACCTGCTTGCCAGCGGTTAAGGCAGTTACCTGAAAACGGTCTGGATTCGAGCGAATTACATCCAGTGTATTGGCCCCAATAGAGCCTGTGGAACCCAGAATGGCAACTTTACGAACCATCAAACTAAACCTGCAAGTAACGCTGCAATCGGCATCGTTGGGATTAATGCATCAACGCGATCCAAGACTCCACCATGCCCAGGCAATAAATGGCTACCGTCTTTTACGCCAGCCAAGCGCTTCAATTGCGACTCAAAAAGATCACCAAAAATACTAAAAGCAGTTAATACAGCAACCATCAGAAACATGGGGACCCAACCAAAACGAATAGCCCAGGCTCCAAAGAGAGTCGATTCAAACGGCAAAAAGAAAACACATGCTAATGCATAGACGCAACACAGAACCAGGCCGCCCAGCGCACCCTCTACCGACTTACCAGGGCTAATCTGTGCTGCTAGTTTGCGCTTACCGAAAGCCTTGCCGACAAAATAAGCACCAATATCAGCCACCCACACTAATGCCATTGTTGTTAATAAAAACACCAATCCGAGCTCGCGTAAAAATGCCAAGGCAAACCAAGTGGCTGGCAACAAAATCAAACCAAGCACTACGTAAAACGAACGCAACCTGTCTAACGAAAGATGCATTCCCCTTGCTAGAATAAATGGAGCCACCAAAAACCAAAAGAGAACCGCTAGAAGCAATAAGCCAAATTGCCAACTAACATTTTGGGTTGCTAGCAAAAATACGATGATAGCCAAACAAAAAACTGCATAAAGATACGCTGCACGCCCTGCTTCAGGCGCTAACAAAAGACTCCATTCCCAAGCACCTGCGAGTAAGGCAATTAAGAAAAATCCACCGATATACACCGGCGGCAGAAAAAATAAAATCGGCAAGAGCACTGCCAACAGAACAAGGGCAGTAATCACTCGGGTTTTTAACATGTCGGGGAATTCGAATATTTAGACTGCATCGCTTAATGCCGGCGATGCAAGCTGAGCACTAGTGCGGCCAAAGCGGCGCTCGCGCTGACTAAACCAATCAAACGCTTTATGCAGTTCAGCCTCATCAAAATCAGGCCATAGAACGTCTGTGAAATACAGCTCTGTATAGGCTAACTGCCAAAGCAGAAAGTTACTAATGCGCTGCTCGCCGCCAGTACGGATGAATAGATCAGGCTCCGGTGCGTAGGCCATGGATAGGTGCGGTTGCAAGAGATCCTCGTTCACATCTTCTGGCTTCAAATTGGGGCTGACTGCCAAACAACGCTGCATCGCCTGCAAAATATCCCAGCGACCGCCATAGTTAGCTGCAATCGTAAATGTCAAAGCTTTACATCCGGCCGTCCTCTTTTCAGAAAACTCCACCATCTCCTGAATAGCACCATCAAAACGACTGAGATCGCCAATCAATCGCAAGCAGATATCGTTTTCTGCAAGCCGCGATACTTCACCTTTGAGGGATTTTAGAAAGAGTTTCATTAAAAAGCCCACCTCTTCTGGTGGGCGTCGCCAGTTTTCCGAACTGAATGCAAATACCGTAAGGTACTCAACCCCAATACGACGGCACTCTTGAACAATTTTGCGTACTGCACCCAAACCTTCAGAGTGCCCCACTACGCGAGGCATCATGCGCTTACTTGCCCAACGACCATTGCCATCCACGATGATTGCCACATGGCGAGGGATAGCGGTGACCTCAGGTATAGATTGCGTCGAACTAAGGTGTTGGGTCATGTAATTAATCAAGTGAAAGCGAGCAGACCTTAAACGGTCATGATCTCTTTTTCTTTTTCAGAGATGATTTTGTCAATATCTACAACTACTTTATCCGTCATCTTCTGAATATCATCGGTTGCACGACGCTCTTCGTCTTCAGAAATCTCTTTATCTTTCGTTAAGCGCTTGAGATGTTCGTTCGCATCACGACGCAGATTACGCACTGCGATCTTGGCATCTTCACCTTCACTCTTCACTACCTTTGTCAGCTCGCGACGACGCTCTTCCGTCAAGGCAGGCATCGGCACACGGATCACCGTTCCTTGCGAAGCAGGATTTAAACCTAAGTCGGAGTCACGAATCGCTTTCTCAACCGCTGCAACCATGGTCTTCTCAAAAGGCTGAACATTGATCGTGCGAGCGTCGGCCAGACCCAAGCTAGCTACCTGACTTAATGACGTTGGATTACCGTAATACTCCACCTGAATATGCTCCAAGATGCCTGGGTTAGCGCGCCCAGAACGAATCTTTGCCAAATTGGATTTCAAAGCCTCTAGAGACTTCTCCATTTTTTGCTGAGTGGTTGTTTTAATTTCTGCTGCAAACATCTGGCCTCCTATTAAACGTGCACCAAAGTACCCTCAGACTCACCCTGCACGACACGCATCAGCGCGCCTGGCTTGAGGATTGAAAATACTTTGATGGGTAATTTGCGATCACGGCACAAAGCAAAAGCCGTAGCGTCCATGACTTGTAAGTTCTTAATTAATGCTTCATCAAAGGTGATGGTTTTATAAAGCGTCGCGCTGGGATCTTTTACCGGATCTGCGCTGTAAATGCCGTCCACTTTGGTTGCTTTGAGCATCACCTCTACACCCATTTCAGCGCCGCGCAGAGCGGCTGCGGTATCCGTAGTAAAGAACGGATTACCAGTACCTGCCGCAAAAATGACGACCTTGCCTTCGCTTATGGCACGAATCGCACGAGGACGAATGTAAGGCTCAACTACTTGATCCATACGCAAGGCAGATTGCACACGCGCCTCAACGCCTTTTTGACGTAAAGCATCCTGTAATGCCAATGAGTTCATCATGGTGGCCAACATGCCCATGTAGTCTGCAGTAGCACGATCCATGCCCGCTGCGCCACCTGCAACACCGCGGAAAATATTTCCGCCACCAATCACGATAGCCAGCTCTACGCCGCTATTTACGACTTGTGCAATCTCAGAAACCATGGAGTCAATGGTGACCGGATTAATGCCAAAAGCATCATCCCCCATCAGGGCTTCACCAGATAATTTAAGGAGGACGCGTTTGTAGCCTGGCATATTTTTATTTTCCGTAATTTGCAAAGTATTTTCGTACTTAGCTTATTGATCTTTAAGCACTTTTTAATATCTCCGCCAAATTATAAAGGGCTTGGGAAAGATCAAAGAAAAGGGCACAGAAACTAAGGTTTCTGTGCCCTTTCAGGTGCTATACGCATCTCGGGGACTTGCCCCAAAACGCTAATTAAGCAGTTGCTTTAGAAGCTGCGGCAACCTGCGCTGCCACTTCAGCCGCAAAGTCATCCTGACGCTTCTCGATGCCTTCGCCAACAACAAACATTGTGAATGCTTTCACATTGGTATTGGCAGCCTTAAGCATTTGCTCAACGGTTTGCTTGTCATTCTTGACGAAGGTTTGGTTCAACAAAGACACCTCTTTGAGGTACTTCTGAATAGAACCCTCAACCATCTTCTCGACAATTTCTGGTGGCTTACCAGATTCAGCAGCTTTTTGAACAGCAACACTACGCTCAACAGCAATCTTCTCAGCCGGCACATCCGCAGTAGAAAGCGCAACTGGTTTCATGGCAGCAACGTGCATCGCCACATCTTTAGCAGCAACCTCATCACCATCAAACTCGACTACAACGCCAATACGGGTGCCGTGAAGATAAGAAACTAACTTATTGCTACCAGCAAAACGCTTGAATCGACGCGGCATGATGTTCTCGCCGATCTTACCAATCAATGCGCTACGAACCTCATCCACTGTTTGACCGTTTAAAGGCAGTGCCAGTAAAGCAGCAACATCCGCAGGATTCTTTTCTGCAACCAACTTCACACAGTCATTTGCAAACGCCAAGAAATCATCGTTCTTAGAAACAAAGTCAGTTTCACAGTTCACTTCCAACAAAACACCGTTCGTGCCGTTGATAGAGACGGCAACAATACCCTCAGCGGTAACACGGGAAGCAGCTTTGCCAGCTTTACTTCCCAACTTGACACGCAGAATTTCTTCTGCACGAGCCATGTCACCATCAGCCTCAGTCAGAGCCTTTTTGCACTCCATCATCGGAGCATCTGTTTTGGCGCGTAACTCGCCAACCATTGCAGCGGTAATAGCGGCCATTATTCAGCTTTCCCTTCTTCAACAAACTCGTCTTCGCCTTCTTTAACGGCAGTCAACACTTCTTGAACAGCGTTTGCGCGACCTTCCAAGATTGCATCAGCGATACCACGTGCGTAGAGGGTTACAGCTTTGCTAGAGTCATCGTTACCTGGGATGATGTAGTCCACACCCTCTGGAGAGTGGTTGGTATCCACTACAGCAATCACTGGAATGCCCAGCTTGTTCGCCTCGGTAATAGCAATTTTGTGATAACCAACGTCCACCACGAAAATTGCATCTGGAATGCCATTCAATTCTTTGATACCGCCAAGTGCTTTTTGCAACTTATCGAGTTCGCGATCGTTTGTTAATGCTTCTTTCTTTGAAAGCTTTTCCCAGTCGCCCGCTTCTTTAGCAACTTCCATGTCTTTCAAATGCTTGAGAGAACCTTTAACGGTTTTAAAGTTGGTGAGCGTGCCACCCAACCAACGGCTGTCGATATACGGCATACCAGCACGAGTTGCTTCTTCAGCAATAATCTCGCGAGATTGACGCTTTGTGCCAACAAATAAAATCGTGCCACGATTTGCAGCAACTTGTTTTGCAAATTTCAGGGCGTCCTGAAACATTGGCAATGTTTTTTCCAAGTTGATGATGTGGATCTTATTGCGATGACCGAAAATGAAAGGGGCCATCTTTGGGGACCAGAAACGTGTTTGGTGGCCAAAATGGCAGCCGGCTTCCAGCATTTGACGCATCGTTACTGACATAACTTCTCCTAAGGGTTGGTTCTAAAGTTGAGTCCTAGCTGCGCTAAAAAACGCCACCCTGGAAGACTCAACTCGCGATTTCAGGCCCAAAATAGACCAGAGACCAAATTATAGCTTAAATATCAATGCTCTAGCCAGGGCTGACGTGGTCTAGACGTCACTGCGACAAAGCAATTTCGGGCTTAGAGGCCCAAATTTCGTGAATGTTGCTTAATGTTTAGGCAAATGAACTCTGCCAAATGCATCCAAGCCGTTGATAATCAAGGCATGAATAGCGTATTTACTGCAGAGAAAGATATCCTTGGGATGCGAGACGCTGGCCGCTTGGCAAGCGAAGTTTTGGACCATGTAGCGCCCCATGTCAAAGCCGGCGTCACCACGGGTGAACTGGATCGCATTTGCCATGAATACATGTGCGATATCCAACAAACTATTCCTGCTCCACTTAACTATCAACCCCCGGGTTACCCACCCTTTCCAGCATCCATTTGCACCTCAGTGAATGATGTAATCTGCCACGGCATTCCTGGGGACAAAGTTCTCAAAAACGGTGATGTAGTCAATCTAGACATTACTGTCATTACACAAGATGGTTATTACGGCGATACCAGTCGCACGTTTATGGTTGGTGAAGTCTCCGTAATGGCAAAACGACTTACCCAAATTACATTCGAATGTATGTGGCTGGGGATTGCCCAAGTTAAACCGGGTGCATCCCTAGGTGACATTGGTCACGTGATTCAAACGCATGCTGAAAAAGCTGGTTACTCTGTTGTGCGAGAATACTGCGGTCATGGAATTGGCAAGGTGTTTCATCAAGATCCCCAAATTCTTCATTACGGTCGACCCGGCGCCGGTGAAAAATTAGAAGCAGGCATGACTTTTACGATTGAACCCATGATTAACGCTGGCAAACGCGATATTCGCACCATGCCCGATCAATGGACTGTTAAGACCAAAGACCGCAGCCTCTCTGCGCAATGGGAGCACACTCTATTAGTGACGCAAACGGGTGTTGAGGTATTAACTTGGTCTGAGGGTAGCAATCCACCGCCAGATTGCGTCAAAGGTTTGAACTTCAGACCATCTTCTATTGCCGCCTAATTTCATGGGTCAGTCTTTAGTAGTTAACACGATTACAGATGCGGTTACTCTTCGTGCCGCTCGAGAGAAGGCGTATATCGAGTTTAAAAGTTCGCAAGCTGTTGGAAAACTGACCAAGCAACTTTCCAAGTTAACCGACCATTTGCTGTCGCATCTTTGGCAAGAATGCGGGCTTAATAATGAGGCTACTCTAGTTGCTGTTGGGGGCTATGGCAGAGGCGCGCTCTTTCCCTACTCTGATATTGATATCCTCATCTTGCTTCCAGCCAAGATCAAGACTGCCGAATCACTGTCAAAACGCGTAGAACAATTTGTTGCCCGTTGTTGGGATACGGGCCTGGAAATTGGCTCCTCGGTCAGAACGGTTGCAGAGTGCATCTCTGAATCGGAACAAGACATCACTGTTCGCACATCGCTATTAGAGGCACGCTTACTTTGCGGCCAACAGAAACTGTTTAAAGAGTTTTCCGTTGCATATGAAGCAGCCATGGGTCCTAAGAACTTCTTTCAAGCAAAGTTAGCCGAGCAAATTCAGCGGCATTACAAATACCAAAATACCCCCTACTCTTTAGAGCCTAATTGCAAAGAGAGTCCGGGCGGATTGAGGGATCTGCAAGTAATCTCCTGGGTCAGCAAGGCGGCATTGCTTGGAAATACCTTTAAAGATCTCAATGAAGTAGGTCTTGTCACACAGCGAGAGTTAACTGAGCTCAATCGCAATCAGCGTTTTTTGGAAACGCTTCGAACCAACCTCCATTTGCTCGCGGGAAGACGTCAAGATGTCATCGCATTTGACTTGCAAGCACCTCTTGCACAGTCCATGGGCATCGAGACCGACTCATCCCGCCAAGCAAGCGAAGCCATCATGCGTCGTTATTACTGGGCAGCTAAAGCGGTTACCCAACTCAATGATGTTCTCTTACAAAATATTGAGGCTTTGCTGTTTCCACAGGAATCGAAAACGATTTTGCCCATTCCAGGCGAAGGCAATGCTCATTTTGTTGAGCGTCAGGGCGTACTCGATATTTCTGACCCCCAGCTTTTTCAAAAGCATCCCGAACAAATTTTGAGGACCTTCTTGGTATTTGCCAAAACACCAAGTGTGAAGAGTCTTTCAGCAACGATTTTTAGAGCGCTCTACAACGCTCGTCAAAAGATGGATGCCAAATGGCGCTCCAATCCGATTAATCGGGCTTTATTCATGGAAATTCTCCAGCAACCAGAGGGTGTTAGCCGAGCATTTCAACTCATGAATCGAAGCAGCGTGCTTGGACGTTACCTGCCCGCATTTAGAAAAATTGTGGGCCAAATGCAGCATGACCTGTTCCACGTCTATACGGTTGATCAGCATATCTTGATGGTCTTGCGCAATGTACGTCGCTTTATGACGCTTGAGCATACTCATGAGTTCCCCTACTGCAGCAGTTTGATTGCGCACTTTGAAAAGCCTTGGCTCATTGTGATTGCAGCACTCTTTCATGACATTGCCAAAGGACGTGGTGGAGATCACTCACAACTTGGCAAAGCTGATATGCGTAAGTTTGCCAAGGAACATGGTCTCGATAAGAAAGACACTGAATTATTGGCTTGGCTCGTTGCAGAGCATCTCAATATGAGCCAGGTTGCTCAAAAGCAAGACATCACCGACCCAGATGTCGTGCGTGCCTTTGCCAAGAAGATGGGGGACGAACGTCATTTAACAGCTTTGTACCTGCTAACAGTGGCCGACGTTCGTGGCACCAGCCCTAAAGTGTGGAACGCTTGGAAAGGCAAGTTGTTAGAGGATCTCTATCGCGCAACACTGAGAGTTCTGGGTGGAGCAAAACCCGATGCTTCTTCAGAGTTGGCACAGCTTCAAGAAGAATCGAGAGCAAAACTGCGTCTCTATGGAATCAATGATGAGTCCTATGAAGATCTTTGGAAACAGCTGGATGTTGCGTTCTTTTTGCGACAGGATTCTTCCGATATTGCCTGGCTGACGCGCCATCTCTATAACAAGGTCACCAGTGACCAGCCGATCGTGAGAGCGCGACTTTCGCCGATTGGTGAGGGCTTGCAAGTAGCGGTTTATATTAAAGATCAGGAAGATCCATTCGCCAGAATTTGTGCCTATTTTGAGCGACATGGTTTCTCAATCTGGGATGCACGCATTCATACTACCCGCCATGGCTACGCGTTGGATACCTTCCAAATCTCTGGCAGTAACTTAGTCGATGGAGGTGGCAGGTATCGCGACATCATTCAATTAGTAGAATTTGAACTCACGGCAGCTCTCACGAATGCTGAGCCATTACCGAAACCTAGCATGGGGCGCCTCTCAAGACAGTCGCGGACGTTCCCGATTCAACCGCGTGTTCACATGGTTCCAGACGATCGTGGACGCTATTACACGCTTGCGCTATCAGCGAGCGACCGCACCGGGCTGCTGTGCACCATCTCTCGGGTATTGGCAAAACATCAGGTATCAATCCATAGCGCCAGAATTAACACTCTTGGTGAGCGAGTTGAGGATGTTTTGCTGCTAGACGCTGCCAACTTGGGCAAGAATCCTAAATTACAGATTCAACTAGAGACAGAGTTACTTGAGGCTCTAAGCGCTTAATCAAAAGCGTTATTTCAATAGATCCAGCATTGCTGCTTCATCAATGACTGGGACGCCCAGTTCCTCTGCTTTTGTGAGCTTACTACCAGCATCAGTGCCAGCAACAACATAGTCGGTTTTTTTGGAAACGGATCCAGCCACTTTCGCACCGGCTTTTTCGAGCAGATCCTTTGCTTCATCCCTCGTTAACGTTGGGAATGTTCCGGTTAATACAAATGTCTTGCCAGCGACCGCTGCGCTAATCACTTTCTCCTCTACCGCTAGCTGTATTCCAGATGCGAGAAGTTGTTCAATGACCTCGCGGTTATGAGACTCTTGCATAAAGCTCGTAATGGAATCCGCGACCACCGGCCCAACGTCTTTGACGGTCAGCAAATCTTCCATGCTGTCGTCCATTAAGGCATGCACTGATCGATAATGATTGGCCAAATCTTTTGCAGTGGTCTCGCCAACATGCCGAATACCTAAGGCAAAAATGAAACGTGCTAAGGTCGTATTGCGGGACTGATTAATCGCCTGAATTAAATTGTCAGCAGACCTCTCGCCCATCCGCTCGAGGTTGGCTAAGGCCGTAAACCCCAGGCGATAGAGATCTGCTGGAGTCCTTACCAAGTTTTGGTCTACCAATTGATCAACAATCTTCTCGCCTAGACCCTCAATGTCCATTGCTCGTCGATGTGCGTAATGAATCAACGCTTGCTTACGCTGTGCTCCACAAAATAATCCCCCACTGCACCGCGCCACAGCCTCATCAGCCAAGCGTTCAATATGCGAGTTGCACACTGGGCAATTCATCGGCATGACAAACTCAATGGCATCAGCTGGTCTACGATCTTTGATGACCGATACTACTTCTGGAATCACGTCTCCCGCTCGACGAACTGAAACTGTGTCGCCTATGCGCACGTCCTTGCGCTTTACCTCATCCTTATTGTGCAAAGTGGCGTTTGTTACCGTAACCCCACCGACTTCGACTGGTACCAATCGAGCAACGGGTGTAATGGCTCCAGTGCGACCCACCTGCACATCAATCCCCAATACGGTAGTGAGGGCCTCTTGCGCAGGATATTTATGCGCCAATGCAAAGCGAGGAGCTCTAGATACAAATCCCAGTTTTGCCTGCTCTGCAAATGCGTTGACTTTATACACAACACCATCAATGTCGTATGGCAAGGAATCACGTCTGGCGCCAATTTCGTTATAGAACGCCAGAATGTCTTGAACAGAGTGCAACACTTTACGCTCTGTACAGACCGGTAAGCCAAGTTCTACATATTTATTTAATAACTCTTCATGGGTCTTCGGCAGCCAAGACTGTAGCTCCAACACCCCAAGACCGTATGCAAAAAACGATAAGGGTCGCTTGGCGGTAATTTTGGAATCTAGCTGACGCAAACTTCCTGCTGCTGCATTTCGTGGATTTGCAAACTCTTTCTCGCCTGCTTGGGCCGCCTGTTTGTTCATTCTCTCGAAGTCTTTGAGATACATAAAGACCTCACCACGCACTTCCAACACTTTAGGAATGTGGTTGCCAATCAACTTTAGTGGAATAGCGCGAATCGTTTTAATATTCGCCGTAACATCCTCACCACTCGCACCATCACCACGGGTCGCCGCCCTGACTAACGAACCATTTTCATAACGCAGGGAGATCGCCAAGCCATCGAACTTCAGCTCACCAGCATAGGCCACATGATCAGCATTAAGGCCCTCACGACAACGTCGATCGAATGCGATGAGTTCGGACTCTTCAAACGCGTTGTTAAGCGAAAGCATCGGCACTTCATGCGTAACTGAATCAAACTCTTTTAATGCAACACCTCCGACACGTTGAGAGGGTGACTCAGGGGTTACCCATTCTGGATGTGCAGCTTCAATATCTAACAACTCACGATACAGTCGATCGTATTCAATATCTGGAAGCAATGGGTTATCCAGCACATAATATGCATACTCAAGACGTGCAAGCTCTGCTTGCAAGAATGCATACCGCTCCGCAAGATTTGTCGGATGATTGGACGACAAGATGATGTCCTAGCTAAAGAGTCTGCTAGCGGTACTCGAACCAGCAGGGACGCCAGATCGCTCGAGATTGGCGTAAAGCCCATCTAGGTGTTGGCGAATACTAATCGACCGCACCTTCACTTAGGTTAATGCCATTGTCATCTACCAGACGTCCGTTGGCGGCTTGGGCAATCTCGACACCTTCAGCCAGCATTCTTTCAAAAGCGCGTTCTTCTTGCGCGACCAACGGAACTTCTAGCAACAAGGTAAGTTGAGTCACTGGCTTGCTGGGATCAAGATCAGTGCTGTTAAATATCAAGTTTCCATTGCTATAAAACTCGTATTGCCTACCACTGCGTGCTAATTTAAAGCCACGCTGACGCATGAGCGCATCAAAATTACCCCAAGGGCATGACTCATCAAATAAGACATTGATACTCAGTTGAATATCGCTCTCAGCAGCCATAGCATCGAGTTCTTTAGCGCTCTTAAGCATGGTATTTACGCTTGGCATATCAATTTGGGAGCCTAAGGTATCCGCTAAGGCCTGCGCACGGGATCAGAAATCCGACAACTCAATCACGCCAATAGGGCCCCGACGACTGGCCAACTGAATGGCCAACTGCAAATCTGAATAACGTGAATCTGGGTGTAACTCTTCCCAGTCTTCTGCCACATCAATATTGGCATTTAAACTCTCACAGCTCCAGCGCGCAGCAGATGTAGTCTGTAAATCATTCCAAGTATTGATCTCTTCCAGAATTTCAGCACCACCAATGCTCTCGTCAAAACGCAATGTGATGACGCAATCAATACGAGGGTCAATCGTAAACTTTTCTGGCGCAGTATTCACCGTTAAGGAAGCATCACCGAAACCAGGCTCAGTGCGCCCACTCGTATCGGCATCGGCAAATCCTTGACCAAAACTGGGCTCACGAGCGGAGCGCTCATCCGCAAAAAGTTTTGCTCTTTTGCCTTACGACGAGCGCGCGAATACTTGAAATTGATAAAGGCTACGGATACCAAAATCAGCAGTCCAATGACCGCCAATGCGAATTGCAAATTAGACAAACCCAACATCGTCATGATTTGTTCTACGTACACTTAGGCGGCCTCCACCATTGACACAGCAGATGCAATATCCACTGCCACAATTCTGGAGACGCCCTGCTCTTGCATGGTGACGCCAATCAACTGATGTGCAATTTCCATTGTGATCTTGTTGTGCGAAATAAATAGGAACTGGGTCTTATCTGCCATTTTGGCAACGAGTTGCGCATAGCGCAAGGTATTCGCATCATCCAATGGTGCATCCACCTCGTCCAGCAAGCAGAATGGTGCGGGATTTAATAAGAAGAGTGAGAACACTAGGGCAATCGCGGTCAACGCCTTCTCTCCGCCTGAGAGCAGATAAATGCTGCTATTTTTCTTGCCAGGCGGCTGCGCCATCACTTGGACGCCAGAATCCAAAATTTCTTCTCCGGTCATGACCAGCTCGGCATGTCCACCACCAAACAATTCTGGGAACAGTTTGCCGAAGTGTCCATTAACCTGATCAAAGGTTCCTTGCAATAAGTCGCGGATTTCTGCATCAATCTTCGCAATCGCATCAGTCAAGGTTTGCATAGCTTCATTCAAGTCAGCCGATTGCGCATCCAAGAACTGTTTACGCTCTCGAGAACTTGCCAACTCATCCAAGGCTGCCATATTGACTGGACCCAGAGACTGAATTTCACTATTGAGGCGATTTACCTCGGATTGCAAAGCACCCACTTTTAGATCTGGACTAAAGTTAGCCTCTAAAGCGGTTAAATCGGCTTCAGCATCTGATAGTAGCATTGCAAATTGCTCGTAATTCAGGCGAGCAGCTTGTTCACGTAACCGCAAATCTACTACTTTGTCGCGCATTGGCTGCAAGCTTCGCTCAATCTGCATGCGCGCTTCATCCGCTTCACGCAGTTGATGCAGTAATGCATCTTGTTCTGTGCGGGCATTAGCCAGCGCAGCTTCACGTGCACTACGCGCCAATAACAATCCCTGAAGCTTCTCTTGCGCTTCCTCATCACTCAGCGAGGCCAACTCTTGAGTAGCCTGATCATGCTTATCCTGAATCTCCATGATCTGAGTACGAGCCGTACTTTGATCGCGTTGCAAATCAGCAATACGTTGTTGCAAAGCGCGGGTAGCAAATGCTGCCTCTTGTGCCGCCATCTCAGCAACTCGCAATGCTTCGCGCAAACGATCGCGCTCGAGCGTGCTGGTTTCTAATGTCTGCTGGGCTGCAGTCAGCGCATCCAGAAGACCCTGCTTAGCTTGTTCAGACTGGGCGACGTCGTCCGTAGATTGCTCTTGATTTACCGCTAATTGCTCAATTTGTTGGCGCAACTCACTCAATTCATTCTGAATTTGTGCAGCACGCTGATTGTATTGCTCTTCAGCCTGCGTTAACTGCATTCTTTCGACTTCAAAACCATGCGCTTCTTGAACTGCTTGCTCGGCAGAAATGCGCGCTTGTTCGGCAACCTGATGTGCAGCTTGATAATTGGCGACACACTGATCTAGCTCACCTTGCAACTCGCTTTGCATTAGCTTTTGCGCACGCAATTGCTTCTCTAGACTTTCCATCTCCTGAGCGCGCGCTAACATACCCGCTTGCTCTGAGTCAGCAGCATAAAGCTGCACACCCACACGACTAACTAAATGCCCTTGTTGCGTTACAAAAGCACCGCCTGCAGGTAACTTCTCACGACGGTGCAAGGCATCCTCTAGGCTAGAGGCGATGTATATATTGTCCAACCACTCTTGCAGTACGGATGTGAGTCTTGGAGCGCCAGCACTTTGAACACGACTTAATAGCGGTGTGAAATCCGCAGGAGCTGAAGTATGCGCAGGACTAATTTCCTCTGTCAGCAAAATGGCCAGACGACTTGGAGGCGCATCGTTCGCCAACGCCAGGGTCTCTTGCACACTCTTCGCAGTTACGGCAGCCAAGCGCTCACGCAAAACAGACTCTAACGCAGCCTCCCAACCACTCTCAACTTTGAGCTCCTGCCAAAGGCGTTTACTTTCTTTTAGACCCTTGTTTTCTAGCCATGGTCCAATTTTGCCTTGCGCCTGTACACTCGCTTGTAGAGCAGTTAAGGCAGTCAGCTTCGCTTCGGTTTGTGCCAACTCTTGATTGGCTGTTTGGATTTTTTGTTGGGCAGTGTTACGCGCCTCATCCGCTGCTGGAACACGTTGCTGCGTTTCACTAGCGCGTTGCTTGATTTCTTCAACCTTACGCTGTGCCATGGCTTGACGGTCAATCGCCATTTGCAACGCTTGGGCATCCGGCCTACGCATTCCCTCTAACTCACCGGTTAAGCGTGATTCGCGCCCTTTCAACTCATCTGACTGCGCAGACAAGGCGCGCATACGCTCACCTAAACTCGCCAATCGTTGTTCAATCGCAGCCAAACTATCGCGTGCCGCATTAAGGTCTCGTGAGGCGGATTGATAGCTTTCTTCACGACTAGGCATTTGTTCTTGTAAGCCGGTCAAATTTGCCAACAAGGATTGTTCTTTTGCAGCAGCCTCACTTAACTCATGCTCCGCTGTGCGTTGCGCTTGCGCTGCATCCGTTTCTTGCACTGTCCAACGTTGTAATTGTGCTTGCAAATCTTGTGTTTGTTGCTGCAAACGCTGACGCGCTTCTTGTACGTAATGAATCTGAGATTCAACCTGACTCACATCTGAATTGGTTTGATACAACTCGCCTTGAGCCTCTGAAACTTTGTCTTGCAATGCATATTGTTGAGTACGCATTGTTTCGAGCTCTGCCTCTGCATGGCGCAGCTTTGCTGTCTGCTCTTCAAGGCCTACTTGAGTGTTCCGAATGCCGTTTGCATGGCGCTCTTGCTCTTTGCCGACCTCAGTCTGACGCACAAACCACAACAACTGTTGCTGCGATTTCATTTGCGTAGAGAGTTCAGCGTGACGCTCTGCGACGGTCGCCTGCTTCTCCAAGCGAGTTAGCTGTTGATCTAACTCACGCAAGATATCTTCCACCCGCGTTAAGTTCTCAACCGCATCCTCTAAACGCGCTGCAGTTTCTTTGCGACGCTCCTTGTATTTAGAAACACCTGCAGCTTCTTCTAAGAACACGCGCAATTCTTCGGGTTTTGCTTCTAAGATGCGATTGATGGTTCCTTGACCGATGATGGCGTAACCTCTTGGACCCATACCAGTGCCCAAGAAAATATCTTGAATATCTTTACGGCGCACTACTTGATTGTTGACGTAATAACTAGAGTTACCATCACGCGTCAACACACGTTTAATACCCAATTCTGTAAAGGCGCTCCATTGGCCTTGCGCGCGTCCTTCAGAATTATCAAAAATAAGTTCTACGCTGGCTCGACCCGATGGCTTACGTAATCCAGAACCATTAAAAATCACGTCCTGCATAGACTCGCCACGCAACTCACTGGCGCGTGACTCACCTAAAACCCAACGCACTGCGTCAATAATGTTCGACTTTCCGCACCCGTTGGGACCCACAACACCAATGAGCTGGCCAGGCATTCCAAAATGGGTGGGATCGACGAAAGACTTAAAGCCGGAAAGTTTGACGGATTTCAGTTGCACAGCGTACTTTGCAGGGAAAAGAGGGGTTTAAATTAAAGGGATAAACATTACATCGAAAGTGGGAAGATGATAGCAAGCTTGAGGCTACTTAGACGCTTTTTTGCCCCATCGATATAATGATAAATCTACCTCTTGGGACAAAATCCCTTAACAATCTAATAGTTAACTAAAAAGCATGAGCCAGTCACCACAAAGCATCATTGAACAAGCCTGGGAAAACCGTGCAAACCTCTCACCCAATGCCGTCCCTGGAGACGTCCGAGGTGCTGTCAATTCAGTCTTGGAAGGCCTAAATGACGGGACGATTCGCGTTGCAGAGCGTCGTGACGTCGGTAAGTGGGAAGTAAATCAATGGGTTAAGAAGGCAGTGCTGCTCTCGTTCCGCCTTGAAGACAATATTCCGATGAATGCTGGGGGCTATACCCAGTTCTACGACAAGGTTCCTAGTAAGTTTGAAGGCTATACCGCCGCGGACTTCGCTGCAGGGGGTTTTCGGGTAGTCCCTCCTGCGGTAGCCCGTCGCGGCTCCTTTATCGGTAAAAATGCGGTTTTGATGCCCTCCTACGTCAATATTGGAGCCTACGTCAGCGAAGGCACAATGGTTGATACCTGGGCAACCGTTGGCTCCTGTGCCCAAATCGGCAAAAACGTCCACCTTTCTGGCGGCGTTGGTATTGGCGGTGTTTTGGAGCCTATCCAAGCTGGTCCAGTGATTATTGAAGAAAACTGCTTTATTGGCGCCCGCTCCGAAGTTGTCGAAGGCGTTGTTATTGAAGAGAATGCCGTTTTGTCGATGGGCGTCTATATTGGTCAAAGCACAAAAATTTATGATCGCGAAACGGGTGAGGTTCATTACGGTCGCGTTCCTGCAGGTTCCGTAGTGGTTCCAGGCTCCCTTCTCTCTGCTTGTGGCAAGTACAGTTTGTATGCCGCCATCATCGTGAAAAAAGTAGATGCTCAAACCCGAGCCAAAACTGCGATTAACGAATTACTGCGCGATTAATTCTGTATGAGCGCCACTCTCGAACTCACGGAAACACTGATTGCTTGTCAGTCGGTGACCCCTGCTGACAGTGGCTGCCAAGATTTGATTGCTAAGCGCTTACGAGCAATTGGCTTTCATACTGAAAGTGTTGTGAGCGGCCCCGAGAATTTTCAAGTAACCAATTTGTGGGCCATCAAAAAAGGGAAGGCTGGCGATGAAGGCAAAGTATTAATGTTTGCCGGTCACACCGATGTAGTGTCAACGGGCCCATTAGAAAAGTGGACAAGCAATCCCTTTAAGCCAACCATTCGTGATGGCAAGCTGTATGGACGCGGCGCTGCGGATATGAAAACCTCGCTAGCAGGCTTTGTGGTGGCTACAGAAGAATTCATCACCGCTCATCCTGATCACAATGGATCGATTGCCTTTTTGATTACGAGCGATGAAGAAGGCCCAGCTAACGATGGCACCGTCATCATGTGCGAGCGTTTACAAAAACACCGTCAGCGTTTGGATTACTGTGTGATTGGCGAACCTACGTCCGTTTATCAACTGGGTGACATGATTAAAAATGGGCGACGCGGTTCCTTATCCGGCAGAGTGAAAATCAAAGGAATTCAGGCGCATATTGCGTACCCGCATTTAGGCAAGAATCCAATTCACCTCTCAGCACCGGCAATAACCGCACTAGTAGAAACCGAGTGGGACAATGGAAATGAATACTTCCAACCAACTAGCTTTCAGATTTCCAATGTTCATGCTGGAACAGGCACAAACAATGTGATCCCAGGCGAATTGGTTATCGACTGTAACTTCCGCTTCTCCACTGAAAGCAAGCCGGAGCAATTGCGTGAGCGACTTGAAACCATACTCAAGAACGCTGGCCTCGACTTTGACGTTAAGTGGGTTTTGGGTGGTAGCCCCTTTATTACGGGCGATGGGGCGCTTGCTGGCGCTCTGCGTAAAGCCATTAAAGAAGAAACTCAGGTTGATACTGAACTCTCCACTACAGGCGGCACGAGCGACGGACGCTTTATTGCCAAAATCTGCAAAGAGGTTATGGAATTTGGGCCCTTGAACGCAACTAGTCACAAAATCGATGAGTGCGTCATCGTAGATGATGTTGAGCCACTGAAAAATATCTACCGCAAGACGCTTGAGCAATTAATTGCCTAAGTATCTGCCTGCTCCTCTCTCCCCTCTACTTCTCCATTAATCCACTATTTCCATCATGGACCCTGAGCCTTCACAAGCGATGACCGTCAATCAATGTATTGACCAAATTACGCAGAAATTAGAAGCAGCCAATTTGCATTACGGTCATGGCGCAATTGATGCCAACAGCGAAGCGTTATGGATCGTGAGTAAACAACTTGATCTAAGCCCATCGGAAACGCTCGATCACCTGGATCAGACACTGTCACCCGACAAGCACCAAAAATCGTTTGCTGTTGCAGACCAACGCATTTCAACCAGAAAACCCTTGGCCTATATTTTGGGTGAAGCTTGGCTCATGGGCGTACCGTTCTTTTGCAGCGAGCAAAGTATTGTTCCCCGTTCCTGGATCGCGGAACTCATTGTGGATGGCTCATTAGAGCCTTGGCTACCTGCTGATGGCAATGTATTAGATCTATGCACTGGCAATGGCTCTTTAGCAATCTTGCTTGCCTTGTCTTGTCCAGACATTCATGTCAGTGCGTGCGATATTAGTTTGCCAGCTCTATCTGTTGCGGCGCGTAATGTAGATCGCCACAGCCTAAGCTCGCAAATCGATCTTTTAGAGGGGGATCTTTGGGAAGCCTTGCCTGAGCCTAATGAGGACAATCTCTTTGATCTCATCATCTGCAACCCGCCCTATGTGAACGCAAATTCTATGGGTAAACTGCCCGCCGAATACCTGGCAGAGCCAAGCTTGGCACTTGCTGGCGGAGAGGATGGCATGGATCTGATTCGCAGAATTATTGCGCAAGCCCCGGATTATCTATCCGAACGTGGCGCCCTCTTACTTGAAATTGGTAATGAGTATGAGAACTTCAAAAAAGCGTTTCCGCAAATTCCGGTGATTTGGATGGAAGTGTCGGCCGGCGAAGAGCAAGTTCTTCTGATACAAGCTGAAGATTTGCGGTAACTAATAAATAATCGGTAATTAGCTAAGTTCTGCAGCTACAGCAATTGCCTGATCGATTCGCTCCACTGGAATTACTTTTAAGCCAGCGATCTTGGTCTTTGGCATATTCGCTTTTGGGATGACCGCTACGGTAAAGCCCAATTTAGCCGCTTCTTTAAGTCGCTCTTGACCACGAGGACAAGGCCGAATTTCCCCAGCCAAGCCAACCTCACCAAAAACAATCAACCCTTTTGGGAGGGCACGATTGCGAATCGAGGATTGAATTGCCAATAATACCGCCAGGTCAGCTGCAGGCTCAGAAATTTTGACACCACCAACGGCATTCAAGAATACATCTTGATCAAAGCATGCTACTCCGGCATGGCGATGCAATACCGCCAAAAGCATTGCTAAACGAGCCTGCTCAAGACCTACCGCAAGGCGACGCGGATTTGGCACATGCGCAGTATCCACCAGCGCTTGAATTTCTACCAACAGCGGCCTGCTACCCTCTTGCGTGACCAGCACACAAGCACCTGGCACCATTTGCTCATGCTGCGATAAGAAAATTGCCGAAGGATTGGTGACGCCACGCAATCCTTTTTCAGTCATCGCGAATACGCCAAGCTCATTGACCGCGCCGAAACGATTTTTAATAGAGCGAATCAAGCGAAATGATGAATGTGTATCGCCCTCAAAGTACAACACGGTGTCCACAATATGTTCCAGTACGCGTGGTCCTGCTAAATGCCCATCTTTCGTGACATGACCTACCATCAATACACAGATCCCACTCGCCTTTGCGGCTCTCGTCAGTTGCGCAGCACATTCGCGCACTTGTGCTACTGATCCTGGAGCGGAACTGAGCACCTCAGAATATAAAGTCTGTATCGAATCCACTACCAATACCTGGGGCTTAACCGTATCCATGATGGAGATTAATTTCTCCAACTGAATCTCTGCTAAGACCTCAAGCTGTGGAGCATTTAGCGCAATCCGCTTGGCACGCAACGCAATTTGCGCAGCAGACTCTTCACCGCTGCTGTAAAGCACATTCATGCCGGCAGCACTCATTTCTGCAAGGGCTTGCAATAGTAATGTTGACTTACCGATTCCTGGGTCCCCGCCTAACAACACCACGCCACCAGGAACTAAACCGCCACCCAATACGCGATCAAATTCTTCTACACCTGCACTAAAGCGGGGCAAGTCTTCTGCGGTAATTGCTGAGAGCTTTTGCCTTGATAAGGATTGCGCCAAACCCTGAAAACGCGAATTCGAAGTGGTTTCTGGCAAACCTTCTTCCATGGTGTTCCACGCCTGGCAGGAAGGACATTGTCCCTGCCATTTAGCAGAGGTGCCACCACAGGATTGGCAGATATAAACCGTTTTGACTTTGGCCAAGAGTGACTCAGTATTAAAAATAATGAAATGAATTAATCAAGCTGTGTGCCGGCTTTGTTTTCTTGTGCACGCTTAGGGGCGTCTTTACGGCGCTGTTCTAGATCAGCCGCTCTTGCTGCAGCAGCCTTCTGTTTCTCGTTAAACTCGCGCTGATTATCAGCACGTTCAGCTGCTTTTGCAGGGGAAGCACGTTCAGCAGCGCGTTTTTGATCCTCTTGATCTTTAATGCTTTTGCGCAAATTACGTTGCACCTCATGCAAAGCCCGCTCCTGCTCACTAATTGGATCAACCTCTTTACGGTATTGCGCACGTGCGTTACGCAAGCAGTAATTCACCCAGTAGTTTGCATAACACTCCGATGAGGCTTTGCCCCAGCGGTATTTTACCCAATCGCGTTGCAACTCTAATTCCGCCTCAATCTTATCGAGCCTATCCAGTTCCGCTTCCTCTGCGGGTGTAGCGAGAGCCACCCCACTGAAAGCATTAACCAGCAAAAAGATTCCAATAAAGACCTTGGATCGGAATGAAAGAGGTTTTCTCAAATCTCTACCTTCGCGCCCAACTCAACCAAACGGTTCGCTGGAATCCTAAAGAAGTTCGATTGACGACCTGCATTTTGATACATCCAACAAAACAAACGCTCACGCCAGAGAGCCATTCCTGGAATAGCAGATGGAACAATAGTGTCGCGTGACAAGAAGAATGAAGTATTCATCATATCAAACTTCATATCAAAGTGAGATTCAATCAACTGAATGATAGTTCCCATATCCGGAGTTTCTTTGAAACCATAGATTGCCCGCACAACAAAAATATTGCCGCCCAAATCCTTAAGGGTGATGCGATCTTGATCGTTGACATAAGGCACATCCCAAATGCTGACTTTCAAAAAGAAGACTCTCTCATGCAGGACGTGGTTGTGCTTAAGGTTGTGCAAAAAAGATACTGGTAAATAGTCGACATGGGCTGTTAAAAATATCGCGGTACCCTCAACGCGATGCGGCGGATGTTGGAGTAAGGCGCCAATAAAGCTGCTTAGTTGAATACCTTCATCCATTGCACGTTTTCGCAATATTTGACGCCCCCGATACCAAGTAATGAGGCAGGTAAAGCGCAGCAATCCCAAAGCCAACGGATACCATCTACCATCCTTGATCTTAATAAGGTTAGCTGTCCAAAAGGCAAAATCCACCAAAAAGAAAGATGCAGTAATGGTGGCAACTAGGAAAACATTCATCTTCCACTCTCGAAACATCACCACGGCAAGCAAGATTGTTGTTATCAACATCGTCGATGTAACCGAAATGCCGTATGCAGCAGAGAGGTTAACAGACTCTCGAAACTCAATGAGGGTAACAACCACCACAAAGAGCAAGGCCCAGTTGACAATAGGAATGTAAATTTGCCCTTGTTCAGAATCTGAGGTGTGAAGAATATTCATGCGAGACATGAAGCCCAACAAAATTGCCTGACTGACTAGTGAATATGCACCAGAAATTACTGCCTGAGATGCAATCACTGTCGCCACGGTAGCCAAGCCCACGGTTGGCCACAAAGCCCACTCTGGAACCATCAAGTAAAAAGGATTTTTAATAGCCTCCGGGGTTCGAGAGCAGTAAAGCGCCCTGCCCCAAATAATTGATCAGAAGACTCGGCAAAACAACCAGCAGCCAAGCATAACGAACAGGAGTGCGACCAAAATGGCCCATATCCAAATAGAGCGCTTCAACGCCAGTAACAACAAGTACAACAGCGCCCATTACGATATAGGCAATTGTGAGATGTAGCGCCACAAAGTCGATGGCATATAAAGGATTAACAGCAGCAACAATTTCTGGTGCGTCACCAATATTGGCAATACCGAGAGCCGCCAACGTCACAAACCAAGCTAGCGTGATAGGGCCAAATAATTTACCAACTGCTGCAGTCCCATATTTTTGAATCAAAAACAGAGCTACTAAAATAATTAAAGAAATTGGAATAATGAATTTATGCAAACCCGGGGTTGCAATTTCAATACCCTCAACAGCAGATAAAACTGAGATTGCTGGGGTGATAACGGACTCACCCAAAAGCATGCAAGCACCTAACATGCCCATAATCATGAAAAAGAAATAGCCTTTTGACTTGCTATCAAATGAACGAAGTGCCAACGCCATGAGAGAAAGCACCCCGCCCTCACCTTTATTGTCAGCCCGCATCACAAATAAAACATACTTCACTGTAACTACAAGAATTAGAGCCAAAATCATCATTGAGATCACGCCAAATAATGCTTCTTGCGTGAAAGCAATGCCATGATGCGGGTCGAAACGCTCCTTAAGAGCGTATAAAGGGCTTGTGCCAATATCCCCGAACACCACACCAATCGCGGCGAGCATCATGACTCCAAGGCTCTTTTCTTTTTATGCTCACCGCCAGGTCCGCTGACCTGCACAGGATTCAAAAGGGTTGAACTTGAAAACTCGGGATTACTAATTGACATCTCATTACCTTAAGGTGATGTTGCGTGGCAATATGTTACTCCTTCTGCGCGGCCATTAAATTTGAAATTTCCGGCAAAAAACTGCATTTTTAGGCGTTTTAGAGTGGAAAACCTCGACATTGCAGTGCAAAAAATGGTAAAATTTCACCCTCAGACGCGGGGTGGAGCAGTCTGGCAGCTCGTCGGGCTCATAACCCGAAGGTCGTAGGTTCAAATCCTGCCCCCGCAACCAAATTCACAAAAGGCTTCTTCGTCAATCGACCAAGAAACCTTTTTGTTTTTACTTCACCGTTACACCCTAGGTTCACCAACTAATGAATGGGTGCTGAGTTATTTCTTTTTTAAGCCGCCGAGTAATGCGCCGACCGCTGGTTTTGCTGGAGTAATTCCTGCTTTCTTCACCTCAGGCGTGCTGCTCGCGATTGCTGGATCTGCGTTAACGGATTTAGGCGCACCGCCAGGCTCGTAGGGTTTGTAGAAAAACGGGTCTGTCGGCTGACCTGGGGTCGCTTTGACATCCGGCAATGGCGCGATCTCCAGTTTGCGCTTCATCAACTTTTCAATGTCATCGAGCAATCGTTTTTCACTATCGTCGACCAAGGCAATCGCATCGCCCTTGCTACCCGCACGCCCAGTTCGTCCAATGCGGTGGATAAAGTCTTCGGCATTAAATGGCAACTCGTGATTAATCACGCAGGGCATATCAGGAATATCTAAACCACGCGCGGCAACATCTGTAGCAACCAATGCTTCGATTGCGCCAGACTTAAATGCGTCCAGAGTTAACGTTCTTTCACCCTGACTCTTATCACCATGAATGGCGCCTGCTTTAATGCCATCACGCTCAAGTGCGCGCGCCAATCTTGCACAACCGAGGCGGCTGTTCGTAAAGATGATGCACTGACGGGATAAGCCCTGACGGGTACGATTTTCAAGTACCTTGACGATAGCGCGCTGCTTGTCTTCCAATGCCACTAAATGCACGACCTGTTTAACCGTATCTGCCGCGGCATTTTGACGAGCCACTTCAACCGTTACCGGCGAACGCAAATAACTTTGCGCTAATTTCTTAATCTCTGGCGAGAACGTCGCGGAGAACAACAACGTTTGTCGTTGTGCAGGTATCGAATTAATAATGCGTTGCAAATCTGGCAAGAAGCCCATATCGAGCATGCGGTCCGCTTCATCCAATACTAAAATTTCTACTTGAGATAGGTTGGCAACTTTAGATCCAATGTGATCTAGTAGACGGCCTGGTGTCGCAATCAGAATTTCCACTCCATTACGCAAAACGGTGACCTGCTCTTTCATATCCACGCCACCATACACTACGGCAGAGCGCAGATCGGTATGCTTCGAATAATTGGCAGCGTTCTCAGCAACCTGAACTGCCAACTCACGAGTTGGTGTCAGCACCAATGCCCGAATTGGATGACGTGCGGGCGAAGCGCTATTGCTGGCATGGCGCAAGATTTTTTGAATGATCGGCAATGTAAACGCTGCCGTTTTACCCGTACCAGTTTGGGCGGCACCCATCAAATCACTTCCAGCCAAAACATGGGGAATCGATTTGGCCTGAATCGGAGTAGGAGTGTTGTAACCCTGCTCGGCAACCGCCTTTTGAATCAGCGGATCTAAACCAAAATCGGCAAAGGCAATGGTATCGGTAGGGGTGGTACTAGGGGCGGCATTGCTAGCCCCTGTGGTTGACTGAAATTCAGTAGCAGTATTAGTCAAGGGAACTTACAGAATGGCTGCGATGCCAGCCTTAGCGGTCTCTGCATCCTCAGTCGATTTAACGCCGGAAACGCCGACTGCGCCGATGGTAAACCCATTTACCTCGATATTGACCCCACCCTCTAACATGCCTGAAATATGTGGGGCAGATAAGAAAGAGGTGCGACCATTATTAATAATTTCTTCATACACGCGACTCTCGCGTTTGCCCATCGCAGCAGTACGCGCTTTTTCTTGAGCAATGTAGGCTGATACCGGTGCACAACCATCGCGGCGAGTTAAACCTAATACATGACCTCCGTCATCGCAAACCGCAATGGTCACAGCCCAATTATTCGCGGCCGCATGTTTGTTTGCAGCATCCAAAATCTTTTGAACATCTGCTTGTGTCAAGTAGGGTTTAGTTGCCAACATGTTGAATCCTTTTCAATACTGTGTCTCAAATATGTTTTATGTGCTGGAAGTGCAATCATTGCCAGCTCCTGAATTATAAAGGGTGTGGCTTAGCCCACCACATTAGGCCAACCATACCCCTGTTTCCTCCAAAAACGTCATTTGGGCTTTTCAGCCCCCTTCTGATTACTTCAGAAACTCTTGAGCAGCTACTACCCCACTCGCTTTGGGCTTGTAACCCATAGATCCCAAACTCATCTCAACACCACTCAGGGCAGCCATTAAGCTAAGTTCATTACAGTCACCTAAGTGACCAATTCGGAATGCCTTGCCTTTAATTTTTCCAAGCCCCGTACCTAAGGAAAGATTGAATTTTTCCAAGGCATGTTTTCGTAAGACATCAGCATCCATACCCTCAGGGGTTGCAATACAAGTCAGTACCGGAGGATAGCAATCCTGATCTTGGCACTGAATTTCTAATCCCCACGCATTGACTGCAGCACGGCAAGCTGCGGCTAAACGTTGGTGACGAGCAAAGACCGTATCCAGCCCTTCTGCCAACATCATGTCTATCGCCTCATGCAATCCATACATCAGATTAGTACTTGGTGTTGTCGGCCAGTATCCATTTTTATGGGACTCTAAAATTTCATCCAAAGCCCAATACGATTTTGGAAACGTACTGCGCTTGCTCGCTTCAATCGCTTTTGGAGATAACGCACTAAAGCCAATACCAGGTGGCAGCATTAGGCCTTTTTGTGAGCCAGAGACTGTTACGTCTGCACCCCATTTGTCGTGCTCATAGTCCGCAGAGCCAAGCCCTGAAACGCTATCCACCAATAGCAATGCTGGATGTTTTGCCGCATCAATCGCTTTACGAACGGCTGCGATATTGGAAGTCACACCAGTAGAGGTTTCGCTATGCACGACACACACAGTCTTAATTTCGTGCTGGGCATCGTTACGTAAACGCTCCTCAATAACTGCCGCATCCACACCCCAACGCCAAGAATCTTTTCCAGGCTTGCCAACAACTTCTACATTCAATCCCAGTCGCTGTGCTAATGCTCTCCATAAGTTAGCAAATTGACCGGTCTCATAAAAGAGCACCTTATCCCCAGGATTGAGAATGTTGACTAATGCGCCTTCCCATGAGCCCGTTCCAGATGCCGAATAAATAATCACTGGCTGCTCAGTTTTGAAAATCTTTTTAATGCCTTCTAAAACTTTTAAACCAAACGCGCCAAACTCTGGACCACGGTGATCAATCGTTTGATAACTGATTGCACGCAATACGCGAGGTGGCACCGGACTTGGGGCCAGGGATATGCAAAAAATGACGGCCTGATGCGTGATTATGGAATTTGAGCATAGTTTGTCTCGCTGAATGTAGGTTTTGGTTTTAAGGGATTAATGAAAATGAATGGCTACTGTAAGCCATTTTTTGATAATTTTCCATTTTGCATACAAAATATTCTGAATAGATTAGCAATATATGGCTTATTTATGCTTTATTATCAAGTATTGACTATTTTGTATACAAATTTAGGGATCCAGCATCATGACCAACGAAATACTGAATTCCCAGAATCTTCACGAAGTCACCTTCCAAAAACTGCGCTCCTTGCTCGTAGAGGGCAAGATTTCGCCTGGCAGCAAGCTCAATGAGCGCGAGTTAGCTGAGAGTCTGAATGTGTCTCGCACTCCAATTCGAGAAGCGATTTGTCGCCTGGCGGCAGATGGATTGGTGGAGCTAATTGCGAACCGTGGCGCCATTGCAGTTCAACTTAGCCTTGAAGATGTCATTCATACATTTAATGTCATTGCTGATTTAGAGGGTTTTTCAGGCGAACTCGCCGCCAATAATATTAGCGACGCCACCCTCTGCGAGTTAGAAGCACTTCAATATGAAATGATGGCCTCATATGCACGTCGCGATCTCTCAAGCTATTACAAACTCAACTTACAGATTCATCATCTAATTAATCAAGCAGCCAACAACCCCGTGCTGTCGCAACTTTTTACACAAGTGAACGCCCGAATCGAGGCATTACGCTTTCGCTCCAATCAAGATGGCGTCAAATGGAAAAAGGCAGTAGAAGAGCATCAAGAAATGCTCGATGCACTCAAGGCTCGAGATCCCAAGAGAATGCGTAAGATCATGACCCAGCACGTTCACCATAAGCGTGGTGTGGTGGTACAACTGCTCAAAGCTGAAGCAGCAACAGCGGCATAGGAGACAGTCAAATGAATAAGCCCCTCGACATCCGAGAAGTTTTGGTAGATCAAGCGTTGCTTGCAAAACGTCTAAAGCAAGAGACATCGGGCGAGGTGATGATCGATCGTGCTAGTCGATGTCGTTATGCTACCGATGCCTCCATTTATCAAATCATGCCGGTAGCAGTGTTTGTGCCAAAGACAGCTGACGATATTGCAACTGCTATTCAGATTGCTGCGGAACTTGGTGTACCAGTGCTACCTCGTGGTGGAGGCACTAGTCAATGCGGTCAAACGACAGGTGCAGCATTAGTTATTGATAACAGCAAATACTTTCGAAATATTCTGGATCTCAACATTGACCAAGGCTATGTAGAGGTTGAACCAGGCCTCGTGCTGGACCACCTCAATGGATCCTCAAACACATAGTCTTTGGTATCCCGTAGACGTCTCTACCGCTGCGCAAGCCACCATTGGTGGTATGGCTGGGAATAATTCTTGTGGAAGTCGGTCAATTGCCTACAGAAATATGGTGCACAACGTATTAGGGATTGATGCCTGGTTAGCTGACGGCCAAATTGCCCAGTTTGGCAACTATGCGAATAGTTCGGGCCCCGCCAAGCAATTGGGTGATGTTGTTAAAACTCTAGCCAACACCCTGCAACCCGAAATCGAAGCGCATTTTCCGAAGGTCCTAAGACGGGTAGCAGGTTACAACTTGGATATTTTTCATCCACAAAGTGAACTGCCCTATACCCGAGATGGCAGCGTGAACTTAGCGCACCTTTTAGTCGGTAGCGAAGGCACGCTGGCTTACTTTAAATCCCTCAAGCTTAAGTTAGCCCATTGCCAAAACATAAAGTGCTCGGCATTGTGAATTTCGCCAGCTTTTATAAAGCGATGGATGGCGCCCAACACATTGGGAAGCTCGGACCCATTGCAGTAAAGTTGGTAGATCGCACCATGATTGATCTCGCGCGTAGCAACCCCAGATTTCAAAAGACGATTGAGACGGCGCTAATAGATCCTAGTACCCAAACTCCAGAGGCAATTTTGTTGGTCGAGTTTTCAGGGGAAGATCATGCGCCTCTATTAGAAAAACTCTGCGCACTTCAAGAACTCATGGGCGATCTTGGCTTACCCGGACCTGTTGTTCCTATGCCCGACGTGACTCCTCAAAAGAATTTATGGGAAGTACGCAAAGCCGGATTGAACATCATGATGAGCCTCAAGGGGGATGGTAAACCAGTCAGCTTTATTGAAGATTGCGCCGTGCCACTAGAGAACTTGGCGGAATATACACAAGCACTAACAGATGTTTTTGCTAAATATGGCTCACGCGGTACCTGGTATGCGAATGCCTCTGTGGGCACACTTCATGTGTGGCCCATGTTGGATATGCGTAGAGATGGCGCGCAAAAGATGCGTGCTGTTGCTGAAGAAGCATCAGCGCTAGTGCGCAAATACAAAGGCGCCTACAGTGGCGAACATGGTGATGGCTTATGTCGAGGTGAGTGGATCTCTTGGCAGTTTTGTCCGAAAATCACGCAAGCCATCGCAGAAATTAAACATGCGCTTGATTCCAAGGGACTCTTTAATCCCGGCAAGATCATTGATCCGCCAAAGATGGATGTTGCAAGCAACTTTCGCTTTCCACCTAGCTACAAAGTCATTCCACTACAACCTGCGCTCGATTGGTCTGCTTGGAATGTGCAAAACAATCCTGTTACTGAAGAAACCTCAGCACCAGAAACTGGTGGCGATCCCGCTATGGGTTTAGCCAGAGCAGTTGAGATGTGTAACAACAATGGCCACTGCCGCAAATTTGATGCAGAAGTCATGTGTCCTAGCTATCGGTTACTCGGGATGAAAAACATCTGACTCGCGGCAGGGCAAATGCCTTACGTTTAGCCCTATCCAATCAACTCGATATCCAAGAGGAATCTTCACCTTTGGGTAGCGATGCCATTAAAAAAGTAATGGAGCTCTGCGTCAGTTGTAAGGCTTGTCGCCGCGAATGCCCCACCGGCGTCGATATGGCAAAGATGAAAATTGAGTTCTTATCAGTCTATAAAAAACGGGTTGGACACTCGCTCAGAGATTTAGCAATAGCCTATCTTCCCAAGTATGCAGACACGATCAGTAGGATTCCACTTCTGCCTGCCCCACTCAATCTTCGCAATCACTTCAAACCCATTGCCACGTTACAAGAATGGATCATGGGCATCTCCGCTCAGCGGAGCCTGCCAACCTGGAGAGCCTCTACATTCTGGAATCAATCTGACTCATCACAAGACATCAATTCAGTCCCGAAGCACTGCAAACCCAAAAGGGCGTAGTACTTCTAGCGGATACGTTTAATGCGTAAGCAGCTATTCGCGTCTTAAAAGCTGCTGGATACACTATTCACATCCCTCACAAAAGCCAAAACAACGCAAAAACGAATTCGCAGAGCGAATGTTCAAAAGAGTTTTGCTGCGGTCGAACCTATCTAGCGGCAGGAAAGGTTGATAAAGCCAAAGAAACCTTGGATGAATTGGTTGATCACTTGGTGCCATCTGCCCAACTCAACATCCCTATTCTTGGGCTTGAGCCATTGTGTTTATTCACATTAAAAGATGAAGCGCTGGTAATAGGCTTCGGTGAGCGCGCGATAACAGTTTCTCAACACGCACAACTCCTAGAGGAATTTTTAGTTAAAGAAGTCAAAGCAGGAAAGCTTTCGCTAAACCTCAAATCTGCCAACAAGTCTGTATTATTTCATGGTCACTGCCATCAAAAGCCTTTTGCTGCGGTAACACCCGCAATGGAATTACTCAAACTCATTCCAAACGCCAATCCAACACTCATTGAGTCCTCATGTTGCGGTATGGCGGGTAGTTTTGGCTATGAGCCTGAACATATTGAAGTCTCGAAACAAATGGCAGAGGCAAGTTTATTACCCACGATTCGCAAAGCGTTCGCCTCTTGGGTAGTGGCTGATGGCACAAGTTGTCGCCATCAAATTGCAGATGGTGCGCAAAAGGATGCTGTGCATATCGCCAGAATATTGGCAGCACATTTATCAGAGTAGGCTCAGTGGGTTAGCGTATTACGCCATACACTACCATGAGCAGTGTTCCTGTTAGTAAAGCTGGAACTAATCGCCGCGTCGGTTTAGAAAACATGACGCCAATACTCAATGCGCGAATCAATATTCGGATCCATAAGGGCACTGTTGACATCAGACCTAATGGCATCACAATCAAGCGAATCGTTAATGCGGCTACCATGGCATAGGTAACCGCTGCCAGCCAACGAAAAATTTCGCTATCTTGATTAATGCTCTGCGAGAGCGTCACACCAATCGTCCTACAAAAATAAGTTCCTAAGCAGGCACCAACTAAAGCGACCCACAACCCCCACCCTGAGAGGGCATTTGCCATGTGATCAATTGCACTCATTACCCAATGACCCCTACTTTTTTACGGACGAACTTACGATCAATGAAGTAGGCTAAGGTGCCACCAACTAGACCTGCAGTGAGCAAACTGGTATCACACCCGACAACCGTTATGACAAACGACCCGGCCTTCCGTGAACAGTTAGACACCATTGGGAATTACGCTAACCTGACCAATGTGGAGCGCAATGCGCTCGTAATTAATGGGGCGAGCTTTGTACCGCTGAGCTCAGGCAGTGCATTGCATGGCTTACCAGGCGATTATTTGAGCCCTAGCCGCTTTATTCGCGCACTCTTTCTAACCAAGTCGGTGCCAACCAATAAAACTACTGCCCAACAAACCAATACTGCTTGGCATAGCTTGGGTAGCTTTGATATTCCTCCCGGTGCGATCAGTTTTCCTGCTACTAATGCCTATGGCGGCGGTGCAGGTGGCGTTGAAATCACGGAGTGGACGGTAGTTGCTGACAATAAAAATATGATGTATTACGTCAAGATGTTTGATAACACCAATGTTCAGGCGTTTGATCTCAAGAAAATTGATCCGAATGCAAATGGCGTTCAATTCATTAACTTGGATAGACTTCAGACTTATATCAATTTAAATTAAGGATCGCATCCCATGGGCTCGACTACACCTACCGTTGCTGAATATGTCATCCAGCGTTTAGCAGAATTAGGGATTGATCGAGTCTTTTGTGTTCCTGGTGACTATACGTTTCCGTTTGATGATGCTATTGAAGTGTCCAATAGCGTTCAGTGGGTTGTTTGTGCTAATGAATTAAATGCTGCATATGCTGCTGATGGCTACGCCAGGATTAACGGCGTAGCGATGTTGACAATAACCTATGGCGTAGGGAAGTTGAGTGCAATCAATGGCGTCATGGGTGCTAAAGCGCAGCGACTACCAGTTTTTCACTTAGTGGATGCCCCCAGTACACGAATTCAGAAGCAGGGATTAATTACTCACCATACTTTGGGGATGGCGTTTATAACAACTTTCGCCAACTTTCCGAGGCGGCTTGTTGTGTATCAACGTCGTTGACGCCTGACAATGTAATCGACGAAATGGAGAGAGTTATCCGTGAGGCGCTGCGCTTGAGTGCGCCCGCCTATATTTCTGTTCCTATGGATTTAGAAACAATGCCGTTGGCAATGCAACGATATTCTTGCTTGTATCTTCTCCAGAATGAAATCGATAGAGGCACTCAAAGCAGCAGGATCACCCTGAGCACGAACGATTTGCGCAAGCGGTCGACCTTTTACAGGGTTGCCGATGATAGGCATATGTGACGAATTACGGTTTGACTTCAGTGTTGTATGATTTTTTGAATAAATCCAATATTCCGTTCGCAACCACCCCAATGGATAAGGGCGTCATCAGCGAGGCGCATCCAAACTATTTGGGTATTTATAACGGCATAAACTCAAGCCCAGCGAATCTTAAGGAGCAGATTGAAGGCGCTGTATGGAGTTGAAAACGTTCTGAGTGAAATTGGCCCGTCGTATGATGATTTGGCGAAATGGAATTATGCACAAGTACCTACTGCTATGGGGCGCAACACCTGGTTCACTGCTCGCGTCAGTACTGTTGGGAATTGGATGCAACCATCGAAAAGGCGAATGCATTTGATGGTGCTTCGTATATTGAGGTCATGATTCCAACCTCGGAAAGCCAACCGTTACCAATCGCCATTCAGAATCAAATCTACAAGAGTAATATTCCTAATTAATTGCGGGTTTATCAAAACAAAAGGTGAGGATTCACCAAAAGAGAAAGCGTTTCAATGAAGATATTTCCAAAATGGGTTGGCCTAAGCGTAGCACTTGCATCTTTGCAAGTCATGGCAGCAAATTCCAGCGTCTATTTCAATGGCGATATTTTGACAATGGAGGGCAGTAGCCCAAAATATGTCGAAGCTGTTGTTGTGAAAGATGGAAAGATCGCATTTACGGGTAATTTGCAGGATGCGATGGGGCAGGCCGGTACAAATCGCACACTCCAAGATCTCAAAGGGAAGACCTTATTGCCTGGGTTTATTGATACTTGGGGCCATTTTACATTAATTGCGCAAAATACCTTGG
Organism: Polynucleobacter necessarius; assembly: GCF_900095195.1. NCBI lineage: Bacteria > Pseudomonadati > Pseudomonadota > Betaproteobacteria > Burkholderiales > Burkholderiaceae > Polynucleobacter > Polynucleobacter necessarius. The sequence continues at coordinate 1,027,691 of NZ_LT606950.1, forward strand.
GAGTCAATCTGGCGTACTTCTCTAATAAGCCGCCTCAAACCACTTAAGAACTTTTTAGTCGTTAAAAAACGAAGCAAGGCCATTTAATGGTTGGATTATTGGCACAATGCCGATGCTTTTCTGAAAGACGGCCCTTTAACGATTGCGCAACTTGATCAAGCCTTTCCGAATGAACCGGTTTTTGTAAACAATATTTCAACATTGACCGGCATCGTCAATACGGCTGGCTTGCGTAAATTAGGAATTACAAAAGCGACTAAAGCAGTGCAGGGAGCCATCCCAGTAGATCCAAAAACCGGCAAGCTTACTGGCGAATTGATTGGTATGCTAAATGTCAATGCGACAGCAAAAGTATTCGGTAAATACTCGCCCGCTCTAACGCTCGAGACCTTTCGCAAGGCTGAAGAAATCTACACATCGTGTGGTTTTACAACTGCGCAAAGTTATGAGACTACAGTAGAAGATATTTGCAATATGCGCCAAGCAGTAGAGCGCAGCATGGTCAATATTGATTTAATTGCTTTGCCAACATATCAAGTGGTTGACCAGTTGCTCGATACAAATCCAAATTACCCCTTTGGAATTTATACCAATGGTGATGGCGGTTTTAAGGTGGCAGGTATTCTGGTGTCAACAGACGGCGCGCCACAATTGCGCTTAGCTGTTTTCAGTAAGCCTTACATTGATACCGCTGGATTTCCGAAAGATTGGCGGGGGATTGCTTTTATCTCACAAGACATGGTCAATCACTATGCAAAACTGGCTTACCAGAAAAACATTCAATATTTTGGATGCTCCAATGGCGATGCTGGCATCGATATGACCTTATCCGCCCTCTCAAAAGCGCGGCAGGAGACCGGCATTACCGAAAATCGTCGATCGATCATCGCTCACTCCTTTTTTGTTCGAGATGATCAGCTGGATCAATAAAAGCTAACAAAGTCATCGCCCAATTCATGATGAACCATATCTGGATGTATGGTGATGTCTACCGTAAGGTTCTGGGTGATGAGCGAGCAAGCAATATCAATCCGTTGAAATGGGCGCAATCAAAAGATGTCGAGTTTGGAATTCACAATGACACTCTATCAATCTGGCCCAAGCGCCTTATTCACGATGTGGACATCTGTTAATCGTAAGACCTATGGAGGCGATACTTTAGGACCGGATCAACGAGTAGATGCTTACACAGCATTGCAAGGCTTTACAACGAAGGCGGCCTACGAATATAAAGAGGAAGATAAGAAGGGAAGTATTACAACTGGAAAATTAGCGGATTTTGTCGTGCTCGATCGCAACCCCTTGAAAGTCAATCCAATGGAGATTAAGGACATTCAGGTGCAAGAAACGATTAAGAATGGCAAGTCTCTCCACTCTCGTCCCTAATGAAAGATTCTTTAAAACCTGGTTTGAAGTATGAGCACCGTTATACGGTGCCGTTTACTAAGACTGTTCCTGGGTTGTATCCAGAGGCTCCCGAGTTTTTAGTCATGCCCGAAGTGTTTGCTACGGGTTTTATGGTGGGCTTTTTAGAATGGGCTTGCATCAAAGCCATTAATCCACATTTGGATTGGCCGGTCGAGCAAAAGGTGGGCGCCTATATTGATGTGAGTCATGAGGCGGCTACACCACCAGGTCTAACGGTCACAGCTCAGGTCTAGCTGATTGCTATCGAGGTAAAAAACTGATTTTTAGGTACAAGCCCACGATGGAGTGGATGTGATCTCTCGAGGCCGTCATGAGCGCTACATCATTAATAAGAAAAAGTTTGATGAGCGTCTGAGCCAAAAGCGCCACAAATCTGTATAAGCGTTATCGGCAGGTATGCTCTCTATGGGTTGCAGTGAGCGGTCGGCAAAGCGGAGTACTTTCATGCCCTCCATGTCCTCAAACCCACACTTACTACATCCCCATATTTTGGCAATCTCTTGATCGGTAGATAAGCCACAGGCATGCATGGTAGACCCCGTTTAATGTCCTTGATCCAAAACCCCGGGCTGCCGCATTGTGGGCATAAGGATTTTATTTTCTGAATGGGGTCACTCGTCGCCTTACGAATGTTTTCCATTCTGGTTGGGTTAGCAAAGGCACGCAAATCATTTTCCACATAGATCACGCCATTTGAAGAGAGTTGTTTTGCCCATTCAAACGCCTTGCGAAGCATTGCTTGATTACAAATTCCCTTGATTGATTTAGGGTGATATTCATCTGTTGGTTTCATAACCAAATAGTGTGTTGGAAAGAGGGTGGATGCGGCAAACCAGACTAAATCTTCCAAGTGGCTGATGGAAGCGTCATCGTTTTGGGCTGGGGCCCAGAGAAGCCGGTAATTTCGAGGCCCTGCTGTTCATCTATCAGAATGACTAGCTCATTGTTCCACGCTGTCATTCCAGAGTAAGGGTCACTTACAAAAGCACCTTCATTGGCTATTCCTAAGTCCAGGTTTAGCAACTCCATCCCCAGTTTGGCCTTTTTGCGTGCAGCATCTAGTTGTGAGCCATACCTTGCAACGTCGTTGGTAAAGGTGCCCAAAAGATCTGTATCGTAACCATCTGTATGGACGACATGGCACTGTAGTTCTTCTGTAAACAATGGTCCAATGGTTGCTTCTTTTCCGTGCTTGGTCAGAAGACTCGCCGAACGATTTGCAAACGTATTCATCACAAAATCATGGTTTAAAGATCGTTATAAGAATTGCTTTGCCAAGATAGTGTACAGCGGAATGCCTAGAATGATGTTGAATGGAAAGGTAATCCCGAGTGACATGCCAATATACAGCGCAGGATTGACTTCTGGTAAAGCGTGACGCAAGACAGCGGGTACCGCAATATAGGATGCGCTCGCCGCAAGAACCATCAATAGAATGGTGTTACCAAGGGGTAGATTAATGACACTGCATAGAAGTAGTGCGAGTAAGGCGTGCGACAGGGGCGCCGTAATTGCGTAAAGCAATGTGACTGGCGGTTTGCCTTTGAGACCTTTTAGATTCCTGGCTGCCATGAGACCCATATCAAGTAAGAAGAAGGCTAACATTCCTTTAAATAAATCGATCGAGAATGGCGCCATGAGTTTTTGACCGGCATCTCCGCTGACTAGTGCTACCACCATCGATCCCAGAAGAAGTAGTTGGGCGCCGTCCGTAAAGGACTCATGCAATATGGTTGAGATGCTGGTAGCTTCGTGCTGGGTATGCGTTTTTTTGGATTGGTAGGCTCGTGCTTTATTTGCCAAAACGATAGCCAAGATAATAGCGGGCGATTCCATTAACGCCATGGCTGCAGCCATATGTCCGCCGTAGTGAATATCAAATTGATCTAAGTATTGTGTGGCGGTAATAAAAGTAACTGCGCTGACTGAACCATAAGTCGCGGCGATGGCAGCGGCATCAAATGCATTTAACTTTCTTCTGAGGAGAAGGTAGCCAATCCAAGGAATGATGACTGCTAAAAAGATAGCCAGCCCCAAGGAGAATCCGATTTCACTTGTAAAGCCGGATTTGTGTAATGCAAATCCACCCTTGAGTCCAATGGCCATTAATAAGTAAAGTGATAAAAAGCGAGAAATCTGAGGCGGAATTTCCAGATTAGATTTAACGCTGCCAGCGAATACTCCGAAGACAAAAAAGAGGATGGCGGGATCTAAAAAATTTGTCATGATGCTGCTTTAGATTTATTACTTGATTCCTGCTTGATGATTGCTTGCACTAAGGGGTGCTCAATTTTCTTTTCTGAGCGGATAGCGTAGAAGTATTCGTAAATATCTTCACAACCTCCAAGCAGTTCAATTCCATAGGTTTCTTTGAGATCTTTCTCAATCAATTTTCCCGCTGGAAAGGCACCCAGGCCGCTTGCAGCAAAGGTTTTGAGAAGGGCGCTATCCCCAAATTCTCCAACGATGTTTGGTGTAATGCCATGTTTGCTAAACCACTGATCAATTAAGAGGCGAACCGTGGAGTGGGATGTGGGTAGCAAAATCGGTAACTCTTCCAAACACTCTGGAAGAGGCTTTTTCGCCTCTTGCAAAAAGGGCTTTGGGCAAAACCATGCCATAGACGATCGGGTTAACTCCTCACTGTAGACGTTGAGATTTTTATTATTTGGCGCTGGTCTGTCTGCCAGCACAACGTCTAAATGATGTAGCGCTAAACCAGCGAGTAGGTCCTCAAATTCTCCTTCGTGAACAACCAACTGAACATCCTGATGTTTGAGAACGGGGTCTAGAGGTTGTTTGGTAATGAGCTTTGGGAGGCCATTTGAAACGCCAACCGTGATTTTGGTCCGCGGGGATTTGGCAGCATCTCGAACGGCCTCAGGAAGTTTCTCGCCAATCGAAAACACTTGATCAGCAATTTCCCGTGCCGCGTAGCCAGACCCCGTCAGCGCAATACCTCGACCAGCGGGTTTGAATAGCATGTAGCCGAGTGATTTCTCGAGTTCATGGACTTGGGCGCTAATGGTTTGAATGGCCATATCGAGGCGTTCAGCCGCCTTGGACATATTGCCCTCTTTTGCCACCACCCAAAAATAATACAGATGCCGATAGTTATAGGAGTTCGTCATAGTCAGTTTTTTTCGAAATTATTGTCAATATATATCTGCTTTTTCTTAATTTCAAACGCCCGCACATTAACCCCATCGGAAACCCTGGCATTTAGGTGCCATACAACATGTAAAAGGTTGATCAATTGGAACTTTTTAGCCCTGAATTCTTTTTGGCACTACTGGCAATCATTATGATTGATTTGGTTTTGGCTGGAGATAACGCCATCGTGATTGCGATGGCAGCCCGAAATTTACCTTCTCATTTGCAGAAAAAAGCAATTGTCTGGGGAGCGGTAGGCGCTATCGCAGTACGTAGCGCAATGACTTTAGCAGTGGTGTACTTACCCAAGATCCCGGGCTTGAATTCTCAAGCTGGTTGAGCGTTATCCATCGATCACCTATTTAGGTGCTGGTGTATTGGCTTGGACGGCAGCAGAGATGATGACTTCAGAGCCCATGGTGCAAGAGTGGCAAGTATTCAACAATCCCGTATTTGAATACGCATCCCAGGCCCTAGTCATTATTGGTGTTCTTAGTGGTGGATTTGTAAGAAGTAGGTTGGCTCTTGAAGAGAAGATTGCGCCAGCTGTAAGCGCTGCCTGAACAGCAGTCACCTAACTTAGGAGGTAATGTAATGAATAAAGTTCTGATTCCTGTAGATGGTTCAAGCAATGCCTTGCTAGCTCTGAAACATGCAGTCAATGTTTATGGCAAGGACGCTCATACCGAAATTCATATTTGCAATGTGCAGCCAAAGCTGTACTTCCATATCGGAAAATATTTCAGCAAGAAAGATATTTATGAATGGCAAGCAGAGCGCGCAAAATGTGCTGCCCAGTCTGCTGTAGAGTTTTTAGAAAGGGCTGGTGTAAATTTCTCATTTACTTACGTTAGCGGCGATAAGGGAGAGGCCCTGCGAGACGAAGCAGAGCGACTCGGATGCGGTCGGATTGTGATTGGATTCGCAAAGAAAAATACTCTTAGCAGATTGTTTGAGAACTCCACCACAGCCAAGTTGTTGGAAATCAGCAATATCCCAGTAGAGGTGGTAACTGGTAAATCCATTCCAACTTTAGAGCGTTGGGGTACTCCAGCCCTGGGTGCTGGCGCTGCTACAGCACTGGTAGCTGCCGTCATTGATTAACCCACCGTCACTTTTTTGCGGTACTTCCCTTGGCCCTCCTCGCGAGGGCATTTTTTATCAATAATTCAGAAAAAAACAGAAATATAGTCAATTAAATTCTGCTTTATTAAGAATATGTAGATTTCTATATTGAATCTGTAGTGTTTTCATAAGGAGATATAAATGTGGATGTGATCTTGGATTCAAAAGAGTTGCCTGAGCCTGAGTTAAAAGCGTTTACTGAGAATCGAGTGAAATGCTCTCCAAAGCGTTTATTTTGGCTTGTGCGAAAAATTAAGATTCAATATGCAGCAGTGCCCCATTCAAAAACCCAGTGCAATCAAAGCTGCTCGATTGAATTGCAGGCCTTTGATCATCAGCTGATTGAAGTCTCAGCATGACGGCGCGGGATAAGCGTACCGCTTTAGAGATGTGTTTAAAGAAAGTCTATAAACATGTTCAGAAGATCTTTCATAAGGCCCAAAAGTATGGACGATTATCAAAGCATGTTTACGTTTAAATTAAAGTACATTTAAGTATGATTTAATAGAAAAATAAACGGGGAGTAGCCCGCCTAGCAATAGGTCTCATATATCGACATTCCGACTGAAAAGTCCGGTATATGGGCAATAATTAGGGGCAAGACCATTTACTTTAAGCAAATGGCCAAAAAATATTTTTCCTCCCTTGTTTATCGCGCATGTTTTGGTGCTTTGCTGCCCTAGATTGGGGAGCAATAGTAAGGCGTTGCGTAAATGCTGAGGATAATTTGTACATGCGGCACCGAAGTGCATTCCACGGGACATTTTCCGTTTGGTTTTTGCTAGCCTTTATTGGTAGTTTTGGCCCATCCATGGCCCATGGCCAGGCCGCTTCACAAGATAAAAAATCGTATTCAATTAACGACCTCATTCAGGTTGCTCTAGAATCCAGCCCTCAAGTATTGGCGGCTCGAGACCAAGCAAAAGCTATCAGAGGTCAACTATCTACTGCTCGAGCAATACCCAATCCAGGTTTGAAGTGGCTATTGGACAGCAGCGTTCAGTAACTGGACCATTGACGGTTGGAAATGTCTCATCTTGGTCTGTTACTCAACCTTTAGATATGCCATATACCAACCCGAGAGTGATTGCAGGAGGCACCATGCCTTCTAGCGCAATCTCGCTAGGGTCGATGTATGGCCGATTAGCTGATGACATTGGACGATTGTACGAGTATGAAACGCTTTTTGCTCAAACCGCACAACCAAGTGCCCACGTAATATGCTCTGCCACCAATGAATCTGCGCTCGGCAAACTCTCCTGCAACGCTTTGCGCATGAGCTCTTTGTCTTGATCTGGAACTTTAGTACTGGCCAACGCATTTCCCATGGCAACTGCAAGATTACGACGCCAACGGTGATAACCAATTCGACGAATCGCACTGCCCTCATGACGCTGTTCAAACTCCGCTTCAGTCCATGACCATAAATGCAACAGGCTCGCTTGACCGAGACCGTGACGTTGCGCAAAATCCGGCAAATCGGTTCGCTTGGCAAATTTATTCCATGGACAAATGAGCTGACAGTCATCGCATCCATAAATACGATTACCCATGGCCGCTCGAAACTCTGTCGGAATAATGTCAGGATTTTCAATTGTTAGATAGGAGATGCAGCGCCGCGCATCCAATTGGTATGGGGCTGTAATGGCTTTGGTTGGACACACATCAATGCAGGATTGACAGGTACCGCAATGCTCTTCCTGTGGTGCATCGATGGGTAGCGGGATGTCTACCAAAATCTCGCCCAAGAAAAATGTTGAACCTGATTCTCGATTGATTAATAAGGTGTGCCTACCTCGCCAACCCAATCCTGCCTTTCGCGCGAGTTCAACTTCCATTAATGGGGCAGAGTCTGTAAATACACGATAACCAAAAGGTCCGATTTTTTTCTCAATCTCGGTAGCAAACGCTTGCATGCGCTGACGAAGCACTTTGTGATAATCGCGCCCTCGCGCATACAGTGATATCACCGCTTGCTCAGGCTCCTCAAGGCGCTGCCATTCGGAATCAAAGTTAGCATCTGGCGGCAAGTAATTCATCATGACGGATATAACGCGTCCTGATCCAGGAACAAGTAATTGCGGGTTAGACCGCAAATCTGCATGACGCTGCATGTATTCCATATGTCCATGTCGCCCCTCGGATAACCATGCCTGCAATCGCTCGCTCGCCTGACCAAGCTGCGTATCAGCAATCCGTAGACCGTCAAATCCAAATTCCCTAGCTTTTTCAGAGAGCCAAGCGCGTAGCTGGGCCTCATTAACAGTGGTGGAATGGTTTGATAAAGGCACATGAATAGAGAATGTAGCGCAATAATTGAATAAACTAGAAGAATGTCCAATACACTAGCTATTTTTGAGCAACATTGTAGGCAAGAGGCAGATACCGCCAAACTTGCCAAACAACTTGCCGGCAGGATTTCTGGATTTTTAGAGCGTCACCCTCAGGGGCACCTTAATATCTCGCTCATTGGTAATTTGGGGGCAGGTAAAACTACATTTGCCCGCTATTTGATTCAGGCCATGGGGCATGAGGGGAAAGTCAAAAGTCCAACGTACACCCTGTGCGAACCCTACTCTATTCAAATGCGATCGAGCTCGGTCACAGCTCACCATTTTGATCTTTACCGAATGCGAGACCCGCTCGAATGGCAGGAGGCCGGTTTTGCAGAATATTTTGATGTGCCTGGCTTTTGTTTAATTGAATGGCCAGAAAAAGCGGAGGGCACTCTTCCGTCTTTTGATCTTCAAATTGAGTTGCTTGCTGGTGCCAATGAAAATGAACGCACGATCACGATCACCGGATTACTCCGTGATGGGGTAACCGTTTTAAAGAGTCTGAACCAATAAATGATCAGCAACAATAAGACCAATCTTGCGAGAAGACGCAATCTTAAGACCTCTGCCAAGCTGATTAGTTTTGCCCTACTACTGACTGAGGTAGAGATTGCTTGGGGCGCCAAAATTTTAGGCGTACGTGTCTGGCCATCCGAGGATTACACCCGCATCACTCTGGAATCCGATACGCCACTTCCGATCAGTCAACAGATATTGACTAACCCAGATCGCTTAGTGGTGGACGTACAATGCTTGGAACAAAATTCCACCCTCAAAGATTTGGTAGCCAAAGTAAAACCGAACGATCCCTACATCTCTCAAGTGCGCGTGGGTCAATTTCAACCCGGGGTAGTCCGTTTGGTCTTTGACTTAAAAGAACCAATCAAGCCACAACTTTTTACACTCGATCCCGCTGGCGAATACAACTACCGCATGGTGTTCGATTTATATCCAACCACACCGCCTGACCCCTTAATGGAATTAGTCAAGAGTAGCGCTCGCAAAGAAGCGGCTTTAGCAAAGCCAAATGAAGAGGTGGATTTAATTGCTCAATTTGCTACTAAAAAAGATATTCCTAAGCCACCGGTGGCTCAAGCCATTCCGGAAACAAAAGAAGTTCCGGCACCAGCAAAATACAAGCGCCTGATTACGATTGCAATCGATCCTGGTCATGGCGGTGAGGACCCTGGCGCCATAGGCTCACTGGGATCACGTGAGAAGCACGTTGTCCTCTCGATTGCCAAAAGACTGAAAGATAAGATTGAGAACGAGGCTTATATGCGCCCGTTTTTAACCAGAGACGGCGATTATTTTGTGCCACTGCATGTTCGGGTACAAAAAGCGCGGCGCGTAGAATCGGATTTGTTTGTCTCCATCCATGCAGATGCATTTATTCAGCCGCATGCGAAAGGTGCCTCAGTTTTTGCTCTATCGCAAATGGGCGCTAGTAGCTCGATGGCGCGGTGGATGGCCAATAAGGAAAATGCATCGGATTTAATTGGCGGCATCAACATCAAGAACCAAGATCGACAAGTCGCTAACCTATTGCTGGATATGTCTACTACCGCCCAGATTAAAAATTCGCTAGTGGCTGGTAATTCAGTCCTCAAGCAAATCGGAGGATTTGCGCCCTTACATAAAGGGAAGGTTGAGCAGGCAAGTTTTGCTGTTTTAAAGGCCCCCGATATTCCATCCATCCTTGTGGAGACAGCTTTTATTAGCAACCCCCAAGAAGAGGCTAAACTGAATGATGATGGCTACCAAGACCGAATCGCCGATGCTATTTTGAAGGGGATTAAGGATTATTTTTCCAAAAATCCGCCCGTGGCCCGCAGAATGAATTCATAAACAAGTCGCAACTACAAGGACTTATGGGCAGCCCCCATAGACTGAGAGATTGCCCACCAAGTTCTTGCTATAATCTATGGCTTAACTGGGTCGGTAGCTCAGTCGGTAGAGCAGCGGACTTTTAATCCGTTGGTCGCGAGTTCGAATCTCGCCCGACCCACCAGTTATACAAAAGCCACCCTTAAGGTGGCTTTTTCTTTTTCAATGAGGTACTTGAAAAGTATCGAGTAAACCATTTTTTCTTTAGCCAAGCTTCAATCAAGTCAGCTATCAGAATATTATTTCGGTCCATCATCATCAGCATATGGGAATTACCTTTAATTCCAACGTCGGGCAAATTAATCACATCCACACTATCACCAGCCTCAATATATTTTTGATTCAAGTCAAGTTGGGTTTTGCGAATATTAGGCCAACGAGAATCTTGATCTATGTAGTCACCATATATTGTCAATATAGGTGTATTTTTTAGAGCAGCAGCCTTAGCTGGATCACCAAAACCAGCAGGTTCAACCAAAATTAGCGCCTTTACCTTATCCGGTCTAGCTTGCGCAACCTTCTGTCCAAATTGACCAGTCTGACTATGCACCAAAACCACACAAGGGCAAACTCGATCAACGAGCTCAGTACAGTATATGCAGCAATCGTTGCAGCGTCTGTAGTAGTCCATCGAGGCACAACCTGCTTCATAAAGTTCTGGTAACCTTCCGCAGGAAACAAGCTTCCAGGAAATTGGGTGCGCTTAGAGGCATCATTACTCCAATTGCCGGCCCCCATGCGAAATCGGCCCCAAGGATTCTCAACTGTTAAAAATTGTGGCTCAGACGGCCAAATATCAGGGGAAGCTCAGCCTAAGCGTCCACGCTCAACCGCATCAGATACATAAGTTTTCCACCCTTTACGAATGAAGTAGTTCTGCCAACCCTCTCTACCATCAGGCGTGGTTTCATAAGTAACGCCAGTCAAGCCACCAGCATGCCAAAGCATAATAGGCAATTTTCCCTTAACGTCCCTCGGAATAAAGTACTGCACATACATTTGCTCAACTAAATAATTACCATTGGGATCAATTTTTGCAGGGGCACTTCCAGGACTAAAAACAACTTCTTTAATCGGGCGACCTGAGATCTCCACTAAGCAACCTCCAACATGAAAGGATCCCATATCCACCACATTGAGTGGCGGCAACTTAGATTGCGCGATTAGCAGCTTGGTCGGCCAGCTGGCTAGCACTTTTGCTTTTAAGCATGCCAACTGGGATTGTGTTAATTCTGTTGAAGTAATCTTGGCTAATACATCACCCTGCTTCACGACCTGACCGCCCTTAAAATCCCAAATAGGAATACTTATCTGCAATCCATACAAACGATCGGTAAAGTTCGGGTCATTGTATTGAGAAACTTTAAAAGCCAATTTCGGTAAACGAGAATTTTTCTCAAAACTTAATTTTGACTCACTCGCCTCAACATCAGCTTTTGCTTTTTGCAATTCAGGGCTTTGTGCTTGTAATTCACCCAATAAGATATTTAATAGTGGTAAGTTTTCAACTTTAGGTTGCTCATGCACAACGCTAAAATTATCTGGCAGTGCATGTCCAACCACCTGACGCAATCCGTTGCGAGCCTGCTCTACTCTCAGCTTTCCAGATTCCGAGGCAATTTGAGCATTCAGAAATTCGGTTTGAGCACGAATCAGTTCAAACCGCGCAGTCTCACCAACGTCATAACGTAATTGCATACGATCCCGAATCTGTTTTGTAAGGTTAAGATCCTCATCGGCAGCTTTAGACTCAGCTTCGCATCGCATGAGCTCATAAAACGCTGCTGCACTTTAGAAATAACCTCGATTTCAAAAGCAATGCGAGTTGTTTCTGCCGAACGGTAATTGGCCTCGGCAGCGTTTACTCGTGGGAAACGGGTATATATTAACCCGCTGTTCTTCTTGCTCACATTTACCGAAGTGAAGCCTTGGATCAATCGTATTGCGATTTTTATGGGATGCATCTTTGGCCCGATCTTCTTTGTGATTGATCGTGAGGTAATGACCAATTCACCTTTGAGATATTCAATAACAATGCTTTTACCGTTTGCATCATGCAATGTCATCCGCACTGGTGCGGATTGATTACGGAATGCTGGAATAATGGAGCGATTCACCATAATCTTCGGAAAAGCCGCCTTCACTTCATCAACAGTAGAAAAATTAGTGAGAGCATAAGTCAACATTTGCACTGAGGCGATGCTCTTGGCAGAGTCACCTGGGGGCACCGCTTGATATACAGCAGTATTTTGGGCATTTAACAATCCCCCAACCAAGCCTTTCTCATTCATACCATCAACCAACACTGGCAAACCAAGGCCATTCATGCCTGCCGTTGCGTATTTGGTAGTCTAATTAAGACCGGTTCCAAGCTTGCTGTCTACACCCACACCAAACATCGCAGTATTTTTTGGAATTACTGTAACTTGGGATTTCAGAGGCAAGCCGAACTCCATAGTACGGCCATATACGTATCCACCATCATTTCCTTTAATCAAAAAAAACTGGTACAGGCATTACCAGCCATTGGAATAAACGCGATCGATGTTGCTAACGATGTAGCGATGATTTTCTTAAGCATACTTATTTCCTTTTAAATACAGTTTGAGTAATAGCGGCTTCTTTAGTTCAAATCTTAAGGCCGGATCGATAAATAATTTGCAAGCAACGGCACAACAAAGTTAATAAGGCATTCCAAAAGAATGCCTTATTAAAATTTATCTGCTTCGATTTCATTTGCATTACGTTTATCTCTAAATCGAGCAGATTGTTACAACTTATGTATTCGTTATTTAAGTACAACCAGAGTAACTGTCGCGCGAGCGCCCCAGCCTGATGGACCACCCAGTGTATTGCTGACGTAGTAAATCGGGCCCGCACCAAATGAAATCGGCACGCCATCAAACACCATTAACTTCGATACACCCGCATAAAGAGCTATGGGAATCACTGCACTGATTCTTTTTCTATTATTTGGAATTACGGCAGTTTTGCAAACTGTGTTTCCGGAGTACTCAAACTTCTAACAAATCCGAGATAAGACGCCAAGCCTGGGTCTTATCCGCGCGATTAATGTTTATCACTCAATCCAAGTGGTAAATTCCTCCGCCCAAACACGTGGAGTGCGGAAGGTATTCACGATATCGCTTTGATCAGCATGTCCGAGCGCCATACCGCATACCAGCATCTCATTCTCTTGAGCGCCAATAAACGGCAAGATGATTTTTGAGTAATTATTCTAGGCGGCTTGCGGACAAGTATCAAGACCCTCACCCCTCGCGGCAATCATGAAGTTTTGCAGAAACATACCGTAATCGAGCAGCGAACCTCTGCCAAGCTCTTTATCAATAGTAAAAAAGATTCCTACAGGGGCGCCAAAGAATTCAAAGTTCTTGCGGTGTTGGGCATGCATCTTATCTTTATCGCTCTTAGTGATACCAAGCAGTCCATAGAGGCCCCAACCGTTTTCACGACGGCGATCAATATAGGGGCTAAACCATTTGCTAGGATAGTAGTCATAGCCCGCCGGAAACTCTTTTTCTAACTCTGGATTCTTTGCGATGGCATCGTAAGCATCACAGACTTGACTGCACAAATCGCGCAACCTTTCCCCCTCGAGTACATATGCTTTCCATGGTTGCGTATTGGTACCTGACGGCGCTCTAGCAGAGAGATTGAGTAATTTCAAAACCGTCTCTCGGGAAACGGGTTCTTTGGTAAATGCTCGCACGGACATTCTGGATTCAATGGCTTTGGCAACAGAATTCATTTCTTCCCCAATTCATCTTCATTTTGCTTCGATCGTAGTGCTATTCAGATGTGATATTTTGACTCAACCCAATTGCATAACTTTTTATCGTCATCATGATCAATATTAGTAGACCCCGCCGCTCTGTTCTTTATATTCCTGGCGCCAATACACGCGCCTTGGAGAAAGCCAAGACATTGGCAGCAGATTCGCTGAATCTGGATCTTGAGGATCCAGTTTCTCCAGATACTAAAGTTGCGGCCAGACAAAATATCCTGGCAGCACTAGAGGGCGGCTTTGGTCACCGTGAAGCAGTGGTTCGGATTAACAGCCTCAATACCCCATAAGGCATCGACGACCCCAAAACATTTCCAACAGCAAAGCGGATGCCATCGTTCTACCTAAAGTGGAGTCTGCGGGACAGATTCAGAAAGTTGCGCAGACACTTCAAGATCTTAATGCTCGACCTGACTTGACGATTTGGGCGATGATCGAAACACCTAAAGCGATATTCAAGCTTCCCGAGATTGCCAATGGACATCCATTGCTTGAAGCGCTAGTTTTAGGAACGTCCGATCTTGTCAAAAACCTTCATGCAAGACACACGCCTAACCGAGTTGAAACACAAACCGCTTTGTCACTTTCCATACTAGCAGCCCGTGCGTTTGGACTTTGTGTTTTAGATGGCGTTCGCTTGTCCTTAAATGATGAAGTGGGATTACGCCAGTCCTCCATTCAGGGGCGGGATATGGGCTTTGATGGCAGAACACTCATCCACCCCAATCAGATTGCTATCGCCAATGAAACCTTTGGACCATCTCCCGCAGAAATAACTGAGGCTCAAGCACGCATCACAGCCTATGAGGAGGCAATTAAGTCGGGAGCAGGAATTGCAGTACTCGATGGCAAACTGATCGAAGAACTGCATATTCAAGATGCCAAACGTATTCTTGCTTTAGCGACGACTATTGCATCTTTTAGCAATGGTCCAGAATATTTCCTGACTAACGCACTAGTTAGGTGCGTTTTCAAGAACCATTAAGCCGACATCCTGCGGAGTTATGGGTGCCCTCACATCCAAGTCATTTTTTAACACTCAATTGGTGCATTCCATATTCTTGTTTGTGATATGCATATCGAGATGCTCGTCACCAATTCTATGGTGGGGCATGCATATAAAAATTACTAAAAGTTTGGTTCTAAGCGGCCAACTTCACAGTCTGGAGACTATTCCGGAAACCCTGTTTCCGGAGGGGGAGTACTTGGCCAACCTGACGCCTGACGGCAAGATTGAAGTAATTAATACCAAGCCCATTAAAGCGCTATTTTCATTTTCCCAATTTCGGGAAAAGATTTCACAAGGCGACTTTATCGTCGTTGAGGCCTAATAATGAAGCAGGCTTAGTGATCTAAGTGAGCCCATTTACTCTGTTGCAAGCGATATTTACAGTCCTGCGCATGATTTTCAAGTAGGCCAAAAATCACCGTGGTTGGAATTTTGCAATGCTTACAACGATAAGCATGTTGCTGCTCTTCTATTTTTTCTTGCGGGTAATCAACATAGAACGCCTTCACGATTCGCTCCTGTTCGTTGGACTTCTTGAAAGCATACAAAATATCTTACACCTCTGCCTACCGAATTCTCGTGATCCCTCTAAGTAAAAGTGCGGATAGGTTTTATTCGAAATCGAATTAGCCTGGTCAGGCTATTTAGGGTGTATGCCCCACATTATTCGTACAAGGCTAAAATTATGATCTGGTTCGGTTTGGCAGTTGCTATCTTTTGCATAGCACTTTATTACAGCCCTCCTCAGATTTTTACCCAACATCCCCTGTCGATTTTTGCTCCTGCAGTCATTCTATTTTTGGCTATAGCTTGGAATATTTCACCAACATGACCTGGGCAAGCATCTGGAAAATTTTATGGCTTAATCTTCCATTTTTATGGCACATCCTTATTAACTGCAATGTTTTGTCCAGCAATTGCGTTAACGATATTATTTCCAGTGGCATTTCTTGGTATCTATGTCATACAGGGGGGATATATAGATGCCCCATCAACATTATTTAATGGTGTGCGTTTTACCAACCGTATTTGCCTATCTCACCATTAAGCTCATCCAAAAATATGTTCCCAAACATCTTCTTGTACTAATCTTGGGCAATGGTTACGTTGCCGCCTTTCTGAGCGTGATCCTGTCTGGCACGCTACTGTTGATTCTAAAAACGGTCTTTGGCGATGACGCAAATCATATCGATATCGAAGGCTGGACCTTAGGACTCATCATCATTGCGTTCATGGAAGGGTCACTATCTGGAATGCTACTGGCAATCTTCCTAATTTATAGACCAAACTGGGTCTCAACCTATAACGAAGAAGCCTATATGAGTCGATAATAGGGTATTACTAACGCTGGAGTCACCAAGCCCATGTTGCCCTGTATCGAACTCGAAACTCAACCAAACCCAAGCGCCGCGATCATTTGGCTCCATGGTCTTGGAGCCGATGGCAATGATTTTGTTCCGATTGTTCCTGAACTCGATTTGACCAGATGCCCTGGTATTCGGTTTGTGTTTCCAAGCGCCCCGAGTATGCCGGTGATCGTTAATGGTGGCTACGTTATGCCCGCTTGGTACGACATCATCGGCCGAAATCTGATGGATCAAGAGGATGCTACGGGCATTCATCGTTCGGCGCATGCTATTACCAAAATTATCGAGCGTGAAGCAAGTCGAGGCATAGCTTATGACAATATTGTTTTAGCTGGCTTCTCACAAGGGTGTGCCATGGCATTGCAAATTGGCTTGCGTTTCCCGCACAAGCTAGCTGGCATCATCGCCCTTTCTGGGTACTTACCATTGGCAATGTCGCTCAATACCGAAAAACATTCTGCCAACCAAACGACTCCCATCTTTATGGCTCACGGAATGTATGATGCTGTCGTTATTCCAGAGCGAGCTGAAGCTTCATATGCGTTGCTTGAAAAAATGGGTTACGCAGTGAGTTGGAATGAATATCCCATGGAGCACTCTGTCAATCGCGAAGAACTGATGGATATCTCACGCTTTATAAAAGCCGTGTTAATTCGCCCTTGAGCAACTAAACGCCAATCATTCATGAACATTAAGGACCCGAAAGGGTCCTTAATGGATAAATTGAAATGAATTAGAGTTTCTTATTAAAACTGTATTGCGCAAACGCCTGTTCTGCCACCCCAAACCACTGCGCCTCCATATTTCTGAAGACACGGTAATCATCAAAAATTTTCTTGAACTGAGGATTTTTGGCGGACTCTTCTGCATAAGTTTCTTGGCTAACCTTAAAGCACGCATCCATGATGGAAGAGTTGAACTTACGAAGCACTGCGCCGTTTTGCAATAAGCGCTGCAATGCTGGTGGATTTAGCGCATCATATTTTGCACACATATCAGTGTGTGCCTCAAAACAAGCAGACTCCCATCCCGCCCGATAAGAAGGAGGCAATGCATCCCATTGTTTTTTATTAACTAAAAAGGATAGGCCAGCAGCGCCTTCCCAAAATGCTGGGTAGTAGTAATTTTTCGCCACCTTTGCCAAACCCAATTTCTCATCATCATAGGGACCAACAAACTCAGCTGCATCAATTGCTCCCTTTTCTAATGCTGAATATATTTCCCCAGCAGGTAGTTGCTGAGGTACTACACCCAGCTTTGCTAAAACCTGACCAGCAAAGCCAGCAATCCGGAACTTTAGCCCCTTCAAATCTTCTGGTGATTTAATTTCTTTACGAAACCAACCACCCATTTGAGTACCAGTTTGACCGCCCAAAAAATTCACGATGTTATAGCTAGCATAAAGTTCTCGCATTAGTTTCATACCATTGCCATGAAGCATCCAAGCAGACTGCTGGCGTGCGGTCATACCAAAGGGTGCGGCAGTATCAAAAATGAAGGCGCTATTCTTTCCTAAATAGTAATAACTGGCGGTATGGCCGCATTCAACCGTACCAGTTTGAACTGCATCGAGCACTTGCAGGGCCGGAACCACTTCCCCCGCTGCAAACACTTTCACGTTAAATTTCCCATCGGTTGCCTTCCGAAGAGCATTAGCAAAAACTTCGGGTGTTCCGTAAAGGGTATCTAGCGATTTAGGAAAACTCGAAACTAAACGCCAATTTAATGTCGGTAAATTTTGCGCAATGGCGGGCGCTCCAATGCTAGCAACCCCGGTAGCAACGCCAACACCTGCGGTTGCCTTCTTGAGGAAAGAACGTCTTTGCATTTCCATCTCCTTTTTAATTGATGAATAGATTCTATAGGGCAACTTATTTTTCGCCAACAGTCATCGAACAAATCAAAATTGAACCCGTTTCTTTGGTTCCACGAATTAATGTATCGCTACTAATTAGCTCGATATCAAGAAGCATATCGCGCAAGTTGCCTGCAATAGTCACCTCCTCAACAGGATATTGAATTTCACCATTCTCAACCCAGTAGCCAAATGCACCCCGCGAGTAATCACTAGTCACATAATTTACGCCCTGACACATCGACGCGAGAACCAATAATCCAGTGCCCATTTGTTTTGGTAGCGCAGGCAATCCACCCTTTGGTGTTTTTTTGCTCTGCAGTGTTAAATGATGGGAGCCACCCGCGTTGCCAGTAGTCTTCATCCCCAATTTGCGAGCAGAATACGTCGATAAAAAGT
Organism: Polynucleobacter necessarius; assembly: GCF_900095195.1. NCBI lineage: Bacteria > Pseudomonadati > Pseudomonadota > Betaproteobacteria > Burkholderiales > Burkholderiaceae > Polynucleobacter > Polynucleobacter necessarius. The sequence goes on from NZ_LT606950.1 coordinate 1,046,055, forward strand.
AGCCCTGCAATATTCCCTTATCCACTACAGTACGGGCCTGTGTTTTGACACCCTCCTCATCGAATGGCGCGTTACCCGTCATACCCACCTAACAAGCCGGCCGCCGGAGGCGCCTCAAATATAACAGGGCAACGTCGCGTAGAAAGAGATCTTGCTTTTAAGCGCGATAGGGCACGCTGGGCTGCATATATTCCGATGGCCGCTGGGTCAGCCAATTCGGCTGGCATGCGCGAACTGGAATACCAATCATCACGTTGCATGTGCAATTTTTTTCCACCTTCACTGGCAATAGGCGCACAAGAAATGTAGTGACGCGAAAATGGATACCCGCCAATAAAGCCGTGCGAGGTGCCCATCATGAAATGGGCATGGTGAGCAGATACGGAAGCGCCATCGCTATTTTGAATTTGCTTGCTGACTGCAAAGGCAGCGGCGTCTACTGTCGCCTTAAGGGATGCTTTAGAAAAATCTCTTGTGCTGGCATTGCCACGTCGATGCCCTAAAAATACAGTCACCCCCACTTGCTTATCCAGACTTTGCTCAATCGTCTCGACCTCGCCCTTGCGAACCGTGACGGAGAGGCCCTGCCCCTCTGAGACTTCCGCAACCGCATCTGTGGCACCCCGTCTTTTGGCCTCTTTGAGCATGAAATCGATGATTTCTTGAAACTGACTACATGAATATGTAAACATGACCTAATAATAGCTAGAATAGAAACATGAAGCATACTGAAGCCCTAAAACGCACCTCCCCAAATGAGATCAAAATTGGTTTAATCTCGATTTCCGATCGGGCCAGTAAAAGCGTTTATCAAGATGAGGGGATCCCAGCGCTCCAAACCTGGCTTATGAAAGCCATCAAAAATCCCTGCGCCTTTCATGAGCGCTTAATTGCCGATGAGCTTGAAACGATTACTGAATCCATAGTTGAGCTGGTAGATGACATGGGCTGTGATCTCGTCCTCACCACCGGGGGCACGGGGCCTTCAAGACGCGATGTGACGCCCGAAACAACCCTAGAGGCTGGCACTCGTGAAATGCCTGGTTTTGGCGAACAAATGCGCCAAATCAGCCCGCATTTTGTTCCGATCGCAATATTGTCTAGGCAAATAGCTTGTGCTCCGAGAAATCGAAGATCACGCAGCGCTAGTAATCAATTTACCCGGCCAACCTAAGGCGATTGCAGAGACGCCGGAAGGCCTAAAAGATGAAAATGGTAAATCGATTGTGCCGGGTATTTTTGCCGCAGTACCCTATTGCATCGATTTAATTGGCGGATCCTATATCGAAACCAACGAGGAAGTAATTAAAGTGTTTCGACCGAAAAGTGCTATTAAGAAATAAGCTATTGCAGTGCCAATCTAGCATCTAGTATTACGGTAGCGGAACAATAAATGTATCGCGGTAGTACTTCAACTCTTCAATCGATTCCTCGATATCTGCCGGAGCAGTGTGCGCCTGCTTTTTGATAAAGCCTTTGACCAACTCTGGATGCCAACGTTTACATAACTCTTTTAATGTAGAAACATCTACGTTTCGATAATGAAAGTAAGCCTCTAATTTTGGCATGTACTTAGCCATAAAGCGCCGATCCTGTCCGATCGTATTCCCACACATAGGTGCAATGCCTGCCTTAATGTATTTCTTCAGGAAAGCAATACATTCCGCCTCGACATCAGCCTCGGTCATGGTGGAGGCTTTCACCTTATCGATCAACCCAGATCGTCCATGAGTCCCCTTATTCCAAGCGTCCATCGCATCCAAAATGGCATCGTCCTGATGCACCACCCAAACCGGAGCAATTGCAATCGTATTGAGATGAGCGTCCGTCACAATCATAGCTATCTCGAGGATGCGTTCGGTTTCTGGATTTAGTCCAGACATCTCCATATCGACCCAGATTAAATGCTCGCTGGGTGATGCCGTTTTAGAGGGTGTTGTATTACTTTGTACAGTACTCGTTTGTTCGCTCATAACTACAATGATCTCATGACATTCACAATTATTTTCCTAATTGCCTTTATTAGCAGTTTTGGCCTGCGCCACTGGCTATCCCTGCGCCAAATTCGGCATGTTGCCCAGCATCGAGATACGGTTCCAGCAGAATTTGCTAACAAAGTAACCTTAACCGAACACCAAAAGGCTGCCGACTATACGATTGCTAAATTGCGTTTAGGTATCCCCGAAAATGGGGTCAGCGCCATCATTTTAATTGCCTTCACTTTGCTTGGCGGTTTACAGATTCTGAATCTATTTCTTCTGCAATTATTCGGTGAGGGTGTTGCCCAACAAATAGCGCTATTAGTATCCGCCGTACTCATCTCCGGCGCCATTGATCTACCATTCTCTTGGTACAAGCAATTCCACCTTGAGGAACGCTTTGGCTTTAATCGTATGAGTAAAAAGCTATTTTTCAGTGACATGATGAAAGGGATTGCCGTTGGTGGAGCAATTGGTATCCCCCTTCTCTGGGTGATCCTGGCCTTGATGCTCAAAGCAGGTGACCTTTGGTGGATCTGGGCTTGGGCGGTGCTATCTTCTTTCAGCTTGTTGATGCAGTGGATTTTCCCAACATTCATTGCCTCTTTGTTTAATAAGTTCGAAGCCTTAGAAGAGGGACCACTCAAAACGCAGATTGAAGCACTACTTGCACGCTGTGATTTTGCCAGCCAAGGGTTATTCGTCATGGATGGCAGTAAACGTAGTGCTCACGGCAATGCATTTTTTGCCGGCATGGGCAAAGCCAAGCGCATTGTATTTTTTGACACATTAATTGAAAAGCTCAATCCCGGTGAAGTTGAGGCTGTCCTTGCGCACGAACTTGGACACTTCAAGTGCAACCATATTCGCAAGCGCCTGCTGGTGTCATTCGCGTTGAGTTTTGGCATGTTTGCCCTACTCGGATGGGTTAGCACCCAATTTTGGTTCTATACCGATCTAGGTGTGATGCCGAATTTGGACGGGTATAACGGTGGACTAGCATTGGCACTATTTATGTTGGTATCGCCTGTATTTAGCTTTTTCTTTACCCCCTTAAGTAGTCTTGCTTCTCGCAAGCATGAATATGAGGCAGATGGCTTTGCTGCACAAAAATCATCGGCACAAGATCTTATCTCTGCTCTAGTGAAGCTTTATCAAGATAACGCTTCAACACTCACCCCGGATCCGATCTACACCGCTTTTTATAGTTCGCATCCTCCCGCGCCACTGCGAATTGCCAACTTGCAACGCCAAAGCTAGTCATCCCTCAATGGAAACGTTTCGCGTGCTACTGACCCGCCTCCTATGGAAGGCATTATCTAGCGCAACGTTTGGCATCAAACCATTGGGAAAATGAATCTCCGTGCCGGCCCATTGATTCAAGTAAGCACCCCTGCTAAGCAACACATTGGTGCCGTGGGTGACCGCCTCCTCTTGGAAATGACCTCAGCAGATCAAGCCCGCATTATCGAGATTGAACCCCGCGAAAATATTTTGTATCGTTCCGATGCGTTTAAAAGCAATATTATTGAATCGAATGTAGATCAAACTTGGCGAAACCTCGCTCACTGCGTAACCCATGCGAGCATAGGGTTCGATCATTTTACAAGCATGCTCTAAGTTGTCTTTGAGGGCACACTTATTGAGCAGAATGTGAAGGTCGATTTGGTTGACTTCCGCTGCAACCACTGCCCTACCTAATAAGTCTGGTGAAAATGCTGGCTGCGTTGCTAGTACTACCAAAATTTGATCATGCCTCGATAGATGCTTTGCGCCCTATTTTGGCTGGAAAGGTATCTGTCTTTGTTGGTCAATCTGGCATGGGAAAATCTAGCCTGCTAAATGCTTGGGTGCCAAATGCCGCTGCACTGACCCAAGAATATTCAGTGCGTCTGGATACGGGAAAACATACAACAACTGCGTGCCGCTATTTTGAATTACCAGAATCATGGGGACGTGGTGAAACAGGTAAATTGGGTGCCCTCATTGACTCCCCGGATTCCAAGAATTTGGTTTGGCGCGTATGTCGGTCAGCGAGTTGCAGCATGCATTCCGAGAATTTAAGGATTTGCTCGGTAAATGTCGCTTTCATAATTGCGCGCATTTATCTGAACCCGATTGCGCAGTCCGCGATGCGGGCGAGCGAAATGAAATAGCGCCAGAAAGACTGGCGCTATTTAGACAACTGCGTTCTGATTCGAAAACAGCGGATATTCAAATACAGGGAATTAGCCAAGCCAAAGAGCGATGGTCAGCATTAGCAACAAAGCCATCCAAGCGATAACTAGGCGCCACACCAACCCTACTGCAGAACGCATCGTACGCTCAGTAGGCTCAAGACCCACCTCATACACCAAAGGTTCACCAGCCTCTGCCATATGTAAGGCCTCATCGCTATCAGGCTCGCTCAACGGCTCACCTAAACGTACACCTAGCGCACCACTGCCGGCAGCCAAAATGACCGCAGACAATGAGTCGGCCCATTTTTGCGTGAGATAACGCCATGCATATACAGCTCCCTCAAAATTACCCACAATGGCAAAGCCCATGGCGGTAATGCGTGATGGAATCCAATCCAGTACGTAGAAGAAATGACGAGCCGCTTCACTCAAGTTGTAGTCACCGCGCTCAGACCAACGCTGAGCTGCAATATCCGCCAAACGATAGAGCGCGACACCAGCAGGACCCATAGGCATCATGAACCAGAACAGGACACCAAATACATGGCGGTGCGAACCAATAATCGCACGCTCAAGCGCTAATGAAATCACTTCAGTCTCCGACAGATTGGTGGTATCCAACTCTGGGCCATACCATTCACCAAGTGCGGCACGGGCCGCAGACAGAACATGCGCTTCAATCGCTTCATGAACCAAGGTAAACGAGTGACTAAATTGGCGAAAGCCAAAAAACAAATACGCAATCACTATGTTCCACAAGAACCCTAGAATGGGGTAAGTCACCATACAAGTGACATACACGATGAATACCAAAAGGGTTGGTAATATAAATGCCACCAAGCAAGCCATTCGCGCACCGACTGGACTTGCACCCTCTTTAGTCTTGCCACCAAATTCCGCGGCGACCCAATCCAACCAGCGGGCACTTAAACGTGCGATCAAATGGTTTGAGGTTACTGGGCGATATTGCTCAGCAATGAGGGCGAAGAGAATAGAGAAGAAAGTCATACTTTTAATAAATGATAAAGGTTACGCAACATACCCGCTGTAGCACCCCAAATAAAGCGGTTTTCATAAGGCATGGAATAAAAACGGCAACCACCTTGTTCGCTTTGCCACAGTCTAACCTGATGGTTAGCGGGATCCAACAAAAAATGGAGTGGCACTTCAAATACATCCGCCACCTCAAAGGCATCCAAGGCATATTCTGCCTGAGGCTGCACCAATCCGACAACTGGCGTAACGCTATAACCGGAAACGGTGAGGTATTCAGGGAGATTGCCAATAATCTCAACCAGCTTAGGGTCCAAACCAACTTCCTCCCAACTTTCCCGCAATGCAGTATCTTCTGGAGACAAATCTTCTGGATCCATTCGGCCACCCGGAAAACTAATCTGCCCAGCATGGTCCCGCAAATGGTTGGTTCGCTGCGTCAGCAATACTGAAAGCCCAGCCTGTTTTAATAACAACGGTATCAGCACTGCTGCACGCGTCACCTTTCCGGCGGCCTGACGCTTGGCAATAATATCCGTCGCAATCACGTGACGATTCTCATCCGTAATCTCGGGCTCCCACGGAGGTGGGTTTTGTAAGCGTTCTTTTAATGCCTGTGGATCTAAAAACTTTGGGGATACCTTTTGATCATGAGTGCAAACCTGATGCACTGGAATCGCTTGTGCATCAAACCCAGGAGGCGCAGCAACATCGAGCGCGTCTTCTCCTGGCTTCGGGGTCTTATGCATAGTCATATTCTAAGGCAGCAAAAAAGGCGACCGAGGCCGCCTTTGATGTGAGCAGCAAATAATTACTCTGCAGCTGTAGTAGCCACTTTGTTACGTGCTTGCAACTTTTCTTTAATACGTGCTGACTTACCAGAACGATCGCGCAAGTAGTACAACTTAGCACGACGCACATCACCGCGACGCTTCACTCCAACGCTAGCAATCAATGGTGAGTGGGTCTGAAAAGTACGCTCAACGCCTTCGCCAGAAGAAATCTTACGCACGATAAAGCTGGAATTGAGTCCGCGATTACGCTTAGCAATCACAACGCCTTCAAAGGCTTGGGTACGCTTACGGGTACCTTCAACAACGTTTACGCTAACAATTACTGTGTCACCAGGCGCAAAGCTTGGCAATGTTTTGTTAGCACTTAAGCGAGCAATTTCTTCTTGCTCAATTTTTGCAATTAAATTCATTTTTAAATCCTTAAACATCGTATTAGCGTTTTATCCCGTGGCATCAATCCACGGACCTAACAGAGGATGCAGTTAAAACTCTTTCACTAAACCAAAAACAAAACGACTTATTCACAAAGAGCGAAGAAATTGTTCATCTTCTCGGGTTAGCAACCCATTGGCCCTGGCCGATTCAATTAAATCTGGCCGTAACCTTAGCGTCAGCTCTAAAGACTTCTGCCGACGCCAATCTGCCATTTTAGCGTGATGTCCACCCAAAAGCACGTCCGGCACCGATAAATTTTCGTAAACCTCAGGCCTGGTGTAGTGCGGATAGTCCAAAAGACCGTTCATAAAGCTATCCTGGGCGGCCGACTCCCCATCCCCCAAAGCCCCCGGAATTAGCCTAATAACGGCATCCATGATGGCCATAGCAGGGATTTCACCCCCTGAAAGCACGAAATCCCCAATCGATATCTGCATATCGACGTTTCGTTCGACAAAGCGTTGGTCTATTGCCTCATATCGACCACAAACAAAGGTTAAATTTCCCAATTTCAGGATATCCGAAGCTATTTTTTGGGAAAAACGCTCACCTTGGGGGGATAACAAACAAACGGGGCCAGACTCAATTCCAGCATCCCGATGGGCGGCCTTAATGCCTGCAACAGTATCGTCAAGGGGCTTTGCCATCATCACCATGCCAGGACCGCCGCCATAAGCACGATCATCCACCGTCTTGCGCGAATCCCGACAAAAATCTCGCGGATTCCACAATTGAACACTGGCCAAAGATTGCTCGCAAGCGCGACCCGTCACACCCCATTGGGTGAGTGCAGAGAACATCTCTGGAAAAAGGGTGACGACGTCAAAGCGCATATTGATACTCAGTCATGAATGGTGGTTTATTGCCAATCCAATTGCCAATCAAGCGTAATCGTTTTATTAGGTAAGTCAACGCCCTGCACAACCTCTTTTACTAAGGGCACTAAATACTGAATATTTTTTATAGTGGCGTTACCGATCGCAATCACACCATGCGCGCCATTTTCAGTCACGTCCAACACTTCACCGAGAGTTTCGCCTTGCAGATTGACTGCTTGACAGCCTATAAGATCGACCCAGTAATAGGCATCTTTTTCTACGCTCGGAAAAACGTCTCGCGCCATCAAAATACGTGCGCCTTTTAATGCTAACGCTTGATCTCGATCGGTCACACCTTCAAGTGCAACCACTACATTACCGCTGTGCATCTTAGCGCTCATCACTTGGTATTGCCTTAGCGATGCCTGCTCAACAGGCACAGATACACCAGCCTCCCGACGAGGGATAGGCGATAGCCAAACGGTTTTAGAAGAAAGAAGTGCTACAGGGTCTGTTGAGTGAGGCCTTACCTTCACTTGCCCTCGCAAACCTTGCGCCTCAGAGATGGCGCCAAGTTCAATTAAATCATTTAGAGACGGTGTGCTCATTTATAAGACACCATGATTCCCCAATCGAACTGCAAATTCATTTTGAAACTTGAAGTATCAACATACCGGCGATACTTCAAGCAACAGAATATTAAGCAGCTGGATTGTTCTTAATTAAACAAACAACAGTCGGAGATACTTGCGCACCAACACCAGTCCAGTAAGTCAAACGATCTTGAGCAATACGCATAGCTTGCTCTTTTTCTGCTGCTTGTGGATTGAAGTAACCAATCCGCTCGATAAAGTTCGAGTCGCGACGGTTGCGCTTATCAGCAGCAACGATGCTGTAAAAAGGGCGCTTCTTGGAGCCACCACGTGCTAGTCGAATGACGACCATACTTATTCCTTAAATCTAAAAATGAAAACCGGTTAATTACAACCCAATGAAATTTCGATAAAAATCTTGGGCTTCAGCTCACCAACAAAATGTACGGTAAAGCAGAAAACCTCATATTCTAGACGAAAACCCCTACTTCTTCCACCTATTTAGCCGTCGAAGCCAGTAGAATGAATGTGCTTCTATTTAAAATAATTTATATAAATCAACAACTTAAGATAATATGGTCGGCCAAATACCGAGTTTCCGGGCGCCTAGAGGCTCTCAAAATCGCCTTTTCAGAACATTGACCTGCCTTGGGCTGGGCCTTTTGACTGCCTGCGCCAATGTCACCCCCCCTTGCAGCGCCAAAATTAGTCCTCCAAGCGCAGAGCTGCGCAATACCAAATGGGAACTAACCCGCTGGAATCTGCCCCCACACTCCATAGGTGAAGTGCGAACCCGTCAAATCCCTCAGGGAGAAGCAAGCAATCCGATTTACATCAGCTTTGATGCCAACGGACAACGGGTCAGTGGCTCTACTGGGTGCAATCGCTTTACTGCTGAGCTGGACGAGGACTCTCGTGGATTTAGTCTGAGCAAAATTGCCAGCACCAAACTGGCGTGCTCCCCGCAGCGCATGGAACTCGAAAATGATTTTTTGTATGAACTCAATGACTATCGCAGCATTGTTCGCAATGGCGATCAACTACTAATGATCGGCACCGATCGCGAAGTGCTTAGCTTTAGTCAACGCCCAATTGGTAATAAATAATTTTTATGAAACATTTTGTTAAAAAATCCAAACTATTGTTTTGTGCCTTAGGTTTATTTTTTCCCGGTACCGGTCTGAATTGTTTTTATTTGCAAGGCATCAAATCATTTTGGGGCTGGGCACAATTTTTCGCGTTATTCGGTGGCTTTGTAGGTTGGGGTCTACTCAAAGACGCGCATTTTCAATCCGGACCTGGCTGGGTGTTAATGACCTTTGGCTTTATTGCACTTGAGGCCAGTTGGCTTACTACGATTGCTTTTGGCTTGCGTCCCGATGACAGGTGGGATGCGCAATTTAATCCTGGTATTGCAGATGCGGAACGCAGTCAATCTGGCTGGCTCGTCGTGCTGACAGTGATCTTTGCATTGGTTTTGGGTGCTGGAGTCATGATGACCTTTCTGGCCGTTGCGTTTGAGCAATTTTTTATTTCGCAACTCAAAGAAGCGAGAAAGCTATCCCAATAATGCGGATAGCCTTCAGCAGATTGCTGCAAATAGCGTCTTAGAAGTGTTCTACCTCTAACGCATTCGTAGAGTGACCGCCCTCAACTATGGATGTTGCCAATGTTTGTGCTTGTGGCAATAAGTTTTCAGCATAGAAATGTGCTGTTGCAATCTTGGTATTGTAGAAAGTTGGATCGCTATCACGCAAGCGCTCAGCCGCCAAAAGACCACGCGCCATTTGCAGCCACCCAAGACTAAACCCGATAAACGTAGGTATGCAAAGCTACCAGCATAGACCGCCTTCGCATCTGACTTTGCGTTAGCAAGGACGTAGGCAACCGCCTCATCAAATGCTGCACGCCCTGCAATCAACTGCTTCAGAACGGCTTTGGCAACGGCGCTACCACTTGCCGAAAGCGCTTTTTCAGTATCCGCAATTTGTTGTGACAATACTTTTGCAGTCGCACCACCATCGCGCACTGTTTTTCTTCCAACCAAATCGTTTGCCTGAATCGCTGTAGTGCCTTCATAGATCGTCAAAATTCGCGCATCATGGTAGTGCTGGGCTGCACCAGTTTCTTCGATAAAGCTCATACCACCATGAACTTGCACCCCGAGACTGGCCACCTCAATCGACATCTCGGTCGAAAAGCCTTTTACGATCGGCACTAAGAATTCGTAAACTGCTTGATTCGCTTTACGCACAGACTCGTCAGAAGCGGCATGCTGCGCATCATAAGCAGCGGCAGCGTAATACGCCAAAACACGAGAAGCTTCAACATAAGCACACATGGTCATCAACATGCGCTTCACATCAGGCTGATGAATAATTGCCACAGGACCAGGATATCCCGCTAAATCACGACTTTGTACGCGATCTTTAGCGTATTGCACTGCCTTTTGATAGGCGCGCTCTACAACCGCAATACCTTGCATGCCCACTGCAAAACGTGCGGCATTCATCATGACAAACATGTATTCCAGGCCACGGTTCTCTTCACCAACTAAATAGCCGATTGCGCCACCATGATCGCCAAATTGGAGAACCGCCGTTGGGCTTGCCTTGATGCCCAGCTTATGTTCAATCGATACGCAATGCACATCATTGCGCTCACCTAATGAGCCGTCTGCATTCACTAAAAACTTTGGCACCACAAATAAGGAAATCCCTTTTACGCCCTCAGGAACGTCTGGTGTTCTAGCTAAGACCAAATGAATAATATTCTTGGCCATATTGTGCTCACCATAGGTGATAAAGATCTTGGTGCCAAAATTTTGTACGTACCGTCACCTTCTGGTACCGCACGCGATCTAACCATGGATAAATCTGAGCCGACTTGGGGCTCAGTCAAATTCATAGTGCCCGTCCATTCACCCGAAATCATCTTCGGTATATATTGCTCCTAGAGTTCTGGGCTTGCTGCAGTCAATAGAGCCTCAATGGCCCCATCAGTCAACAAAGGACATAAAGCAAACGACAAATTGGCAGAGTTCACCATTTCTAGACAAGCGGTCGAAATCAACTTTGGTAAACCTTGGCCACCGAACTCTGCTGGATGAATAACGCCTTGCCAACCCGCTTGAGCATATTGCTCAAATGCATCTTTAAAACCTGGCGTGGTAGTGACAACACCATCTTTTAGAGAGCTTGGGTGTTGGTCGCCAGTCCAATTAAGGGGCGCGATGACATCTTGATTAAATTTCGCCGACTCTTCCAAGATGGCTGGAGCCAAATCAACATCAGCACCTGCTTCTGCATACGCTGGATAGGCCACGACATCAGCTAGCCCCGCCAGTTCATTCATCACAAACAACATGTCTTTAACGGGGGCTACATATGGCATACAACTCCTGAAAATTTAAATCAAAGGAAGAATGAAATTACGATAATGCTTTAGTTAACTCCGGGACTGCCGTAAACAAGTCGGCTACTAAACCATAATCCGCTACACCAAAGATCGGTGATTCAGGATCTTTATTAATCGCAACGATTACTTTAGAGTCCTTCATGCCGGCTAAATGCTGAATCGCACCCGAGATACCAACCGCTACATACAGTTGTGGCGCCACAATCTTGCCGGTTTGACCCACTTGATAATCATTTGGTACATAACCAGCGTCCACTGCAGCACGAGATGCGCCCAAGGCAGCACCCAACTTATCAGCCAATGGAACAACAAGCTCTTGATACTTCTCACCGGATCCTAAGCCACGACCGCCTGAGACAATAATCTTGGCGCTAGTTAACTCTGGGCGATCCGATTTCGTAAGCTCGCGCCCAACAAAGGAGGATTGCGCTTGACTATCAGCAGCAGTACCTTTCTCAACTGAGGCAGAGCCACCCGTACTAGCGACCGGATCAAATCCTGTCATACGCACGGTAATGACTTTGATGGGATCGCTGGACTGCACTGTCGCAATGGCATTGCCAGCATAGATGGGACGCTCAAAAGTATCGCTTGATACCACTTTTGTAATATCAGATAACTGGGCAACATCCAACTTGGCAGCAACGCGAGGTAAGACGTTTTTACCGCTCGCAGTTGCAGGAGCAAGGATGTGGCTATAGCCATTGGCAATGGATAAAATCTGCGCTGCCAGAGGCTCTGCTAGTTGATCTGCTAATGCAGGAGCATCAATCTGGATAACTTTACGTACGCCAGCAATTTGAGCGGCGGCCGCTGCAGCAGCATCTGCGCCACCACCTGAGACTAATACATCCACTTCAGTAGCACATTGCAAAGCGGCAGCAACCGCATTTAAGGTGGCCGCTTTTAAGGATTGGTTATCGTGTTCAGCAATTACTAGAGCAGCCATTTAAATCACCTTCGCTTCATTTTTGAGTTTTTCAACAAGAGCAGCTACATCAGCAACCATGACTCCGGCACAGCGCTTCGGCGGCTCTTCTACTTTGATGGTTTTTAAGCGTGGGGTGATATCAATGCCTAAGCTATCTGGGGTAACTGTGTCGATTGTCTTCTTCTTCGCCTTCATAATATTGGGCAAGGTGACATAGCGTGGCTCATTCAAGCGTAAGTCCGTAGTAATGACTGCAGGCAATGAAAGCGCAATGGTTTCTAAACCACCATCAACCTCACGAGTCACGATCGCGTTACCGTCAGCAACCACTACTTTTGAAGCAAATGTTGCTTGCGGAATATCCATCAAACTCGCGAGCATTTGACCCGTTTGATTGCTGTCGTCATCAATCGCTTGTTTACCCAAAATAACCATTTGCGCCTGCTCTTCTTCCGAGAGCGCTTTCAGAATCTTTGCCACTGCCAAAGGTTGCAACTCAGCGTCTGTCTCAACCAAAATTGCACGATCAGCACCAATTGCTAAAGCGGTACGAAGGGTTTCTTGACACTGGGTTACGCCAACAGAAACAGCAACCACTTCTGTTGCAACTCCGGCCTCTTTCAGGCGTACCGCCTCTTCAACGGCGATCTCATCAAACGGGTTCATGCTCATTTTGACGTTGGCTATGTCCACGCCAGAGTTGTCTGATTTCACTCGAACTTTAACGTTGTAATCAACAACGCGTTTTACAGCTACTAAGATTTTCATGCGCAATTCTCAATAATGATTAAAACGTTACAAAAGGTGAACTTGCCACCATTAAACAGTGATCCGCCTACTTTATCTGCCCCATCCATTGACTTCTAGACGTCTATCGCAGAGGCAGATCCAGCTTGCTTGCGAAGCTCAAACTTCTGAATTTTTCCCGTCGAAGTCTTCGGCAGTTCACAACATACAATCGCCTTAGGCACCTTAAATCCTGCCAAGTGTTGCTTGCAATGGGCAATGATGCGCTGGCGTCACTTCCATACCAGGCTTAATTTCCAGGAAGGCGCAAGGGGTTTCTCCCCACTTTAGATCGGGTTTAGCCACGACCGCAGCCGCAATCACTGCTGGGTGGCGATAGAGAACATCCTCCACCTCAACCGACGAAATGTTTTCACCACCAGAAATAATGATGTCCTTACTGCGATCCTTCATCTTCACATAGCCATCAGGGTTCATCACCGCCAGGTCGCCCGAATGGAACCAGCCACCCTCAAAGGCTTCTTTGGTTGCTTTCTCATTTTTGAGATAGCCCTTCATCGCAATATTGCCCTTGAGCATAATCTCGCGCATGGTTTCTTCATCGGCGGGAACGGGTTTCATAGTTTCAGGATCCAATACCGCGATCGCTTGTTGCATGTGATAACGAACACCTTGACGCGCATTTAAACGTGCTCGCTCGCTAATATCCACATCATTCCACTCATCTTGCTTCACGCATACCGCGGCAGGTCCATACACTTCAGTCAAGCCATATACGTGTGTGAGATCAAAGCCTAGCTTCTCCATACTTTCAATAATTGAGGCAGGAGGCGCAGCCCCAGCAATTAAGCCCTTCACGCCAGCAGGCACACCCACCTTAAGCTCATCTGGGGCATTGACAAGAAGGTTGTGCACAATCGGGGCCGCACAATAGTCTGTAACGCCATGCTCTTTAATGGCCGCAAAGATATGCTGCGCATCCACACGTCGTAGGCACACATTGATACCAGCGCGAGCTGCAATCGTCCAAGGGAAACACCGGCCATTGCAATGGAACACGGGGAGTATCCATAGATACACGGGGTGCTTATTGATATCCCAGTCAAGGACATTTGAGACAGCATTAATGGCCGCGCCCCGATGGTGGTACACCACCCCCTTTGGATTGCCTGTGGTGCCCGAGATGTAGTTCAAGCAAATTGCTTGCCACTCATCAGCCGGAACCTGCCACGCAAACTGCGAGTCTCCTTCTGCGAGGAATTGCTCATACGTTACCTTGCCCAGCCTTTCACCAGGAACGTCATACTCTTTTTCTTCGACATCGATGACGAGAAACTCCCTGCCACTCTCTTTTTTCGCAAGCTCGAGAGCTTTTTTCATGACTGCTGAAAACTCAGGATCGACGATCACGACTTTTGCTTCACCATGATTGAGCATGAATGCAATGGACTCTGCATCCAAGCGAGTATTCAAGGCATTTAGGACTGCCCCGGCCATCGGAATACCAAAATGCGCCTCTACCATCGGCGGCGTATTTGGCAACATCACCGCAACGGTATCCCCCAAGCCAACGCCATGCTTTTGCAACGCACTTGCCAACTGACGACAACGATCATAGGTTTGTGACCAAGTTTGACGTAACTTGCCATGAATGACCGCAACTTTATTTGGATAGATTTGCGCAGAGCGCTCCAAAAATAATAAGGGGGTTATTGGAGTGAAGTTCGCTGGATTGCGATCTAAACCTTGTTCATAAATATTTGTCATCGTTTACTTTCTCTATCAGTCTAACTTTTACTCTGTGATTTAAATATCGGCCAGCGCTTTCACGTGAGCGACAACGCTACGACCCAATGCCGATAAGTTGTGACCACCTTCCAAACAGCTCACGATTCGATCATTTGCGTATTCATGCGCGATCTCTTTTAACCGCTTTGTCATCCATACATAATCATCTTCGACAAGACCCATTTGACCCAAATCATCTTCACGATGTGCACCATAGCCAGCCGAAATTATGATGAGCTGTGGCTCAAAGTTGCGAAGTGCTGGTAACCACTTCTCTTCCACTACTGATCGGACGACATCGCCTCGAGTGGCAGCAGGCAGTGGAACATTGACCATATTATTGGCGGGATCAAGGCCGCTATAGGGATAAAACGGATGCTGAAAAATGCTGCACACCAAGACACTAGGGTCATTAAAAAATGCTGCTTCAGTACCATTGCCATGGTGCACGTCAAAATCAATAATCGCTACGCGCTCAATTCCATAGGTTTCCATGGCATAACGTGCTGCGATAGCCACATTGTCAAACAGACAAAATCCCATTGAGCGAGTTGGCTCTGCATGATGGCCTGGCGGCCTTACAGCACAAAATACGTTCTCCACTCCACCATTCATCACTGCATCTACCCCTGCGATCGTTGCACCAGCCGCTCTCAATGCTGCTTGCCAGATATGCGGGTTCATAATAGTGTCCCCATCTAACAGTAACCACTTTGGGGTGCCTGCTCCTTAACGAAAGCAATATGATCAGGGCTATGAACCAGCTCCAACTGGTCTTCACTCGCTAAAGGGGCATCGAGATGATGGAGGAAGCGATCAATTCCACTTCGAATCATTTGATCATTGATCGCCTGAATACGCTCGGGGCACTCAGGATGATGACTACCCATCTCATGCTTCAGAAAGTCTGCATGCGTTATGTATCCTGTTGTCATTAGTTGCTATCCTTAATAGCAAATCGATCTTTTTTATAATCCAATGAATTGTGTTTAATACTGATCCATTTCGACCCTTGCGCATGAACATTCGCGTCTCCTACTTATTTCTGCTGATCGCTTTGTGCGCATGTACTACCGCTCCTATTCAACAAAATACCACTCAACAATCCATCGTAAACCAAGCCGATGATGCGGTTACAGAAGCACGTTATAGCCAAATCTTGAGCGCGTTACTGAACCAAGTTTCCCAATCCCAAGAAATCCCTCTCCAAAGCCTTGAAAATGGCTTTTCTGATGCTAAAACGATTCCCTCTATACGCAAATTGGTATTACCCCCATCGGGTACATTCAAGAAAAACTGGCTGGCCTACCGTAAGCGCTTCATTGAGCCAGTGCGCCTGAAAGCAGGCAGGGCGTTTTGGGATGAAAACCAGGCCTTTTTAGCCAAAGTCGAGCAAGACTCAGGGGTGCCCGCAGAGATCATTGTGGCCATTATTGGCATTGAGACGATTTACGGTCGTCAAACAGGCTCATTTCGGGTAAAGGATGTTTTATCCACCCTTGCCTTTAGCTATCCTGACACCCCAAACAAGACTGCTAGAGAGCAGCTTTTTAAAGACCAACTTCAAGAACTCATTCTGATGTGCTGGACCGAGGCTGGAGGAAAATTACCTGGGCAAAATAGCGGCCAAGGAGTCAATGCCACCCGCTTCAATAGTTGCCTCAACCAAAACAGCTCTTATGCAGGCGCAATCGGGTTGCCCCAGTTTATGCCCAGCAGCATTCGTAGTTTTGCAGTCGATGGCGACGGGGATGGGCGCATTGATTTAAAACAAAGTCCAAAAGATGCTATTACCAGTGTTGCCAACTTTATGAAAAAGCATGGCTGGCAAGCTGGGATGCCGATTTCGTTTCCTGTGCAAGAAAGTGCTATCGCTGCCGCTAAGCAATTAGCGGATGGTGAGCCTCAACTCAAATATACCGTTATCGAACTCATTGAAAAAGGAATTTTGCTGCCACAACAAGGGGATTTACAACGGGGTGGCGTAGAACATCAAAGCAAAGCCCTGATTGTGGATCTCCCCTATCCAGATAAAGATGGAAACGATCAAGCGCAGTACTTTGTGGGCTTGAATAACTTTCTAACTATTGTGCAATACAACCGGAGCTACTTCTATGCTCAGAGTGTTGCGGAATTTGCTGAAGCGCTTGGATATAAAAATCAAAGCATAGTTCCAACCACTTCATCGATAAAAGCGGCAGATCAAAAAATGGTGCCGATAAATCCAACACAAAGTCTACCAAGAAAGCTGGGTCTAAGAAAAAACCCAAGACCACTTAAGCCAGCTTAGGCTGGAAAAACCCCAGTAGAAAGATAGCGATCACCACGATCACAAACAATAAAAACGATCGTAGCATTTTCAACTTGACGGGCAATACGCAGAGCGACAACCAGCGCCCCACCTGCAGAAATGCCACAAAAGACGCCTTCTTCTACAGCCAAACGTCTAGCCATATCTTCGGCATCTGCTTGTGTGACATATTCAATGCGATCAACACGATCACCCTGATAAATCTTAGGCAAATACTCCGGCGCCCACTTACGAATACCCGGAATTTGAGAGCCCTCTTCAGGTTGAGCCCCAATAATCTGAATCGCAGGATTCATGGATTTGAGATAGGTTGATACACCAGTAATCGTTCCTGTAGTCCCCATCGCCGAAACAAAATGAGTAACTTGTCCATTTGTATCACGCCAAATCTCAGGGCCCGTTGTTTCAATATGCGCCCTGGGATTATCGGGATTGGCAAATTGATCTAGCAAGCGGGCACGGCCTTCACGCTGAAGTTGCAAGGCATAATCTCTTGCAAACTCCATCCCCCCAGAGGCAGCCGTCAGAATGAGTTCTGCACCATAAGCCGCCATACTTTGGCGCCGCTCAATACTTTGATTTTCTGGCATTACTAAGACCATCTTGTACCCCAACATTGCAGCCGTCATTGCTAATGCAATGCCAGTATTACCACTTGTTGCCTCGATGAGGGTATCGCCAGGTTTAATTTCTCCGCGCTCTTGTGCGCGCAGAATCATCGACAGCGCAGGTCGGTCTTTAACCGACCCGGCTGGATTATTACCTTCTAACTTACCTAGAATTACGTTGTTACGCTTCTCGTTTTCTAAACCAGGAATACGTTGCAATCGCACCAACGGTGTGTTGCCAACAGTCTGCGAGATTGTTAGGTAAGAGGGTTTGCTCATAGCCCCATTTTAGCCACAAGCGGACCTAAACTCTGAAGGGCTTAATTTCGGCGATGTGGCGTTGAACGCTCTATTTGATGGCGATTACCAGTCTGATGACGCGAATTGCTTCTACCAGAAGCCCCGCCGTCCTTTTTGGTCCGACCGTTGGGCTCCCGAAATGAACTTAGTGCCTCAATGGTTAATCCGTTGTCTACCATTTTTTCTACGGACCGCATACCAATGCCGCGGACCCGCTTCTGTAAATCATTAGCATCTTGAAAGTGTCCTCCATCCGCACGCTCAGCAATAATTGTTCTCGTTTTTGATGGGCCAATACCCTTAATGCTCTCTAACTCTGATTGCGTTGCTGTATTGACATTTACTGGTGATGCACTTGCTATGCCTAAAGATGAAATTGCCAATATAGCCGAGACCAATGCTGATTTTATAAAACCCAAGTCTTTGAAATGAAAACGATTCGTCATATATTCTCCGAAGTAAATAAAAAATCCAGGACCAAAGATGGACGTGGATCGATTACAACGAGATATAAGCGAAATGGTTGACTAAATTTTTTGCACTACAACTAAAGTAGTATTGACTGACGCTTCAGTTACTCAGAATAAATTCCGCAGCCCGTTTGATCAGCTCAGGCTCTGTTTGATTGAAGCCATGATAGGCAAAGGAGTCGCAAACATTTCCCTCGCTAGCGCCTCCTTCGATGATTTCCAACTTAGAAACGAACTCTTTTGGTCTTCCTTCAAGAATTCGTCGAGTTGCCGATAATGACGTTCCAGCACAAGCATCTTCCAAATGATGAATACCAGGAACTGGTAAGTTAACTCTCTCATCCAAAGACGCAGGCTGAATGGTTCCAGCGATAATAATTCCCGAAAGTAGCTTGGATGAGATATTTAGCTGACTAGCAAAATACGTAGCAGTGGAGGTACCCATGCTGTGCCCAAAAATCCAAACAGGTAAATTAGTTTTGTTTTTGTAGTATTGAACTACTTCACCAACGCGGCTCAAATGATCTTTTCGCTCCCTTAGGTTGCCTCTTCGCAAATCTCCCAAATCGTATGGAGTATCCACCAACACTGCATCAATTTGGTATTGCGCCCAGAGGTTCATTGAGCGCACGAAAGTATGGCGATTTTTGGTACCTCCATCCTCTTGAAGGCGGAGAAGTCCACCACCACCGGGAAATAACAGAACTAATGCCTTAAGATTTTGCGCAGAAATCAATAGAGTCCGAGTAGGCGGGTCTTGGTGATGTGCAATATCAAAGACTTGACCATGAGCATTGAAACTAATCTGACAAAGAAAAACTATCAGATAAATCTTCAAAAGATTAACTGCCAATGATTCCCTTTAATCCAGTATAGATTGATACAGCTGTAGTGCCTAGCGCTACTACTGTGCCGCCATATTCTTGAAGTGTTTTCATCAAGCCATGAACATTTTTAATGGATGCCCCACCGTCTTTCAGATTCAGCGAAGCCAGTGTTAAGACTGAATTTACTAGACCTTCTCGTCTAATCCTCTTCTTGCTAGCATATGCAACGCCTCCAAGAAACATGCCCGTCAAAAAACTAAAAGCAATACTTGCCGAATATTCCAATACCTCTTTCCATTCGAATAAGTTTTGTGGCCATACGGGCGAACGATCAACCATGCTTGTAATCCAGCTCATACCAATGACAGATGCAATCGCCAAAAAAGCAACGCCGATAAACCATGGCAGAAGCTTGTGCGAGTGGCTTTTAAACAAGTAATAGGCAAAAGGCAATGGCACAACCATCGAAACTAGCCTCAGATAAATCATTTTCGTGTCATATACAACCGTGATTAGCCAGTGCGCTAACAACAACAAACATAAAGGTACGAGGATATAGAGAGCAATATCACGAGCCCAACTTAGCATTGATCGCTTAGCTAATTTCGAATTTTGCTCTTCGAGGATATGCTCGAGTTCAGCTATACGAAATTCATAAGCCTCAGTACTTGGAATCGCAGCAAGCTTAGCTTCTAGCTCGGCCACTTTCATCATCATGGGTTTAAAAAGGTATAGATCGCGACTGCACGTTTTACAGACGTGAGCCTCTTCAGAAACCTCAGAGAGACAGTAAGGACAATTCATTACTTATTCACTACCAAATTCAATACTAAATTTGTCTCGCGACCCTCAGAGTCTTTCACAGTCACGCGTATCGTATGAGTTCCTGGAGGTACATCTGCTTTAGCGAAATCAATGCCATTTGCAGAAATTGCGTTTTTCAATCTCGGCGTTAGATCCACAAAAGGGGATTTCATATAAACCACCTTCACTGAATTCGGATCAATTTTGGCATCCCCACGTGGCTCGAAATTAATCTTGAAATCAAATGGGGCGGTTACAGGGGTATCTGCCTCAGGGGATGCGAGTTTAATTGCTGGTCCACGTGAAATACCGCGCGTAGCCAAAGTGCCAGCAGCTGGCGGAAGTGCCGCCTCTTTAGCGCTAATCAACGGCGCAGAAATAGCCAATTGAGAGGCCGTCAGCACTAGTGAAGCAAGAATTACTTTCGTAAATTTCATAAAAACTTTTAAATAATTAAATGACTCAACGGATAGATCTTAAATCAATCGCCAACCACTACGAACGGAGTCCAAAACAAAGGGTGGGCATAGGCATATTTCATGTTACCGCCCTCTTTCATGCCGCCTTGATCAATTTGATTCAGCATAGCCTGACGTAATAGCTCGGCCTTACTAGCGCCCTGTGCCTTTTGTTGATTTTTAAATAAATCTGTCATTAGGGTTTGGGATGCCACAGAATCAACAGGCCAATTTGATACCAACAAAGCCTTAGCGCCGGCGAAGAAGAAGGCTCTGCCCAATCACAATACCGCCTACGATCCCGAGCCTTCACCGGCAGCTGAGCTGTATTGCATGCGGATAAAACTACCCAATCTGCATCAAGCTTTAAGGTAATGACTTTATCAGAAGGTATTTGAGCAACAACAATATCTCTGGTTAACCAAGGCACAGTTTTGTATCCACTAAATGGTGTTGCTCCACCTTTTACAGGTTGCGCAGTTGGCTTTGTTACCAATAAAGAAAGAGGCAATTGACCAAGCTCGGCATGCGGCACTGTGAGCATCACCTTTTACCAACGAAGGCACTTTGAACGGGAGCCAGTATTTGTTGATATAACTGGTTTGCCAAGGCGACATCAAATGGCGGAATCTCATCAATCGTTGCAACTCCAGGATCTAATGATTTACGTAGCTGGGTAACCTCTTTTGATACTTGGTTACGCCCTATCGATAATTGCGCAAATTGAACTGGCTTATCCTTTGCGATTGCCCACACATACCAGACGCTATCAGCAAAGTACCAAGACACCAAAACTTCATCAGGCTTGAGGGCTTTTTGAGTACGCTCAACAGAAGCTGGTTTTGGCTCGACTAACTCCGCATAATCAGGAAATTTCCGTTCAATTTCTTTCTTAAGATCCTCACGCTGTGATTTGAACCCCGCAATATCCGTGCGAATCTTCGCCTGCAGAGCCGGCAACTGTTGATCGGGGGGCGCAGATAACAAGCCAGTCAAAAGCTCAGAAAGTGTATTAATACGCTGCTGAAGATCTTGCTCACGACGGGCAAGATTTGCTAATTAAGGATCTGTAATATTTGCTCGCGCTGCACTGGCCGTTAGAGCGCGTTGCACACCACTACCACGAGCTAAATCTGCCATCTGAAATGCCTCAGCCGCTGCAGAACCTCCAGGATCAGATTTAGCTTGCTGCGCTAATGAAGCCAAATACTCCTCCAAAACAAATGTCATTCGCTGGGTTTGGCGTATTGTTGTTGTTGCATTCTCAGAATCATTTCGAGTCTGATCTACAAGATCAGGGACTGCCTGCTTGAATTCAACCAATGCTTGGGATCCCTGCCCAGAGGCTTGCAAGGCAGATGCATTGAATGCTCGTATGGTTGCGAGGCTGGTCGAATTCTTTTCCATTCGTGCACCGCCTTCGTGAGCATTTCAGAAGTCATCGAGACTGCTTGAGGCGCTTTTCCGGTCTTGATTAATGCAATAGCCCAATCTAAATCACCTGTTTGATAGCGAGAGGCGATCTCCGGATCAGCTTTAAGGTCTTCAATCATTTCACTGAAAACCTTATCAGCTTGGGCATATTTTCTATCTGCCGTTAAGGCAGTGCCCAAAGACTTTCTTGCTGCGGCAATTAAATGTGGGGCGGAGTAATTGGTTGATTGTTGTGCAACCTTGAGAGTTGCCTGGGCCAATAATACGGCCTCTGCCTGCCTCCCTTGTTCACTAATAATTTTAGATAAGGCTAATAATCCAAAACATGTTGCTGCTGAATTCACCCCTTCTCGATTAATAGCCAATACAATTGATTCTCTTGCCCAATATTCAGCATCTATTAAACGACGCTGCCCAAGGTATGCATTTGCTAACTCATTATATAAAGCAGCTCTTTGACTAAAAGCGTACCTTGGAGTGCTTGCAATATCCTAACTTCATTATCTAGCGCATCTTTACCACTATCTTTAACGTTATCGAGAATGATTTGATTTAAACCGAGTGCAGTCCGAAAACTTCTCTCCGCCTCAATAAATTTACCCTCTGACATAAAAATTTTGCCACGGGCACGTTCATAGCCTAATTGCCAGTTAGTGCAGTAGATGTAGTTTGGATTTTTCGCAACACTCAGCAGGTTCGAGTAATCAGATTCAAGTGTATTTAAAGCTTTATTTGCACAATCGAAATCCCCCATACGAAGACATATATTCACGATGGTTTGTCCGCTGCTAATTCTCCACCCAGCAAGTTGATTGGGAACCATCGCCTTTGTATCTTCCGCGATTTTTTTTGCAAGAACTAAATTGCCCCTCAATGCTTCGTGTTGAACATAATGCATTCTCTCGTCAATTTGCATAGCAATATCACTGCTTGGGTAATCTAATGCCGTTTTTTTATAGTTCTCTAAAGCTTCTTTACTATTTTCTAGAGCATTTTCAGCAACAGCTCTTTGGTAGTAATAGTGATTAAGAATATTAGTATCGTTTGTTGAAGGTTTTGACTTGGCTAGAACTTTTTTTGCTTTCTCAATAAGCGCCTGGTCTTGTCGAGTTTGGTTCAAAATTTGAAGAATATCTTTTACATCACGCGGAGGTGCTTTTATATTCTCGACATCTATCACGTCCTTCGTCGGCGCGGCGATTGAAAGATGGCAAACAAAAATTACGCTGAAGCACATCAAGAAAGCACGAATCAGGGGAAGCTTGCGCATAGGAAACTCCTAGTTATAAGCAACATGGTAGTTCATAACAGCAAGTAGCGACATCTAGGCAGAAGTACCTAGACTTTAGGGGTGCTTAAAAAGCGGTTTTAAGGCTAGGTTGCAAAGGGTTTGCTAAAAAACCAGAATTTGCCTCAAGCCACTCGATGTAACGACCCACGCCTTGCTCCACATTCAGGAAGGGTTCTGTATACCCTGCGGCGCGGAGCTTAGTCAGGTCTGCTTGAGTGAAGCATTGATACTTGCCTTTGAGAGCATCCGGAAATGGAATGTACTCAATGGCCTTTTCTTTGACTAACTCTTGTAGTGTTGCTGGTTGTGCTTTATCTAGTTTACGCATAGCGTTTGCCACCGCATACGCTACATCATTAAAGGGCTGTGCACGACCAGTACCTAAATTAAAGATGCCGCTGATTTCAGGATGATCCAAAAAGAATAGATTAACCTTTACGACATCCTCTACAGATACAAAATCACGACTCTGCTCGCCAGGAGCATAACCACTGTACTCACCAAATAATTTGACGTGACCATTAGCTTTGTATTGATGGTATTGGTGAAACGCTACCGACGCCATGCGACCTTTATGTGACTCGCGCGGACCGTAAACATTGAAGTAACGGAAACCAACGACTTGTGCAGAATTTGCATTCTCAGCAAAACGCTTACGCATTACTTGATCAAATAAAAACTTTGAATAGCCATAGATATTTAGTGGCTTCTCGTGTTCACGATTCTCAACAAATACATCAGAGCCGCCATAGGTGGCAGCAGATGATGCATATAGGAGCTGTACTTTTTGCGCGGTACAGATATCGAGCAAATCCATGGTATAGCGATAGTTGTTCGCCATCATGAAAATGCCGTCTGATTCCATGGTGTCAGAACACGCACCCTCGTGAAACACCGCTTTTACCTTACCGAATCGGCCACTTCTAAACGCTTCTAGAAATTCGTCTTTATCAAGGTAATCAATGATGTCAAGATCAGCTAAATTGCGATACTTATCTGCTGGTCGTAAGTCGTCTACAGCGATTACGTTTTTCTCACCGCGAGCATTTAGCGCTTGAACAATATTGGCGCCAATAAAACCGGCAGCCCCGGTTACGATAATAGTCACTGTAGTTCCTCAGAAGTAACGGTAGCAGTACCCAATTTACCAACCACAATACCACCAGCACGATTGGCCAATGCCATCGCCTTTTCTAAAGGCCATCCCGATGCTAGCGCAACTGCCAAAGTGGCAATCACAGTATCACCAGCACCTGATACATCAAAGACCTCTCTAGCTTGCGCTTTCACATGGCTTACACCTGCATCGGTATATAAACTCATACCCTCTTCAGAGCGAGTTAATAACAATGCTTGTAGATTTAGGGACTTTCTCAGGGCTTGGGCTCTACTAGTGAGATCATTTTCACTTGTCCATTGCCCAATAACCTGGCGAAGCTCGCTACGATTTGGAGTGAGGACCGTTGCCCCACGATACTTCTCATAATCTTCGCCTTTAGGATCAACCAAAATCATCTTGTTTTGCGCCTTGGCCTGCTCAATCATATGGGCGACCTGACCCAATGCACCTTTACCGTAGTCCGACAGAATCACGACATCGGCAGAGCCTACTAATTTTTCAAAACGCTCTAACTTATGGGCTAGCGCTTTTTCACTAGGGGTCTCTTCAAAATCCAAGCGAATGAGTTGCTGCTGACGCGCAATCACACGCAATTTCACAATCGTAGGTACGTCTGCATCAATCTCTAATTGGCTATCAACGCCACCGGATTTGAGCAGATCAATCACTCGTTGGCCCGGCTCATCTTTACCCACAATAGCCAAAATAGTGGTTTGGGCTCCTAGGGCAGCTACGTTACGGGCAACGTTTGCAGCCGCTCCCAATCGCTCATTAATCTTGCCCACTTGCACCACAGGAACAGGCGCTTCTGGAGAGATGCGATGTGTATCGCCAAACCAATAACGATCGAGCATCACATCACCCACTACCAGTAAGCGGGCTTTAGAGAACTGTTCGCGATTGGCTTTTTCCATGTGGATACTTTACGATATTCGTTGGAGTTTACGGAATTATTTAATTATGTCTGCCAATACCGTGATATTCAATACCCAACTCTTCCATAGCTTGTGGCTCATAAAGATTACGGCCATCAAAGATAATCGGGCGAGTGAGTTTTTGTAATACAGCATCAAAATCTGGACTACGGAAAGCCTTCCATTCAGTCACAATCACCAAAGCATCACAACCGTTCAAAGCATCCATAGGATTATCGACCATGGATACATTTTTTAGGCCCGCAGGATTGCCCTTGGAATCGATATCCAAGCAGTGCTTCGCTTCTAGCATCGCTACTGGATCATGGGCAACGACTTGAGCGCCCCGTTTTACAAGTTCTTGAATGATGACGCGACTCGGCGCTTCACGCATATCATCGGTATTCGGCTTAAATGCTAGGCCCCAAAGAGCAAACTTCATGTTTGAGAGATCTTTGCCGAAGCGTTTTTCAATCTTTTCAACCAATACATATTTTTGTATTTCGTTAACCGCCTCTACTGCATCCAAAATTTTGAGATCACGGCCATGCTCTTTAGCCGTTTTCGATAAAGCGGAAACATCTTTTGGAAAACATGATCCGCCATATCCTGTACCCGGGTATAAAAAACCAAATCCAATGCGCGAATCTGAGCCAATGCCTTGACGAACTGCCTCAATATCTGCGCCAACTAGATCTGCTAGATTAGCTAATTCATTCATAAATGAAATACGGGTTGCCAACATCGCATTAGCGGCATATTTCGTAAGTTCTGCACTTTTTACATCCATGTAATAAGTGCGCTCATGATGGCGATTAAATGGCGCGTAGAGTTTACGCATCTGCTCCTTAGCACGTAGGCCAGCAGGATTATTTTCTGTGCCAATCACAATGCGATCTGGACGCATAAAGTCCTCTACAGCAGCGCCCTCTTTAAGAAACTCTGGGTTTGAAACTACAGAACAAAGCTCAGATGAAAGACCACGCTTTTCCAATTCTTCCGCGATCGCTGCTGAAACTTTGTCTGCCGTGCCAACTGGCACTGTCGATTTATCCACAATGACCTTAGCTGTTGTCATATGGCGTCCAATATTACGAGCTGCGGCAACAACATACTGTAAGTCCGCAGAACCATCCTCGTCAGGAGGAGTGCCTACCGCGATAAATTGAATATCGCCATGCGCGACAGAAGCAGCAATATCAGTAGAGAACTGTAAACGTCCAGCTGCGCGATTACGCTCAATCATTTCTTTGAGGCCTGGCTCATAAATTGGCACGCCACCTGAATTAAGAATCTCAATCTTCTTTGGATCCAAATCCAAACAAAAAACATTGTTACCCTGCTCAGCCAGGCAGGCGCCTGTCACCAATCCAACATAACCACTTCCGATAATCGTAACTTTCAATGGATTTCCTAAATAATCAAATTTCTAAAATTACATTGAGGGGCCGCCTGGGGCCAGACCCTCTGATCGTCTTGGGGAGTATGCCTCCCAATTATTACAACCTGGACACTGCCAATAGAATCGGCGGGCGCGGAAACCGCAGTTGCCACAGGTATAGCGAGCCAAACTAGTTGTTCGCTGACGCAAAAGGTGCAGAATAGATTGCAGCTCGGCCAATCTCTCAGGGTTGGCGGTACCCTCTTCAAGAGCCAAACGCGTCTCCGCTAATTTTGAAAGGGCGCTTAGACTTGGAGAGTATTGCATTACCTCCGACAGCATCACATTAGCAGCTTGAGGGCCACAAATTTTCATCACTTGCTTGTGTACGATATCTAATAATTCGCCAGAAGCTTGGGTCTTTAATAAATCACAGAGTCGATCAAGACCTTCGCTCTCTTTACCCAATTCTGAGTGAGCCAACATCCATCGATCCGCGAGTAAATGCATATAGGCGGGATGTGATGTCGCCACCAAGTTCCAGGCTTCAATAGCCTGCGCTGGACGCTCAACCGCTACCAAATAATCACCCCGCAAGATTAAGGCTCGCACATGATTAGGAACCGCTTGTAATGCACGAGCAATGGATTGCTCTGCACTTCCCAGTTCTTTGCGACGCAATGCATCCTGACCCAATTCACAATAAAACTGAGCGATTTCCGTCTGATGTGACTTCCCCTGCAGACCTTCAAGCTCTGTTGCAGCAATGATGGCCTTTTGCCAGTCACGTTCCACCTGATACATTTCCAGCAAACTCTCTTTTGCTGGAATGGCATATTTGCCATCACCAACCCGATTTAAGGAAGCTTCCGCACGATCCAATAAACCTGCGCGCAAGAAGTCACGGCCTAATTCATATGCGGCATGATCGCGATCACGCGGTTTTAAATCATCACGATTCGCTAAATGCTGATGCACTCTGATTGCACGCTCCGTTTCGCCGCGTCGACGAAATAAATTTCCTAGAGAAAAATGAAGCTCAACCGTTTCTGGATCAAGTTGAGCAATCCTGACAAGCGTTTCAATCGCTTGATCGGGTTGCTCATTTAACAACAGACTTAAACCTTTGAAAGTAGAGCGTTGCTGACGCATACGCTCGCGCTCATCCATACGATTTTCAAGACGTAAATCCCAGCGCGCAGCCAACCAACCAATCCCAAACATAACTGGGAGAAGGAGCAACCATGAGGTAGCTATCTGAATCATTGCGCCCAGACTCTAAATAAAAAAATGGTCCGTATGGACCGCTGAGGATTAGCCAGAGTACTAGGCACCAGAACCCTCTTTGGGGCCCGCCTGTTTTAATGGCTTGTAATCAACACGCTCACGCAACTCTTTGCCAGGCTTAAAGTGTGGGACGCGCTTTTCTGGAATCAACACTTTCTCACCTGACATTGGATTGCGGCCCGTGCGTGCAGGACGATGATGAAGTACAAAACTTCCCACGCCACGCAACTCGATACGCTTTCCCTCAGCCAATGCTTGGGTCATTGCGTCCAGCAATGTTTTTACTGCCAACTCCACATCCCTAGGTAAAAGCTGCGGAAACTGTTCCGCTAAGCTCTCCACTAGTTCGGAGCGAGTAATTGCTTGTTGCTCTTGATCTGTCATGATCTATCAATAAAAAATCGCCGCCCCCTCAACGAGAAAGCGGCGATATTGATTTAGCCTTGATTATCCAATTTTGCTTTTAGCAAAGCACCGAGGTTGGTAGTGCCAGACTGTGCATCACCTTGGAGCTTGTTCATTGCATCTTGTTGATCAGAGCTGTCTTTTGCCTTGATAGAAAGATTGATAGCACGTGACTTACGATCAATATTGGTGATCATTGCAGTAACGCTATCGCCTTCTTTCAATACATTGCGAGCATCTTCAACGCGATCGGTTGAAATCTCAGAAGCGCGCAAGTAGGCCTCAACTTCATCAGCCAAGTAAATGGTTGCACCCTTAGCATCAACTGCCTTCACGGTACCAGTTACCAAAGCGCCTTTGTCATTCACAGAGGTGTAGTTATTGAATGGGTCACCAGATAATTGCTTGATACCAAGAGAGATGCGCTCTTTCTCAACATCAATCGCCAATACGGTGACTTCAACTTCATCACCTTTTTTGTATTTCTTAACAGCTTCTTCGCCTGGCTCATTCCACGAAAGGTCAGAGAGGTGAACTAAGCCATCGATACCGCCAGGCAAGCCAATGAATACACCAAAGTCGGTAATCGACTTGATTGTGCCAGAAAGCTTGTCGCCTTTTTGTTGTGAACGTGCAAACTTTTCCCAAGGATTTGCTTTGCACTGCTTGATGCCCAAACTAATACGACGCTTGTCTTCATCGATATCGAGAACCATGACTTCAACTTCAGTACCCAATGCAGTAGCCTTACTTGGCGCAACGTTCTTATTCGTCCAATCCATTTCAGAAACGTGAACCAAGCCTTCGATACCGCTCTCGATTTCAACGAATGCGCCGTAATCAGTTAGGTTAGTTACTTTGCCGAATAAACGGGTGTTAGGTGGGTAACGACGGGCGATACCAACCCATGGATCATCACCAAGCTGTTTCACGCCGAGTGAAACGCGATTCTTCTCTTGATCAATCTTCAAGATCTTCGCAGTTACTTCTTGACCAACAGTCAACATCTCGCTTGGGTGACGCACGCGACGCCATGCCAAATCGGTAATGTGCAAGAGGCCATCGATGCTGCCGAGGTCAACGAATGCGCCGTAATCCGTAATGTTCTTAACGAGGCCAGTAACCACTGCGCCTTCTTTCAAGTTCGACATCAACTTCGCACGCTCTTCACCTTGGCTAGCTTCAACAACCGCACGACGTGACAACACAACGTTGTTACGCTTACGATCAAGCTTGATCACTTTAAACTCCATCGTCTTACCTTCGTAAGGACTGGTGTCTTTAATAGGGCGTGTATCTACGAGTGATCCAGGCAAGAATGCGCGGATACCATTCACCATCACTGTCAAGCCGCCCTTAACCTTACCAGTAACAGTACCGGTAACGATTTCAGCTTGCTCGAGAGCTTTTTCTAAGTTCAACCAAGAAGCCAAACGCTTCGCTTTATCGCGAGAGAGGATGGTGTCGCCATAGCCGTTCTCTAGAGCGTCAATAGCAACAGAAACGAAATCGCCAGGAGCTACTTCAATCTCGCCAGCGTCGTTATGGAATTCTTCAACAGGAATAAACGCTTCAGACTTTAAGCCAGCGTTAACAACGACGAAGTTATAGTCGATGCGAAGAACTTCAGCCGAAATAACTTGGCCGGTCTTCATATTCGATCGGGTTAATGATTCTTCAAATAGTTCTGCAAATGATTCAGACATGTATATTCACTTTGTGCCGCCAGAAGGTCTGACGGGTTAGGTTAAAAAAGCCTTAAAGAAACACGCTAATGAAATGATCGCGTTGTGGAGTTTCTCAAGACACCAAATTACTGCGTACAACTTACTTCTTACTGCTTACAAAACTGAGTTAAGCAATCCAGATTGATACCAATCTAAAACTGTCTTAACTGCTTGATCTATCGATAAATCTGATGTTTCGAGCACTTTTGCACCTTCTGCAACTAGCAAGGGGGCGGCACCTCGACTACTATCTCTAGCATCACGCTCCTGCAAATCTTGCAGCAAATCCTCGACTTTAGCAGAAATTCCCTTATCTATCAATTGCTTATAGCGTCTCTCAGCCCTCGCGACGGCAATTGCAGTCAGAAAAACCTTCAAAATCGCATCTGGAAATATCACACTGGCCATATCTCGACCATCGGCCACCAAGCCTGGAGATTGGCGAAAACTGCGTTGTAGACCCACTAAAGCAGACCTAACCTCAGGATGAACGGCCAAAGTTGATGCTCTTAAGCCAATATTTTCAGTCCGGATGGCGTCAGTAACATCTTCGCCATTCAAAAGAACTTGATTATTTTTGCATGAAATCAACAACCTAGGAACTAAATGGCCTAACTCTGGGCCATTTTTAACATCGATTCCCTCTTTTTCACTTGCTAGAGCTACCAACCGATATAAGGCACCGCTGTCCAAATAATGAAAGCCCAACTTTTGAGCCACCAAAGAAGCAACCGTTCCCTTGCCGGAGGCGGTGGGTCCATCGATTGCAATAACTGGAAATTGGCTCATCGCTTTACGCAACGACTGTCGCGAATTCCGAAAAATACGTCGGGAAAGTTTTTGCCACGCAGTTCGGATCATTAATTTTGAGAGTATTAGGCCCAAAAGCGGCTAATGAAAAACACATCGCCATACGATGGTCATCGTATGTATCAATACCTTCACTTGGGGATTTCCAATCACTAAGTGATACTGGCGCTTGAACCACAACATAGTCAGCACCCTCCTCAACGATTGCACCAACTTTTTTCAACTCTTTCGCCATCGCCGCAATGCGATCGGTTTCCTTCACGCGCCAGCTTGCAATATTATTTAAGCGAGTTGGGCCATCAGCGAATAATGCAGCAACTGCTAATGTCATTGCTGCATCTGGAATTTCTGTGCAGTCCAGAGTAATACCATTGAGTTTGCCGTTGGTATTTTTTACACCAGAAACCTCAATCCAATCCTCACCAGCGGAGATCTTGGCACCCATCTGCGCAAGCGCATCAGCAAATGCCACATCTCCCTGAATACTCTCTTTACCAACACCTAAGACCTTGACTGGGCCACTACCAATGGCGCCCAGCGCTAAGAAATACGAAGCAGAAGAGGCATCGCCTTCAACAGATAACTGACCAGGACTCTTATAAACCGCATCCGATGTCTTTGCTGGAATGACAAATGATTGCTTATCAGGGCAAGCAACTATGACACCAAATCTGGCCATTAATTTCAGGGTGATATCAATGTATGGACGTGAAATTAATTCCCCTACCACCTCAATCCGTACTGGTTCAGTTGCTACCAAAGGTAAAGCCATCAACAATGCAGTCAAGAATTGACTCGACACGTCGCCGCGCACTTTCACGACATCTTTGATTTGAATCTCTGCCGCTGAAATTTTGATTGGAGGGTAGCCCTCCTGTAATTCATAGTCGACCTTTGCGCCTACCTGACGCAAACCATCAACCAAATCCCGAATCGGCCGCTCGTGCATACGTGCGACACCTGATAGACGATAGTTGCCACCCTGCATTGCTAGAGCAGCAGTTAATGGTCGAATAGCAGTTCCTGCATTCCCCATAAAAAGATCTGCATCCCGTACTGGGAACTTCCCGCCACAGCCCTCAACCACGCAAACATGATCACCCCTGTCGGTAACCGTCAGACCCAACTGGCGTAGAGCGTTACGCATGACCTGCGTGTCCTCGGCATCGAGCAGATTCTTGAGTGTCGTCGTTCCTGAGGAGAGTGCCGCTAGCAGAAACGCGCGATTGGAGATACTTTTTGAGCCTGGTAAGACGATCGAGCCTTGCGCTCGCTTGAATGGGCCAATACGAATATCAGGTAACCCGCTCATTCACCAACATCCAACTCTTGACGCGCTTTACTTGCCTTATTGAATAACTTTTCTAAGCCGGCACCATCATTTTCCGAAATCAATTTACGCATATAATTGACGACCAGTAAATATTGATCAAGCTCTTTCAGAATAGCAGCGCGATTACCAAGACAAATATCACGCCACATCTCTGGACTAGAAGCGGCGATTCTGGTGAAATCTTTAAACCCAGCGCCAACATGACCAAGTTTTTGTTCGGCGTCTTCAGAGTTCACGACGCTAGCCATTAAGGCGTAAGACAGAATATAGGGTAAGTGTGAGACCGCTGCGTAAATAGCGTCATGCTGCACAACACCGATTTTCTTCACCACTGAGCCAACTGACTCCCAAAATCCAGTGATCAGCGCAGTATCCTCCGGTGAATTTTCTTGTAATGGGCAAATGATAGTTTGCTTGCCTTGAAATAAATCCGCCTTAGCAGCGCTGGCACCATGTTGCGCACCACCGGCAATTGGATGCGCTGGCACAAATTGGCAAGCTTTTTTACCCAAAACTTCTTTGGCAGCCAAAATGACATCACCCTTGATGCTGCCAGCATCCGTGATCATGGTGCGCGACTCAAGGCATGGCTCCATCACTGCGAAGGATGCGCGCATCTGGGCAACAGGCACACAAAGCACAATGACATCAGACTGCTTTGTGGCTTCCACTAAATCGACCACACTATCAATTGCACCTATCTTTAGGGCTTGATCTAAATTTTCTTTACTACGACCAACACCAAGCACCTTGGTGATAACCCCTGCTTTTTTGAGAGCCAAACCCAAAGAGGCGCCAATCAAACCAACGCCCACTATGGTGACAGTTCCATAATTACTAGAAGGATTAATGATGGTCATTGAGATAGGATTTCTTTTAAAGCCGTAATGAATGCCGCATTTTCTTCTGGCAATCCAATAGAGATGCGCAGCCATTGTGGCAAACCATAGCTACCAACCGGGCGAACAATAATGCCTCGCTTCAATAGTGCTAAGTTAATGCGCCCGCCCGCTTGATCATCGTCGCCTACTTTAACTAAAACAAAGTTTCCTGCCGATGGTAAATAACGCAAACCAAATTGGTCAAATGCTTTCGTTAATTGCTCGTAACCCGCGCGATTCAACTCAAACCCTTGCTGCAAAAATTCCTTATCTTGAAATGCGGCAATTGCAGCTGCCTGGGCCAAACTATTGACGTTAAATGGCTGACGGATTCTATTGAGTAAATCCGTTAAGTGCGGTTGCGCAACCCCATAACCAATACGTAGGCCAGCTAAACCATAAGCCTTAGAAAAACTGCGCGACAAAATCATATTGGGAAAACGCTTTACCCATGCAATGGCGTCATAGCGCTGCTCTGATGCGAGGTATTCGTTGTAGGCCTCATCCAATACCACTACTATATGCGATGGCAGCGCCACTAAAAAGTCTTCAATCTCTTTTGCAGTCAGGTAACTACCCGTTGGATTATTGGGATTGGCCACAAAAACTAATTTTGCTTTGTCACCCGCAGCTTTTACAGCCGCTAGCATTGCCGGAAGATCGTGACCATAGGTGTCAGTTGCAGCAACCTCCACCGCTTTAGCGCCAACCGCTTGAGTAGCTAACAAATAAACCGCGAAAGCATGCTTTGAGAAGATCACTTCATCGCCAGCTTGAGCAACTGCACGCGCGGCTAATTCCAAAATATCGTTACTGCCATTGCCCAGCGTGATCCAATCAGCTGGCACACCTAAAGAGTTAGACAAAACATTCTTTAACTCAAAGCCATTGGAATCTGGATAACGCCCCAAATCAATTGCTGCTTGAAACATAGCTTCTTGAGCGGACTTTGGCATTCCCAGCGGATTTTCATTGGAAGCCAACTTCACAATCTTGTTTTCATCTAAACCATATTCGCGCGCCACTTCGCTGATGGGACGACCACCAACATAGGGTGCAATAGCATGGATATGTTTTAAGCCAATTTTAGAGAACATACTTACTTTACAAATGAACTAAGCAGAATGAGGGTGGGAGCCGAGGTTCTTATAGAAGGCAGCAACCTCTCTCAACTCCTTTAATGCTTCTACAACCTTTGTATCGTCAGCATGTCCAGCAATATCAATGTAAAAGTGATATTCCCATGTCCCCTTGCGGGCAGGGCGAGATTCAAAGCGGTTCATAGACACGCCATGTTTCGCTAAAGGCGCCAATAAACGGTGCACAGCACCCGGTTGGTTGTCCACTGAGAGCACCAATGATGTTTGGTCTTTGCCTGTAGGTTGGCAAGCATAGTTACCCACTACAACGAAGCGAGTGCGATTGTGTGGATCATCCTGAATTTGCGTGGCGACCGCCTGTAAACCATAAGCTTCTTGTGCAGAATCTCCAGCAATAGCAGCTAATGTTGGATCATTCGCAGCCAATCGGGCTGCCTCCGAATTACTACTAACAGCTTGGCGCTTTAACTGTGGCGCATGCACGCTCAACCATTGCTGACATTGGGCCAACGCTTGTGCATGAGCACAAACGGTTGTCACGCCATCCAAATTACCACTCTTGGTTAGCAAATGGTGGTGAATGGGGAGAACCACTTCTCCGCTAATACGCATGGAGGAATCTAGCAACAAATCAAGTGTGCGCGAGATTGCACCCTCACTCGAATTTTCTACAGGCACAACACCGAATTGCGCCGCGCCTTTCTCGACCGCCTTAAAAACCTCATCGAGACTTGCGCATGGCAAGCCAGCAATCGAATGGCCAAAATAGGTTTGTGCCGCTTGCTCGGAGAAAGTACCTACTGGCCCCAGATAGGCGATCGTTTGACGTGTTTCTAGTGCTCTGCAGACTGACATAACCTCACGCCAGATTGCCGCAATACCATCTGGCAGCAATGGCCCCTGATTTATTTCTTGCAAACGCGCAACCACTTGACGTTCGCGCTCAGGGCGAAACACTGGCAAAGAGAAACCACCTTTGACGTGACCAACTTCTTGCGCCGCTTTGGCGCGCTGCGTCAATAAATCCAAAATCTGCGCATCGAGCGCATCAATTTTTTCCCTTAAGGAAGCTAAGCGCTGTTCTTCAGTACTCATTAAGCCCGCCTTTCAAAGTCGTGCATGAATTCCACTAGGGCTTTAACGCCCTCAATTGGCATTGCGTTATAAATGCTGGCGCGCATACCACCTGCGGCTTTGTGGCCACGCAAAGCAACCAGTCCAGCAGCATTCGACTGCGCCAGAAACTCAGCGTTTAGGCTCTCATCTTTCAGAAAAAAAGTCACGTTCATCCGGGAACGATATTCCTTAGTGACGCGATTTTCATACAAACTGCTTTGATCTAAGAAGTTATAGAGCAAGTCTGCCTTTTCTTGATTGCGCTTCTCAATCGCCTGGACGCCACCCTCTTTCAATAGCCATTTAAAACCTAAGCCAGCCATATAAATTGAGAATGTAGGCGGGGTGTTGATCATGGATTGGGTGTTTGCCTGAATAGACCAATCCCAAATGGTTGGTGTTATTCCCATGCTATGGCCCAGCAAATCCTTACGCACAATCACAATTGTTACACCAGACGGCCCGATATTTTTTTGCGCACCGCCAAACCAAACAGCGCACCTATTGACGTCCATTTCTTTTGAAAGGATATTGCTTGATATATCTGCAACCAAAGGGGTGTTGCCAACATCTGGTACATCAGGAAACCCAACGCCACCAATCGTTTCATTTGCACAATAGTGCACATATGCAGCATCAATCGATAGATTCCAAGATGATCTTGGTGGAATCGTATTGAATTTTTCCGCGGCAGATGACGCTGCTAAATTCGCGGTACCGTATTTTTGCGCCTCTTTAAACGATTTTTCAGACCAAATACCTGTTACTAAAAAATCAGCCTTCGGGCCATTCTTTGCCAAAGGCATTAAGTTCATAGGAATAGCAGCATTTTGTCCTAGACCACCACCTTGCAATAGCAAAATTTCATACGTATCAGGTATACGCATCAAGGTGCGTAAATCTTGCAAAGTCTCTTCATACACTTCCATGAATTCTTTGCTACGATGACTGATCTCCATCACGCTCGTACCAAGACCGCGCCAGTTCAGCATCTCATCTGCAGCCTGCTTCAACACCTCTTCAGGCAAGGTAGCAGGCCCCGCAGCGAAATTAAAGATGCGGCGGTCAAAAGTCATAATGTGATTAGTCTAGGGTGACGCCTTAAGCGTCACCAGCTGCATCAGAATTGGTATCGGTTGCTGATTCTTCAGAGGCATCACCATCTTCTGCATCTTCATCTGAATCACTCTCAGCAATACGTTGCAACCCAGAAAGACGAGTACCTTCATCGACATTAATTAGGGTTACGCCTTGTGTGGCGCGCCCCATCTCACGAATTTCTGAAACGCGAGTGCGAACCAAGACGCCACCAGTTGTAATCAACATGATTTGATCCTCTGGTGATACTAACGCAGCTGCAACGACTTTACCGTTACGCCCTGTTGTCTGAATCGCGATCATACCCTTCGTGCCACGACCGTGACGAGTGTATTCGGCGATTGGCGTGCGTTTACCGTAGCCATTTTCCGTTGCCGTCAACACGCTACTGGGGATCGCAACACCATTCTCATCAACCGCTGCAGTTTGTGCACCTTCCGCAGCTTCTGCAGGAGCAACCAACATAGCGATAACTTGATGTCCCTCACCCAAGTTCATACCACGTACGCCACGCGCAGTTCTGCCCATAGGACGAACATCGTTTTCATCGAAACGCACGGCTTTACCGGCGTCAGAGAACAACATCACGTCATGCTGACCATCCGTAATCGCCACACCCACCAAGAAATCATCCTCGTTGAGATCTACTGCAATGATTCCAGCCTTGCGCGGGTTGGAGAAATCAGACAAGCGGGTTTTCTTCACAGTTCCTAAACGGGTTGCCATGAAGACATAGTGGTCGTCTTGATAACCCTTAATTGGAAGAATCACGGTGATTTTTTCACCCTCAATCAGCGGGAACATATTCACAATGGGCTTACCACGGGAAGTGCGACTACCTTGTGGAACTTCCCACACCTTGAGCCAGTACATACGACCCCGATCCGAGAAGCACAGAATCGTATCGTGCGTATTTGCGACAAACAACGTATCGATCCAGTCTTCATCTTTTGTTGCGGCAGCTTGTTTGCCACGACCGCCACGTTTTTGCGCACGGTACTCACTTAATGGCTGACTCTTCATGTAGCCAGTATGCGAAAGCGTCACCACCATATCCTGCGGAGTGATTAAGTCTTCCGTGAAGAGTTCGGTTGCGTTCATTTCAATGAACGAGCGACGACCGTTATCGCTACCAGCAGCACCAAATTCAGATTTAACTTCTTTAAGCTCGGCCTCAATTACTTGCGTGACACGCTCTGGCTTAGCCAAGAGATCCAACAAATCTGAAATCTCTGCCATCACCTCTTTGTATTCATTAACGATCTTATCTTGCTCAAGACCCGTCAAGCGTTGCAAACGCATCTGCAAAATTTCTTGCGCCTGACTATCTGACAAACGATACAAACCGGTTGATTGCATACCGTACTCAGGCAACAATCCTTCTGGGCGATAAGCATTGCGGCCGCCTGGTGCGTCACTCTCAGCACGCGCCAACATCTCACGCACCATCGATGAGTCGCAGGCCTTGCCCATCAACTCTTGTTTTGCAATCACTGGATTTGCAGCTGCTTTGATAATCGCAATGAACTCATCAATGTTTGCTAGAGCAACCGCTAAACCTTCGAGAACATGACCACGCTCACGCGCTTTGCGCAATTCAAAAATGGTACGGCGTGTTACCACTTCGCGACGATGCTGCAAGAAATATTCCAGCATCTGCTTCAAGTTCAATAAGCGTGGCTGGTTATCGACCAATGCCACCATATTCATGCCGAAGTTATCTTGTAACTGCGTACTCTTGTATAAATTATTGAGAACCACTTCAGGCACTTCGCCACGCTTGAGCTCAATCACAACACGCATGCCGGATTTATCAGACTCATCGCGAAGATCGGAAATGCCTTCAATCTTTTTCTCATTTACGAGCTCAGCAATGCGCTCGAGCAAATTCTTTTTATTAACCTGGTACGGCAACTCATCAACAATGATGGCTTGACGAGCGCCCCTATCCAAATCTTCAAAATGGGTTTTGGCACGCATTACCACGCGACCACGACCAGTGCGGTAACCCTCACGGACCCCCTGGAGACCATAAATGATGCCGGCGGTAGGGAAATCAGGGGCTGGGATGATCTCAATCAGCTCATCAATTGAGCATTCTGGGTTCCTCAAAACGTGCAAACAGGCCGAAATGACCTCATCAAGGTTATGAGGAGGGATATTGGTTGCCATACCCACCGCAATGCCAGAACTACCATTTATCAGCAAATTCGGCACTTTGGCCGGCAAAATCAGGGGTTCTTTCTCGCTACCGTCGTAATTTGGCCCAAAATCAACGGTTTCCTTGTCCAAATCGGCCAAAAGCTCATGGGCGATCTTCCGGAGCCGGATCTCGGTATACCGCATTGCAGCAGCGTTATCCCCGTCTACAGAGCCAAAGTTGCCCTGGCCGTCAACCAGCATATAGCGTAGCGAGAAGTCCTGGGCCATCCGAACGATGGTATCATACACCGCAGAATCACCGTGCGGATGGTATTTACCGATCACATCGCCAACTATGCGGGCAGATTTTTTGTAAGCTCGGTTCCAATCGTTGTTTAATTCATACATCGCGTATAAGACCCGGCGGTGAACCGGTTTGAGGCCATCACGCACGCCTGGCAGGGCTCTGCCGACAATGACGCTCATTGCGTAGTCCAAATAGGACCGCCGCATTTCGTCTTCGAGGGATATTGGTAGTGTTTCTTTAGCGGCTTGTTCCATCTAGAAATAATATCATTTTGATGACTGAGGGGCGCTATGCTAAGATTCTGTCAGTTTGTACGAAATTGAGATGTGTCGCTTTGCGGTTTTTTGCTTCAAAGTAGGGCGAATTACATTTAAGTTTGACTTTAATTAAAAAGAGATTTTTGAGGACTAAAAATGAACAAAACCCTAAAACTGTTACTCGCTTCTGTTATTACCGTTTCTGTTTCTGCAGCAATGGCTTCTGACAACTGGGAGAACAGCTCTGGCTTGAACTGGAAAAACGGCGATGGCACATTGTGCTGGCGCGACAACAACTGGACTCCTGCAACTGCTGCTAAGGGTTGCGACGGTGCATTGACTACAGGTGCTGCTTCTAGCGTTACCCAAAGCAAAATCACTTTGCAAGCTGACACCCTCTATGACTTCAACAAATCCGATTTGAAACCAGAAGGCAAAGCAACTTTGGACAAAATTGCTGCTGATTTGAAGAAAATCAAGTTGGAAGTGATCATTGCTGTTGGTAACACCGATAGCGTTGGTACAGATGCATACAACATGGCTCTCGGTCAGCGTCGTGCGCAATCTGTTAAGACCTACCTCGTAAGCAAGGGTGTTGACGGTAGCCGTATCTACACAGAATCTAAAGGCAAGAGCAATCCAGTTGCATCTAACGCAACTGCTGAAGGTCGCGTTAAGAACCGCCGTACTGACATCGAAGTTGTTGGTACAGCAGCTAAGTAATTCACATTACTTGTGAGAAAGCCCGCCTCTAGCGGGCTTTTTTATTTCCGCTATATTCATAACCTCCACCACTCGCTTCATGTATAAGTAAATCAAAATGAATGTTGATCCATCTGAAATCGCAAAATTTAGCGCTCTCGCCCATCGCTGGTGGGATCCCAATAGCGAATTCAAGCCTTTGCATGCAATCAATCCTTTACGCCTTGGTTGGATTCAATCGTTCGTCAATCTGGAAGGCAAAAAAGTGGTTGATGTTGGTTGTGGTGGTGGCATTCTTGCTGAATCCATTTCACAATCGGGGGCAGAGACCACTGGTATCGATTTGTCTGAGAAAGCATTAAAGGTCGCAGAGTTGCACGCATTGGAGGTTGGAGCCAACCTCACCTA
This sequence comes from Polynucleobacter necessarius, assembly GCF_900095195.1. NCBI lineage: Bacteria > Pseudomonadati > Pseudomonadota > Betaproteobacteria > Burkholderiales > Burkholderiaceae > Polynucleobacter > Polynucleobacter necessarius. The sequence goes on from NZ_LT606950.1 coordinate 1,086,221, forward strand.
TCGATCGATTTCTGCAGAAGCATTAGCTGAAGAACAACCCGAACAATACGATGTTGTTACTTGCATGGAAATGCTAGAACACGTTCCAGATCCTGCATCTGTAGTGCGCGCATGCACCAAACTTTGTAAGCCTGGTGGCACGCTCTTTTTTAGCACTTTAAATCGCAATCCAAAGTCCTACTTATTTGCCATTATTGGCGCTGAGTACATCCTCAAATTACTACCAAAAGGTACTCACGAATATGCCAAATTTATTAAGCCTTCCGAGCTTGTTGCGTTTACGCGTCAAACAGGATTGCAAATGCTCGGCATAAAAGGTTTGAGCTACAACCCATTAACGCAGATCTATAGCCTGAATGATGATGTAGACGTCAATTACATGATTGCAGTACGTAAATGACAAAGCAGCTAAACCAAAGCCCCTACCATGGGGTCTTTTTTGATCTGGATGGCACACTCGCAGATACCGCTCCGGACTTAGTAGCCGCTACGAACAAATTGCTCGTTGCGCGTAATTTAGCACCTAAGCCTTATGAATTTCTTCGCCCCTATGCGTCTGCTGGCGCAAGAGGATTGCTTGAGGGCGCATTTGGTATTACCCCAGAACATTCTGACTTTATCGCCTTGAGGGATGAATTTTTCTCCAACTATGAGAAAGCGTTATTGGTCGAAAGCAAGTTATTCGATGATATGGCGAATTTACTGGATTGCATGGACCAAGCCAAGCTTCCCTGGGGAATAGTGACGAACAAAAGTCAGCGCTTCACTAAGCCGCTCATTGAGCTGATGGGCTTACACACGAGATCCATTTCTACAGTATCTGGCGACACAACCCCTCACTCAAAACCACATCCAGAGCCCATCCTGCACGCCGCTCGCGCTGCCAATATTAATCCAACAAAATCACTTTATGTGGGTGATGACATTCGCGACGTCATTGCAGGTAAAACAGCCGGCATGCAAACAGTTGCCGCTGCATATGGCTATTGCGGCTGCAAAGAACCTCCAGAGGCCTGGGGCGCTGATTTTGTGATTCATGCACCGCTTGAACTGTTACAAATCATCTTCCCCAATAGGGAATAAGCCAAAGTTATTGCACAATTTAAGGCTACTCGCCTTAAAATAGACCCTCCAATGCATGCACTTCGGGGTCGACATGGTTTCGACGTAGATTACAAAGCATCAAGGGCATACCGAGAACCCGTTATCTCGTAAATCAATGGGAATGTAATAACTGCTAACGACGAACGTTACGCACTAGCCGCTTAATTGCGGTTGCCCCTGAACTGATTCTCTCTTGGGTCAGGTAGCGCAAGCTACATCAGGGTCATATACAAGAGATAAGGCTATTTTGCGTCACGAAGAATAGTTCGAAAACCAAGTGAATCGTCAGCGAGAAACGTGTCAATCCGTGCCTCATTGATTAAATCAAACGATATGACTAAGTATGTAGAACTTGTTGTAGAGGATTTGCGGACGCGGGTTCGATTCCCGCCGACTCCACCAATTTAATAAGTCCCTCTGATTCTTAGAGGGGCTTTGTTTTAATAGCTAAACGCCACAATGTGGTGACCTCTTTAGCTCTAGCAGAGTAAAGCGCATCGGTTTTATCAAACACTTTTGGATGATGAGGTTTGGTATCCATGCGAGCAACCACCCGTAAACCTGCATCATCAATCCAAGATAGCAATTCCTCTCTTGTTCGCAATTTTAAATGTTCCGCTAAATCAGGGAGGGTTAACCAACCCTCCCCATGGGATTCCAAATGGTCTTTTAAGCCAATACAACATTTGACTATCTTGGTCATAAACAGCTTGCTCCAGTAAAGAACTAGGTCGGGCGGGCAACCAAGGCGGATTGCAAATCACCAGTGCAGCCCTTCCATCTGGGAATGGATGGGTATTTAGAATCTGGATCCGCGACTCCATTCTCAAACGCTGAATGTTTTCTAGAGCGCAAGCAATCGCCCGCTCATTCAAATCGGTTCCGATGATCTTTTGAATGCCACGTAATGCCAATACAACTGATAGAACGCCAGTTCCAACACCGATATCGAAAGCAGTCGGCGCCCCTCAAGCGCTGCAGACAGCGGCGCCTTGAGGACGAGCTCAATGTATTCGCCGCGAATGGGTGAAAACACGCCATAGTGTGGATGAATCCGAATTTCATCCTCCTCCTCTCACTAAGATGGGAACACCCTTCTTGCGCCACTCATGAGCACTGATAACGCCGAGCAATTCTCGAAGTGAAACAACATAAGACTCTTGTTGCACCCCATAAGCCTCAAGACAAGCTTGAGTTACTTCAGGAGTACGACGCAACGAGATGCTGTGATCAGCATTTATCTGAATCAGCAGCATTCCTAGAATGCGTGCACGCTACGATTGAGAAAGTCGATGCAGATTAAATGTTTCTAAGGGGCTTTTATTCTTATCAAGATCCTTTTTTTGACTGGCGCGCTGTGATTTTTTCGATGACCTATCTACCCTCCTTACTAAGGCCTGCAAAAGCTGTCGAGCATTTTGAAAATCTCCACGGTAGAGGATCGCAGTTCCCTCGCATGCCAGGCGATAAGCCGCATCTGCCGTTAACGTATCGTCGCCAATCTGAATTTTTTTATGTGGCGCAATTCTATTTTCGGAGTGCCATTTTGCTGAACAAGTTTCGGAGTGCCATTTTGCTGAACAAGTTTCGGAGTGCTCTTCCCAGGAAATCATGAGCGCTTTATCAAAAACGATTGTTTTGGTAATCGTCAATCGCCTGTTCAATTTCAGCACGGGTATTCATAACAAATGGACCGTATTGAACAATAGGCGCATGTAGAGGAAAGCTGCCAATACAATGAATTGAGCGCCCTCATCGCCTGCCCTCACCTTTAGTAAATCACCATCGCCCAAAATAATCGCCGCTTGTTTTGGTGCCGCCCTCATCGGGCCGCCCACTTCTAAATCACCTTCGTAAATATAGATAAATGCATTCAGCTCTTTTGGGATTCGATGCTCAAAATCAGTATGTGCTGGCAAGTGCACATCTAAGAAAAGGGTGCTGTAGTGATGCCTTGAACAGGTCCCCGAATACCCACCATCACTTTCATAAGCGCCTGCAATGACTTTTGCAGCACCTCCATTCACCAAGGATACCGAAGGAATATCTTCCACCTGAATATCTTTATAACCTGCTGGCTTCATCTTCTCGTTTGCGGGCAAGTTGATCCACAATTGAAAACCTCGCATCGCGCCCGAAACCTGTTGCGGCATCTCAGAATAAATAATTTCGCGTCCTGCAGTCATCCACTGCACGCCACCCGCTTTTAAGATGCCCCTGATTTCCCAAGTGGTCCTCATGCGGCATATGACCTTTTAGCATATAGGTTACCGTCTCAAAACCACGATGAGGGTGCGGTGGGAAACCAGCAACATAATCATTGGGATCATTGGATGAAAACTCATCCAACATGAGAAATGGATCCAGCCTTACTTGATTTTGTCCACCCAAACTTCTGCGCAGCTTTACACCTGCACCATCTGAAGTCGCAATGCCAGGAATGATGGTTTGAATATTTCGAATCATCTTGGCCAAGAGTTCATATCTGCAGGCATCTTAAGCTGGCGGATGATCTTCGGGATTGACGTCCAAGGCAATCAAAAAGCGAGACACCATGTTGTAGGCAGCAACTACAGTGACTAACTCAACAGTATCGGTATTACCTAAAGTTGCTTGTAATCGCTTCATGAGTGCTGGATCCACTTTGATATTGCGGGTCATTTGATACGACAAATCGGCCGCATCATTCTCCACCTGAGAAAACAGGTCTCGCGGAAATTGGCTTTGCCCAATCAATCGCAATGCTTGCACTTGTTCTTCAGTGCCCCCAGCCTTCTTAAAAAGGGGTGCATGGTGAAAAAACTCGTATTCAGCACCGTTGAGCACAGCTACTACACACATTGCCAACTCTCGCAGTTTGGGATCCAAGGAGAGATTATTGCGAATCTCTCCGATGAAATGATTCCATCCCTCGGCGATGGGAATGCTGTGTAACAGCATGCGATCGAGGTTAATAAATTGACCGCCACGACGCTGACGAATCGCAGCCACCAAATCTGCTGGTTCAGCCAAATCCATCGGCTGATACGGAATTAGACATTCAGACATAAGCGCTTTCTATTGGGCAGCTTCTTTAATATTATTTTCAATTACGAACTTACCCCAGATACCAATTTGCTTACCAATAAATTCACGTGCAGACTCAGGCGTACCCCCAACAATTTCAATGCCTTGTGATTTCAATTTCTCGGCAATAGCTGGGGTTTTCAGCGCTTTATTCAAAGCCTTATTCATGGAATCGATGATTGGCTGTGGCGTTTTTCCTGGCGCTAACACCGCCCACCACGCAGGAGCACTAAATCCAGGGAATCCGCCCTCTGAAATCGTAGGCACATCTGGTAATGAAGGAGATCGTTTTGCAGTCGTGATTACCAACGGAATTACACCCTTGTTGTCAATATGTGGCTTTACTAAAAACTCTGACCCGACCGCTAACTCTACCTGACCACCCAGAGCATCTTGCATCAATGGGCCGCCGCCTCGATAAGGGATGTGGTTCCAGTCAAATCCTGCCTGTTTGGCAAGTCGAGCCATAGCCAAGTGTCCCAGACTACCAATACCAATTGAGCCGTAGCTAAATTTCTTACCGGCTTTAGATTGCTCTACCAACTGCTTAAAACTGGTAATACCAGAATTCTTGCTAGCTACTAATACCATCGGCGAAGTGCCCACTAAGATCACAGGCGCAATGTCTTTTATGGTGTCGTAAGGAAGCTTGTCTTTTAGACTTGGATTAACGCCATGCGTATCAAAAACTACGGCGAAGGTGTAACCATCCGGATCGGAGCGGGTCATTGCTGAAGTACCAATCACCCCAGACGCACCGCCAATATTCTCAACGATCACGTTTTGCTTTAACTCGTTTTGCAACGCAGGCGTCAAAATTCGGGCAACCTGATCAACGGATCCACCAGGAGGAAAAACCGCAATAAACCGGATGGGTTTTTGTGTCGGCCATGCACCACCCCCTGCAGATTGAGCAAAGGATACATTGCTCGCCCCCAAAACACACAACGCAAATATCAGGGCTCTTTTGACCTTTTTTAGTAAATCCAGCATGGATTGTCTCCTTTAGATAAGACCTCAAGGTTACCACCGCTAAGGCCGATTTGCTCGATAATACTGAGGGAGCCATAGAAACCAATGAAGTCGATTTTAAATATTGCCGCTTATTTATTTGTGACCCTTGATGGGTTACCGGAATTGCGCGCAAAAATGTTGCATGAGTGTCATGAGCGCGATATTAAAATACTATCTTGCTCGCTGGTGAAGGCATCAATATGTTTCTTGCTGTGCATTGCGCGGCTTTTTAGACTGACTACGCAGTGACCCCCGCTTTGCCCCCTTAGAAGCAAAAGAGAGTTGGTCTGAGGAGCAGCCTTTTCATAAGATGCTGATCAAAATTAAAAATGAAATTATTCGCATGAATCACCCGGCGATTCAACCGGAAAAGGGTCGTGCAAATTTTATTTCTCCAAAAAAATTACAAGAATGGCTTGATCGTGGCACAGATGATCTTGGGCGACCCGTAATGATGGTGGTACCCGCAATGCATTTGAGGTTGAATACGGGACTTTTGAAAATGCACTGCACTTTAATATTGAAAAATTCACCGAGTTTCCAGCCGCCATCTCAGCCCACAAAGAAAAGTTGATCGACAAAACTTTGGTGAGCTTTTGCACTGGTGGCATTCGCTGTGAAAAATCAGGGTTATACATGCGAGAAATTGGGATGGAGCACAGTTACCAATTAGAAGGCGGCATCCTCAAGTACTTTGAAGAGGTCGGGTCAGCCCACTACAGTGGAAGTTGTTTTGTTTTTGATGGGCGCGAGGCTCTAGAGCCCGATTTCAGTATTACGCCAACTGAACGTACCATCCGACGAAAAGCAAAAGCGTCTTCATCTCCCAAAAAAACTAATAGTTTTTTAAGTCCAGCAATAATTCATATAACTTCTCAGCAGCGGGTGCGAGACTACGACCTTTCTTACTAATTAATCCAATTCGCCGCGAAACAACTGGATCTACTAACGTTATGCTTGCAAGGACCGGATGCTCTTTACTAGGCATGGCTAAAGATGGCACCACAGCAATTCCCATTCCGGCCTCAACCAAACCCAGAAGCGTAGTGACATGCTGTGCCTCATAAATGATATTGGGCGCCTGTGACTTTCCAGCTAAAGCAAGGTCAATCAACATTCGATTGCCCGAGGATTTTGAGACCGACATGAAGTCATATTTACTGACCTCCTGCCAAGTGACCTTTTTCTTCTTACTCAGAACATGATCTTTACGATGGAACGCACGCGATGGTGATTTCGCCCATCCGCACCCCACCAACCCCCTCAATTCCTAAGAGCGCCTCATCAAGCCCCTCTAAAAGCACCTTCGCCTTTTTTGCAAAACCCATTCCAATAGAGGTGAGCTCCATATTTCGGGTATCGCGATCAATGAGCCTTACCCCCAACGCAGACTCGAGCTTTTCGATTCGACGGCTGAATGCGGGTTGTGAAATATTGACCGATTCTGCAGCTTTCCTGAAGCTCTTAATTTCAGCAACAGCCAAAAAGGCTTGCAGATCATGCAAATCAAAGTTAATAGCCATAGTATTTATTTGTTAATTGCATTAATACTTAATAATATTGCATTATACAAAATGAAATAAAAGCGCAAAAATCGCAGCAAGTATCAAAATTAAACTTTCTGGAGACAATTCATGAGATCCAAACTCAAAACTGCATTGCTTTGCGTACTTTGTGTGCCAGCATTTTTAGTCACTACAACGCTTGCTCAAAACTACCCTAGCAAAACAATTACGATCGTCGTGCCAACGGCACCAGGCGGCGCAAATGACGCTATGGCCAGAATCCTTGCCCAAGGACCAAGTCAAAAAATGGGGCAGCCTGTCATTGTCGACAATAAGCCCGTCGCCAATGGCGCAATCGCTACTGAGTTTGTAGCAAGAGCAGCCCCTGATGGCTACACCATCCTTTTTGGTTACATAGCAACTCATGGAATTAATCCTGCGCTGCAAAAGTTGAAATATGACCCCATCGCAGATTTTGGGCCAATTGGTATTGGTTGCAAATTCTCCAACGCTGTTAGTGGCTACAAACAGTTTGCCCGTGAACAACGCTAAAGAATTGGTAGCGCTACTAAAAGCAAAACCCGACAGTATCAGCTATGCATCCGCAGGAAAAGGCACTGCGCCACATCTAGCAGCAGAACTATTTCAGATAAATACCGGTACACATATGTTGCACGTTTGGTAATACGGTTGATCGTTTATCGCCTGCAATCCCAAGAGCCTTTAGTTTCCCGCCAGTAACTTGAGGGTAGGCACTGAATAAACTTGGGAACATTACTTAGGTAGTGCCCCCAATGGTATCGACGATGGCTGGTGCGGATCCCCTATACGGGACGTGCCAACCCTTAAAGAACAAGGCATTCCAAATATGAATGCACACAGTGATATGCATTATTTGCGCCTGCAAAAACGCCTAAACCTATCGTTTGGATCGTCCATTGGGGCTGCTCATGACTCCATTCCCACGCGGTTGAGTCAAGGGCAAACATTCGATGTGTTTGTCTTGGCAGGCTCCGCACTAGATACTTTTATTCAGGCCGGCAAAATCAAAAATGGCACTCGGGTAGACCTAGTTTCATCCCAGATTGCAGCAGCAGTTCGAGAGGGTGATCCGGTCTCAGATCTCGACTCCCTGGATTCATTTAAAGAATCGTTGCTTACCCATGGAAGAATTGCGTATTCAGCCAGTGCCAGTGGAACCTATCTTTCTACCGAGCTCTTTCCTAAATTGGGTATTTCTGAAGAGATGTCTGTAAAAGCGCAGAAAATTTTTAGCGAAAGGGTTGGAACCATCCTGATGCGCAATGAAGCCGACCCTGGATTCCAGCAAATGAGCGAGCTGTTGCCAATTAAAGGTATCAAGATCATCGAAGATCTTCCCCCGGAGGCCCAGAGATCATTTTTCTTTTCAGCAGGCAATGGAAGCGATACAAAGAATGAGGAGCGTGCGCGACATCTCATTGAGATTCTGGCATCCCCTGCGGTTGCAGATAACATTCGCCAGACTGGCTTAAAACCAGTCCTCGCAAAAGCGCCCTGGCTAAGCTAAATACGCTTGCCTGCCGAATATCTTGTGCGCACAAGATATTGAATGGAGCTTAGATCCCAAGCATTAGATTGCAGTTTCAAATATGATTAAGGATCATCAACCATGATTCCTATTTGAAACATGCCAGCCCAAAAAAACCTTCTCAAGCATGGAATTGCTGCGCTACTCTGCCTCATCGCAACCACATTGAGTGCTCAAAGCTATCCCACGCAACTCATTAAAATTGTTGTGGGATTCTCTCCTGGCGAAGTTCCAGATATCGCAGCAAGAATAATTGGCCAGCATATGAGTGAAAACTGGAAGCAGCCAGTCGTAGTAGAAAATAAACTTGGTGCTGGGAGCAATATCGCTGCTTAGCTTGTTGCTAACGCACCTTCGGATGGCTACACCCTTCTCTCCATTTCTTCAGATTTTGCAATTTCACCGGCCATTTATCCCTCGTTAGCATTTGATCCATTAAAAGACTTTTCAGGAATTACCTTAACAGCTACTGGACCTGCGCTAGTCCTGATATCTCCTAACTTAAAAATCAACAACGTAAAAGAGTTGGTCGAATATGCCGTCAAAAATCCAGGCAAAGTGACTTACAGTTCAGCGGGTGTTGGAAGCGGCTCTCACTTTGCAGCAGAGCTAATACAAGCCAAGACCGGTGCCGAGTTATTGCACATTCCCACAAAGAGAATTCCCGATGGAATCACCGAAGCAATGTCTGGAAGAGTTGATTTTTTTATCAGCCCCTATGCCAGCGCCATCAATTTGGTGAAGTCCGGAAAGGTTCGAGCGATTGCGATCACCAGTACCAAACGGTTTAAAGATTTACCCAACCTACCAACCGTATCAGAATTAGGTATTCCTGGCTATAAATGAGAATTCTGGTATGGCTTGGTTGCGCCCGCCAAAACACCAAAATCCATCCTTCAAAAAAATTGCTTCTGAGGTCAAGCACATTCTTGAACTACCCTCGGTTAAGGAACGTTTTGATGAATTAGGTACAACCGCAGTTTCAAGCACACCCGATCAATTTGACAAATTGATAGCCACCGGAGTCATCGAGTTCTCGCGATTAGCAAAATTGTCAGGCATTAAATCTGAGTAATGATGGGTAGCGTGCATAAAATCGTCACTAGGCACGGCAATCAAATTGCTTTTACGATTGAAGGGATGGTCCCTGGCTCACGCTATCGCATTCTCTTGCCAGCAATATGGGCATGTGGAAGCCACAACTTCCACTACTGACAAAACAATTTAAGGTCTTACGGTTTGATACGCGCGGACATGGTCAAAGTTCAGCACCACCAGACCACTACACCTTAAATGATCTCGCCCAGGACGCATATGATCTTTTTCAGGAGTTGAAAATAGAGCGCACACATTGGTTGGGGCTCTCCATGAGCGGAATGATCGGGCAGACTTTAATTTTGAAACACCCCCATCTATTCGCCTCCCTTGTTCTAGCGGATACTACCAACAAACGCCCTGAAAATGCTCAGCAAATGTGGGGGGAAAGAATTGCTCAAGCAAAGGCTGGAGGAATGTTATCCATGATTGATAGCACTCTTGCACAGTGGTTTAGCGATGATTTTCGCAAAGAGAATCCAACAATCTTCAAGAAATTTCGGAAGGTATTGCTAACACCCCTTTAAATGGCTTTTGTGGTTGCTGCGAGGCTATTTCACAGATCGATACATTAAATCGCCCCTCTGAAATTGTTTGTCCTACATTAATCTTGGTTGGAGAGTGCGATCATGGTACTCCGCCACAGATGTCACGAGCAATGAAAGAAAAAATGACCAATGCTCAGTTGCATGAAATCCCGAATGCAGGTCACATTTCTAATATAGAACAACCAGAGGTATTTCATCGCTATTTATTGAATTTTTATAGACAAAACAACTTTTTATAAACGAGTAAAATCATTCTGCGGTCAAAAATGCAGATTAATAATAGGAAATGAGATATGTCTACTTATACTGTTAAATGGTCGCGGAGTTTTTTATGTGGTTTGCTAAAAGTGGTAATTGGTCTCTGTATTTACAACAGCGCCACTGCCCAAACATCCTGCTCATACCCAGCTAAACCAATTAAATTAATAGCCCCTGTTGCTGCAGGGGGGGTCTGGATAATATAGCCCGGACCTTAGCCGAAAGGATGTCGAAGTCACTAGGTCAATCCATTATTGTTGAAAATATTGGCGGTGGCTCAATTGCTTCGCAAGCGGTAGCAAAAGCCGCGCCTGATGGTTACACATTACTGGTTGCCTATGTTGGGTGGACTCGCAGCTCGATACGTTCAACGTCTTCAGCCTTAACACCTTGAGCGCGCAATTGTGCGCAAGCGTCGATAGCAGGGTGAATGACAATTCCGCAGGCAAATGGCTTGTAGGTGTTTAGTGAAATTTCAAAAGACTGCCCTAGATTTCGATCAATTTCAGACCAGTCGTTTTTGGTAGACACGGTTTGCATGTAACCACGCCCAGCTTCGAGTGCTTTCGAGCTCGCAGTAAAACCATGTTTTGCCAGCAAGGCTGAGAGTTGACCGGCTCGAGCAGCGCCACCAGGGTGAAACGGCTTGGTCATGATGCCAAATTGTTCGCGCATACCTACTGGTTGTGATGCAGCAATACCTAACGCCATCAGCGTCTTCCGGGGGTCTAGCTCATCAAGCGCGAGCAAGCAGCTGCAGACCACAGCATGCCAGTTGAACCGGTAATGTGCCATCCTCGGTGATAGTGATCGGGGTACATCGCATTACCAACATGGCAGGCTACATCAATACCTAACACTAAAGAGTCAATCAGTTGACGACCATTTGCATGGATATGCTCGCCTAGTGCCAGAATTGCAGATGCAACGGGGCCTGCTGGATGAATAACGGTTTTTAAATGGGTATCGTCGAAGTCAAAAGTGTGGGAGCTAATACCATTGATCAGAGCCGCTCCACCCATATCAACCTTGTCTTTTCTTCCTAAAATGGTGGCTTGGGTCGCTGGTTGAAATTCCCGAATAGCGGCAAGCGAAGACTCAACACTTTCATGATTGGCTGCGCCAATAGCACACCAAGCCAATTGAGAAACGTGCGATGTGCTTCATGCTCTACCTCGGGAGTCCATCCTTGGCTTGGATGAGTGGCGACAAAATCGGCCAACAATTTGGTAACCGGTGGGGCATTTAGATCAGCCGCCGCTGCTATTGCATTAGACATTCAAGCTCCGTTCACAGATAAGTTTTTTATTAATGATGTTGTTCTGAATTAGTCATTTCAATATTTCTATCTTTAGCAATTTTTGCCCAGCGAGCAATATCCTCCTTAATGTAATTACCGAATTGCTGCGGAGTCATTGGCATTAATGTCATTGCTTCGCTGGTCATCTTCTCAGAAAATTCTGGGGTAGCTAGCGCTTTATTCAATTCAACATTTAATTTATTGACGATTGGCTCTGGTAGATTGGCGGGCCCAACAATGCCATACCATTGCTGACCCTCAAAGCCGTTATAACCAAGCTCTTTAAAAGTAGGAATGTTTGGTCAAGCTGGCGAAAGCGAATACACAGATGAGATCGTCAATCGTCCCGATGTTGTGGCATTACGAGCCAAGGTGAATGCCACAACAGATACTTCAATCAGCGAAGCCTCGGTCGATGTACGAGTTTCTCTTAAGAACGGCAAAGAAGTTCATGTATTTGTTAAAAATGCCATTGGCTCCCTAGAGAATCCAATGCGCGATGAAAATCTTGAACATAAGTTCGCAAGCCTAACTGAGCCAATCATCGGTAAAGAAAAAACACGCCAACTACTTTCCGCCTTATGGAAACTGGGACAAGCAAACGATCTGAAGCAAATTATTGCGTTGTCTACTCCTGACTAATATTGAAAGGTTTTCAGTAATGTCCTCTTTACAAAACATTGTTACTCTCGGAGACTATGAACGCGCCTTAAGACGATTTTCCAATTGGGATGTGTTGGATAAAAAATCAAATATCACAATTCATCATGAGCCGTTACGCGATGAAGCCCTGTACGAGGCAGCAAAAGATGCAGATGCTATAGCAATAATACGAGATCGATCTCCATTCAATGAGGCCATGATTGCTCGTCTTCCAAAACTCAAATTTTTAATGTTTACTGGGGGCGTAATGGCACGCCGGACGCTGGCGCACTAATAAAGCGAAATATTCCCATTGCATGTACGCCAGGGGGACCTTCAAAAGAAACGACCGCGGAACTGACGCTGACTCTGATATTGGCATCTGCAAAGCGCTTGGTAGAGCAAAATGCTTTAATGGCAGAAGGTGGATGGCGGGATCAGCTCTCTGTATTGCCAATGCTTTCTGGCGAACGCCTCGGTATTATGGGTCTTGGAGCGATTGGTAGTCGCGTCGCACGTGTTGGATTGGCCTTTGGCATGGAAGTTGTTGCTTGGAGCCCACGCATGACGCCCGAACGCGCAGCTGCTGAAAATGTAAAGGCAGTGAGCCTTGATGAACTCCTGTCAACTTCTAAAATCATCTCAATGCATCTCGTTGCAGGACCAGGAACCAAAGGATTAATTAGTGCAGATCAAATGTCACGGATGCGTCCCGACTCAATCCTTGTCAATACATCTAGATCCGCTTTAATCAATATGCAAGATTTACAAGCAGCTCTTGCCTTGGGTTGCCCAAATCAAGCCGCGATTGATGTATTCGATATAGAACCATTGCCAACACAAGATGCTCTTCGGAAAATGCCAAACCTTTTAGCAACACCACACCTTGGTTTCATTGCTGAGCCTATATTTAAAATCTTTTCAGAGGGCATTACTAAAACCCTATCTGCATGGTTAGACAATCAGCCAGTCTCCCATCCATTCAAACCGACATAATCATTTTTTGAAAAAACTCACCCCACTTCAACTCTTTATTTGCTTTAGCAAGATAGGTCTCTCTGGATTTGGCGGAGTTCTACCTTGGGCTCGCAGAGGTTTAGTCGAGAAAGATAAACTACTTACATCCGAGGAATTCAGCGCCATCCTTGGTGTGTGTCAAATAATGCCTGGGCCCAATGTGATTAATATCGGGGTTTGTGTTGGGTCGCGCTTTTGTGATGCAAAAGGTGCTATTGCTGCTGTAGCAGGCTTAACCACTGGCCCGATTTTTATTGTTATTTTATTGGCAATTTTGTATGACCACTACGGATACCTTGACTATATCCAAGGAGCCCTCAAAGGAATTGCTGCAGTAGGTGTTGGCCTGATTGCTAGTACCGGATTCAAAATGCTTCGAGATGAGTTTCGTTACCCGCCAATGTTTTTTGTAATCGGCATCACGTTAATTGCCGGCATTTATTTTGACTTAGCACTAGGTTTGGTAGCGCTCTTAGTTGCCCCCTTTGCCTACTATTTTGCTAGAAGAAAAGCGCGCAAGTTATGACGCTATTACTTAGCCTATTCATCAAGCTTTCACTATTTTCATCGTCGCGTTTGGCGGAATTATTGCAGTTCTGCCATCCCTTCTTGATCTCGCCGTAAATCAAGAACACTGGATTGATTCAGCCACTTTCGCAGATTATTTTGCTATTGCGCAAGCTGCACCAGGACCCAATTTCATGACAGTCACTCTAGTCGGCTGGCATGTTTATGGGTTAGCAGGAGCCATTCTAGCCTCCATCGCAATATGCTGGCCTCCCTCAGTGAGGGTTTTATTTCTTGAGCGCTACATCACGAAAATTCAAGACCACGAGAAGAAAAAAATTATTCAATACGCAGCTGCGGCTCTAGCTATTGGCTTAGTGCTTACCTCATCCTGGAAGCTTACTGTTGGTTTTAATGATCATTGGACTGCAATTGTATTAACAATTTTTGTCGCAGTCGTTACGTAATTTTCCAAGATACACCCGCTCTACCTGATAGCGCTCGGAGCGCTAATCAGAGGCGCAGGCTTAATCTAAACAGCTGCTTTGCGAGATCTCACTAGGCGTAAAACATTTGGGATAACCAGCAAAGCAATTGCAATCACCATCAATGTGCCCGATATTGGTCGCGTAAAAAATGTGGACCAATTTCCCTGACTGATCGTTAGGGCTTGTCGCATAGACTGCTCTGCCATTGGACCCAAGATTAACCCGATAATCATCGGCGCAGCGGGAAAATCAAAACGTCGCATGCCAAAGAAATCCGAAGAAAAATAAAAGTCCAACATCGAATACAGAATTAGGGGATCCGTAAACCCCAGCTACTGAGATCACAACGATGCCAGCATAGAGCCATTGAGGAGGTATCTTTAATAACTTTACCCAAAGTCCAACTAGCGGCAAATTAAGAACCAACAAAATGATATTGCCGATATATAAACTAGCAATCAAAGTCCAAACCGCTTTGCTGTGCAAACAGTGTAGGACCAACCTGAATACCATAGGATTCAAAGGCGGATAGGATAATCGCTGCTGTTGCCGATGTGGGAATACCCAAAGCCAGCAAAGGCATAGGCACTCCTACCGCGGAAGCATTGTTAGCCGCCTCAGGACCTGCGACTCTCTCTATGGCACCCTTACCAAACTCTTCTGGCTTTTTGGATAATTTCTTTCCCGTAAAGTACGAGAGCAATGTGGGTAACTCTGCGCCGCCAGCAGGCATTGCACCAATCGGAAAGCCTAATAAACCTCCCCGAATCATGCTTTCCAGGGTCTGGAAAAATCTTCTTTAGACAGCCACAGGCTGTCCGATACTGCAAGCATCTCTGATTTCTTATTTTCCTTGCCTTGCAAGCTAGATATAAGGCCTCACCAATTGCAAAAAGCCCCACCGCAACAATTGTTACCTCAATACCATCCAAAAATTCAGGTTGGCCAAATGTAAAACGGGGCTGTCCAGTTTGCAAATCAATGGCGATGAGTCCAAATAATAAACCTTGCTACTAATCTGATGAGACCTCGCAGAGCAGAACTTCCTAAAACGGCAGATACTGTAACCAAAGCAGAATCATGAGACTGAAATACTCTGCAGGCCCGAAAGCGAGTGCTGCATCAACTACCCAGGGAGCGAAAAACGTCAAAGCGATCGTGCCAATTGTTCCGGCTACAAAACGTCCAATTGCAGCCGTTGCTAGCGCAGACCCTGCCCTACCGCGACGTGCCATCTTATTTCCTTCAAGCGAAGTCACAATCGTTGCTGATTCACCCGGTGTATTTAAAAGAATAGAAGTCGTTGAGCCACCATACATTGCGCCGTAATAAATTCCGGCAAATAAAACAAAATAGCGGTTGCAGGAACCTTAAATGTTAATGGAAGCAATAATGCAATCGTCAGCGCCGGTCCAATGCCCGGCAATACGCCCACTAAGGTACCAACCAAGCAACCTAAGAACCCATAACATTAAGGTCATAGGTTCCAAAGCAACAGCAAACCCCTGCATGAGGGAGTCAAATGAGCTCATAACTGTCTTTGCTTCAAAACTAAAACTGATTAATCGCCCCAAATCCACACCAAGGAGCACTGAGAATAAAGTCCAAAAAGCACCTGCGATACCCAGCACCATCAACATAGTTTTGATATTGAGCTTTGCATCAAAAGCCATTGATACACCCAAACCACACAATGTCGCGGGCATTAAAAAACCAATTACTTTTGCGAGAAAGATAAAAACAAATCCACCACCAAAAGATATATCACGCGCATTGAACCGCCTGGAAGTGGCCGCCCCTCTTCCTCATGTACACAGTCAGGCGCTTTATTCGTAATAGCGCTCAACAAATAAAAAACGCCTAATAAGGAAAGGAGTGCAACCAAAATTGACGGGGCTAATACTGGCCCTACCTCGGAGTACATCGTAGACTCAGGAATGCTAAGAACTTGCCAAATTGCCACGCCACAAAACACCAGTAGAAAACTGGCCACCAGACGTGTACTCATGCCAAACCTAACTCTTTGAGGACGGTTTCGGTTTCAGAAATGTACTTCTTAAGCTGCGCATCAAATGCAGTTCCCGATGCAAAAGCATCAATCCATTTTCTCTTTTCAAGCGTCTCTGCCCAACCCTTAGTGGCATAAATTTTTGTTGCGAGATCAATCAAGGCTGTCTTTTGGGCGGCATTAATGCCAGGCGCCCAAAAATACCGCGCCAATTTGCTGCAGTGACATTGACTCCGAGCTCCTTTAGGGTGGGCACATCTACGCCCGGAATTCTTTTACTACTCGAAACCGCTAGGGCCTTCATTTTCCCCGCCTTGATTTGCTCCGCAAACTCAGAATACCCTGAGATTCCAGAAACCACTTGTCCGCCTAAAATTGCGGCATTTGCGGGGCCCCCGCCTGCAAAAACAACATATGCCGCATCCAGCGGATTCTTACCAAGCGCTTTAATGATTAAACCCAAAAGTTGATGATCTATACCGCCTGCGCTGCCACCTGCTACCGAGACTGATTTTGGGTTTGCTTTAATAGCCTCTTCAAATTCTTTCCAAGTTTTGATCTTGCCGTCAGTAGGAGCCACAATGATTCCGGCCTCCTCAGTCAAACAAGCAATGGGAGTAACATCAGACATAGTTACTGGACTTTTATTGGTGATTGCTGCACCAACCATTACAAAACCGCCAACCATCAATGCATTAGCTTGCCCTTTACGTTGATTAACAAAACGGGGGAGCCCCACCATTCCACCAGCGCCACCAACATTTTCAAATTGAAATGACCCGACTAGACCGGCGTCTTTAGCAACTACTTCAATTGCCCTACCCGTGGTGTCCCAGCCACCTCCTGGAGCAGCAGGAATAAACATATTAATAGATTCAAACAGCGGTTTATTTTGAGCAAGGGCAAAGGAGGGGATTGTATTTACTAATGTAAATTTGAACCATAAACCAAAAATTCTCTGCGTGTTGTCTTCATTTTTGTCTCCAAATTGACTTAGATTGCGAATCTAAATTCATATTAATTTAGTTTTCTAGAACTATACCTAAATTTAAGCTTAAGTAGCATTGATTTAGCGTAACGACTGAAAAGTCCAAATACCGAGGACTCGGAGCGCTTCTACGCGCATTTTTCAATAGCCAGTCTGCCAACGTAGTTTCGATTATTCCTTTGGGCACGTTACTTTCAAATATGGTGGGCGGGTTATCTCATCGGTATCGCACTGGCTTTTTTTGGGGCAATCCAAATCTCTCACCGGAATGGAAATTGTTTGTCATTACAGGATTTTTAGGTGGCTTAACCACGTTTTCAAGTTTTTCCGCAGAAGTCGTCTCATTCGTCCAGCGTGGAGAGTTAGGGTGGGCTATTGGAACGGCGCTACTCCATTTGGAGGGATCTGTTGTTCTTACCATGCTCGGCCAAAGAAAATTGCAAGAATGGAACCCCACATTAACTTTGCCTCCTTTATTGAATAGTAAAGCCTAGCATGCTAATTGAGCCCATCTCAATGCCATCTACGAAAACATTTGCAACCTCGCCCTCTTGTCTTAACGCCATTGCGTATAGAGCTGGCCAATAGTGCTCAGCAGTTGATATGGATAAATGGGCAGCTTCACCGTAACTACCATAATCAATCAGCGCATCGTATGCATTAGATTAAAGATTGTTAGCAAAGTAATTATTGGAGTCGACCGCCCACGGGTAAGGTGTGGAATCATCTCGCCAGTCAATAAGACGTAAATTGTGCATCACATTACCACTGGCGAGAATCAATATATTCTCATCACGCAAGGGCCTTAATTGTTTTGCAAGCTCGAAATGTTCTCTCGCTGTCTTTGGGCTGTCGAGACTTAATTGCACAACAGGCACATCCGCATTGGGATAAAGGTATTTCAGAATTGACCATGCGCCATGATCAATACCCCATTCATTCTCCTCAAGAACAACCGGTACACCGAGTAACTCTTGAATACGATCCGCTAGCGCGGGACTTCCCGGCGCAGGGTATTGAATATCAAACAAAGCTTGAGGGAAGCCACCAAAGTCATGAATTGTTTTGGGGTTCGTCATCGCAGTAACCCAAGTCCCACGAGTCACCCAATGCGCAGAAATCGCCAAAATAGCATCAGGTCGCTGAAGTGATTCTCCAAGAGGGCTCCACAAGCCGCAGTAAAACAGTTGGGCTCTATGGCATACATCGGACTGCCATGGCCAGCAAATATTGCAGGTTGGCGATGGCGAGCCATTAAAACAAATTAGCCAAAAACGTAACCAGTGTGAGCAGCCACCAATGCAAACAAAATTGCCAAACTTGTTGCAGCACCCAATATGACGATCAAGGTAATGATCTTCTTATTGATTTCCTCTTTAGATTCGTTATGCCATTCGTTCATGCTAAATCCTCTTTAAACACGTTCAGATTAATAATGGCCATGATTATCCACTATCGACCGCGGCCAGCCTTACGCATCATGCCTTTTCCGCCACCAAACCCTGCCTGAGGCCTGCCAGCAGGTCCTGATGGGCCTTTTGGCGCTGGCGGACGGGCTGGTGGTTTTGAGATAACCGGCTTTGCTGGAGTTTTGGGGTTTGGTTTCTTATTGTCAGTCACTTTGAGCTCCTATGGATATCATATTGCCATGATTACCGACTATTCTATCCAAGCCGTCGCCATTAATGCGATTCCCTTGATTTTTGCTATCGCCATCCACGAGGCAGCCCATGGTTATGCAGCCCATAAATTTGGGGATAACACCGCATACATGCTGGGCCGAGTAAGTCTTAATCCAGCCAAACATATAGATCCCGTTGGCACCATTTTGATTCCTTTGGCGCTTCTCTTGACGGGCTCACCGTTTTTAGTAGGTTACGCCAAACCAGTCCCTGTCAACTTTGGCCGCTTACGCAATCCTAGAATCGATTCCATTTGGGTTGCTTTAGCTGGTCCTGGCTCCAATTTCTTCCAAGCGCTGATTTGGGCAATATTCTTAATCCTGCTATTGGGTTTTGGAGTAAATGAGAAGTTCTTTATCTCCATGGCGCAAGCTGGCATTACCTGGAACTTGGGTTTGCTCGTCTTTAATCTTTTCCCCCTCCCGCCATTAGATGGCGGGCGCATTCTTTCTAGCTTACTGCCAGCACGTCAGTCAATCGCATTAGGGAGATTAGAACCTTGGGGCTTTTTTATTGTTCTTGCCCTCGTATTTACCGGAATTATTGGCAATCTCTGGATGGAGCCATTAATGGCCTTTTTTAAATGGGTCGTATACCTATTTACGATGCCTCTGCAGAGGCTCTTTTAATTCGATTGTCATGCCAAATTCTTCGTTCTGGAGTATCCTGATTTCACTTTAGTGAAAACCATGCTGTATAAATTAATCAATATGAATAACGAGGTTTATATGAAGTTCCAAAAAATGATTCTTGCTACTACCGTTAGCGCTCTCACCATTGGGTCTGGTGTCGCGTTTGCGCAATTTCAAAAAGCTGAAGACGCAATTAAATACCGTCAAAGTGTTTTTACCGTGATGGCAAACTCTTTTGGAAAAATCGGAGCTGTGGTGAAGGGTGAAGCCCCGTACATCAAAGATGAGGTCGCAAAAAATGCTGCTGTTGTAGCAACCCTTTCAACATTACCTTGGCAGGCTTTTGGCCCGGGAACCGAGGGTGGCAAAGCACAGTCTGATGTTTGGTCCGATTCCGCAAAGTTCAAAGCAGCATCCGAAAAGATGCAACTAGCGGTAGCTAACTTGAACAAAGCCGCTCAATCTGGCGATCTCGGTAGCATCAAGAAATCTTTTGGAGCCGCTAGCCAGCCTTGCAAAGGCTGTCACGACGATTTCAAGAAAAAATAAGATAACCAACCACTACAGCAATAACGCTTAAGAGAATTAGCGCGAAAGCGCGTTGTAAAACCCCATCTTTGGATGGCTGACCCAAGTCAGAAGGCGAATAGTCAGCCTCCTCGTTTGGGTCAATTTCTTTATCGCCCAACAACATCGGCTTGATTAAGTTTTCACCCTTATATTTCTTATAAAACCAAATGGCAGCGATATGAATGGTAACTAAGGTATAGATCAACACCTGATTACCTTCATGTATCTCCGACAAGAATGAAACTACTGCGTTAGGAACATATTTTGCTAATGGTCCCTGAAAAGCAATTTCATTGTCAACAAAAAGACCTGTTATCACCTGAACACTTAAAACAAATAACAAGGCAAAAACTGAAAGAGCGCCAATCGGGTTATGTCCCAAGTAGCGCGGCGACCTTCCCTGGAGATAACCTAAAATAGCCGACCGAGTCGGAAAGAATGCGGCAAAGCGCGCATGTTTTGAGCCAACAAATCCCCAAAGAATTCTGAAGATCAATAAGGTCAATATCGAATAACCAAAATAGGCATGCCACTCAATCGCATTACCGCCGATATTGACGCTAATGAAGCTCCCTGTAATACAGAGAACTAATAGCCAATGAAATAAACGAATCGGCAAATCCCAAACACGAATAATTTTCTTCATACTTTAAGGATAAAGCACATTACCCCTTAAACTCACTGAAATATGAATCCAGGAAAAGCATTTAGAACCCTACCAATCTACCGCATCGGAGCGACCTTAAGCTATCAAATTACGATGGTGGCGGTTGGGTGGCATATTTACGAGATTACCAATAGCGTCATATCGCTTGGCTTGATTGGCCTCGAGGAACTTGTGCCCTACTTCGCTCTAGCTCTTTATGCTGGTCATGCGGTCAATCACCATTCACGTAAATTGATTTCTGCCATTGCAGCAATCATTCATTTTCTTGTCGCACTTTTTCTTTGCGCCATTGCCCAAAACTGGCTATCACCTCCAGTGCCGTTGATTTACATCGCTATAGGATTCATCGGCATCGCGAGAGCACTACTTCGACCCTCATACCAAGCATTATTTGGACAAATCATCCCGCGCGACCAACTAAGCAAATACATGGCTTATGGAAACGTCTCCTTTCAAATCTGTGTAGTAGCGGGTCCCGGATTAGGGGGTTGATGATTGGTTTCACAGGCTTAACCGCTACTTATGGATTGGCTGCGCTCTGCGGATTAATGAGTCTGTACGGCGTATCGTTCATTCAGGCGAAATCAGAAAAATCCAAACCCGCAGAAAACCTTTTGAAAAGCTTTAAACAGGGGTTTGATTACGTTCGCAAACATGACCTAATTCTGAGCACGATGGCTTTAGATATGTTTGCCGTGCTATTTGGTGGTGCCGTCTCAATACTCCCTGCATTTGTGAGCGACGTTCTGCATGCCGGCCCCGAGACACTTGGTATTTTGAGGGCTGCTCCAGCGGCAGGATCGGTACTCATGGGCGTCTATCTTGCAAAACAGCCTATATTGCACAACTCCGGGAAATATTTGCTTCTATCGGTGGCAGGCTTTGGTCTCTCAATAATCTGTTTTGGACTTTCAACACAATTGTGGATTTGTGCTTTCTTTCTTCTGCTTTCAGGGTGCTTTAATTCCGTCTCTGTAGTAATTCTAAGCAGTATCGTTCAATTAACAACACCCGATAACATGCGTGGAAGAATAAGCGCTATTAATGGAATATTCATCGGGCCATCGAATGAATTAGGCGCTCTAGAGTCAGGTATTGCAGCCAGTCTTTTGGGTTTAGTCCCATCCATTATTTTTGGATGAGCTGCAACCTTACTGATTGTATTGATCACGTATAGGCTTGCGCCAAATTTATATCGATTTCTTATCCGCGATATCACTTAATCTCAGGCAAATCCTTTTGAATGATTTTCAGGCCCTCACGTAAGGCAGTTTGATAGCGCTCACGCTCTGCTTTCATGGATTCCGAAGTCCAAGAATAAAACCCTTCGCCTGTTTTCATGCCAAACTTGCCGCTTTCAACCCGACTGCTGAGACACTTTGCAATCGTTGGTGAATTATTTAATGCGGGATAAATCGTAGCCCCTCCAGCAGCATGAACTTCAAGACCAGCGTGATCGTGCTGCATTGCGGGGCCAGCGGCTATGTAACGAAATCCAAAACCAAACCGTACAGCCTTATCAATATCCTCTGGGGTACAAATTCCTGCGTCAACCATCGCAAACGCTTCACGAGACAATGCATGTTGCAAACGATTTGCCAAGACCCTGGCAAATCTTTTTTTACAGTGACTGGAACCCATGCCACACAAGGTCATAAAACGAGACAAACTCTCTGCAACCATACGGGATGTCTTTTCACCGTACACCACCTCAACACAGGGAACTAAATGTGCCGGCATAAAAAATGTAACCCAATCATCCGAGCAGCAGTTTTTAAATCGCCGGCGATTTGACTAATCGGAAAGCTAGTGCTGTTACTAGCTAGAACTGCTTCGGATTTTGCGTATTGCTCTAGTTTGGCAAATAACTCTTGTTTCATATCCAAGCGCTCTGGTACACATTCAATGACCAGATCGATGTCCGCCCAATCCACCTCCTCCAAAGAGCCCGCTATCGAGAGTAAATGGATACGGCGTTGTATCCCAATTCCGTCATTGGTGTTCGTAAAGTAATCCGGCAATAGCGCACGACGTTCTGTGGTGGGCTCCACTACCTGCACCGCACAACCGCCACGAGCGCAGACGGCAGCAACATCAGCGCCCATCGTGCCGCCACCAACCACCACCTTGGTTTGAGCTGGGGTAAACAACATGATTTTTCTCCTAAAAGGTAGGACTTTTTTCAAAATCCCCATATAATGGGGCCATTATTCCAATAAAAATCTGAGACAAACATGATTCCCGTCAATTCGGTGTTACAGGTCGGTTTTTTCCTGAGATTATGCAGGCGGAAATTAATCGTCGCCTAACACCGGTTCGTCAACCAGATGCGAGCGCCCCACCACCATCTGGGAATTTTGAAGCAATTTTGGTGCGCTCCATACAGCCCTTCCTGAAGCGCTCGTCAAACAGATCCCCAGTATTCGCATGGTATCGACTTGTGGTGTTGGTTATGACAACCTGCCCCTGAGCTATCTCAAACAACATGGAATCAAAGCAAGCAATACCCCTGGCGTTCTAAATGACGCAGTGTGTGAATTAGCCATCGGCATGATGCTGAGCCTATTACGACACATTCCCGAATCGCAAGAACATGTTAAATCTGGCGCTTGGTCTAAAGGCGTATTCCCACTCACCACCACATTGGCAGGCAAAAGAATAGGCATTGTCGGCATGGGTCGCATTGGCCAGGACTTAGCAAGTCGTTTGGAACCATTTAAGGTTGAGATTGCCTATACAGGACCGAGCCCAAAGCCAGTGCCATACACCTATTACCCACAAATACTGGATCTAGCCAAAGCGTGCGATGTCATGTTCATAGCTTGCCCAGCGAGTCTGCAAACCGATCGTTTAATCAATGCCAAGGTGCTAGATGCCCTGGGAAAATCGGCGTATTTAATCAATATTGCACGCGGCAGTGTTATTGATGAAGGAGCACTTTTAGGTGCACTGCAACATAAAGTAATAGCCGGTGCTGCGTTAGATGTCTTTAACAACGAACCTAATCTCAACCCCGCATTTTTAGATCTTGATAATATCTTACTGACACCCCACATTGGAAGTGCTACCTTAGAAACACGGATAGCCATGACAAACTTAGCTATAGATAATTTAGAGGCATTCTTTAAAAAACAACCACTTCCCTCAGAAGTGCATTATTAAATTGGAGACAGTATGACCATCGCTTGACCATCGCTTTGCATCCCTCAACTTTGCCAGCAGTGGTATCGCCTGTGTTGACGCCCTTCAAGGCAGATGGCAATCCTGATGCTCAAAAACTTCTGAAGCAATGTAAATGGCTGGAGTCGAATGGAGTCGGTCAGGCCGTCTTTGGCACCAATTCAGAGGCAAACTCAATGTCCGCCCCCCAGAAGATGAGCACACTCACGACATTGATTGAGGGCGGCCTAAATCCAGCCCACATGATGCCAGGTACAGGCGCAACCTCTATTGACGCTACGGTCAATATGACACGTCATGCAGTGAACCATCAATGCGCTGGTGTGCTCATGCTTCCACCGTTCTACTACAAAGATGTAACCGATGATGGTTTGTTTGCTTACTTCTCCGAAGTGATTCAAAAAGTAGGGAGTTCAGCGTTGCAGATTTATATCTACAACATGCCGCCGGTTACCAAAATCAATCTCAGCCTATCGCTGCTCGAACGCTTAACAAAAGAATATCCAAAAACGGTTGTGGGCATGAAAGATAGTTCTGGCGATTGGGCTTATACCGAATCTGTCATTAAGCTTCTAGCCCCCTCCAGCTTCCGCGTTTACGCTGGTAGCGAAGTATTCTTGATACGCACTCTGCGAGCAGATGGTGTCGGCTGTATTTCAGCTACTACTACTAATGTGAATCCACAAGCAATTGCTGATCTTGCTGCACACTGGCGCGAATCCAATGCGGATGAACGTCAAGCTGTGCTCGATAAAGTTCGCGGCGTATTTGCAAAATACCAAATGATTGCTGGCATGAAAACAGCCGTAGCGCATTACAGCAACGATCCCGAGTGGTTACGTGTTCGGCCCCCGCTAACGCAATTAAGCGCTGATCAACAAGCGCAATTGTTAAGCGAATTAAAGCAAATTCAATTTAGTATGCCGGGTCTTTAATTAACAATCTAAACAGTATTCACAGGAGACAACTATGAAGCTATTCAAATGGATTGCACTATCCTTCACTTTTATATGCGCTAGCGTAAGTGCACAAAACCTTTCAATCGCTACAGGCGGCACTGGCGGTGTGTACTACCCGATGGGCGGTGGTTTAGCCGCCGTTCTATCGAGCAAAGTCCCTGGCATGTCAGCCACCGCCGAGGTTACTGGGGGATCTGTTGATAACTTGAAATTGGTTGGCACAGGAACACCATATGTTGCTTTTTCAATGGCTGATGCTGCCAAAGACGCCACATCCGGTGCCGATAAATTTAAAGATAAACCTATCGATATTCGAACCCTTTTAATTCTTTATCCAAATCAGATGCATGTTGCTACTGTTGAATCAACAGGTATCAAAACCATGGCGGATCTTAAGAGCAAACGAATAAGCACTGGGTCTCCTGGAAGCGCTACTGAAGTCATGGCATTCCGCCTTCTTGAGGCTGCAGACATAGATCCAAACAAAGACATTAAGCGTGAGCGTTTAAGTGTGGCGGAATCCGTTAATGCAGTAAAAGACCGAAAAATTGACGCGTTTTTCTGGGTAGGCGGCTTGCCAACAGCAGCAGTGACAGACTTAGCCAATAGCCCCGGAATGAAGATCGTCATGATCGATACCGCTGCAGAAGTGCCAGCCATGAATAAGAAATATGGCAACCTATACTTTCCCTCAGTGATTACTAAACAAACATATAGCGGCATGGCTAAGGACAACAATGTGGCGGCTGTAGCGAATTTACTGGTGGTAAGCGCTTCCATGTCAAATGATGAGGCCTACAAAATTGTCAAAGCAATATTTGACAATCAATTGGACTTAGTAAGATCACACGCGGAATATCGTAATGTGAAGTTAGATGCGCAAAAAGCAAGCGCAACTCCAATCGCCTATCATCCTGGCGCATTAAAGTACTTTAAAGAAAAAGGTATCAAGGTCAATTAAGCTGACATAGGCCAATAGGGGTGAGTTAATCTCACCCCTTCTGCATTAAGAAACGCATAAATATAAAAAAGATAGGTTGAGACATGAACCAAAACACCATTGATCATGAGACCCAAGAAAAATTAGATGCCTTTATCAAGCAGGAAGAGGGCGACCCAAATGATTACAAAGGTTTATTAGCTAAGTTCATTACTTTGGTTGCCGTGGGCATGTCTTTGTTTCACCTATACGCTGCTTTCTCGATTGTTCCAACTCAACAGCTGCGGGTAATCCACGTCGCTTTAGTCTTGTTTCTGGTCTTCTTGAGCTTTCCAAGCATGGCTCGCTTTAAGAAACGCCTGATGCCATGGGATGTGATCTTTGCCCTTGGATCCATTGCCATCGCATATTACATTTTGTCTGGCGGCGATGATTTCATGGACAGAAATACCGCACCCAACTCTACAGACGTCATCGTGGGTATTGGGCTAATTATCCTGATACTCGAGAGCGTTCGCAGAACCAATGGTATGGTGTTGGTAACCGTGACGGTATTATTTTTGCTGTACGCATTATTTGGTAATTATTTGCCAGCCCCATGGACCCACAAAGGCTATGGCTTAGATCGTCTGGTAGGCTATATGTACATGACGCTAGAGGGTGTTTATGGAACAGCCGTGGATGTCTCTGCAACACTGATCATTCTGTTTACTATCTTTGGCGCCTTTTTACAATTTACAGGCGCCGGAAAATTTTTCATTGATTTTTCATTTGCAGCAATGGGTGGAAAATCCTCTGGTGTTGGAAGAACCATTGTTCTATCGTCTTTCCTAATGGGCGGCCCCTCTGGGTCAGGCGTTGCCACTACGGTAACTGTAGGCTCTGTTGCGGCACCAATGCTCGATAAGGTTGGCTACGAAAAGAATGCTGCAGGTGGCCTCCTAGCTGCAGGTGGTCTTGGTGCCATTATTTCACCGCCTGTATTAGGAGCAGCTGCATTTTTGATTGCAGACTTTCTCAAGATCTCTTACTTGGATGTATTGCTGATGGCAACCATCCCCACCATTCTGTTTTATTTGGGTTTATTTGTCATGGTGGAAATCGACGTGCGCAAATATGGCATGAAAAATATTCATTTTGAATCTGCTGAATCCGCCTGGCAACTAACTAAAAAATACTGGTTCCATTTCTTTTCACTAATTTCGATTGTGGTATTCATGATGTTCGGCTTCTCGCCAGTCATGTCAGTGTTCTGGGCGACAGTTGTTTCATCATTCTCCAGCATGCTGCGAGAAGATACCGCGATCATCCCCTGGGCCTGGTTTAAGGGCAAAGAACCCATCTTATCCGGACTATACAAATCCAACCTAACTAGTGCTTTAGCTTCCGGCTCAACTGGCGTGTTAGCCATTGCGGCAACTTGCGCCGGAGCTGGTCTCTTTGTTGGTACAGTCACACTAACTGGACTGGGATTGAAATTTAGTTCGATTGTGATTCAATATGCTGGTGGCTCTTTGCTTCTAACTGCCATCTTCACCGCCCTCATTGTTTGGATTGTTGGTCTTGCAGTTCCAGTAACGGCGTCTTACATTATTTGTGCAGTCATCGCCGCACCCACCCTAATTAATTTGGGCGTACCGGCATTTGCTGCTCATATGTTTATCTTTTATTACGCCGTTTTATCGGAGGTTTCTCCTCCAACTGCGTTGTCCCCTTTTGCAGCAGCAGCCATTTGCAAAGGAAATCCCTACAGAACAATATTGCAAACCTGGAAATATGTTGCCCCAGCAATTTTGGTGCCATTCATGTTCGTTCTCAATAAGTCAGGCGTGAGCTTATTGTTGATGGGTTCCAGCAATGCGCTTGAACAAGCAGATTGGTCTCAGATTGCATGGATTTCATTTACCGCTGTGATTGGGATTATCTGTTTGGCAGGCGGATTGCAAGGCTGGTTTATTGAGAAGACCAAAACCTTTGAGCGCATCATGATGGTTGTATCCGGGGTTGCGCTTGCCTACCCTTCCACAGAAGCTGACCTCATTGGCTTTATTGGTTTTGGAGTGGTGCTTATTACACAAGCTCTCACCTATTTCAAACTGAATCGCAGATCATCCTAACGAGATTTTCTGAGATGCATGGAATTCAGCCCGCTATTGTGGGCTGAACTCTTTTTAAGAGAGGCCTCTTACAAGACTCATCCTCAGGAAATCTTAGTCCAAGGAGATTTGCCAGCATATTTCTGTATTGACGCTTCATCAAACTCAAATCCAAGACCTGGGGTTTTATGCAAAATGAGATCCCCATTTTTAAATGCCAACTGCTTATTGATTAATCTGCGGAAATTGAGCACCTGATCGTCCAAGAAAAATTCTACGAAGCGTGCGTTAGGTGTTGCCGCTACTAGTGGCGCATGCAAATCATGAAACCAATGCGGGCACGCTGCAATCCCTTTGACATCAGCATAGGCAGAAATACGACGCCATTCGGTAATACCACCACAAACAGCGGCATCGGACTGCAAAATAATCGCACCACCAGATTCAATGAGCTCTCTAAAGCGCCAACGACCCGCCTCCATTTCTCCGGGCGACATTGATGGTAGTTTGTCGAGCTAGCGCAGCATGCAAGTCAATCGCATCTGGAGAAAATGGCTCTTCTATCCAATACGGGTTATAGGCCTCAAACCTGCGGACATACTCTAGCGCTGTGGGCAGATCTCGCCAGGCATTGTTGGCATCCAGCGTCAATAGAACTTCATCACCAATGGCTTTGCGTACAGCCTTAACACGTGTTTCCTCTTCTGCAGGCGATAAACGTCCGACTTTCATTTTGACGGCCCTAAAGCCTTGCTTTACATACGACTCCACATCCTTACCAAGCTTGGCCGGCGTTTTTCCATCAAGGTAGTAGCCACCACTCGCATAAGCAGGCACACGATCATCAACAACCGATCCGAGGTATTGGTGTAAAGGTAGCCCAGCAGATCGGGCATTTAAATCCCAAAGAGCAGTATCTAATATTGAAATCCCCCGCATTACAGCACCAGTACGCCCTTGCAAAATGGATTCGCTATACATTTCCATCCAGAGGCCCTCGGAGCGATGGCTGTTCTGACCAATCAATTTTGGTGCCAGCAGTTGCTGAACAGCAATTTTGGCAATTTCACCGCCTGCACTACCAACATAGCAAAAGCCCATTCCCTCATTGCCATCCTTGCCGCAGACTTTTACTAAACAATAATGTCGCTCAGATACAGTGCGAGTGGAAAATGAGGTGACCTTATCGAGAGGTACTGCGACTGATGTTACCTGCACTGATTCAATAATCGGCATCTGAACTCCTTAATCAAAAATTTATTTTATCCAGTATTCCAATGCTTGATTTGGCAGCATTTATGGCAATTTATTGCACTACAACAAAAGAATTCAGCCATGGTTTCACATTATTAGATAATGATTCTGTGAAAAAAATTGTGTCCGCTTATCGCCTCCTTGCCAGAAAGCTCGCATTTATCCTGAGGGGCAGCCTCATTGGCCTGACTTTAGGCTTTAGTCAGATATCTGAAACTAAAACACCAGCTCAAAAATCCAACGAGAACCGCCAAAAGGTGACGGTGCAAAACACAAAATCGGTGGGGTTTAAGGATAAATCTGTAGTAACCAACTCTAAAACTAACAGCATGAGCATGAGCCTGAATCCATCGCTCTTTCAGAAAAAAAGTCCGGATGAGTTGATGCTCAATATAGATGCGAATCTAGACTACCGAGTCTCGCAAGGTTGTCTCCAGCGTAGCTTTTTTGAAGGTAACTTACCGGCAAGCATTGGGATTAATAACCCACAGTTTTCTGAGTTTTTCAAAAGCCAAACGAAAAACTTTTTTGAGAAGATGCGTGGCAACTGCATTCCATATGCTGTGGCATTCACCACTCGCAATAAGTTCGACTCTCTCAGCATCATGAATGGCCCTATCCAAGATAGCAAAACCGAAGTTTGGACATTTACGCCATCTGCTTTTGGCGGGTTCTTGGTGCAGCAAGATTTTCTACGCAATGAATCTAAAAATCTCACCGAAATTCGCGTACCACTCAAAGAAGTTTTATACGACCCTCGCAAATTGGGAGACAAGTTACCAGTCGAGTTAGTTTGGGAGCTTAATTCGATCATCAAGCAGATTTACCCAGAAGCAAATAACTCACTAGAGAATACCAACAGCATCGTGCGCCTCATTGTTGATTTTGGAGACCGTGAAAAGTGGGCGCAAATTTGGGCGGCGGAGATTATTGACCTTTCCAATAAGGAAGTATTTGCTAGCGCCTTTTGGGTTGAACGCAACGATATACCGGGCGCTTTCTTCACGAGCAACGGCGAATCCCTTGAGCAATCATTTTGGACCAATCCACTAAGTTATCGCCGTATCTCACGCGGTGTCGGCATGGTCCGTGCTGGTGCCCCGAAACGATCCAAGAATAATCCTGCCGTAACTCAACTCGCACCCACAAAACAACGCTATCGCACCCACATGGGCATCGACTATGCCGCTCCCGTGGGAACACCAATCTTTAGTGTAGCCAATGGCAAAGTGGTCCATCTTGGCTATAGTGGCGCATTCGGAAAATTAATCGTTTTAGAGCATCCTGGCGGATATCACACTTACTATGCTCATCTGAGTGGCTACAACTCAGAGCTAGACGTCGGTAATGAGATACGTCGCGGACTAGAAATTGGTTATGTTGGATCTACCGGTAGATCCACAGGTCCACATCTGCATTTTGAACTACGAAAAAATGGTATCTATGTTGATCCATATGCTACTAAGACACAATTAGATCTGTGGTCAATGCGCGATAGTGAAAGCGGGCAACTTACTCGCGAGATATTGCTTTTTGGCAGTCCAATGTCACGTTAAGCCTTCAAGACACCGAATAAAAAAAGGGCTCATGAGCCCTTTTGCTTTTCAAGTTCTACAACGATTAACCAAGAACGAGAACCGGTAATTTCGAGTGCACGATTACTTTATGGGTCTCGCTACCCAGTAGCACCCCTTTGATGCCAGTACGCTTGTGGGATACCATCACAATCATATCCGCCTTTGCCTTTTTAGCACCGTCCAAGATACCTTCTGAAAGATTCGTATTGGCGATATGCAATGAATTGGCTTTTACGCCGGATCCAAGGGCGGTAGCAGCTTTCTTAAAAACATCCTTAGCGTAAGCATCGCATGCTGCCTTATGCTCTTTAGCCGATACGCCGTAGCCCATCGTGCTATCTGAATACACCAATGGAGGTAGGGGATCGGAAACATAGACCAAAGTAACTGCCGCACCATCCGCCTTTGCTAATTCAGCGACTTTCTTCAAAGAATTTTTACTAACATCCGAACCATCGACTGGTACCAATAAATGCTTAAACATATGCCTATCTCCTAAAAAATTAAACTATTGGCCTGTTATTTCCATCATAATCCTTATTATTACGCTATCAAAGCACAAAGGGTAAGTTAATTGCTCAGGTATTTGGAATCTACCTCTCTTTCTTGGTCACTCTCATCGCAGTGGATTTGGTGTAGATTCTTGGAATCGCAAAAAACCTATATCGCCATGAAATGGGGGATTTAATGGCGAGCGACTGAAGTTACTTGCGGGGCTGGCCTTTTATCTTCTTTATGCCTTGGGTGTCTGTATTTTTGTTATTGCCCCAGCACTTTCAAAACAGTCACTTTCGCACGCCTTGTTATATGGGGCTCTGTTCGGCTTGTTTTGCTATATGACCTATGATCTCACTAACCTAGCGGTTATTCGTGACTTTCCTACCAAACTGGCATTCATTGACATTGCTTGGGGCTCTTTAGTTACCGCTTTTTCTGTGGGGCTTGCCTACTGGGTAGGCAATCGACTCTCTTAAAACGTACATGTTCTTTCAACCCAAAATTATTGATTGCTTAAAGTATTATAACCGCGCTTCATTTTTCAATGATGCTGTCGCCGGTATCACGGTCGGAGTAGTTGCTCTGCCGTTAGCGATGGCTTTTGCCATCGCCAGCAGACTAACTCCAGAAGCGGGAATTTTCACGGCCATCATTGGCGGCGGCTTGGTTTCATTGCTAGGGGGTAGCCGCGTACTGATTGGCGGACCTGCTGGAGCATTCATTGTCATTGTGTATGGAATTGTGGAGCGCTATGGCGTGCCAAATCTCTTATTAGCCACAGTAATGTCTGGAATATTTTTGTTGCTCATGGGAGCTTTAAGACTGGGAACATTGGTCAGATTTATTCCAGTTGCGGTCATTATTGGTTTTACTAACGGCATTGCCGTATTAATTGGCTTGTCACAAGTAAAGGATTTCTTTGGCTTATCAATCGATAAAATGCCAGCACAATTTTTTCAAGCAATACAGACGCTTTACCTTGCCGCTAACACTGTAAATCCAGTTGCACTGAGCCTTGCGTGCGGTAGCTTAACGCTCATCCTTCTTTGGAAGATGTTACAAAAGCACCTCGGCTGGCTTGGTCATTTACCCGGAACAGTAGTTGCCATGATCAGCGCTACAGTCGTCACCGCACTATTTAATCTTCCCGTTGATACGATTGGCACACGATTTGGCGGCATTCCTTCAAGCCTCCCCCATTTTGAATGGGTATCTATCACCTGGGGTACCGCACAGTTCATGATCGCGCCTGCCTTGACGTTGGCATTATTGGGCGCTATCGAATCTTTGCTGTGTGCTCGTGTTGCCGATGGCCTCATACATGACCGACACGAATCCAATCAAGAGCTGATGGCACAAGGAATTGCAAATATTGTGACTCCATTTTTTGGAGGCATGCCAACGACTGGCACGATCGCCCGTACCGTGACAAATATTGAAAGCGGCGCCAACAGCCCAGCTGCTGGAGCTGTTCATGCACTCACTTTATTACTGGTCGTTTTATTTGCAGCGCCTCTTGCCAAAGACATTCCACTAGCGAGTTTGGCGGCAATCTTGATGTATGTCGCTTGGAACATGGGTGAATGGAAAAAATTTATCGATCTCAAGCAATTCCGACTGCCTTATCGGCTAACGATTTTGAGTGTCTTTTTGCTCACCGTCATTTTAGATCTAACCGTTGCGATTCAAGTCGGCCTGCTTTGCGCATTCATTACATTTATCTATCGCATCTCCAGCTTATCGCGTTGCGAACCTGCAGACCCCACACTTTTCCCAGCGCTAAACCCACATCAGGGCCGAATCGATGCCTATCGTATTTATGGCGCCATCTTTTTTGGCGCGGTTAGGCTCTTGGAAAAGATTGAAGAAAATCTTCCATCACAAACATTGATACTCGATCTAAAAAATGTGATCTACGTAGATACCTCGGGTATGGAAACCATTGCAGAACTCACTCATCTTTGCAAAGTCCGTAATATCAAGCTGATCATTTGTGGCTTAGACCACCAACCTTACGAAATGACTCAACGAAGTGCTTATCTGGAAACCATTTCCGCAGATTGCCTCTACCCCGATTTAGCCTCAGGGATTGCAGCAGCCACAAATAACTAGAAGAAGTTTAAAAAATACAAAAACCGTCTTTGAGTAAAGCCTCTGGCAATACCCAAGCGCGGTACAAGCCAAATCCACCGGCAATCAAAAGCAGTAAAGCGGCTAAGTAACGCACCAAGAGGTACTGACCAAACTGCGTCAAGGCTGCAGAAAATTTTGATATTAATAATAAGTTTGGCATCGTGCCTAAACCAAATGCCAACATCAATGCTGCGCCAGTAAATACATCACCCGATAAGAAAGCCAATGGCAAAACACTGTAGACCAAACCACAAGGCACCAAACCCCAAAGCATCCCACTAAACCAACGCGAGGGACCACTAGCAAAACGACCAAGATATTTAGCCCAGTAGCCCGCAATCCGGGAACCCAACCAATTTCCGCCTAAGCGTGACTCTGATGAACCTCGGGTCAGCAATCGAATGCCCATATAAATTAAGAGCAAAGCTGTCAGCACAAAAAGTCCTCTTTGAATCGGCGATAAGCTCTGCTGCCAAACAACCACTCCAGCCCATGCCGCCAACGCTCCCAAAAGGACATAGGTTGTTAGGCGTCCTAAATGCATGATGAGCTGAAGATGAAAGAGCTCCGATTTAGGCCTCAATCGAGTTTCGACGGCACTTGGCCGCTCGATGGCAGCAGCAATCCCGCCGCACATCAGAGCGCAATGCCAACCACTGACCAGCGCACCCAGAAATACTGCCGTGAGAAGGCTAAAAGTCAGCATTTTGGGTAAAAAGATTGGGTAACTTGCGTGTTCACCCTAATAGAATAAACTGTCTGCATAATTACCCTATATGAATTACAAGCCAACCGATACCCCTACTAGCAAATGCTCAGTTTGTGTACTGGGGCAATTTTGTTTGCCAGTTGGTCTGAGCACTGCCGATGTATCCAAAATTGATACCTTAGTAAAAGAACGGGTGCATCTCCAAAAAGGCAAGAGCCTCTATCGTCATGGTGATCCCTTAAGCTCGGTCTATAGCGTGCGTTTTGGCACACTGAAAACCGAATACTGCCTTCAAGATGATCGCCAGCAGGTGATTGGCTTTCATCTCCCTGGAGAAATCTTGGGACTCGACGGCATTGGCGAGGGTCACTACCAATCTGACGCCATCGCCCTAGAGGAGAGTGAAGTCTGCATCATTCGCTATGAGGCCTTTGAGGACTTAGCAAGGCAGATTCCCGTTTTACAAAATCAGTTTCACAAAATCATGAGTCGTAAACTTACTCAAGATCAACGCCATCTCCTTTCGTTGGGAACAATGCGCGCCGAAGAGAGACTAGCAGCATTTTTACTAAGCCTATCGCAACGTTTAGCTGCGCGCGGCTACCTGAATAACGAATTTGATATACGCATGAGCCGAGCTGAGATTGGTAGCTACTTAGGCATCCAAATCGAAACAGTGAGCCGTATGCTCTCGCGCTTTGCAGAATCGGGTCTTGTTCAAATTAAGCAACGTCATGTCAAACTCATTGATATGAATAGGTTATATGAGCTAGCAGGCATTCCGAACCCTGACAGAACAGCCTGTGTCAGCCCTGAAATACCGGTAAAACAGGCTTAAATCAAACCTCGATCAATCGGGTTTATCATCCGGCGATTCGATTCCTGGAAGGATGTAAGCAGTTAATGCGCTAGACACAGCACAAAATGTCCAAATGACAAAGAATCCAATGGTGTAAATACCCTCGTCAGAAATTTCTGGGTGGTATCCAAAAAACAGTAAGTCTTGGGGATAAATGACGGTAAAGAGCAAGCCCTCTGCCATGCCAGCCACCAAAAAAGATGGCCATAGAATCCAAATCAGGAGACGGTATTTCATTTGGAGACCTGCGATTCTTTTATTTGCTCTACTTTTAAGCCCTGCTTCACAACACCATCACGTAGTGGCTTATCAGCATGCATATTTACCGCTAGCCAAATAGTAATAATGCAACCGATCATCGCCACCGCAGGCCCGCTGATAAGTAACCATGGCCACAACTGCTTCCACCAAGGCTTTGTAGTTTGCTGTTCAGTCATATACATGCTCTCCATCGCTTATCAGCTTAACGGGGAATAATGAAAGTGGATTTTTCATCGCGCTCTCTGGTAATCATCTCATTTCCAGAGAGCTCTTGTGCAACCACATCAAAATGTATCGGATAATTACCCGGCGGATTTACACCAATATCAGTGCTCACCTTAATTGGCATCAGCAAGTTACTCGCCGGAGCGACTTCAATCTCGGTGACTACCTGCCCTTGAGAATTCAGGATCTTCAAACCATCTAATCCCGTAGCTTTAACCGACACATTCATATTATTTTCGGATGCGTTCATGATCTGAATGCGATAAATATTCTCAATCCGTACCCCTTCTACCTCACGTGCTAAAGCGCCACGATCTCGCATCACATCGACTCGCAGCGGGTTACGGGTAGCTAGAGAAATCAAGAAAGCAGAGGCCAAGACAGTAATGAAAGCAGTGTAAATCAATACACGGGGACGCAAAATATGGCGTATGGCACTCTGATTGGATTCACGGTCTTCTACCGCACGCTCTGTGGTGTAGCGAATCAGACCTTTTGGATAATTTACCTTTTCCATTACCTGATCACAGGCATCAATACAAGCGCCACAGCCAATACACATGTATTGCATGCCATCCCGAATATCAATACCGGTAGGGCAAACTTGCACACAGATGCTACAATCGACACAGTCGCCCAATCCTAATGCATTGTGATCGGCTGATTTACTGCGACTGCCTCTTGGCTCACCACGAACTTTGTCATACGTCACCAAGAAAGTATCTTTGTCGACCATCACGCTTTGAAAGCGTGCATAGGGACACATATATTTACAAACCTGCTCGCGCATAAAGCCAGCATTTCCCCACGTTGCAAAGCCATAGAAGCATAACCAAAAGGTTTGCCATGGACCGAGGGATAAATGGAGGAGCGCCGTGCCCAAGGTGCTAATTGGCGTGAAATAGCCAATGAATGTAAAGCCTGTCCAGAAGGCAACTAAGAGCCATAGCGCGTGCTTGGTGATCTTCAGACGCCATTTGCATATGCTCCATGGCCACTCTTCACCATCCAAGCGAATACGCGCAAATCGATCACCCTCGACTTTGCGCTCGATCCACATGAAGATTTCGGTATAAACCGTTTGAGGGCAGGCATAGCCGCAAAATAAACGGCCAGCGATCGCCGTAAAGAGGAAAAGAGCTAGCGCGGAGAGGATCAATAACAGCGTGAGATAAATCACATCTTGCGGCCACAGCACAAGACCAAAGATATAAAACTTACGCTGAATTAAATCAAAAAGTACAGATTGGCGACCATTCCAGCTAAGCCACGGCAAGCCGTAGAACAATAATTGGGTAGCAAAAACAAGAATGAGTCGCCAACGCGCAAAAAGCCCAGAAACAGAACGGGGGCAAATCTTACGCCGGACCTCATAGAGGGATTCCTCTATGACATCAACTGGAACAGGCGTTCCGCCCGGCGTATGAGTTGACACTAAATGTACCTAACTACAGAAATTACTTCGTTGTTGCTGGCTGCTTATTGTTCGATAAACCCCACACATAAGCGGTTAACAACTGAATTTTCTCAGGACTTAATACTTTGTCTTGAGCAGGCATTTGAGCCATACGACCTTTGGTAACTGTCTCAATAATTGTCGCTTCAGAACCGCCATACAACCACGTTTTATCTGTTAAGTTCGGTACGCCTAGAGCAATATTACCCTTACCATCTGGGCCATGACATGCTGCGCAATTGGCTTTAAATACTTCAGCGCCACGCGCAGCCTTGAAATCATCCGCTGGTAAACCAGATAGACTGCGAACATAGTTAGCAACATCCACAATTTGCTTACTATCCAATTGTGGGAATGGAGGCATTACGCCAGCGCGTCCATTTACGATAGTAGTTTTGATGTTTTCTGGTGACCCACCATACAACCAATCACCGTCTGTCAAATTCGGGAAGCCTTTGGCACCACCAGCATCTGAACCATGACATTGTGCGCAAGAGTTCAAGAATAAACGTTGACCCATTTCACGTGCTTTTGGATCAGCAGCAACTTGCTCAATGTCCATCTTTACATATTTTGCGTAGACAGGCTTGAGCTCATCGTTGGCCGCCGTCATGGACTTCATTAGTGCGCCGTCAGTGCTATAGCCCAAAACACCTGGATAAGAACCCAGTCCTGGGTAAAGAACTAAATAGACTAATCCAAAGATGCAAGAGATTAAGAACATCCACATCCACCAGCGTGGCAATGGATTATTCAGTTCACGAAGGTCGTCATCCCATACGTGACCAGTATCTGCCACCTCTCCGTCAGGCTTGACCTTCACCTTCACTTTGAGTTGAGAAAATAATAACCAGACGCACCAAACAATACCGACCAATGTTACTAGGGCGATATAGGCACTCCAACCGGCACTAAGAAAATCACTCATGATTTATCCTTACTGAATTCATCGGGTAGATCGAACGGAAGTTCGGCGGATTCTTGATTGGCAGGCTGTCTTTTTGCAGACCAAGCCCACCAAACGATTCCTAGAAATACAACCAAGCCAAGCACGGTAGAAAGTGCTGAGAGGTGCGGTGCGATATTTTGCATAGTTCCCAATAGCTAAGAATTACTTAGCTACAACCTCATCAACAACAATATATCTACGGTTCACGCCAAGATCCTGAAGGTATGCGACCAAGGCATCCAATTCAGTCTTGCCTTCCAATTCTTTTGGCGCATTGGCAATATCTTCATCCGTGTACGGAACGCCTAAACGACGCATTGCAACCATATGCGACTGAATCGTGCTTGCATCAGCAGCATTCTTAGCCAAATAGGGGTATGCAGGCATATTTGACTCTGGCACCACATCACGCGGATTATTTAAGTGAATTTGATGCCATGCATCGGAGTAACGACCACCAACACGCGCCAAATCTGGACCTGTACGTTTGCTACCCCACATAAATGGATGGTCGTAAACAGACTCGCCCGCCAATGAATAAGGGCCATAACGCTCTACTTCGGAGCGCAATGTACGAATCTGCTGTGAGTGGCAACCTAGGCAACCTTCACGTTGATAGATGTCGCGACCAGCTAAACGTAGTGCTGAATATGGCACCACTCCTGGACTAGGTTCAGTGGTTGAGTGCTGGAAAAACAATGGCACGAGCTGCACCAAACCTGCGATTGAAATCACGACAATCGTAGTGATGATCAACCAACCAACATTACGCTCAAGCGTTTCGTGGGAGAAAAATCGACGTTGTTCTGACATGTTCTTATCCTTAGTGAGCGGCGATAGACGCTTGTGGAATAGGAGCGTCTACGAATTTTTTGTTAACCACTGTTTTGTAGACGTTGTAAGCCATCAACAACATACCGCTTAAGTAGCACAGGCCGCCTAATAAACGAATGACATAGAAAGGATAGGTCGCTTTCACTGACTCTACGAAGCTATAAGTCAGAGTACCGTCAGGTTCAAAAGCTCTCCACATCAAGCCCTGCATCACACCAGCAATCCACATAGCAGCGATATAAATTACTACCCCGATAGTTGCGATCCAGAAATGCAGCTCGATTAACTTAGTACTGTACATATCGCGCTGACCTACTAAACGTGGGATGAGATAGTACAAAGAGCCAATTGTGATCATGGCAACCCAACCTAGCGCACCGGAGTGTACGTGACCAATAGTCCAATCGGTGTAGTGAGAGAGGCTATTCACTGTCTTGATCGACATCATGGAGCCTTCGAAAGTAGACATACCGTAGAAGGACAATGCAACTACCAAGAATTTCAGGATTGGGTCACGGCGCAATTTGTGCCATGCGCCAGATAAAGTCATGATGCCGTTGATCATACCGCCCCAGGATGGCGCCAATAAGATCAATGAGAACACCATACCCAATGACTGGGTCCAATCAGGCAATGCGGTGTGTTGCAGGTGGTGAGGACCCGCCCACATATAAGTGAAGTTCAATGCCCAAAAGTGAACGATCGATAAGCGATAGGAGTATATCGGACGCTCCGCTTGCTTCGGAATGAAGTAGTACATCATGCCCAAGAAGCTAGTAGTTAAGAAGAAGCCCACTGCATTATGTCCGTACCACCATTGAATCATGGCATCTTGTGCGCCAGCATAAGCAGAATATGACTTAAACAAGCTTGCTGGCATTTCAATATTGTTAACAATATGCAATACAGCAATTGTCAAAATATAAGCGCCGAAGAACCAATTTGAAACGTAGATATGTTTTGTCTTGCGCTTGATCACAGTACCAAAGAAGACAATTGCGTAAGCAACCCAAACGACAGTAATTAAGATGTCAATTGGCCACTCTAATTCAGAGTACTCTTTTGAAGTAGTAATACCAAGCGGCAAAGTGATGGCAGCAGAAACAATCACAGCTTGCCAACCCCAGAATGTAAACGCCGCTAACTTGTCACAGAAAAGGCGAACTTGACAGGTTCTTTGCACGATGTAATACGACGTTGCAAACAACGCCGAGCCACCGAAC
Organism: Polynucleobacter necessarius; assembly: GCF_900095195.1. Lineage (NCBI taxonomy): Bacteria > Pseudomonadati > Pseudomonadota > Betaproteobacteria > Burkholderiales > Burkholderiaceae > Polynucleobacter > Polynucleobacter necessarius. Next base: position 1,126,035 of record NZ_LT606950.1, read on the forward strand.
GCAAAAATCACAGCATTGGTATGTAACGGACGCAAACGACCATAACTTAACCAAGGGATGTTAAACGTGATTTCAGGCCAAATTAACTGTGCCGCAAGGATGACCCCCACGAGCATGCCGACGATTCCCCAAAGTACGGTAACGATGGCAAATTGGCTGATAACCTCGTAATTAAAGGTATCTTGATTACTCCCCACGGTAAGTCCCATGGTTTCTCCTTTTTTGTGACCAAACAACGACATAATCCAAATAGACTGATTGAATTATCGAATTGAGCCCCTAAGGTGGGTTTGATCTATATCAAAAAAGGAGGGGTAAAATAATTCTGGTCAGCAAGAAGAACATTGAGTTAAGTTAACTCTATGTTTTTATTTATTATTTTTGTGAGCTATCACTAACTTTTTGTGGCTTTGGGACATCATCATCCATCAAAATGGACTCGCCTGGACCGCTCAGATCATCGAACTGACCGCTTTTGACTGACCAGCGCAAAATCCATGCCAAAAGTCCCACCAATAGCAGCGACAGAGGGATCAAAATAAATAGGCTTTCCATCCCTATAGTCTAAGCTTTTCGCAAACGCCAGGCATTTAAGGTCACCGCCAAAGAGGAAAGTGACATGCTGATACCAGCAACCCAGGGATTTACCAAACCCAACATTGCCGCTGGAATTGCGAGCACGTTGTAAACCAAGGCCCACAATAAATTCTCTTTAATAATGGCCTGCGTCTTTTGAGCAAGCCCTAACGTTTTCGCCAATGGCTCGAGTGAGCTTGCAGTCAATATGGCATCAGCTCCTGCGGCAGCTAGCGGCGCTCCAGCACCTACCGCAATGGATACGTCTGCACGAGCTAATAAGGGCGCATCGTTGACGCCATCGCCAATCGCCCATACAAAGCGTTTCTCATTTTGCAAACGCTCAATATATTCATATTTTTCTTCTGGAGTGCAGGCGCCTCGAAAATGTTTTATGCCAACATGATCTGCCCACCATGCAACCGTTGCAGGGTCATCCCCAGAAACTAAATGGACGGTAACATTTTTTGATTTTGCGGCATCTAATAAATTTTTTAAACCAACTCTTGGTGTATCCAAAAATACAAAGCTAGCTATCAACCCCTGGTCATCAGCAAGAAGTACTTGCCCGTATTGACCATTTTCTCGAGACGGAGACTGATTCTGGACACCTAGCCACGCAGCACTTCCAAGGCGATATGCCCCAGAGCTCAATCCCTTACCAAGTTGATTCATTACGGGATCTTGTAATTGCGCTGGAGAGAGATTTTCATGCTCAGCTGCTCGTAATAGCGATAGCGCTAGAGGATGTCTTTGGCCAGCTTCTAGCGCTGTTGCAAGTGCTAATGCATCTTCACGACGATAACCCTGTCGCAGATGAATAACCTTTTTCAACTCAGGCTGCCCCATTGTGAGGGTACCAGTTTTATCCAAAACAAGATCGGTTGCCTTGACTAAGCCCTCTAACACATGCCCTCTCACAATCAGCAATCCTAATTTGGTTACAGCGCCTTGTGCGGCTGCCATTGCCGTTGGAACAGCTAACGATAGAGCACAAGGACAGCTTGCAACAAGCACGGATACGAGCACGGTCCATGCTTGACCAGGATCGAAATACAGCCACACTGCAGAAGAAACAAATGCACTTAATAATAAGAACGCAACAAAATAGGCTGCCCACTTTTCAGCAAGACTCACCATCACTGGTTTTACCAGCAAGGCCTGATCTAGCAGGGAAGCAATACCCGCAATCCGCGTAGATTGGCCCACTGCATCGATTCTCATGATGAGAGGGTTCAAAATATTGTGGGTACCAGCATACACACGATCGCCAATTTTTTTCTCAACAGGCTTAGATTCGCCAGTAAGCAGCGATTCATCAAGCGCGCTGGCATTCTCAATTAAGAACCCATCCGCAGGTACCACTTCGCCAGGTGGTACACGCAGCATTTCGCCTGGGGCGCAATTGACTACCGGTACAACTTCTACTTCTTGAGTTTGTGGGTAATTTAGAATACGTTCGCAGGTTGCAGGTAATTGCTTTGCTAACGCCTCTGCCCCACCCTGAGCATCCTGTCGAGCTAATAATTCCACATAACGCGCAGCCAAAATAAATGCTACAAACATCGTGATGGAATCAAAATAACTTTGGCCAGAGCCAGCAATTAAATTAATCGTTCCCGCACTAAACGCGAGTGCAGGCGCCAATGCAATGGGAACATCCATGCTCAACATCCGCGTTTTCTTAAACGATTGCACACTTCGCCATGCCGCTTGAAATATCGGCCCCGCTGAATACACCATTACTGGAACGGTGAGCGCCCAGCTGGTCCAGCCCAATAGAGTTTCAAACTCAGGCGTGATGTCGGCATTAACGTAGGTAGGCCAGGCATACATCATGACTTGCATCATGCCCAACATGGCAACACCAAGCCGAGTCAGTAGCTGCCGCTTTTCTTTTTTTGCCCTCTCAAGAGAAAGGGAGGGCTCAAACGGCCAAGCTTCGTAACCAATGCGCTCAACCTCAAATAACAATCTTGCTAGACTTGTTTTTTCCGGATTAAAGCGAACAATGGCTTTTTGAGTAACGTAATTAATCTGTACATCCATTACACCAGTAGTGCGACGCAAATGCTGCTCAGATAACCAAACACAGGCAGCACAGCGAATTTTTTCGAGACGTAGCGTTGCTTCAAGATCACCAGACTCTCCATATACTCTAGTAAACCTACTACGCAGAGATGGATCATCGTAGGGCTTTAATTTCTCTGGAATTTCATTGGATGCCAAGTATGCCGCGGGCTTTTCACCAATCTGGGGGCGACGCGCATAAAAAACTTCCAGACCTTCCCCGTGAATTGTTTGCGCGATAGCCATACACCCGGGGCAGCAAAACTGACGCTGAACCCCCCCCACCTCTGCCTCCAGTAAATCCATTGGCAAAATAGCGCTCGAGCAGTGATAGCAGGAAAATAAATTGCTGTGTGCCATCACTTATGCAGGTTTTTTATCAACCCAGCCATTGCGGCGCTCATACATCACAAACATCACAAACAAAACGCCCCACATCACCACGGCAACATATGCCCATACCCATGCACTTTGTGAAGCACGAGAGCCAGCAACATCCAACACGAAGCCAAAGATCGCTGGGCCCATTAAGCCACCGCCAAAGCCCATTAATGAATGCAAACCCATTGCAGCGCCTTTAATATTTTCCTGAGCACTAATGACCAATTCCACCGTTAAGGTAGCGGAGTCAGCCATAATAAAAATGGCATGGCCTATTGCAAGCGCAACAATGAGCCACCAAGAGTGGCCAGTAGACAGAGCCAACGAAATCCCCATGACTGCACTAGTTAGCATCACAATGCAGACCCATTTTTGTCGCCCCACTCTTAGGGTAATCTCATTTCCCAAGATAGATGAAGGGACCCCAAAGAAATTGATTACGCCAGCTAAGGTCGTTGCTGCGAGAAAAAAAGATTCGCCAGAAGCAGTCGCACAAAAAGCAAAGAACGCCACAATCCAACTTCTAGAAGCAAATAGCTCAAGTGAGTGCACGGTATAACCAAAAATAAATCCCGAAGCTTTTTTATTTTCCAGTGCTAACTTCCACTTCTCTACTGGAAATGCGTCGTGCAATCGAATTTGGAGGGGGCCCTTCCATTTTTCTTGCGCAAGTGGTGGTATAAGCAACAACACAATTAAAAATGCTGTAAACGGTCCCAGCGCAATAATCCCAAATACATAATGCCAACCCAGTGCACTCAAAATCCATCCAGAGCATAGGTATGAAAACCTGTCCCGATTCCGAAGAAGGCGGTATAAAAAGCAATATGACAAATTAGCTCGCCAGACTGAATTCGATCAGACAAGATTTTTAGTCCAGGCATATACGTGCCTGCAAGGCCTGCAGCATTAATCGCCATAAACAATAAAGCGGTCCAAAAATTATGGGCTAATAGAGACATGCCCAACAAACCACAGGTAGCAGATAGACCGCCAACCAAATAGACTTTTCGTGCGTCTATGCGATCAGTCAATGCAGTTGCCAGTGGGACCGCCAGCATGTAGCCAAAAAAGAAGACGCTAGCAATCAGACCAGACTCGAGATTACTTAACTGCCACTCATCCTGTAAGGGGGCCAACACTACCGCATAGCAGGCAAAACCCAGCAATGCGCAGGTTTGCGCCAGGAGCATAAGAGGGGTGTAACCAATTGATCGAAAGCGCATAGAGTATTCGTAAAAACCTAGGGCTATTCTACTCGCCAAAGTGTCACCCCAAGCCCCACCCATAACCTGCCATTAACCGCTACACTAATAAAAACAGAATGGAGACAATATGAAGAAAATACCTTTCCTGCGTTACTGCTTTAGCCTAGGCCTGGGCGTTGCTTTTAGCTTAATCAGTTCTGCCACGCTAGCAGATAACTATCCTTCAAAACCGATTAAAGCAATCGTTCCATTTGCGCCGGGCAGTTCTACAGATCAAATTGGTCGTGCATTTGCTGCCAAGATGGCTGAATCCCTTGGCCAACCCGTGGAGATTGAAAATCGTCCCGGCGCCAATGGCATGATTGGCGCTAATGTAGTCGCTAAGTCACTCGCTGACGGCTACACCCTACTATTTGGTACAAATAGTACCAATGCAGCACTCAAAAGCTTGGTCAAAATTTACCCTATAACCAAGACACAGCCTTTACACCAATTGGTTACTTTGGTTCTGTGCCACTCATCGTTGCAGTGAATAATGAACTGCCCGTGAAGTCACTCAATGGGTTTGTTTCACTAGCAAAAGCAGATCCTGGAAAAATTCCCTTTGCGTATGCCAGTACATCGCAACGCGTTTCCTCAGAAATGTTAGCGAGTGCAACCGGGATTCAGATGACTGGCGTCTCTTATAAAAGTGGGCCGAATGCCATGACGGATCTCATTGGCGGTCAAGTCAATATGTTTACCGCTGACTTTGCAGTGACATTACCGCAAGTTCAAGCTGGAAAAATTCGTGGCTTAGCAGTCACCTCACTCAAACGTTCGCCCGCCATCCCAGAGTTACCCACTGCCAATGAAGCATTGGGCATCAAAAACTATGAACTCATCGCATTCTTTGCGGCCTTTGGCCCAGCTGGCATGCCAAAAAAATGCCGTTCTGAAACTGAATAAGGCCATTAATGATGCCGCTAAATCAAAGGACTTAACGGAACGTTTTGCATCCATGGGCTTTGAGACACAACCCGGTATGCCAGAAGCGCTTGCGCAAAAAATTAAACTGGAAACCGCTAAGTGGGCTCAAGCGATTAAAGCAGCCGGCATGGAAGCTGAGTAACTTACAACTCGCTATTAATCTCAATGGACAGGAGCCAGTAGGACAGGCTCTTGCCATGAGAATCAAGATTTAAAGAGAGATTGACTCCGCCATACGATGAACCATCGATCACAAAATTAAAAGCCATCAAGTTTAATAAATCATAGCGCGTTACTGAGCTAGGATTCGAAATCCGAAATGCGCTTTTACCCTCTCCGCAGTTAATTCTTTTTGCAAGAGTTCAAAGTCATTTATGAGGCCTGAATTTTTTCCCGAGGCATGAAGCCCACTAGGGTATTGAGTCGAGGCTTTAGGCTAGTGCGAACCCCGCCGCCACCTGCTGGACCACAGGTATAGAGCGCAGTCACCTCACGACATAATTGCATCGCTACCAATCGATCTGGATAAGAGGCTGCAATGCGTAGACGAATATCTGTAAAGTGTTGATGAGTAATCTCGGGCCCCTTCCCAGAGTCGCTGGCAAATACACTTGTACTACCAATAAAATCTACCCTCAAATGCAATTGATCACCTAGACGATCGCGAATAATCTTTGATGCCAACTCAGCTCGCTTATAGGCACGAWGACCGGCATACGAGATTTCTGCTTCAGCCAACCAGCCCCCATCTATACAGATATTTGCCTTCAGGTTATTGGGTTTTGGATGCCCCCGAACTCCAGTCACTTGCACCCGATCGTTTCCCTGATCATGTATCTGCACTTGAGTTATATCCGCCACGACATCTGGGGTGAAATACTGCGCAGGATCATGCAACTCATAAAGCAATTGCTCAGTCACGGTCATACGATTCACTACACCGCCAGTATGCATGGGCTTCGTAATGCAAATATTTCCATATTGATCCACCTCGGCAATTGGAAAACCAAGATTACTTAAATCCGGCACCTCCTTCAATCCAGGATCCGCAAAGTAACCGCCTGTGACTTGTGCTCCGCACTCCAAAAGGTGGCCAGCCATGGTTGCTGCCCCCAAGAAATCCCAATCTTCCCAACTCTTTTGAAAATGCGCCATTAAAGGGCCAACGGTTAGTGCGGGATCGGCTACGCGCCCCGTCACGACCACTTGCGCTCCAGCAGCTAATGCAGCGGCAATTTCTTGCGCTCCTAAATAGACATTAGCACTTACTAAATGGCTATGCGATAACGTCATTTGGTCTTTCGCCGAAAGACATGTATTCAGGACATCTCTAAATTGTGGAGCGGAAATATCGTCCCCATCAACCACTGCAATTTTGATATGCGAAATACCTTGTTTTTTTGCAATGTCGGTTATTAACTGAGCGGCAGCTTGTGGATTGGCAGCACCAAAATTGCCGACTATCGGAATTCCAGCTTTGACGCAATTCACCCAAATGGGCTCAACCATCTCCCGAAGCAATGGTTCATATCCCAACTGTTCGTTTTGTAGACGCTCTAATTGCGCTAGCGCCAAAGTTCTTTCTGCCAATCTTTCAAAGATGAGACACATTGGCCCACCCAAACCTATCAGATCATTGACTAGGGGTTTTGCAACACCCAGTCGATCGCCCGAAAATCCAGCAGCACACGCGACACGATAAATATCAGGCACAATGATTATTGTTGACTACGATTTGGGGAATCTTGAAAACCATTTGAACGGAAGGTTAAGACCAATGTATCACGATATCCATAGTCTACCAATGGCCGTATAGGAGTGGATTCATGAATCATGCGCTCGTCATTCATGAGAAGTGGCGACCAGGGCTCTGTAAGAGTAAATCGCAACCCTGCAAGATCTATGCGCATCAAAAATGCGCGTTTCACCACCCTTGATGCCCACTCGATTCAATAAAATACAGCCACAAAATCAACGCCGTCACGATGCGCACCTTCGGTGGTGGGTCGTCCAATTCCATCCGTTGTATCGATTCGAAATTGGTGAACCTCAACAAACCAAGTCGTAACGGGTTTTAAGATACTCAATTTTGCTGGCGGCACAGGCGATAGGTCTAATCCTTGAGCGATTAACTTTTCGCGAACATCGGTCTTAGCCATAGTTTTATCCATAGCCGATTGAATTTTCTTAATGGCGGCATCTGACGATGTGCCAATTGGCGAAAATAAAGCTACCCAAACCTCCCCAACGCAGTCTGGATAGGTTTCTGCAATCGTTGGAATTTCTGGTGCTGCACTTGAGCGCTTCGCAGAACTAATCGCTATAGCTTGTAATTTGCCCGCTTTAATGTAATTTAAGACGGAAGGAAGACTCGCAAAGGCGAGCGGAACTTGACCTCCCAATACATCATTAATAGCAGGCGCAACCCTTTTATAGGGAATGTGTTGCATCTCAATACTCGCACTCGTATTCAGCATGGCTCCAAGTAGATGACTAATGGTTCCATTACCCGCAGATGCGTATGAAAGCTCACCAGGCTTCTTCTTTGCAGCAGCGATCACATCCGCAAGCGTTTTATATGGTGATCCTGGTGGCGAAACCAAAACGTACGGTGTCGCACCGATATAGTAGAGCGGAACAAAATCATTGATAGGGTCGAAGCCTGGGTTTTTATATAGCGCAGGATTAATTGCTTGCGCACTATTAATTGTGACCAGCAATGTGTACCCATCTTTTGGTGATCGCGCACACTCTGAGTGCCAATATTGCCACCTGCACCAGGTCGATTTTCAACCACAGCAGATGTCCCAATAGCATCCCCAAACGCTGGAGCGATTAAACGCGCGACAATATCATTGGTACCACCGGCGGCTTGGAGAACTACCAAAGCAATCAGTTTACTTGGATACGTTTGCCAAGACCACGGTCGAGAACAAAGCGCATGACAGAAATACCGCTTTAGCGGTTATTTTTTATACATAGTTGCCTCCGTTTATGAATATAAATGCTTTAAGCGTGCGCGTACATCTCCCACATGCTCCTTCAAGCCATACAATTCTTTTGAATCCATCATCGATACTTTGATCGTATTCACACGTCTCTCAATACCCTCAAGATCTTTAAAGTTACGATCCCTTAAATCAGGATTAATCGCATTTTCTCAATCTCTCTAAGTTCGGCATACACCTGCGCAAGCTTAAGTCGTAATAAAAAGTTTTTAGCGGAGGGAATATACGCAAACAATGGGATGAAGATTACTAACAGTGGAATAACAATTTTAACAAAACGCCCTACCCACAGGGCAGTCCAAAACGGAAGATGTCGATGTAAAAAAGATGGGCCATCTTTTAAATAAATCTCAGCATCAGTGTGCAGCGGGAAATCGATTCCCATGCTCGACGGAAATTCTCCAGGATTTTGCAGTCGAGAGTACGACTTCAAAATGTCATACGAGGCACTCAATAACAATGAAATCATGGCAGGACTAACATTATCTTGCGTTACCAAAGTTGCTGTTGGCGCAATCACCTGTATATCCTGACGTGGAACATCATGCCCAATACTGAGAAGGCCTCGCGGAACATTAACCTTTGATAGGTATGGTAAGTTTCGCGTGTAAGCATCTGCTTGATCAAAACTCATCAAACGAATACCCGGCACCTCATAAAACTTTTTTAAGATAGGTGTTTCAATGGCTGCAACAATAAATACGGCATCCAAATCTCCGCTACTCAGTTTGGCTAGCGCCTGATCAGGCTTCAATCTTTCTGCGCGAATCTCGCTTTCTGAAATACCGCTAATTTTTAATAACGAGTACTTAAGGGAGAGTACCGCTGCCCTCGTTGCCAATCGCTACACGCTTATTCTTTAGTTGATTTAATGCCTGAAGGTGGCCGCCATCATTTTTGAAGGCAGACTCGCGATACCAAACCCATAAGGTTTCATAAAACAGACCAGCAATGGATACTAAATTGGGATACTTTTCCATATCGCCAACACCACCTTGAACCATTGCAAACTTCACACCTGATTTTGGGTCGCCCAGTAACGCCAAATTATCAATGGTTCCACCTGTCGTTTTTACTTGTAATTCCACCCCATCCTGTATGAGCTCTTTCTTTAAACGCTCACCGAATTGGTAATATAACCCTGTTGGGAAACCAGTGGCCATTTAGATGGTTTTTGGCGGGGGTGGAACCAAAATCCAGAGAACCGCAAAGATCGAAATTAATAAAACACAAAAGCCAATCGCAATTGCATAAGGGTTGTAGATGTGTTTTTTTAGAGAATGCATATGACCTCTAGATTTTTCACATGGGACTTACATCGTCCCATCTTCTATTTATTACCGAACTTGGTTTACCAAAAGCTTCACTTGCGTCGCGCCAACCTGAACAGTTTGCATCGCAGATAAAAGGTCACCCACTTCCGCTTTTACCATACCTGTTTTGGATATTCTAGCTTCAATGGTCACTTCTGACAGCTTAGATATCAGATTGTTTGGATTCATCGCTAAAGCATCTGTCAGATTAAAACGTACCGGAAAATCCGTTGCGGGAACTTTTAATACTGCCACGGGCATCCGCTCGCCAGGCTGACGTGCAATAACCATCAACACATCACCTGGATGGATTTTAGATTTCAGATCGGATGACAGCTCAATGGTCCCACCAACACTCTTACCTAAAGGCATGGGGTTGACCGAGGAAGGGGGAGAACTTAAGCCACTTTTTGATTTCGCCTCTGCAATCGAACCCTCGATAGCACGAGCTTCCTCAGAGTTTGGCGGCAATTGTTGTGCAATTTTTTGCCAATTCTGCACCGCAGATTTGTAATTACCACCATTAAATGCTGCTGAGCCCGATAACCAGAGAGCCAATAAATTATTGGGGTCTAATTTCAGTGCTTGGTTTATCAACTGAAGCGGCTTACCTGAAAAATTACCATTCGCAACCGCAACCAAAGCATCTGCGTACTCAGCCAATAACTCTGGGGCATTATCGATAAATGTTCCAGCACGGCTATAGGCATTTGCAGCATCTGCGTAGCGCCCCAAAATTCGATAAGAACGGCCCAGCATTGCCCAACCCTGAAGGTTACTTGGGTCTTTCTCCATCTTTTGCGCAAAGTCAGACATCATCTGCTCAACGCCCGCCTGGGTCATCGGCTGTTGCTGTTTCTGTTGTGCAACGCGCGCAATATCACCCAAGTAAAAGTAAAGACCAGAGGATAGAAGAACTATAAAAATAGACAAGCCAATGATCACTTTTTTGGTTGAACCCATCACTGCTTTATCGTCTTCCTCATTCGTGTCTTGAAAAAGTCGTTGTCGCATTTCGGAGCGACTCATTTCGTACTCTTGAACATTAATTCTACCTGCGGCATGCTCAGCAGCCAACCTATCTAATTCATCACGATAAATCGCAGCATTCATCTGACGACGCGAAGTACCCCCTTCTTTGCCCAAGAAAATAAATGGTCTTAGCAATAAAACCAAAACCAAAACGAGCAATAGGAAGGCGGCAATGAAAAAACTAGCCATGCATTCCATCCCGCTCATTTTTATTGAGCATATTCAATAAGGCATCTATTTTTTGATTATCTTCAGCACTTAAGGTTTTAATTTGAGCAAGCGTGTTTCGGCGTCGCAAATATGAAAACAGAAAAGCAATTCCAATCAGCAGTATTACGAAGGGTCCGAGCCACAATAACCAAGTAATGGGCTTCACTGGTGGTCGATAGAGTACGAAATCCCCATAGCGTTCCACCATAAAAGCGCGAATTTGATCATCGCTCTTTCCCTCTTTAATCAGCTTCCGAATTTCTCTACGCAGATCATTCGCCAAATCTGACCGAGAGCCCGCTAAAGACTCATTTTGACAAACTAAGCAACGCATTTCTTCAGAGATACTAATTAAACGCTGCTCTGTTATTGGATCATCTACCAGTGGAGCGGCATCTTTTGCAAAAGCCGTATGCATGCAAAGTACAGAGGCAAGCGCTATCAAAATGCGTTTCATGATTTTTTAAGCTCTGACAACATTGGATAGATCTTTTGATTCAAAATCTCTAGCGTAATGGGGCCAATATGCTTGAACCGAATCACTCCAGTTTGATCAATCACATAGGTTTCGGGGACCCCATAAACACCATAATCGATACCTACGCGCCTATTTTCATCAAACGCGGAGAGCACATAAGGATTGCCTTGTCTATTTAGCATTGCTAGCGCATCTTCGCGCTTATCCTTGTAGTCCAAACCAATTAACGGTGCCTGCCCTGATTTGGCTAATTCAACCAATACCGGGTGCTCCTCACGGCATGCCACACACCAAGAAGCCCAAACATTCAAAATCCAAACCTGGCCTTTCATGCTGGCAGGCGAGAATGTTTTATTCGCTTGAGCCAACTGCGGAACCTCAAATGCTGGAGCAGCCTTATTAATCAGCGGTGAGGGCACTTCACGAGGGTCGCGATTGAGGCCAACAGCCAAAAAGCTAACCAACACTACAAACAGCACCAAGGGAATTAAAAATTTGGCTTTCATGAAACCGCCTTCTTTAATTTCATCCGATAACGCTTATCGGAAATAGCCAGAATACCGCCCAAAGCCATGAACAAACATCCGCCCCAAATCCAATCAACGAAGGGTTTGTAATAGACCCTGACTGCCCATGATCGATCGCCAAGCTCTTCACCGAGCGATACATAGATATCACGAGTCAATCCAGCATCAATTGCAGCCTCTGTCATCGGCATCGTCGATGAAAAATAGTTACGCTTTTCTGGGTAAAGAGTCGCTTGAGCATTGCCATTTTTCAACAATAAAAATGTGCCACGCATAGCTTCATAGTTCGGGCCTGGAACCTTAGAAACATCAATCAACTTGATTTGATACCCACCAACATTAACGGTGTCACCCGCAAGCATGCGCACATCTTTTTCTTCTTGGTAAGCGCCAACCATAGTAATGCCAATAACAAAAATGGCTATACCAAGATGAGCAAATTGCATACCCATAAATGAGCGGGTAGGTTTACCCTGCTTTACTTGTCGAAGAATTTGCAAGCATCCTGAGACAATGATCCAAAATGCTAATAAGAAACTTAATCCGGCCAGCCAAGTAAATTGCCCCATGATGAGCGGTATTGCGATTCCAGCGACCGCGGCTATAAAACCAGCGAGCCATAAGCGCTTGATGACAGAGCCTAAATCCGTATTTTTCCATTGGGCCAATGGACCTATCCCCATTAGCATTAAAAGCGGAACCATGATCGGAACAAACACACTATTAAAGTAAGGTGGCCCTACAGAAATTTTGCCAAGATGCAATGCGTCAATCAGTAGCGGGTAGAGAGTGCCCAGCAATACTGAACCCGCCGATACCACCAAGAAAACATTACCGAGCAAAATGAATATCTCTCTGGAACTTAAACTAAATTTACCCCCCAAGGTATTTTTGGGTGCGCGCCACGCATAGAGAACCAGCGAAGAACCCACAACAATTGTTAGCAAAATTAAGATAAAAATGCCGCGCCTGGGATCGGTAGCAAACGCATGTACTGAGGTCAACACACCAGAACGAACCAGAAATGTTCCCAATAAGGAAAAGGAGAACGCGGTAATCGCCAGCAAAACTGTCCAGCTTTTAAAGCCACCGCGCTTTTCAGTAACCGCCAAAGAATGTAGCAATGCCGTTCCGACCAACCAAGGAATGAACGAGGCATTTTCTACGGGGTCCCAAAACCACCAACCGCCCCAACCGAGTTCGCAATAAGCCCACCATGAGCCCAATGCGATACCGAGCGTTAAGAAAATCCAAGCGGCCGTAGTCCAAGGTCGCGACCAACGCGCCCAAGCAGCATCCAATCGCCCCGACAATAAGGAGGCGATAGCGAACGCAAACGCAACTGAGAAACCGACGTAACCCATATACAACATCGGCGGATGAAAAACCAATCCAGGATCTTGTAATAAAGGATTTAGTGATCGACCATCTTGAGCGGCCGGCAAAAGACGCTCAAACGGATTGGAAGTTGTTAAGATAAACAACAGCAGACCGTTAGTAACCAACCCGAGAACACCAATCACTCGGGCAACCATAAATTCATCTAATGCCTTGGAGAGTTGAGCAACCAGAATCGTCCAGGTGCTCAATAAGAAAATCCAGAGCAAGAGCGATCCCTCATGACCACCCCACACTGCACCCAAGCGATAAATTACTGGCAACTGCGAATTGGAGTGCTCGGCAACATAAAGGACTGAGAAATCATTAACGTAAAAACTCCACGCCAAAATGACAAATGCAAGCGCAATCAGCAAAAAAGAAACTTGGGCGGTTGGCCTTGCGATCACCAACAATTCACGACGACCATAATGCGCGCCGAGTAATGGCAATACCCCTTGAATCAATGCAATACAAAATGCCAATATCAGGGCGTAATGACCAAACTCAGGAATCATTTACCACTTTCATTTTTTGAGCTTACTCAAAAGCATGTTTCGCCTCAGGTGGCATGTAATTTTCATCGTGCTTAGCAAGAACTTCACTTGCTGTAAATTCACCGTTAGCATTCAAGCGTCCCTGAATAACTGCGCCCTTACCTTCCTTAAATAAGTCAGGCAAGATACCGGTATAAGAAACGGGAATGTCTTTTACAAGGTCGGTAATCACAAAATGTACGGTTAATCCATCGCGCTTTAATGAGCCATCTTTCACCATACCGCCAATTCGAAATGCCTGCCCCTGAGGTGCTTTACCAGCAGCCACGTCACTTGGCGTGACGTAAAGTGCAATATTGCTATTTAATGCATTCAGAATTAACGTTGCGGCAACCCCAATCACCACTAGGGCAGCAACAATAATCAATGCACGCTTATGTCTTGGCTTCACGGCTACTTTCCACATCAAACTGCTCAGCGATACGCTCTTGCTTTATTCTCTGAATAATCACTTTGTTGCGCATTCGTATGCTCAAAGGCTCAATCAATAAAACGAGTGCACAAACACCAAAACTGCTCCACACATAAAGTGCGTAGCCACCCATTGCAAAAAACTCTGCAGGACTATTCCACATCAGTTCTTTACCTCGTCCAATTGTCTCACCCAATCCGTATGTCCTTCACGCTCCAAAATAATGGTGCGTACTCGCATCAATCCGACTGCAATCGAATACATCCAGAAGCACAGGGCCATTAATAACATTCCTAGCAACATGGTCTGTGCCATAGCCGGTGCTTTTGTCAGCGATACGGAGGCGCCTTGATGGAGCGTATTCCACCATTTCACCGAGAAATAAATAATGGGCACATTCACGACGCCCACTAAAGCCAAAATAGCACCCGCCTTATCAGTACGACGTGGATTATCAATGGATGATTGGAGTGCGATAAATCCCAAGTAGAGAAACAGCAGAATGAGTTCGGAGGTAAGGCGCGCGTCCCATACCCACCAAGCGCCCCACATGGGCTTACCCCAAAACGCACCCGTCCATAGGGAAAGGAATGCCATCCATGCGCCAATCGGCGCTAGTGCCTGCGCCGTCATGGCCGATAATCGAGTGTTAAACACTAACCCAAAGCCCGCCCACATCGCCATCACCAAATAAATAAACATCGACATCCAAGATGCAGGCACGTGAATAAAGATAATGCGATAACCCTGTGCTTGAACAGCATCCACCGGGGCAACAAAAAAACTTACCCATAGGCCAGCAATACCGAAGGCAGCTGCCAACACCCAAAAAACAGGGATGAGTTTGCCCGCTACTGGATAAAAGGTGCTTGGGCTGGATAATTTAAACCAATTCACCGAACGATTTTTTGAAAATGTATTGTTATCTGTCATTCAATCGCAATCTTTACTGCCTGGGCACTGACCCAGGGTACAAATGCTAAAGCCAAAATCAATAAAGCGCCCAATACAGAAAAATGGCCACTGGCATCTAAACCCACACTAGTCGCGTACACTGCGCCTGCTCCAAAAATCAATACGGGAATATACAAAGGTAGTATTAATAAGCTTATCAACACGCTACCCCCGCGAACACCTAAAGTTAAGGCAGCGCCTATTGAACCCAGCAGCGATAAAACAGGTGTTCCCAATAACAAGGTTCCCATCAGCACATTCATAGCACTGCCATCTAAATCAAATTGAATGCCAATAATGGGTGCCAGTATGACTAGCGGAAGTCCACACACAATCCAGTGAGCAATGATTTTCCCAGCAATTAATAGTACGAAGGGTTGCGGCGATAGAAGCAACTGCTCTAGGGTGCCATCGGCGTAATCCGCAGCGAACATGCGATGCAACCCCAATAAAGTAGCTAGTAGAGCCGACACCCAAATGACTCCGGGGGCGATCTTACGTAGTAAAGCTGCGTCAGCTCCAATGCCAAGTGGAAACAAACTCGTTACGACAATAAAGAAAAATAAGGCAGTAAGCACTTCGCTCTTGCGGCGCATCACCAAGAGGAGATCTCGCTGAATCACAGCAAATAAAGCGCTCATAGATCCAGTTCTCGTAAGCCAGGCAGGTCAACAGGCTGATGGCTCGTCAATATCACCATACCTCCAACGGCAAGATGTCCCTCAATCAGCCCCTCTAACTCAGCAGAGGCATGAACATCCAATGCATTAAAAGGCTCATCCAAAATCCAAAGACGCGCACCACGTATCAACATACGCGCCATTAACACACGCCGTTTCTGCCCAGCAGATAAACAATGCACCGGCAAATACTCACGGCCACGCAAACCAAAACGTACTAAAGCAGCGATAGTAACCTCAAGAGGAAGTTGCACATCATCAATCGCCGCATACATTTGTAAATTCTCTAAAGCCGTTAACTCTTCTTTCAATGCATCGCGATGCCCCAAGAACAACAGCTCGCGATGATATGCCTTGATATCGGAAGAAATGGGTTGCTTACCCCAATGAATAGTGCCAAACTCCGGTTTCGATAGGCCAGACAAAAGACGTAACAGGCTTGTTTTACCAACTCCATTCTCGCCTCGCACATGCAAGCACTCGCCTGCATTAACCTCGAGATTCAAACCAGAAAATAAAGTGCGCTCGCCTCGCGCACAATTGAGTGCTTGAGCTTCAAGCTTTTGGCTGATCGGACTAAAGGAGGGAGAAATAGGGCTTGTCATCGGTGTTTTGGCATGAATCTAACCGCCAAACGCATTGGCCAAGAGCCCCCGAGGACTGTCAAACCAACGAAACCGGTTTTTTGAGAATATTCTCTTTAAATTCAATTGCTTACGAAATTATAGACCAGACGCTGACCAAACAAAAAAACCACCCGAAGGTGGTTTTCATGGACTTACTGCCCGCCTGGGAAATCTGACCACACTATTTGAGGTGGTTTGTGATTTCTGCAATACGTTGACCATACAGTCTGGCGGTCTCAAGGTCTCCGGGATTCACTTCATCCGCACTAGCATCAGATGGTGTTGTCATCATGGCACCCGAAGAGGATCCAACGTAATTCACATCGTCGCGTTTGGCGGTTTTTGAATTAGACGGCATTAAACCCGTTCCAACCCACAAGCCCGAATGTTGCATAGCCAGGGTGAAGAAATAATGCAAGGTGGAATGTTTATCGCCATTCATGGTTGCAGAATTAGTCAATCCGCCAAATACCTTATCTTTCCATTGCTGAGTAAACCATTGTTTTGAATTTGCATCAGCAAATTTTTTAAATTGCCCACTTACCGTTCCCATATACGTTGGTGAGCCAAACACAAATACCATCAAAACTGAACAACTTCCCCCTCGGTCATTGGGATGACCTTGATATTGCTACCCTTCATTGCCGCCTGGAATTCTGCCAAAGTACCTTTAGCCATTGGATTTGAGTTGTAGTGCATTGGGATCACCATCCTCGGCTTAATCCAAGTTTTCAATGCAAATGCCGCATCATCTGGAGCCATTGTGAAGTTGCCACCAATAGGAATTAATACCAAGTCTGGTTTGTAGTGTTCGCTGATAAATTTCATATCACTGAACAGGCCGGTGTCACCCATGTGCCAAATCTTGAAACTATTTTCCAACTCAATGATGTAACCCATCGCCTCACCGGCAGGATGAGCTTCCATTTTTTCTGTCGCAGGGTTTTTCCATACTAACAATGAGGAGTGCTCTGCTTGAACAGCAGTAACCTTGATACCAAGGCAGCGGGTTTACGCGACCTGTTTTGTTAAATCGCCAACCCAGATCGGCAGGCAAGATACCTAAAGTTGTTAACGGGGTCACCATGTCTGCAGGGCCATAGAGCTTAATGTTGTTGGACTTGGCAACAGTTGGTGCATCACCAATATGATCAGCATGTGCATGGGTTACCAAAAGGAGATCAATTGGGCCAATCGTGGTCAAGTCATTTTTGTATTGCGGTGGAGTCTTAGGGCCACCAGTAATCCAAGGGTCAATCAAAGTCATCTTGCCCTCAGGGGATTTGATCCGAAAGCCATCCTGGCCAAACCACAGAAGCTCTGTTTTTCCTTTTGCAGTGGCTGCAGCTGTAGATTGCGCTGACACATAAGCGCTTGAGGTTGCTAGAAATGCAAAGGAAAATGCGTAACTAATAGCACTTCTTAAAAATGTAGATTTCATATCCCCGTCTCCTGTAATTTATCTATTTAGTTGAAAAACGATTACTTCCAAAATAGCGAAATTTTTTGCGATGAATTCGCTTTTACGCTAATGAACCGTTGTTGACTGACGCCTTGATAGCTAGCGTCAATCACATACTTACCCGCATCAAGATTGATGAGCATGTAGGGACCATCTGCCTGAGCGTCAAATAAAAGTTGCCTCTTCCCATTCAGAATTTTGATTCTGACACCAAAAATCCAGACGCCTCTACCATTTTCAATTTGAGATAGCTCAAGCAATAAAGGCCATTGCTTTGCCTCAGCCAGGATCGCAACCGTCTCTTCCTCTCCAACCCCACCAGAGATATACGAGATTCCATTCGAGTGTTGGGTAGACGGAATTTGCGCCCAAGTAACCGCACCCAGCAAGAGGCAGGCTGCGGCGATTGACCATTTAATAAGTTTTTTCATTACTTGATTCTACTTGTCATAGTGCCGATAAAAAAGCCCCGCATCGCAGGGCTTCTGGCAAAGAGCGGGAAGCATTATGGGATCAGCACAATCGCTCCGGAGACTTGTCTAGCCTCTACTGAACGGTGCGCATCAGCGGCTTGCTCCAAGGGGAACTTTGCTCCGATCTCAATTTACCCGCCCTTTTGCAATCGCCCCAAAGACAGCCTTGACATTCTCTTGCAAAAGAGTATGCGTTGCATTGTGCGGGAAAACCGAAGGTCTGGTTAGGAACAAGCAACCCTTCTTATTCAAAATTTCAGGCTGAATCTCTGGAGCTGGCCCTGAAGCCGCACCAAAAAGCGCAACCGTACCAAACGGAGCAGCGCACTCCAAAGAACCTAAGAAGGTATCTTTTGCTACAGAATCACAGACAACATTTGCTTTTTTCCCGCCAGTCGCTTTGATAACTTCCTCAACCCAATTGGGTTGCGAATAATCTATGACGGCATCGCAACCAGCAGCCTTCGCTGCGACAACCTTAGCTTAGGAGCCCACGGTACCCACCACAAACGCACCAAGCGCTTTTGCTCAGCTGGCCAATATCTGACCCACGCCTCCAGCAGCTGCATGAACCAATACGATATCGCCAGCTTTTACCTTGTATGTTTTTTGAACTAAATATTGTGCTGTCATCGCTTTGAAGAAAGCGGCTGCCGCTACTTCATCAGAAATATTGCTAGGTACTGGGACAAATTTGTCTTCAGCAACATTGCGGGCACTTGCATATGCACCAATACCAGCATTCATGTACATGACGCGATCACCAATTTTTAAACCAGTAACACCTTCGCCTAGAGTATCAACTACGCCCACAGCCTCATGACCAAGTCCCGTTGAACTCTAAAGGGTAGACCCCAGAGCGTTGGTATATGTCGATGAAATTAAATCCAATTGCCGTTTGACGAAGCTGAACTTCACCCTTCGCTGGGGGTGGCAACTCTTCATCAACGATTTGGATACTAGAATGGTTGCATTCAATAAATCCGATTAATGGATAGGCCCTTGAAAGCGTTTTACTCTGATCATTTCGTTCTGCCGCTACCATCAGGGCATCGCTTTCCTATGGCAAAGTATTCACAACTGCGGGATTTGGTAGGCAAGCTTCCCAAGGTTGAGTTGCTTGAGGCCCCCCAGCCACGGATACCCAAATCCTGTTTGCTCACGATCCGAGTTATCTGCTGAAAGTCATTGAGGGCAAACTCAGTCCTGACGAACAAAAGGAAATTGGCTTTCCATGGAGTGAAAAAATGGTTGAACGGTCAAGACGCTCTGCCGGCGCAACAATCGCTGCTGCTAAAACGGCCATGCGAGAAGGTATCTCTGGAGATTTAGCAGGCGGCACGCACCATGCCTATCGCAATATTGGTAGTGGCTTCTGCGTATTTAATGACTCTGCAATTGCAGCGCGTAGCTTACAAAAAGAAATTAATGCCAAACTCAAGGTTGTTATTGTCGATCTCGATGTACACCAAGGCAACGGCACCGCGTCGATCCTGCAGCATGACTCCAGCATTTTTACGCTATCCATTCATGGCGAGAACGACTTTCCCTTTCAGAAAGAACATAGCGATCTCGATTTAGGTCTGGCTGATGGCTGTGATGACAAAACCTACCTAAAAGCACTAACAAATTCATTGGATCAACTGGAGTCACGTTTTCATCCAGACTTTGTTATTTACTTAGCGGGGGCAGATCCGCATGAGGGGGATCGCTTAGGTCGACTAAAAATCACTAAGGAGGGTATGAAATTGCGCGATGAAACAGTATTCCAATATGCGCTCGATCGACAGATCCCAGTAGCATTCTCCATGGCCGGCGGTTATGGCAAGGAAATGAAATCTACTGTTGAGATTCATTTCCAAACTATTCAGACCACCTTACATTTTCAAGGATGCTACTGAGGGCATGGTAACCTACCAAACCCTATCTCTTCTTAGAAGAGCTCTTACCAGACGTTAAATTTCCCACGCTTTCGACGCTTTTCTCAAAGTTCGCAAATGAATCTGCCATAGTAGCGCGAACTAATTCAAAATTTTGCAAAGCGTTATTAAACGATGTTTTAAAAATTGAGACGTAGGCTTCGCTACCCACTGGCGCGTTATCGGTCGCATCGTTTACAAAGTGGATAAATCCGCCTTTGAATCTTGAATCATGACTTCTGCAATATCGGATAACTCTTTATTGCCACTTTTTAATACATCGAGTAATTGCTGGTGATAATGCGCCACCTCTTTTGCGGCATCTTGAAGGACTTCTGCGTGCACATATTCAAATGCTGTCTTAGGGTCCTGAGTTTTCATGAGCTCGGAGACACGCTTCTGAATTAGCTCCGCAAAATCTTGAGCAGCTTTTTGATTGATTTGCGCAATGGCTTGAGCACTTCCCATAGCAACTCTACCAACCGCCCTGCTCGCATCTACTGCTTTTTGCTGATTATTAGATACAGACTCATTCAATGATTTTTTGCCCATAACAACCCCTTTCCAGATGAGATGTCGGGCTGGTATTGCCAGCCCCATGACATCAATCTACTCTCGTTATGAGGTGTTGCTATAGAGAAATACCAGTAGAGTCAAAATCATGACTCTACTGATTTATTTTGCAGGAGTGGATTTTTTGGGCAAGCTATTGAGAGTGCCCACAGCATTAAGCTGCTGATCCACTAAAAATAGTGCCCCGCCGTAATTTACTTGCAAGTCGTAGCCCGAGAGGCCAACGGTATAGAAGGTAATGCTGGGGTTAAATGAACGGATGGTTCCATCTGAACCCGCGGAGAAATTGGCTTCAACGTCTAGGCCGCCCTGCTCGCCATCAATTGAGGCCATCAAAAACTGATCGATTGCAGAGGTCGTTTTAAAGATGATGATTTGATATTGGGTCTGATAGCCTGCTCCTAAGCCTTCACCCGTTTTTACATCCTGCATAAAAACAGGCTCTTTTCGGCGCTTGTCATACAAAACACCTTCGCCACGTGCCACCCACCAATAAAACAGCATTCACATTGGTTGTATTAAAGACTGCGTACCAGCCGCTTTGTCGATTTCTTTTTTAACCTTGGGGGCCTGCTTAATCAATGCATCCAAACCGGTTTTGGCCATTTGAATAGTGGCTTCACGTTTTTGCATAATTTCTGCTTGCGTTAAGGGTTTGCCGTCTTTGCCGGTTGACTGACAGCCTGCTAGCACCAGAAGTACGCTGCCAAGAGCGACCGCAGTGCGAAGAAAAGTCATGAATATGGTGGTCATAAATGGGTTCTTTAGTGGCTACGTAAATTGTTCATTATGGTTATTTACCGTGATTATCCTGATTTCCAGCAGGCTCAGCATAATTATTGATTTTTTAGATTATTTACATCTAAATTATTCATTATACAAATAATTAGATAGTCCCTAGAATGGAATCCGTTGTCAAAACAATATTGAATAAATCAAATTCTATTAACCAACTTATTAGCGAAGGAGCACCATGTCCATCATTAACACTACCGTAGCCTCGTTTAAAACCGAAGCGTTCCATAACGGCAAATTTGTCACTGTTACCGATGAGAGCATCAAGGGTAAATGGTCCGTTTTCATTTTCATGCCAGCAGCATTCACATTTAACTGCCCAACCGAAATTGGAGACGCTGCTGATAACTATGCAGAATTCCAAAAGCTTGGCGCTGAAGTCTACATCGTGACAACCGATACACATTTCTCTCACAAAGTGTGGCACGAAACTTCACCAGCTGTTGGTAAGGCAAGGTTCCCATTGGTTGGCGATCCAACCCACACATTGACCAACGCATTTGGCGTACATATTCCAGAGGCTGGTTTGGCATTGCGTGGCACTTTTGTTATCAACCCAGAGGGCGTCATCAAAACTGCAGAAATTCACTCCAACGAAATCGCTCGTGACGTATCTGAAACATTGCGCAAACTCAAAGCTGCGCAATATACAGCCGCTCACCCAGGCGAAGTTTGCCCAGCAAAGTGGAAAGAAGGTGCTGCAACCTTAACCCCATCTTTGGACCTCGTAGGCAAGATCTAATAGATTCTCGCCTTACCCAATCAGACTCTCTTCGGAGAGTCTATTGGAGAAGACTGGATCCTGCCCAATAGACTCACAGAAATGAATGAAAAGGAAGTCATCATGTTAGATGCCAATATCAAAGCCCAATTAAAAACCTACTTCGAGAAAATCGTTTCACCTATTACGCTCACTGCAACATTGGATGAGAGTCCTGCCTCCGCCCAAATGCTCGAACTCTTAAATGAAGTGGCTGAGCGGTCAGACAAGATCACCGTTAAAACGGATGGAAATGCACAAAACGTACCAAGCTTTACTGTAAGCAAGAACGGCGAAGATTCATGCATTACGTTTGCTGGCTTGCTCATGGGCCATGAGATGACTTCGTTCATCTTAGCTATATTGCAAGCGAGCGGATATCCGCCTAGAATGGAACAGGGGATCATTGATCGCATACAAAAAAGTTGGATGGTAAGTTCCATTTTCAGACATTTATTTCTTTGTCTTGCCACAACTGCCCAGACGTTGTTCAAGCATTGAACCTAATGTCTGTCCTTAATCCAAATATTCAACATGAAATGATTGACGGCGCCCCCCTTCCAGGGCTTGGTTGATCAATATCAGATTATGGCTGTGCCAACCGTCATCCTGAATGGCGAATTTTGGCTCTGGTCGTATGAGTGTCGAGGAGATTATTGCCAAGTTAGATACTGGCAATACAGAAGAAGCTGCAAAGCTCAATGCCAAAGAGAGTTACGACATGTTGATTATCGGCGGCGGTCCAGCCGGTTCTGCGGCAGCAATCTATGCCGCTCGCAAAGGAATTCGCACGGGAATAGTGGCCGAGCGATTTGGTGGCCAAGTTATGGATACCTTGGGAATCGAAAACTTCATCTCTGTATCTCATACTGAATGGCCTAAGCTGGTTCAAGCATTGGAGCAGCACGTCAAAGACTACGAAGTAGACATCATGAATCTACAACGTGCTTAAGCCCTGCGTAAAACGAATAGCGGTATCGAGGTTGAAATAGCAAATGGCGGGGTATTAAAGAGCAAATCTGTCATCATCAGCACCGGTGCTCGTTGGAGAGAAATGAATGTTCCTGGTAAGCAAGAGTATCGCAACAAAGGAGAGTTGCCTATTG
This sequence comes from Polynucleobacter necessarius, assembly GCF_900095195.1. NCBI lineage: Bacteria > Pseudomonadati > Pseudomonadota > Betaproteobacteria > Burkholderiales > Burkholderiaceae > Polynucleobacter > Polynucleobacter necessarius. The sequence goes on from NZ_LT606950.1 coordinate 1,149,501, forward strand.
CCCACACTGCGATGGCCCTTTATTCAAGGGCAAGAGAGTCGCTGTGATTGGTGGTGGCAATTCTGGAGTAGAAGCTGCAATTGATTTAGCAGGCATTGTGAGTCATGTCACCCTGATCGAATTTGATAGCCATTTACGTGCGGACGCGGTGTTGCAATCAAAGTTATTTAGCCTGCCCAATGTCACGGTCATTAAGAGCGCATTAACCAAGGAGGTTTTAGGTGATGGCAGCAAAGTAAATGGCCTACGTTACGAGGATCGCACCACCAAAGCAGAGCACATAATTGAGCTTGAGGGAATCTTTGTCCAAATTGGCTTATTACCCAATACAGAATGGCTTAAAGACACCATCGATCTGTCGCCGCGTGGCGAGATCATTGTGGATGCAAAAGGCGAGACTTCTGTCCCTGGAATATTTGCCGCAGGCAACTGCACCACCGTACCCTACAAGCAAATTATTATTGCTATGGGCGAGGGTGCAAAAGCCTCACTCGGTGCATTTGATTACCCCATACGTCACTCGGTTCCGGAGGAAGAACCTAGCAAGATTGCTGCCTAATAAAACAGGAAAAGCAAACGTTATTGGAGCGCCCTAACGCTGCAATCAAGAACCCTAGAAAAATTTCTGGGGCTTTTGATTTCTCATGCTAGCGCTTATAAAAACTCAAAGTGACTTCGCCCAGATTAATACCAAATTTACTCATTTGGGCCTTATTGATTATCACTTTGGGGGTAACCAAATACATCCAATCGTCAAACTGCACATGGTAAATCGTGCCATCAACGGGAAGCGCTAAGGTATAAGCCCAATTGAGCGCATTACCTGCAGAGGCGCCATTAGATTCGCCCACGACATCATCCGCTTTCCCAATATATTTGCCGGGAGAAACCTCAGTCAATGTCCAGATACGCTTCTGCTTAGTGCCATCTGAATATTCAAAATTTCATCCAATGTACCAACTTTCTTGCCATCAATGGTTTTCCAATGGCATTGAATCAATACCGTGAACCGCTTGACAACCTCACCACTGCGATTGGTAAAGATTCCATAGGCATCAACCGTTCCAGAAAAATACTCACTCAAATCCAGAGCTGGTTTCTCATTGGCGTATTGCGATATGGTCGGACTCGAACATCCAAATAGCAGAATTGTCGATGCGAACAGTGTGATGAACTTAGCAATCAATTTACTCATGAACTACATACCTCTTGAAATATCGGTGGAGGGCAATGCATTCCCAACAATTGCTCTCGCAACTTTGGCGCACTGGTTTTAGGGTCTAACCAAATCCCAAAAAATGCCTTGGAAAAATCTGCTCCCGGAATTTGCGCAATAGCTTTACCATCGTAGTAGAACGTCGTTCCCTGCTTCGGAAGGTAGATTGCTGTAATGTTTTGACCAGGCTCAACATTGGGCAAAAATGAGGCTAATTCCTTGCCCCATATCTGAGCCTTGCTTTCGGGCACGCCCAATTTCTTCATCCCTTCGACTGTGCGTTCAGCAATAGCGTGTAAAGAAAAGTTTGGACGCATTGATGTGCTCTTTAATAATGCCGGTATAGGCGCGCCCGCAGTTCCCATGGAAGAGCTGACTTACGAACAATGGATGAATGTTGTCAATGCCAATTTATGTGGTGCATTTTTATGCTCACAAGAGGCGATGCAGATGATGAAAGCTCAATCCCCGCAAGGAGGTCGCATTATCAATAATGGTTCGATCTCTGCGCATGCACCTGGGCCAATGTCGGCACCCTACACCAGTACCAAGCATGCTATCTCAGGACTGACGAAATCGATTGCTTTAGATGGGCGGCCTTTCAATATTGCGTGCGGTCAAATTGGTATCGGCAACGCCGCTACTGAAATGACAGAACGTATGGCAGCCGGAATCATTCAAGCCGATCATTCCATCAAGGTTGAGCCCCGCATGGATGTGGATCATGTTGGTCAAGCGGTCCTGCACATGGCTCAGTTGCCACTCGAAAGCAATATTCTCAATATGACCATTATGGCTACAAAGATGCCATTTGTTGGTCGCGGTTAAAGCAGTTCGCTGATTTCGATTAAATTTTGATCGGGATCGCGAACATAGACTGAATTAATTTTTGCAGTCGCTCCCGTTCGAACGACAGGGCCCTCAACTATAGGCCAACGCTCCCGATCAAGAATGGCTATCACCTCGACTAGCGGGCGATCCGCGATAAAACAAAGATCCAATGATCCAGGCGTTGGAATGTTGGCCTTTGGCTCAAACTCCTTGCCTTTAATATGCAAGTTTATTTTTTGATTACCGAACTTAAAGGCTTTACGCTCTACCGGCGGAGTTCCACCAATAAAGGACTCAAGTTTCATTCCCAATACGCGAGTATAAAAATTAACGCAAGCCATCTCATCGGTTGTTGTTAATACCAAATGGTCTAAATGATCAATCATGTTCACCTCATCGAAGTTCATTAATCGAGGCTGGTGCTGGATGCAAATCACATGTTCGGCCTGCTTTAGCAACCTGCCCCGGAACAGCATGTCCAACAATAGTCGGCAACTCACGTGCCAATACCAACAATTTAGGGAGATCAATACCCGTGTCGTAACCCATTGCATCGAGCATATGAATCGCATCCTCACTGGAAATATTGCCGCTAGCGCCAGGTGCATACGGACAACCACCCAAACCGCCAAGCGAGCCATCAAACCGAACAATCCCTGCCTGCACAGCAGCCAACACATTGGCTAAGCCATACCTCTAGTATTGTGAAAATGCATTGTGAGCTGCGTTTGTGGAAATTTTTTCTGCAGCGATTCGGCAATACGTGTGACTTGGGCTGGGTTGGCCATGCCCGTGGTGTCACAAATGATCAGTCCTCGCACTCCCAAATTCACAAAACGTTGGGCAAACTGCTCCACCACTTCCTGCGAAACATCACCCTCCATCGGACATCCAAAACAAGTGGATAAGGAAACATTGATTGGCGCCCCACCATTGACATATTGAATAACTTCAGCCAAACCTGCAAAACTTTTTTCTCGTGTCATCCGAAGATTGGCAAGATTATGCGTTTCGGAAGTGGACATTACCAAATTGAACTCGTCTGCCTTTGACTCTAATGCGCGCTCTGCTCAGCGCAAATTGGGAACGAGAACGGTGTATTCAACGCCAGAAACTCGTCGTATTTTCCCCATGACTTCTTCCGCATCCCTCAGCATTGGAATAGCCTTTGGAGAGGTGAATGAAGCGACTTCAATTTTAGCAAAACCGCAGTCACTCAAACCATTAATCAGCCTAACCTTGTCTTCGGTAGGAATAAAGTTGGGCTCAATTTGAAAGCCGTCACGCGTTACTACGTCATTGAAATATATTCTAGTCATCATATTTTCTTATTGAGTAAATGCCACGCAACGGTCAAGGCATGGAGCTTTAAGAGTGGTTTAAGTTCACGCAGCAAGGTGATCATGCCGCCGGCATCATGGAAGTTCTCCATATAATGATCGCCTGATAGCTTAAGATCTAACAAGACAGGGGTTTCATCACCCATTTTGTCTAATGCATCGAGATCAATCTCTAGACCCATGCGACCCGCTATGGCAGCTAGGTGCACAATACCGTTAATAGCCAGTAAGACACGCATCGCATTCTCAAAAGCATCAGCAGTGAGAATCTTGTCAATCGTCAGACCATCCTTGGCCATCTGCACGGCCCTGGCGCCCGTCTCCTCTGCAACCCGAATACGATCAGCAGTCACTGCGGGCGGCGATGCACCACCTGGCACTGTCATTCCTAATGCTTCAGCAATACACGCCATCGTGCTGGCTGTTCCCATGACTGAACAGGTACCACACTGGCTACGAGTTGATCGTTCACTTCATCTTTTTCAACGTCATCAATTTCACCTGCGCGAAATTTTCCCCAATATCGACGACAGTCTGTACAGGCACCCACACGCTCAGAGCGATGTGATCCACATTATTTGCCCCTCCAACAAAAGAGCTATGAATTTGGCTATCGTTATAAGCAGTGGTTTGTGCCACTACATCAGCCAAGGCGCCCGTTGTTGATGGAGGCAACGGCGGCATTCTCCTAATAGCATCGGCTGGTTTTGCAAATTTCAGCCGATGTCTTTCAACCTACTGCCGAAACTGTGTGTATATATTTGGCATATTCTTCAAATCAAAAGGAAGATCGTGAGGATCCAACATGCTGGATTGCCAGAGATTGAGCACTTCAAATCCTGCTGCACCTAATTTTTTAATTTGCTCGACTTCTTCGGGGGCCTCTATTTGCTCGCACAAACTGCGGTCGAAGTTTTTCGAAGATTTCTAGAACATCCCCTTTAAATTCAACTAGCTCAGATCCCAATGCCTGAATCTGCGACCTCAAATCCTCAATCGATTCTTGCAAAAAGTTTCTTCGGTGCCGACTTACCCTCTCAAATCCCCACTGAGTTTTAGCCCCCAAGGCACTTTCGTGAATATAGATTGGCAATAACGATCCAGCATGCTGACAAGCCAACACCAATGCTGGATTATCTTCAATACGAAGATCATTTCTAAACCAATAAATGGCAGGAGTCATTAATTGTTAATTTCTGCGGAATTGATTATTGATTTACCATGGATTGGTATTACGCCCCTTTTATGTGATCCAGCTAGAGCTTGTCGCAGAATCTTATAAATATCAAAATCGAATTCCGCATCTCCAGACTCAGACAGCTCATAAAGTTCATCCTCATTAATGGCTGTTCCAAGATAACACCATTGATCCACAACAATCATCTCTCCGCCCTCTCTAATTGCGATCTGGCCTGAATATGGCCAAACCTGAACTTTAAAGAACTCTAGAGCAGTTTTTAATTGCAAGTTATGAAAGCTATCGGGGTTTGATTGATGCATGCGCCACCGCATTGCTTGACTTGGTATCCAAAGCAAGGTTTACCAATCACCCTCTTTTCAAACCCCAGAAGAGCCTCGCACAGATGATATTTCTTTGCAATTGCTTTTAAATATCGATGGGCCTCTCGCTTGCTATAAAAGAGTCCGTATAAGTTATCTTGCAGTCCAGGGGCCAATTGGTGATGCGTCACCAATGTAGGGACCAACACTTTAGCGTCACCCTCAACCAGACTCCAACCACAAAGATCCTTAGACCTTCGTAATTTAATATTCATACTGGGCATGCGCTCCTTAATCAGCCTAGACTCTAGTATCAGAGCACCCAATTCTCCACTAGTTTCAATCCAATCAATATCACGCACTTGCATAGAGAGCTTCATCTCTTTACGTTGAGTTAATGCCCCTTGAAAATGACCCATCACTCTACTACGCAAAGAAATGCTCTTACCGATATAAAGGGGGTTTTATTTTCTCCATAAAAAATGTAGCAACCAGGGCCATCGGGGATCGAATCAATGAGTTCTTTGTCAATATTTGGCGGCAAACTGGGATTTCCAACAAGGTGATCAATCGCCTCTACCAATCTCTTTTTTCCAAATTTTTCTGCGCAAACCTGCCAAAACTGATACAACAGGTCTGCGTCTCCAAGCGCTCGATGACGCGCATTGACCTGAAGTTTGTGCGCTTGAATAATGGTATCGAGATTATGGCAAGACTGCTCTGGAAAAAGCATTCTTGAAAGCTTTACAGTGCACAGCACCTTGGGCTTGAAATCAATGCCGATCCTTCTAAAGGAGGCCTTAATAAAGCCATAGTCAAATCGAGCATTATGGGCAACGAAGATTTTGCCCTCTAACTCACGTTTCAAATCTTCCGCAATCTCTTCAAAACTGGGCTGACGATCCACCATTTGAGGCGTGATGCCGGTAAGTCGTTAAATATTTTTCGGAATAAAGGTTTGCGGGTTAATTAGGCGTTCCCATGTATGAATTCCATTTTTTGAAAGCGTTTTTATGCCAATCTCAGTGATGCGATCACGATCAAAGTGAGAGCCCGTAGTTTCGATATCTACGAAAGCCAAATCAGAATATGGGGTGTTTTCCACAGAATTACGAAGTTTTATATGGGACGCCTAGAGATGAATCCCAATATTGACACAAGCAAAATAACTTTGCACATTCAATGGCTATTTAGGAGCTAAAACATTTAAGCTATAAATGTGTGAGGTACTCTAAAGACAAAACCCCCACCATTACTGATGAGGGTTTGTGCTTCTGGTGGGCCCACCAGGACTTGAACCTGGGACCAAAGGATTATGAGTCCTCTGCTCTAACCAACTGAGCTATAGGCCCGTTAGTCTTTGGTTCAACCTTCCTCAAGGAAGGTCTTGAGTTTATCGCTACGGCTTGGATGACGCATCTTGCGAAGAGCCTTCGCTTCAATCTGACGAATACGCTCACGAGTAACATCAAACTGTTTACCAACTTCTTCAAGAGTGTGGTCTGTGCTCATCTCAACACCGAAGCGCATCCGCAATACTTTTGCCTCGCGTGGCGTCAATGAATCCAAAACATCCTTCACCACATCGCGCATAGAGTCGTGCAATGCCGCTTCTGCTGGGGCCAAGGTGTTGCCATCCTCAATAAAGTCACCCAAATGGGAATCTTCATCATCGCCAATTGGCGTTTCCATAGAAATCGGCTCTTTCGCAATTTTCATGATCTTGCGAATCTTATCCTCAGGAATCTCCATCTTCAGCGCCAAGGTTGCAGCATCTGGCTCATGACCAGTTTCTTGCAGAATCTGACGGCTGATACGGTTCATCTTGTTGATGGTCTCAATCATGTGAACGGGGATGCGGATCGTACGTGCCTGATCAGCAATCGAGCGGGTAATTGCCTGACGGATCCACCATGTTGCATAGGTAGAGAACTTGTAACCACGACGGTATTCAAACTTATCTACCGCTTTCATCAAGCCGATATTGCCCTCTTGAATTAAGTCCAAGAACTGCAAACCACGATTGGTGTATTTCTTTGCAATCGAAATCACCAAGCGCAAGTTGGCTACGGTCATCTCACGCTTTGTTTCACGAGCCCGCTTCTCACCCGCAATCATTTGCTTGTTTACTTCTTTTAATTCCGGGAGCGGAATCACGACATTCTTTTGAAGATCAATTAATTTCTGTTGTAGCTCTTGAATTGCAGGTACATTGCGTTGCAAGAGAGCACTGTAAGGCTTGCTCTCTTTTAGCAACTTATCAGTCCACTCTAAATTCATGGACATCTTTGGGAAGTCTTTTAATACTTCATCACGATTCACGCCAACCTTATCCACTAACAAGCTAACAATGCCACGCTCTAGTTTCCATACTTGGTCTACTTGTGCGCGCATGGTGTCGCACAACTTCTCAACACTCTTCACAGTTAAGCGGAAACCGAGTAATTCAGCGCGAATGGCATTTTGTGCCTTGATGTAGGCGGGACTGTTATAACCATCCTTGTCAAAAGCGCGACGCATCTTATCAGCTTGGGTTCGTACGATGGCGAACTTTTGCAATGAGATTTGTTTCAACTCTTCAAGCTGTTTAGCATTTGCTGTTGCAGCGCCACCGCCGCCTTCGTCATCAGCCTTATCTTCGCCTTCATCGGCATCTTGGTCGATCTCTGGCTCATCGGGCCCAAGCTTGATGTCTTCCGCATTAGGATCGACAAGGCCATCAACAAATTGGTCGATCTCCAGCTCACCAGCAGCAATCTTGTCAACGTTACTGAGGATTTCCGCAATTGTTACTGGGCAAGCAGACAATGCCATCACCATATCTTTGAGGCCAGCCTCAATCTTCTTGGCAATAACGATTTCACCTTCACGCGTTAACAAATCAACAGTACCCATTTCGCGCATGTACATACGCACAGGGTCAGTAGTACGACCGAATTCAGAATCCACTGTTGAAAGAGCTGTTTCAGCCTCTTCCTCCGCTTCCTCTTCAGAAACTGCGGCTGCCGTGTTGTCTGACAAGATTAATGTTTCTGCGTCAGGAGCCTGTTCGTAAACCGTAATACCAATATCGTTTAACAAGCTAATCAGTGTTTCCAATGCATCAGCATCAGAAAGCTCATCTGACATCACGTCATTCATTTCGCCATGAGTCAGGTAACCCTTGGACATACCCATCTTGATCAATGTCTTCAGACGAGCACGACGCAATTCTTGTTGCTCTTCAGTACCCAACTGCTGAGCTGCGAACTCCTTTAAGAGCGCTTTTTCTTTCGCCTTACGCTCGCGAGCTTTTTGACGATCTGTTAATACCGGTTCAGGAGCATCTGCTGGGGCATCATCTGCCTTAGCTTTACGACCACGTTTTTTCTCTTCTTCAGGCGCCGCAACTACTTCTGCGACTTTACCTTTTTTGCCCTTTAAGTCTTTTGCGTCTTCAACCTTTACAGCAACCGCTTTGCCTTTTTTTACTGGCTCCACTTTTACTTCAGCTTTGGTGGCTTTCGCTGGCTTAGCCAACTCCTTAGCAACAACCTTTCCTTTTGGCGCAGGCTTCACAACTGCTTTGACAGTCTTAGCTGGAACTTTAGCTACTGCCTTTGCCTTTTGTACTAGCTTTGCAGTCACCTTAACGGATTTAGATGGTGTCTTTGCCTTTGGCGCTGGCTTTGCAGGAGCCTTGGCAACCACTTTTGTCTTTGGCGCAGGTTTGGCTGGTGCTTTCGCTTTTGTCACCGGCTTTGCAGGGGCCTTAGTTCTTGCAATAGGTTTGGCTGGAGCTTTAGCAACAGGCTTTGTCTTAGAAACCGGTTTTGCAGGCGCTTTTGCTTTTGCCTTAGCGACTGGCTTCGCAGGAGCTTTGGTTTTTGCAGCAGGCTTTGCAGGAGCTTTGGTTTTTGCAGCAGGCTTTGCAGGAGCTTTGGTTTTTGCAGCAGGCTTTGCAGGAGCCTTGGCAACGGTTTTTACTTTTGGAGCTGGTTTTTTGGTCTTGGAATTCGGCATTTATTAGCACTTACTCACATTACTGTTGTTGAACAGGACTGATCTGATTAAGCACAGCCCCGCAATTTACTTACCCTCTTACCCTGAATTTCAAGAAAATCAAGCGCAAGTGACTGAATTAATTCGTTTTTTTCTTGGGAAAAGAGGATTATAGTCGATTGCGACTTTTTAAGCCCCCAATTACCTAAAAATATGGGGTAATTTCAGCCGATTTCCAGGGATGTTTCAGTAAATTCTTAAGAGAATTTGAGTTTTTCGCCCAGTTCCCGATAGCGGGCTTTGTCTTGCTCAGTTACCGTGCTGCCCCCAATCTTTTGAGCAATTTCCGTCATTTCCTGTTTCAAGTTGGCAATCTCCAGCTTTTTAAATGCACCCTCTAGATCAGCCATTGCCACATCAAGATCCAGATCGGATCCCAAAATACGCTTTCGCAATACTTCATACATTGAAGCAAGATCACTGCGAGACAGTTGATCCTGGAATAACGCAAAAGCGCCAGCACCTACCGTTTCGGAATTGCTGTTGGCATCAGCAGACAATTCCACCTGATCACATTGCGCAAGCAAATCTTTCATCAAGGTAAGCGCATTAGCTGATCTCTGCTCTGCTGCCTTGAGCGCTAGGTTACGACGATGGCTGTCGAGCGCTTTACCTAAATGTGGAAACTGGATGAGCACTCGTAATAATTGTTCTGCTAAATCCATTGGCGCTTTTGGAGGCTCAATGTTTTGAGTTGCAACACGTTTGGCGGCCTGCCATGGCGCACCTTGTCTGTTACTAGTGTTGGCATGCGCTGTCTGTGCATTCATACCACTTTGCGATTTGACGGCTTTTGCTTGATAAGCCGCTTGAGGCGCAGGCACAACGGTTAAACCGCAAAATGCCTCAAGCTCTGCTGGTGTAGTGTTTGTGCGAATAGCGAGTTCACGAAGTATCTGGGTGCGTAGGGCAATCGGCGGCATCGACAGCAATAACGGCTTTGCGGCGTGATGGGTGTGGGCCCTGCCTTCTGGGGTGGTGAGGTCATGTCTATCGCTAGCCACTTTGAAGAAAAAACTCGAGATCGACATAGCCTCTTGAATAACTTTTTCAAAGGCTGTCTCGCCATACGCTCTGACATAACTATCGGGATCGTGTTCGGCAGGTAGGAATAAGAACCGAATTTCTTTATCGTCTGACATGAGCGGTAAGCATGCTTCAAGCGTACGTTGCGCAGCGCGCTGTCCCGCAGAGTCGCCATCAAATGAAAAAACGACCTTATCGGTTTGGCGCAAGAGCATGCGTACGTGGTTCGCAGTGCAAGCGGTGCCCAAAGTTGCTACTGCGTTTGGGAATCCCAATTGCGCCAGTGCAACCACATCCATGTAGCCCTCACAAACTAAGACATACTCTTTTGCACGAATCGCTTGGCGTGCCTCAAACAAACCGTAGAGAGTATTGCCTTTTGAAAAAAGCGGAGTCTCTGGAGAATTCAGATACTTTGGCTCACCTTGGTCTAAGATGCGACCCCCGAAGCCAATCGTTTGTCCCTTTGGATTACAAATCGGGAACATAATGCGATCTCGGAAACGGTCATAACGTTTCGCAGGAGCACCTTCAGCCTGCTCACCCTGAATCACCAGACCGCCTTCCACTAAGGCTTTCACCGCTTCGTCATTGGTATATGGCCCAAATACGGCCTCTAGACCCTGCCAGCCATCGGGGGCGTAACCAAGCGCGTAGCGTTTCGCAATCTCGCCAGTAAGGCCGCGCCCCTTTAAGTAACCAATTGCGCGCAGACTGTTTTTCAGTTGTTGGCGATACCAATCAGCTGCAGAACTCATCACTTCACTCAAAGCCATCGTCTGCTGTTTCTTGGCAATGTCATTAGCATTGCGCTCTTCACGCGGCACATCTAAACCAGCAGACTGCGCTAGCTCCTCAATTGCATCAACATAACCCAACCCGGAATATTCCATCAAAAAACTGATAGCCGATCCATGCGCGCCACATCCAAAGCAGTGATAGAACTGCTTGGTTGGCGAAACTGAAAATGACGGGGATTTTTCAGAATGAAAAGGGCACAAACCTTGATAGTTTGCACCTGCTTTTTTTAACTTTACGTGTTGCCCAACCACATCAACGATGTCAACCCGATTTAACAGATCGGCGATAAAGGATTGTGGGATGAGCGCCATAAAGCTAAGAGTATGCGAGGAGTTCTCTTATTTTGCGAGGGCAGCTTTTACCAAGCCGGATACCTTACCCATATCCGCCTTACCAACCAACTGACCCTTGAGAACACCAATCACTTTACCCATGCCTTGTGGGCCAGCTGCGCCAGTGGATGTCACCGCAGCTGCTACGGCAGCTTGTATTTCCGCATCTGACATTTGCGCCGGCATATACGCTTGCAAGATCACCATCTCGGCAGATTCCACAGCAACGAGATCATCGCGCCCAGCTTTTTTAAATTGGGAAATGGAATCTTTACGCTGCTTAATCATTTTTTCTATGGTGGAAATGATGGCAGCATCATCGATTACAATGCGATCATCCACTTCACGCTGTTTGATGGCAGCCAACAAAAGACGGATTGTGCCAAGTCGTGCAGTCTCTTTTGCACGCATAGCAGATTTCATATCTTCGGTAATTTGATCTTTCAGACTCATGGTGTGATCCTAGTTTTCTGATGTTGAATGTAGTCTAGCGACTAAAAAGCAAAAACCCGCTGCGTATCACCGTCAGCGGGTTTCAAAGCTTCTTCGGTGAAGAGAGCTTTAAATTTTTTAGTAAAGCTTCTTTGGCAACATTTGGCTGCGGATACGCTTATAGTGGCGCTTAGCTGCAGCAGCCTTTTTGCGCTTACGCTCAGCCGTTGGCTTCTCGTAAAACTCGCGGGCACGCAAGTCTGTCAAAAGACCATTTTTCTCAATGGTGCGCTTGAAACGGCGCAAAGCCACTTCAAATGGTTCGTTTTCGCGGAGGCGGACTGTAGTCATACTTATTTAACTCGTATATGCTCGATAGATATCGAAAAATTAACTGAATTGTAATTCTAGCACGACCAAGAAAAAAATGATTGTCTTAGGCATAGAAACCTCCTGTGACGAAACTGGGGTGGCTTTATACAACACAGCCCCCTGGGAAGCAGGAAAACCGGCATTTCAGGGTATTTTGGGCCAAGGGCTGCACTCTCAGATCGCCATGCACCGGGATTATGGCGGGGTGGTGCCCGAACTCGCTTCCAGAGACCATATTCGTCGCGTTTTACCCCTTTTGGACCAGTCTTTAGCCCAATCTGGCCTGAAATTGGCCAATATTGACGCGGTTGCCTTCACACAAGGACCTGGCTTGGCTGGAGCCCTCTTAGTCGGCAGTGCGTTTGCCAAATCTTTAGCCCAGGGTCTCAATTTACCCTCCATTGGGGTGCACCACCTTGAGGGGCACCTGTTATCCCCCCTGTTGGGTCAAACTGCGCCCCAATTTCCCTTTATCGCCCCCCTTGTGTCTGGTGGTCATACTCAGCTCATGAAAGTATCTGGCATTGGCCAATATGAACTATTGGGCGAGAGTTTGGATGATGCGGCGGGAGAGGCATTTGATAAAACCGCCAAATTACTCGGGTTGGATTATCCCGGTGGTGCCGCAATTTCTAAATTAGCCGAGCAGGGTAGATCGGGAGTATTTGATTTGCCAAGACCGATGCTTCATTCAGGCGATTTGGATTTTTCGTTTTCAGGATTGAAAACTGCGGTGCTGAATCAAGTAAAGAAATTTGAAGGATTAAACATTTCCGATCCTCAAGCGGTTGCTCAATTTCATGCAGATCTAGCACGAAGTTTTGTCGATGCAATTATTGCCGTCTTAGTTAGTAAGTCAGAAAAAGCGCTGAAGCAAACTGGCTGCAAACATCTGGTGCTTGCGGGTGGCGTTGGCGCAAATACGCAATTGCGTACCGCACTAAACGCCAGCGCTTTGCACAATCGCTTTGAGGTTCATTACCCACCCCTAGATCTGTGCACAGACAATGGCGTGATGATTGCCTTTGCTGGAGCACTACGCTTGTTAGCTAAAAATAATGGCGCCACGACTTCTGGCGCCTTCGACATTAAACCCCGCTGGGATTTGCAAAGTAATAATCTGATTTAGAGCTGATTAATGCCCTATTTTTGGTGGCTAATACGCGCAAATGCATGTGATTGCGAATAGATTCGAAGTTCTCCGCCTCGACCACAAAAACTGAATACGCTGATCTGCCTTGAGGTTGCCAGCGACGTCACGGACTAAATCCTCTACAAACTTTGGATTACTGTAGGAGTGCTCGGTAACCCATTTCTCATCCGGCCGATTGAGTAAACCCCAGAGTTCGCTAGAAGCTTCGCTCTCTGCTGCGGCAACTAAATCTTCTACGGTCATTTGCGTTTTGGAATCTAACGTGACAGTCATGGTGACATGTGAGCGTTGGTTGTGAGCGCCAAACTCAGAAATCTCTTTTGAGCAAAGGCAAAGACTCATTACTGGCACTTGCGCTCGCAAACCCAACTCTACTTCGGCACCACCGGAAGCATTTTGTTTGACATGCGCCATCCAAGTTACTTCGTAATCCATCAAACTTTCCACGCCTGAAACAGGGGCTGCTTTTTAACGAAGTGGGTATAGGTGAATTGAACATGACCTTCCTTAGCATCTAACAAAGGAAGCATTTCTTTTGCTAAGGCAACTACCGTGGCGCTATCAACCGCCTGATCTTGTTTTTGCAGGAGCGCCATGAAACGTGACATGTGCGTGCCCTTCACATGTGCAGTCCACCTTGGATGAGCGCGCATTGCCTATTGAGCAAGTCGGTATTCGTGGTGTGCGTCATCCGTTAATTATTCGTAGCGCAACCGGTAACTTTCCATCGGTCGGTACATTTGAGATGGATGTCGCCCTACCTGCACATCTGGCATAGCGCTTGCTTTGAGAAAGGCGGGGTTCATGTCATTCATAGCTCTATTTTCAAGCAAAACGATCTTATTTGCCTGAAATTACCGAATTTGCCATCAATACTGCCGGAAAACGCTTCTTAATCGAGTTGGTAATACCTTCGACATCCAGGCCACACTTGGTCATTAGTAATTGATAGTCGCCATGTTCAATGAATTCATCTGGAAGACCTAACTGCAGTAATGGCTTATAAATGCCCAATGATGAGAAGGCTTCAAGACAGGCGCTTCCGGCGCCACCAGCAATTGCACCATCTTCAATCGTCACAAAATAATCGTGCGTTTCCGCCAATGATTTAATGAGATCAACATCCAGCGGTTTTACAAAACGCATATTTGCAACTGTCACATCCACTCCCTCAGCAGCTTCTAATGCAGCGTATAACAAAGTACCGAACGCTAGAATTGCGACACGCTGTCCAGCAGGCGCGTTCGACTTGCGACGAATTTCCCCTTTACCTAACGGTAAAGTGCGCAACTCTGTGGATGGGGTAGCGCCTACACCAGAGCCGCGCGGATAACGAACGGCCGTTGGATGCGGTTGGTGAAATGCAGTAGTCAATAAATCTCGGCATTCCGCCTCATCCGCTGGCGTCATCACCAACATATTGGGAATACAACGCAAGAATGGAATATCGTATGCGCCCGCATGCGTTGCTCCGTCCGCACCCACTAAACCCGCGCGGTCGAGCGCAAACAAAACCGGTAAATCTTGCAGAGCCACATCATGAATCAATTGATCGTAAGCGCGCTGCAAGAATGTGGAATAGATCGCTACTACCGGCTTCATGCCCTCACACGCCATACCTGCCGCAAAGGTCACCGCATGCTGCTCAGCAATGCCAACGTCGTAATAGCGTTTCGGGAAATTTTTTTCAAACTCCACTAAGCCAGATCCCTCGCGCATTGCTGGAGTAATGCCAATGAGCATTGGATCAGCATGCGCCATGTCACAAAGCCATTCACCAAAAACTTGGGTGAAGGTTTTCTTGCTCGCCGCCGCTTTTTTCACACCCTCCTCTGGGTTGAATTTGCTGGGCCCGTGATACAACACAGGATCCGCTTCTGCTAACTCATATCCCTGCCCTTTTTTGGTTACAACATGCAAAAACTGCGGGCCGCGACCCTCTAATGCTAAGCGACGCACATTCTGTAACATTGGAATTAAGGCATCAAGATCATGGCCATCAATTGGGCCAAAGTAATTAAATCCAAACTCTTGGAAGATCGTGGAAGGTGACACCATGCCCTTAGCGTGATCCTCTAGACGCTTTGCAAACTCACGTAAGGGTGGTGCAATCGATAGTACGCTATCAATCCCTTTTTTAGTCGCTGAATAAATATTGCCGCTCAATAATCTCGCTAGATGTCGATTCAGCGCGCCCACCGCAGGAGAAATGGACATATCGTTGTCGTTCAAAATCACCACCAACGGTAGATCGTCATAGACGCCTGCATTGTTCATTGCCTCAAAGGCCATACCACCCGTCATCGCACTATCACCAATCACTGCGATCGCTACTTGTCGCTCACCCTTTGTCTGAAACGCGCGAGCCATACCCATCGCCGCAGAAATACTCGTCGATGAATGTCCTGTTCCAAAAGCATCAAATTCACTTTCCGCACGCTGAGGAAAGCCTGATAAACCTTTGAACTGTCGCAGAGTACTCATGCGCTCACGTCGACCAGTCAATATTTTATGAGGATAGCTTTGGTGTCCAACATCCCAAACAATACGATCTCGTGGTGTGTCAAAGACATAATGCAAGGCAATGGAGAGCTCTACCGTTCCCAAATTTGGGGATAAATGACCACCCGTTTTGGAGACAGAATCCAAAACAAATTCGCGCAACTCATCCGCAAGAGCAGGTAGCTCTTCGCGCGATAGTTTTTTGAGATCCTTAGGAGAGTGAACAGAAAGTAAAGTCATTGCATCTAAATTTGTGTCATTTACCTCGATTGACAACCAACAGGGCCAATTCTTTTAAGGCTTGTGCTTTTTCACCAAATCCATCAAGACTGCCAATGGCGGTTTCTTGCAACTCTTTTGCTTGTTTCTGCGCATAGTCTAACCCCAACAGGGTGACATAGGTTGGCTTGTTCGCGGCGGCATCTTTGCCTGCTGTTTTTCCAAGGGTTTGGCTATCGACCGTCGCATCCAATATGTCATCCACAATCTGAAATGCCAGGCCTAGTGCTGTGGAGTATTGATGCAATTGCAACATTTGAGTTGCATTGAGATTGGCGACAATTCCTCCAAGCTCTGCCGCGCGCGATAGCAAAGCACCGGTCTTCATCGCATGCATTTGCTGTAACCCAGCCAGATCCATTTTTTTGCCAACACTATATAGGTCGATCGCCTGGCCACCCGCCATACCTCGAGATCCTGAGGCTGATGCCAATGCACGAATCATGCGCAGTCGACTATTTGCATCACAGTCGGCATTCGCCAGCATTTCAAAAGCACGTGTTTGCAATGCATCGCCAACCAATAATGCAGTCGCCTCATCAAATGCTTTATGTACTGTTGGCCTACCACGACGAAAATCATCATCATCCATACAAGGAAGATCGTCGTGCACCAAGGAGTACGCATGAATGCATTCAATGGCGACCGCTGCACTATCAAATGCCTGGAAATGTTGATGGTTATTGCCTAAATGACCGGCTGCATAGACCAGTAATGGGCGTATGCGTTTGCCGCCACCTTGCGCTGCATAACGCATCGCTTCATGTAAACGGCTTGGTGTAGTTTGCGCAGAATCGAGTAACCGATCCAATGCTAGCTCGGTACGCTCAGAATGCTCAGAGAGCCAATCTTGAAAATGAAATACTGCACTCAAAATAATCCTTGATTAAGCCTCAAACACGCGTACTTGCTGCTCTACTTGTGCAAGAACGCCCTGACAATGTTTGAGCAAGGCTGCGCCGCGTTGATACGCCAATAAGGTTTCTTCCAAGGAAAATTTGCCAAACTCCATATCGGAAATGAGCTTTTCTAACTCTTTGACTGCTTGCTCATAACGAAGGTCTGGGTCGATCTGGACCTCAAGGCCATTTTTTTGACTCTCTGACTTTTTGGCTGGCATAAGCAATTCCTCGGTATTTCTCGCTCGAATAGCCCTACATATTAAAGCGAGAACCCCTTTTGGTGGGTACAACCCCCCCTTTTTTCTCCTTTCCAATATCGATCCGTCGATGGTTGGATTGGTTATTCCGCTTGGCTTCGGCTAACTTTTCGGGGGTGGGGAGAATGACTAATCTGGCTACCGCGCAGAAGCTTGCGCCGTCCAATCTACAACCGCCGGTTTCGGCATATTTTGACGTTGATTTGTATCAACGAGAAATTGAACTGCTTTTCAAGCAGGGGCCCGGCTATGTCGGTCATGAACTGATGGTGCCCGAAGTTGGCTCCTATCAAACGTTAAGCGCAGAAAATGAAGGTCGCATTTTAGTTCGCAACCAGTCGGGTGTCGAACTGCTTTCTAATGTCTGCCGTCACCGCCAAGCACTCATGCTCAATGGCAAAGGCAAGGCAGAGAACATTGTTTGCCCGTTACATCGTTGGACCCATGACTTGGGCGGTAATTTACTAGGAGCACCACACTTTGAAGATAAGCCCTGCTTAAATCCTGGCAAGTCTCCATTGCAAAATTGGCAGGGCTTGTTATTCGAGGGGCCGCGCGATGTTCGCGCTGATCTAGCGAAATTGGGCGTTGCTGATGACCTTCAATTTGATGGCTATGTTTTGGATCACGTTGAAGTGCATGATTGCAATTACAACTGGAAGACGTTTATCGAAGTCTATCTCGAGGACTACCACGTTGTGCCATTTCATCCAGGTCTAGGCAGATTTGTTTCCTGCGAAGATTTGCAGTGGGAATTTGGTGAATGGCATAGCGTACAAACAGTTGGTATTCACAAAGATCTCAAAACCCCAGGATCACCAACCTATCGCCACTGGCACGAAGCAGTCTTGCGCCAGTTTGACGGGCAAGCCCAGCGCCACGGCACTATTTGGCTCACCTACTACCCCAATGTGATGGTGGAGTGGTACCCAAGTGTATTGTGCGTCTCTACCTTGCATCCTCTGGGCGTCAACAAAATCGCAATATTGTGGAGTTTTACTACCCTGAAGAAATCGCTCTATTTGAACGCGAGTTTGTTGGGGCTGAACGCGCCGCCTACATGGAAACTTGCATTGAGGATGATGAGATCGCCGAGTGCATGGATCAAGAAAGAGCGGCGCTACTTGCCATAGGCGTCAATGAAGTTGGGCCATATCAGAGTCCGATGGAAGACGGCATGCAACATTTTCATGAATGGTACCGACGCGTCATGAACTTTCAGGGCGAATAATCTAGATTCGATATTGCGTTCTTATTCGCCACTAAAAAAGGAAGTGTTATGACTCCTCTAATTACCGCAAACCAGCTAGAAGAAATCTTCAACAGTGGCGAAGAGGTGTTGCTTTGTGATTGCCGCTTTGATTTAGTGGATCCACTTGCTGGCAAAAAGGCTTACGAAGAGAGTCATATTCCAGGTGCCATCTATGTCGACCTTGATCATGATTTATCTGGCCAAAAAAACGGTCGTAATGGTCGCCACCCCCTTCCCTCACCCGAAGACTGGGCGCAGACAAAAACACGCTTAGGCATCACACCCAACACACTGGTTGTTGCCTACGATAAACAAGGCTCCGTCTATGCCAGTCGCTTATGGTGGATGCTAAAAGCCACAGGCCACGCCAAGGTCCAAGTATTAGATGGAGGCCTTGATTCTTGGAATGGTCCAATGGGTACAGTGCTGCGCTTACCTAATCCCGCAGCAAAAGGCATTGAGCCTAGACCTTATGCAGGTCTTGTTTTAGTGGATGAGGTGGTGGGTAACTTACAAACCCAGAAATACACCATCATGGATGCTCGCGCCAATGATCGATTTCATGGCCAAAATGAAACACTCGATCCCGTAGGCGGCCATATCCCCGGCGCTCTCAATCGCTTTTTTAAAGACAATCTTTCGGCAACCGCATTCAAGTCCGCAGAACAACTCTTTCATGATTTTGTTGAACTATTAGGTCCCATCAAACCATCTGAGGTCATTCATCAATGCGGATCCAGTGTAACTGCTTGTCACAATCTTTTAGCAATGGAATTAGCTGGCCTTAAAGGCTCTCGACTCTATGCTGGCAGTTGGAGTGAATGGTGTTCAGACACCAGTAGGCCTATCGAAGCGTAACACCCAAAGAAGGATGCCTTACTTAAGGCTTAATGCAGCAGAGAAAGCAGGATCACAAATCCTACGCCGCAGGCAACCAATACCGTTTGACGCAGGGATTCCGCCCAATGTGGACGGCGGTGCATTTGTGGTATCAGATCACTCACTGCAATATAAATAAAACCACTCGAAGCAATCACTAGCAAATATGGCATGGCTGCGTGCGCTTTCTCGAGAAAGAAATACGCCAAGACTCCGCCAACTACCGCCGCCAATCCACAAATCAAGCTGTATAGCAATGCTCTAGCACGTGAAAAACCTGCATTGAGCAAGACGATGAAATCACCGATTTCTTGCGGAATCTCATGCGTAATGATGGCAATCGCGGTAAAGATGCCTACGTGATAGTCCGCCATAAAAGCTGCTGCAATCAATATGCCATCCACAAAATTGTGAATGCCATCACCCACCAAAATCATCCAACCACTACGCCCCGCATTTTCTGCATCATGCCCATGGTGATGGTGGTGGCCATCTCCTTCATGATGATGGTCATGACGCAACAGTGCTATTTTTTCCAGCAGAAAAAATCCAAGTAAACCCGCTAACAAAGTAGCAAATAGCAACTGGGGATTCGCACCAGGAATATTGAAAGCTTCTGGTAATGAGTGCAATAGGGCCGTTGCTAGCAGAATGCCTACCGACAAGCTGACCATGTTATTTACCATCTTGGACAACATCGCCAATGAACAACTGGCGGCCACCAACACACTAGCAGTACCTGCTAGTGCTGTAACCAAGAGAATGCTTTGTAATACTGACATTAATTAATTTCCGACTTCAGAACCAAAAGGAACGTTACTTTAGTGCGCCTCTTCCCAATTATCGCCAATCCCGACACTGACAACTAATGGCACCTTTAATTGCGCTACATTGCACATCAAATCCGGTAACTTTGCTTGCACAAGCACGATCTCATCGAGCGGCACATCCAATACCAACTCATCGTGGACTTGCAATAAGAGCTTGGTTTTTAATTGCTCCCGCTCAAGCCAACCCTCTACGGCAATCATAGCCAACTTAATCAGATCCGCTGCAGCACCTTGCATGGGCGCATTAATGGCAGCACGCTCCGCACCCTGTCGACGCGGGCCATTGGACCCCTTAATTTCAGGCAACCAAAGACGTCGACCAAACACCGTTTCGACATAGCCATTTTCTCTGGCCTCTAAGCGTATGCGCTCCATATATTGCGCCACACCGGGATAGCGATCAAAGTACTTTGCAATGTAGTTTTGCGCTGCTGAGCGCTCAATTCCCAAATTGCTCGCCAAGCCAAATACACTCATTCCATAAATTATGCCAAAGTTAATGACCTTGGCACAACGTCGCTGCTCAGAATTAACCTCACCCAATGGAATGCCAAAGATTTCCGCAGTTGTCGCTTGGTGTACATCTTTGCCTTCTCTGAACGCAGCCAAGAGATTTTCATCTTCGGCAATGTGCGCCATGATGCGTAATTCAATTTGTGAGTAGTCCGCTGACAATAACTTACAACCCTCAGCAGGAATAAATGCCTCACGAATACGACGCCCCTCTTCAGTACGGACGGGAATATTTTGTAAGTTTGGATCACTGGAGGCCAATCTTCCTGTAACGGCTGTCGCTTGGGAGAAGTTCGTATGTACGCGCCCGGTTCTGGGATCAGCCATACGAGGTAACTTCTCAATATAGGTCGACATTAGCTTGGCCAAGCTACGGTAGTCCAAAATCCGCGCTGGCAATGGATAATCCTCAGCCAACTTTTGCAAAACTTCTTCATCGGTTGATGGCGCACCCGATGGTGTTTTCTTAATCACTGGTAATTCTTGCTGCACAAACAGAATTTCGGCAATCTGCTTGGGTGACTGAATATTGAATGGCTGCCCAGCGAGCTGATGAATCTCGCCCTCCAACTCTAACAACCGTTTACCGACTTGCTGACCCTGTTGACCCAATAACGCCGAGTTGATTCGAATGCCGTTGCGTTCCATGATCCCCAGAACGCGCATGGCGGACATTTCGATCGTTTCATATACATAGCGCAGCCCAGGACTTTCCTGAATCTGTGGCCATAGCTCTAAATGAAGGCGCAAAGTAATGTCTGCATCCTCTGCTGCATAGTCTGTAGCAATCTTCAGATCCACCTGATCAAAGCCAATTTGATGAGCGCCTTTGCCGCAGACCTCTTCATAACGAATGGTCTTCATCCCCAAGTGGCGTTCAGCCAAACTGTCCATATTGTGCGAGAGATGCGACTCCAATACATAAGACTCCAGCAATGTATCGAATGCAACTCCACCAAATGTGATTCCATAATTAGCAAAGATATGAATGTCATACTTCAGGTTTTGACCCACCTTGAGATGCTTTTCACTTTCTAACCAGGGTCTTAATTTTTCAAGAACGACTTCGCGACGCAGCTGTTCTTCTCCATTGCGATGCGCAACAGGAATGTAACAAGCCTCTCCCGGCTTGACCGATAACGAAATACCAACCAACTCAGCCGCTAACGCATCAAGACTGGTTGTTTCGGTATCGACCGCAGTTAATT
Organism: Polynucleobacter necessarius; assembly: GCF_900095195.1. Classification (NCBI taxonomy): domain Bacteria; kingdom Pseudomonadati; phylum Pseudomonadota; class Betaproteobacteria; order Burkholderiales; family Burkholderiaceae; genus Polynucleobacter; species Polynucleobacter necessarius. The sequence goes on from NZ_LT606950.1 coordinate 1,171,167, forward strand.
GGGCGCTTTCAATTTTTTTCAACCAACGATCTAAAGCAGCTTCATCCGTGATGCACTCATAGTGACGCTCAATCGCATCCTGCAACTTGCTCATCTCTTGAGATAGCGCTTTAGTCGGCGCACTTGCAACACTGCGCTTTTTATCGGCCCCAGACCCATCCAAATCCATAGTGGCGGGACTACTTACGAGGTCAAAATCAGGAGCCGCGGAAACAGTAGCATCTGAATTTGACAGCTGTTTTTCAACGTCGCGCAACCAAGTCTTAAATGCATAGCGCTCAAACAACTCTCTGAGAAGCGCCGTATCTTCAGACTTTGCATGCAAATCATCGAGGCCAGGTAAATGAGGCGATAAGTCGCAATCCGTTTTTACAGTAATGAGTTGACGGGCTTGTGGCAACCAATTAATTAAGGCGCGCAGATTTTCACCGACCACACCTTTTACTTGATCAGCATTAGCAATTAAGTTATCAAGATTGCCGAATTCAGCCAACCATTTATTTGCTGTCTTAGGCCCCGCTTTTGGAACTCCAGGAACATTGTCTACTGCGTCACCGATGATTGATAGGTAATCGACAATCAACTCTGGAGGCACGCCAAACTTTTCTTTGACGCCCTCAATGTCTAACTTCTCATTTGTCATCGTATTAATTAACGTGACAGACGAATTTACTAACTGAGCTAAATCTTTATCTCCAGTAGAAATGATGGTTTCCCAACCCGCTTGGGTTGCTTGAGATGCTAAGGTACCAATCACATCATCCGCCTCGACACCCGAAACCATTAACACTGGCCAACCCAATGCTTTGACCATGGCATGAATGGGCTCGATTTGCTTGACTAAATCCTCCGGCATTGGGGAGCGATGCGCCTTGTAATCGGAGTACATTTCATCGCGGAAGGTCTTGCCCTTGGCATCGAAAACACAGGCAATATGGTCGGCCTTGAGCTCGGACCGAGCCCGGCGCATCATATTAACCATGCCATAAATAGCCCCAGTGGGCTCTCCAGCCCCATTTCTGAGGTCTGGCATGGCGTGGAAGGCGCGATACAGGTAACTTGAGCCGTCCACCAACAAGAGTCTATATTTAGTCATACCGCAATCGTACAATCTAGTTAATAACTGCCTACAGGACTGGTTAAAAGAACCGCCCGAGAGTAGGCCAAAAAAGGTAAAATGATGCATGCTCTAACGAACTTAATCAGCCATACCTTCAGCCAAAGCCTTGCTTTTATGAGCGTTTTGATGATTTTTAGCGTATTTGGCACCACTTCGGCCATGGCTCAGAATACCAGCCAAGCGCTCAGCCAATCCGAACTGAACCGAATCAATAATCAACCGCTCTCTCCAACGGTAACCCCCGCCGGTGTAGTCGAAGGCCCCCAGTCACGTAAACCTAGCTTTCAACATAAAGAAGTCACTGGAACTGAGGTGACCGAATACAAAGACGCTAATAGCCCGACCTAAGTACAAGTCAAAACAAAATACACCACCTACGAAATGTCGCCACCGGATTCAGTTATGCCTGGTCCACCCTCTGGCGAAGGTTCTATGATTAGCGTTCCAAGTATTAGCATCCCTATTCAATAACATCATTGCAACTGTATGGCCGTATTCACGCCGATTGAACTGAGTGATATCGCAGAATGGATTTCACAAGATTTCAAGATTGGTGAAGCCACAGCTATTCGCGGCATCCATGGCGGCATCGAAAATTCCAATTTCTTTTTAGATACTTTGCAAGGTGGAACGAAACAGGAGTACGTTCTCACGATATTTGAACGGCTCTCTGCAGAACAGTTGCCCTACTACCTCGAGTTGATGCGCCACTTAGCAAATAAGGGAATCCCTGTTCCAAAACCGATTGAAAACCATCGTGGTGAAATTCTGTTTTTACTGAAGGGCAAACCTGCTGCAATCGTGACTAAACTTCCAGGCCTATCACGTATGCAGCCTGAGGCAAACCACTGCGCTATGGTTGGTGCCATGTTAGCCAAAATGCATTTAGCAGGTGGTGATTTTCAAAAGTCTCAAGAAAATCTGCGTAGCCTTGGTTGGTGGCAAAAAACAATTCCGCTGGTACTACCGCATTTAGATGCCACACAAAAAGATTTGCTCACGCATGAACTTGCTACGCAGGAAACCTTCTTTGCATCCAGAAACTATGATCTACTGCCACAAGGTGCAAGTCATTGCGATCTCTTTCGCGATAATGTTCTTTTTGATCCAAAAAATAATTCAGATACCAGCAATGATCAACTTGGTGGCTTCTTTGATTTCTACTTCGCTGGTACAGTAAAATGGCTATTTGATCTCGCAGTCACCGCAAACGATTGGTGTCTCGCTGAAAATAAACAAGATCTCGATCCTGGGCGACTGAATGCCCTGATGACTGCCTATCAATCTGTGCGCCTCTTGACCAAAGAGGAGCAAGTAAGTTGGCAGTTGATGCTGCGCGCTGCCGCACTGCGTTTCTGGGTATCCCGCTTATGGGACTTTTACCTGCCACGTGACGCAGAAATGCTAACCCCGCATGACCCAACCCATTTTGAACGTATTCTGCTTAGTCGACGTTGCTTATGAAACTCAACTCAGTCGCCCCAAAAGAAGGCTACACCTGGATTAGACAAGGCATTTGGCTCTTCAAGCAAAACCCCATCGGTTTTTTGATGTTGGTATTTATGTATGTTTTTGTAGCCCAACTTGCAGTCATCATTCCAGTCACCGGCGTCTTTGCAGCACTTCTCTTAACCCCAACCCTATCGGTTGGCTTCTTGACGGCATGTCGCCAGGCCATCCAAAAAGAACGTATTCGACCGCTGGTGTATTTAATAGCCCTGCAATCTGGCGAGGTGATTCGCAAACGGATGTTGCAATTGGGTCTGGTCTACGCAGCACTCATTTTGTTGCTCAGCTTTATTCTGAGCCTACTAGTAGATTTTGAAACACTGCTCCCACTGATGACGAATGATAAAGCTATCACACCAGAAGCGCTGCGCCAAGTTTACTTAGTACTTTTTTTTGGGGCAATTCTTTATATCCCCGTTGCCATGTTGATGTGGTTCTCACCCATTCTGGTTGCTTGGGCGGATATGTCTATTCCACAAGCACTCTTCTCAAGTTGGGTAGCCTGCTGGACTAATAAAGCTGCATTCTTTTATTACCTCGTCATCTGGAGCGCGATACTGATAGCCATTCCATTAACAATCGGTATGCTGTTTGATGCACTCAATTTTGGCCAAGCTGCTTCGTTCATTATTGCCCCCATTTCCATGGCGGGGCTAACCATCATGCATTGCTCTTTTTATGCCACTTGGAAGGCTTGCTTTACAGAAGACGAAATTATTCTGTAAGCCTTGCTACCCTGCTGCACCGCTCAATCAATCGCTGCAAGCTTTGCGATACTCAGCTGTAACCACTTCACTCCGTGACGCTTAAAGTTCACTTGCGCACGAGCATCCGCATCCACTCCTTCTAGCCTCGTAACACGACCCTCGCCAAACTTGGTGTGAAATACATTTTGACCGATTTTGAATGGGTAATCACCCCGCGGTGGCGAAGCCAATCGCTTAACTTCCATCGAGGCCGAACCTACCCGCTTCGCTGACCTTGGTCGCTCACTGCCAGAATCAAAAAAATCGTTTGACTCGCACTCCCGTTGACGCGTGTAGCCATCTTGCCAAGTTGAGTTAGCCCTTGAGCTGCCACCCCAACGCGCATCTTTTACTTTCGGGGTTAACCATTTCAATGAATCAGATGGCAACTCTTCTAAGAAACGTGATGGCATGTTGTAGCGCACTTGACCATGCAACATACGCGATTGTGTATGGGATAAATACAGGCGCTCTTTGGCGCGTGTGATTGCCACATACATCAAGCGCCGCTCTTCCTCAAGACCATTGTGCTCATTGATACTATTTTCATGAGGAAACAGCCCCTCTTCGAGACCAGTAATAAATACCGAGGTGAACTCCAAGCCTTTGGCTGAGTGCACCGTCATCAATTGCACAGCGTCTTGTCCCGCTTGTGCTTGATTGTCTCCCGCCTCTAACGAAGCATGCGCCAAGAAAGCAGCCAACGGGGAAATCTCCACCACTCCTGGACCGCCCTCATTTGGCAACATAGCGGCTACGGCATCTTGACCATAGCCATCCTCGGCAATGAAAGCGGTGGCTGCATTGATTAATTCTTGCAAGTTCTCTACGCGATCTTGCCCTTCACGCTCAGATAAGTAATGCTGAATCAATCCGCTGTGTTGAATCACGAATTCGACCGTCTCAGGAAGAGTATTGTGACGCGTTGCTTCACGCATGTGGTCCACTAGACGAATAAAGCCCCCGAGCGCTGCACCAGCTTTTCCCTCCAAAGACGACGCAGCGGTATAGAGAGAGCATTGCTGAATTCGAGCGGCATCTTGCAATGCCTCAATGGATCTTGCGCCTATACCGCGCGTTGGGAAATTGACAACACGAGAAAATGAGGTGTCATCGTTTGGATTTTCAAGCAAGCGAAGATATGCCAAAGCATGCTTAATTTCAGCGCGTTCGAAGAATCGCAAACCCCCATAAACACGATACGGAATGCCTGCGGAGAATAATGCGTGTTCAATAATGCGTGACTGAGCATTACTGCGATAGAGCAGTGCCACCTCAGTCTTTTTGATACCGCTATTAATGAGCGCTTTTATTTCATCTACCAGCCAAGCAGCCTCAGCATGATCACTAGGCGCCTCATAAATCCGAACTGGCTCCCCATGTCCGGCATCGGTTCGTAAATTTTTTCCAAGCCGCCCTGAATTATTCGCAATAAGGTGATTAGCGGTATCCAGAATATATCCGTGCGAACGATAGTTTCGCTCTAGTTTGACTAAGAGTGGATGAAATTGCTTTTCATAAAGACGCATGTTTTTGACATCTGCGCCACGAAATGCATAGATACTTTGGTCATCGTCGCCTACTGCAAACACTGAACTACTGCCCATACCACTCACATTGACTTTGCTTGCATCATGTCCAGAAAGCAGCTTAAGCCAAGCGTATTGCAAGGCATTGGTATCCTGGAACTCATCAATCAGGATGTGACGAAAGCGTTCTTGATAATGCATACGAATAGGTTCGCTATGTTTGAGTAATTCGTAGCTACGCAGCAAAAGTTCTGCAAAATCTATTACGCCCTCACGCTGACATTGTTCATCGTAAGCTGCGTAGAGCTGTGCCAGCTTTGCCTGAAAGTCATCACCGACTGATAAATCTTTAGCGCGCTGACCACGCTCTTTGGCATGGGCAATGAAATACTGTAATTGCTTGGGCGGATACTTTTCATCATCGACTTTCAGTCCTTTTAAAAGTCGCTTTATGACGGACAACTGATCTTGGGTATCCAAGATCTGAAAGGTCGATGGCAAGCCCGCCTCTTTATGGTGAGCGAGCAACAGTCGGTTACAAAGACCATGGAATGTTCCAATCCACATTCCCCGAGTGTTAATCGGCAACATAGCACTCAAGCGCACCATCATCTCTTTGGCGGCTTTATTGGTAAAGGTCACTGCTAAGACGCCGATTGGCGATACCTGACCAGTTTGGATCAGCCAAGCAATACGGGTTGTTAAAACACGGGTCTTACCACTACCAGCACCAGCCAAGATTAAGGCGGATTGGGCGTGGCCATTGGCAGCAACAGGCGGGAGGGTTACTGCCTCGCGCTGTTCGGGATTAAGGTTCGCGAGCAAGTCTGAGTACACCACCCCAATTATAATTTGCCTCTTATGCCAAACGCCTCAAATATTCCTAATTCACCAGCCACCAGTTCAATCGATGAACTAGCTAAATCCTATGAGCCAGCCCCAATAGAAGCCTATTGGGGTCCAGAGTGGGAACGCAGAGGCATTGCCGATGCCAGCATGGATGGGGGTAAGAGCGACTTCTCCATTCAATTGCCACCACCAAATGTCACTGGCACTCTACATATGGGGCATGCTTTCAACCAAACCATTATGGATGGATTGGTTCGCCATGCCCGCATGTCTGGAAAAAATACCTTGTGGGTTCCGGGAACGGATCATGCTGGGATCGCTACACAGATTGTTGTAGAGCGTCAGCTCGATGCGCAAAAAGTATCGCGCCATGATTTAGGTCGCGAAAAGTTTCTCGAAAAAATTTGGGAGTGGAAAGAAACTTCTGGCAATACCATCACCCGTCAAATTCGCCGTCTTGGTGCATCCATTGATTGGGGTAAAGAATATTTCACGATGGACAGCAAAATGTCCAAAGCCGTGGTTGAGGTGTTTGTTCGACTGCACGAACAAGGTTTAATCTATCGCGGCAAACGATTGGTAAATTGGGACCCCGTTCTGGGTACTGCCGTTTCTGATCTAGAAGTGGTGAGCGAAGAAGAAGATGGCTCTATGTGGCATATCCGCTATCCATTGGCGGATGGCTCTGGTCACCTCACAGTCGCCACCACTCGTCCTGAAACCTTGTTGGGTGACGTCGCGGTGATGGTGAACCCAGAAGATGAGCGCTACAAACACCTGATTGGTCAATCTGTTCATCTCCCCTTATGCGATCGTCAAATACCGATCATTGCAGATGAGTATGTGGATTTGAATTTTGGAACCGGGGTTGTAAAAGTCACCCCCGCACATGACTTTAACGACTACTCAGTTGGACAACGCCATCAATTACCGTTAATCAACATCCTTACCTTGGATGCCAAGATTAATGAAAATGCGCCTGCCGCTTATCAGGGCATGGAACGTTTTGCTGCGCGCAAACAGATCGTTGCTGACCTAGATGCCGCTGGTCTACTCGAAAAAGTACAACCACATAAATTAATGGTGCCACGTGGTGATCGTACGCAAACGATTATTGAGCCCATGCTGACTGACCAGTGGTTTGTGGCGATGTCTAAGCCAAGTACAGATAATCAATATCAACCAGGCTCTTCTATTGCCGGCGCAGCGTTAGATGCTGTTACTAAAGGCGATATCAAGTTAGTCCCCAAAAACTGGATCAATACTTACACCCAATGGCTGAAAAACATTCAGGACTGGTGCATCTCTCGTCAGCTTTGGTGGGGACATCAAATTCCCGCATGGTACGGGGATGATGGGCAGATTTTTGTGGCACGCTCGGAGGAAGAAGCCAAAGCTGCGGCAACTGGCTATGCTGGCCAACTCCATCGCGATCCAGATGTACTCGATACTTGGTTTAGCTCGGCACTGGTACCATTTAGTTCCTTAGGCTGGCCTGACAAGATAGCTGCTCTAGATCACTTTTTGCCATCCTCGGTATTGGTGACAGGCTTTGACATCATCTTCTTTTGGGTGGCACGCATGGTCATGATGACTTGCCACTTCACAGGTAAAGTGCCGTTTCATACCGTCTATGTTCATGGATTGGTGCGTGATGCAGAAGGTCAGAAAATGAGCAAATCCAAAGGTAACACCTTGGATCCAATTGATCTGATTGATGGCATCAAGATTGAAGAGTTGGTAGAGAAACGCACTACTGGCCTCATGAACCCAAAGCAAGCGGAAAGCATTAGCAAGAAAACCAAAAAAGAATTTCCGGAAGGCATTCCTGCTTTTGGCACCGATGCACTGCGTTTTACATTTGCATCGCTTGCGTCATTAGGCCGCAATATCAATTTTGATCAAAAACGTTGCGAAGGCTATCGTAATTTCTGCAACAAACTGTGGAATGCTACCCGCTTTGTTCTCATGAACTGCCCCGGTGGAGATGAAGACAATGGTTTAGCCCCCTGCGACAACCAATATGGCCCAGAAGGTTATTTGGATTTCTCACCGGCAGATCGCTGGATTGTGTCTCAACTGCAACGCACCGAGGCTGAGGTTGCTAAAGGCTTCCAAAACTATCGCTTTGATAACATTGCCAGCAACATCTATCAATTTGCATGGGACGAATACTGCGACTGGTATCTCGAGCTCGCCAAAGTTCAACTGCAAACAGGTACGCCCGCCCAGCAGCGCGCTACCCGCCGAACATTATTACGCGTCTTGGAAACCATTTTGCGTCTTGCTCATCCACTTATTCCATTTATCACCGAAACATTGTGGCAAACGGTTGGACCAAAGTCTGGCAAAGAGCTCGCTAAACAAGCTAAACAAACAATCGCCTTGCAACCCTATCCTGTTTCTCAACCCGAAAAGATCGATGAGCAGAGCGAAGTGTGGGTTGCACAAGTAAAAGCGATTGTGGATGCCTGCAGAAACTTACGCGGTGAGATGCAAGTCCCTCCTGGCCAAAAAGTTCCCCTCTGGATTTATGGCCCAGATGCCTTCTTACAAAAAGCAACGCCCCACCTACTTGCTCTGGCTAAATTGAGCGAAGTCAAAATCTATAGCGATGAATCTGCTCTAGAAAAAGATGCGCCTGGTGCGCCAATTGCTTTAGTTGGTGATATCAAGCTACTCTTGAAGATCGAGGTGGACATTGCAGCAGAGCGCGTTCGCTTTGTCAAGGAAATTGAGCGCCTAGCAAATGAAATTACCAAAGCAAAGGGTAAATTGAGCAATGAAAGCTTTGTGGCTCGCGCCCCAGCAGAGGTGGTAGCTCAAGAAAAACAACGCCTTGCAGGATTCGAGCAAAATCATGAGAAGCTTGTTGCACAATTAGAGCGTCTTAAATAAAGATTGGATTATTGATGCCATTAACCACGAAAGCCGTTACCAAAGCCGTCTTCCCTGTTGCTGGTCTAGGCACGCGCTTTTTGCCTGCTACGAAAGCAAGCCCCAAAGAGATGCTCAATGTGGTTGATAAGCCCCTGATTCAATATGCTGTTGAAGAGGCTATTGCGGCTGGCATTACTGAAATGATCTTTGTTACTGGGCGTAGCAAACGTGCCATTGAGGATCATTTTGATAAAGCGTATGAGCTCGAAGCCGAACTGGAAGCCAAAAATAAACAGGCCTTGCTGGAGATAGTGCGTAGCGTAAAACCCAGTCACGTAGATTGTGTTTATGTTCGCCAACCCGAAGTGCTTGGACTTGGCCATGCTGTATTGTGCGCAGAGAAATTAGTCCGCGACGAGCCTTTCGCCATCATCTTAGCGGATGACTTATTAGATGGTCAGCCACCTGTGCTCAAGCAGATGCTCAATGTTTTTAATGAACATAATGGTTCGGTCATTGCAGTTGAGAAAATTGATCCGGCCAAAAGTAGTTCATACGGAATCGTTGCCGGTACCGAAGCTGCTAAAGGGATTCATCGCCTCAATGGCATTGTGGAAAAACCGCAACCAAAAGATGCGCCATCAAACCTAGCGGTCGTTGGTCGTTACGTTCTCTCGTCCGACATCTTCAGGCACATTCGCAACCTTAAGCCAGGCGCTGGGGGTGAGATACAGCTGACTGACGCAATTGCCACCTTGCTGAAAGAGGAACCCGTCTTTGCCTATGAGTACGATGGCGTGCGCTACGACTGTGGTAGCAAACTTGGCTATCTCAAAGCATCCGTTGAATTTGCTTTACGCCACCCCGAGGTATCGGGCGATTTCGCTGCTTACCTGAAAAGTCGTTCCCTCACTTAAATTACTAGCGAGATAAAATAAAAAGGCGGGTATCTCTCTCGCCTTTTTGTTTGCACTTCAGATCTCACTCAGCTGTATTGTTTATCTTCTTTTTAGAAAGAAAACCAACACATCACCTTCAGTGGTGCTAGCAATCAGTTCGTTGCCAGTCTGCTTCGCGAACGCAGGAAAATCTCGAGCAGCCCCGGAATCGGTTGCTTTAATTTTGAGAACCTCACCGGATTGCATGGTTGCCAACGCTTTTTTGGTCCGCAAAATTGGCAAAGGGCAATTCATTCCAATCGCATCGACTTCGGCATTGAAAGTAATATTCGCTACTTCGCTCATTTACTTGCAACCCAATCTTTTACGCCAGCTAAGGCAGCGCTCAATTTAGCAGGATCATTACCACCAGCCATTGCCATTTCTGGTTTTCCGCCCCCTTTACCACCCACCTGTTGGGCGACAAAGTTCACAAGTTCATCAGCCTTTATCTTGCCAACCGAATCCGCAGTCACGCCAGCAATTAGACTGACCTTATCACCCTGAACTGAGGCTAATACGATGGCGGCTGTTTTGAGCTTAGCTTTCAACGCGTCCATCGTCTCACGCAATACGCCAGCATCAGCGGTATCAAGACGAGCAGCCAATACTTTCAAGCCATTAACGTCAATAGCTTGTCCAGCCAGTTCATCGCCTTGGCTTGCCGCTAATTTTGAGTTCACCTTCTCCAACTCGCGTTCTGCTTGGCGCAGACTCTCTTGCAATTGCACAACCCGATTTACTAAGTCTCCAGGATGCGTTTTGAGAATCGCTGCGGCCTTATTGATTCGATCTTCTAAGCCTTGCAAAAATTGGAAAGCATTGTTACCAGTAACTGCCTCAACACGGCGAATGCCTGCCGCAACACCGCCCTCGGAGACAATCTTCAAACTACCGATATCACCAGTACGTGACACATGAGTGCCACCACATAATTCTTTCGAGCTACCAATCTCCAGAACCCGTACTTCGTCGCCGTATTTCTCGCCAAATAGCATCATCGCCCCCGTCTTTTGAGCATCCTCAAGGGACATTACCTTTCCAGAGGTTGTGGTATTAACCAAAATCTCAGCGTTAACAATATCTTCGATGCGACGAATTTGTTCAGCAGTAATAGGGGCATTATACGTAAAGTCAAAACGGGTCTTAGTTGCATCAACCAGCGAGCCCTTTTGCTGCACATGATCCCCCAGTACTTCACGTAAGGCTTTATGCAAGATATGGGTAGCACTGTGGTTGCGCATGGTCTCGGTTCTTTGCTGAACGTCAACCAAAGCATTCAAGGAATCACCAACTTTCAGTTCGCCTTCAATAAGCTCACCCTGATGACCAAACACATCCGCCTGAATCTTGAAGGTGTCTTCTACAGCAAATCGAACGGTTTCATTGCGTAACTCGCCTTTGTCGCCAACTTGACCGCCAGACTCCGCATAAAAAGGAGTGTTATCCAACACAACTACTGCGGCGTCGCCAGCCTTCACCACAGCCACTTCAGAGCCATCCACATACAGCGCAGTCACTTTAGCGCCCTCATGCTTTAAGGTGTCATAACCATGAAATTGGGTAGGCTTGCCTTTGTACTCTAGGCCTTGTGCCACCTTAAATTTCCCCGCAGCTCGCGCCTGATCGCGTTGCTTTTGCATTGCCACTTCAAAACCATCGGCATCCACTGTCACGCCGCGTTCGCGACACACGTCCGCAGTTAAATCCAATGGGAAGCCAAAAGTGTCATGCAAGCGGAATGCTGTTTCGCCATCCACCATTTTTGCGCCACCTGCTAATGCGCCGTCCAAAATTTCCATGCCATTTGCAATGGTCTGAAAAAAACGCTTTTCTTCCTGTTTTAGAATTTCACTCACTTTATCTTGTGCAGCACGCAACTCTGGATACGCATCGCCCATTTCTTTTACAAGCGCAGGCACTAACCGATAGAAGAATGGTTTGCGCGCTCCCAACTTATAGCCATGACGAATCGCACGGCGTGCAATACGACGCAAAACACAACCTCTTCCTGCGTTACCAGGGATCACACCGTCTACAACAATAAAACTGCAGGCGCGAATATGGTCTGCAATCACCTTCAGCGATGGGCTATCAGGATCACAATCCCCGCCACCAGCAGCTTCCACGGCATCCTTGGAAGCCTTGAGTAAATTGACGAAGAGATCGATCTCGTAATTGGAATGGACGTTTTGCAGGACGGCTGCAATTCGCTCAAGGCCCATGCCGGTATCGACGCTGGGCTTGGGTAACAAATGCATCACCCCAGCTTCATCGCGATTAAATTGCATGAACACGTTATTCCAGATTTCGATAAAACGATCGCCATCCCCTTCTGGGCTGCCGGGAGGGCCGCCAGGAATATGATCACCGTGATCATAAAAAATTTCGGTACAAGGTCCACATGGCCCCGTGTCGCCCATCATCCAAAAATTATCGGATGCGTAGCGAGCGCCTTTGTTATCTCCAATTCGAATAATGCGACCAGCCGGAACGCCGATCTGATCCTTCCAAATTGCATAGGCCTCATCATCTTCTGCGTAGACCGTAACCAGAAGCTTTTCTTTCGGCAATTTAAATACTTGGGTTAATAGATCCCATGCGTATTGAATGGCATCCCTTTTGAAATAGTCGCCAAACGAGAAGTTGCCCAACATTTCGAAAAAGGTGTGGTGACGCGTGGTATAGCCTACGTTATCCAAATCATTGTGCTTGCCACCCGCACGAATACATTTTTGGGCAGTGGTTGCTCGGGTGTAAGGGCGCTTATCAAAGCCCAAAAATACGTCCTTAAATTGGTTCATACCCGCGTTTGTAAAGAGCAAAGTTGGGTCATCTCCAGGAACTACAGGGCTGGAGGGGATAATTTGGTGGCCCTTTTGGGCAAAGAAATCCAGGTAAGCCTGGCGAATTTGGGAGACTTTCATGCTAATAATTATCGCATTGGCACTACACTAGGGCAAACGCTAAACCACTAGACCCTAACCTAGCTTACAATCCCACAACATCAATAAAAATCGGCATTTAAGCCGACAAGCAAGGAGAGCAACTTGAAAATTCGCAATCAACGGGATTTTGGGGCAGGGATCATGTATATGGTCATTGGCCTCTTCTCCACTATTGTGGCCACCCAATACCCAATGGGAACTGCCGCCAAAATGGGTCCTGGTTACTTCCCCTTCTATTTAGGCATCTTAATGTTCCTATTAGGACTGCTTGTAGCAGTTAAGGCATTTGGAGCCAAAGCTGCCATTGAAAGCATTCCTAAATTCAATTGGAGAATCATGGCTCAGATTACGGGTGCAGTGGTCTTGTACGGCCTACTGCTTCCTCGTTTTGGATTTTTGATAGCGGTTGTGGTTTTGGTTTTTGTTGCAGCAAGTGCAAGCAGAGAATTCACCTGGAAAGGCACAGCTATTAATGCTGCATTTTTGGTGACATTCACTTATTCAGTATTTGTGGTGGGTCTGAAACTTCAGTTCCCCCAACTTCCAGCGTTTTTACAACAATAAAAGACGAGACAAAAAATGGATTTATTTACTAACTTAGGTCTCGGCTTTGAGACCGCATTTACCCTACAAAATCTCTTATATTGCTTAATCGGCTGCATCCTAGGAACCTTGATTGGCGTCCTTCCTGGCCTTGGCCCTATCGCTACGATTGCAATGCTATTACCAGCCACGTATGCACTACCCCCCATTGCTGCATTAATTATGTTGGCGGGTATTTACTACGGCTCACAGTACGGCGGCTCTACCACCGCTATTTTGCTCAATATTCCCGGGGAGACGTCGTCAGTTGTGACAGCAATTGATGGCTATCAAATGGCCCGTAATGGTCGAGCTGGGGTTGCGTTATTTACAGCTGGTTCAGCCTCATTTTTTGCCGGGTGTGTAGCTACTTTGGTTTTAGCAGCCTTTGCTGCCCCATTGTCGCAATTAGCATTTAAATTTGGGCCTGCAGAATATTTTTCATTAATGGTTTTGGGTCTTATTGGTGCGGTGGTCTTAGCATCAGGCTCATTAATCAAAGCAATCGGAATGATCATCCTTGGCCTCTTGATGGGCTTAATTGGTACCGATGTGAACTCGGGTGTGTCTCGTTATGCGTTTGACATCCCAGAATTAAGTGACGGTATCGGCTTCGTTGCAGTAGCAATGGGTGTTTTTGGTTTTGCCGAAATCATGAGCAACCTTGAAAAGCAAAGCGACGATGAAGGCTTTCTCAACAAGTTGACTAGCATGGTCCCAAGTAAGAATGATGTGAAACGCATGATTCCATCGATCCTGCGCGGCACAACCATTGGCTCCATTCTGGGAATTCTGCCGGGCGGCGGCGCGGCTCTTGCAGCGTTTGGTGCGTACTCTGTTGAAAAAAAATCCTCAAGGCATAGCGCTGAATTTAGTAAGGGTGCGATTGAGGGTGTCGCAGGTCCTGAAGCTGCTAACAATGCTGCGGCACAAACCTCATTCATCCCCTTGCTGACTCTAGGTATTCCACCAAATGCTGTTATGGCATTGATGGTGGGTGCGATGGCGATTCATAACATCCAGCCAGGCCCACAAGTGATGACTAGCAACCCAGCCCTATTCTGGGGTCTGATTGCTTCCATGTGGATTGGTAACGTCATGCTGATTCTCTTGAACTTGCCCCTGATTGGTATTTGGGTCAAGCTTTTGAAGATTCCATATCGCTTCTTGTACCCAGCCATTTTGGTGTTCTGCTGCATCGGCGTCTATACCGTGAACAACACCGTATTCGATGTTTACGTAACCGCTGGCTTTGGCTTAATTGGCTACCTCTTCTTTAAACTGGGTTGCGAACCCCCTCCATTACTTTTGGGTTTCGTACTCGGACCCATGATGGAAGAGAACTTCCGTCGTGCTTTATTGCTGTCTCGCGGCGATTTCTCAATCCTTGTCACTCGCCCACTATCACTGGGATTGCTCATCGCGGCAGCCTTGTTGGTTGTGATTGTGGCTCTTCCAGCTGTGAAAAAGACCCGCGAAGAGGCGTTCGTCGAAGACTGATTGCCATAAACCAAAACAGATCGAGCCCGCAGCAGTTTGCGGGCTTTTTCTTTATGGCTTGAGGGTTTTCTCTACAATGTGGCTATGTCCCAAGATAGCAAATCAACTAAGTCAGCCGCTGGGGCGGTTGCCGAACCATCCAATTTTCTGCGCCAAATCATTGATCAAGATTTGGCGAGCGGCAAATTCTCACAGCGCACCAATTTAGCGGGTGAACCCATTCCATCCATCATCACGCGTTTCCCGCCAGAACCAAATGGCTATTTGCATATTGGTCACGCCAAGAGTATTTGCTTGAACTTTGGTTTAGCCGCGGATTACAACCAGCAAGTGGGCGGTGCACGTTGCAATATGCGTCTTGATGACACCAATCCCGTTAAAGAGGATGTGGAATATGCCGACAGTATTTTGGATGCTATCAAATGGCTTGGCTTTGATTGGGGAACACATCTTTATCACGCAAGTGACTACTTCGACAAACTCTATGAGTTTGCTGAAATTTTGATTCAGAATGGCAAGGCATACGTCGATAGTCAAAGCGCCGATGATATTCATACTAATCGTGGCAACTTTGGCCAACCAGGAAAAAACAGCCCGTATCGTGATCGCAGCCCAGAGGAGAATCTGGCCCTCTTTCGTGAAATGCGTGACGGTAAATTCAAGGATGGTGAACATGTTCTGCGCTTAAAGATCGATATGGCTCACCCGAATATCGTGATGCGCGATCCTGTGGTGTACCGTATACGCCACACCGATCATCACCGCACAGGCAGCAAATGGTGCATTTACCCCCTGTATGACTTTACCCATTGCATCTCGGATGCCTTGGAAAACGTATCGCACTCTATCTGCACACTCGAATTTGAAAATAATCGCCTCTTGTATGACTGGATCGTGAATGCGTTGAGAGAGCTAGGCGTCTTTAAGGAGCCTGTTCCGCATCAGTATGAGTTTGCTCGCCTCAACTTGACCTACGCCATCGCCAGTAAGCGCAAACTTTTGCAATTGGTAAAAGAGAAACATGTTGATGGCTGGGATGATCCTCGCATGCCAACCATTGTTGGCATTCGTCGCCGCGGTTACACACCCGAGAGCATTCGTTTATTTTGCGAGCGTATTGGCGTTTCTAAAGCTGATAGCTGGATTGACATGAGCACTTTAGATCAAGCCTTACGCGATGATCTTGAAACAAAGGCGCCACGCGCAACTGCAGTATTAAAACCGCTCAAACTGGCGGTTCAAAATTTTGATGCTACCGCCAAAGAACCCTGCTCAGCTCCACGTCATCCGCAACATCCTGAGTGGGGCAACCGCGAATTTCATTTCACGCGCGAACTGTGGATTGAAGCGGATGACTTTATGAAAGAGCCGATCAAAGGTTTCTTTAGGCTTTATCCACCGATCGGCGATCAACCCGGCAGTCGCGTACGTCTGCGCCATGGTTTTGTAGTGGAATGTACCGGCTTTGAAACTGACGCTCAAGGTAATGTGACTCAAGTGAACGTGACACACTTCCCAGATAGCAAAAGCGGTACTCCTGGCTCTAATAATTACAAGGTGAAGGGTAATATTCACTGGATCAGCGCTGCAGAGGCCATCCCCACGGAAGTGCGCCTCTATGATCATCTATTCACCGACCCCCACCCAGATAGTGGCGATAAGAACTTCTTGGATTCCATCAATCCGAACTCCAAAGAAGTGATTACTGCCTACTTAGAGCCTTGTATGAGCGATGTAAAAGCAGAAGATCGCTTTCAGTTTGAGCGTCACGGCTATTTTGTTGCTGACACGAGAGACTCGAAACCTGGCAAACCGGTTTTCAACCGAACCGTTGGGCTTAAAGATTCTTGGAAATAGTCTTTAAAAAATCTGCTACGCTCGGATAGCGAAGTGGAGTTTTTAATTCGTGCAATCGAGTATTCGTGACTCGTCTAGATTCCCGCATAAAAGACCTTAGCATTGGGCTGACTAATTTTTGCAATTCCCTTGCTGGCATGCGGGGCGGTTTATCCAGGCCAAATGCACTAGCGACCTCATCAAAGTAATCCCCCATCTTGGTCTCGCTACCATCGCAGGCGTTGATGACTCTTTGAGGTTTGCCGTGATAAACCGCGGCACATACTAAGCGCGCTAAATCGTCGCTGTGAATATGATTGGAATAAGCATCTTCTTCAGGCAATAGTGCTGGGGTTTTAGACTGCAAGCGATCAATCGGTAATCGATCGAGTGCGTAGATCCCCGGTACTCGCAAAATAGTCACCGTCACTCCATGAGCTGGCCCCCACAATCGTAGAGTCCGCTCTGCATCCACCCTTCTCTGTGCCCTCTCGCTTTGCGGGTTCATCGGCGTTACCTCACTCACCCTAGCGCCACGATGATCGCCATAGACACCCGTAGTACTGATATAAATCAGACGCCTGACGATACCAGAGCCTTGGGCTAAAATTCGCAATAGGTTGCGGGTTCGGCAATCACGATTTCCTTGGTTTTGAGGTGGTGCCAAATGGATTACGGTTTGGGCTAATCCACCAAGACGCCATAACGACTCTGGATGATCCAGATCTCCAAGAATTGGAATCGCGCCGGCCTCCCTCAACTCCTGAAAACGATTTTGCGAAGAGGCTAGCGCAAAAACGCGGTGACTTCGGAAAAGCTGTTTTGCCACCCGAAGACCAATATCGCCGCAGCCAATGATCAGGATTGAAGGTTTACCAAAAGATTGCATAAGTAACATCGTAACGATTTATTGAAAGGAATGAGAGTGTCTTATCAGGTCACGCTCAAAACGAGTGGCAAACAATTCTCTGTAAGTCAGGATGAAACCGTTTTGGAAGCCGCCCTTCGTCATGGCATTAACCTTCCTTATGGCTGTAAAAATGGTGCGTGCGGATCCTGCAAGGGTAAAGTTCTTGAGGGTCAAATTACCCACGGTCAGCATAGCGAAAATGCTCTCAGCAAGGCCGATGAAACTGCGGGAGGCATTTTATTTTGCTGCTCCCATCCCCAGACCGATCTTGTCGTCGAAGCACGTGAAGTTCAAGGCGCCGGGGATATTGCGATTCGCAAGGTGCCGTGTCGCGTAAACACCATCCTCAAACCGAGCAACGATGTTGCTATCCTAAAACTTCAACTACCCGCCGCAGAACGCTTTCAGTTTTTAGCTGGCCAGTACATCGAATTTCTCCTAAAAGATGGACAACGGCGCGCTTACTCAATTGCTAACCCACCCGAGCAAGAGGGTCCGCTGGAACTTCACATTCGTCATCTACCCGGCGGCTTATTTACCGACTTTGTTTTTGGTGCAGTTTCGCCAGCCCTGGAAGAAAAAGATATTTTGCGTTTTGAGGGTCCACTAGGTAACTTCTTCCTGAGAGAAGACTCCAAAAAACCGATCATTTTCTTGGCTGCTGGCACAGGTTTTGCACCGATTAAATCGATCATTGAGCAAATGCAGGCAAAAAAAATCACTCGTTCGATAGAGCTATATTGGGGTGGTCGCTGTCCAAGCGACCTCTATCTTAATGAATTATGTAAACGCTGGGAACAAGAAATTCCAGACTTCAAGTACATCCCCGTAATTTCCGATGGACTTCCTGAAGATGTTTGGCAGGGTAGAACGGGTTTTGTCCATCAAGCGGTTATTGAAGACCATCCTGACCTTAAGGACTTTCAGGTCTACGCTTGCGGTGCACCGGTTATGGTGAACGCCGCTAGAAATGAATTTTCATCTAAATGTCATCTTCCCGAGGAAGAATTCTTTGCCGACTCATTTACCAGCGCAGCAGATTTAGTTGCAAGCTAACACGCATAAAGCTTGATAATAGAAACCAGAATAACCCCTAATTACCTTAACAGAGCATGAATACGCCACCCCCTATCGACACCCACTCAGTCATGTTTATCACCCAACGTCCAGATGTTGTGATGGTTGAGGGGAGTGGCTCGTGGTTAACCGATAACAATGGCAAACGGTATTTGGATTTCTTGCAAGGCTGGGCGGTTAATTGTTTAGGTCATGGTAATCCTGGAATGATTACAGCGCTCAATGCACAAGCCAAGAAACTAATTAACCCAAGTCCTGCGTTTTACAACGAACCAATGATTGGTTTGTCCAATCTGTTGACTGCCAATAGCTGCTTTAACAAAGTGTTTTTTGCGAATAGCGGAGCAGAAGCAAATGAGGGCGCCATTAAGTTAGCGCGCAAATGGGGTCAGCTCAATAAAAATGGTGCGTTTGAAATCATTACCTTTGATCATAGCTTTCATGGTCGCACCCTAGCGACGATGAGTGCCTCTGGAAAGCAAAACTGGGACACCATGTTTGCTCCACAAGTGCCGGGTTTTCCAAAGGCGGATTTAAACGACTTGGAGTCGGTTAAAAAACTCGTCACCGATAAAACGGTTGCAGTGATGCTTGAGCCCGTTCAAGGCGAAGGCGGCGTGATTCCGACAACCAAAGAATTTATGCGCGAACTCCGTCAGTTCACCAAGGAAAATAATATCCTGCTGATTGCTGATGAGGTCCAGGCAGGCTGTGGTCGTACTGGCACTTTATTCGCCTATCAACAATACGGTATTGAGCCTGACATCATGACTTTAGGAAAAGGTATTGGAGGAGGCGTCCCATTAGCAGCGTTGCTCGCCACCGATACTGTTGCTTGCTTTGTTCCTGGAGATCAAGGCGGAACTTATAACGGCAACCCTCTAATGACTGCCGTAGGTATTAGCGTAATTGAGCAATTACTTGCCCCTGGCTTTTTGGAGAATGTAAAAGCAAAAGGTGAGCTACTCAAATCGGAACTCCTCAAACTCAGCGCTGAATTCAATCTTGAGGGTGAGCGCGGAGAAGGTTTATTGCGCGTTCTGATGTTGGGCAAAGATATTGGTCCCAAGCTCGTTGAGCTAGCGCGTGAGCGGGGTCCAGAAGGGTTGCTGCTGAATTCTCCAAGACTCAACCTACTGCGTTTTATGCCAGCCCTCAACATAGCTGATGACGAGATTCATCAGATGTGCAATATGCTGCGCGAACTATTGAAGCAAACTGCTTAAACAATTCTCTGAAGAGTTCCCTATCCACCTAAATAGGCTGCACGCACTCTCGGGTCTTGTAGCAACTCCTGACCTGAGCCAGCGAGTGTGGTGAGCCCACCTTCCATCACATAGACACGATCTGCCATTTGCAATGCAAGGCGAGCATTTTGCTCGATCAAAAGAATGGTCATGCCATTTTTTGAGAGGTTACCAATCACCTCAAATATCGTTTCCACCATGATCGGGGATAAGCCCATCGATGGCTCATCCAGCAGTAAAAGCTTGGGCTCAGCCATCATGGCTCTACCCATGGCAACCATTTGCTGTTCACCACCTGATAAGGTGCCAGCAAGCTGCGAGAGACGCTCTTTTAATCTGGGGAAATACGCAAAAACCTCATCAAGCTTTTGATGAATAGCCTTAGCGTCCGTTTTTAGAAATGCGCCCATCTGCAAATTTTCCAGAATGGTCATCCGCTTAAATACACCGCGACCCTCGGGAACTAGGCCCAGACCCAACTTAACCAACTCATACGCGGGCAACGAATTTGTTTGATGATTTAAGAAATCAATCACACCAGATGCTGGCTTCAATAAACCCGCAATGGCTTTTAAGCTAGAACTTTTGCCAGCACCGTTAGCGCCAATCAAGGCCACCAACTCACCAGAATTCACATGGAGATCAATGCCTTTGACAGCATTAATACCGCCATAAGAGACTTTCAGATCTTGTACCTGCAGGATAGCGCTCATCAAACAGCTCCCTGACCAAGATAAGCCTTAATGACTTCAGGATGTTTGCGAACGTCGGTAGGATTACCTGCCGCAATCACTTTGCCATAGTCGAGCACCGTGAGGTTGTTACAAATTCCCATCACCAAACTGACATCGTGCTCAATCAACAGAATCGTTTTACCGTCGGCGCGGATACGCAATAGCAACTCACGTAATTCCAACTTCTCAGTCGCATTTATACCGGCAGCAGGCTCATCCAACGCCGACAACTTAGGCTCGGTAGCTAATGCTCTAGCAATTTCTAAACGACGTTGATGACCGTAGGACAAATTGCGCGCCCGCATATTGGCAAAGTCACTTAATCCAACATATGCCAACAATCTGAGTGATTTCTCGCGTATCGATTTTTCCTCAAGCTTGGTTGCAGGCAAACGCAAGATGGCGCCTAGCAGCCCAGACTTAGATCGGCAGTGACATCCCACCATGACATTTTCCAAAACAGACATTTCACCAAAGAGGCGAATGTTTTGAAATGTCCTGGCCAGACCAGATTTAGTCACCTCGGATACGGATTCCGGAAAATAGGGCTTTCCATCAAACAAAAAACTCCAGAGTCTGCTAGATATCAGCCAGTGATAACGTTAAAAAACGTCGTTTTACCAGCACAATTCGGGCCAATCAACCCAACAATCGAATCATGGGGAACTTCCAACCCAACAGAATCTAGGGCCTGCACTTCACCAAACCGTTTTGATACATCGGTGACGTCAAGCAAGGGTTTTGAGGGCATCTTAATCACCCCTCCTTTGCCAAATACCCCCAGGGCGATACAGCATATCAGAATTAGGGCTAAGCCATAAATTAATTGGCGAATCACTTCAACATCCACAATCACATGCCCAAAGAGTGCACGCTGAATCGGTTCAGCAACGCTACGTAAAATCTCTGGAAATACTGCTAAAACTACTGCGCCTAAAATCACACTTGGAATATGGCCAATACCGCCAAGTACTACCATTGCCAAAACAACAATGGATTCCCAGAGGGTGAACGATTCTGGTGACACAAATCCTTGAAACGCAGAAAATAGCACCCCAGAAACACCCGCAAAGGATGCGCCAATTGCAAAGGCCAGTAACTTCATATTTCGGGTATTAATTCCCATCGCTTTTGCGGCGCCCCTTTGATGTTATTTACATATTGATAACGTCTAGAACCGTTTTTTCTTGTCCTTGAAGTCGTATAAAGTAATAACGCCCTATTTCATATCACCCTTGCTATCAAAAGCAATATTGCCAATCAAACCATTCATTTTGGTTTCCGGCATTACTACCAAAACCTTTGTTGGATCGGTAGAGTTGGCACGTTTCATAGCATCAACTAAAACGTAAACAGCGTCGTATGTAAATGGCGCATAAATTTGTACATCCGCATTAAAACGCTCTTTGTAACGCTTCTGAAATTCAGCCCCTTAATAAGCCATCTTAGAGAGTGCTTTACCAGCCTCAGAGCAAGTGACATTCACTACAAGCATCATCCGCGAGTTCGGCCAACTTTTCGGTGCACATTCCGTCGCCACCGACAATCTTAGACTTAATACCCAACTCAGCTGCTTGTTTAGTTAGCGGGCCACCAGTAGCATCCATACCGCCATACATGATGACATCCGGCTTGTGCTACCTTTGATCTTCGTCAGAATAGCTTTGAAATCCGTTGCTTTGTTGTTACTTGCTTCGCGTGTCACCACTTTAACGCCAGCAGCCTTGACGGTCTTTTCAAATTCATCCGCTAAACCTTTACCGTACTGAGTCGAGTCATCAATAACGGCCACCGTTTTGGCTTTCAATGTCTTGGCAACATAATCGCCCAATGCTGGGCCTTGTTGCGCATCGGTTGCCACTAAACGATAGGTCGTTTTAAAACCTTGCTTGGTGTAATCTGGATTAGTAGCAGATGGAGAAATCTGGGTAATGCCTGCGTCACTATAAATTTTTGAGGCAGGGATACCGGTACCAGAGTTCAAGTGGCCAACAACGCCTACCACCTTTGCATCCACTAATTTTTGAGCGACTTGTGTTGTCGTTTTAGGATCTTCGGCATCATCTTCTGGAACCAAGGTAAGAACCACTTTTTTACCATCAATCGTTAAACCTGCTTTATTAATCTCTTCGAGTGCTAATTTTCATTAGCCTTACCTAAGTGAGCGATTGGACCTGTCAATGGGGCGACGTGCCCAATTTTGACTTCGACGCCATCTGCCGAAGCGGCATTATCGCCACCTTTACCGCAACCAGTCATGATTAACGCCACTGCGGACATAGCGATAGCACTCTTCACAACCTTCATTTTTGACGCCCTTGCATGAATCGTCTGCAGCTCCTTTGTTATGAATATTTCAGTCAACTAAATTTTTAGGTAGCGAGAAAGTAACATCCTCCACTACACCCGATAAGGTGCGCACACTGCGCGGCCCAAACTCTTGAATCTTCTTCACAATCGATTGCGCCAAACTCTCAGGGGCAGAAGCGCCAGCCGTTAAACCTCCCCGTTTTTTACCAACGAACCATTCTGGCTTGAGCTGCTCGGGCGCATCCACCATGTAAGACGGAACGCCCAACTTTTCCGATAATTCACGCAAACGATTCGAGTTCGAGCTAGTCGCACTTCCCACCACAATAACGACTTCTACTTGTGGCGCCATGAATTTCACCGCATCTTGACGATTTTGAGTGGCGTAACAAATATCTTGTTTGCGCGGTTGAACAATTTTGGGAAATTTTTTAGTGAGCGCCTCTACGATTTCTTTTGTTTCATCAACGGATAACGTAGTTTGCGTCACAAAAGCAATTTTTTCATCGGCAGAAAAAGGAAGGTCTGCAATATCGTTGACATTTTCGATTAAGAAAATGCCTTCTTTAACCTGGCCCATGGTTCCCTCGACTTCGGGATGCCCAGCATGCCCGATCATCAGTACTGTAAAACCCTCTTTACACATCTTGACAACCTCAAGATGTACCTTGGTTACCAACGGACAAGTTGCGTCATACACCTGTAAGCCACGTTGTTCGGCATCTTTGCGCACCTCTTGAGAAACGCCATGAGCACTAAATACAACAATTCCACCTTTGGGAACCTCATCAAGCTCCTCTACAAATATGGCGCCTTTATTACGCAATTCATTAACAACATAAGCGTTATGCACAATTTCATGACGCACATAAATTGGTGCTCCGAAGCGCGACAAAGCTTCATTCACAATATTGATCGCTCGATCAACCCCCGCACAAAAGCCGCGGGGCTGCGCCATCAAAATTTCAGGGGTATCTGTAATACTCATGCTTTAGAGAATGGCAACAATTTGCGCTTCAAACGTCACTTCACGACCGGCCAGCGGATGATTGAAATCGAACCATGCGCCCTCTTCATTAATCGATTGCAACACTCCAGCATATTGCGCGCCACCAGGCGCATTAAATTCAATCACATTGCCGGGATTAAATTCCACGTCATCATCGCGACGTTCTTTGAGCACCTTCAGTGAAACCCACTGAACAAAATCTTCCTTGCGCTCACCAAAACTTTCTTCGGGTTTTAAGAGGGCAGTTTTTTTATCACCTACACCCAGACCTAACAATACTTTTTCAAAGCAAGGTGCAAATTGTCCAGACCCCATCAAAACCGTCGCAGGCCGATCAACAAACGTATTGATGTAATCATCCCCGTTCGGGAGGGTGAGTCGATAGTTCAGGGTCAAATAAGAGTTTGGCAAAACAGTAAGCTTAGTCACAAAGTAATTGTATCTAACCCTGCGCCTCAAGAGGATTCGCCGATACCCTTTTGGCCAAAAAGTGATCGGCCTAGAGAAAAACTTCGCTTGCATGGCGCAAGATGCCCGACCGATGCCGAACTGGTCGCAATTTTTTTACGGGTTGGCAAGTGCAGTAGCGCTAGCGAAGGATTTACTCCACCACTACGGGAGCCTTCCTCGTCTTATGGCAAGCAGCCCTGCGGAATTTACCCGAATTCACGGCATGGGCCTCTCAAAATGGTCACAAATTCAGACGGCATATGGGCTCGTCAAACGCAGTCTTGAGGACACTCTGTCGCAAAACTCGATTTTTTCGTCCTCCGGACACGTAAAAGAGTTTTTGCAAGCCAAAATTGGTGGCTTACCCCATGAGGTATTTGTATGCCTACACCTGGATTCCAACTTACATCTCATTGAGTGCCAGGAGCTGTTTAGGGGGTCCATTACGCAGACAGCAGTCTATCCACGGGAGGTGCTTAAGGAAGCGCTCTCCCGAAATGCGAGTGCGATCATCGTTGCTCACAATCACCCCAGCGGCAACCCTCTACCCAGCAAGACCGACCAAACATTGAATAAAACTCTGGCAAAAGCCCTGCAATTAGTGGACATCCCCCTTTTGGACCACTGCATCGTCAGTAGCAGAGGATTCTTCTCGTTTTCTGAGTCGGGGATTATGAATGTTGAAGAAAATTGATAGTAGTTACTAACTTATAGAGAAAATTGGGTCAGGATTGCCTAAATATTAGGCATTTTATTGGGCTCCTCACTGACCAAAAATCCAATAAGGACTAGCCCAAAATAAGCTTTGACTGATACAATTTTCTTTTTTCACAATTAATGGAGTTAGTCATGGCGAAAGTTTGCCAAGTCACTGGGAAGAAGCCGATGGTTGGCAACAACGTTTCCCATGCAAACAATAAAACCAAGCGTCGCTTTTTGCCGAATCTGCAAAATCGTCGTTTTTGGGTTGAATCTGAAAACCGTTGGGTTAGCCTGCGCTTAACCAACGCTGGTTTGCGCGTTATCGACAAAAATGGCATCGATGCTGTTTTGTCTGATCTCCGTGCTCGTGGCGAAATTTAAGGAGCGCACGAATGGCTAAAGGCGGCAGAGAAAAAATTAAATTAGAGTCATCAGCTGGTACTGGTCACTTCTACACAACTTCAAAAAATAAGCGCACTAAACCTGAAAAAATGGAGATCATGAAATTTGATCCAACCATTCGTAAGCACGTTGCTTATAAAGAAACTAAGCTGAAGTAAATACTTCTAGCAAATAAAAAACCCGCTAATTAGCGGGTTTTTTATTTGCCCATATTTTCGAATCAAGCGTATCGACGCAATCTCAATGAGAATTCACGCAAGCTAGCTAAGCCACTATCTTCTGCGCGTTGACACCAAGCATGCAGTTGAGAAACCAACTGCTCTCTTGTAGCGCTGGAGCGTCCCCAGATTGCCTGCAGATCACGGCGCATCTCAATCATCTTATGCAACTGCGCATTACTGGCCATTAGCTCTTCCAGCTTTGCTCTCTCGCCTTCTGTCAAACGCGACTCATCTTTGGATAACCAAGTACGGGCGTCGCTTAAATGGGCCGCCAGTACTTGCATATGCTGTACTTCGTTGTTGAAGAAATTGCGCAATGTTTTGCTATAGCGCGCCATGATTTCATAACGATTCGCAATGATGGCCTCCAATGTATTTTGATCTGCAGGGCGCAGATCATTCAATACAGGTTTTGGCGAAGTCTTTTTCACGGTTGCTAAACCTACAGCACTCATCATCTGAATGTAGAGCCAACCAATATCAAACTCGTACCATTTATTGGAGAGTTTCGCGCTGGTTGCAAAGGTGTGGTGATTGTTGTGCAACTCTTCACCGCCAATCAAAATACCCCAAGGCAGAATATTGGTGGAAGCATCCTCGCAATCAAAATTGCGATAGCCCCAAAAGTGTCCAATCCCATTGATGACGCCAGCAGCGGTAATCGGAATCCACAACATTTGCACAGCCCAAACCGTCAAACCAATCGCACCAAATAAAAATACATCGATGATGAGCATGATGGCCACACCCTGCCAAGAAAACTTAGAGTAAATATTGCGCTCAAGCCAATCATCCGGCGTGCCGTGACCATACTTCTCTAACGTTTCTTGATTCTTCGCTTCCTTTTTGTAAAGCTCGGCGCCTCGGGACAGAACAGTGCTAATCCCTAGAATCTGTGGGCTATGTGGATCCTCAACAGTTTCGCACTTAGCGTGATGCTTGCGGTGAATCGACGCCCATTCTTTAGTAACCATGCCAGTGGTTAGCCAGAGCCATAAACGGAAGAAATGGGAGGCAATAGGATGGAGATCGAGAGCGCGATGGGCTTGGCAACGATGTAGAAAAATTGTCACGGAAGCGATGGTGATGTGTGTCGCACCGAGGGTGAATAAGGTGATCTGCCACCATGACCAATCTAAATAACCATTAGCCAACCAATTGAGGAATAAATCGAAACCAGAGCTTGAAACCGTATTCAAAATAGCGTCCTATTGAAGTATTAGTTTCTATTTTAGAGCTTTTTAGGTCTTTTGGGGATTATCTTTCGTTATCTCTGTGGTTTTAGGTTTTTCAGAGGGCTCTAATTTGCTGCTTTTTTTTCTGAAAAATTGCCCCAAAAAACCCATCTGTTCGATGTATGTGTGGCCATAACTGCCACCATGGAGTATCCGCAGAGCAACCTAAAGGTAATTTATCCTTTGGAAACAATGGCTTAAGAACATCTGCCGCAGGAATAGCCTCAAATTCTGGGTGCGTTTCTAGAAATTTCTCAGCAATGGCTTGATTTTCTTCAGGCAAAAGACTGCAGGTGGCATAAACCAAGCGGCCTCCCGGCTTTAGCAAGCGGACTGCCGAACTCAAAATACTCATCTGCTTCTGGTTAAGCTCTGACACTCCTTCTGGTGTCTGGCGCCACTTTAAGTCAGGGTTACGACGCAATGTACCCATTCCACTACAAGGGGCATCAACGAGGACGCGATCTATCTTACCGGCCAACCGTTTGATCTTGGCATCATTTTCACTATCAATCCAAACAGGATGAACGTTAGATAAGCCACTGCGGGCTTGTCGCGGCTTTAAATTGGCTAGGCGACGCTCCGAGGTATCAAAGGCATACAGTCGGCCTGTCGATCGCATTAAAGCCCCGATGGCTAATGTTTTACCGCCGGCGCCTGCGCAAAAATCAACCACCATCTCGCCATGCTTAGGCGCAAGTAGATACGCCAAAAGTTGACTACCCTCATCTTGCACTTCAAACAGACCGGATTTAAACGCAGCGGTATTTTGCAACGCTGGCTTGCCCATGATGCGCACGCCATCTGGTGCATAGGGAGTCGGAACAGCCTGATAGCGACCTCCAAGCGCATTCATTTGCGCAAGCAACTCGTCACGATTAGTTTTCATAGTGTTTGCACGCAAATCCAAGAGTGCTGGATGCATTAATGATTTTGCGAGATCTTCGCGCGCTTCTTCGCCGGGATATTTTCCAAATGCGTCCCATAACCATTCCGGCAAATTGTTGCGAACCAAAGCATTTAATGCAGCTGGATCCACTGTTGATACACGTTGCAACCACTCATATTCACCCGGCTTAAGAACGTGCGCCAAATCGGCAATCGCACTCTCCGCGCGATTGCCCGAACCCAGTCCGCCCTCCGATAAAGCAGACAGCAAACCCAATAGGGGTAAGCGTCTAGCTTGGGATCCCACACCACTAGCCGCAAATTGCGAGAACTCATTTTTACGACGCAAGATGGCAAAAGCACTCTCGGCTATTAAGGCGCGATCGCGATTACCAAGTTGTGGCTCGGATCGAAAATATCGGCTCACTACTCGATCAGCTGGCTGATCAAAGCGCAGCAACTCTGGAAGCAAACGCTCCAAATGAATCGCGTGTTGCGGCAATGCCTTTGCATTCGAGAAACCTTTTTGACCATCCGGCGCAATGAGATTACCGCTAGCATTACGACGCTCTGGTCGACGCAGAGGATCCTTGGATTTAGCTGCGTAACTCTTTTGAGAACCCAATCGCTTGTTGGGTTTTTTACTTGGACGATCTGCACTCATAGCTTGAAAAATTGCGATTCTGGGGGTTGTAACTTCACGTGATTACCTTCTATTCGCAATCGTCCATCGAGAAACCATTTTATGGCGAAAGGATAGATCTGATGCTCCGCCTTTAAAACACGTGCCGCCAAGGAATCAGGATCGTCCCCCGCGAGAACTGATACGGAGGCCTGGCAAATAATCGGACCCTCATCCACCCCCTCCGTAACAAAGTGAACGGTTGCCCCATGCTCTTTGACGCCAGCCTCCAAAGCACGCTCATGGGTATGCAAACCCGGAAAAGCCGGAAGCAGAGCAGGATGAATATTGATCAAGCGACCCTCAAAGTGACGAATGAAGCCCGGCGTCAGAATGCGCATAAACCCCGCCAGCACTACCAAATCAGCGCCTAGGGCATCAATTTTCTGTATCAGAGCGCCATCAAAAGATTCGCGATTGGGATACCCTTTATGCTCGATAGCGTAGGCCGGAATGCCCTGTGAGCAAGCAAATTCAAGGCCCTTGGCCGCAGAATGATTTGCAATCACCCCAGCAAATTTGACTGGCCA